>CAVWWM010000014.1:0-42225 GCA_963758695.1 uncultured Actinomycetes bacterium
CGGGCTCGCCCAGCGCCAGCTGGCACAGCGCGGCCTCGCGGAGGGGGTCCGCCGCGGTGGGATCCAACTCGATGGCGCGCTGGAAGCCCTTCAGCGCCTCTTCGGTCCGCCCCAGCTGCTTGAGGGCGAAGGCCTTCGCGGTGAGCGCGGGGAAGTGGCGCGGATCCACGGAGAGGACCTGGTCGAAAGACTGGACCGCGGCCTCGTGGTCGCCGGCCATGGAACGGTGGACGCCCTCGTTGAATGCCGCGAACAACAACGACCTGGACATGGATTCCCAGGGGACAGGGTGGCGCGGGCCGCGCGTCCGCACGCGGCCCGAAAGCGCAAGCCTGTCACCGGGGGAGTAGACCACATCGAGGATCACCTCGATGCCGGCCGAGTGGAGGCTCCTCACCATGCTCTTGAACTCCTGGACCTGTGCCCCTGGGACGTCATACCTGGCGTATTCGTGGTGAGGAGCAAGAAAGCCGACCGAGTCGTAACCCCAGTAGTTGCGCAACCCCCGCTCGGCCAGGTGGTTGCCGTGGATGAAGGCGTGAACGGGGAGCAATTCGACGGCGGTGATCCCGAGCCGGGTCAGGTGGTCGATGATGACGGGGTGGGCTAGACCGGAATAGGAGCCGCGGATCTCCTCTGGGACATCGGGATGGCGCATCGAGATCCCGCGCACATGGGTCTCGTACACCACTGTCTCGTTGAGCGGGATCCGGGGATGTCGGTCGTCCCTCCAATCGAAGAAGGGGCTCACCACCACCGATCGAGGTACCGAGGGTGCCGAGTCGGAGTCGTCCGGCCGGTCGGGGTCATCGAACTTGTAGGGGAACACCGGCGGTCCCCATGCGACGGTCCCGTCGATCGCCTTCGAGTAGGGATCGAGGAGCAGCTTTGCCGGGTTGGCTCGCTGGCCGCGACTGGGTTCCCATGGGCCGTGGACCCGGAAGCCGTACCGCTGCCCGGCAACGACTTCGGGAAGGTAGCCATGCCAGACGAAGCCATCGCTCTCGGGGAGCTCGACCCGGGTCTCGGTGCCATCGTCGGCGAAGAGGCAGAACTCCACCGCGTCGGCCACTTCCGAGAAGATCGAGACATTTGTTCCGGCGCCGTCGAAGGTTGCGCCGAGCGGATACGGCTGGCCGGGCCAGACCTCCATCATCCCTCCCCGATGGGGCCGACAGGGTAACGACCACCTCGGACTGCTCCGCCGTAATCGAAAGCGGGCGCATACAGTGACCACCCACGATGACCACAAACCGCCGCTTCCACGCCAGTCTGGAGAAGCTCGAAGCGGATACCCTCGAAATGGGCAAGCAGGTACGCGCCCAGGTCGCCGAGGCCGTTGCCGCCCTCGACCAACGGGACCGGATCCGGGCCGAGCGGGTGGTGGAGGGCGATCGCGTCATCGACGAGATGTACTTCGACCTCCACGGGCAGTGGATGGTGCTCACCGCAACGCAGGGCCCCATGGGCTCCGATCTTCGACTGCTCGCCTCGCTACTCCATCTGCTCGTCGTGCTGGAGCGTATGGGCGACCAGGCGTCGAATATCGCCAAGATGGTGATCGCGACCGACGGGCTCCCCGACGACCCCCTATTGGCGGGCCTGCTCCGTGCCATGGGCGAAGCGGTGCTCCCCATCACCGACCGCTCGCTGGCAGGATTCGAGGGGAGAGACGATTCGGCTGTCGAGGAACTGAAGCTGCTCGACGCCGAGGTTGACGACTTCTACAAAGATGCGATCGATGCCGCCGTGGCGATCGGGCCTGATCGCTCCGTGCTGGAATGGGCGACGCGGATGATCATGGCGGCGCGGGCATTGGAAAGGGTGGCCGATCAGGCGGTGGACATCGCCGAGGAAACGCTGCCTACTGGTCACCGGCGAACGAGACATCTATCCGAGCGGAATTCCATGAGACACCAGTCGACTGCAGCGACCGTGAGCTGGATCCCCTCCGAGGCGATCACCGGCATGCCTCTGTTGCGAGGTGTGTTCGAATCGGGGGTCACCCACTACGACCAGCCGCCCTCAGACCATCTGGACTTCGCCGACCTGGAGCAGCTGGCCGAAGCCGACACCTTCCGCTTCGCCAACAGGGTGTCGGGATGGGTCGAGGTCGAAGACGGACGGGTGGTGGATGCGGGCTGGGGTCAGGACAGCGAAGGTCTGATGGGTGGTTCATCGCTCCGTGTCGGGCCTTGGGAGACGAGGGTCGCGGCGGTCGCTTTTCCCGACCGGCGCCAGCCGGTGGAGCGGTCGGAGGAGCGGGCCAGGTTCATCCAGACGGCCGGCGGGCGCGCCGGGATGCCGGCGCCGCGGCGAGTGTCGCACCCTCCCTTTGTCCAGGTCGTATCGCCGACGGTGTGGACCACGTTCGCTCTTGAAATCGACGCTGCCGGCTCGGCGAAAGTGGAACTGGTCGGTGCCAGCTCGTTTCCCCGCCACTGGGTGTTCGGGCCTGATGGGGCGCTGGCGGCGAAGAGCGCCCTCACCGACGTCGAGCACTGGTACCGCGGCGAGTTCGGCACCCATAGCCCATGGGGCGAGGAAGACTCCCCGGCGCTGGTGGCCGAGGTCGAGAGCGCGCTGGAGAGACAGATGTCGGCGACGATCATGCAGGGTGCCCGTCCCGAGGTGCGCCAACTCCGCCCGGGCGATCTGTTGACCGAGCAGGGCGAGGAGGGTGGCCCCCTCTTCCTCATCCTCGACGGGATGCTGTCGGTGGAGAAAGACGGCGAAACGGTGGGCGAGGTCGGCCCCGGCGCCGTGGTGGGGGAGCAGGCCTATCTGGAGGATGGGATGCGGACCGCGACGATGCGGGCCAGGACGCCGGTCCGGGTGGCGGTGGCCGAGCCCGAGCTCATCGACCGCCCCGCGCTCGAGCAGCTTTGCTCGTGGCGACGCGACGGGGTCTGATCGCGGTCATCTCCCCGGAGTGAGCAACTGGTCGACAGGTGCGTGGCCGTCGGTCAGGACCTCCGCATCGGCGATGAAGTCGACCAGCTCGTCGTCTGTCAGCACCCTCAGTTCGAGGTCGTGAAGAGAACCGGCGGCGATGATCTCGTCAGCCGGGACGGGTTCATCGCTCCCCATCACCAGGAAATTGCCCCCACTGCCGAAGCGCTCGGGGAGTGACAACACCGCCACGTACTCGAAGACCGTTGCGAAGGTGGCGGCCTCGGCGCGGAGGAAGGCCATCTCCGAACCGTCGATGATGTTCGCCGCGTAGACGCCATCGGGGCGGAGGACGGCGGCCACCTGACCTACGAACTCGCCGGTGGTGAGATGCCAGGGCACCGCAACGCCACCAAAAGCATCTCCGATCGCAAGGTCGGCACTCGATTGTCCAACCCGCCTGATGCCGAGCCTGGCGTCACCGACGAGCACGTCGACCTCCGGGGATGGCTCCCATCCCAGCCGCTCCTCGGCGACAGCGACGATCTCGGGGTCGAGCTCGAGCACCACCCCGCTGGACCCTGGTCTGGTCGCTTCCAACCAGCGCGGCATCGTGAAGCCACCGCCACCGATGTGGAGCACGTCGATCGGTCCCTCGCTGGTGGCGTCGGCCACCGCCGCCAGCATCCGGGTATAGGAGAACCGGAGTTCGGTGGGGTCATCGAGGTCGACGTAGGCGTGTCGCAGAGTATCGAGCCACAAGGTCCGGCCCGACGGGTTGTCGACATCCTCCTCCACCCGCAGGCAGTAGTAGGAGGTCTCGGTCTCGCAGGGGTCGGGCAGGGCGATCCCCAGCCAGACGCCGGCGAGGAGTGCCGGGATGATCAGAAATGCGGACCGGGTGGGGGCGAGCCACCACCACAGCGCCAGCCCGCTGACAACGAGCAAAACCGCAAGCCCCATCAGTATCTGCGGGGTGGGGAACAGCGGGACCAGGACGAACCCGGTGAGAAATGTGCCGGCGATGGCCCCTGCGGTTCCCAGCGCCGAGTAGCGGCCGACGACGCTCCCTGTTCGATTCAGGTCGGCGAGCACCGCCTTGACCACTGTGGGTGGAACTGCGCTGAGGAGGGCGGCTGGCACGAACACGGTCACCAGCACCAGGAGCACCAGCGTCGGTGGGTTGGCGCTGACCGCTGTCGGGCCTAGGAGCCGGGCCATCGGCGCTGCCACCGCCACCGCCACGCCACCAAGAGCCAGTTCAGGCCCGAGCAGGCGCCGGGGCTCCACCCGGTCGGCGAGGCGCCCGCCCAGCCATGTCCCAAGGGCGATCCCGGCAAGAACGGTGCCGATGATGGCGGTGAACGTCTCGAGTGTGACCCCTACATATGGTGCGAGGAGCCGACCGGCGAGAATCTCCATGACCAGCACCACGGCCGAAGTGCCGAAGACCAAAAGCCCGGCGAGGAAGGGCGCCACCGGGGGAGTGTGCCGACCGTGGCCCGCACCGCGCAACCCGGGCGATGGCGACCATTGATTCTCACCGCCAGTGGATTGGGGTGATACGGTCGACACCGTGACCGTAGACCCTTCCTACCCCGGCGACGGCGCCCCGACCAGGGTCAGTCGCCGCGATGCCATGGCGGTGCGCCGGTATCTGGAGCGGCTGGAGCGCGCCGAGGTGCTCGACCCGGAGCGGGCCGCCATGGCCCACCGCCTCGCATCGCTGCGACGTCTCATCTCCGATACCCGCGACGAGGCCGAGCGGGCATCGTTGATCGACGAACGGGAATCTGTCGAGGAGGCGATGTGGGCGGCGCGCGACCGGGTCGTGGCCCGCGACCGGAGCCTCGAGGCCGACTTCGTCGCGGTGGCGCTCGGCTACTCGCGCCGAAAGGGGATAAGCCCTGAGGCGTGGCAGCTCGTTGGCGTTCCCGATGGCGTCTTGCAACGCGCCGGGCTGCTGGAGGAGACGACCGCCGAGGAATAGCCGCGGTCAAGCAGCCGGCAGCACCTCGAAAACCGGGTGGCGGGGGGCGATGGCGCCGATCTCATCGTCGCTGGAGTCGGGTCCCACCCCTTCGAAGAAGGCGCCCACCTCGATCTTCCACCGTTCCAGGTAGGCGCGCAGTATCGGGACTTTGGCGTCATCGACGATCTCTGCGGCGCTGAAGGGCTCAGCTTTGGAGCCGAGCCGCAACTCGCCACCGCCGGCCACGCGGAGGTTCCGTACCCACTGCCCCTCCCCCCTGGGCGACACCAGGTAGCGCCGACCCTGGAACTCGAGGAGGTTGACCGGGTTGGTGCGCCATTCGCCGCTGCTCCGGCCCCTCACAGCCAGGACGCGCGACCCCATGAAACTGACGCCTCGGTAGGTGAACCAAGAAACAAGCGGATTGAAGACCCGGGAGCTGAACCAGCCGGGTGCCCGGTAGTGGGGCGGCATGGCCCGGATCGTGACAGATCGCACCAAACCGGGCGAGCCTTCGCTCCGAACCATGGTGAACAAGCGGCGCGGGAGGGCAATTGAGAGGGCCGCTCATGTGTGGAGCCATTCGTCTGCGGGGTAGTTGATGCGTGCCAGGAAGGTAGCGAGACGCTCCGGGGAGGCGCTGTTGCTCGTGGTCGCCGGACTGGCGGCGGCGGTGACGGGAATCGTCTTGGGAGAGGTGGTCGTGACCGGCGAGATGCCGAGAGTTGACACGGTGATCGGGTCGACACCTGGAACGGTTGCCGTCGGACCCACCGCGCAACCGGCGCCGGAGACGACTTCTACGACCGAGGCCGAACCTCAGATCGCGGCAGCGCGTACCGCCACATCGGCGACCCCACCGACGGCCCCACCGTCGACAGGGGCGCCTTCCACCAGCGGTTTGGTGAGCACGACCGATGCGGATGTCACCACGACCGTGGCGACATCGGGGGTGACGGTCACGCTCGAGGGCAATCCGATCCCCGGGGACGGGGAGTGGGATGCGGCGGTGACGGTGGTGGTAGCCGGGCCGGGCGGCAAGCCTGTGCCCGGCGCCACCGTCACCGCAGTGTGGTCGGGGACGATCCCGGTGGCGGTATCAGAGCCATCCGGATCAGATGGGCGCGCCGAGTTCCGTTTGGAAGGCATCGCAGGCGCCTGGGTCTCTTTCACAGTCATAGATGTGCTGGCGGAAGGGCTCGAGTACGACGCCGATGGCTCGATCACGAGCCTCGTCGTTTCGGGCCAGTGAACGAAAGGATGAGATCGATGAAGAGACTGGCAACTGTGGGGATTCTCGCCGCGGTGATCATGGCTCTGGGAGCCGGTGCGGCGCTCGCCGCCCAGGCCGAGAGCAAGCTGACGATCATCCATGCCATTCCGGGCGAGGGAGGGTTCCCGGCGGACATCTACCTCGACGGCGAACTCGTGGTCGAGCAGATGACTTTCGGCACCGTCACCGAGGCGACCACGGTGGCATCAGGCACCCACGACGTTGCCATCTACCCCGAGGGCGCCGACCCCGATACCGAAGAGCCGGCTCTGGCCGCCGAAGTGGATCTCGCTGAGGGAGCCGACGCCACCGTTGTGGCGGGTCTGACCAACTCGGGGGACCCGACGCTTGCCGTCTACATCAACAACGCCGACCCGGTTGGGGCCGGCGAGGCGCGTGTAGTCCTCAGGCATCAGGCACACGCCCCTGCGATCGATCTCCTGGTCAACGGCGAGCCGGTAGCGCTCGAGGTGGCCAATGGGGATGAGGCGACCGCCGAAGTGGAGGCAGGAGCGATCACGCTTTCTCTTGTTCCATCGGCGGAGGGCGAAGGAGACCTTTTCCAGACTGAGGTTGATCTCTCCGAGGGCTCGGCGTTCCTCATCTACGGCATCGGGTCAGCCGAGGGTGGCACCTTTGACGTCGCCGTGCAGCAGGTCGCCGGGCTGCAGACCCCGCCCGAGGGCATTCCAACCGGCACCGGGGGAGCGGCGGGCACCGCGGTCCCGATTTGGTTGCTTGGCGCCGTGGGCGCGGCGTTGGTGGTTGGCTCTCTGGCAGTCGCCCGGCTGATTCGGCGCTGAAGGTCAGGGAGCAGACATCACTAGGTCGACGGGACGGTTTCCGACCGTCCCGGTCGCCCTGAGGTCGGCCAACTGCCGGTAGTCGTTCCACCGGAGCACGAGTTGGCCGGGAGCAGGCCCCTGCACTCGGATCCGGGCGACGATGGCGCCGCTGACGCGATCCCAGCTGACGGTCCCGCTCACCCGCACCTGCGACACCCAGGCGAGCCTGTGGAGCCGGAACTGGACGAGTTCGGTCCCGCGCGAGGTGAAGCTGCCTCCCCTCAGCCCGACACCGTCAAAACCGATGGCGTTGAGCCAGCGGGGGAAGATGTCGGCCACGGTGTTGGCGGCGGCAGCCACCACCCGCCGGTCGGCCGCCGAGGACTTGATCCGGTCGCCCTGTGGCGCCGGTTCCACCTCGGCCAGGGAGCCGGGAAACTCCTCCACCGCCCGCACCTCCTGATAGCGGGTGGCGCACGAGATATCACCGGCGTCTCCACCGGTCTGGACGAAACGGACCGTCAGGTCGGATGCGCACCGCGAGAAGTCACTCAGCGCCATGACATGGACCCCGTTCGCCACCTCGACATAGGTCGAGTTGGGGAAGCGGCCGGCGACGATCTCCGCCCCGGCGGGGGAGGTGAGCGAGTCGAGCTCACCCGCTATGACCAGCGTGGGGACGTCGGGGTAGGGCGTGTCGGCCTCGACCGGCGGTACATGGTTGCTCGGAACCGGCCAGCGGAGGCACGAGGTGTACTCGGTCCATGGTGAGGCCACCCAGTCATCGATGGTGTACGGGTAGAACGCGGCCGGTTCCGTGGCCCTCAGCTCGGCGAGAGCAGTCTCGTATTGAGGTAGTCGCTGGGGGATAGGCGACTCGATGTCCCACAATTGGGGGTAGTCGTTGCAGAACGCTGCCACGTACAAGCCTTCCGAGAACTCCTCGACCGGCCCGCCGTCGCCCCAGTAGATCTGTTCGGCGGCGATGCGGAGCAGTGGCGCCGGATCCGGGTCGTCCTGGAGGTAGGCGCGGGCGGCGGCGTCGAGCTCGCGGTACACGGCGTGCCCATAGGCGGCCACGCCGGTCAGATAGCCCAGCATCGGGGCGTCCACCGTCACCCGACGCCGTACCCCGTCGGCGTCGAATGCCGTGCCGGTGAGCGGCTTGGCACGCAGTGCGTCGGCCAGCTGTGCGATCCGCTCAACCGGGTCACCACCCAGTGCGTCGCACCCCGGATCTCGCTCGCAAACGACCCGAAAGGCGTCGCGCAACGCCGCATTGAGGTCGCGGTACCAGGGATCCTGGTCCTCGACCGGGTAGGTGCCGTCGAGCACCAAGGTCCGCACTCGATCGGGGTGGCGCACGGCGAAAGCCTGAGCCATGAAGCTGCCGTATGAGTCCCCGTACATGTCGACGGCATCGATGCCGAGGGCGTCGAGCACCTGAGCCATGTCGTCGACGGCGAAGGCTGTGCCGTACAGGTCAGAGGCGGCGCCGAGCTGGGCGCCGCAGAGCCCGACGTTGGCCACGTAGTCCCCTTGGTAGGACTGGAGCTCTGGGCAGTCGATCGCTTCGGACCGGCCTGTGCCCCTGTTGTCGATGAGGAGCAGATCGCGATGGTCGAGCAGCGGATCGAACAGACCGAGGTACCAATCGCGGCTGTCGGTGGTGGCATATCCGGGGCCGCCCTCGATGGCGACGATGGTTCCCTGAGTTCGGCCCAGTCGCGCCGGATGGATCTCGAACCCGATGTCGATCGTCCCGGCCGATGGGTCCGCTGGATCCAGTGCCACGGTTAGGAACCCGCAGCGCGCCCCGGGGACGTCGGGGCACGGTTCGGTCGAAACCGAAGCCGGCGCCGGAGCCAACTGAGACTGGCGTTGCGGCGCGGCGTTGGCGGCCGGCGCCAACAGCGCAGCCACAACGGCAAAGAGAACGACCGCTACCACCTGGCGCCGCACCGGCGGGACAGTAACGGAGCGGCTCGCTCTGCTCGCCGTTTTGAGTTTGGGTTATGGCCGCCTGTAGGTCAGGGGAGGACTCAGAAAAGGCGATAACCAAAGGCGTTGAGGCTGACTTTACATAACGTGGATTATGGGCGCTTGAGGCGCAGACTCGCAAACAGACGAGACCTCGCCTCAACCCCGCTCAGCTACCGACGTACTCGGCGAGGTGCTCGCCGGTGAGGGTCGAGCGGGATGCGACCAGGTCGGCGGGTGTGCCCTCGAAGACGATGCGGCCGCCGTCGTGGCCGGCGCCCGGACCGAGGTCGATGATCCAGTCGGCGTGCGCCATGACCGCCTGGTGATGTGCGATCACGATCACCGACTTGCCAGAATCTACCAACCGGTCGAGCACGTCGAGAAGTTGGTCGACGTCGGCAAGGTGGAGACCGGTGGTCGGCTCGTCGAGGACGTACAAGTCGCCCTTCCCGGCCATCTGGGTGGCCAGCTTGAGCCGCTGCCGCTCCCCGCCGGAGAGTGTCGTCAGCGGCTGGCCGAGGCTGAGGTAGCCAAGCCCAACGTCGGCTAGCCGGTCGAGGATGGTGAGTGCGGCAGGTATGCGTGCCTCGCCCGCGCCAAAGAAGTCCTTGGCCTCGGTCACCGACATGGCGAGCACCTCTGCGATGTTCTTGCCGCCCAGTTGGTACTCGAGCACCGAGGCCTGGAAACGACTCCCCTCACACTCCTCGCAGGTGGTGGCGACGCTAGCCATCACTCCCAGGTCGGTGTAGATGACGCCTGCGCCGTTGCAATTGGGGCAGGCGCCCTCTGAGTTGGCGCTGAACAGCGCCGGCTTCACGCCGTTGGCCTTGGCGAACGCCTTCCGGATCGGATCGAGCAGGCTGGTGTATGTAGCCGGGTTGCTCCGTCGCGAGCCGCGGATCGCCGTCTGGTCTACCGCCACGACCCCGTCGCGCCCGGATACCGAGCCGTGGATGAGCGAGCTCTTCCCCGCCCCCGCCACGCCGGTCACCACTACCAGTACCCCGAGCGGTATGTCGACGTCGACGTCAGCCAGGTTGTGGGCGCTGGCGCCACGCACCTCCACCACTCCCGTTGATGTCCGCACCGACTGTTTCAGCGAGGCGCGATCGTCGAGGTGCCGCCCTGTGAGCGTGCCGCTGGCCCGCAGATCCTCCACGGTGCCCTCGAACACCACCTCGCCACCAGCGGTGCCGGCGCCTGGGCCGAGATCGACGACGTGGTCGGCGATTTCGATCGTCTCCGGCTTGTGCTCGACGACCAGCACGGTGTTGCCCTTGTCCCGCAGTTGTATGACCAGGTCGTTCATCCGTTCGATGTCATGGGGGTGGAGGCCGATGGTGGGCTCGTCGAAGACGTAGGTGACGTCGGTGAGCGAAGAGCCGAGGTGGCGGATCATCTTGGTGCGCTGAGCTTCTCCCCGGACAAGGTTCCCGACGGCCGGTCGAGCGAGAGGTAGCCCAGCCCGATCTCCACGAACGAGTCGAGTAGGTGCTGGATCCCGGTGAGCAGCGGGGCCACCGACGGCTCGTCCAGGTCCCGGACCCAGTCGGCGAGATCGCTGATCTGCATGGCGCAGACGTCGCCGATGTTCTTCCCCTTGATCTTCGACGACCGGGCCTCCTTGCTGAGCCGGCTGCCGTCGCACTCAGGACAGGTGGTGAACGTCACCGCCCGCTCCACGAAGGCGCGGATGTGCGGCTGCATCGCCTCTGGATCCTTGGAGAGCATCGACTTCTGGATCTTGGGGATCAGGCCTTCATACGTCAGGTTGATCCCCTCGACCTTGATCTTGGTCGGCTCCCGGTAGAGCAGGTCGTGGAGCTCCCGCTTGGTGAACTTGCCGATCGGCTTGTCCATGTCGAAGTAACCGCTGCCGCTGAAGATGCGTCCGTACCAGCCGTCCATGCTGTAGCCGGGGACGGTGAGCGCGCCGTCGCTGAGCGACCGGCTGTCGTCGTACAACGCAGACAGGTCGAAGTCGTTGACCGAGCCCATCCCCTCGCAGCGCGGACACATGCCGCCCAGAACACTGAACGACGCCTTCTCGGTCCTCGTCCTGCCCTCGCCCCGGTCGACGGTGATCGCACCGCTGGCCTTCACCGACGGGACGTTGAACGAGTACGCCTGGGGCGAGCCGACGTGCGGCTCTCCGAGCCTGCTGAACAGGATGCGCAGCATGGCGTTGGCGTCGGTGGCGGTGCCCACCGTGGAGCGCGGGTTGGCGCCCATCCGCTCCTGATCGACGATGATCGCCGTCGTCAAGCCGTCGAGTAGGTCCACCTCCGGTCTCGCCAGCGTCGGCATGAAGCCCTGCACGAAGGCGCTGTATGTCTCATTGATCAACCGCTGCGATTCGGCGGCGATCGTGTCAAAGACGAGCGAGCTCTTCCCCGATCCAGAGACTCCGGTGAACACCGTCAAACGGCGCTTCGGGATCTCGATGGTGACGTCTTTGAGGTTGTTCTCGCGTGCGCCTTGCACCCGGATCAGATCATGGCTGTCGGCAACATGCACATCGGGCGCCTGCTTGCCCATGATCGCGGCCGCGATTGCCATCGGTTAGGGCTGCTGCCTCAACCCAATGGTGTTTCCATCGCTGTCGGCCAACTGCGCCACGAGCAATCCCCCACCGACATCCTTCGCGTCGCTGGTGACCTGCCACCCGGCAGAACGGAGCTCATCGACTCTGGCAGCGATGTCCTCTGTTCCCCAGTAGGCGATGGGACCATTGCTGGAGCCATTCGGATCGAGTCCGATCTCGCGACCCTCGTGCGGTACCCGACGTAGTAGGGCGAGTCGACATATGGATCGCTTCCGAGCAGTTGCGTGAACAGCTCCTTCGCCTTCTCCAGGTCTTTGACGGGATAGACGACCAATTGTTCCGTCGTTGCCATGATTTGCCTCCCTTATGGAACGGTGAGCGTTTCCCCGCCGCCGCCCGATCGACGATCTCGCCGACGCGGACACTCCGGCGTTTTCAGCTCACCGCCTTCTTTACGAGTGCACCGATCTTCTTCTCGTCGGCGGGGGTCAACTTCTTCAGTGCGAAGGCAGTCGGCCACATGCTGCCTTCGTCGAGGTTCGCTTCTTCGCTGAAGCCGAGCGTCGCATACCTCGTCTTGAACTTCGAGGCGGCTTGGAAAAAGCAGACGACCTTGCCGTCCCTGGCATACGCCGGCTGTCCGTACCAGAGCCTTGGGGTGAGGTCTGGCGCGCTGGCCTTGACGATCTCGTGGAGCCGCTCGCCCATGGCGCGATCCGATTCATCCATCTCAGCGATCTTCTCCAGTACGGCGTCCTCCCCGCTCGCCTTGGCGCCCGACTTCACCTCCTGGGCGCGCTCCTTCATCGCGGCGCGTTCCTCTTCGGAAAATGCCTTGGACGTCTTGCCTTTCGATGCGGTGCCCTTGGCGGACTCTGTGGCCTTTTGTGGGCTCATCGTTCTCTCCTGTGCAGGCGCTCCCGAGGCCGGACGGCTCAGCTGACCTCGAAGATGCGGATCATGTTGCCCGCCGGGTCACGGAGGGCGCAGTCGCGGACGCCCCACGGCTGGTCGGTCGGCTCCTGGACGACCTCTGCGTCGCCGGACTGCAGTTGTTCGAACGTTCCATCGAGGTCCTTGGTGGCCAGGTTGATGCCGGCGTATGTGCCCTTGGCCATCATCTCGGTGATGGTGCGGCGCTCTTCGTCGGTGATGCCAGGGTCGGCGCCGGGCGGGTGCAGGACGATCGACGTGTCGGGCTGGCCGGCCGGGCCGACCGTGATCCAGTGCATTCCCTGGTACTCGACGTCGTTGCGGACCTCGAAGCCGAGAGTGTCGCGATAGAAGGCCAGGGACTCGTCTGGGTCGTTGTGCGGGAGGTAGGTCTGATGAATGATGATGTCCATGGCGGTCAACTTATCGCGACTAGAGGCTTCCGCGCTTCTCGATTCCTGACCGGTCTGGTGACCCGTTTCGCCACGCATGGCGGCATCCCCTCGCCCTCGATAGCGCCCTCTGCCCGGCGCCGGTAGACGCTGGGCGGGACGCCGACCAGTTCGGTGAAGCGTGTGCTGAAGGTGCCCAGCGACGAGCAGCCGACCGCGAAACAGACCTCGGTGACGCTGAGATCGCCCCGCCGCAGCAGCGCCATCGCCCGCTCGATGCGCCGGGTCATCAGATAGCTATAGGGCGACTCGCCGTAGGCGAGACGGAACTGGCGGCTGAGGTGGCCGGCCGACATGTGCACGCCGCGAGCGAGCGCCTCGACGTCCAGGGGCTCGGCGTACTCCCGATCGATCCGGTCGCGGACTCGGCGCAGCCACACGAGATCGCTCAGGTGCGAGGTGGCGGGTCCGTTGGTCACCGGCACGATCGTCCCACGTCGCACCAAAGTTGTCTAACGCCGCTGAACGCTCCTCAATCGGGCTACGTGACACTTCTCGCCATCATTCCAGCCTTTGCGGCGATGCGACGAGAGAACCCACCCCAACCGCGAATTGCGCCACGAGGAGGATCACGATCGAGACCACATCGTGCCCGCCGCCGAGGGCGATGATGGCCGCGGACAGAAGCGAAGACACCGCCGCGGGCAATGCGCAGCCGGGCGGTGGATATGGGGGCGCGGGTGGCGTCGCACGTCACCGCGGGCTGGCGGGTCCTTGCCCAGGCGATCAACCCACCGATCAGGCCCAGCGCCCCAATCCACCACTCGATGGCCAACGGCAAGCGCCACGTCTCGGTAAGAGCCATCAGGTCACCCCAGGCCAACACGGTGGCCGCCAGCACCGTCGCTGCGGCCACAACCAGAAAGCGACGGTCGCTGGTGCGCCGGGTGACGCCGATAAGAACCAGTCCGAAAGCGATGGCGGCGAGCCAGTTGGCCCGGTCACCCCAGGACAGCGCCGCAGCCACCACACCGACAGCCGCCGCATCGGTCAACATCGGCTCGAGACCGTATGGTCCCGACCTGGATCCGCGCCGCGACCACGACGACCAGGGTCAAGCCAACCGACGGGTTGGCCAGCAGCGTCCCGCCCCACCCGGCGACAAACGCGGTCCCGGCAATCCCCGAGAGGACCGAGGCGAAAACCGAGGTCCATTGCTGGTCGGGGTCGAGCTCCCGGGTGAGCGCCCATCCCATGAATGCCGAGGCGGCGGCGACGAATGCCTCCCAGAGGATCGCTGTCCACCGGTCGCCGTTGACGAGGGCGATCCCCCCTGTGGTGGCGCCGGCCACCAAAGTCGCCGCGAGGGCGATCCTGGTTGCGGGAAGCCGGAAATCGAAGCCCCGACCGAGATGGGTGATCCGGAAGAGGAGCGGCTTCTGCCGAGACGCGCCGTTCACTCGGGGGTCCGGTCGCCGCGGCGCTTCTGAGCCTCGCCGACGGCGTACGCCGCGTGGATGAGCCCTACGTGGCTGAAGGCCTGAGGGAAATTCCCCAAGAGCGAACCGTCCTGTCCGACCTCCTCGGAGAACAGCCCCAGGTCGTTGGCATGACCCAGCACCCTGTCTATCAGACCAATCGCACGATCGATCTCGTCGGCAAGGGCAAATGCCTCCGCCAACCAGAAGGTGCACAGCAGGAAAGAGCCCTCGTCTCCTTTGAGCCCATCAGTGGCGAGATACCGCATCACCAGCCCACGCTCGTCGAGCAGCTCGCGCTCCACCGCGTCGATGGTCGCCAGGACCTTGGGGTGCCGTGGTTCGAGGAATCCGCATATCGAGATGAGGAGTACGGATGCGTCCAACTCGTCTCTTCCGAATGCCTGGGTGAAAGCGCCGACCTGCTCGTTCCACCCCTCCTCGAGTATCGAGGCACGGATCCTCTCCGCCTCATCGCGCCACTCGGCGGCGCGGTCGGCGGCATCGAGGTCGGCGGCCAACTCTGCCGGCGCGGTCGAGAGCCACCCAACACAGCAGTTTGGACGAGAGGAAGTGTCGCGGCTCGTCGCGCACCTCCCAGATTCCGTGATCCGGCGCTTCCCAAACTGCTGCGGCCGCGTCGGCGACCTCGGTGAAGAACCGGCGAGCCTCGGGGGCGAGGTCGGACAATAAGTCCCGATACAGCAGTGCGGCGTCGAGAAGATGACCAAAGGCGTCATTCTGCCGTTGCGACCATGCCCCATTGCCCACCCGAACGGGCCGACTTCCTTCCCAACCACCTAGATGATCGAGGGTCCGCTCGGTGAGATCACGCTCGCCTCCGACTCCGTAGACGATCTGGAGAGGACGCTCCCGAGCGAGGTCGCTCGCCGCCGCCCCGACCATCCAGGCGAAGAACCGGTGTACCTCGTCGGGACAGGCGGCTACCCACATGGCATGAAGGGTCAGGCTGGCGTCGCGGACCCAGGAAAAGCGATAGTCCCAGTTCCGCACTCCACCGGGGTCCTCGGGGAGCGATGTGGTCGGAGCGGCGATCATGGCCCCGGTCGGTGCATAGGTGAGAGCCTGGAGGACCCTCCCGGACAACCGCACCGCCTCTCCCCATGGCCCCGAGTAGTTGACGTGTGCTTCTGCCCAGCCCTGCCAGGCCCCGACGGTCTCCTCCAGAGCGGCCTCGATATCTGTGGTGGTGAGCAACTCTGGGATCTCGTCCCATGCGGATCGGTGCTGCAGGGCGAATCCGAGTGTCGATCCCTCCTTGACCGAGAGACGCGCCCCGGCTCCTCCCAGGACCGGGGTGAGTGGGACCGGGCTGGAAAGGGCGAGAAGCGAGGCGCCACCGCGGAGGATGATCCCTCCCGGTACGGCCATTGACAGCGGCACGACCAGCCCGAACTCCGGCCGTGGTCTGCAGTGGAAATGCATGTCAACGGTGCCGGATACTCCGTGAACCATTCGGAGAAGGGTTTGGGGCGACTTACGGCCCAAGTCGCGGTGTCGGGGCGCAGCAACCAGGGCAAGCGCATCGGTGATGGTCACCACCCCGCTATCGGTGGTGAAGGTTGTCTCCAACACCATCGTGTCGTCGATGTATCGGCGGGTGACCGACACCTCGCCGAAAGGACGAAGCTCCCAGCACCCTCCGTTCTCGTCGAGAAGGCGGGCACACATCGCGGGTGAATCGAATCGGGGGCAGCACAGCCAGTCGATCGAGCCGTCCCTGGCGACGAGTGCGCTCGACTGGCAATCGGAGAGCAGCCCGTAGTCGGCGATCGGCCGGGACATCAGCGGCAACCTACCGCCGTGGCCGGGCCTACCTGAGCGCCGCGCCCCGCGGGTCAGCCCGTTGGCGGCAGAAAGTGCTCGGCTGGTGGAGGGAATCCGTTGAACCGACTGGCGTATGCGGTGGTGTAGGCGCCTGCGGCGAGGACATCCACCCGGTCACCCGCTTTCAGCTTCATCGGAAGGAGACACTGTGTGCTCCGGTAGAGCACATCGGTGGAATCGCCGGTCGGGCCGGCGAGGACGACGGGGCCAAGCGGTCCATCGCGGTCGGCTCGCACCCGATAGCGGACTGCTTCTCCCATGGTCTCGGCCAGACCGCCGTAGAGCCCAGCATCGAGGAACACCCAGCGCCTCCAGTCACGGTGTGTGACCAGCAGCACCTCGGTCTGGAGCACGCCGGCGTCGGCAACCAGGAATCGGCCGGGCTCGAGCACGAGCTCCGGCAGCTCAGACCCGAGATTGGTGGCGACGGCTCTCCTGATCGCGGCGGCATATGTGGCGAGCGGCGGTGTCGGGTCGAGGTGCCGCCCGGGGAGCCCGCCACCCAGGTTGACCACTTCCAACTCGATGCCCCTCCCCAGCAGCCTCTGGCGGAGGTGGGCGACCTGTTGCAGCAGCGGTGTCCACGCCTCGGGGTCGTGCTGCTGGGAGCCGACATGGAACGAGACTCCCGCCCGCATCCTTGCCCCCGCGGCGCGCACCAGTAGCGCCTCGGCCATCTCTGGCGGGCATCCGAACTTGCCCCCTAATGCCCAGTCCGAGCCTCGGCCGTCACAGCGGAGTCGGGCGACAACCAGCGAACCTGGCGCCAGCGCCACCAGCTTGTCGAGCTCCTCGGGCGCATCGAAGACAAAGCGCCTCACGCCAAGCTCGTACGCCTCGGCGATGTGCGCCGCCGGTTTCACCGAGTTGCCAAATGAAACCAATTCGGAAGCCGCTCCGACTTCGAGACAGGCCCGGAGCTCTCCGATCGATGCCACCTCGAACCGGGAGCCGAGTCGGGTGAGCAGCTCGAGGATCGGCCGGCCGGCGTTGGCCTTGACCGCATAATGGATCTCGACTCCGGGAAAGGCGTTGGTCAGTTCCCGGTATCGGTCAGCGACCTCTTCGAGGTCCACAATGAGAAACGGTGTCGGATGGTGGTGCTCAGCGAGAAAGCGGTCGAGCCGCGACTTCGATAGGTCGGCGCGGCCAGGCTGGGTATGCGGCGGCCTCGGTATTGGCCGCGTGGCGAGCGCCATCGAATGATGCATATTGAGACCGATCACACCGAACGACCCGTGATGCGCGATCTTCTGCCTTGACGGTGGCCCGGCGGGGTGGCACACTCCTCGGCCACTACAACGCGCTTATCCAGAGCGGTGGAGGGACGGGCCCTTTGAAGCCGCGGCAACCGGAAGCTCCCCAGCGATAGACAGAGGAAGCGACACCGGTGCCAATGCCCGATCGATGAGCTGCCAACGGCGGGACCCCCGCTCGAGGCGCCGGAGAGCGCGTCGAGAACTGAGGAGGACCGTTGTGACCGATAGTTCGCACCATCCTTTCCGCTCCCCCGCGCCGATCTGTCCTCGTGTGATGTGTGCGCGCTCTCGGGCGGCCGCCCCGTCGGCCGCGGCGGGCTGAGGCTCCGCCGGTCGCCCGAGAGCACTCCGCAACGCGGAGCACAGCATCTCTTCTCGAACGGAGGACAGACCAATGACGATCACAACACGTATCAATGATGTCGATCTCGCAACCGTTGCCGGTCTGGTCGGCAACATCCGCACCGATCCGGATCACGCCAAGACAACCTGGCAGGCATCGGTGCGCTGGCAGGGAGCGTTCCGGAGCGAAGCGCGGGTCAGGGGGTTCGACCCCATCCAGTCCGACGAGCCGGCTGCGCTCGGTGGCACCGACACCGCCCCCAACCCGGTCGAGCAACTGCTGGCGGCGCTTGGGCACTGCCTCGCCGTCGGGTATGCCGCAAACGCCAGTGTCGAGGGCATCGGGATCGACGAACTGACCATCGACCTCGAAGGCGACCTCGACCTGCACACCTTTCTCGGGTTGGCAGATGGTCACGCCGGGTTCGACAACATCCGCGCCACGGTGCGGCTGAGCAGCGACGCCGACCCCGACGCCGTCGCCGCTTTGCATCGGAACGTCGTCTCCACCTCACCGGTCGGCCACACCTTGGGTCGAGCCGTCCCGGTGGAGGTCACGCTGGACCACTGATCGAGAGGAGCAACTTCGTGAGCGACTATCGGTTCGAGACCCTCCAGATCCACGCCGGCCAGGAACCGGCCCCGGCGCACCAACGCCCGGGCCGTCCCGATCTACCAGACGACGTCGTACAACTTCGACGACAGCGACCATGCCGCCCGGCTGTTCGGGCTGCAGGAGTTCGGGAACATCTACACCCGGATCATGAACCCGACCACCGACGTATTCGAGAAGCGGGTGGCGGCGCTCGAGGGCGGGGTGGCCGCGGTGGCGACGTCGTCTGGTCAGGCGGCGCAGCTCACCGCGTTCACCACACTCCTCGAGGCAGGCGAGAAGATCGTCAGCACCAGCTACCTGTACGGCGGGCACCTACAACCAGTTCAAGGTGGCCTTCCCCCGCCTCGGCATCAAGGTCGAGTTCGTCGACGGCGACGACCCCGATGACTTCGAGGCCAGGATCACGGACAAGACCAGGGCGCTCTATCTGGAGACCATCGGAAACCCCAAGCTACAACGTCCCCGACTTCGAGGCCATCGCCGAAGTGGCCCATCGCAACGGGATCCCCCTCGTGGTGGACAACACGTTCGGCGCCGCTGGCTACATCTGTCGCCCCATCGAGCATGGCGCCGACATCGTCGTCCACTCGGCCACCAAGTGGATCGGTGGCCACGGGACGTCGATTGGAGGGGTGATCGTCGACTCCGGCAACTTTGATTGGGGGAGCGGCAAGTTCCCCGTCTTCACCGAGCCCGCTCCCGGCTATCACGGGCTCAACTTCGGTGAGGTCTTCGGCCCCGACGGACCGTTCGGCAACATCGCCTTCGCCATCAGGGCGAGGGTCGAGGGGTTGCGGGACCTCGGTGCCTGTCTCTCGCCGTTCAACGCCTTCCTCTTCCTCCAAGGGCTGGAGACGTTGAGTCTGCGGGCGCAACGCCACATGGACAACGCAGCCGTAGCTGGCCCCCTGGCTGGAGCAGCACCCCCGGGTGACCTGGGTGTCTTATCCGGGCCTCCCCAACCACCCCTATCACGAGAAGGCGAAGCAGTACCTCCGGAACGGCTTCGGATCGGTGCTCTCCTTCGGGATCGCGGGCGGGTACGAAGCCGGGAAGCGGTTCATCGACCAGGTGCAGCTTGCCTCGCACCTCGCCAACGTCGGTGATGCCAAGACGCTGGTCATCCACCCGGCGTCGACGACCCACCAGCAGCTCACAGAGGAGGAGCAGACCTCGGCGGGGGTCAGCCCCGACCTGGTCCGGATCTCGGTGGGGCTCGAGCACATCGACGACATCAAGACCGATCTCGATCAGGCCTTGGAGGCGGTGTCCTAGAACTCTGTCATCGAATTGGGCGTGACGTGCGACTACGTCGCTCGGAGGCGATAGACCGAGACATGCCCGGTGGAGGCGGCGGTGAAGGCTGAGCCGTCCCAGTCGCCCCATCGGGCATCCAACTCCATCCCGGCGAGCTGTGCCATCAGGTCAAGCTCAGCCGGCCAGGCGTAGCGGATCACCACAGGTCTCAACCTCGCACCAGCCTCGTCGAGAACGATGTGCTGGACCGTGACGATCTGTTCCACCGGGTCGAGGATCGACGCCTCGAGCCGAACCTGCGTGGCCTCGGTCTCGGCGACAGCGACACGTTGGCCGCGGTCGAACCTGGTGAGGTCGGGGACGAAGGCTTCGAGGACGAAGGCGCCATCGGGTTCGAGCCGGCTGGCGACGTTCCGGAAGCACCGCACCTGATCCCGCTGGGTGAGCAGGGCGAACAGTGTGTTGAACACGATGAAGACGAGGGCGAACTTTCCTTCGATGGGCACATCGGCGAAGTCGCCCATGCTCACAGGGATCCGGTCCCCACCCTGCTTGGTCCGGAGGCGGGCGACCATCTCGTCCGACACGTCCACTCCGTGAATGTCCACGCCCTTCGAGGCAAGCGGCAGCGCCACCCGCCCGGTGCCGATCGCCAACTCGAGGGCCCGCCCCTCCCCCGCCAGTTCGGCCAGCCGCTCGATCATTGCCGGCGGCGCATCCGGGTACCAGTCGTCGTACACGTCGGCGATCCGTTCGCCGTATGTCTCCGGGCCGTACTCGTCCACCGGCGCATCGTGCCAGAGTTGCGGGTGTGCGGGCGGCCCAATTTCGGCGCCGCCCTACCCTGACGGGGTGGCCGCTGCCCCGACTGTCATCGCCGCGCTCGATGGCGCAGGTGTGGACTACGAGGTGATGCCCTGCGATCCCGAGCTCGCCGACACGGCCGTCTTCTGCGAGGCGTACGGCATACCCCCGGAGCAATCGGCCAACGCCATCCTGGTTGCCTCACGCCGACCCTTGGGCGAGCGTGCCGTGTGCGTCGCCCTCGCCACCACCCGGCTCGACGTCAACCGTACGGTGCGTCAACGTCTCGGGGTGAAGAAGGCCTCTTTCGCCTCGCCCGAGGAGACGGTCGAGGTAACCGGGATGACCATCGGGGGGGTCACGCCACTCGGCCTCCCTGAAGGGCTGAAGGTGTGGATCGACGCCGAGGTAATGAATCGGATTGGGTGATCGTGGGAGCCGGCACCCGTGCCGCCAAGATCCGCCTCGCCCCGGAAGATCTGGTCCGCGCATCGGGTGCCGAGGTGATCGATGGGCTTGCCAGGCCGCTGGAGCCGACACCTAGCTAGGCCTCTCCGCCTTGCGCCCTCCTTCGAACCAGGATCACGTAGCCGACGACTCCAACCACTGCGAAGGCAAACCACTGGATGGCGTAGGCGAGGTGATTGCCTTCGTCGTCGGTTGGCGGCGGGCCCACCGGAACCGGGAGATCACCGGCGGCCGGGTCCACCGAGGTCAGGTCCACCGCTACCGGTGCCAACTCGTCTTCGCTCTGTTGCTGGATCCGTGGGATGTCGAGCCTGCTGAGCAGCGCCAACTCGCCCTCGGCGGGATCGGCAGGCCCAAGCCCGGAGCGCTCCTGGCTGAGCCGGACCAGACCCTCGACGACGACCTGACCAGCCGGCGGTGCCGCCCGCACTGGTGGCTCGTCCATTTCCATCGGTACCCATCCTCGGTTGACCAGCACCGCACCGCCGCTAGAGGTCAGCAGCGGGGTGACGACGTGGAACCCGGCGACTCCATCGAGGGTCCGCGACCGGAGCAGAACCTCGCCCGAAGGGTCGAAGACGCCGCTGACGGTGACGGGGTGGTACTCGATTGCGGCTAGGTCCTCTCCTACCGCCTGGAGCATCACATCGAGGTCCTCTGGTGGAAGAGCGAGGCGGGCGGTGAGGAGTTGGTTCTCCTGGCGCGCCTCCTCGAGTCTTCGGAGCTGCCAGAACCCCAGGTTGACGAAGACCCCGGCGATGAGCACGACCGCCGATGTGGCGATGATCCAGCGCGGGCTGCGGAGGAACACGTACATAGCTCGGGATGATGATCGTTCCGCCGGGCAAGCGGAGCAGGTCGGGTCAGGCGGCGGTTTCGTCGGATGGCGCGCCAGCCGACGGTCCGTGGAGGAGAGCTCGGGCTGTCTCGACCGGATCGGACTCGGAGACGAGCCCCACCGGGCGGTCGAGCCACTCCCGAAGCTGTGGGACGCTCGCCTCTCCCCGCTCGATGAGCAGGCGGGCCAGATCGTCGCTCCACATCCAAGGCATATGCACCTCCGCCTGCCGCCGTTCGCAACGGATCACCGACCGACAACCTCCGAACGGGCGCGACCGGCCAGGGCTCGGGGTTCTCAGCGGTCGCCGGCGGGCTCGCCGGACTGGGCCAACGTACCCCCCATGTCAACCCCCCGGTGACCTGGGGAACGACAAGGTCGTCGTTCGATTACTCACCGGCGATGGCCGTCCCACCCGTTCGGCGCGGGTCGGCGGCAGCCACCAGCGTCCCGTCAGAATGGCGGAGCGCGGCGGCGGCACCACCGAAGAACATCGATGCCTCATCGAACGCCCTGGTCGGCAAGGTCACCTCGGAGACGTCGAGCCCCGGCTCGTAGGCGGCACGGGGGTGTTCCGGCCAGCCTTCGACGTGGAGCCTGGGATGGGCGATGGCGTCCTCCAGCGATAGCCCGAGCCGGGTGATGTTGAGGAAGACCATCGCCATGGCGCTAGTGATCCGGTCGGCGCCCGGTGTGCCCACCGCCATCACCCGCCCATTCCCGTCGAGCGCCACCGTGGGCGCCATGTTGGAGGGAAGGCGGGTGCCCGGTGCCAGGATGTGCACCCCACGCCGGTTGAGCTCCAACTCGCCAAGACAGTTGTTGAGCCAGACCCCTGACTCAAGGACGCCCGACCCGTAACCGGCCGACATGGTGGCGGCGCACGCCAGTCCGTCGGAGTCGACAGCCGAGACGTGGATGGTGGAGGCCGCTCCCATCCCTGCCAACTCTTGGGCATTGTTGGCGCCGAGCATCTCATTCACCGCCTCTTCCGGTGACTCCCCGCGGTCGATCCGGGCGGCCCGGTAGGTGAAAACCGCTGCCAGCGCGTCGGCGAACCGGGCGACATCGGGTGCCTCCCACGTTCCATCCGGGCTGTCGCCCATGATCCGCAGCACCGCCGCCACCGCAGCACCCCCAACAGCGGGGGAAGGGACAGTGGACAAAATCCAGCCGGCGCTCTCCACCCGTAACGGGGTGCGGCGAATCACCCGGTAGGCGGCCAGATCGTTGACGGTGAGTATCCCGCCCCCGGCCTCGACCGCATCAGCGATCCGCCGGCCGAGATCGCCACCGTGCAGGCATGCCGGTCCCTCCTCGGCGAGTTGGATCAGCGTGTCGGCCAGGCCCTTGACGAACACGGTCGCCCCGGTGGGTAGCGGCATCCCGTCGCCACCGGTCACCGCCTCCCGGCTGGCATCCTCCCTGCCGAAGATGTCCATCGCACCCTGGGTGAGGTAGCGGTGCGACGCCGCCGGCAAGGGAAATCCGGTCGTGGCGGCGATGATCGAAGGTTCCCAGAGTTCGGGCCATGGCAGCCGTCCGTGCGCATTCGCCACGGTGGCAAACGCCGCCACCGACCCCGGCGTGGCGACCGACCCCGGTCCGACCAAGGTCGTCGTTCCACCGCCGTACGCCATCGACACCTCGAACATCGCCTTGCCAAACCGATCGGGGCCGAGCCCGCGGCCAGGCATCTCGACCTGACCGTCGTAAACCACGCTCTCCCCGTCGGCGGAGGTGACCGTGATGAACCCCCCGGCACCGAGAGAGCACACCCCGGCTCGGAGATCGATGCGAACACGGTGGCGGCTATGGCGGCATCGACCGCGTTGCCACCAGCGTCGGCGACAGCGGCGCCCGCAGCGGCTGCCAGCGCCGAGGGAGCGGCGACGGCTACACGACCCATCCTCCGAGGCTACCGAGGGCTGACCTCTGCGACCGACTCGGGCTCCTCGGCGACGTCGTGGGTCACCTGCTCGGCGACGATCTCGATCCGGCTGCGACGTCCCTCGGGGCCCTCCCAGAACCGGCGTTGAGCGCTCCCCGCCACCCACACCCGGCGACCGGGCTCGAGATCGGCGATGACGTCTTCGCCCGGGTCCCACAGCGTCACCGGTAGGACATCGATGCGGCGTCGGGGAGTCTCGGTGCGCACCGTCACCAGGTACCGGATCAACCGGGTCCCAGAGTCGAAGACGCGCATCTCGGGTGCCGATGCCAGCCTCCCCGATAGGACAACGAGGTTGAGGTCCATTTTCCGCTCCTCTCGGGAAGCGCGGGGAACGCTTGGCAACGTAAGACCGGGGTGCGACATTTCGGGAGCGCCAGGCTCAGTCCCGGTCGTCCTCCAGGCAGTCTCGCTCCATTCGGTGGTGAGCGGGCCAGCCGATCGCATCAACAGCAGCATGGCGCCCGCGGTCCGCACGAGGTGCGGTGTGCCCGGCGGCCGGTGGAAGTACCCGCCGGGCTGATACCTGTGGACCTTCACACCGCCGGCCAAACCCACGGCCGCGGCCAACTCGCCTTCCAGCAGGAAACCCTCCTCGCTCACCGGGTGCCGCTGCCATCTCGACCGCTTCCCCAGTGGACGCGCCGCCGCGAGCCACACACGAGGTCCAACACCATCGCCGCCGTGGACCGCCTTGACCATCAGTCCCGGCGGCAACTCAGGATCGCTGGCCGGTTCCCAGTCCAGTTCCTCTGTGTCGACCACCGAGCCGGGACCGGGGTCAGCTTGCCTCTCCAAAGCTCAAGGGGCCTGCTGAGTGGGCGAGGACAACCGTGTCGATCGGGGCCGAGTACCGGCCTGTTACGCCTGCGGGCATGGCGACATGGGTCATGGGGCGCAGCGGTCGACCGTCGAGTTGCAGCCTCCCGCTGACCACGAACAACTCGAGGGCCGCGGTGAAGCCGCCCCGGCCCGAACGCCAGCCGGTGGGTATCCGGATCAGTTGGGTCGATTCACCCATGGGGTCACGGGACAGCGTCTTCGCCTCACAGCCCGGTGGCAGCCCGGGAATGGCAAGCGCACGGGCCGGCAGGTCGGCCTCGTGGAATCCCCCGACGAACTCCCGGGAGCGATCGAGTGTGGCCGGGTCGGCATGGCGCGCCGTCACTCTTTCAAGGTCCCGAGTTCAACCGGCCCCGGGTAGGGCGTAGCCGATAGCGTCGTGGAGCGGGTGCACCGCGTGCCACCGTACCCTGGCGCCACACACGAGAGGAAGACGATGGATCCCGGGCCGGGCGGCCACGGTTGCCCGCAAGCGAGATGAGCCGCCGCCGGTTCCTCGCTGCCATGAGCAAGGGGGTGGTGGGCATCGGCGCCTCTGGGGCCCTCCTCGCCGCCTGCAGCGCCGGCGAGGCGGCCACGACGACCACGGCTCCGGTGGCGACGTCGCTGGCCGGCACCGTCACGACCGCTGCACGGCGACTTCAGCGGCCACCTCCACCACCGCGGGCGCAAGAGCCAAGGAGTTGAGGATCGACATCCTGGCCGACCCCACACCGGACGTCGACCCGCTCAACTGGAGCGCGCAGTCGATCCAGAGGGTCTACCGGCTCACCAACGAGTCGCTGCTCACATGGGACGAGGATCGTGAGTTCGTCCCCCAACTCGCCGCCAGCCTGCCCGAGGTCAGCGACGACGGCTTGACATACACCGTCACCCTCCGAGAGGGAGTCACCTTCCACAACGACAAGACCTTCACCTCGGAGGATGTGAAGTTCAGCTACGAGACCATCGGCGCAGAAACGAGCACTTCGCAGTGGAAACCCCGGGTTTCGATGATCTCGTCGATCGATGTCCCGGACGAACTCACCGTGGTCTTCACCCTGGAGAGCGTCTTCACCCCCTTTCCCGTGACTCTTGCCCGGATCCCGATCGTCCCCTCCAACGTCCCCTACGCGGTGGGAGACACCTATGCGCGGACGACGATCGGAACCGGGCCGTACCGATTCGTCGAGTGGACCCAGGGCGACCAGATCGTCATGAGGCGGTTCGATGGCTACTGGGACAGCACCCTTCCAGTGACCGGACAGGTGGTGATGAAGGTGGTCCCCGAAGACGGAGCCCGCTCGGCCAACGTCGTGTCGGGGACGACCCAAATCGTTCCCGACCCCGCCCTGAGCCAGCTCCATGTCCTCGACCGCGGTGGTGTCACCGTCAGCATCACCGAGGACTCGACCACCCGGGTCTACATGTACCCCAACCTCGACCCCGCTCGGTTCACCGGGGCCTCATACGCCGCTCGGCGGGCCATTGCCGAGGCCATCGGGCGCGGTGGAATCGCCAACGAGGCATTTTTTGGCACGGCCATCCCCGCAGCGACGTTGCTCTCCAGCCGGGCCGACCACTTCGACCCCTCAGTTGGGCGACTTCTTCGGCGGACCGGCCGATCCCGAGGAAGCGGCGCAATATCTCGAAGAGGCCGGGGGTCCACCGGAGCAGACACTTGGGCTCTACCTGATCGACGACCCCTACCTGTTGGACACCGCGGTGATGGTCCAGGCCGACCTCGCCGCGGTGGGCATTCCGGTGGCGATATACGTGGAGAGCACCAGCCAGGTGGTGGAGAGGCTCACAGTGACCAGGGATTACGACCTCGTGTCTGCTCGCCGTCGAGGTTCAAGCCGCATCAGGCTTCGGTTCTGATTACCCGTATTGGAGCGCGACCTCGGACATGCCCGGCAACCTCAACGGGTCGCTATACGGGTTCCCCGCCGACGAGGAGTACGACGCTCTTCTGCTCGCCGCGGTGCAGGCGCCCGAGGAGGAGGCCGGGGCTGCCTGGCAAGCGGTGCAGCGCTACGACGTCGAGCAGGGTCTCTATCAGATCCAGATCGTCACCGCCCGTTACGTGGAAGCGATTGCCCCATCGGTCACCGGTTACCGGGCGTCATCACTTGGGGGGCCGTACGACGTCAAGCGCGCCGCGGTGACGGTTCCTGATGGCGTCCCTCCCGGAACCGTTCTTGGGTGACACACCAGTCGTCTCGACCCTTCAGTCACGCAAGAAGGAAGAGCTCAACGTTCCAGCTCTCTGGGGCGAATGCCCGATCACAGTGGTAACGTAACTGATTCGTTACCGAAGGAGGTAGAAGTGGCGACCGGATCGGGCACCAAGGAAGATCCGTGGGTTCTCCAGACGCCGAGTCTCACCTCGACATTCCAGATGTACCGTGACGAAGCAGCCGACCCTCCTGTGCTGGTGTGCACGGTGGGGAGCACGGTCCTCCACTACGACCTGCGCATCATCGACGACATGCACGCCATGCTCTCCGCCCGCGGCGATTGGATGCCGCTGGGCAATGCCGACGAGCAGAAGCAGGCACCCGAGGGATCGGTCGAGGCGTGGGCCCGGTCGGAGGACAACCCGATTGGCGGTTGGTACGGGCTCAAAAAGGGCCTGCGGGGAAGGGTGGGGAACTACGTCACGCCCGTGCTCGAGGTGATGGGTCTGGCCGAGTTGGAGCACAACCCGAGGAACAACCGGATCCGCGCCCTCTGATAGCTCAGATCGGCCGGCGGCGCCGCGAGGTGATCACCCCGGTGTCGAAGCCGCCGAGGTGGAGTCCCCCGGCGAACCGGGCGTGCTCGATCTTGAGGCAACGGTCCTGGACTACGGCGAGACCCGCATCTCGGGCCCGCTTCGCCGCCTCCTCGTGGCGCAGCCCGAGTTGGAACCAGACCACTTTGGCACCGACATCGATCGCCTCCTCGACCACCGATGGGATCTCCTCCGCCCGCCGGAAGATGTCGACGATGTCGGGCGGCTCGGGGAGATCGGCCAGCGCCGGGTAGCAGCGCAGACCGAGCACCTCGGGGTAGGTCGGGTTGACCGGCCAGATGGTGTAACTGGTGCGGGTCAGGTAGGTGGCGACGAAGTTCGACGAACGCAGCGGGTTGGCCGAAACGCCGACAAGTGCGACGGTGCGGGCCGTGCCAAGGATCCGGAGCCGCTCCCCCACTGCCGCGTCGGCGGTCCCGATGGTCACTTGAGCGCCCGATCCAGGTCCCAGAGGATGTCTTCGGGGTCCTCGAGGCCGACCGAGATCCGGATCATGTCGTCGCTCACTCCCGATGCGACCCTGCTCTCAGGCGGCACCTGTTGGTGGGTGGTCGAGGCGGGGTGGATCACCAGCGTCTTGGCGTCGCCCACGTTGGCCAGGTGGCTGGCCAACTCGACCGACTCGATGAACCTCACACCGGCTTCAAATCCACCGGTGAGCCCGAAGGTGAACACCGCCCCCGGTCCGCCCGGTGTGTACTTCTCGGCGAGCCGACGGGTGGGGCTGTCGTCGAAGATCGGATAGCTCACCCAGTCCACCGCCGGATGGCCGCGGAGGTGCTCAGCCACCACCCGGGCATTCGAGGCGTGGGCCTACATCCTCAGCGGAAGAGTCTCCAACCCGAGCAGCAGGAGGAAGGCGTTGAACGGCGAGAGGGCGGCGCCGACGTCGCGGAGCAATTCGACCCGCGCCTTGCTCAGCCACCCGTACTCGCGGAAGTTCTCCCAGAAGCGGAGGCCGTGGTAGGCGGGCGATGGCTCGGTGAGGGAGGCGAACTTGCCGTTGTCCCAGGGGAAACGACCCGACTCGACGATCACACCGGCGATGACGGCGCCGTGGCCGCCAATGAACTTGGTGGCCGAGTGGACCACGATGTCGGCCCCCCACTCGATCGGCCGGCAGAGGAACGGCGTGGCAAAGGTGTTGTCGATCATCAGCGGGATGTCGTGGGAATGGGCCACCTCGGCGATGGCCTCGATGTCGAGCACGTCGCCGCGGGGATTGCCGATCGTCTCGCCGTAGATCAGCTTGGTCCGTTCGGACACGGCTCGGTCGAAGGCATCCGGAGACGCAGGGATCGACGAAGTCGACGTCGATCCCCATCTTCCTCAATGTGACGTCGAACTGCGTATAGGTCCCTCCGTATAGGTTGCGGGCGGCCACGATGTGGTCGCCCGCCGAGGCGATCGTCAGCACGGCGATGAGCTGCGCCGCCTGCCCCGATCCGGTGGCGACCGCCCCCAGACCGCCCTCGAGCGAGGCCATCCTCTCCTCGAAGGCGGCGTTCGTCGGGTTGCCGATCCTGGTGTAGATGTTCCCCCAGTTCTGCAGGGCGAACAGGTCGGCGGCGTGCTGGGCGTCCTCGAACACGAAAGAAGTCGTGGCGTAGATGGGCATCGCCCTGGCGCCAGTCTCGGGGTCGGGTCGCTGGCCGGCATGGATGGCCCTGGTTGCGAAACCGAATTCGTGCTGCTCGTCCAAGGTAGCGGAGTGTACGGGTGCAGGCCACTCGCGGTAGCTTCGCTCGTCTCACAGAGAGGAGGTGATCGGTTGCTCGAGGAGGAAATGACGCTCCCCGACTTCGAAGCCGCTGACGACCGCGGGCGGCGGGTGACCAGCCGCGACCTACTGGGGAAGTGGGCAGTCGTCTGGTGGTACGTCAAGGCGGATACCCCCGGCTGAACACTCGAAGGGGAGGGGTTCCGTGACCGAACCCCTGAATTCGAAGAAGCCGGTGCCGCCATCTTCGGGGCTGTCCTACGACTCGCCCGAGGAGAACCGCGCCTGGTCGGAGATGATGGGATTCGACTTCCCGTTGCTGTCCGACCCCGATCACACCATCGGCCGCGCCCAAGGTGTCGAACGAGAGCCTGACGACCGTCGCTTCGGGTGGCCGATGCGGGTGACCTATCTGGTCGATCCCGATGGGATCGTGCGGCGCGCCTACCTGGTCACCGACAACGCAACCCACGCCGAGGAGGTGCTCGGCGATCTCCGATCGCTGCAGTGAGTGCCGCCCTCACCCCTCGACGATGGTGCGGGACTGCTCCCTGAGGTACTGGGTGAGGTAATGGGGCCCACCGCCGGCCTTGCCGCTGGTGCCCGACCCCTTCCAGCCACCGAACGGCTGCACCGCCGGCCACGCCCCGGTGGTGGCACCGGCCCGGCGGTTGATGTAGACGACACCGGCTTCGATCCCGGTGAGGAATCGGTCGATCTCGTCCTGGTCGTGGCTGTAGAACCCTGCGGTCAGCCCGTACTCGGTGTCGTTGGCCCGGGCGAGCCCCTCGTCCATGTCGTCCACTGCCGCCACCGCCACGAAGGGGACGAACAGCTCTCTCTTCCAGATCCACGACGACTCTGGGGCGGTGACCACGGTGGGCTGGACGAAGTTCCCCCGGCCCAGGTCGCCCTCGGTGATCACCTCGCCGCCGGCGAGTACCGACCCGGCCGACCGGGCCTCGGCCACCGCCTCGGCGAAGCGCTCGACTGCTCGCCGATCGATCACCGGGCCGAGATACACCGACCGGTCTAGCGGGTCGCCCACCGCCACCTTCTCCGCCTTGGCGATGAGGCCGTCGATGAACTCGTCGACCACCGGGCGCTCCACATAGACCCTCGAGGCGGCGGAGCATTTCTGGCCGCCAAACCCGAATGCCGATCTCATCACACCGTCGGTTGCCTCGTCGATGTCGGCGGCGGCGGTGACGATCACAGGGTTCTTGCCACCCATCTCGCAGATGGCCGGCTTGGGGTAGCCGGCGGCGAAGCTGCGGTGGATCCCCATCCCCACCTCGTACGAGCCGGTGAAGGTGATCCCATCGACCTCGGGGTGGTGCACCAGGGCGTCGCCTGCGATCGGGTCCAGACCCGGTGACGAGGTGGACGGCACCGGCCGGCAGCCCGGCTTCCCGGAGAGCCTCGTAGAGCTTCACCGCCATCAGTCGCCCCGGCATTGGACGGCTTGAGCACCACGGTGTTCCCGGCAACCAGGGCGGCCCCCGCCGGCCCCGCCGCAAGCGCCATTGGGAAGTTGAAGGGGCTAATCACCGCCCAGACGCCATAGGGCCGCATCACGTCCCAGGTGGCCTCTTCCGGCGACAGCCGGTTCATCGCCTTGGTGTAGCCGTCGTGGTCCTCGATCTCGTGGCAGTAGTAACGGATCAGATCGGCCGACTCCTCGACGTCACCCAATGCCTCGAGCCGGTTCTTCCCCACCTCCATGGTCATCAGAGCCGCCAGCTCGAAGCGCCGCTCGCTGATGACGTCGGCGGCGTCACGCAACAGCCGGACCCGCTCCTGCCAGGGCGTGGCCGCCCAGGTGGGGCGAAGGAGCGAGCGGCGGCGACTGCGTCGGCAACGTCCTTCTCGGTGGCCTGGGCGAAACGGCCAAGGACGACGTCGCGATCGGTCGGTGAGCGCTCCTCGTGCTCGCCGTCGCCGGGCGCGCGCCTCACCGTCGATCATCAACGGATGGCTGTCGCCGAGGCGGGCACGGGCCGCCTCTATCCCGCGGTCGTAACCCTCGTGGAGATCGGCGTCGTCCGCCGACATGGTTGCGTATGTGACCCGAAAGCTCATGGCGCCGAACCTTATAGGTTGCGGCGGGACAATCCGTTTTGGCGTCACTTCAGGCGCTCATCCCGCGGTCTGGTGACGCCAAAGCCGGTCTAGCGGTCGTGGGTGCCGACACCACTCCTACGATCGACCGCCATGTCACAACCTGTCGATGCCGGTGGTGTGGACCGACCGGCACCGTCTCCACGAGCCCAAGGGCGAGGTGTGGCTCGGGGTGTGGATCGAGGGGACCGAGGTGCCTGCCAGGGGTGATCGGATCCGCGCCGCCCTGGAGGACGCACACGCTTCGTTCGTGGAACCCGCCAGCTACGACGAGGCTCCGTTCGAAGCCGTACATGACCCTGCCCTCCTCTACTTCCTGGAGACCGCATACGACGAGTGGGTCGCCGGTGGGTACCTCGAAGAACCGGGGCAGGACCGGGTGGTGCCCTATGTATTCCCGCTCCCCCAACTGACACCGGGGCGGGCGCCACATCGGCCGGCAGTCCATGTCGGCGCGCACCGGGATGTTCGCCATGGACACGATGACGCTGATCGGTCCCGGCACATGGGAGGCGGCGCAGTGCCGTCGCCGAAGCGGCGCTGACCGCGGCCGACCTGGTCGCCGGCGGCGTTCCAGCCGCATACGCCATGTGCCGGCCGCCCGGGCACCACGTCGGGCGCGACTTCTACGGGGGGTCGTGCTATCTGAACAACGCCGCCATCGCCGCGCAGAGGATGCGATCCGGTGGCATCCCGAGGGTCGGGATCGTCGACCTCGACGCCCACCACGGCAACGGGACCCAGGAGATCTTCTACCAGCGGTCCGACGTGGTGTACGGCTCGGTCCACGTCGACCCAGGCGCCGGATGGTTTCCCCACTTCGCCGGCTACGACGATGAGACCGGGGAAGCGGACGGTGCCGGAGCCAACCTGAATCTCCCGTTGCCACCGGGGACTGGCGATGCCGAGTGGCTGCGAAGCGGTCGGCCGGTTGACCGGTTTCGCCGCCGACCACCGGGTCGGGTGCGCTGGTGGTCTCGCTGGGCGTCGATGCGGCCCGGGACGACCCGGAGAGCCCGTTGCAGGTCACGGCCGAGGGCTATGCCGGAGCCGGGCCGGATGATCGGCGAGCTCGGGCTGCCCACCGTGTTCGTCCAGGAAGGCGGGTACCACCTGGACAGCCTCGGCCGGTTGGTGCTGGCTACGCTGCTCGCCTTCGAGGGGGAGAAGCGGGAGAGGCATGACTGAGGCCGGTGCGCTGTCCTCGAAGCTGGTTGCGATGTGGGTCGGCAAGGACACGCACGGCGGCGTGCCCAGCCAACCCCGACCCGATCTGCCGCCTCCCCCGCACTGGCGGCTCGAGGCGATCGCTGCCACAGAACGCCCCCACCACCTCGCCCTCTCGCCCGACGGCGCCACCGTCGCCTTCGCCCTCGACCGCGAACGTCCGACATATGGTCGGTGCCCGTCGACCGGGGGGACCGCCCGACGGTTGAGCGTGGACCGGGTCCCCCATGCCTACTGGGAGGACACCACCCCGGCATGGTCACCCGACGGGGGTCGCCTCGCCTATGTGGACGAAGGAATGCTGTGCATCGTCCCCGGTGGTGGCGGGCCCGGGCAACGTCTGGTGGAAGCGGGCGATCCGCATTGGTTGGACGAGAACAAGATGATCGTCACCGTCGATCGGGATCGGCATTCCCGTTTCGCCTGGCTCGATCCTGACGACTCGTGGCCGCGGCCATTCGGCCCTTCCGATGGTGATGTCGGCGAACTGTCGCTCTCCCCGGACCGGTCGTGGGCGGTGTTCACCTTCTACCCGCCGTCCGACCGCAAGCGAAGCGACATCTGGCGGGTCGAGTTGGCGGACGGCGACCTCCCGCCGCCTCAGCGGCACCCCCGGCTACCAGGAGCGCGGAGCCGCCATCAGCCCGGACGGTTCGACCATCGCCTTCTTGTCCGAGAGAGCCGGGATGGAACCAGATCCATCTGATGGCTGCCGATGGGTCGGGGAGGCGACAGCTGACCGAGGACCTGGGCAACTTCAGCCAGCTTGCCTGGCATCCCGACGGCGGCTCACTCGTGGCGGCCAGGCACAGCTCCGGGGTATGCGACCTGGTCAGCGTCGATGGCACCTCGGGCGAGGTCACCGTGATCGGAGTCGGGGGATGGTGGAGCGACCCGGCGTGGACAGCTGACGGTGCCCTCGTCGCGCTCCATGAGGACCAGCGCACCCCGCCGAGGATCGTCCGCATCGACCGCGACGGATCGATCGCCACACTGCTGCAACCGGCGCCGGCGGCGGTCATGGCCGCGCCATACGTAGTCCCCGAGGTGGTCAGCTACAAGTCCCTCGATGGTCTCGAGATCCCGGCGTTCCTCTTCAAGCCTGGCCGCCGCCGAGGACAAGCCGGTGGCCGCCATCGTCTACCCCCACGGCGGCCCGACATCGGTCTACGGCGACGAGTGGGATGGCCACGCCCAGTATTTCGTCGAGAAGGGGTACGCCTGGCTTGCGATCAACTTCAGAGGGAGCGTCGGGTACGGCCTCGAGTTCGAGCGAGCCAACCACGGCGTTTGGGGGGTCAGGGACACCGAGGACTGCCTCGCCGCCTACGACTTCCTCGCCTCGCTCGATTGGATCGATCCCCGCCGCATCGGGATATTCGGCGCCAGCTATGGGTCCTACATGGCCCTTTGCTCGCTGGCAATGGACCCCGAGCACCGCTTCGCCTGCGGGGTGCTCAAGTACGGCGACTGCAACATCCTCACCACTTGGGCCCAGGGCGACCGCGGAGGGGCCGAGGATCTGGAGCGGATGATGGGCCACCCCGGAGACAACCCGGAGGCCTACCGGGCAGGCTCACCGGTTCACCACCTCGCCGATGTGGAGCGGCCGCTGCTCATCGCCCACGGCGAGCAGGATGAGCGAGTCCATCTCAAGCAGTCCGAGGAGCTGGTCGAGCACCTCGACAAGCTCGGCAAGACGTACGAGTACGTGACCTATCCCACCGAGGGTCACGGGCTGCTCAGAGCGGCGCCCCAGGTGGACTTCTACCGGAGGCTGGAGCGCTTCCTCGACTGGTATCTGATGTAGCGCCCGCCGCAGGCGGGGGAAGGGACGATCGATGACAAGGCGGTTCACCACCATGGGGGCGCTGCTCGCCCTGTTGGCTGCATGCGGCACCGGGGGGGATACGACGGCGACGACCACGGGCGATGGGACCGCTCCGGCGACGCAGACGACCGCGACCGGCGGGACCACCGGCGAACCGAGCGACACCACCGCATCCGCAAGCGGCGCTACAGGGGGCACGGTCCGGATCGGCTACGGCGGCTCCCCCGACAGCCTCAACCCGGGCCTCGGCCTGCTTGCCGAGGGCTACATCATGTACGAGTTGGTGTACGACACGCCGATAACCATCGACCTCGACGGCAACTACATTCCCGAACTGGCCGAGGAGTGGTCGGTGTCCGATGACGGGCTCACCTGGACGCTCGACCTGGTGGAAGGAGCCACCTTCCACGACGGAACGCCGCTCACCGCAGAGGACGTCAAGTACTCGATCGAGTTGTGGCGGGACCACAAGGACTGGGCTTATCTCTCCGCCTACGGGGACGTGTTCGAAGACGTCCAGGCGCCCGACGAGCAGACGGTCACCATCACCTTGACCAACCCGGTGGGCAACTTCGAGTCGCGCATGGTGTTCATGTACGTCGTGCCCAAGGCGATCTGGGAGGAGGTCGAAGATCCGGTCGCCTTCGACAACGCCGAGATGATCGGATCGGGACCCTTCAAACTGGCGGAGCACCGGCAGGGCGAGTTCGTCCGGCTGGAGGCCAACGATGACTATTTCGGAGCACCGCCCAATGTCGATGAGGTGATCTTCCAGACGATCCAGAACGCCGACGCCCGGGTCTCGGCGCTGACCACCGGTCAAGCGGACATGATCACCGAGTTCCCGAAGACGGCGGTGGCCACGCTGCGCAACGACCCCAACATCACGGTCGTGAGCGGTGAGCCCCTGTCGCCCAGCCTGGTCGACATCTTCTTCAACCTGGTCGAACCGGAGCGATGCCCCGAGGACGGCGTGTGCAGCGGCCACCCGGCGCTGCGTGACCTGGCGGTGCGCACCGCCCTGGCCCATGCCGTCGACAAGCAGCAGATGATCGACGTGGTCCAGCTCGGACTCGGGACGCCCGGCCTGTCCCTCCTCGCTCCCGGTTACGGGCCGTACTTCAACTCTGAATTGCAGGACTACGCGTTCGACATCGCCGAGGCAAACCGGATCCTCGACGAAGCGGGGTATGCCGACGCGGACGGAGACGGCGTGCGCGAATGCCTCCCCGATCAGGACTGCGACGACCTCACCTTCAGATTCAATTTCAACACCGACGCCGACAGCGCCCCCCGCGAAGCTGAGCTCCTTTCGGGATGGTGGGCGGAGATCGGCGTAGCGCTACAGATCCAGGGACTCGACGGCGACACTCTGACCTCGGTGTGCTGTCCCGCATTCGACTTCGACATCATCCGTTGGAGCTGGGGTGGGGATCCCGACCCGGCCTTCCTGTTGGGCATCGTGTTGTGCGAGGAACTGGATACCGGGTTGTCGGAAACGGGCTACTGCAACGAGGAGTACGACCAGCTCTACGCCGACCAGGGGATCGAGACCGACCCCGAGGCGCGCCGCCAGATCATCTGGGAGATGCAGGAGATCCTGATGCGGGACCTCCCCTACATCATCCCCTACTACGACCAAACGGTGCAGGCGTACCGAAACGACACGTTCACCGGTTGGCAGGACTCGGCGACCCGCCTCTCGCTCGAGGATCCGACGTCGTTCACGGTGGTCCGGCCCGCGGGGTGACGGTGAGGGTCGATCGGGTGATGAGTAATGGGTAAGAAGGGTCGGTCGATACTGCTCTCTGCCGTCTGCCGATCTGCCGTCTGTACTCTGATGGGCCGCGGTCGCTACATCCTCCAAAAAGTTGGATGGGCGATCGTCACCGTGCTCGTGGTCATCGTCTTCAACTTCTTTCTCTTCCGGGTGCTGCCCGGCGACCCGGCCCGGTCCGGGGCACGCGACCCCCGGCTCACCGAGGAGTCGGTCGAGGCGCTGCGGGAGCGCTTCGGGCTCGACAAGCCGCAATTCCTCGATCTCGACGGGGGGAACCCGTTCGACACCCAGTTCTTTGCCTACTTCGGTGCGCTGGCGAGCGGCGATCTGGGGGTCTCCTACGCCTTCCAGGACCAGTCGGTCGCCGATCTCCTGGGGCAGGCTCTGGTCAACACGATCTGGCTGGTGCTTCCCGCCGAGCTCATTGCGATATTCCTCGGGATCCTCCTGGGGTTGCTTGCGGCATGGCGGCGGGGTACCAAGCTGGACGTGGGGGCGCTCGGGTTCTCGCTGTTCATGTGGTCGCTCCCCACCTTCTTTCTGGGGATCGTCCTGCTGTATGTGGGATCGCGCTGGCTCGGTCTCCCCGTGGCTGGGCGGGTCACGATCGGGGCATCCTTCACCAACTTCTGGGATCAGATCTGGGATGTGGCAAGCCACCTGTTTCTGCCGACTCTGACCCTGACCCTGGTGCTGGTGGGCGAGTACATGCTGATCATGCGCAGTTCGGTGGTGGATGTCCTCTCCGAGGACTACATCCTCACCGCCAAGGCGAAGGGGCTGTCCACCTTCCAGATGATCAAGGACCACGCCCTGAGGAACGCCATGCTCCCCATGGTCACCATCATCGCCCTCAACATCGGGTTCGCCGTGTCCGGGGCGATCCAAGTGGAGACAGTGTTCTCCTGGCCCGGCCTGGGCTTGCTCACCGTGCAGGCGGTTGATCAGCGCGACTACCCGGTTCTCCAGGGCGCCTTCCTGTTGCTCGCGATAAGCGTCGTGGTGGCCAACCTCTTCGCCGAACTGATCTACGGCTGGCTCGATCCGCGCATCGAGGAGGCCTAGCGGTGCGCCGGTTCCTGCTCAGCCCGATGGGGATCGTGGGTGTGGCCATGATCCTGCTCACCGTCATCGTGGCGATATTCGCCCCGCTGATAGCGCCATACGACCCGTACGAGAAAGTTCGGGTCACCATCGAGGACATATACCAGCCCCCATCCGCCCTCCACTGGCTGGGGACAGATGACGGCGGCAAGGACGTCTTCTCCGCCTTGGTGTACGGGTCGCGGGTCTCGCTCATTGTCGGGTTCTCCGCCGCCTTCATCTCGCTGCTGGTGGGAGGGGCGATCGGTCTCATCGCCGGCTACTTCCGCAAGCTCGGCAACTTCCTGATGCGGTTCACCGACTTCTTCCTGGTGATACCCGACCTCGCGCTCCAGATCGTGATCGTGGCGGTGATCGGGCAGAGCCTGGGGAACATCATCCTGGTCATCGGGTTGCTCGGCTGGACCACGACCGCCCGGCTGGTGCGATCGCAGACGCTGTCGGTACGGGAGCGGGGTTACGTGCAAGGGCCAGGGCGGTCGGCGCCTCCGATTCCCACATCCTCTGGCGGCACGTCTTCCCGCTCGTGCTGCCGCTGATGCTGGCCAACACCGTGCTGGTCATCTCGCTGGCCATCCTGTCCGAATCCACCCTGGCCTTCATCGGTCTCGGCGATCCCCTCCTGATCTCCTGGGGCCAGATGCTCAACTTCGCCTTCACCCGCGGTGCCGTCTCCGCAGGGGCGTGGTGGGCGCTGCTCCCTCCGGGTTCGCCATCGTCTGGGTGGTGCTCGGCACAACGCTGCTGGGCACCGCCCTCGAGGAGCTGCTCAACCCCCGGCTAGCCCGGCACCACCTCGAGCCCGAGAAGCCGCTGACCGTCCCCACCCGCCCTGCCACCGCCGCGCCCGAGGTGCTGCTGGGGGTGCGCGGGCTGTCGATCGGCTACGAGACCCCGGCCGGGACCCTCACCGCGGTGGACGATGTCAGCTTCGACCTGCGCCGCGGCAAGGTCCTCGGGCTGGTCGGTGAGTCGGGGTGCGGCAAGACCACCGCGGTCATGGGGGCGATGCGGCTGTTACCGCCTGCGGGGAGCATCACCGGCGGTGCGGTCTGGTTCGATGGAGTCGACCTCGCGCGGCTCGATCCCGACGCGCTGCGCCAACTGCGCTGGACCCAGCTGGCGGTGGTGTTCCAGGGGGCGATGAACGCCCTCAACCCGGTGCGGACCGTGGGCAGCCAGATCGTCGAGGCGATCAGGCTCCACGACGCTGCGGCGAGCCAGGAAGCTGCGATGAGGGCGGAACGCTGCTGGATCGGGTCGGTATCGGTGCCGACCGGGCTGCCGACTACCCCCATACCCTTCCGGTGGGATGCGGCAGCGGGCGATGATCGCACTGGCCCTGGCGTGCGAGCCGGCGGTGATCGTCGCCGACGAGCCCACCACCGCCCTCGACGTCATGATCCAGGCGCAGATCCTCGAGCTGCTGGCGGAGCTGGTCGACGAGTTGGGGATGAGCATGATCCTCATCACCCACGATTTGGGCGTGGTTGCGCAGACCTGTGACGACGTGGTGGTGATGTACGGCGGGGTGGTTGCTGAGCAGGGGTCGGTGGCGGATGTATTCTGGCGCCGGAGCCAGCCCTACACGCGGCTGCTGCTCGAGGCGTTCCCGACCTCGACGAGCCGGAACGACCGCTGGTGTCGATCCCCGGGGCACCTCCCCGGCTCAGCGAGCTGCCACCCGGATGCAGGTTCGCACCCCGCTGCCCCTACGTCTTCGAGCGGTGCCGGGTGGAGCGGCCTCCGCTCTATTGGGCCGGCGAGGGAACTGCCGCCTCCTGTTCTTGCTGGAGGCCCCTTTGGAACCGGTCGGCGAGGTATGACCGCGCCCCCGTGATCGAGGTGGAGGAGCCTGGCGGTCCACTTCCGGGCAGGGCGCCGCCGCTTGCTGGACGTGGTGCGCCGCCGCCCGCCCGGCGGTCCGGGCGGTGGACGAGGTGAGCTTCTTCGTCGATCCAGGCGAGGTGCTGGCCGTCGTGGGCGAGTGGGCTGCGGGAAGACCACCCCGCCAACGTGGTGCTCGGGCTGCTCACCCCGACCCGTGGCCGGGTGGTGGTAGCGGGCGACGACCTCGCCGTGCTCGGAGGGAGGAGAGCGATCCGCGCCAAGCGGCGGCAGCTGCAGATGATCTTCCAGGACCCATACCAGTCGCTCAACCCACGCATGAGGGTCGCCGACATCGTTGCCGAGCCGCTGCGAGTCCATCACGTGACCGCCCACCGGCATGGACGAGCGCAGGTTGGTGGAGCAGGCGCTGGTCGGGCAGGGCTGCGGCCCGCCCGATGTCTTCTGGGACCGGCATCCCCACGAGCTCTCCGGTGGCCAGCGGCAGCGGGTGGTGATCGCCTCCGCTCTGGTGCTGCAACCCCAGGTCCTGGTGGCCGACGAGCCGGTGTCGATGCTCGACGTCTCCATCCGCGCCGAGATCCTCAACCTGCTGGCCCGTCTCGCCGCCAAGCAGGGATCGCGGTGCTGATGATCACCCACGACCTCTCCACCGTGGCCGCCTACAGCCAGCGGGTGGCTGTGATGTACCTGGGGAGGGTGGTCGAGATTGGCCCCACTGCCGAGGTGCTGACATCGCCCCGCCACCCCTACACCGAGGCGCTGCTGTCGGTGGTGCCGATCCCCGACCCGGGAGGCGCACCCGGCCGATCGTGCTGGCAGGAGAGACCCCCAACCCGTCGCGCATCGCCTCCGGATGCCGGTCCCATCCCCGCTGCCCCAAGGCTTTCGACCGCTGCCCCACGGTCGACCCCCCGCTGCGAGCGGTGGGGGGGGGTCACCTCGCCGCCTGTCTGCTCAACAGAAGCTGATGGGGGCCCGGGGATCCGCGATCTGGGGGTTGAGATCGGCGATCTCCCGACCGGGGAGGCACAACGCCATCACCGACGTCCCCGGGGTGTGGGTGGGTCAAGCCACCGTGGTGCGGGACGAGCCATCGGTGGCACGTACCGGGGTGACCATGGTGGTGCCCCGCGAGAACCGCATCTGGGACGACTACGCCTTCGCCGGCCACCACATCTTCAACGGCAACGGGGAGATGACCGGTCTCGCCTGGCTCGAGGAGTCGGGGCTGCTCGGGTCGGCGATCGGGATCACCAACACCCACCAGGTCGGCTTGGTGCGCGACGCCCTGGTGGCGCACGCCGTCGAGGCCGGGTATCCCGACCCGCTCCATCTTCCCGGTGGTCGCCGAGACCTACGACGGCTGGCTCAACGACATCGACTCGTTCCCGCTCGAGGCTGCCGACGCCCGGGCCGCGCTGGACTCGGCCGGCCCGGGCCCGGTGGCCGAGGGCAATGTCGGGGGCGGCACCGGGATGATCTGTCACGACTCAAGGGCGGCATCGGCACGTCGTCGAGAGTTGTGGAACCGGGTGCGGCACCTTCACGCTGGGAGCGCTGGTCCAGGCCAACTATGGGGACCGTTCCAGCCTGCGCATCGACGGGGTGCCGGTGGGGAGGATCCTCGGTGCGGAGCACACCCCTCTCGCCTGGGGCACGGACGGCGGGTCGATCATCGTGGTCATCGCCACCGACGCCCCGCTGCTGGCGGTGCAGTGCCGGCGGGTGGCCAGGAGGGCGACCGTCGGACTCGCCCGGGTCGGGCGGCATCGGGCACGACGGGAGCGGGGATCTGTTCCTCGCCTTCGCCACCGGCAACTCGCTCCCCGCCCATCAGTCGAACCGGTACACGCTGGAGATGGTCCCCCACGAAGCGCTCGACCCGTGTCTTCGCCGCCGCCGCCGACGCCACCGAGGAGGCGATCCTCAATGCCCTCGCCGCCGCCGAAACCATGACCGGTTTCCGCGGCCACGCCGCATACGCCCTGCCCCTGGACGATTGTCGAGAGTTGCTGGCCCGCCGCCCCTGGTGAGTGGCCTCAGCCGTTCTGGTCCACCGCCTCCCGCCAAACCCCGCGAACGCCTCGATGAACCAGTCGGCGTCTTCCTCGTCATGCTGCACCGAGAGCAGCCACTGCAGACCCCACTCCCAGGGCAGCAGATCACCCCCCGATTGAAAAGGTAGAGCCAGCCCCGGCCTGGTGGTCCCGCAGGTCAACCTGCAGGAAGTCGCGGTACTGAAGCACCGGCGCCGCCCGGAAGGCGAGCGAGCCGCGGGCCCCCATGGCTATGACGCTGCCCGGGAAGATCCCATTCCGCGATGGATCGCTCGCCAACCCCGTCTTCGATCCTTCCCCGAGCCGCTCGAGTCGGAGATAGGCCTCCTGGTCGAGGACCCTCGCAGCACGGGCGCGCGCCGCCGCCATCGACAACGGGTTGCCGTTGAAGGTCCCCAGCTGGAGGTAGCGGCCGGAGACGATCTCGTTCGTCGCCGACGCGCTCCCACCACCGCACCGGCGGGAAGGCCAGCCCCGAGCGACTTGGCTAGGCAAACCAGGTCCGGCTCCACCCCGAGCAGCCCGGTGGCACCACCGGGTCCGATGGTGAGGCCCGTCTTCACCTCGTCGAACCCGAGCAGCGCACCGTGTTGTCTGGTGAGGATGGCGGATGTGCTCGAGGAACCCCGGCTGGGGTGAGACGACCCGGCGGTGGTCTGCACCGGCTCGATCAGCACTCCGGCGATTCGGTCCCGGACGTTCTCGAACACCCCGTCGATGTAGTCGGTCTGGTTCCAGCGCACCTGGATGGTGAGCCCGGGACATCGCCTCGGGAACACCCGGCCCCCCCGGACCGAGTCGTGATGCCCGTGATAGGCACCTTCCATTCTGACGATCGAGGTCTCTGCCGGTGAGCGATCTCATCGGATGGACCACGTCCATGGTGGCTTCCGTACCCGAGCTTCCCGAATCTCCAGGAGGGAAGCCCGAACCGAGACGACAGCTCCTCGGCGACGTCGCTGACCTCGGGCGTGGGCTGGGCAAAGTGACTTCCCAGTGATTCAGTCGCTTGCTCACCGCGGCCACCACTGCCGGATGAGCGTGCCCACCACAACGACCCGTAGCCGAGGTGGAGGTCGACGTACTCGTTGCCGTCCAGGTCGAAGAGACGCGACCCCACGCCGTGGCTAACCCAGACCGGCCGGGGATCCGCGATCTGGAGGCTGGAGGTCACGCCGCCCCCCAGATGCTCCGGCCTCGCCCGGCGGTCTGCCTCCGCCTGCCCTCGGTGAGCGGGCGAGAAACGCGCTTTCCTCGGCGGCGATGATCTGGTCGA
>CAVWWM010000015.1:0-79316 GCA_963758695.1 uncultured Actinomycetes bacterium
AGCGAAAGCGAGCTTGTGCTCATCCGTGCCGGATCCTGGGGTCGAGGTAGGCGTATGAGACGTCAACTGCCAGGTTGACGATGACGAAGACGAGGGCGATCACGAGCGTGAATCCCTGGATCACCGGGAAGTCGCGCGAGAAGATGGCGTCCACGAGCGCGTTGCCCACCCCGGCGAGGGAGAAAACGGTCTCGGTGAGGACCGCCCCGCCGAGGAGCAGCCCAAGCTGGAGCCCGCCGATGGTCACCACGGGGAGGAGCGCGTTGCGCAAGCCGTGGTGGACGACGACTCTCCGTTCGGCCGCCCCCTTGGCACGTGCCGTCCGGATGTAGTCCGAACCCATCGTCTCGAGCAATGAGGACCGTGTTATCCGGGCAATGATGGCCATCGGGATCGTCGCGAGGGCCAGAGCCGGGAGTATGAGGTGCTGGACCGCATCCCAGAACACCTCCCACTGGCCGGTCACCAGCGTGTTGAGTACATAGAAGTTGGACAGGAAGATGGCGACGTTTGCTCCGAAGGTGTTCGGCTCGAGCTCCCAGCCCCACACTTCGTAGAAGGGCACCGAGCTGACACCGGGGTCGAGCCGGCCCGAGGGTGGCAGGGCCAACGGGGTGTCCTTCAGCACCAGGGCGAAGAGATAGGCGAGCATCAACCCGAGCCAGAACACGGGCATAGAGACTCCGACATTGGCTATCGCCATGGTCCCCACGTCCACCGAGGTGTTATGTCTCATGGCGGCGGCGATCCCGAGCGGTATGCCAACGATGAGCGCGATCGATAGGGCGGCGATAGCCAGCTCGATGGTCAGCGGAAGCCGTTCGATCAGGATCTCACTCACCGGTCGGGAGAATCGGATCGACTCACCAAAGTCACCGGTGAGCAGGTTGCCCAGGTAGATCCCCAACTGGACCCACACCGGTTCGTTGAGCCCGTTGGCCTCGTCGAACGCCTGGCAGGCATCTTCGGTGGCGCGCTCGCCGAGCATGGCTCGGCAGGGGTCGCCCGGCACCGCCCGGACAAGGAAGAAGACCACCAGCACTATCCCGATCAACACCGGGATGGCGTAAAGCAGCCGCCTGGCGACAAAGCTGATCACTCAAGGCGCTCGCTGGCGTCTGGCCATCGTGATAGTGAGAGAGGGGGGAGCAGGCTCCCCCCTCTCCCAGGCCATGTCAGCCCTCCGCCGGCGGCGGATTGATCAGGCTGTCCCAGAGGTAGCTGTAGTACTCGAAGGCACCCGAGTTACCCACATGGAGCGGGTTGGCAGCATCGATTCCTGCGCCGAACGACGTGATGACATCACCCGAGTCGAACTCGCTCCCATCGTGGAAGGTGACTCCCTCCCGCAGCGTGCAGGTCCACTCGCTGCCGTCCTCGTTCCCGGTGCACTCCGTCGCCAGCTTGGGGATGATGTTCCCTTCGAGGTCGTACCCAAGGAGTGGCTCAACCACTTGCTGGCAGGCGGCCAGCGACTCACCGTCGGTCTCGTCTGTGCAGTACAGGCTGATGGGTTCACCCGATTGGACATACACCAGCGTGTCCTTGCCAGGGTTCATGAACTGGAACTGCGGTGCGCCGAAGTTGGGGCTGGCCGCGCCCTCCAGGCTGGCGCTCGCTGCGCTAGCCGCGGTGCCATGTGAGATGGGCACCACAGGCACCAGCTCCTTGATTGCGTTGTTGGCTTGCTCGTAGAGCGGCGCTGCCTCGGCCGGATCCGAGATGGCCGACGCCTCCACCAGTGGCTCGTAGATCTCCGGATGGGCCGTGCCGAACTGCGGGTTGGCCTCGCCAAAGTGGAAGTCGAGGAAGTTGGTGATGTGCGGGTAGTCGGCCCCCCACCCCAGCATGTAGAGGGGGTAGCCGACATCGGCCGTCGCCGTCTCGATGAACTCGCCCGACTCGACAACCTGTGCCGAAACGTTCCAACCCAGGTTCTCGCTCAACTGTTGGGCGAGCTCGTTGGCCACCGCCGTGGGCTCGGGGAGGTAGACCCGTGCCTCGGCACGGAAGTAGATGGTGGTCTCGAACCCCTCCTCGACCCCGGCATCCGCCAACAGGTCCCTGGCGGCTTCAGGGTCGAACTCGTACCACTCCTCTCCCTCACAGCCGTTCTCGATGGCGCAGGGGGTGAAGTGCGACGCCACCTCGGACCCTTCAAGGTTGAAGTTGTCAACGATCCGCTGGCGGTCGATCCCCATGGCAAGCGCCCGTCGCACCATCGGGGTCGTCGAACGGCTCGTACGGGTTTCCTTCGAGGTCGTTGGCTGCGATGCCCAGATAGAACGTGTTGGGGTTGAGCGTGGGCAGGACCTGGAGGTTCGAATCGGTGGCGACGGACTCCGCGTCCGCCTTGAGGAGGTCCGAGACGTAGTCGGCGTTGCCCGACTGGAGCTCGAGCACCCGGGCCGGGCTCTCGGCTGCCCAGCGGAAGACGAGCGAGTCGTACGGCACCGGGTCGCCCCAGTAGCTGTCGTTCGCCTCGAAGACGATGTCCGATCCCCGGTTCCAGGCGCCGAGCGAGAACGGCCCCGTTCCGATCGGATTGTCGAGCGGCGCACCGCCCGTCGCCTCGAGGTGCTCGGATGGCTGGACCCCGAACGGGGTGAAGGCGATGATCTGCTGGAAGGCAGGCACCGGGCTACACATCGAGAACACCACGGTCAGCGGATCGGGTGCCGTCACCGACTCGATCTTGCCCCCGTAGTCACAATCCGGGGCGCGCACCTCGGCAGCGCCGGCGGTGGCAGTGGTTTCTGTGGCGCCGGTGGTCTCAGTGGCGCCCGTGGTCTCGGTAGCAACAGTGGTGTCCGCTGCCGCGGTGGTGTCCGCGGCTCCCGTCGTGTCGGCCGCCGATGTGGTGGCGGTCGTACCACCGCCGCAGGCGCCAGCGACCACGGCGAGAACCGCCAGTAGCGCCAGCCATCGGAATCGTCGCATGAATGCCTCCAATTGCAGTCAGCTTCCCGGAGAGTGGCGGCATATCCCACCACTCCCGTCAGAACGGTACCCAGCGAGGGTCGTCTCGTGCCGCTTGCACGGCCGAAATGTTGGACGCATCGTCCAACCGCCTGGCTTAACGGCGGTCCTGGTAGCCCCCGCCCGAACCGCCCCCCCAAGAGCTCCCGCCACCGCCGTCGCGGGGCCGAGACCCGCCACCACCCGAGCGGGGCCGCGCCTCGTTGACGGTGATTCGGCGGCCACCGGCACTGGAGCCATCGAGCTCCTGGATGGCCGTGCGGGCCTCATCGTCGTTCGGCATCTCCACGAACCCGAACCCCCGGGAGCGCTGGGTGTCGCGGTCCAGGATCACCTGCGCCGAAGACACCGCGCCGTGGGTGGAGAAGAGTCGTTCCAGGTCGCCATCGTTGAAAGAGAAGGGGATCCCTCCTACGTACAAATTCATTCCCATCCTCTCGTCGCTGCCGCTTCGATCGCCCGTCAAAGGTGCGCCGGCGGCTCCTCCGGCGTGCGCACCGAGGCGATGGCGGCGGACGCCGGATCGGCCCCAGGAGCAAACACGTGGCGCGGACGATAGCGACCGTCCCACATTCCATGCGTCCGAGAACCGCCGATACCCTTGCGCCGTGCCTTGGGATCCGACCGGCTACCTCCGCTTCGGCGGTCCCCGCACCCGACCGGCCATCGACCTCCTCGATCGGGTGCCGCCATTGGAACCCGATTTGGTCTATGACCTTGGGTGCGGTCCGGGCAACAGCACAGTGCTCCTCACCGAGCGCTGGCCGAATGCCACGGTTGTGGGAGTGGACCGTTCCGAAGCGATGCTCGCTGAGGCTCGCCGCCAAGTGCCGCAGGCAACGTTCCAACTCGGCGACCTTGCGACGTGGGAGCCCGACCGGCCGGGCGAGGTGGTGTTCAGCAACGCCACCTTGCAATGGATCGACGACCACGAGCGGCTATTCCCTCGGATCCTCTCCTGGGTGTCCCCCGGCGGGGTGCTGGCGGTACAGATGCCACGTAACTACCACTCGCCCTCGCACATGGCGGTGGGCGAGGTAGCGGCCTCGCCACGGTGGGTGGCGCACCTCGATGGTGTCATGCGCCAAGACCCTGTGGCGGAACCGGCCTTCTATCTCGACTTGATCACCCTGTTGGTGGATTCGATCGACCTGTGGGAGACCGAGTACTTCCACATCCTCGACGGGGACAACCCGGTACACCAATGGCTGCGGGGGACCCTCCTCGTGCCGCTCCTCGACGCCCTCGATCCCGACAAGCACGAGGAGTTTCTCGCCGAAGTGGGTGAGAGCCTGCGCCGCGTCCACCCCAGACGACCCGATGGAACGACCCTCTACCCCTTCCGCCGGTTGTTCCTGGTGGCGAGAACGTTCTAGGCACGATTCTCTCCCCCCTGCGGGGGGACGGGGGAGCGGTTCACTCCCTGAGGTGCGACAGCCGCGTGGCGAGCACCGTTGGGAGTTCGGCAGCCCCCCTACCCGCTGCTTCGCAGCGGGACACTTCCCCCCTGCGGGGGGACGGATAGGAAAGGGCGCGGCGGGGCCGCTGAAACGAATCTCTCCCCCCGGCGGGGGGAGTACCCCGACGCCGTAGGCGTCGGGGGAGGGGGGAATGGTTCACTCCCCGACGGTGGTGAGCCGCGGATCGAGCACCGTTGGGAGTTCGGCAGCCCCCCAGGGATAATCGAGTTCTGGGTGCCCGGGCGTTGGTGTGACCCAACCGCCCCCCTGGCTTGGTGCCTTTGGGTAGATCTGTCCACCGGCTGCCCGGGCTCCCGGGTGGCGTTCACCGCCCCGGTGGTGTGACCTGATAGGAGCCTGGTCAGAGGCCCCGTCCCTGGCCTGTCCACTGTCGCGGTGGTGCGTGCCGTCCCTGCCGTTCGAGAAGAAAGGGACAGCGATGTCAACCATGCCAGATCCCCCGGTGTTTGTCACCGCCGGGGTGGACACCCACCGCGACTCCCACACCGTGGCGGTGCTCGATGGGGTGGGTGCGCTGTTGGGTACCGCCAGCTTCGAGACCACCACCACCGGTTACCGCCGGCTGCTCGCCTGGGTGGAGTCGTTCGGGACGGTCGGGGCGGTGGGGGTGGAGGGGACCGGCTCCTACGGGGCTGGTGTGACCCGCCACCTCCAAGCGGTGGGGGTCGAAGTGCGGGAGGTGAACCGAGGGAACCGCCAGCACCGCCGCCGTCACGGCAAGTCCGACCCCGCCGACGCCCTGGCTGCCGCCCGGGCGGTGCTCAACGGCGAAGCGTCCGGTGCCCCCAGGGGCGGGACCGGGGTGGTGGAGTCGCTGCGGGTCATCGGCATCGCCCGCACCAGTGCGATGAAACAGCGCAGCATGGTGGCCAACCAGATCAAGGCGCTTGTGGTCACCGCCCCCGACGAACTGCGCTCTTCGCTGCGGGATCTCACCACGGCCGCCCTGGCCGCCCGGGCCGCCCGCTACCGCCCCGGGAACCCCACCGACCCCACCCAGGCGACCAAGCTGGCGCTGCGGGCACTTTCGAAACGCTGGATCGCCCTCACAGAAGAGATCACCGAGCTCGACACCCACCTCGAGCCCGTGGTCGAAGAGACCGCACCCGCCGGGCTGATGGAGGAGACCGGGATCGGAACCCAGATAGCCGCCGACCTGTTGGTCACCGCCGGTTCCAACCCCCAACGGATGAGGAACGGAGCGTCTTTCGCCGCCCTCTGCGGCACCTCCCCCGTAGACGCCTCCACCGGGCGCCAGGAGAGACACCGGCTCAACCGGGGAGGGGACCGCCGAGCCAACGCCGCTCTCTACCGGGCGGTCATCGTCCGGCTCCGCTACCACCAACCCACCCGGGACTACATGGCCAAGCGCCTCGCCGAAGGCAAAACCAAAAAGGAGGTGATCCGCTGTCTGAAACGAGCACTCGCCGGCACCGTCTACCAGCACCTCACCCACCCCCAACCCAGCACTTGACATCTATAGGAGCATCTACCCGCTGCTTCGCAGCGGGACACTTCCCCCCTGCGGGGGGACGGGATAGGAAGGGCGCGGCGGGGCCGCTGAAAACGAATCTCTCCCCCCGGCGGCGAGGAGACCACGACGCCGTAGGCGTCGGGGGAGGGGGGAATGGTTCACTCCCCGCGGTGGTAAGCCGCGGATCGAGCACCGTTGGGAGTTCGGCAGCCCCCCTACCCGCTGCTTCGCAGCGGGACCCTTCCCCCCTGCGGGGGGACGGACTCTTGGCCGCCGTCTGCCGTCTCCTCATTACCCTGTCCGGCTCCGAGGCCAGGAGCGCGGTAGGTGCCGGCGTACGACGTCACCGCCATCGAAGAGAAGTGGCAGGACCGCTGGGAGTCGGAGCGGACGTTCTACGTCAGCGAGGACCCTGATCGGGCGAAGTTCTACAACGTGCAGATGTACCCGTACCCATCGGGCGACCTGCACATGGGGCACCTGCGCAACTATGGGTACCTCGATCTGCTGACCCGGTACCGGCGGATGCAGGGTTTCAACGTGCTGGCGCCTATGGGTTGGGACTCCTTTGGTCTCCCCGCCGAGAACGCCGCCATCCAGACCGGCATCCATCCCCGCGTCTTCACCGAGGAACAGATCGCCCGGATGAAGGTTCAGTTGCGACGTCTCGGTGCGGTGTACGACTGGGACCGCGAGTTGGCCAGCCACACCCCGGAGTACTACCGCTGGGACCAATGGCTGTTCCTGCGATTGTTCGAGCGGGGCCTGGCGTACAAGAAGATGTCGCCGGTCAACTGGTGTCCCAACGACCAGACCGTGCTGGCCAACGAACAGGTGGTCGACGGACGGTGCGATCGGTGCGGCCACGAGGTGGAGAAGCGCGATCTAGAGCAGTGGTTCTTCCGCATCACCGAGTACGCCGACCGGTTGCTGGCCGACCTCGACCAACTGGACGAGTGGCCCGACCGGGTCCGCACCATGCAGGAGAACTGGATCGGCCGCTCCGAAGGGCTGACCTTCACCATGGAAGTGGCCGGGACCGAGGACGCCTTCGAGGTCTTCACCACCCGGCCCGACACGGTGTTCGGGATGACCTTCGCCGTGCTCGCTCCCGAGCATCCCCTCGTCGCCGAGTTGGTCGCCGGGACCGAGTATGAAGAGGAAGTCGAGCGTTACGCCGCGGCGGCGCGCAAAGCGACCGAGATCGACGCGGTTGTCCGAGGGTGGCAAGACCGGCGTCTTCATCGGGCGCCATGCCATAAACCCCGCCAATGGCCGCCAGGTACCGATCTTCGTCGCCGAGTACGTGCTGATGACATACGGGACCGGGGCGATCATGGCGGTCCCCGGCCAGGACCAGCGCGACTGGGAGTTCGCCGAGGATCACGGGTTGGAGATCATTCGCACCGTCCAGCCCCCGGACGACTGGGAGGGTCAGGCTTACCTGGGTGATGGCCCGGCGATCAACTCCGATTTCCTCGACGGGCTTTGGATGGCTGATGCCAAGAAGCGGATCATCGCTTGGTTCGAGGACGCCGGATTGGGCCGCGCCACCGTGCAATACCGGTTGCGTGACTGGCTGATCAGCCGGCAGCGCTATTGGGGCTCCCCGATACCGATCATCATCTGCCCGACCTGTGGGCTGGTGCCGGTCCCCGACGAGGAGCTTCCGGTCGTCCTGCCCGATGTCGAGGACTACACGCCAAAGGGACAGTCCCCGCTTGCTGCTGTGCCGAGCTTCGTGGAGGTCGATTGCCCCAGGTGCGGCGGGCCTGCTCGCCGGGAGACCGACACCATGGACACTTTCGTCGACTCCTCCTGGTACTTCCTCCGCTACACCGACCCCGCCAACACCGAGACCATCTTCTCGCCCGACCGCGCTGCCTACTGGATGCCGGTGGACCAGTACATCGGGGGGGTGGAGCATGCGGTGCTCCACTTGCTCTACGCACGGTTCATCACCAAGGTCCTCCACGACGACGGGCTGGTGACGGTGGAGGAGCCGTTCGCCCGTCTGTTCACCCAGGGGATGCTGACGCTGGGCGGGCGGGCGATGTCAAAGTCGAAAGGCAATGTCGTCGCCCCCGACGACTTCTACCGGCGGTACGGGGCCGATGCCATCCGTCTTTACGAGTACTTCATCGGGCCGCCGACCGACGACGCCGAATGGAACGAGTCGGGCATCGACGGGACAAGCCGGTTCCTCGACCGGGTTTGGAGGATGGCAGCCGGGGAAGTCGGACGGTTGGCGGATCGGGCGCCGAACGACGCCGACCGGGAGTTGCTGGCCGAGACGCACCGCACCGTGCGCAAGGTGACCGAGGACATAGACCGCTTCTCGTTCAACACGGCGGTGGCTGCGCTGATGGAACTCTCGAATTCCATCGGCGCCAGACTCCGCTCCGATGAGGGGCTGGCGAGGGAGGTCTTCGATGCTGCGTTCGACAGTCTGATCAAGATGCTGGCGCCGATGGCGCCTCACGTCTCGCACGAGCTATGGGAGCGGCGCGGCCACGAAACCATGCTGGCGCTCGAGTCGTGGCCAACATGGGACGAAGCTTTGGCTGCGGAGACATCGGTCACCCTGGTCGTGCAGGTAAACGGAAAGGTCCGGCACCGCATCGCAGTGTCCCCATCCGTTTCGTCGACAGAGGCCGAGCGTCTCGCCCGAGAATCACCCCAGGTGTCAGCGATGGCTCGATAGCGGAACCGAGCGCTCGGTGGTGGTACGGCCGCCAAACCTGATCAATTTCGTGGTGGACTGAAGCGGGACCGATACACCGGGGCCGTTGAGATGGCGTTCAAACAGGACCGGCCGGGCGACAGGACGAAGACCCGAACTGCGGGCTCGCTACTGCGCGCCGCCGGTGTCGACGTCGCCGAGGTGCGGAAGCTGCTGCCCGGCGTGGAGCCGTACGAGGTCGCGGTTAGGCCGGCGCCGACCGCGGTGCGCGCCGTTTGGGGGCGGTCAACGGCGGCGATGGCGATGGCCGGCGTGGTGTGGGTGCGACCCGACCTGCTGCTTCCAGGGCGGCTGCCACCTGGTCTGCTCATCCACGAATTGGTCCACATCCGTCAGTGGCGCCGGATGGGGCGAGTCGGGTTCCTCCGCCGCTATCTCAGTGCTTATGCCGCGGGCAGGTTCCGTGGCCTGTCGCACCAAGAGTCCTATCTGGCGATACCGCAGGAGGACGAGGCGCGCCGTCTCGGCGAGTGGCACTGACCTGGTCAGGTCTTGTCGATCAGTTCCGCTCGATCAGTGCCAACAAGGCCCCGGCGTAGGCATCAGCCGCATCGGCGGCGTCGAACTGTCTTATCTGACTGCCAATCTCGACGGTGCACCGGTAGCCATCGGCCGTCCGTTCCAGTGCCATCAGGTTGACGCCGAGCCGTTCGCGCAACTGGGCTTCGGAAGGCATCCAGACGACATCCTCACTGAGTATCCAGTCGAGCGACCACTCGACCACGCCGTTGAAGGTGATGGTGCGGAGCCCGGCGATCTCTGTGATCTCGGTGGAGAGGTCGGCGACGACGAACAGCCGATCATCGAGATCCCGGTCGGGGATGGCGAACACGTCGTGAGGCTGGGGTGCCCATTCCAACCCGGCATCGCGCAGACTGAGGGCCAGCGACCGAGAGATCACCCGATCAACGGTAACGGGAGGGTCACTCGACGACTACCCCCTCGAGGTCCTCAACCGGCTCCGGGTAGGACATTCCGAAGCCGTTGAGCGTTTTTACGATGATCGATGAGAGCACGTAGTCCCGGTACCAGCGGCGGTTGGTTGGCACCACGTACCACGGTGCCCACGGCGTGCTGGTGGTGCTGATTGCTTCGCCGTAAGCCTCCATGTAGTCGGCCCAGCGGGCACGCTCCGCCAAGTCGCCCGGGTTGAACTTCCAACGCTTTGTCGGGTCGTCGACCCGCTCCTGGAGTTGCTTGCGCTGTTCGTCCTTTGAGATGTGGAGGAAGAACTTGAGGATGGTGGTGCCCTCCTCGGCGAGCATCTTCTCGAATGCGTTGATGTGCTCGTAGCGCCTCCGCCATACCGATTCGGGGACCAAATGCTTGACCCTGACCACGCCCACGTCCTCGTAGTGGCTGCGGTTGAAGACGGCGATCTCGCCATCGCCCGGCATTTGGCGGTGGATCCGCCAGAGGTAGTCGTGGGCCAGTTCCTCCGTGGTGGGCGCCTTGAACGAGACCACCTTCACCCCGGCGGGGTTGACCCCGGAGAAGACATGGCGGACGGCGCTGTCCTTGCCAGACGGCGTCCATCCCCTGGAGGACGAGCAGCAACCGGTGCCGATGCTCTGCCCAGAGCAGTTCCTGGAGGTCCTGGAGCCGGTCGTTGAGCAGATCGGTCTCCTTCTTGGCTTCCGACTTGGACCTGAACTCACCCGTGTCCTCCGCCAACTGGTCATCGAGGATGACTTCTGTGCCCTGTTCGATGCGGTGGGTGTCCATGGGTCTGAAGTTAGACGGAGGACGGAAGACGGAAGACGGAAGTACTGCAATGGAAGGCGGAGGGTGAGTATCTCTTCGCTGTCGGCCTCATCGCTGCCTCAGTCGATCTCCCAACTCACTTTCCTCGTCTCACTTCCGCCTTCCGCCTTCCGTCTTCCGACTTGCATTTCGCACCCCTTCAAACTGTCGGTGCCGGGTGGTACCAATCAACCTGCGGTTGGTGCGGGCCCGGCGACTGAGAGGTGGAGGCCGTGGCGCGCTGGAGGTTGGTCGTTGCAAGCACCGTGGCGGCTGCGGCCACGGCGGGCATCTGGTGGTGGGGCAGGCCCCCTCCACCACCGGAGGAGAGCGCTGCGGCCGGGGAGGTGACGGCTGCCACCGAGCCGCCCGGCAGTCATCTCGAGGAACCTCGAGCCGATACCGAGGATCAGTTGGTTGTACACGTTTCAGGGCCCGTGGCACGTCCAGGCTTGGTCGCGCTTCCGGCTGACAGCCGGGTGGCCGATGCCCTGGCGGCGGCAGGTGGCGCGTTGCGGTCCGCCGACCTCGAACTGCTCAACCTGGCAGCGCCGGTGTCCGACGGTCAGCAGGTGATCGTTCCCCGGACGGGTCGCCCCGCCCCGCAGCCGGCCGCCGGGGACGGACTCGGCGAGACCCCGATCGACCTCAACCAGGCCGATGTGGCACAACTCGAGGAGCTGCCCGGTGTCGGCCCGGTGCTCGCCGAGAGAATCGTCGCCCACCGTGATGCGAACGGGCCGTTCGGGTCGATCGAGGACCTGCTCGACGTGTCCGGGATTGGAGAGGGGCGGTTGGCCACGCTCCGTGACGCCGCCATCGTCCCCTGAGCCCTCCCGTCGTATCGCTCTGCCCGACCCGGCCGCCCGCTGGGCACTGGGGGCTGCTGCCCTCACCTGGGCCGGGGTGGTCGCCGGGTTGGCCGGCGGTGTGCGAGGGGTGGCGGCGACGGCGACGCTCGGCGCCGTGGCGGCGATTCTGCGCGGGAAGCTGTCAACCGTGGTGCTGGCGGGGGCGCTCGTCCTCGGCGCTTTCGCCGGCTGGGCCCAACACCGTTCCGTAGAGGAGATACTCGGATCGGTGGTCGAGCCGGGGCCTGTGAGGTTGGTGGCCGAAGCCTCGACCGACCCGGTCACCGGGCTCCACGGCGAGTGGCTGGTGGCATCGCCTGAGCAGCGCTGGTCGGGGGACCACTGGGAGCCGTGGGAAGGGCCGCCGCTGCTGGTCGAAGCCGACCAACTGCCTCCGCTGGCCGTTGGGGAGACGGCCCTGATTGTCGGGGAGCTGTTCGACAGCCCGGGTATTGCGCGAGGCCATCCCTACGCCGCCCGAGTCCGAGCACAGCGGGTGGAGCGATTGGCCGAAGCGGAGAACCCGCTGGTGCGCGCGCCGGGAACTCGGTAAGGGGGAGGGTTTCGGGCAGGCTCGGCGCCTTCGACGAGCCGAGCGCTGCTCTGCTCTCCGGGTTCCTGATCGGGGATACCAGCCGGATGGCCGTTGCGGACATCGAAGCGCTCCGCGGGGCAGGGCTGTCGCACTTCGTAGCGGTCTCGGGGAGCAACGTCGCCCTGTTCCTGGCGCTGTGGTGGGTGGTCGCAGCCCCTCTTTCGCTCGGCCGGCGCACCCGGGTGGTCGCTGGGCTGGTCGGGCTGGCGCTCTTCGTCACGGTCACCCGTTGGGAACCCTCGGTGTTGCGCGCCACAGGGATGGCTGCGGTGATGCTGGTGGGGCGCGGATTCGGCCTGGCGATCAGTGGTTGGACGGCTCTGGGACTGGCTGTTTGTGGTGCGCTTCTCGTCTCCCCAGGTCTCGCAACCGAACTCGGCTTTCAGCTGTCGGTGGCGGCGACGTTGGGGATCCTTGTCGGCTCCGGAATGTTCTCCGGTATCCGGCCCCGGTGGGCCGGTGCCGCCCTGGGGGTTACGGTCGCCGCACAACTGGCGGTGACACCGATCCTGCTCGGGACGGTTGGCCAGGTTCCGTTGGCCAGCCCGGTAACCAATCTGGTCGCGGCGCCCCTCGTCGCCGTGGCCACGGTGACTGGGGGCGCCGGTGTCTTCACCGGGATCGAGCCGCTCATCCAACTGGCGATGGCGGCAGCCAACGCGGTTCTCGCCGTGGCGCAGGCGGCCGTTGGCATGCCCCAACTCGACCTGGCCGGTGTAGTCGTTGCCGGCATTCTCGGGCTGTTCGCCATCCGGCGGCGCTTGGCGACCGCTTGCGGCGTTGGCCGCTGCGGCCGCGCTGACGGTGGCCATCGGGTTGCCAGCGTCAGGTCCGAACCCTCCTGCTGCAGTGTTTCTCGACGTGGGCCAGGGCGACGCCATCGTCCTCCTCGGCGACAGCGGCGGCGTCGTGCTGGTAGACGGTGGCCCCGACGCCGGTGCCGTTCTCGCCGGTCTCGCCGAGCATGGAATCAGGCGGATTGATCTGGTGGTCCTATCGCACCCCCACGAGGACCACGTCGCCGGCCTGGTGGGGGTGGTGGATCGCATTCCGGTGGGCGCGCGATGGCATCCCAGTTTCCCAGACGGTGGGGCATCGTTCGATCGGTTGTTGGAGGTGGCTTCCGAGCGAGGTCTGGAGGTAGCGGTTCCCAGCCCGGGAGATGTGGTCGATGTTGGTGGGGTCGACCTCGAGGTGCTCGGCCCATTGCGCCGCTACGCCTCGCCCAACGATCATTCGCTGGTGGTCGTGGCGCGGCTCGAGGAGCTCGATCTGCTCCTCTCGGGCGATGTCGAGGAAACCGCCCAGCAAGAATTGGGACCGATACGGGCCGACGTGCTCAAGGTGGCCCACCATGGGGCAGCCACCTCGGACATCGAGTGGCTCATTGACGTTGATGCCAGCTTGGCGGTGATCAGCGTCGGCCCCAACGACTTCGGTCATCCCTCCCCAGAGGTCGTTGCCGCCCTCGAGGCATCGGGCGCCCGCGTGGCTCGAACCGACCTCGACGGCGACATCGTGGTCCGCCCGCCCTGACAGCGATGACCTGACATCGACGACCTGCGACACTCCACGATCGTGGCCGAACTCGACGCGCAAGCACGGGCAATGCTCCGCGTTGGCGACACCACGCTCGAGTTCGACGGGACCAGGACGGCGGTGATGGGGGTGGTGAATGTCTCACCAGAGTCACGCAACCGCCAGACGGTCGCTGCGACGCCCGCCGAGGCTGGAATGCTCGCCGCGAGCCATGCCACAGCGGGTGCCGACCTGATCGACCTGGGAGCGCAGTCGTCCCACTACGAGGAGACGACGCTGACACCCGAAGAGGAGTGGTCCCGGCTGGCACCGGCTTTGCACGAGGTCCTCGCCGCCGGTCTGCCCGTCTCGGTCGACACGTGGAAACCCGAGGTGGCGCGACGTGCCATCGCAGAGGGTGCGTGGCTGGTGAACGACACTGGGGGCCTGCGCGACCCCGCCATGGTCGGGTTGCTCGCCGAGAGCGGTGCGGCCGGGGTCGCCATGCGGATCGATGGGACGGACCCACACCGGGTGAGACCGCTCGACATGAGCGGCGACGTCCCCGGGCGGATATTTGGCGAGTTGGCTCGCCTACTCAAAGACCTCGAGCGGGCCGGGGTGACCAATGTTGCTTCTCGACCCCGGGATCGCCATCAACTACCCGGGCGACTACTCCGCATACACCAGGCTCCAACTCGACGTGATCCGCCGGCTTGCCGAGTTGCGACGGCTGGGGCGTCCGGTGCTTGTACCGATTCCCCGCAAACAGACGCTGGCGGCCACCCTCGGTTATGTGACTCTGTCCCTCGAGCACGGCGCCGATGTGGTCCGGGTCCATGATGTCGCCGATGCGGTGACGCTCGTGGAGCTATTCGAGAGAAGGATGCGTTGAGCCGACTGCTTCACATAAAGGGCCCAGCCGACGCCGGCGCCGGGGAGCGTCAGGAGATGCTCGAGTTAGCCCGGACCTTCTTCGGTGAGCATTCGGTTGCTCCCGAGGACGTGGTGCGCGTCGATGTCCCGGGACGAGGGGGGAGTGAAGGGAGCATCGAGGGAGCATCGCTCCGTCGCGAGCTCGAGCCTCTCATCCCGGCTCTCCAGTCGACCTCGCTTTTTGGGAACGCCTCTGCGGTGGAGATTGTCGACGCCCAGAATCTCCTCGCCGGTGAAGCGGCCACCATCTCCGATTTGCTCGGAGGACCCGATCCCGAGGGCTCGGTCGTCGCCGTGGTGCTCTCCGCAGGGTCGGTCCCTGCTGCGGTGGCCAAGGTCGTGCGCTCGACCGGGCGGTCGATCACCGTCAAGAAGATGCGCGAGCGGGATGCGGCCGGTTGGCTCCAGCGGGCTGCCTCCGAGAGGGGGGTCGAGATCGAGGGACCGGCGGTGGCCGCGTTGGTCCAGCGGTTCGGCTCGGACGTCGCTGCGCTCGGCCAGGCGCTCGACCAACTGGTCTCCTCGGGGAACCGGATCACCCGCCAGGAGGTTCTCGACCGCTTTCGCAACCGGCCAGACGAGCCCATGTGGCACTACTCCGATGCGGTCGCCGCCGGGAAGACAGGTGACGCCTTGCGGAGGCTCGCCGACTTTCTGACACATGGTCACCCGCTGCAGCTTCTCGGGTTTCTCGAGTCTGATCTCAGGCGCCGCGCCGTGGCCGCAGCCGCACCCGACCAGGCGACCCTCGCAGAGGTGCTCGGGACGACGGCGGACGACTATCGGGTGTCACGGGCATGGCGTGAGCGGCGCGCCACCTCGGACACCGATCTACAGAAGGCCCTATCGGCTCTCCATCGAGCCGACCGCGTCCTCAAGACCGAGCCAGAGGACATCCATCGCATAACCATGGAGCGTCTCACCGTGGCACTGAGCAGGTGGTACAGGAAATAAGACGGAAGACGGAAGTCGGAAGACGGAAGTTCCGTTCCGTCCCCCCGTAGGGGGGAAGGGCCCCGCTGCGGAGCAGCGGGTAGGGGGGAGTCCCGAACTCCCAAAGGTGATCGACACGCGGCTGTCGCACCTCTGGGAATGAACCGTTCCCCCCTCCCCCGACGCCTCCGGCGTCGGGTACTCCCCCCGTCGGGGGGAGGGAATCGTTGCCGGGCCTTTACTCGAGGGTGGCTTTGACCTGGCGGGAGAGGCGGGACTTGCGGCGGGCGGCGGTTTTCTTGTGGAGCACGCCCTTGGCGACTGCAGTGTCCACTTTCTGCTGAGCGAGACGAAGGGCCTCGGTGATCTGCTCGGCGTCGCCCGAAGCGGCGGCTTGAAGCGCGTTCTTCTGTCTGGTTTTCAACTCGGAACGGATCGACTTGTTGCGCAGTTGGCGCTTCTCGTTCTGCCGGTTGCGCTTGATCTGTGACTTGATGTTGGCCATCGGTGGTCTCGCGTTAGAGGACAGGGTGCATCTGAAGGAGTTCGGCGCCCGAGTGGGTGCCGGAGCGGGATATTAGCAGCGTCGGGTTGTCCTCCGTCCGCCGTCTACCGTCATCGTCGTGAGCGACATGGCGCGTATCCGCAACTTCTGCATCATCGCCCACATCGACCATGGCAAGTCGACCCTGGCCGACCGCCTCCTGGAGCGGACCGGGGCGATCAGCCCACGCGAGATGCGGGAGCAGGTGCTCGACACCATGGACCTGGAGCGGGAGCGCGGCATCACCATCAAGGCCCAGGCGGTGCGGCTCCGATACCTCGCCGCCGACGGGATCGCGTACACGCTCAACCTGATCGACACGCCCGGGCACGTCGACTTCTCCTACGAGGTGTCCCGCTCGCTGGCTGCTTGCGAGGGTGCGCTGCTCGTGGTTGACGCCTCCCAGGGAGTCGAGGCGCAGACCCTGGCCAATGCACACCTGGCGATCGAGGCGGGGCTCGAGGTGATACCAGTCGTCAACAAGATCGACCTGCCGGCAGCCGAGCCCGATCGGGCCGCCACCGAATTGGCCGGGGTTCTGGGTGGTTCAACCGACGAAGTCATCATGGTCTCTGCAAAGACCGGCGAGGGCGTCGACCAACTACTCGATCGAATCGTCACTCAAATCCCGTCGCCGGGGGGCCGGCCGGACGACGCGCTCCGTGCTTTGGTGTTCGACTCCTACTACGACATCTACCGCGGAGTGGTCTGCTACCTGCGTGTGGTGGATGGGCGGCTGGGGAGTGGGGATCCGATCCGGTTCCTCGCCACCGCCGAGCAGCACGGCGTCGCCGAAGTCGGTGTGCTGACACCGAGCGCAGTCCCGCTGCCCGAACTGACCAGCGGCGAGGTCGGCTATCTGATCACCGGTGTCAAGGAGATCGACCGGATCAGGGTGGGGGATACGGTCACCTCGGCCTCGCGCCCCGCCACCGAGCCTCTCGCCGGGTACGCCGAGCCGCACCCGATGGTGTATTCGGGGTTGTTCCCCACCGACGGCGACGACTTCGAACGCCTCCGCGACGCCCTGGAGAAGCTCAGGCTCAACGACACGGCACTCGTTTATGAACCTGAGACTTCGCGCGCCCTCGGATTCGGGTTCCGCTGCGGCTTCCTCGGGTTGCTCCACATGGAGATCGTGCGCGAGCGACTGGAGCGGGAGTACGACCTCGACCTGGTGGCCACCGCCCCTTCGGTCGCCTACCGGGTGACCACCACCGACGGCGCCACCCACGAGATCCGGTCGCCGCAAGACCTGCCCGAGCCCAACAGACAGCAGACGCTGGAGGAGCCGTACGTCCGGGCGATGATCATCGCTCCCTCCGAGTACACCGGCGCCATCATGGAACTGGTCCAGTCGCGCCGTGGCGAACTCGACCATCTCCACTACCTGAGCCCCGAACGGGTGGAGCTTGTCTATCAACTGCCGCTGGCCGACGTCGTGTTCGACTTCTTCGATGCGGTCAAGTCGCGCACCAGGGGATACGCCTCGCTCGACTACGAGCCATCCGACTACCGGCCGTCGGACCTGGTCAGGGTGGACATCCTCCTCAACGAGCAGCCGGTGGACGCATTTTCGACGATCACCCACCGCGACAAGGCCGCCGCCTACGGGAGAAAGATGGTGGAACGGCTGCGCGAACTCATCCCCCGCCAGCTGTTCGACGTTCCGATCCAGGCGGCCAGCGGTGGTCGGATCATCGCCCGCGAGACGATAAAGGCGCGACGAAAGGACGTCACCGCCAAGTGCTACGGCGGCGACATCACCCGGAAGCGAAAGCTGCTCGAGCGGCAGAAGGAGGGGAAGAAGCGGATGAAGATGGTGGGATCGGTCGAGGTCCCCCAAGAGGCCTTCATCGCTGCTCTCAAGGTGGAGTCATGACGACGGCGGACGTGCTCTCCCACGCCGTCCCAGACGCGCCGGCCCTGGCGGACGAGGCGGCGGGATGGAGGAGCGCCTACGTGCACATCCCCTTCTGCGCCCGGGTTTGCCCCTACTGCGACTTCGCTGTGGTGACGGGGGAGGACGGGTCGTCGGAGCGATATGTGGCCGCCCTGTTGACCGAGTTGGGGAGCGAACCGGGATGGGAACCGCTCGATGCGATCGCCTTCGGAGGAGGCACCCCATCGCGACTCGCACCTCGTCTGCTCGGTTCTGTCGTCGACGCACTGCGCGCCCATAGCGGGCTGGCGCCGGGGTGCGAGGTGTCGATCGAGGTCAACCCCGAGGATGTCACTCCCGAATTGGCCCATGGGCTCGCCGACATAGGCATCACCAGAGTCTCCATAGGGGCGCAGTCCTTCGAGCCTGCGGTCCTGGCGTGGTTGGGGAGGTGCCACCGACCGGCAGATGTCGAGCGGGGAGTCCTGGCGCTGCGCTCGGCCGGGATCGAGCAGGTCAACATCGATCTCATATTCGGGACGCCGGGAGAAACGGCGGAAATGTGGATGAGGTCGGTCGAGTGGGCATTGGCGCTCGGTCCGGACCACATCTCGACATACGCCCTGACCGTCGAGCGGGGCACGGCGCTGGGCCGTTCCGTTGCCGGTGGCGCCCCGGCCCCGGATCCAGACGTGCAAGCCGATGCATGGGAGGCGGCGGGTATGACCATCAGCCGATCCGGACTGGTGAGGTACGAGGTCTCCAACCATGCCCGGCCGGGTGCGGTAGCGCGGTACAACCTCTCGGTATGGACTGGTGGCGAGTACCTCGGTCTGGGCATGGGGGCTCATCGCCATCGCGACGGTGTCCGCTCTTGGAACCTGCGCCGTCTGGACACCTACATCCGACGGTTGGAAGGTGGCCTGTCGCCACGTCAGGGCGATGAGCGACTGAGCGCAGCCGAGCGGGAGCGGGAGCGGGTCTTCCTCGGGCTTCGTCTCGCCTCGGGTGTGCGCCCGGGCGAACCAGGGTTGCGGTTGCTCGAGTCTCCCGGGGGCCGGCGGTTGGTCGACGCCGATGTCATGACGATGCGGGACGGCAGGTTGGTGGTCACCCGACCGCTCCTGACCGACGAGGTGCAACGGGCACTGATGGCGGTGTGAGAGTCGAGACTGCACTACCCTTCGCCCATGTTGGACGAGCGGCGTGGTGAGGTGCTGCGGGGCTTGGTGCAGGAGCACATCCGCACCGGGGAGCCTGTCAGTTCGCGGGCCATCCTCGATGCGACTGCGCTTCCGGTGTCGCCGGCCACGGTGCGGAACGACCTGGCGGCTCTCGACCGGGATGGCTACTGCGTGCAGCCGCACACCTCTGCGGGGAGGGTCCCCACCTCCAAGGCATACCGCTACTACGTGGACCATCTGACTGCCTCGCCGTTGCGCGCTCCCACCAGGGTCCGGATCCACTCGTTCTTCTCGTCGGTTCACATCGAGTTGGGCAGGCTGCTCAAGGCAACATCCGATCTACTCGCCGAGTTGACCCGCTACCCGGCGGTCGTCGTCGGGCCTGGCCTCGAGGGCGGAATCGTCTGGGCAGCGCACCTGGTGCAACTAGGACCCCAGGTGCTTCTCCTGGTGCTGGTGGCCGAGGGCGGCCGGGTGAGCCAGGAGGTGGTGCGCACGCCCCATCCCGTGGAAACAGAGACCGTAGAGGCCGCCGAGGCCGTACTGACCCGCGTCTTCACCCGCCGCTCGGTGGAGGTGGCCGCCCCGGCCGCTGCCGAGCTGGTCGGCGAGCTGGCGGCGCCGGTTGCCGAGGTGGTGCAGGCGGCGATGGATGCCGCCGCCAGGCTCGATGGCCAGAGCGCAGACGTCTACATAGGTGGCACCGGTCAAATGGCGACCGTGTTCGACGACATCACGACGGTCCGGCAGATGCTCGAGTTGTTGGAGAGAGAGGCGTTGCTGTTGGGGATGATGTCCGGCTCGGAGGGGACCAGCATCCACATCGGGGAGGAGCTTCCCGGTGGCAAGGACGTGGACATTGCGGTCGTCTCCACCAACTACGACGTGGCAGGTCGGGGGAGCGGCCGGGTGGGTGTGATCGGTCCGATGAGGATGGATTACCGTCGTACCATCTCGGTGGTCGAGGAGGTCGGAGACGGCCTCGCAGAGAGCCTGGGCTCCTGAACACTGACCGATCCCCCGATTCGTTAGGAACATGAGCGACGACTACTACGCAATCCTGGGTGTCCGGCGCGACGCCGATACCGACGAGATAAAGCGGGCATTCCGCCGGCTGGCTCGCGAGTCGCACCCCGACGCCAATCCCGGTGACCCCCAGGCAGAGGCGCGGTTCCGCCGGGCGGCCGAGGCATACGAGGTGCTGTCCGATCCGGAGCGCCGGCGCCGCTACGACCGTGGCGACACCATCGAGCTGGGTGACATCCTGGGCGGATTCGGTGGCTTCGAGGACCTGCTCCGTGGGGTGTTCGGCGACGGAGGATTGTTCGGGGCGAGCCCGCCGCGGCAGGGTCCGCAGCGGGGGAGCGACATCCTGGCCGTCGCCAATGTCGACTTGGGAGCCGCGGTCTTCGGCACAGAGACCGAAGTCGTCTTCAGCGCCGACGGGTTGTGCGACCTCTGCGGTGGCAGCGGGGCCCAGCCGGGCACCTATCCCGAAACGTGTCCCACATGTCGCGGGGCGGGGAGTGTGAGGGTGGCGCGCCGCAGTGTGCTTGGTTCGATGATGTCGGTCACCACGTGCTCCACCTGCCGGGGGGCCGGGCGGATCATCTCCGATCCCTGCGAGCGGTGTTGGGGGAACGGCGTGGTCGATACGGCGAGGTCGGTGACTGTCGAAGTGCCGCCCGGGGTGACCAGCGGCACCCGTCTCCGCCTCACCGGGCGTGGCGCCGCTGGGCTGCGTGGCGGCCCGTCGGGCGACCTATATGTGGAGATGGTGGTGAGCGCCCATCCCGAGTTCGTCCGCGATGGCGATGACCTGGTCCACCGCCTCCCGATCGACATGGTGGAAGCCGCCCTCGGCATCGACGTGAAGGTCCCGCTCATCGACGGCGGCGAGGAGTTGCTCACAGTCCCATCGGGTACCCAGCCGGGAGCGGTGCTCCGTATCGGCGGCAAGGGGGCGTCGCGCCTGGGAAGGCGCGGCCGGGGTGATCTCATCGTCAGGGTGGACGTCGCAGTTCCCACCGATCTCTCGGAGGAAGAGGAGGAGTCGCTCCGCGCCTACGCCGCGGCGAGGGGCCGGCACGTTTCGATGCCCAAGAGGGGCTTTCGTCGGCGCCGAACGTGACTTCGGGAACTTCGTCACTCTGAGTGTTGGCTCGCGCGGAGCGCGTCCGTAGTAGCGTGAGGCCATGGCCGAAGCGATGACGGTGCTCGACGAAGGCCCGACCGAGGTTTACAACCAGTCGATCGGACGCAGGCTGCGTGCTATCCGCAAGCAGAAGGGCATGTCGCTCCAGGATGTCGAGGCCAAGAGCGAACTGGAATTCAAGGCCTCGGTGCTGGGGGCCTACGAGCGAGGAGAGCGCAGTCTCTCGTTGCCTCGACTGCAGCGTCTCGCCGGCTTCTATGGAGTGCCGGTGGATCAGTTCTCCCTCCCGGAGACAGGTCGGTGGGGGGTCCTTCGCCAAAGCTCGCCAGCGACGGGATAACAATCGACCTCTCTCGGCTCGAGGAATCTGGGGCGCCGACCGAACTGATCGAACGGTTCGTCAAGACCATCCAGATCATGAGGCAGGACTTCAACGGGAGGGTCCTCACCATCCGCCGCGGCGATCTCAGCCTTATCTCGGGTCTCATGGCGGAGAGCGAGGAGCAGGTGTCGGAGATGCTGACCGACATGGGGCTGATCGCTCCCGGCTGAACGGTTCGAGCCATCGGGCGAGCCACTAGGTTGCCCGGCGTGCCCAGTGTCTTCTCGCGAATCATTTCTGGCGAGCTACCCGGTCACTTCGTCCATCAAGACGAGCAGTGCGCCGCATTTCTGTCGATCGCCCCACTCCAACCCGGTCACACGCTCGTCGTCCCCATAGATGAAGTGGACGAGTGGACCGATGCCGATCCCGGGCTATTGGGTCATCTCATGACGGTGGCCAGAAACGTCGGACGAGCACAGCACCGTGTCTACCGCCCGGTGAAGGTCGGATTGATGATCGCCGGGCTCGAGGTGCCGCATCTCCACCTCCATGTGGTGCCGATCGCAACCGTGAACGATCTCGATTTCTCGAACGCCGATTCGTCGGTGACCACCGAGCAACTCGCTGCCGAGGCCGAGAAACTCCGCACCGCCCTAACCGAGCTTTGAGCCCCGCTGGGGGAACGCGGGTCGGGCGCAGCTCGTTGTGGAGTGATGAGGGCGGGCACCGGTATACTCCCGGGGTCCGTATGGGCTCCCCTTCACGAGGCTTCGTTGCTTCCTACGTCGACCGTAACTGAGGAGCACTGGCGCGTCCCTAGCAACCATCTCATGCTCGAGTTGCTCGGAGAGCGCGATGCTCACCTAAAGACCGTCGAGTCTCTCTTTCCGGGTGTCCGGGTGGTGGCCCGGGGAAACGAGTTCACCCTCACCGGCTCGGGCGAGGAAGTCGATCAGGTGCGGACCGTCCTCGAAGAACTGCTCATCCTGCTCCAGGAGGGCGAGGGTCTCGACGAGGACCGGGTGCAGCGTGTTGTCCAGATGGTGCGCGAGGACGTCCCTTCTCCGGCGGGCGTTCTCACCGACGGCATCCCCGTTGGCAGGGGGCGGGTGGTGCGGCCGAAAACCCTCGGGCAGCGGCAGTACATCCAGGCGATTCGTGACAACACGGTGGTGTTCAGCGTCGGCCCTGCCGGCACCGGCAAGACGTACCTGGCGATGGCGGCGGCGGTGGAGCTGTTGCAGACAGGAGCGGTTCGCCGGATCGTGTTGACCAGACCGGCGGTCGAGGCTGGGGAGCGGCTCGGCTTCCTCCCAGGCGACCTGAGCGCCAAGATCGACCCATACCTGAGGCCGCTATACGACGCCCTCTGGGACATGCTCGGCCCCGACGAGACGGCGCGGCTCACCGAGCGGGGGACCATTGAGATCGCCCCGCTCGCCTACATGAGGGGTCGGACACTCAACGACTCTTGCGTCATCCTCGACGAGGCACAGAACACCTCACCCGAGCAGATGAAGATGTTCCTCACCCGTCTCGGGTTCAACTCGAAGATGGTGATCACCGGCGACATCACCCAAGTGGACCTGCCGGCCAACACCGGTTCTGGGCTGAGGGTGGTCCGTTCGATCGTCCACGACATCGCAGGGGTCGAGTTCGTCGAGCTCACATCGAAGGACGTGGTCCGTCATCGGATCGTCCAGTCGATCGTCGATGCTTACGCCCGATACGACGAAAGCGTCTCCCGCTCATGAGACCCCGGTCGTGATCTGGTTGCGCCGCCATCGGACCGCCGCAAGGGCGGCGATCGTGGTCGCCACCGTGCTGCTCTGTTGGGGGGCACTGGTGATCGGGACCGGAGACCGCTTTGGCCGGCTCGCCGTCGGTACACCGTCACCGAGCGACTTCGACGCCACCGAGACGGTGACCGTGGTCGATCAGGACGCCACCGATGAGCGGATTCAGGCGGCGCAACGCGATGTGAGCAATGTCTACGAGGTCATCCCAGGGGTGGACTCCGAAGTCACCGACGGAATCACCGCGTTGTTCGAGGCGGCACGCCAAGGGATCGGCCCGGCCCCGGTGCCACCATCGACCACCACAACGCTCGCCCCTGCCACCACGACGACGACGCCCGATACGACCGCGACCACCAGGCGCCGCCAGGGAGGAGCGGGTACGTCTGTCCCCAGGACGACGAGCACCACCGCCCCTTCCACAGCCGAGTTGAGCGGGACGCTCTTCCTGGATATCGACGGCGATGGTGTCCGCGAGGGCAGTGATGAACCGCTCGCCGCGGTCGGGGTCGTGGTCACCGACGGCGACGGCGGGTCGCAGACGGTCGAGACCGACCTGGACGGCAACTTCGTCCTCAGCTCAGTGCCGGTCGGAGATGTCGAGATCCAGGTCAACGATGCCGACCCCGACTTTCCCCGCCTCTTCGCCCCGTCGCAGGGGAGCACCACCACCGAGATCACCATCGACGCCGGCCCGGTGGTCCTCGAGCCGATCGGGTTCGCCCCGGCGACCGTGTCGATCGCTGATCAAGTGGACGCACTTGGTGCGGCCGGCCCGCAACTCGAGCCGGCGACGCTGGAGACGATCGCCGGGCTGGCCACGGGCGATGTGGTCAGGATGGCCCTCGAACAGGAGTCCTGGCTCGACGAGTTGGAGCGGCTGTCGAAGGAAAGGGCCTTGGCAGTCCTCGAGGACGGCCTGGTCGAGGAGGACCGCCAGGAAGTTGCCGCCGAGTTGGTCGAGACTTCGTCGGCCATCCTTCTTGGAGGTCGTGCCGACCAGGCTGCGGGGACGGCCATGGCCGACGTCGCCGGGGCCTTCCTCGAGCCGAACCGGATCATCGACCTCGAGGCGACCCAGGAACTGCGTGACGAGGCCGAAGCGGCCGTCGTCCCCGTCGAGCGGACCTACCAGTCTCGGGAGAACATCGTCCGCCAGGGAGAGCCTCTCCGGGCGGTTCATCTGGCCGCCATCGCCGAGTTGGGACTGGCCGACGTGACCGGCCCGTCCTATTGGCCGGTCCTTGCCGTTGTGGCCGTCCTCGTGATCGTCGAGGCCTTCTACCTGCTGAGGTTCCGTCCCGAGATCTGGCATCAGGTGCGCCGGGTGGCCCTGTTCGGTTTGCTCCTCGTCCTCGGAGCCGGCTCGGCCCGACTCGCCGCTATCGGCGGCGAGGTGACCAGTCCCTATGTGATACCGGTGGCCGCATTCGGATTGATGGCCGCCATCCTCTTCGACGGGCGCATCGCCGTGCTCATGTCGATCGCCATGGGGGTCTTCGCCGCGGTTGCGATCGGTGATTCCGGTGTCACCACGTATGCCATCGTCGCCGGGCTGGCGCCCATCCCCTTCGTCTCGTCCATCTCGACCAGGGCCGACCTGCGCAGGGCGGTCGCCTTCACTTCGTTGACGGTCGGGGTGATCGCAGCCGCCACGTCGTGGCTCTTCACGCCTGGGTTCTCGGAGGCGGCCGACGTCTGGGGCTTCGTGTGGCGGTCGGCATCGTGGGCTGCGGCGAGCAGCGCCATCACCAGCCTCGTAGGCCTGTCGGCTCTCGGTTTCCTCGAGGTGCTCTTCGACGTGACCACCACCCCCCGTCTCCTGGATGTCACCGACCGCAACCACCCCGCTCTCGTGCTCCTACAGGAGCGGGCATGGGGGACGTTCAACCACTCGCTCATGGTGGGGACGCTCGCATCAGCGGCGGCGAAGGCAATCGGCGCCGACAACCTGCTCGCCCTCGCCGCTGCGTACTACCACGACCTCGGGAAGACGGAGAACTCGCTGTACTTCATCGAGAACCAGTTCGGGATCTCGAACCCGCACGACGATCTCAAACCAGAGGAGTCGGTGGCGATCATCCGCCAGCACGTGTTCGACGGTGTTCGGCTCGCAAAGACCTACCGGATCCCAGCCGAGGTCAGCGAGGGGATAGTCACCCATCACGGCGACGGTGTGATGCACTACTTCTACGACAAGGCGAAGGAGCTATACGGGACCGACATGGTCGATATCGACGACTTCCGCCACGCCGGTCGCAAACCCCGGTCGCGGGAAATGGCGATCCTGATGATGGCCGACTCGACCGAAGCCGCATGCCGAGCCTCCTTGCAGATCGAGGACCCGTCGGTGGACGGGATTACCAAGGTGGTGGAACGGGTCGTTGGTGAGAAGGTGGACGACGGCCAACTCAGCGAGTGCTCGCTAACTCTGGGCGACCTCACCAACGTCAAGCAGGCGTTCGTCGATGCCTTGGTCGGTCACTATCACCCGCGCATCCCTTACCCGAACTTTCCGGGCGGGGACCTGGGCTCGCCCCAGCGACCCTGAGCGCACAGTGCCCATCTTCGTTGCAGACGAGCAGGACGCCATCGAGATCGACACCGATCTGGGGGCGATCGCGCGCCACGTGCTCGCTTCGGAGGGCTACCCCGAGTCCGCCGAGTTGAGCATTCTGCTGGTGTCGGGTGCAGAGATCGCCGGATACAACACCCGGTTCATGGGACGGGAGGGACCGACCGACGTCCTCGCTTTCCCCCTCGAGCAGTTCACTCCCGGCAGGGTTCCTCCGGCGGATCGGAACGGGCCTCCGCTCACCCTCGGTGATGTGGTGATCGCTCCCGAGCAGATCGAGCGTCAGGCCGCCGACCTAGGGGTACCCTTCTCGGACGAGCTTGCCCTCATGGTCGTGCACGGCATCCTCCATCTCCTCGGCTGGGACCATCAGAACGACGCCGAGGCCGATGCGATGGAGCAACGCGAGGCCGGTCTTCTCGGCGCGCTGGGTGTGACGCGCCGATGACGCCCCACCAACCGCCGCCCTCAGGGGCCATCCGATGACTGGCGCTGGCTTCCTTATCGGAGCGGTCATCCTCGTTGTCGCCGGATTGGTCCGGGCCGGGGCCGCCGCACTGTCACGGCTCCCGCGGGCCGAGGCCCTCCACGCCGCAGCAGAGGGAGTTTCTGGTGCCACCACCGCGGCGGCGCTCCTGGAGCGGGCCGACCGGGTTCGATCAGCCGTCAACATCGTGCAGACCGTGCTGTTGGTGTTGGCTACCGGGTTCGGTGCTGTTGCGCTCGCCGGTATCGCCTCCGACTGGCTCCTCGTCTTCGGGCTCCTCGCCATGGTCGCCCTGGTCGTGCTCGTGGGACTGGTTTTACCCGGGCTGGCGGGAGCAAGATGGCCAGGATGGATCGCCTACCGCTTGGCTCCCGTCCTCCGGGTGGCCGCGGTGATGGGCCGGCCGGCGGTGAACACGCCTCCTTCGCTCCCCGAGAACGGTGCCAACGAGGTCGAAGACGAGGCCGACACCGTGGAACAGGAACTGGACCTGATCACCTCGGTCATCGCCTTTGGCGACGCCGTGGTGCGCGAGGTCATGGTGCCCCGGGCCGACATGGTCGTGATCGGCCGCGATGCAACCACCGAAGACCTGATGGATCTACTGGTGGAGCACGGTTTCTCCCGTGTTCCCGTGATCGGCGACGACCCCGACGACGTGAACGGAATCTGCTACGCCAAGGACCTGCTGGCCTTGATCGATCGCGGCGAGACGCCGGCACCCGTTTCCGCCGTCATGCGGCCCGCCGATTTCGTCCCCGAGAACAAGCGAATCGCCGAGTTGCTCAAGGACATGCAGGCGACCAAGTCCCACATGGCGGTCGTGGTCGACGAGTTCGGCGGTACCGCCGGGCTGGTGACACTCGAGGACCTCTTGGAGGAGTTGGTCGGCGAGATCGTCGACGAGTACGACATCGAGGTGCCGCTGGTCGAGGTGGAGGAGGACGGTGGGTGGCGAGTGGACGGACGGCTGCCGGTGGCCGACCTCAGCGAGTTGGTCGGCGTCGACTTCCCAGACGACGAGTGGGACACGGTCGGCGGTCTGGTCCTGGGCCTGGCGGGGAGGGTGCCTCAAGAGGGTGAGATACTCACCTCGGCCGGGGCGACATTCACCCCGCTCCGGGTCCAGGGACGGCGGGTTGCTCAGGTGCGGGTGCAGCGACTCGACGGCGGAGGCCGTCACGCGCCTGACATGGCTTCGTGAAATCGGGGTTCGTCGCCGTCGTTGGCAGGCCCAACGTGGGCAAGTCGACCCTGGTCAATTCGCTGGTCGGCGAGAAGGTGGCGATCACCTCGACGCGACCTGGTACGACGCGCTCGCGCATCCGGGGGATCATCACCATACCGGCGGCGCCCGCGGCTCCTGATGCCCAGGCGGTGCTGGTGGACACGCCGGGCCTGCACCGCCCACGCACCATCCTCGGGGAGCGCCTCAACTCCATCGCCGGCAAGGCCCTCGGGGAGGCGGATGCCGTTCTCATGGTGGTCGACGCCACGGCTCCCGTCGGGCCTGGGGACCGGTTGGTTGCGGCAAGGGTGGGGGAGGCTTCTCGTCCCACCGTGGTAGCGGTCACCAAGACCGACATCGCCCGACCGGCCCAGATCGCCGAGCGCCTCGGGGAAGCGGGCGATTGGGAATTTGACGCATACGTGCCGGTGAGCGCGCTCCGTGGTGATGGGGTGGATGTGGTGCGGGCCGAGTTGTTCAACCGTCTTCCCGAAGGCCCGTTGTTCTTCCCGAGGGAGATGACGACCGATCAGGCGGAGCACATCCTGGTGGCGGAGGTTGTCAGGGAGAAGTTCCTCGACAGGCTGAGAGAGGAATTGCCCCACGCCCTCGTCGTGCTCACCAGGAGCATCGAGGAGAAGTCGGACACCCTCGTCGTCATCGAAGCCGATGTGGTGGTGGAGCGCGATTCGCAAAAGGGAATCGTGATCGGGGCTCGTGGGTCGATGCTCCGCACCGCCGGCGAGGAGGCCCGCGCCGAACTCGAGGCGCGTTTCGGCAGGCAGGTGCACCTGGCTCTCCGGGTCCGGGTGGAGCGGGACTGGCAACGTCACCCGACGCTTCTCGATCGGCTCGGATTCGAATAGGCGGGGCGCCGCGCCGGGTACCGTGCTTTCGGTGCCGCCCATCCAGCTGATGGTCACCTGCCTGATCGACGCCCTGGTTCCAGGGGTGGGTGAGGCGGTGGTCGAGGTTCTGGAGCGGCGCGGCTTAGAGGTCGAGTTCCCCGAAGCACAGACGTGTTGCGGCCAGCCGGCGTTCAACGCCGGGCTGTCGGCCGAAGCGGCACGGATGGCAGCTCACACCGTCAAGGTATTCGATGCCACCGAGGGACCGATCGTGGCGCCGTCGGGCTCGTGTACCGCCTTCCTCATCCACCACGCGCCCTCGCTGCTCGCCGGCGAGGAGGAAGCGGATGCGGCACACCGGGTGGCTGCCAGGTTGCGCGAGCTGTCGGTGTTCCTCGACGAGGATCGGGCTGTGGACGACGGCATCGATGCTCCCGAGCCGGTCCGTGTGGCGTGGCATCCGTCATGTCATGGGCTGCGCGAGCTGGGGATCACCGATCAGCCGTTGAATCTCTTGGCCGGGGTGTCGGGGGTGGAGCGGGTCGAAGTCACCGATGCCGACGAGTGCTGTGGCTTTGGGGGGCTCTTCTCCGTGGAGATGCCTGAGGTCTCGGCTGCGATCCTCAAGTCGAAGCTGGATGCCATCGAGGCCTCGGGGGCGGAAGTCGTCGCCGGGGGGGACGTGAGCTGCCTGATGCACATCGGCGGAGGGCTGCGCAAGCGGGGGAGCGCGGTGCGCGTGTGCCATCTCGCCGAGTTGTTGGCAGGGAGGTCGGGCGGTTGGTGACCGGCACCCCCCGTTCTGGCGTCGCTGAACGCGCCCCTACCCCGTCTGGTGACGCCAAAACCAGTCCGGTGGCCTTCCTGGGGCGGGCCAAGCGGGATCTGGGAACCGCCAAGGTGGCGGCGGTGGAGGACGGCGCCCGCCGTCTCTATCGCCACCGGGCCGAGGCGGTGGCCGCATACCCGGCGATGGAAGAGATGAGGGCGCGGGCCCGTGCCGGGCGGATGAACGCCCTCCGCAATCTGGACAGCCTGCTGGGCCGTTTCGCCGATCAGGTTGAGGCCGCTGGTGGCAAGGTTTGGTGGGCGGCGGATGCCGCCGAGGCGAATGCCATCGTGACCCGTATCTCGGCCGATTCCGGCGCCGGGCTGGTGGCCAAGTCCAAGTCGATGGTCACCGAGGAGACCGAGCTAAACCACGTACTCGAGGCCGCCGGAATCGAAGTTGTCGAGACCGATCTGGGCGAGTTCATCGTCCAGTTGGGAAACGACCGGCCGTCGCACCTCATCGCACCCATTCTCCACACCACCCGGTTCGACGTGGCCCGGCTCTTCGCCGACCGCCTCGGTGTCCCCTACACCGACGTCCCCGAGGAGCTCAACGACATCGCACGCCAGCACCTGCGTCGTGTGTTCCTCAGCGCCGACGTCGGGGTGAGCGGAGTCAACATCGGAATCGCCGACACGGGCACCATTGTCCTCGTCACCAATGAGGGCAACGGGCGCTTCGTGACCAGCGCCCCCCGCGTCCATATCGCACTCATGGGGATGGAGCGGTTGGTGGAGACCGTGGACGAAGCAGCCGCCGTGCTCGAGGTGCTCGCCCGGTCCGGGACCGGCCAGCGGCTCTCGGTGTACACCACGATGCTCACCGGCCCGCGGCGGCCGGGTGACCCCGACGGGCCCGATGAGCTGCATGTGGTGATCCTCGACAACGGCCGGTCGCGGGTACTGGGGTCGAACGTCGCCGAGGTACTGGCGTGTATTCGCTGCGGCGCCTGCCTCAACGTCTGCCCGGTTTATCGGCGGGTCGGTGGCCACTCCTATGGGAGCGTCTACGCCGGACCGGTCGGCGCCGTGCTCACCCCAGCCCTCGAGGGGCCCGAGGGGTGGGCCGACCTGCCTTATGCCTCAACGCTCTGCGGAGCGTGCCGGGAGGTGTGCCCTGTTGGGATCGACCTGCCCGGCTTGCTTCTCGTCTCGCGGGCCAACACGGTCAGGCGCGGTGGGCTCGAAGCGGGGCTGCGGCGAGCGGTGCTCGCTTATGCGGCCGTGGCGACCCGGCCCCGAGCATGGGGCCTCGCCATCGCTGCCGCCGGTCAGGCGGCGCGGCTCGTCCCAGGAAAAGGATGGATCAAATCGCTCCCGTGGTACGGGTCCGCCTGGACCGATAGCCGCGACCTGCCCCGACCGGCTACCAGCAGCTTCCGGCACCGATGGAAGGAACGCCGGCGTGGAGCGTGAGCGATTTCTCGCCTCGGTGAGGGCCAACGCCACCGCCGGGATACTTCCCGCCGCACCGCCGACCACCACCGGACCCCCCACGTTGCCGGACGTCGATCTGGCGGAAACCTTCTGCGCCCGCCTCGAGGTGATAGGGGGCCACGCCCACCGCTGCACCGTCGAGGACACGCCCGGTCAGGTCCTCGACCTCCTCGGCGAGCACGAGGCAACCGCCCTCATCGCGTGGGACGACCTCCCGGTGCCAGGGCTCGGCCCGCTGCTCGAAGAACGCGGTGTCGAGATCCTGCCGTCTGCGCTCCCGCCTGATCGGGCGGACCGTGCCGCCCACCTCGGCGGTTACCTCGGTCTGGCGGCGGGTCTGACCGGCGCCGACGCCGGGCTGGCCGAGTCCGGGTCGGTGGTGCTGTCGCATGGTCCGGGGCGGCCGCGCCTCGCCTCGCTGGCACCAGAGGTTCACATCGCCCTCCTCCCGGCGAGCCGGATTGTGCGCTCGCTCGCCCATCTTCTCGCCGCAGACCAGGCGCTCGTCACCGGGACCGCCAACCTCGTGGTCATCACCGGTCCGAGCCGGACCGCAGACATCGAGCAGCGGCTCACCATCGGGGTCCACGGACCCAGGCACATCCACGTCATCGTGCTCGACGACGCCTGAGACAAGAGCTCCCACGACACGCGGGTTCCCCACAACCCGACGGGCCCGACCATGCTGAGGCGGAACGCCGATCCGGAGGAGGAAACCATGGCGCTGCTGTCGTCGAGCGAGCGTGAGACCCTGACCAATGACCACCCCGATTGGGAAGTGGCCGGGGAGGAGGTCAGTCGCCAATTCGAATTTTCCGACTTCAACGAGGCGATGGGTTTCGTGACGAGGGTGGCTCTCGCTGCTGAGAAGTCCGACCACCATCCCGACATCGACATCCGCTGGAACAAGGTGAAGCTGGTCTTCTCGACCCACAGCGAGGGAGGGCTGACCCGGAACGACGCGGAGATGGTCGCCACCACCGACGACTTGATCTGATCCGGTCCTGGTCCCGGTCTAACGTCGGTCGCCATGGGTCTCCGCCACGACCAGGGCATCGTCCTCCGTGCCTACCCGTTCGGCGAGGCGGACCGGGTGGTGGTGTTGCTCAGTCCCAACACCGGGCGCTTGCGGGTCGTCGCCAAAGGGATCAGGAAGACCAAGAGCCGGTTCGGTGGCAGGTTGGAGCCGTTCACCCACGCCGACCTGGTCCTCTACGAGGGCCGCAACCTGGCCATGGTGACCCAGGTGTCGGTGATAGAGGCGTACCCGGTGCTCCGAGGCCATCTCGACCGGGTCGTGACCGCCGGAGCGATGGTGGAGGCCGTGGACGCGGTGGCCCAGGAGGAGGAGCCGTCGGCTCGGCTGTTTCTCCTGCTCCAGCGCGGTCTGCGGGCACTGGAGACAACCGGCAGCTCGTCCGACCTACTGACCGCATACCTGCTCAAACTGGCCGCGGCCATCGGGGTGGCTCCGTCGCTCGATCGGTGCGCCGGGTGCGGGGGTCCAGGGCCGCTCCGGTTCAGCTTCGACGCCGGCGGTGCGGTGTGCCAGCGATGCCGGCCGGAAGGGTCGGTCCGGCTCCGACCCGGGGTGGCCGAGCGGCTCGCCGTGCTCGCCACCGCCGATCTGGGCGAACTCCCACCGGACGACCAAGCCCTGGCCGGCGAGGCCTTTGGCGTCACCCGACGATTCGTCGAGCACCATCTCGACCGCCGCCTCACCGCGGCGACGGTTGAATGGTGATCTCTCGGCGCGATGAACGACCTCGATCTCTCGGCGCTCGATAGGGAACGGATCCCTCGCCACGTGGGGCTAATCCTCGATGGAAACGGGCGCTGGGCCCAGGCGAGGGGCTTGCCCCGTACTGCGGGGCATCTCGCCGGCGAGGCAGCACTGTTCGACACCGTGGAAGGAGCCCTCCAGATCGGGATCGGGTGGCTGACCGCCTTTACCTTCTCCACCGAGAACTGGCGCCGGGCGGACGACGAGGTCGAGTTCCTCATGTGGTTCAACGAGGACCTGTTGGTGCGACGCCGGGACGACCTGCACCGTGATGGTGTGCGGATGCGGTTCGCCGGCGATCTGGGGGACCCCCGTATCCCCGACCGGAACCGGCTTCACATGGCGGACGCCGAGGCGATGACGGCAGGGAACGACAGGCTCAACCTCGTGTTCGCCTTCAACTACGGAAGTAGGCGTGAACTGACTGACGCGGGACGTCGGATCGCGACAGCCGCCGTCGCCGGGGCGATCGATCCGGCCGACATCGATGAGGAGGTGTTCGCCGACAACCTGTACGTCCCCGACATGCCCGACCTCGACCTGGTGGTGCGGTCGTCCGGAGAGCACCGTATCTCCAATTTCTTGCTGTGGCAGGCGGCGTACGCCGAGTTGGTCTTCCCCGGGATCCTCTGGCCCGACTTCGACCAAAAGGCTCTGCTCGACTGTGTCATCGAGTACCAGCAGCGGCAACGTCGATTCGGCGGAGCCGAAGGAGTGGCGACATAGCTCGCCCCAGATGCCCGCACCAGGGCGCCTGTACGCTCTCGGGCATGAGTGTGCGATACACCCGGAGTGGGTACATGAGCCGCCGATGAGCACCTCCGACGTCCCTGCGACGCCCCCACCTCCGGAGAATGAAGATGTCGCCCCCGCCGATCGGAGCGGCATCCTCGCCGCCGCCGGCGGCGTCGTCCAGGCGGTCACGTCGACGCTGGCCAAGGGCGGGCAGGCATCAGCCGGAGCCGTGTCCCGCTCCGCAGAAGGGGCGGCGACCACCCTTACCGGCAGGGTCATCCGTTCCGCTCTGGCCCAGCCCCGCTCGATCGAGGACACCACCGAACTCGCCCGGGCACTGGTGACCCGGCCCACCGGAGCATCGCTGGCAGGGCCCGTCGTCGCCATGGCTGCCCGCGCCGCGTCGAAATTCGGCGCTCTCCGCTTCCTCACCCATCGCACACCGATGTGGCTCCTGGCGAGTCTGGTTCCCGCACTCTGGGCGGCGATGGCGCGCGGCACCAACGAGTTGAGCGCCCTCGCCTCATATCTGGCGTCGCGAGCCAGGTCAGATGGAATCGAGCCCGACCCGGGACGACTTGAGGCGGCGGTGGTCCAACTCGCCCTGGGCCAACCGGTGGATCCGGACTCGGAGGTCCGACACGGGCCTCTGGTTCTGCGCTGGCTCGGTTCCGGGGCTTGGGGAGTCCTTGCGCTGGGGAACCGGGGTCGCACCGACCCCCGACGCCTGGCCGCAGCAGCCGCGGCTGTTCCCACCTCGATACTCCGGAGTTGGGAAAGTACTTAGTACTTAGTACTTGGTACTTAGACAGATCCTCTGGGGGACGTGGAGGGGGTGGTTCTTCCGTCTGCCGTCTGCCGTCTGCCGTCCGCCGTCCGCCGTCTTACTTACGCAGCGAGGTTTCCAGGTGCTCGCTGAGACGGTCAATCGACACTCGGACCTGCTCCATCGTGTCGCGGTCGCGCACCGTAACGGCGCGATCGTCGAGAGATTCGAAGTCGAAAGTGACGCAGAGGGGAGTCCCTATCTCGTCTTGGCGGCGATAACGGCGCCCGATCGATTGGGTGTCGTCGTATTCGACCACGAACCTGGGGCGGAGGAGGTCGGCGATCTTCTCGGCTTCAAAGGTCAGTTCTGGTTTGCGTGACAGGGGGAGTACCGCCACGTTGTACGGGGCGAGCCGTGGGTCGAGACGCAGGACGACACGGCGCTCGCCGCGCACCTCCTCCTCGTGGTATGCATCCATCAAGAAGGCGAAGGTGGCTCGGGTCGCCCCTGCGGCTGGTTCGATCACATGTGGGAAGAACCGCTCTCCGCTCGCCTCGTCGAAATAGGACAGGTCCACTCCCGAACGGTCGGTGTGCGCCTTCAGGTCGAAATCGGTGCGATTGGCTACCCCCTCGAGTTCGTCCCATCCCCAGGGGAAGGCGTATTCGATGTCGGATGTCCCAGTCGAGTAATGGGAGAGCTCATCGGGGTCGTGCGGCCTCACTCGGAGCCGTTCCTCGCTCATGCCCAGCCCGGTGTACCAGCGGAAGCGTTCCTCCACCCAGTACTCGAACCATGTGGGCGACTCCTCTGGGCGGCAGAAGAACTCCATCTCCATCTGCTCGAACTCGCGGGTCCGGAAGACGAACTGACCCGGAGTGATCTCGTTGCGGAACGATTTGCCCAACTGGGCTATCCCGAAGGGGAGCTTGAGCCGCGAGGCGCGGCGCACGTTCTCGTAGTTGATGAAGATCCCCTGGGCGGTCTCCGGCCGTAGGTAGACGACCGCGGCTTCGTCCTCGACCGGTCCCATGAACGTCTTGAACATGAGATTGAACTGACGCGCCTCGCCGAAGGTGCCTCTTTGCCCGCAATTCGGACACAGGTCGGGGTCGTCCAGCTTGTCGAGCCTCCACCTGGTGTGACAGTTGGAACACTCCACCAACGGGTCGGTGAACGAGGCGAGGTGACCCGAGGCGGCCCACACCTCTGGGGACTGGAGGATGGCCGAGTCGATCCCCACGACGTCGGCTCGGAGTTGGACCATCGAGCGCCACCACTCACCCTTCACGTTCCTCAGCAACTCGACACCGATTGGTCCGTAGTCGTATGCCGAGCGGAGCCCGCCGTAAATCTCCGATGCTTGGAAGACGAAGCCGCGCCGCTTGGCCAGATTGGTGATGGTGTCGAGGGTGACTGTCATAGATCGGAGGGCGATCGTACAGCGGGCGACGTGCTCTCAGGCCATGATTCCGTTGACACCCAAACCCGTCGTGCCTACCGTGGAAACGGTTCCATCGCACCAATGGGGGGCTTGTGGCCACCATCCTCGATGTAGCGGCACACGCCGGGGTCGGTGTGGGGACTGTCTCGCGGGTGCTCAACGAATCGCCCGCGGTCAGCGAGGTGACCCGGCAGGTGGTCCTGACTGCGATCGACGATCTCGGTTATCGCCCCAGTTCGCTGGCTCGGAATCTGTCTCTCGGTCGGACCAGTTCGGTGTTCGTCGTCCTCCCCGACCTCAGCCGGCCCACGGCCAGCACCCGGTTGCGCGGAGTCCTCGAGGCGCTCTCACTCACGGGACTCGATCCCGTCGTACTCGAGGTGGGCGCTGAGGACCAGGGCCGTGACCGGTTTCGGCGCGTCGCCGAGAGGGGGAGAGCCGAGGGGGCGGTGGTCATCGACCTCCGGCCCTCGACGGCCGAGATCGAGTTTCTTCAGAGGGCCGGCGCCCGGTGCGTGTTCGTCGGGCGGGAGGTGGAGGGTTGGCCAACGGCGTGGGCCGAGGAGGCACGGGGAACAAGGATCGCCACCGAGCATCTGCTCGATCTCGGGCACAGCCACATCGCATACCTGGGGGAGTCGGAGCCTTCCGGTGCCACATCCCGGCGGCAGCGGGGATTCACCTCTGCCATGTCGGCCGCCGGATTCTCTCCGGATGAGGCGTCCATCGTGTCCCTGATCGATGGCACGGCGGGCACCGGCAACATTTTCGACACGGCGTCTCCTCCGACGGCGGTGGTGGCCGGTTCAGACTTGCTGGGCGTCGCGGTGCTCGCCGAGGCACGCCGGCGCGGCTTTCGCGTCCCCGGCGACCTCTCGGTGGTCGGATTCGACGGCTCTGATCTGGCGCGTCAAGTCGGTCTCACCACGGTCGGCCAGCAGTTGTTCGAGAGCGGGCGATGGGCGGTAGCGAACCTTCTGGCGCTCATCGCCGGGTCTGAGGCGGTGCCCCGTCACCGGCTGCGGCTCGAGTTGGTCGAGGGGGACACCACCGGGCCGGTCTGACACCAGGTCGCTCACTCGGCGGCGACCGCCGTCCGGTGCGACCGCCGTTCTGCAAGGGCTGCGACCACCACCGGGCGGAGCCGGACCCCGACCACGGCGATCACCAGCACGAGTATCTGGGCGAACACCGTAGGAATGACGAACTGGAGAAGCGCCAGCGATCCACCGAGCACCGCGGCGGCTGCCACCAACCCGGTCAATGATCCCGGGCCTCCGAGAATTGTGACCAGGAAGGCGTTGACCATGAAGAGCAGTCCGTACTGGGGGTCGAGGGTCGACACCGGAGCCAGGACGCCCCCGGCGAGGCCGGCGAGGGCAGCGCCGATGGTGAAGAGTCCGGCGCGCATCGCCCCCACATCCAGACCCACCGATTCCGCCAGGTCCGGGTTGGCCACGACGGCTCGCGCCTTGAGCCCGAACCGGGTCCGTCCCAGCAGCCACCAGGTCCCCACCACCAGGAGCACGGCTAACAGAGCGAGCACCAGCCGCCAGCGGGGCACGTTGATCCCGAGGATCGTCCACGAGCCCCTCAACAGGTCGGGGACGTTGCGTGGGCTCGAGGTGTAGATGAGCTGGACCGCCTGCCGGATGATCACCGCCAGCCCGAACGTGGCCAGGAGCGAGTCGAGCGGGCGCTGGTAGAGAAAGCGGAGGACACCCCTCTCCATCGCCAGCCCGACCAGCCCGGCCACCACCGGCGCTGCCAGCATCCCAGCCAGGACGCTCCCGGTGAGCTCGGAAACCGCATAGGTGGCGTACCCGCCGATCAGCAGCAGTTCGCCGTGGACCAGGTTGACCAGCCCGAGCATCCCAAAGGTGAAGTGGAGCCCGAGAGAGATCAGGACGAACACGGCGATGAGGCTGATCACGTTGAACGCGTCGACGAACGGCGAGCTCACAGCGTCAGCCGCCGGTGAAGCTCGCCGCTGTCGTGCAACTCGGCCAAAGGACCGGCGGCGACGATCCGGCCTTCCTCGAGGACATGGGCGGTCCCTCCCAGGGTGAGGGCGGTGTCGATGTTCTGCTCGACCAACAGCACCGAACGGCCGTCGGTGGCGTCGGCCAGAACTTCGAGTAGCTGTTCGACCACCTGCGGGGCCACCCCCTCGGTGGGCTCGTCGAGCAGCAGCAAGTGGGGGTCGATGACGAGCGCCTGAGCAATCCCCAGCATCTTCCTCTCCCCACCGGACAGCGTCTGTGCCTCCTGATGCCTTCTCTCCGCAAGGACGGGGAACCAGGCTGCAGCCCGATCCACCACCGCATCGCCGTCGTCGTCCCCGGTTGCCAGGGTGAGGTGCTCCTGCACGGTGAGTCCGGGGAAGACGCCGTCGTCCTGGGGAACCCAGACGACCCCGGAACGATGGACCCGGTGCCCCGGCCAACCGGTGATGTCTCGTCCCAGGGCGCGCACGACTCCCGCCTCGGGCCTGACGACTCCCATCACCGTCTTGAGCAGGGTGGTCTTGCCCGCCCCATTCCGTCCGAGCAGGCAAGCCACCTCTCCTGTGCCGACGCTGAGCGTCACCTCCCAGAGCACGCGTGCCGTCCCATAACCGGCGCTGACTGCGCTTAGCTCGAGGGCCGCGGCGCTCACTGCAACCGACCCAGGTAGGCGTCGCGTACCGCCGGGTCTGCCTGGACCTCATCCACCTCTCCGGAAGCGAGCACCCGGCCCCGGTGGAGCACCGTGACCCGGTCGCTCACCAGACGGATGAAGTCGATGTCGTGCTCGACCACCACCATGGCCTGGACCCGGCCCGACCGTTGCAGACGCTCGATCAACTCGGCGGTGCGGTGGCTCTCGGCGAGCGTCATCCCCGAGGTGGGTTCGTCGAGCAGGAGCAACTTCGGCCCGGTGAGCAGCACCATCCCGATCTCCAGCCATTGACGCTCGCCGTGGCCCAACTCTGCCGCCACCCTGTCGCGCTTCTCACCGAGGCCGACCAGGTCCAAGACCTCGTCAATCAGTTCCAGGTTCCCGTTCCCGCCGCGCTCCTTGGGCTGGGCCCCGAGCCTCATGTTCTCCTCGACGCTGAGCCGCTCGAACACGCTGCTCACCTGGAACTTGAGGGCGATCCCCAGTTGGGCGCGCCGCCAAGCCGGCACCGTGCGGATCTCGGAGCCGAGGAACTCCACCGATCCAGCCTCGGGCTCGACCCGGCCCACCACCACGTTGAGCAAGGTCGATTTGCCCGCTCCGTTCGACCCGATCAGACCGCGCACCTCGCCGGGATCGACCGTGAAGTCCACCCGGTCGAGCGCCCGGTAGCCACCGAGGAGGGTGGACAGGCCGCGCAGTGCCAGGACGTGGGTGGCGTTCACCGTCGTCCCCGCGGCCCCGAGAGGAAGCCGAACAACCCGCTTGGGAAGAAGAGGATCACCGCGACCAGCACCACCCCGACCACCACGAGCCATGTCCCCAGCAGCGTCCCGGAGAGGCTGGCGGTGAGAATGTTGAGCAGCACCGCCCCCACCACGGGGCCGATCAATGTCCCTCGCCCGCCGAGAACCACCCACAGCAACACCAGCGTCGAGGCATCGACGCCGACTGCTGCGGGCGAGACGATCCCCTCGTGGACGTAGTAGATCGCCCCGCACAGACCGGCCACCGAAGCCGACAGGACGAGGACGCTCCGCTTGACCGCCGGTACCCGATAGCCGAGGAGCGCCACCCGGTCCTCGTTCTCCCGGACCCCCAGGTTGACCAGACCGGTCCTCCCTTTGACGAATGTGCGCAATCCGAGGTAGACGGCCACGAGGAGCGTTGCGGCAAGCAGGTAGAAGGGGAGGCGGCGCTGTAGGTCGAGAGGACCGATCTCGAGTCGGACATCGAACAGGATCCCGTTCTGGCCGCCGGTCACCGACCCGCCGGCGTTCATCAGCCTCTCCAACAGGAATGACACGGCGAGCGTCACCACGGCGAACTCCACCCCCCGTAGGGCGAACCGGCCCGAGAAGGTGAAGACACCGATCGCCCATGCCAGCGCTGCAGCCGCCACCACGCCGATTGCCACCGCTGGCCACAGCGATAGCGGCAGTATCCAGTACTCCTGGGTGGTGAGGATGGCGACCACGTATGCCGCCCCGCCGAAGAAGGCGGCATGGCCGAAGGTGAACATGCCGCCGTAACCCCAGACCACATCGACGGTCATGGCGAATGCGGCCAGCAGCAGATACCGGCCCAACCGGTCGATTGTGAAGCTGTCGCCGAGCACCAGCGGCGCGATCACGAGCAGACCAAGCCCGACCAACTCGACGACACGGCGCGACGGCACCCCGAGCGCCCGCCTGGGCGCTGCGTCCGCCCCCGGCGTCAGGATGGGCTGTTCTGTCGCCATCGCCGACGCCGGGATGGGATCACAGCTCGCAGTCCTCCTCCGGATCCTGGTCGGCGAAGGAATCGACCAGGACGTACCCGTCGCCCTCTGCCCGCACCATGTGGATCGTCTGCTTGAGGTGGTGCGACGGCATCACCTCGACGGTGCCCGTCGGCCCGTCGAACGTCTGGCCAACCATCGCCTCGGCCACCGCTTCGGCATCGGTGGTGCCGGCCTGCTCCACGGCCTGCCTGTAGAGGTGGACGGCTACATACGCCCCCACGCCTTCGCCGCCCGAAGGGATGGCGTCTTCGCCGAACTCCGCCTGGAAGGCCTCCAGGAACTCGGTTGCCTCCGGTGTGTCTATCGCGGTGAAGTAGGGGAGCGTGGTGTACATCCCCTGGGCGAGATCGATCACCCCGGGCAGATCGGGGTCGCCGACGAAGATGTTGCCCTGACCGAGCCCCTCGAGCAGCCCGGCATCGTCGAGTGCCTGCAGGGCCGGGGCGAACGCCGCCGGGTAGAGCGAAAACATGTAGTCGGGCTGCGTGTCACGCACCGCGCTCACCAGTTCGGTGAAGTCCTCGGCCACAAGTGGCAGGTAGATCTCGCCGACGACTTCGCCACCGTTCTCCTCGATGATCGGCTTGGCGATCTCGAAGCTGCGCCGAGGCCACACGTAGTCGGCGCCGAAGAGCAGGACTCGGGGACCGAACTCCTCCTGGAGCACCGGGATGAACGGGCGGATCTGCTGTGCGGGCACCGCACCGAACGAGAAGTACGTCGGGAGACACTTTCCGCCCTCGTAGGTCTCGGTGTAGAAGAGCAGCTTCCCGTTGTCTTCCACGACCGCCTGGGCTGCGGCATCATTGGCGTCGGATCCGATCGGCCCCATCACCAGATCGACCTCGTCGCTCTCGACCAGTTGGCGTGCCTTGTCAACGGTCGCGGCCACGTCGGTCTGGATGTCCTCGGTTGTCACCTCGATCTGTCGACCGTCGATGCCACCGTCCGCATTGATCTCGTTGATCGCCAGCCGCGCGCTGCGATCGAGAGAGGTGCCATACGTGGTGAAAGGCCCGGTGAGGTCGGCGATGATTCCGATCGAGATGGGGTCGGTCTCTTCGCTGGCGCCGCCCCCACACGCCGCCAACGCCACCGCCACCGCCATGAACATGGTGACCAGCCGCCGCATTCTCATATGACCGCCTCCTTCTCGCTTGGCACCCATCTCATCCGACCGTCTCTTGGTCTTCACCTGCCCGGGGTCTGGAACGCCGGGTCCACCGCAGCCCGACGACCGGTTTCGCCGTACCACGTGGTCACCACCACCTTCTTGTCCGTATAGAAGTCGACTGCGTCGTTGGCGCGTCCACGGTTCGACCCGAACAGAGAGGTCTTACGCCCACCCACCGGGTAGAAGGCGATGGGCGCCGGGGTCCCCACGTTGACCCCCACCTGTCCCACCTGGGCTCGCTGGCGGAATTCGCGGGCAACCCCGCCATGCTCGGTGTACACAACCGCGGTGTGACCGTATGTGCTGGCGTTGACGATTTCGAGAGCTTCGTCTAGCCCGCTCACCCGGCGCAGACACCGCACCGGGCCGAACAACTCGCGGTCGAATACGTCCATCCCCGGTTCGGCGAGGAGCACGGTTGGGCCAAGCCAGAACCCGTTCGGGTATCCGTCGACGGTGACCCCTCTCCCGTCGAGGACCACTTCGGCGCCCTGACCGACGGCGGTCTCGACCGAGTCCGCCAACATGCGTAGGGCTCTCTCCGAGATAACCGGGCCCATCGTGGTGGACGGGTCCATCCCATGGCCCAACCGAAGATCACCAACCTGCTCCAGGAGGGGGGGCACCACATCGTCCCAGACGCCGTCGTAGACCAGCAGATTGGAACCGGCGAAGCACCGCTGCGAGGCGTTGCCCAGCATCGAGGAGACGATGTTGGGGAGACTCCGATCCACCACGGCGCTGTCGGTGACCACGAGGTGGTTCTTCGAGCCGCCTTGGCTCTGACACCGCTTCCCGGCGGCGGTGGTCATCGTGTAGACGCGCCGGGCCACCTCGGATGAGCCCACAAACGACAGACCGGCGATCTGCGGATGCTCCGCCAGGCCGCTGACCACATCGGCGCCACCCAGGACCAGGTTCACCACCCCGGGAGGGAAGCCGGCCTCGCCGGCCAACTCGGCCAGCCGCACCGCAGTCAGCGGACAGTGCTCGGACGGTTTGATCACCACCGTGTTGCCACAGGCGACGGCCCACGTGAAATAGAGCGGGATCATGGCCGGAAAGTTGAAGGGGGCGACGATGGCAAAGACGCCGAGCGGCTCGCGTATGTACTCGGTGTCGACCCCGGTGCCGATCTCCTCGGAGACGGAGCCCTTCATCAACTCAGGTATGGCGCAGGCGTGCTCGATGTACTGCAGCCCTCGTACCAGTTCCCCCTTGGCCTCGGCCAGGGTCTTGCCGTTCTCGGCAACGGTGAGCGCCGAGAGCTCGTCGATGGCTCCGCTGACCTGCTCGCGATAGCGGAACAGGATTGCCGCCCGCTGTGGGACCGGTGTCATCCTCCATTCCCAGAATGCGTCGTTGGCCGCAGCGACGACTGCACCGAGATCATCGGTGGTGGAGCTCCGCTGCCGGGCGATCACCTCGCCAGACGCCGGGTCGAGGACATCGACGTCGGCGCCACCGGGCTCGACCCACTCGCCGCCTGCGAGGTTACGAAGGGTGCGAACGTTCAATGCCCACCTCCGGTCGACATCCAGGGGATCGAGATCGTCCTGACCGGGGGCGGAGTGTTGCGGGACTTGACGAACCGAACGACTCCATCGGTCACCGATGCGTAAACGGCCGGTGTATCGCCGATCGCCAGGGACCCGAGGGCATCGCCGGCCTGTGACCCGAGCGGGGCGTCGGCGATGATGAGATCGGCTTCGTTGCCGGCGGCGATGACCCCGCGGTTCAGACCGTGGACCCGGGCGGTGTTCCCGGTGGCGAAAGACACCGCCACCTCCGGTGGCACGCCGCCGAAAGCCGCCGCCCAAGAGATGGTGCGGAGCACGCCGAGGGGCACGACTCCCGTCCCCGCCGGAGAGTCGGTTCCGACGAGCACCCGATCGAGAGCATCGCGCTGTGCGGCGAGCGCGACGACCTCACCGCATGCCTTGACGTTGCCGTTGTGGACCACCTCGATGGCCGCATCGGACTCGTCGATGATTCTTTCGACGTCGCGCAGCGGAGGCGCCGTCGGTCCACCATTGACGTGCGCCGCCACGTCCGGCCGGACGGCGAGAACGAAGTCGGCGCCGATGACTCCACTCCCCGGGATCGACGCCCCGCCGGTGTGGACGACCACCCTCATGCCGTGAGCCTGGGCCCAGCGGACCATGGGCTCAGCCTCCGCCGGGTCCTTCACTCCCGAGATCCCGATCTCGCCCACCAGCCGCACCCCGGCGTCCGCCATCTCGGCGAAGTCGTCCTCGGTGAGCCCGGATTCGAGCAGGACGGCTCCGGCGACCACCTTGGCCCCGCCGGGGCGCACCGACTGGAACGATCGCGCCGCCAGGATGGCGAGCGCCTTGACCCCGGCCCTGTCGGTGGGCCGGCCCGGGGTGTGGGGTTCGCCGGCGGAGATCATCGTGGTGACCCCGCCGTGTGCATAGCTCTCGAGGAAGTCGAGGATCCGCTGGCGCGGTGAGAAGTCGCCGATCACCGGATGGATGTGCGAGTCGATGAGCCCGGGCATCACGGTGGCGCCACCGCAGTCGATGACCTTGTCGATGTCCCCTGGATCGAGGCCGCGGCCCACGTCGGATATGAGGCCATCGCGCACCAGGACGCTGTCGGCATCGGCGATCGGGGCGTTGACGTCGCCGCTCACCACGGTGGCGGCATTGACTATGGCGAGGTCGGCCATCAGCGCCCGCCGTTCGCCGTTGTCACCTCAGCCCGTCCTCGCCGACCGCCTCGGCGATGGTCAGCCCGCCGACCCGCGGCAGCGGGCGGCCACCGTCTGTCACCGCAACAGCGATGACCATCTCGTCGTCGGCGGGGGCGTCGACGATCCGCAACTCGGCCGCGTCGAAATGGCTGCGGACGAATGCCGCGTCCTTGTAGTGGAGCGGGACATCGATCGGCGTTCCCGGGCCGCCCCGTTTCTTCGCCGAAGGGATGATCGCCTTGCCGCCACCGCTGGCATCGCGCAACGGGTTGCCGAACTTGGGGTGGAGCATCGCCGCAACGTGCTCCAACTCACCCGCCATCCCAACGATCCCGGCCTTGCCGTACGAGTTCACCGGACGACCCCTGAGTTGGGCAACTGCCCGCTCGGAGAGGAGAGTGGACAGGGCGACACTGGCGTCGGCCAGCTCATCGAGATTCTCCTCGTACCGGCCGGCGTGGGGGTTCGCCACCACCCCGGCGGCGATGACCCGGGTGACCGGGGGATCCACTGCCCTTCCCATCTCGGTCCGGGTCTCGTCCACGCAAATCACCAGCTTGCGGATCTTCAACTCCATGGGTTCCGCCCCGCTCCGATCATCGATCGCTCCTTCAGCCGGTGTCGAGCATTGGCTCGACGATGTGGCGGGTGATCAGGTCCAGTTGGCCCGGATCGTTGACCAGGGGCGTCAGGATCAGGTACTGAAGCCCGGCCGAGGCCAATTCGGAGATGGCGCCCAGCATGTCATCCACGGTCCCGGTGAGGTAGGAGGCCCGCAGGTCCTCGACTGTACGATGGCCACCCATCACATCGAGAAATCGGGGGATCTGTACCTCAAGCGCTTCCTCCCTGCTGTCCGTCTCGGTCACCTGGAGGAACTGGGTGGCCCCGAATACCAGGTCGTTGGGATCGCGCCCCTGTTCTTCCAGGTGGCTGCGGACCACCTGCCAGTCGCGCTTCACATCGCCAGGGTCGGAGCCAGAGGAGCGGGCCATCCAGCCCGACGCCTGGGCGATTCGGTCGAGGACGCCCTTGGCCATGAACGGCTTGTCCGGCGTTTCGGGAGCATGGGTCAGCGAGCCACCAGCCACCCAGAGCGGCGGAGGCTCGGGAATCCGGGGGTGGATGGTCACCCCCTCCACCTCCCAGAAACGCCCCTTGAAGGTCACCTCCTCCTCGGTGAGCAGCAGCCGGACCAGGTGGATGGCTTCGTCGGTCCGCCTCCCGCGCTCGCGCAACGCGATGCCCACCGCATCGAACTCGTCCGGGTCCCACCCCACCGCCACCCCGAACCGATAACGGCCCCCCGACAGGAGGTGGATCGAGGCGATCTCCTTGGCCAGGATCACCGGATGGCGCAACGGAAGGACCAGCGCAGCTGTCCCCAGTCCGACCCGCGAAGTGACCCCGGCGGCCGCCGAGAGGACAACGAGCGAGTCGAGCCAGGAGACGCCGTAGACACCCTTCGATACCAGCAGGTGATCGATCACCCAGATGTCCTCGTAGGGCCCTTCCTCGACCTTCCTGCAGTAGTCGAGCAAACCTTTCGCCTGGTCATAGCCCATGGCAGGCCACGCATATGACGGGAGTCGCAATCCGAATCTCATCGCCTTGGTGCCCCACCCATGCTCTGTGTCTCGGGATCGGTCGCGGGAATCTAGTGATGGCTACCCGTCGATGTGGTCGCAGCGGGCCCACGGGTGCCAAGATTCGATCGATGGACGTTCCGCACCGGGACCCGGGTACAGGGTGATGGCGTTCCACCTCTGGAGGCCGGGCCGACGATGACCACATGGACGGGCGCACCGATCGCCCGGCTCGAGGACGAGCACTTTCTCACCGGTGATACCCGCTTCGTCGACGACATCTCCCGTCCTGGTCTGCTCCATGTCGCAATCGTCAGGTCCCAGGTCGCCGCCGCCGTCCTCGCCGAGGTCGAGACCTCGGAAGCCAGCAAGGCCCCAGGGGTCTTCGCCGTGCTCACCGCCGCAGACCTCGCTCACACCAACCCGCTCAGCCCCGTGCTCAACCGGCCCCAGTTCGTCCCCACCGAGATGCCGTTGCTGGCCACGGACAGGGTCAGGTATGTCGGCGAGCCCCTGGCCTTGGTGCTGGCGAGAACTCGTGGCGCCGCCGAGGACGCAGCCGACCTGGTCTGGGTGGAGTACGACGAGACACCGGCCGTATCGTCGATCGACGATGCCCTGGCCGGCGGTGCTGAGCCGGTTCACTCCGAGGCTCCCGGCAACGTGCTGCTCGACCTGCCCATGTTCCAGGACGCGGCGCTCGATGACATCCTCGCCGGTGCGGCGGTCGTGGTCGACGGCATCTTCGACTCCGGCCGGGTCACCGCGGCGCCCATGGAGGGTCGCGGTGTGGTTGCGGAATGGGATCGGCGCGACGGGCGGCTGTCGTTGCACGCCTCCACCCAGGTGCCTCACATCGTGCGCACCGCCATCGCCGACACGCTGGGACTGGCAGAGCACCTGGTGAGGGTGATCGCCCCCGACGTCGGCGGGGGCTTCGGGCAGAAGTGCGCCGTGGGCCGCGAGGAATTGGCGGTAGCTGCTGCGGCTGTGCTCACCCGCCGGCCTCTCAAGTGGGTCGAGGACCGCCGAGAGAACCTGCAGTCCGCCTTCCAGGGGCACGAGCAGCGTCATAGCGTCCGTGCGGGTTTCGACACCGATGGAACTCTTCTCGGGCTCGCCACCGAGATCTGGTGCGACGTCGGCGCTTATCACTGCTACCCGTTCACCGGGGGTGTGGAGCCACTGATGGCCGCCACAGAGATGCCCGGGCCATACCGGCTCCAGCACTACAGCGCCCACACCAGGGCAATCGCCACCAACAAGCCCCCGATGGCGCCCTATCGGGGGGTGTCACGTCCCCAGATCACCCTGGCGATGGAGAGGGTGATGGACAAGGCGGCGGCCCGTCTCGGGATGGACCCGGCTGAAATACGGCGCCGCAACCTGATCAGGCGCGACGAGTTCCCCTATCGGGGCGCAACCGGGATCCTCTACGACGAGGGGAGTTACCTCGAGGCTCTCGAGGACGTGATGACGGCGGCCGGTTACGAGTCGCTGAGGGATCGGCGCATCGAGCAAGGCTCGCCGGACGACGGACAGCCTCTGTGGGGTGTCGGGTTGTCGGTGTTCTCCGAGCGCACCGCATACGGGACCCCTGTCTTCGGGCAACGGCTCATGGGCATCACGCCGGGTTACGAAACCGCCCACGTCCGGATCGACCCGTCGGGGGGCGCCACCGTCCTCGCCGGGACCGTCTCGCACGGTCAGGGGCACGCGACGACCCTCGCCCAGATGGTCGCCGACAGGCTTGCGCTGACACCGGCCGACGTGCGCGTGGTCCAGGGGGACACCGATGCCATTCCCTACGGCTGGGGCACATTTGCCAGTAGGTCGGTCGTGTTGTCTGGTGACGCCGCCACTGAGGCTGCTGATCGGCTTGTGGCAGCGACTGACACGGATCGCGGCCCACCTGCTCGAGGCAGCACCCGAGGACGTGGTGTTCGAGGGTGGGCGCTTCGGTGTACGTGGGGTGCCCGAGTCGGGGATGTCGCTGCCCGAGCTGGCCCGATCGGTCTACCACGCACCGCACCGGCTTCCACCCGAGGAGCGTGCCGAGTTGGAGGAGTGGGGCTCCTCCGACCCGCCGGGGACATTCTCCAACGCCGCCCACCTCGCCGTGGTCGAGATCGACCCAGCCACATGGCAGGTGAGGATCGTCCGCTATCTGGTGGCCGAGGACTGCGGGGTGATGATCAACCCGTTGATCGTCGATGGCCAGATCACCGGTGGGGTGGCACAGGGCATCGGCGCCGCCCTATACGAGCGTCTGGTCTTCGACGCTGCCGGCCAACCGTTGGCGACCAGCTTCATGGACTACCTGGTGCCCACCTCCGCCGAGGTCCCATCGATCGAGATCCACCATCTGGTGACCCCTTCCACGGTGAGCACCACCGGTGCCAAGGGTATGGGGGAGGGGGGCACTATCGGGGCACCGGCTGCGATCCTCAACGCGGTCAACGACGCCCTCTCCCCACTGGGAGTCGAGATCGATCGGATCCCGGTCACCCCCGACGACATAGCCAAAGCCGTCGCCGCCCGCTGATCCGTTCCCCCAATTCCCTCCCCCCGGCGGGGGGAGTACCCGACGCCGGAGGCGTCGGGGGAGGGGGGCTGGTTCACTCCCAATGGTGCGGAAGCCGCGGGTTGAGCACCGTCGGGAGTTCGGCAGCCCCCCTACCCGCTGCTCCGCAGCGGGTCCCTTCCCCCCTGCGGGGGGACGGAAGGAAATGGGCGGCGGCCTTGCAACGATTCGCTCCCCCCGGCGGGGGGAGTACCCGACGCCGGAGGCGTCGGGGGAGGGGGGCTGGTTCACTCCCAATGGTGCGGAAGCCGCGGGTTGAGCACCGTCGGGAGTTCGGCAGCCCCCCTACCCGCTGCTCCGCAGCGGGTCCCTTCCCCCCTGCGGGGGGACGGAAAGAAATGGGCGGCGGCCTCGCAACGATTCGCTCCCCCCGGCGGGGGGAGTACCCGACGCCGGAGGCGTCGGGGGAGGGGGGCTGGTTCAGTCCAAAGGTGCGAAAGGCGCGGGTCGAGCACCGTCGGGAGTTCGGCAGCCCCCTACCCGCTGCTCCGCAGCGGGTCCCTTCCCCCCTGCGGGGGGACCGAAAGAATGTTGCCGCCGTCTTCCGTCTTCCGTCTTCCGTCTCTTCTGTCAGATCGGCGCAAGGCGGGGGGGATCGAGGCTTTCCCAGAGAACCTGGCCGGCGGCAAGGAGTCGGTAGTCATCGAAGTGTCGAGCGGCGAGTTGCACGCCGACTGGGAGGCCCGCTTCCAGACCTGCGGGGACCGCCAGGGCGGGGAGACCGGTGAGGTTGGCGAACGACGTGTTGCGACAGAGGGCGCGGTCGTACTGGTCGAACTCTTCGCCCATCTGGAGCATCTCATCGCCGATCCGCGGCGCCGGAGCGGGCATACCTGGAAGGAGGATGAGGTCGCGATCGCCGAGCACATCGAGAAAGGCGGTGCGGTAGATCTCGGCGCGACGCCGGTGCTCGAGGTACTCGTCAGAGGCGATGGAGAACCCGCTTCCCACCCGCGGCCCAACCTCGCCGGTGTACTCGGCGAGGCGCTGCTCGTACCAGGGTCGGTGGTAGAGCGCCACCTCTGCGGCGATGATGTCGAAGTCGAGATCGACACAGCCCTCGAAGTCTGCGATCTCGATCTCATCGATCGCCGCCCCCGCTTCGCGAGGAGCCGGGCGGAGGCACTCAGCGCACCGGCCACGCCCGCTGAAACCGGCCCGGGGTTGGTCAGCACCCCGACTCGCCAGCCACCGATGTCCGTGGCCAGTGGAGGGGCGGTCCCCGGCGCACCTGGTGTGATCGCATCGAGCAACAGGGCGCATTCGTGTGGGGAGCGGGCCATCGGCCCGACGTTGTCGAGGCTCCAGGAGAGAGGTACGACCCCGGTTGAGGGGACGAGGGTTGCGGTCGGCTTCAAACCGACGGTCCCGCAGAGACCGGACGGGATCCTGATGGACCCCGCGGTGTCGGTACCGATCGCCGCCGGGGTGAAACCGGCGGCGAGAGCGGCGGCGCTCCCACCGGAAGACCCGCCGGGGATGTGCTTGGTGTTCCACGGGTTGGTGGTGGGCGGGGTCGAGGATCCGAGGGCGAACTCGTGGGTGCGGGTCTTCCCGATCAGCACGCACCCCGCCTCGATCAGAGCCGCCCATACCGGGGCATCCTCGAACGGGACTCTGCCGGCGAACAGTGCGCTGCCCGCTTCCGTGGGAATTCCTGCCGTGTCGACCAGGTCCTTGACGGCTATCGGTATGCCGAGCAGCGGCCTGTCATCTCCATGGGCGAGGGCTGCCTCGGCCTCGGTGGCTTGCCGGAGAGCGGTATCGGCCGTAACCGCGGCAAAGGCGTCGATCTCACCACCGACCGCCTCGATCCTCGCCAGCAGCCCTTCGATCACCTCGACAGGAGAGAAGTCTCGGCCGCGATACCCGGCGGTAAGTTCGGTGATACCTAGCGCGTACAGATGCATGGAGGGTTCCGAATCGCGGGTTCTTGGACCTGGGTCCGGCATGTACTACAGCCGGTCTGAATTCCGTCTTCCGTCTTCCGCCTTCCGTCTCTGCTGTTACGCCGCCCGACCGTACAGACTCCCGATGACGTAGCTGACCCCGGCACCACCGGCGGCCACCGCAAAGTTCTCCAAGCCCGAGCGCAACGGATGGCTGCGGGTGACGACGGACTTCACGAACCCCACCGCGAACAGCCCGATCCCGGCGAAAATCGCCGCCCAGATGAGCCCGGTGCGTGTCTCGGTCACGAAGAAGAAGGGGACCACCGAGGGGAGCGCCCCCACCAGGAAAAGGGCACCGGATGCGATCATCGCCTTCCACGGCGAGCGTCGCTCCTTTTCCAGAGCCCCGAATTCGAGCGCCATCATCACCTTGAGCATCGACTCGTCGTTCTCGGCCAGCTGGGCGGTGGCCGCCTTCAGCACCTCTCCATGGAGCCCCAGGTCGGCCAGCAGTTCCTCGAGCTCGTCGACCTCTCGCTGGCGGTGGTAGGCGAAGTGCTCTTCCTCGAGAGCCATTTCGCGTCGAAAAACCTCATCCTGGGACTTGGTGGCGAGATACTCCCCGGCGGCCATGCTGATCGCCCCGGCGACCGCGCCGGCGATGGCGGTCAGCAGGACGTCGCTGGTGGAGAGACCTCCGCCGACCACCCCGGCGACGAGGAGGAAGATCGACACCAGCCCGTCGTTGACCCCGAGGATGATGTCGCGCCAGTACTGCCGGGAATCACCCAGATGGGGCCGGTAAGGCGGGGTCTCTCCGATCGCTGCTGAGCTCGAGTCCATGGGCGGAGTTTACGGGCCACAGCGTGCCGGGCCCCGTCCCTGAGCAGTCACCACCCAGCCGTACACTCGGCAGGTGACCTTCCGCCGCGATGACATCGAGCGGGTGCGGACCGCAACCAACCTGGTGGAACTCGTCCAGACGGTGACCACGGTGCGCCGATCGGGCAAGAGCTACATGGCGATCTGCCCCTTCCATCAGGAGAAGACGCCATCGCTGTCGCTCGACCCGGCCAAGGCGGTGTGGTATTGCCACGGCTGCCACCAGGGTGGGGATGTCTTCAAGTTCCTCATGGACACCAAGGGCCTCGACTTCAACGAGGCGATCGAGGAGCTCGCTTCCCAGGCAGGGATCACGTTGGAACGGGACCCCGGCGAGAAACGACGGCGGAGCGATCGTGACCGGCTGGTCGAGGCGATGACCGCCGCGGTCGACTTCTATCACCGGCGGCTCCTCGATGGCTCCGACGCCGGAAAGGCCCGGGCTTACCTGCGGGGACGCGGATACGACGCCGACACTGTCGAGCACTACCGGATCGGCTGGTCTCCGGCGGCGCAGGGCGCCGACTGGGACGTACTGGCCCGCGACCTCGGCGGGCGTGGGATTTCGGATCGGGTGATGCTCGACACGGGGCTGGCGGCCAGGGGGAGGAATGGCCGTCTGCGCGATTGGTTCCACGGCCGCGTCCTCTTTCCCATCCAAGATCTGCGTGGAGACCCGGTGGGCTTTGGTGGCCGGCTCCTCGATGGGGAGGGGCCCAAGTACCTCAACACCCCCGAGACCAAGCTCTACCAGAAGGCGAGGCTTCTCTATGGGCTCGACCTGGCAAAGGCGCCCATCACCCGCGCCGGAAGGTCGGTGGTGGTCGAGGGGTACACCGATGTGATCGCCTGCCATCGCAACGGGATCCCCGAGGCGGTGGCCACTTGTGGGACCGCGTTGGGCGAGGAGCACATCGACCTGCTTCGCCGATTCGCCGACCGCGTGGTTCTCGCCTTCGATGCCGACCAGGCGGGCGCCGGCGCAGCACTGCGTGGCGGTCAGCTTCGTTCGCCGTTCGAGATGGGGCTCGACCTCCGGGTGGCGATGATGCCGGCTGGCAACGACCCGGCCGACCTCGCCCAGGAAGGCCGGCTTGTCGAGCTCCAGCAAGCGGTGGACACGGCCGTTCCGCTGGTTCGCTTCCGCATCGACCGGATGCTGGAGGGCTTCGACCTCGACGAGCCCGAAGGCCGGGCGCGGGCCGTCAAGGAAGTGGCCCCTTTGCTCGCCGAGCAGGGCGACCCGCTCGCCCGAGAGGAGTACATCCGCCATGTCGCCCGCCGCACCGGCACCGATCAGGCGCTCGTGGAAGGAGCGGTGATCGACGCCGCCGGTGGCGTCCGACGCACCCCGTCGCCGGCGACATCCGCTCCGCGCCGAAGCGGTCAGGAGCGCGCCGAACGCGAGTTGCTCCGACTGCTCGTGGCCAACCCCGGGCCCATGGCCACGATCGAGGTTTCTGCCGACTGGTTCACATCGGACGAGCACCTCGCCGCACTAGCCCGACTCGCCCCCGCCCTCGCCGAGGGAGCCGAACCGGGCCATCCGCTCGACATGGGCTCCCTCCTCGGCGACGAAGACACCACCGTGGCCGAGCTGCTCCGCTCGATCGCCGTCGATGACCGTCCGCTCGACGACCCGGTCGAGGTGGTGGCCAGCCTGCGCTCTTGGGCGATGGAGCGGCGGATCGCCGATCTGCGCCGGCGTTTGGAGCGCGTCGAACCGGTGGACGGAGATACCCATTCCCGGTTGCTCACCGAGTTGATAGCGTTGGAGCAATCACGGAGAGCGTTGCGTGGGGGTCTGAAGTGATCGACACCGACGCGGTCGTAGCCGATCTGACGAGACGTGGAACACAGAGGGGCTTCCTGACCGCGTCCGAGGTCCTCCAGGCGCTGGAAGATGCCCGGGCCCCGACAGAGTCCTTCGAGACCGTTTTCGAGAGACTCCGCGCAGCCGACATCGCGATCGCCGAGGAAGGACCCGACGCGCTCGCCACCGGCATCACCGCAGAGGAACTCGTATCGGTGTCCGACCCCGTCAGGATGTACCTCCAGGAGATCGGTCGGGTGCCGCTGCTCACCCCCCAGCAGGAGGTCGAGTTGGCGCTCCAGGTGGAGGCGGGGGTCAAGGCGGCTGACAAGCTCGCCAACGGTCAGTTCTCCACCGAGGACCGGGTCATCCTGCAACGGACGGCGCGCATCGGCCAGCAAGCCAAGGACCGCCTGGTGGAGGCGAACCTGCGGCTCGTGGTTTCGATAGCCAAGAAGTACGTGGGGCGCGGTATGCCGCTGCTCGACCTGATCCAGGAGGGCAACCTCGGGCTGATGCGAGCGGTCGAGAAGTTCGACTACCGCAAGGGCTTCAAGTTCTCCACCTACGCCACGTGGTGGATCCGTCAGGCGGTTACACGGGCCCTGGCCGACCAGGCGCGAACCATCCGGGTGCCGGTCCACATGGTGGAGACGATCAACAAGCTGGCACAGGTGCAGCGGCAACTTCTCCAAGAGCTGGGCCGCGAGCCCAACATCGCCGAGATAGCAGGCGAGATGGAGGTAGAACCCGGCCGAGTCACCGAGCTACGCCAGATCGCCCAGGACCCGGTGTCGCTGGAGACTCCGCTGGGCGAGGACGACGAGTCGACACTGGGCGACTTCGTCGAGGACTCCGAGGCGGAGGTTCCGGTCGAGGCCGCCTCGTTCCGGCTACTCCAGGAGTACGTCGCCCACGCCCTCGAAGACCTGAATGAGCGGGAGCGTCAGGTGATCGTGATGCGGTTCGGGCTCGCCGATGGCAGGGTCCGCACCCTCGAGGAGGTCGGGGCGCACTTCAACGTCACTCGGGAGAGGGTCCGTCAATTGGAGACCAAGGCGCTGGCGAAGTTGCGCCACCCCGCCAGATCCCGCCGCCTCCAGGGTTACCTGCGCGAGGGCTGAGCGCCGGCGGTCGCTACTCGAAGCCACCGACCCCGTTGGTGGGAACGGCAACTACGACCTTGTCGGTTTCGTTGGCGGAGTTCACGGTTCGCTTGATGGTCGACGAGGCGGACTCCATGCCACGGCCGGCGAGGTCGCGCAGTTGGCCGGTGAGCTTGCGTCCCGTTTCGACCACGGTCTGTCCCGGTTGCGACTCGAGGGCGGTGCGCCAGGTGCGGGCGATCTGCTCGTAACGCTCCCTGCCTGCTGCGGCCCCCACGATGTAGCCGGCCCCGAACCCGATGACCAATCCCGCTCTCAGTCGCACGTCGTCCTCCTCTATTCCTGCTCGAACTAGCCGCTGTCTTGCAAGCGAACCTTGAACGTAGCGTCATGTCCCGGCTTGCGTCGCCCGGGTCAGGAACGGACGGGAAGACCGTTAGGCGTTCAAGCGGAGATCTACCGTCGGGTAGACGAGGCGGACCCCGCACCCGAGGAGGTGCTTCTAGATGTTGGAGGCACCGCCGACACTTCGGTGACGGTGCTGGACGTCCTGGCAGAGTCCGATCAGCAGTTGGCCAGCAGCGGGACGACGCTCTGGGTCGCCCAGCTGCCCACCCGTGCCATGGAGAAGGCAAGACACCTGGCGGCGTGGTCCGCCTGGGTGGGCCGGCCGGGTTTTCACGACGCTCGAGGAGGCGGTCGAGACCTTTGAGGCGGCGCTAAACCGCTCAACCCCCGTCGAGCGCCGCGGTGACAGTTATCACCAGTTGGTCGTCCTCGACCCTGACCTCGCTCACACCCGACTCACCTTCGGCATTGGCGCTCTCCTGAAACCCCGCGGTCAGCTCTTCGTTCAGGTCGGTGACAGCGTCGCTGGTCAGTTCCATCCCTTCGATGTCCACCGCAGTTACTTCGACCCGGATGCTGTTGTCTTCGGCGGTGAAGGCCATGTCATAACTGCCTGGCTGTCCATCTTTCGTACCGTTGGCACGGACGACATTCGGCTCGATGAAGTCGATCGAGGTCACCTCGTCGAGCAGGGGCACATCACTGCGCTCGTCGACATTTCCGATCACGCCGTTGATGGCATCCTCGTCGAGGTTGACGTCGAAGCTCGCCTGTCCGTCCTCAACGCTCAGGTTGCTGCAGGCAGCCAGCGCGATGACGAGGACCATCGCCAGCATCGTTGGTATCCGTCGCATAATGGCCTCTCGTTGCGGCTGGTTCGGACACTACCGGAAGGGGGATCACGCCATGGACTACGAAGCGGTCAAGGAGAAGCTGCTGTGGGCATGGGCGCACGGCGACGGGGACCCGGTCGTCGCAGCCGAGCTTTACCACGAAGACGCCCTGGTCGAGTTCCCTCAGTCCGGCGAGAGGTTCCGGGGACGGGACAACTTCACCGGCTTGGCGCGCCGGCTACCCCTCCGAGGTCGAGTTCGAGCTTCGCTCGCTCCGCGGCGAGGGAGGCCTGTGGGTGGGCGAGGGCCAGATCCGCTACGACGGGGGAGACCCCGTCCCGTTCGTCTTCGTGCAGCAATGGCGCGACGACCGTATCGAGCGCGAGACCATCTACGTCGCCGAACCCTTTCCAGCAGACGAGTCGAGGGCGACCTACGCCGAGGATTCGGAGCTTGACGCGACCCCCGGTCTACCCGTCAAAGTGGTTGCCGGGTCCGCTGCCTGAAATCGTCAATCTTGACGATGACCGCGAATGCCCCTTGGACCACCATTGCTGCCAGTAACCGACCACGACGTCGACCCTTTGGCGGTCCGGAGCGAGATCCCATGACGACCATGAATGACGCATACATCGGCCACCCCGGCGGTCTGAAGCAGGATCCCTCGGTGTACCGGTCCTACCCGGGCACCGAGAGGAAGTCGGGCCCGAAGTAGCCACGAATTCGGTTGGTACGGCAGTTGGTTGGACGATGCGGGCGGCCTGGAACGTCGTACTCGTCATGACGGGCTTGGCGTTCATCGTCGGCTTGATTTCTCTAGTCGCGGGATAGCGAACCACGTTCTGGCATGCCGGTCATAATGAGCCCGGCGACCGTGACCCACAGGAGTTAGTAGCGCAAACTGAGACGGTTTGCTCCGGGGGAGAGACTCGAACTCTCAACACATGGATTAACAGTCCACTGCTCTGCCAATTGAGCTACCCCGGAACGGGACCCGAGGATGGTAGCGGCAGGTCGGAGCCGGGTTCAGGGCTCCAGCATGATGCACTCGCCGGGGCACTCTTCGGCGGCTTCGATGGTGATGTCCTCCTGGCCGCCCGGGACTCGGGCCACCCCGTCGGCGCCATCGGGGGAGTCTTTGCCGTCGAAGATCTTCTTCGTCCCGAAGTTCGAAGCCTCCTCCTTGACCACCCACAAACCGTCGTCGCGGGGTTGGAAGACGTCGGGGGCGATCTCCGAGCAGATCCCGTCGCCGGTGCACAGGTCTTGATCGATCCAAACTCTCATCAGCCTTGCTCCTGGATTTCAGTCATCAGGGTACCCGAGGTGGTGGATCAAGAAACGGACGGTGGCCGGGCGAAACCGGGCCACTGTGAGAACATGGCCACCGGTGGAAGGGGCAGCTAACAGAGGAGGCTACCGATGGACCTCGTCGACGGCGTAGTCCGGATGTTGATCGTCGCCGGGCTTGCCGGGCTGGTGGGTCTGGAAAGGGAGGTTCGGCGCAAGGCGGCCGGGATGCGCACCCACATGATGATCGGAGTGGGGGCAGCCTTGTTCGCCTATGTGGGCGTGGCCGGGTTCGCCGGCCCGGGAACGGACCTCTCACGCATCGCCTCGCAGGTGGCTGCCGGGATCGGTTTCATAGGGGCGGGTGTGATCTTCCGGGAGGGCGTGGTGGTCAAGGGGCTCACCACGGCGGGAGGGCTGTGGGTCGTGGCCGCCATTGGTGTTGCCGCAGGTGTCGGCCAGGTCGGGATCGCAGTGGCCGTCACCATCGTCTCGCTGATCATCCTCGTCGGCCTTCCACCGTTGGAGAAGGTCATTGCGTCGACTTTCAAGCTGAATTCGGGGCGGGTCCGGGTGGTCGCCGATCCTTCTCTGGACCTACCTGGGCTGGTGACACTGGTGACGACCGTCGACAGTTCGGTGGATGTGGTCGATGTCGTTTCCGACGATGACTCCATCACATTGGACCTAGACACCGAGGCGGATCGAGCCCACTCCGTTGTCGGCATCCTCTCCACCGTCGACCAGGTGCGATCGGCCGACGTCATCGCTCGTACGTGACTCGATCCGAGCCCACGGACGGTTCACCTCTCCGAGGTCGATGAGGGTCGAGCCGCCTCCATCGCGGTGGCTCTTTCCTGCTCCAGACGAGAGCCCGGACGATCTGGTGTGTGTCGGGGGCGACCTCGAGCCGGGAACCCTTCTCGCCGCCTACCGATCGGGCTTGTTCCCGATGCCCCACGAAAAGGGTCGGATCGCCTGGTTTTCACCCGATCCCAGGGCCATCATCGAACTTGATCAACTGGCGGTGAGCCGGTCATTGCGCCGCTCGGCCCGCAAGTTCACTGTCACCCGCGACACCTGCTTCGAGCAAGTGATCGCCGCCTGTGCCGACCCGGCGCGTCCCCACGGCTGGATCACCGCCGAATTCGCCGAAGCGTACGGACGGCTCCACAGGATGGGCTGGGCACACAGCGTCGAGGTCTGGGATCCCGCCGGACGGCTGGCGGGGGGTCTCTACGGGATATCCATCGGCGGCCTTTTCGCCGGCGAGTCGATGTTCCATCGAGCAACCGACGCATCCAAGGTGGCCTTGATCCACTTGGTCGACCTGCTCCGGCCCTTTGATCACGCCCTTCTCGACGTCCAGTGGCTCACCCCCCACATGGCGTCACTCGGGGCGATCGAGGTCCCGCGGAGTCACTATCTCGATCGCCTCGCTATCGCCCTGATCGATCAGGCGGACCCGTTTGCACTCGACACTTGCGATTCGGGTGATCCGCCCTAGCATCGGACAAGCGGGAGGGCGACGACGTGCGACGGGTGCTAGCGGCATTCGACCTGACGCCGGTGAGCCGGCGGGTGGCCGAGCGGGCGCGCCTCATCGCCGAGGATCACGGGGCCGAACTGGTGCTGGTCCACGTCGATGAGCCTTTGCGCGAAGCATTCATCGACCGGAAGGTCGAGCAGGTGGTCCGCTCGCAGCGCCGCCGGTCCGCCGAAGATCTCGCCGCCTGGGTGCGCCAGCGTGGGAACTGCGAAATCGAGTTGACGGTGCAGCCGGGCTCGCCAGCCTCAGTACTCGGTCGCTTGTCTCGCGATGCCGACCTGGTGGTCGTTGGAACATCATCGGTCGACGCGGCGAGGGTTGGGCCGATCGCCGCCCGGATGGCCCGGACCTGTCGGGTTCCCTTGTTGGCGGTGCGGCGTCGCCCGCGGACCGGCTATCGGAGAGTGGTCGTCGCGGTGGATCTGTCGCCCCACTCGGCCCGGGCGGTCGAGACCGTGATCGAGCAGGCGCCCGATGCCGAAGTGACCGCGGTGTTCGCTCTCTCCTACCGCTTCGAGTGGCAGTTCGGCGAGGCGGGGATGTTCCCCGAGGAGGTGCAGCAACTCCGCAAACAACGCCGGACCCGGGCGGAGGAGAAGCTCGACGACTTCGTCGCCCAATGGGATGGCCGGGTACCAGCGATCCTCGAGGAGGGGCCACCCTCGGAGGTGTTGGAGGAGATCGTCCGCCGTCGGTCGGCCGATCTGGTGGCAGTCGGCCGGCGGGGATGGGGTGGAGCCCCGGCCCCGTTGCTTGGGACCGTCGCCGAGCAGGTTCTCAGCTCGGTCCCGTGCGACGTACTGATTGCGCGCTGACCTACGATCATCCCCGGGGCCTGTAGCTCAATTCGGTCAGAGCAGCGGACTCATAATCCGTCGGTTGCAGGTTCAAATCCTGCCAGGCCCACTAACGAAGTCCAGACGATCTCGGGCTGCCATGGCAGGCGAAGCAAAGCCCGGCTCGCCCCTTAACCAAGAAGTTGAGACACCGCGTCGCAGCCGGACTCGGGGAGCGAGGGCATGCAAGGACTGCGGCCAAAGTTTCGTGTACCTGAAAACGTAAACGCGGAAACGTCAACTGCAGGGAGGACGAGACATCGCTGACACGGATCTCAGGACAAACCCCGAGGCGTTACACGACGCCAGCTCACCGCGGATCGTCCGCATGCCGGTTAACGGAACAACCCTGTACACGGAAGTCCGCGGTTCTGGTTCGGCGGTGATGCTGATCCACGCCGGTGCCGAGGACGCCGAGGGGTGGCGTCCCATCGCTGAGCGCCTTAAGGACTCAACGGTGGTCACGTACGACCGCCGAGGGACCCTGCGCAGCGGTGCCGACGACTGGCCAGGTGGGGGCTCGGCCCAGCATGCCGATGACGCCGCCGGGCTCCTCGAGGCACTCGGCCTGGGCGAGGCCGTGGTACTTGGATACAGCTCCAGCGGGAACATAACTCTTCAATTGGCGCTGCGACACCCCGAGCTGATCCGTCGTGCCCTCGTCTACGAGCCCGGCTACCTCCGTTTGGTTCCCGACGGTGCGGACCTCCAACGGCGAATGCGCGATGCCGTCGCCGAGCATCTCGATTCGAACCCCGACGACTGGGCCGGTGCTTACGTGGCGCTGTTGCGCGCTGCCGCCCTAACCACGGACGGGCCGCCTGACACTCCCACCGAGGTGTCGCAATCGAGGTCGTGGTACGACGAGCGGGAGGAGGGCAACGCAAAAACGCTACTGCTCGACGACATCCCGATCCTGACCTCTGAGACCGTCGACAAGGCCGCCGTGGCTTCTGCCCCGGCAGATATTCGCTTCTCTTTCGGATCGAAGACGATCCCGGCCATGCGTGACATCTCGACCCGTCTGGCTGCGGTCCGAGGCACGGTGCCCGACGTCCTCGACGACCTCGGACACTTCGCCTATTACTACCCTGACACCGTCGCCGCTTACGTCCGAGCACAGATCTCCTGACGGGCGAGAAGGTCCACCAGTCGCACTTCCGCCGCAGCGACTGGCTCCCCACCGCTGACGTCGGACACTCGGCAACCACGGTGACGCCGAACCAGCGCGCGGACCATAAGAGGGGGGTCGACACCACGGCCGTAGTTGAAGTGGCCGCGCCGGGTTCTCGACAGTCCTACTAGTACCGTCGGCGCCGTTGCTGGCCGGGACGGAGATACCCCGCATGGGTCCGGAGCGCACCGACGGAGAGCCAACCTCAGCGGAGAAGCGGCAACCGCTGCCCTCGACCCGCGACGTGCTGCCACTGCGCGAGGCGACCCGGACGTGGTTCGCCATCTCCCTTCAAACGTTTGGGGGGCCAGCGGGCCAGATCGCCGTGATGCAACGAACGCTGGTCGACGAGAAGAGGTGGATCGGGCAGGGCAGGTTCCTCCATGCGCTGAACTACTGCATGCTGCTGCCCGGCCCTGAGGCGCAACAGCTCGCGATATACATCGGCTGGCTGCTCAACGGCATCTACGGCGGCCTCATCGCCGGCACGCTGTTCGTCCTCCCCGGCGCAGTCGCACTACTGGTGCTGTCGGCCCTCTACGTCGCGTACGGCGACACCGCCGCCGTCGACGCGGTTTTCCTGGGGCTGGCTCCTGCGGTCATCGCCATCGTCGTCCAGGCAGTCGTCCGGGTCAGCAGCCGGGCGCTCACCGCCCCCGTCCTAGTCGTGTTGGCTGCCACGGCGTTTATCGCATTGGCATTGTTCGCGGTCCCATTCCCCATCGTCATCCTCATCGCCGGGCTCCTCGGATGGTTGCTCGCCCGGATCGCCCCGTCCGTGGCGACGCCGAAACCGGCGCCGAAGGACAACGGCCCGGCTCCACTCATCGCTGACGACCAGCTGCACCAGGAGCGCGGCTCGACCCGCCGTTGGGTCACCATCCTGGTCGTGGGCCTGGTGCTGTGGTTCACACCGGTGGTACTCGCCGCAGCGCTATTTGGCCGAGACAGCGTGTTCGTCGAGCAAGGTCTGTTCTTCTCCGGCGCCGCCGTCGTCACCTTTGGCGGCGCGTACGCCGTGCTCGCCTACGTCGCCCAGCAGGCCGTCAACGTGTATCACTGGCTGCTGCCCAACGAGATGGTCAAGGGGCTTGCCCTGGCCGAGACCACCCCGGGGCCGCTCATCATGGTGGTGCAGTTCGTCGCGTTCTTAGGTGCCTACCGCAACCCCGGGTCGCTCAACCCGTGGGCCGCCGCCGCTATCGCCTCACTCCTTGTCACCTGGGTGACCTTCGTGCCGTGCTTCCTGTTCATTCTGCTCGGCGCCCCCTACGTGGAGCGGCTCCGGCACAACACGAACCTGTCTGCTGCGCTGACCGGAGTCACCGCCGCCGTGGTCGGTGTAATCGCCAGCCTGGCGGCGTTTTTCGCCGTCCACACTCTGTTCGACCAGACCCAGCAAATCACCGCCGGGCCGTTCGATTTCCAGGCACCGGTCTGGAGAAGCATCCAATGGGACGCCGTCGCCGTGATGGTCCTCGGCTTCTACCTCATCTTTCGACGCCGCTGGTCCGTCCTGCGCACGCTTGGCGCCTGCGCCCTCACCGGCATCGCGCTGTCAATACTTGGGGCCGTGGTGAGGTGATCGTCTGCCCATACTGGCTTCGGCTGGTCGCACTGCCGACGAGGTAGGCGCCATCCGCGGCAATCACTCACGCTAGAAATGGCAAGGCTCGCCGAGTCGTGGACGTGCAGACCGAGACATGCTCGCCATTCGGCACGCTCAGTCGGTTGTGGTGTCGATGTCTCTGTGGGTACACGTGCGAGCTGACAATTGTCTGGATGTCTCCTTCGCCAGCGGCTGAGGTCGCGTCATGCCTGGCTGGGCGTTGTCACCGGGCGGTGGCGATACAGAACTCGTTGCCTTCAGGGTCGGCCATGACGGTCCACATGTACCCGTACTCCTCCATGTCGCGGACTCGCGTGGCACCGAGTCCGACGAGGCGGTCGATTTCGGGTTCAAGGTCGGTCGTCATCACATCGAGGTGGATGCGGTTCTTGGCGGTCTTGGGTTCGGGAACCTTGACGAACATCCAGGTTGATCTCGCCGTCATGTTCGGCAGGCCCCCACCCCGCTGTGTCGCGACGCCCGGCGAAACCGATGGCGGCGAAGTCACTCGATCCATTGGGATCGAGGGGTCGTTCGAGGGCGGCGGACCAGAACCTGGCAACGGTGAGGGCATCGGCACAGTCGAAGGTCACCGATGCGGTCGTGATGGCCATGGCGGATGCCCCTGACGCTACGAGATGCCTATCGGATCAACGATTCGATCGGTTGTGCCGACGTGATCGCGTCGGCTTGGCGATGAACGACCTTTCAACCGGTGTCCTCGGGGCGGAGGACCATCGTGGCTCGTAACGAAAACGGCGTCAGTTCTTCCCGCTCTCCGAGCTTGGCTCTCATGTGCTCGATCTGCAGGACGTAGGCCAGTTCGCTCGTCACATGTATCGCGATCACTTCGAAATCAAGGCTTCACCATCGGTGACGTTGGACGCGACGTGCTCGATCGTCTCGGCTACCCGATCCCAGCCGCGACCGGGGGACCCAATGGGTTCGCCACGGTGACATCGTCGCCATGCGACCACAGAGCCTTAAGCGGTTCGGGGTCGCCCTTGACCAGCGCGTCGGTGCCTTGGCGCCACGTTTGCAACACCTGATCGAGGTCGTCCATGGGAGGTGAACCTAGCGATCGAGTCAGGTCTCGAGGAGGTCGTCTCGGACGTTGGTGGCGATGTCACACGAGTGCATCGGACCCCTTCAGGCGGGACGACGGGTGAGTTCGATGAAGCCGTGCGGGAACTCCTGGCGATGGAGGACGCGTCGAGTAATTCCACGCGCGGCGGCAAGGGCGACTTCTTTGTCAACGAAGGTCGGCTCGGTGCACACGTAATCGACACCCTTCCAGCGCACCGTGCAGTTCCCGGCCGCCCGCACGTTGCGGACCCAGTCGGTTTCACGTCCCCACGGCATGGCAATGATGAAGGACGTCGCGCTCGGGATGACAGCAAGCGGAACGGAGTACTCCTTGCCCGTTCGGCGTCCTCGATGCTTCAGCACCACCCACAGCGGGAAGAATCGGTGCCCGGCCAGGGGTAGGGCGATCTTGTTGAAATACTTCGTGCTTGCCGGTGCTCCCGCCATGACGCAAGCATTCCACAATCGAGCGCAACGTCGGTTCGAAGAGTTCTTTGAGCCGACTGTGAGCGGATTTACTCAGCCGAGCGAGGGCGGCTGATCATTCTCGATCACCTAACGTCACGACCGATGATCCCGGCCAGGTGTCAACGGAGGTTGCCCAGCTTCTACGAATCGCGTCTCGTCGGTTTGGCACTCACCGCGATGGTGCTGGTCGCTTGCAACGGCGGTGCTACCGACACGACTGTCGCAGGCGTTGGGACAACCGTCGATGTTGCCAGCACCGCGCCAAGTACTGACGACACCGAGCCGCGCACCGATGACACGACGACGGACGACACCGAGCCGAGGACCGAGGACACTTCCACCGATGTCACCGAGCCACGGACGGACGACACCGCGTCGACTGCCGGCACCGGTGCCGAGGGCGGGGAGACCATCGTCGATGTCGCTGCCGGAATCGGTCGGTTCGCCACGTTGCTCAGCGCCATCGATGCTGCAGGACTGACCGAGGAGTTGGCCGGCGCAGGTCCCTACACCCTCTTCGCCCCAACCGACGATGCGTTTGCCGATCTACCCGAAGGGTCATTGGAGGAGATCCTCGCCGACCCGGCGCAGCTCGAACCTTTCCTGCTCTACCACGTGGTGCCGGGCGAGTACCTGGCAGCCGATCTGGTGACCGAGACCTCGCTCGCAACCGCCCAGGGGTCCGACCTACCGGTCACCGTCGAGGGCGAGACGGTCACGGTCGGTGATGCCACCATCGTCGAGAGCGACATCGCCGCCGGCAACGGTGTGATCCACGTCATCGACCAGGTTCTCATTCCCCCCGAGCGGCTCGGCGATTAGCGGGTCGCCGGCATCAGCCGGCGGGCGCCGCCCCTGCAATACCGACACGAGTAGCCCGATACCGATGAGGACGATGATCGCCGGTCCCATGGCTCGCCCGATGGTGATCACCCACCCAGGCTCGACCGGGAGCCAGATGGTGAGAGCGGCCAGGACGGCGAAGAGAGCGCCGAAAATGAAGGACCAGACGTCGAATCGGTGGCGTTCGCTATGCACTTCATCTCCTCGGATCGAGAAACGGCGGTGAGGGTGGGATCGGTGCGATCGGCCCGAACCTCTCGCGGCCCAGCCGGACCTCAGCGGTCCCCACTCCTACGGAGGCGTTGAGGTCGATCGAGCCCTCGTCGCCGGCCAGCGTCACCGCCCGGCTGACATCGAGCCCGGAGGCTTGCTGCCCGAGCACGTAAACCTCACCCGCCTGGGCGGTCACAAACGAGTCCACCGCCACCCCCTCTGGAAGCTCCACGATGAGCTCGCCTGTTCCGACCGACACCTCGACCGCCACCGATGCCCCATCGAGGTCGAGTGCCCTCATGTCGAGGAACAAGGGACCCCGAATCGGCCCGGTACTCGGGCAGCAAGTCGTCGACCTCGAGCGGGCGGATCACCTGATTCGTGTAGCTGTAGTCCCAGGTCAGCTCGGAAAACCGGGCAGCGAGCAATAGGGGGAGAAGCAGCAGTCCGGGGATCACCAGCCACTTCGCCCGACCCCAAAACGAGCCGACCAGCAGTCCGAGAGCGATGACGCCGAGACCGATCCCGAGATAATGCATCGCGGTGGGAGCGAGGACCCCAGTCACATCGAGCAGCGCAACCACCCCGATCGCCACCAGTGCGACCGCAATGGTGAGACGACCCAAGATCGACGGCGGCTTTCTCGGTCTTGGGGGAGGTGGGGGCGGCGGGGGCGCCGCAGGTTGCCGCTCGACGATCGCCGCCGGTGATCCATCGGTGGCGTAGACCTCAGTTGGTCCCTCCGTTACAGCGGCTGACGGCGACGAGCCGCGCCGATAGAGAAGGATCCCGCAGACCACCAACGCGGCTCCCACCACCAATTCGCCGCGGACGATCCCCATCCAACCGAGGAGGACCGCCAGGCCGATCCCGATGAGCGCCACCCCGAGGACGAGCGACGTATCGGCCGGCGACGAGATCCCGAGGACCGATTTGTCGGCCCCCTCCTCGGGGATGAGCAGCCAGCCGGCCAGATAGAGAAGGACTCCGACGCCTCCTGCGAAACAGAGAGCGATAAACCCGGCACGGACCACCCAGAGGGCAACCCCGAACCGCTCAGCGATCCCACCCGCCACCCCGGCCACGACACGGTGCGAGCGGGAGCGGTGGAGTGACGGTGCGGGCGCCGGGGCCAGGCGGCGGCGGTGGGGGTGGAGGCGGCAGATCGGCGGTGGTCGTGGTCGCTTCTTCATTCATGGTTGTCAATCCTGAAGGGCGCGGCTTCAGGAGTCCATCGGGGATGTCCCCCAGAGTCCCCTAGCCCCGAACCAGGTGCCGAGGGTGATCACCCATTGTCGGCGGCATCGTCCGCCATGGGATCATCGGACCGTGGAATCCGCCACGACCACCAAATCGCGCCTCGAATTGCACCGCGACCGCCGACGTGGCGTCCTCGGTGGTGTCGCCGCCGGGCTGGGGCGCTCGCTCGGGATCGAGCCGGTCTACGTGCGGGCCGGTTTCGTCACGCTCGGGCTGGTCTATGGGCTGGGACTCGTCCTCTATGTCGGTCTCTGGGCGATCCTCCCCGAGGAGCAAGGCCCAGCGGCCGCACCAGATCACCACGATCGACCGGCGCCAGCGGCTTGGCCTCCTGCTCTGCTTCGCCGGAAGCCTTTTCATTCTCCGCGGGATCGGGCTCTGGCCCGGCGACGTGGTCATGGCTGCGGGCACTGCCATGGCCTTCGGGTTGGCTGCGTTATGGGACCGATCCGAAGGCAGTCGGCGCCGGGGCGATGCCCGCTTGCTGCTCCCCGGCGGTCGGGGTGAGCGATCGGTGGGTCGGCTCGTCGTGGGGGGCCTTCTTCTTTTGGTCGGGCTGGGACTCCTCGCTGGTGGAATCGACGCCATCTCCGGGTTGGGCACTGTCGTGCTAGCGGCCCTGGTGACCGCCGCCGGGGTCACCCTGGTGCTGGGTCCGTGGCTGGTGGGTCTGGCACGCGATCTGGGCAGAGAGAGGACCGAGAGGATCCGACAGGAGGAACGAGCCGAGATGACCGCCCATCTCCACGATTCGGTGCTCCAGACGCTCGCCTTGATGCAGCGGACCGACGACCCGCGGCGGATGGTCACGCTGGCCGGGCGCAGGAGCGGGAACTGCGCCGCTGGCTCTACGAGAAGGGCCCGGCGGTGGAGGGTGAGCAGCTGGTGGCGGCTCTGCGCTCGGCCGCCGACAGGGTAGAGACAGATTTCGATCTACCGATCGAGGTGGTGGCGGTGGGTGATCTCCCGCTCGATGACCGCACCCGGGCGATGGTGGCCGCTGCCGGCGAGGCGATGACCAACGCGGCGCGACACTCCGGAGCAGGCTCTATCTCGGTCTATCTCGAGGTGGGCGATGGGGCTGTGGACGCCTGGGTGACTGACCATGGGAAGGGCTTCGATATCGGCGGGGTTCCGCCAGACCGGCGTGGAATCGCCGAGTCGATCATGGCCCGGATGCGCCGGCACGCTGGGAGCGGCGAGGTGAGCAGCGAACCTGGCGAGGGGACCGAGGTGCACCTGCGGTTGGAGCGCGCATGATCAAGCTGTTCCTGGTTGACGACCACGAGCTGTTCCTGGCCGGGGTCCGCTCCGAGTTGGGCGAGCACTTCGAGATCGTCGGATCGTCGGGGGACGTAGACGAGGCGGTCAACGGGATCCGGGCGACCCAGCCGGCGGTGGTGCTGATCGACGTCCACATGCCGGGAGGTGGCGGGATCGCCGTGGTGCGCAACATGGCCGACGCCCATCCCGAGGTGCGCTTTCTGGCGCTATCGGTATCCGATGAGCCTGAGGACGTCATCGCCATGATCCGCGCCGGGGCGCGCGGCTACGTGACCAAGTCGATAGGTCCTAGTGACCTGGTCGATGCGATCCGCAGGGTGGACGATGGGGACGCCGTCTTCTCGCCGCGGCTCGCCGGTTTCGTGCTCGATGCTTTCGCGGGGTCGGTTCCCGCCGCCGATCCCGAACTGGACCAGCTGACGCCGAGGGAGCGGGAGGTGCTTCGGCTCATCGCCCGTGGCTTCGCCTACAAGCAGGTCGCTCGCCGCCTCGAGATCTCGGTGAAGACCGTCGAGTCGCATGTCTCGGCGGTGCTCCGCAAACTGCAGCTCTCCAGCCGTCACGAATTGGCACGGTGGGCCTCCGACCGGAGGATCGTCTAGGTCGGGGCAACGAAGCCGCCCCCGGCGGGGGGAGTACCCGACACCGCAGGCGTCGGGGGAGGGGAGCTGGTTCACTCCCAAGAGTGCGACAGCCGCGGTCGAGCACCGTTGGGAGTTCGGCAGCCCCCCTCCCCGCTGCTCCGCAGCGGGCCCCTTCCCCCCTACGGAAGGACGGAAAGAGAGAGCCGTCTACCCACCTACCGCGTAGAAGAATCCGTTGCGGGATCCGACGTAGAGGGTGCCGTCCCAGACGATCGGTGTGGACTCGAGCTCTCCGCTGTCCGGCAGTTCGACTGTCCACAGTCGTTCGGGGTGTCTGGGATCGGCGAGTGAGTAGCCGCGGATTCCAGATGCGAATGTGGCCTGGATGAGTTGATCGCCGACGATCACAGGCGACGACCACGTCTTGGGACCGACCGAATCGCGCCAGACCACCTCACCGTTGGCGGAACTGACGGCCAGCAGTTCCCCGGTGTGGGTTGGGACGTAGACCAGCCCTTCGTAAAGGACCGGGCTCGCCCAGATTCCTGCGTTCTCGCCACCGGCGGTGAGGTCGACACCCCACAGTCTCGGATCGTCCTTGGAGTATGGGTCGAGCTTGACCAGTTGGCCGATCTCGCGCTGGTGGGCGGCCTCGGCCGCCGACATCGGAGGCTTCCCCGCCTTGTCGTTGGGCTCGAATTCGATGGGAACGATGAGCCGGCCCTTGGGGTCCACGGCCATGGTCCCGTCGATGTCACCGCCTGTCCAATAGTCGAAGACGATCGGGGCGCGACCCTCCCGAATGTCACTGATGTCGAATCCGAGGATCCGGCCGGCCGAGTTGGCGATGTACACCCTGTTGCGGAAGAACACCGGGCTGTTCTCGACACTGACCTCGACGTCGTAGTCGAGATCTGACCCGCTTCCATCACGGGGCAGCTCGTCGGCGGGCGGCGTCGGCTTGCCCTCGTTGAGCATGTCGAGGAACTCGTCGTCGTAGGTGGGCGCCGAGAACAGGATCTCGGGACGGACACGCACCCGACCTTGCTCGCCGTAGCTGCGGTTCAACTCGATGGCGTAGAACCAGCCGTTCTCGCCGCCAACGTAGAGGATGCCGTCGATGATGGCCGGGCTCGAGTCCCAGTCGTCGTTCCAAAGTCCATCGACGTCGAACGCGTCCATCGACCAGATCTGACCTGCCGGTTCGCGATCGAGTGCGACGATCCGGAACTTGTTGTCCCGGGAGCCGAAGTAGAGCAACGGATACCCGTCGGGGTCGATGGCGCCGAATCCCTTGATCAAGTCGTCGGTTACGAAAGGCTCCCTAGTGGGCTCGCCGGTGGTCGCGTCGAGGAAATGAACCGCACCGTCGTAGCCGCCGAATAGAACCTCGGTCGTTCCCTCGAGGTTGGTCCAGACCAGCGGTTGCCCGGTCCAGCCTGTCCCGCACCACTCCGATTCCTCGCCGAGATCGACCGAGATCGAGCACATTTCGCCGCTGGGGTAGCTCCACTCGACCTGTGGCTCGGTGCCGAGCGCCCCGCGCCCAAACCAGGACCGGGTCGGGTTGCCCCGGAACATGGTGACCCCCTCGGTCGTACCCCAGGGGGCACCGAAGCTGTCCGGCGGGACGGCCACCGGCTGAGGCGGAGTGGTGGTGGTGGTCGCCAACGTGGATTCGGCTGCGGACCCCGGGGAAGAGCTCGGCGACCCGGCACCGCCGACGTCGCCGGAGAAGATGTCGATGAGAACCCAGATGGCGACGGCGCCGGCCACCGCCAGCAGCACCATGGTGACCAGCCTCGCCTGGCGGCGAGCCTGGTTCTCGCTGCGGTGACGCGGGGGTTGATCGGGTGGGGCGGATCGGGTCTGCTGCTCGGTCACGCTGGCTCCTCGACCGGGCAGTTCTGGCAAACCCGGAAGGCGGTCAGGGTCGGCCGATGGTACTGCGACCCGTGTCGATCACCGGTTGTCTGCGGCCGCCTGGAGTGGCCGGCCGGTGGCGCAGCGGGCCGGGTCGTCGAGTCCTAGCCGATAAGCGGCTTCCTCCGGGGACAACTTCACCAGGCTCACCATGGCGGCCCTGACCCTCTCCGGATCCGCCACCTGCGACTTCTGCTCGGCTCGCCCGTAATCGGGTGCCGTGATCGGGACGGTCAGTACCTGGCGGGGGGAGAGGGTGGGGAGCAGCTCGACCATGTCCGGGACCAGGTCGAGCGGAATGTCGCTGGTGACGCTGATTCCCAGCGCGCCGACCAGTGAGGGGATGCGACGCACCAACCCCTCAGGTCGAAGCGAGCGGACCACGCCTGCCGCGGCGCAGCGTTTGCCTGCCCGCGGGGTGTCGACCATGTCCGTCTCGTCGAGATTGCTCGAATCGAACACCACGGTGTGGTGCACCGGGATCCCGAGCAGCGACTGCACGCCATCTTTGACCATGGCGGCGCCGGGGTCGGCGGACCCTGGATAGAGACGGCGGTGACGGGTCCCGAACCGGTAGAGGTCGGTCAACGAACCATTGCCGGGGGAGTGATTCGCGGCTTCTGGTACGGGGATCCCGGTGAGATTTGCCGGAAGTGTGACTGCGGCGACGCGATCGTCCCTCGGAAAGACAGTGATGGCCATTCCCCCCCGGACCTCGGTGGCGCCGGTTGGGTTCCGCTCCGCCCCGAGGAAGAGCACGGTGAGACGCTCCCCCGGCCGCCACCTCGCGGTGGCCATGGTCGGCGTATTCGTTGCCGCCACGGGCTGTTGGAAGACCGTGGTGACCACTTGGTGAGCCTGCGCCGCCTGGGCGCCGATGAAGAGATGGGGCAGGACGACCATTGCCATCACCACCACGCCGGCCAGTGCCGAAGCCCGGGTAGCCATCCCCCGTCCACCTTGGTAGGCGTCGGCAGCAGCCCAGGCTCGGATCGCCAAGAAGACTCCGTTGACCACGAAGATCGTGGCGAGCGCTCCCGGACGCATTGCCACTTCGAGGAGGTACACGGGTCCCCGCCGATTGAGGACCCAGATGGCGCCGACCGTGGCCAACAAGGCAACTGCGGAGACGATCAGCAACGGCGCGGCCTGCCTCCTCCTGCCCTGGAGCCATTGACCGGCGCCGGGGATCAAGGCCGAAGCGAGAGCGGCCAGGGCGGGCCGGCACTCGAAGACGTTTCCGAACTGGACGCGATCTGGCGAACGGGGGCGAGTCAGAGACATGGCGCCAAGCTCCTCAAGGCATGGTCGGGTGCGTTGTCGTGCTCTCGACGCGCCCCGTCCGCTCGGACGCCGATGCCGTCGGGGAGTCAACCACCCCGAAAGATGACGACGGTGGATTTCCCGTGGGAAGGCATGGATAACCGGGGTCTGCGTGCAGACCTGGGTACGACTATGCGGCTCGGCCTACGACAGCCATGGGTCGGGTGTTTCGGGGTCGAGGTCGTAGCGGTTGATGGCGTCCCGGACCACCTCGGGGCCGAATGCACCCTCTCGGTGCAGCGCGGTGAGCACACCCACTACCACATGTTCCTTGTCGGTCTCGAAGAATCGTCGCAGCGCCGACCTGGTGTCTGACCGCCCGAACCCGTCGGTCCCTAGGGACAGATAGGGCCTGGGCACCCACCGGCTCACCTGGTCGGGGACCGCTCGCATGTTGTCGGTGACGGCGATGAAGGGGCCGGAGGTCTCCTCGAGCAAACGGGTCACCAGCGGCACTCGCTGTTCCTCGCCGGGGTGGAGCCGGTTCCAGCGTTCGACGCTCATCGCCTCCTCGCGCAGCGCCTTGAACGAGGTGGCCGACCACAACTCGACACCCACCCCCCAGTGCTCGGCGAGCTCAGCCTGGGCCTCGCGGGCTGCCTTCTGGGCGGTGCCCGAGAACGCCAGCGTGGCGCGGTGGGGTAGATCGCCATCGGGCGCCGGCGCCCACCGGTACAGCCCCTGGATCACCCCGGCCTCGACCCCTTCGGCCATGGGCGGCTGGACGTAGTTCTCGTTGTACAGCGTGATGTAGTAGAAGATGTCTTCCGGGTTGTCGCCGTACATGCGGCGCAACCCGTCTTTGATCACCAAGCCGACCTCGTAGGCGAACGCAGGGTCGTACGCCTTCAAAGGCGGCACAGCAGACACCAGCAGATGGCTGTGCCCGTCCTGGTGCTGCAGGCCCTCGCCCTGGAGAGTGGTCCTACCGGCGGTCGCCCCGAGGAGGAAGCCGCGAGCCCGGATGTCCGCCGCAGCCCAGACCAAGTCACCCACTCGTTGGAAGCCGAACATCGAGTAGAAGATGTAGAAGGGCACCACCGGCACGCCGCGCGTGGCGTACGAGCTGGCGGCGGCGGTGAAGCTCGCCATGGAGCCAGCCTCAGTGATCCCCTCCTCCAGGATCTGACCCTCTTTCGCCTCGGTGTACGAGAGCAGCATCTGAGCGTCCACCGGCTCGTAGAGCTGGCCTGCGGATGCGTAGATCTTCAACTCCCGGAACAGCGAGTCCATCCCAAAGGTGCGAGCCTCGTCGGGGACGATGGGGACCACCCTCGGCCCGAACTGCTCGCTTCTGGCAAGGCTGCGGAGCAGGCGGGTGAAGGCCATGGTGGTGGAAGCCTCGACCTTGCCGCTCCCGGCGAGCACCTCGGAGAAGGTGTCCTCTGGAGGGAGCGTTAGCGGCGAAGCTGATCCGCACGACACGCGAGGGAGCGACCCGTGGAGAGCCTTGCGCCGCTCCATGAGGTACTGATACTCGGGGGTGTCGGCGCCGGGCCGGAAATAGGGGGGATCCTGATCGCCCAGGAGCGCCTCCTCTGGGATGTCCTCCTCGAGGTTGAGCCGGGTTCGCAACACCAGCAATTGCTTGTTGGTCAGCTCCTTGATCTGGTGTGTGGCGTTCCTGCCCTCGACGTCGGGCCCGAGCGTCCATCCCTTGATGGTCTTAGCCAGGATCACGGTGGGGGCGCCGGTGAGCTCGGTGGCCGCCCGGTAGGCGCTGTAGATCTTGTGGTAGTCGAGGCCGCCGCGGCGCAGCGCCCAGATCTGGTCGTCGGTCCAGTCCTCGACGAGCTCCCGCAACTCGGGCTCGGGGCCGAAGAAGTGCTCGCGGATGTAGGCGCCGTCCTCCGCCCTGAGCCGCTGGTAGTGCCCATCGAGCGTTTTGTGCATCTTGTTGACCAGGTGCCCCTCGGCGTCCCTGGCCAGCAGCTCATCCCAACCCCTCCCCCAGATGACCTTGATCACGTTCCAGCCGGCGCCGCGGAAGATGGCCTCCAACTCCTGGATGACCTTGCCGCTGCCCCGGACGGGGCCGTCGAGCCGCTGCAGGTTGCAGTTGATCACCCAGGTGAGGTTGTCGAGCTTCTCCCTGGCGGCGAGGGTTATCGACCCGAGTGTCTCGGGCTCGTCGGTCTCGCCGTCGCCGATGAAGCACCACACCCGCGACTCGGAGGTGTCGTCGAGGCCGCGGTTGTGGAGGTACTTGTTGAACCGTGCCTGGTAGATCGAGTTGATCGGCCCCAGTCCCATCGACACCGTGGGGTACTCCCAGAAGTCGGGCATGAGCCGGGGGTGGGGGTACGAGGAGAGTCCACCGCCACCGACCTCGAACCGGAAGCGGTCGAGATGCTCTTCGTCAAACCGCCGCTCCAAGAACGCCCGGGCGTAGATGCCGGGGGCGGCGTGGCCCTGGATGTAGATGTGGTCTCCCGGGTTGCCGTCTTCCTTCCCCCGCCAGAAGTGGTTGAACCCGACCTCGTAGAGGGTGGCGGAGGAGGCGAAAGTCGAGAGGTGTCCGCCGATCCCCTTCTCCAGGTGGTTGGCCTTGATCACCATCACCGCCGCGTTCCAGCGGATGAACCGCCGGATGCGACGCTCTATGTGCTCGTCTCCCGGATAGGGAGGTTCCTCCTCCGTCGGGATGGTGTTCACGTAGGGCGTAGTGACGGTGGCCGGCACCCCAAGGCCGGTCTGATGGGCCCGCTCGAGCAGCTTCGCCAGCAGGAAACGCCCTCTGACCTGGCCCTCCTCGGCTACGACCGCATCCAGCGAGTCGAGCCACTCCTGCGTCTCGATCGGGTCGTTGTCGGGGAACTGGTGGACGAACCCGTCGATGATGGTGCGGTTGCGGTCGCCGACGGTCATGCCTTCGAGCCTACCCGTGGGATAGGGCAACGGGGAAGGGCCCACTTCCCGCCGCGGTGGAGACGTCTCCTCGGCGCCGGCCGTCAATGCGGCGTCAAGATCCGCCGCAGGCGCATCAACCTGGCGTCAGTCCCGACCACGGCGGCGAAATGGGGTGATACACAGGCGGCATGGCTGACCTGGTCTACATCCTGATCGCAATCGCATTCTTCGCGCTATGCGTCGGCTACGTCGGGTTCGCCGATCGGATCATCCAGCGAGGCGAAACCGAGCCGGCCGCACCTGATCCGAGCGGCGCTGAACCAACCGACGTCGAAGTGGTCGCCCAATGAGCCTCGACAACATCGTCGGGCTAGTGGTAGCGGTGGCACTGATCATCTACCTCGTTATCGCCCTGCTCGACCCGGAACGGTTCTGATGGATATCCCGGGCTGGGTCTTCATAGTGGTCCTCGTCGTCTTCACGGCATTGACCACAGTCGTCCTCGGGCGGTACATGGCCGGCGTCTACGGCGAGGGCAAGGCGCCGGGTGACCGGTTCTTCCTCCCCATCGAGCGGCTCTTCTACCGGATCTGCGGCATCGACCCCGCCGTCGAGCAGCGTTGGACCGGCTACGCCCTGGCGCTGTTGGCATTCAGCGTGGTTTCGGTGCTCTTCCTCTATGCCCTGATCCGGCTGCAGGCGGTCCTTCCGCTCAACCCGACCGGCATGCCGGCCGTCGAGCCGGGGGTGGCCTTCAGTACCGCGGTCAGCTTCATGACCAACACCAACTGGCAGAGCTATGCGGGCGAGGCGACGATGAGCCATCTCTCTCAATTCGCCGGTCTCGTCGTACAGAACTTCGTGTCGCCGGCGGTTGGCCTGGCGGCCCTGGTGGCACTGGTCAGGGGCATCGCCCGCCGGCGGGCGAACACCATCGGCAACTTCTGGGTGGACATGACCCGCTCGGTCACCCGCATCCTCCTGCCTCTGTCGTTCGTCTTCGCCATCGTCCTTGTCAGCCAGGGAGTCATCCAGAACTTCGACGGGTTCACAGAGGTCACCACGCTGGAGGGGGCGACCCAGTCGGTCCCGGGCGGGCCGGTCGCCAGTCAGATCGCAATCAAGCAACTGGGTAGCAACGGCGGCGGCTTCTTCAACGTCAACTCCTCGCACCCATTCGAGAACCCCAACGGACTCACCAACTTCCTTTCGACCTGGGCCCTGTTCTCCCTCGCCTTCGCCAGCGTCGACATGTACGGCCGAATGGTGGGCAACCGCCGTCAGGGGTTCGCCCTGATCGCGGTCATGGGGGTGCTCCTGGTGGGCTCGATCGCCGTCAATGTCTGGGCTGAGGACGCCGGCAACCCGAGCCTGAGCGCCCTCGGCGCCGATCAGGCGACGGTGAGCGAGGCGCCAGGCGGAAACATGGAAGGCAAGGAGGTCCGCTACGGACCGGCCCTGTCTGCGGTGTGGGCTGCATCCACCACAGCCACCTCCAACGGCTCGGTCAACTCGATGCACGACTCGAACACCCCGATCGGCGGTCTCATACCGATGATCAACATGAAACTGGGCGAGGTCTCGCCGGGCGGCCTCGGCGTCGGGCTGACCGGCATGCTGATTTTCGTGTTCCTCACCGTTTTCATTGCCGGTCTGATGGTGGGGAGGACTCCCGAGTACCTGGGCAAGAAGATCCAGGCCACCGAGGTCAAGCTGGTGGTGCTCTACATCTTGGCCATGCCCCTTGTCGTGCTCGGGTTCAGCGCCGCGGGAGTCTTGCTTTCCGCCGGCCTCGAGGGGCAATTGAACACTGGTCCGCACGGCCTCTCCGAAATCCTCTACGCCTTCACCTCGGCGGGGAACAACAACGGCAGCGCATTCGCCGGGCTGACCGCCACCAACAGCTTCTACTCCCCGACCCTTGGGCTGGCGATGCTTGTTGGTCGATTCTTCCTGATCATCCCGGTGCTCGGGATCGCCGGTTCGCTGGTCCGTAAGCAGACCGTCCCCGCTTCGGCGGGGACCTTTCCCACCGATCGGACCCTCTTCGCCGGTCTCCTGATCGGGGTGATTTTGGTGGTGGCCGGTCTCACCTTCTTCCCTGTTTGGGCTCTCGGGCCCATCGTCGAGCACCTCAGCCTCTAGGAGAACGGAGACATGGCACGCCCTGCACGACGCTTCGATCCGGCCATCATGCGCCGGGCAACCGGAGACGCCTTCCGCAAACTCGACCCGCGCCACATGGTGCGCAACCCGGTGATGCTCGTAGTCGAGGTCGGGGCGGTGCTCACCACCATCATCTGGTTGCGCGACCTCGGCTCGGCCACAGGCGCCGAGAATTCATTCGCCGGCCAGGTCGTGCTCTGGCTTTGGTTCACCGTCCTCTTCGCCAACTTCGCCGAGGCGATGGCGGAGGGTCGGGGGAAAGCTCAGGCCGACTCGTTACGCCGAACCAGGACCCAGACCACGGCAAACCGTCGCAACTCTGACGGGTCTATCGAGGTCGTGGCAGCGACCGCGCTCGATCTCGACGACATCGTGGTTGTGTCTGTCGGCGAGGTCATCCCCAGCGACGGGGAAATCGTCGAAGGCGTGGCCTCGGTGGACGAGTCGGCCATCACCGGCGAGTCGGCACCGGTGATCCGGGAATCCGGTGGCGACCGCTCGGCGGTGACCGGAGGCACGCGGGTGCTTTCCGACGAGTTGGTGGTGCGGATCACCGCCCGCCCCGGCCAGACGTTCCTCGACCGGATGATCGCCTTGGTCGAGGGTGCCGAGAGGAAGAAGACACCGAACGAGATCGCTCTCAACATCCTGCTCTCCGGGCTCACCATCATCTTCCTGTTGGCGGTGGTGACGCTCCAGCCATTCGCCATGTACTCGGGTGGCGAGCAGGCGATCGTGGTGCTGGTGGCGCTGCTCGTCTGCCTGATCCCCACCACGATCGGCGCTCTGCTCTCCGCCATCGGCATCGCCGGGATGGACCGTCTCGTCCAGGCCAACGTGCTGGCGATGAGCGGCCGGGCGGTGGAGGCTGCGGGTGACTGCTCGACGCTGCTTCTCGACAAGACCGGCACGATCACCCTCGGAGACCGCCAGGCACGGGAGTTGATACCGGCGCCGGGCGTCACCCAGGCCGAGTTGGCCGAGGCAGCCCAGTTGGCGAGCCTGGCAGACGAGACACCCGAGGGACGTTCGATCGTCGTTCTCGCCAAAGAGGCGTTCGGTCTCCGGGGCCGAGAGTTGCGCGGATCGACCCTGATCCCGTTCACCGCCCAGACGAGGATGAGCGGGGTGGACACCGACGGTCGCACCATCCGCAAGGGTGCCGCCGACTCGGTGGCGGCCTGGGTCGAGTCGAACGGGGGCTACTTCTCCCCTGAGGTGAGCACCGCGGTGGCTGATGTCGCTTCGCAGGGAGCCACGCCGCTGGTGGTTGCCGACGGCCCCCGTGTGCTCGGCATCGTCGTTCTCAGGGACATCGTCAAGCAGGGCATCCGCGAGCGGTTCGACGAGTTGCGCCGGATGGGGATTCGCACGGTGATGATCACCGGTGACAACCCGCTCACCGCGGCCGCCATCGCCCGCGAGGCGGGCGTGGACGATTTCCTCGCCGAAGCCAAGCCCGAGGACAAGATGGACCTGATCAGGCGGGAACAGGTCGGGGGCCGGCTGGTGGCGATGACGGGTGACGGAACCAACGACGCCCCGGCCTTGGCACAGGCCGACGTCGGGGTCGCAATGAACACCGGCACCCAGGCGGCCAAAGAGGCGGGGAACATGGTCGACCTCGACTCCAATCCGACCAAGCTGCTCGAGATCGTCGAGATCGGAAAGCAGCTTCTCATCACCCGTGGTTCGTTGACCACGTTCTCCATCGCCAATGACGTGGCCAAGTACTTCGCCATCATCCCGGCGATGTTCGCCGCGGTATTCCCGGTGCTCGATCGCATCAACATCATGCAGCTGGAGTCGCCGGAGTCGGCGATCCTTTCGGCGGTCATCTTCAACGCCCTGATCATCGTCGCCCTGATCCCGCTGGCCCTGCGCGGAGTCAGGCTCCGGGCGGCAGGCGCGTCGGCGATCCTGCGGCGCAACGTGCTCATTTATGGCCTTGGTGGGCTGTTGATCCCGTTCCTCGGGATCAAGCTCATCGACGTCATCATCAACGCGATTGGACTGGTGTGATGCGGCGCCAACTGATTCCCTCGATTCTGATGCTCCTCGTTATGACGGTGGTTACCGGCTTTGCCTACACCCTCGCCGTCACCGGCGTTGGCCAGCTGCTCTTCGGCGAGCGCGCCGGCGGGTCGCTCCTCGAGCGGGACGGACAGCCCGTTGGGTCGGAATTGATCGGTCAGAGCTTCACGTCCACCGAGTACTTCCACCCTCGTCCCTCGGCGGCCGGTGACGGCTATGACCCAACCATCTCCAGTGGGTCCAACCTGGGGCCGCAGAATCCCGACCTCCTGGCCTCGGTGGAGGAGCGGATCGCGGCATATCGGGAGCTCAATGGACTTGAGCCCGACGAGCCCGTCCCGGTAGACGCGGTCGCCGCCTCTGCCTCCGGTCTCGACCCCCACATCTCGGTCGCCAACGCCCGATTGCAGGCCCCCCGGGTGGCTGAAGCACGGGGATTGGCGGTCGAAGAGGTGGCAGCACTGATCGAGGAGAGCACCGAATCGCCCATGCTCGGATTCCTCAACGAGCCATCGGTGAATGTCCTCATGCTCAACCTCGCGCTCGACGGGCGCGAGACTTCTCAGTGATGTTCTCTTCCGTCTTCCGTCTTCCGTCTTCCGTCTGATGGCACGTGGCAAGCTCCGGGTGTTCCTGGGCGCTGCGCCCGGAGTGGGCAAGACATACGCCATGCTCGAGGAGGGACACCGGCTCGCCGCCGATGGCCTCGACGTGGCGGTCGGTTTGGTGGAGACGCACGGGAGGACCGACACCGCGGCTCTGATCGATGGTCTCGAGGTGCTCCCGCGCCGCACGGTGACCTATCGGGGCAACACCTTCGAAGAGATGGACATAGATGCGGTGCTGCGCCGCAAACCCGAGATCGCCCTTATCGACGAGTTGGCTCACACCAACGTGCCGGGTTCGGGTCACGAGAAACGGTGGGAGGACGTCGAGGTGCTTTTGGCTGCAGGCATCGACGTCATAACCACGCTCAACATCCAACACCTCGAGTCGATGAACGACGTGGTGACCGCGATCACCGGTTTGGTGCAGCGGGAGACGATCCCCGATGAAGTGGTGCGGCGCGCCGACGAGATCGAGATGGTGGACCTCACCCAGGAGGGGATCCGCGAGAGGATGGCGGCCGGAAAGATCTACCCGGCCGAGCGAATCGATGCCGCCCTCGCCAACTTCTTCCGTCCCGGGAACCTGGGGGCGCTGCGCGAGCTTGCGCTTTCGTGGACCGCCGACCGGGTCGACGAGGCGCTGGAGCGCTACCGCGAGACCCACGGTATCGACGCCTCGTGGGAGACCAAGGAACGGGTGGTGGTTGCCATCGCCGGCCTCACCGGGGGAGACCACGTCGTCCGTCGGGCGGCGCGAATGGCGATGCGTGCCCGCTCCGAGTTGCTCGGGGTCCATGTGCGCGCCCAGGACGGACTGGCCGTGGGCACCCTGGCTGCCGATGAGCTGGCCGGCCAGCGCCGTCTTCTCACCGATCTCGGTGGCACATACCACGAGGTGGTGGGGGACGACGTCGGTGAGGCGCTGGTCCGGTTCGCCCGGGCCGAGAACGCCACCCAGTTGGTCATGGGTGCCTCGCGACGGACGCGGTGGGAGGAGCTCTTGCGTGGCTCGCCCATCCTCGAGGTGGTGAGGCGGTCGGGACCCATCGACGTCCATGTCATCTCGCACCCCGGGTTGCCGAGAAGAAGGCTGGTCACCCCCAACCTGCCCAGGTCGTGTCTGCCGCGACGCCGCCGAATTGCCGGGTGGGTTCTGGCGGTCATCATTCCCGTCCTGGCGACGGCGGCACTGTTTCCCTTCAGAGATCAAACCGGGCTCGACACCGAATTGCTCGTGTTTCTCCTGGTCACGGTGGCGGTCGCCGCCGTGGGTGGTATCCTCCCGGCGCTTGTCGCCTCGATCATCGCCTTCCTCCTGGCGAACTGGTTCTTCACCGAGCCGACGGGCACATTTACCATCGCCGAACCCGCCAACCTTTTCACCCTGATCGTCTTCCTGATTGTTGCTGGCGCCGTTGGCGGGCTGGTGGGTCTGTCTTCACGCCGCGCGACGGAGGCGAGTAGGGCACGCCGCGAGGCGGAGGCATTGGCCACGCTCGCCGGCTCGATCACGCTTGACCGCGACGCCCTCGATGATCTAGTCCATCAGATAAGGGCGACAT
>CAVWWM010000016.1:0-17858 GCA_963758695.1 uncultured Actinomycetes bacterium
ATCGCCCGCCTCGGGTTCTTCATCCCGTACGTCCTGGGAGACGACCGGAACATCCCGTGGGCATACACCATCGGGCTCACCGAGTCGGTCGGCCACCCCGAAGTGGTGGTTTTCGGGCTGTCGCCGAGCGCGACCTGCGCGGACTCCTCCACCACGTGCTATGAGCGGGCGGCCGAGCTGGCGCCGTCCGCCCATCGGGCGTGAGGCCGACAACCGTACGACCGGGGGCTGGGCTTTCGGCTGTTGCGGATCCCCCGACGATCACATCCTCGGTGGCCCCGAGTTGATGCTGGGCTGGTTCGACTACTACTGGGCGGTGGGCCGCGATCCCGGTTTGCGCGCCGTGCAGTTGGTGTGGGCCGACCGGGCGGGCCGGCTGCCGTGGGAGCCCGAATCCGATCCCGAGTGCGCCCAGCCGCTGCTCGACGAGCAGCCGGGGCCGTTTGCCGGTCAGGGGCGTCCTGGTGTGGCCACCGGAGCCCGGGTGGTGAAGTACGGTGGCGATATGGCACTCGACAGCCGCACCTTGGCGCCGGGAGAGCGGATCCCGATGTCGTGGGAGGAGTACGAGGCGCTGGGCGACCGGGTCCGCGGTGAGTACATCGACGGCGAGCTGGTGGTCATGAACCAGCCAACCGGCCGTCACCAGGACGTCTGCGTCGAGCTCTATGTCCGGATCAAGCCCGTGCTCCCGGCTGGGGTCAAGGTGCAGGCTCTCCTGGGGCTGGAAGCCGGGCGCCGACGAGTTCGGACCCGATCTGATCGTGTTCGACGACAACGGGGAAGACCTCCGCTACACCGAGATCCCACACCTGGTGGTCGAGGTGCTCTCTTCCGACCCCGCCGCCGACACGGTGCGCAAGATGCAGAAGTACGCCGCCGCCGGATTGCCGCGGTACTGGATCATCGACCCCGAGGGCCCGGAGCTGTTCGTCTTCGAGCTTGACCGGGAGGGCGGGTATCGGGTCGCGGGAAGCTACGCCGCCAACGCTGTGGTCGATTTGGATATCGGGCCGGCTCGGGTCTCGTTCCGGGTGGGCGACCTGCTGGGCTGAGGCGGCTGCTGCATGGGGTGGCGGCCACTGCGCTATCAATGGCCTTGGGTACGCTCCGGCAAAGGCTGCGGGCGACCGGGGAGGGAGCATGGTCAGCTACGAGGAGTCGATTGCCATCCTGGAGACCGAGTTGGCCGGCGTCGAGGCCGGCTTCCGCGGGCTGTCCGACGAGGAGTGGAAGACCGAGACCAAACTCGCCCCGCTCGACCCAGTTGCGCCACACTGGACTCTGTTCGAACTGGCCGGGCACTTCGACATCTCCATCGGTCTGACCCGGATGCTCATCGCCGATCCCAAGGAAGGCCAGCCGGGTCGGGACCGGGTCAGCTTCTTCATCTTCCCCCGCACCGAGGTGGCCCCGGTCGTGTACTCCTACGCCTACCAGATGGTGGCCGGCAAGACACCGACCGACATGGCCGACGTGCTGCACGAGACCTTCTCCAAGACGATCGCGAGGCGAAGTCCGACTCCGCCGGAGACTGACCGGTGCCGGGTACTACGCCCTGATGGACTCGGCGAGTTCGTGCCCAGCCGGGTGGTCGAGGCCGTCGTCCACGGGATGGACCTCACCGACGCCCTTGGCCGGGAGACCATCGCCACCCCGGCCGGTGTGGCGCTAACGGCCGAGATCCTCGACGACCTCCTCGCCCGCCGCACCGTCGCCGGGAGGCCGGACGATCTCAGCGACGACTTGGCCTGGGTCCGGGGGGCGTCGGGACGAGCAGAGCACGACGACCCCCGATTGCCGCTGATCGGCTGAGCCAGTCCCTCCCGGCAGTCAGCCGGCTTCCTGCACGGCCTTCGACGTGTCGATGAGGAACCCGGCCACTTCTCCGACCACGTCCGCTTGACGCAATAGCTTGCGGTGGCCTGTCCCCGGGGTCTCCACAAGGCAGTTGCCGGCCGGCGCAGCAGCCAGTTCGGCCGACGTGACGATCGGCACCTCGGGGTCTGTGGGGTCGTGGAGGATGAGGATCTCGGCGCCCGGAAGGTCGGCGTCCGCTCCGGTGGTGAGTTCGGGCCATCTGTCCCCGACGTAGCTCCTCACCCTCCGCTCGAGCGATGAGGCGGTCCATGGGGCGAGCCCCGCCATCGTGGCGAAGCGCGCCAGCGCCTCGTCGAGGTCGAGACCGGACCAAGAAACAGCTCGAGCGCGGGGGGTTGTCACGAAACGCCATCACAGCGGCCATTGCCCCCAGTGAGTGGGCCACCACCGCCTCGGGTGGACCGAACTCGTCGGCAATGGCCCGGAGTCCTGCGGCGATCTGGAATCCGTCCGAGGTGGGCTGGGTGTCGCTGCCGTGTCCGGGGGCGTCGATAGCCAGGGCACGGAATCCGGCGGTGGCGACTGCGTCGGCCAGGTCGGCCATCTGGGCGGCCCGCCCACCCCATCCGTGGGCCAAGACCACCAGCGGGCCATCGCCGACGTAGAACCCGGGCCGGCGGCGGCCGTCGACGATCACCTCGATCGGCTCGGCTTGGGCGAGCCGCGCGCCCGTCCTTGCGATCGACTCGGTCCCGGGCGAGGAGGGGTGAACCACGCCCGCTCCGCCAGACGTGGGACCAGCCGGACGGGCAGCGGGGCGGTCATCGGATCACCCCAGCCGATCATGCCCGGGTCGAGGTCGGCGAGCAGGTCGAGTTCGGTGAGCCGCCACGGCGGGAGGAGATCGAGAGGCGTGAAGAGGCTGACGACACGGAGCATGGGACCCTCCCTAGCTAGTTTCATCTTGCAACCCATGTTGTATCACTGTCCGTTGCAGAATGCAACCTAGAGATCTACGATCCCCTCATGGCAGAACGCAAGCCGCTCGACTATCTCAATTGCTCGGTCGCCAACACGCTCGACGTGATCGGAGACCGCTGGACGGTCCTCCTCCTTCGAGATGCCTTCCTCGGCGTGCGCCGCTTCGATGAGTTCCAGGAGGACCTCGGGATCGCCCGCAACATCCTCGCCGATCGCCTCGGCCGGCTCGTGGTGGCGGAGATCATGGAGACCCGCCGCTACCAGGATCGCCCCCCCGTGACGAGTACGTGCTCACCGCAAAGGGGAAGGACCTGCTCGACGTGCTGTTGACCTTGTGGCGTTGGGGCGACCGATGGGCCCCGGTCGCCGAAGAGGTCCACCGCGATCTGATCCACCTCGACTGCGGCAACGCCACCCATGCCGTGGCCGTGTGCGCCCATTGCGGCGGCGAGTTGAGCCGGTCGAACCTCCGGATCGAGCCCGGATTGCCGGTGGTGGCGGAGCGGGCCAAGGCTCGAGCCTGACCGCCCGGTGAGCTCGCTGGTACCGCTCGAGGAGATCGAGGCGGCCCGCGCCGCGGTGGCGCCCCACATCCACCGCACCCCGTTGGTCGAATCGCGCACCCTGTCGGAGCGTCTCGGTTGCCGGGTCTCGATCAAGCTCGAACTGTTCCAGCGGACCGGGTCGTTCAAGCCGAGAGGTGCGCTCTACGAGGTCATGGGGTTGTCCGATGAGGAGCGGTCACAAGGCGTGGTCGGTCTCAGCGGGGGCAACTACGCCCAGGGGCTCGCCTTCGCCGGCGGGCGTCTCGGGGTACCCACCAGGGTCGTGATGCCGGCCAGCGCCCCCGCCGGGTCGGTCGAAGCGACCATGGCCTATGGCGCCGAGGTCGAACTGGCACCGACGATGTCGGAGGCGTTTGAACGGTTCGATCAATACCGAGCGGGAGGCGTCCCCACCCTCCACCCCTTCGACGACCCGAGGATGTGGGCGGGAAACGGAACCCTCGGGCTGGAGGTGGTGGAGGATGCGCCGGACCTGACCGACATCTTCGTCTCGATCGGCGGCGGCGGATTCATCACCGGGGTCGCCAGCGCAGTGATCGGCCTCCGCCCCGATGTCCGTGTCTGGGGGGTGGAAACCGAGGGGGCAGACGCGATGCGTCGTGCCCTCGATGCCGGGAAGCCGGTTGACATCGTCCCCACATCGATCGCCACCACTCTCAGCGCACCCCGGGTGGCCGATAGCACCCTGAGCGTGGCGAGAGAGCACCTGGAGGATGTCGTCGTGGTCCCCGACTCCGAGGCGGTCGCCTCGCTCGAGATCCTGCTGGAGCGGCTCAAGGTGCTGGCCGAGCCCGCCGCCTCGTGCACGCTGGCCGCGGCGGAGCGGGTCAGGGATCGACTGGGCGACCACGTGGTGCTGGTGCTGTGCGGTGGGAACGTCTCTCTCGACGACCTCACCCGGTGGCGCGACCTCTTCGCTGGGTGAACCGAGGCCGCAGCGAAGAGCCGGTCAGGCCAGCGGTGGTTGGTAGGTGGCGGCCTTGATCTCCCCATCTTCGGCCTCGAGGATCCATATCGAGCCCTTCTTGGCGTCATGGCCGATGAGGTCGATGCCGCGGCGGTCCAGTCGTTCGAGCAGACCGGGGATGATGTCACCGTGCGAGCAAAACACGGCCGTCGTCCGGGCGACCTCATCGAGAAGGGTCTCGGACTGGTCGATGTCGGAACCCTCGGCAAGCGCAATGTGCTCTTCCACCTTGAGCCCGAGTTCCTCTGCCAGCGGGTCCACCGTCTGGGTGCATCGAAGGTATGGGCTGGAGATGATCCGCTCGATCCCGACGAAGCGGAGCAATTCGGTGATGGCTTCGGTCTGGCGCCACCCCTTTTGCGATAGCGGACGGATCCGGTCGTCGCCCTCCCACTTGCTCGAATCTCCGGCATGGGAGTGCCGGACAAGATAGACCCGCGAGGTGCGCTGCCAGCGGTCCGGGTCGAGGGAGGCCACCAACTCGGCGTCGTGGCGGTAGGTGAGGACGTCCACCGCCTCCCTGCTGGGGAGCCATAGAACCTCGTCCACTTCGAGGTTGGGGACGAAGTTCCCCTCGATCTGTCGCATGGCCCAGTAGCGGACCAGCTTGTCCTCGCCCCCGGTGACGTAGTGGATCATCCCGGCAGGGCTGGTGATCCGGCAATGGAGACCGGTCTCCTCCCACACCTCACGCAGCGCGGTCTCATGAGGCTCCTCCGGGGGATGGGGCTTTCCCTTGGGGAGGGTCCAATCGCCGTGGGCGGGCCGGTGCACCAGGAGAATCTCGACACCGTTGTCGACTGGCCGCCATACCACCCCTCCGGCGGCCTCGATGGTCACTGTGTCTGGGGCTTCATATGGGCAGCGGGAGGATAGTCAGCGGGCGGGTTGCCCGGACCGCTCAAGCCGAGCCGGTCCATCACCAGGGCAACCGCCTCGCCGGCGGTATCCACAAGTTCCACCAGCTCGATGGGAACAGCCAGCCGGTTGGCCAGGATGGGCATCAAATCACCCCAGTCGGGTCCCACCGCTACCAGGACGAGATCTGGTGAGAACCCGTGGCGGGCGACGAATCGCACGTTCCAGCTGACGACGAGTTCGGCGAGGGTCCCGATGCTCCCGGGCAGGACGATGGCGGCGTCGGTCCCGTTGAGCAGCATGGCGAGGCGGGTAGGGATGGTCGGGGCAGTGACCTCCTCGGTGAGGTGCGCATTTGGCGACGAGCGTTCGGGGAACACGTCGGGCGCGGTGATCCCGACTACCCGGCCGCCGGCTCCGGCCGCGCCGGCGGAGGCGGCTTCCATCACCCCGCCGTAGCCCCCAGTGACGACGGTGCAGCCTGCCGCCGCCAGGGTGGCACCGAGCCATTCCGCCTCGGCCCAACCAGGTTCGTCGGGATGGAGCGTCGACGACCCGAAGACGGCGACGCGGGGAGTCGCAGATGTCACCTTGTGCAAGCTATCCAACGAGACGGAAGACGGAAGACGGACAGACGGAAGGAAGAACCCCTGGAGTGACAATCTTGACCGGACTCAGCTCTCCATGACTTGGCGGAGGGCGGATGCAACTTGGGTGCTGTCGATCAGAGCGGTCTTCTCGATGGCGAACTGGGGCCAGGGAGCGTCGAAGCCGGCGACCCGCACGACTGGAGCCTCGAGGGCGTAACCGGCGCGCTCGGCGACGGTGGCAGCGACCTCGGCCCCGACCCCGGCGGAGCGCTGCGGCTCCTGCACCACCACCAGCCGCCCGGTTCGTTCCACCGAGGCGAGGACGGCGTCGGCATCCCATGGGAACAGCGTGCGGAGGTCGATGACCTCGACCGAGATACCGTCGCCCGCCACGTCGTCGGCGGCCTGAAGCGATACGGGGACCATCCCGCCGTAGGTGACGAGGGTCACGTGGTCACCGGCTCGACGGATCCGGGCCCTCCCGATGGGAATGGTGTAGTGCTCGGTGGGCACGTCTTCCCGCCCAGCCCGGTAAAGGACCTTGGGCTCGAGGAAGATCACCGGATCGTCCCCTTCCAGGGCGGCGGCGAGCAGCCCCTTGGCGTCGATCGGCGAGGAGGGGCACACCACCACCAACCCGGGGGCGTGGACGAAGTAGGCCTCGGGGCTGTCGCAGTGGTGTTCGTGGGCGCCGATCCCGGCACCGTTGGGGAAGCGGACCACCACCGGGAGCGAGAGGTTGCCCCGCGTGCGGTATCGAGTCCGCCCCAGGTGGCTGACGATCTGATCGAAGGCGGGGTAGACGAAACCGTCGAACTGGATCTCGGCCACCGGACGGGCACCTGCCACCGCCATCCCAATGGCCGTTCCGACGATCCCCGACTCGTTGAGCGGGGTGTCGATAACCCGGTCCTCGCCGAAGCTTCTCCTGCAGGCCCTCGGTGATGCGGAACACGCCACCGGCCAGACCGACGTCCTCGCCCAATACGATCACCGAGTCGTCGCGCTCCATCGCCTGACGGAGTGCGGCGTTGATGGCTTCGGCCATCGTCCAGCGCTCGGCGGGACCTTCGGGGACCGAGTCGTCGCCGATCTGCCAGATCTCATCGTTGGGGAACTGGGTCTCCTCTTCGCCCCGGCTCCGCTGCGCCTCGTGCAATTGCTCGACCAGTGCCGGCGGGATGCGCGCGAAGGCGTGGCGAATCGCCTCGTCGCGTCCCGGGAGGGGACGCTCCTCGATGGCTTCGATCGCAGCGGTCACCGATTGCGCCGCCTCGGTGCGAACCGCCCCGTCGAGTTCTTCGGACCACTCTCCGGTCCCCTCCAGGTAGCGGCGCAGCCGATCGATGGGGTCCTTCTCCCTCCACTCCGCCTCCTCGTCGGTGCCCCGGTAGAGACGTGGCGTCGTCGGCGGTGGCGTGGGCGCCGTAGCGGTAACAGACCGCCTCGATCAGGGTCGGGCCCTCGCCGTCACGCGCCCGGCGCACCGCCTCTTGGGTGGCCAGGTACACGGCGAGAGGATCCATCCCGTCGACCCGCATCCCGTGGATTCCGTAGGCGTCGGCCTTCTGGGCGATCGTCTCGGAGGCGGTCTGCTTCGAATAGGGGACCGAGATGGCGTAGAAGTTGTTCTGGCAGAAGAACACCGTCGGGGTCCGCCACACCCCGGCGAAGTTGAGTCCGGAGTGGAAGTCGTTCTCCGAGGTGGCCCCGTCGCCGAAGTAGGCGATGGTGACGGTGTCCTCCCCTCGCAGCCGGGCGGCGTAGGCGTGACCGACGGCATGGGGGATGTGGCTCCCGATGGGGACGCAGACGATCCCGCACCGGTGGCGGAGGACGTCCCAGTCGGAGTTGGGCAGACCTCGCCAGTAGGAGAGGATCACCTCGACCGGGATGCCGCGGGCCAGCTCGACGCCGTGCTCGCGGTAGCTGGGGTAGACGAAATCGGTGGGGCCGAGCGCCATCGCCGATCCGACCTGGGCTGCCTCCTGGCCCTCGAGCATGGCGTAGGTGCCGAGCCGGCCCTGGCGCTGGAGGGCGAGGGCCCGGCGGTCGAACTCGCGGGCGAGCACCATCAGCCGGTAGAGCTCCTGGACCTCCTTGACGGGGACGCCGGGGTCGTCCCCCACCAGGGCGCCATCGGTGCCGAGGATCTGGAACATCGGGCGCATGAGTCTGCGCAGGCAGCCGTGCGTGCGCAATGGGTTGGGCGCCGGCCTCGGCATTCCGCGTCACAGCGACATCCGAGTCTGAGCTGATGGTGACGACGCTGATCGTCACCTTCCGCGATCAACTCGACGAGACGCTACTCCTCGAGATGGGGATCGAGGTACGCGCATCTCTGGCCCTCCATCCGGGCGGCGGCGGTGACGGGACCGATGAGCCCCAGCAACCGGCCGACGACTGGCCGATGGCGATCGCCGGGCGAGTCAGCGAATCGAAACCGACGACGGAAGATGCACGGCCTTCTGAAATCCCAGCCTCTGGTCGCTCTGAACGGACGCTTTCGGCGGCTAGGCAACCAAAGGAGATCGTGGGCGCTCGAGGGCGGACCCGGCGATTTCCGGGGGGTAGCTGTCGAGTTCGACAGGCCGCGGCCTCGACGTCGACCCGGCCAAAGCCGTATTCGTCGGTGCGCCCGCTCCGCCCCATAGATCGGCCCTCCACGAGAGAAGGCGGCGGATGGTGATGTTGTCGGCGAAGCGGTGCGACCCCCAGGCGAGCGCCGCCGCCCCGGCGACGTGGGGGCAGGCCATGCTGGTGCCGGACTTGGTGCCGTAGGCGCCGCCGGGGACGGTGGAGAGCACATCCACGCCCGGGGCCATAACTCGACCTCGGGGCCGCGGTTGGAGAAGGCGGCGATCATTCCCAGCCCGTCGATCGCCGAGACCGCCACCACCGATTCCCACATGGCGGGGTGCCCGACCGGGCCACCGTCGTTGCCGGCGGCGGCCACCAGCAGGCTACCCCGTTCCCACGCCAGGGCACACATCTGCTCCAGAGCGGCGGGGCGCCGACGGGCCACCCAGGCTCATGTTGAGGATCCGGATGTCCTGGGCGTTGATGCACCAGTCGATCCCGGCGATGAGGTTGCTCCACTGCCCCTGGCCGTTGCGGTCGAGCACCTTGACCGGGTAGAGGGCGGCGGCAGGGGCCACCCCGACCACGCCCATCTGGTCGTGGGCGGCGGCGACGGTCCCGGCCAATGGGTGCCGTGCCCGTTGAAGTCGTCGGTGCTGGTCTCGCCGTGCTGACGAAGCTCATCCCGTCCGCAGGTTGGCGACCGAGGTCGGGGTGGGCGGGGTCGATCCCGGTATCGAGCACCGCGACCTTGATCGCCTTCCCTCTGGAAGCATCCCAGGCAGCGGGGGCTTTGATCGCCGCCACTCCGGCGGGGACGGTCTCCTCGAGAACGGAGGGCTGGCCCTCGATCACCGGGGCCGAGGGCGAACATGGGGCCGTCCTCTTCCACCACGGCGACATCCTCGGCGCTCCTCACCGCATCGATCTGGTCGTCGTCAAGGGTGGCCACCACGATCGGTGCCTCGTACTCGTTCACGTCGTAGACCACCCGGTCGAGGTCGAGCCCACGGGGGAGCGGTCCGTAGCTTGCCCCGGCGACGGGCATCTCCACGCCGACAGCCTCGGCCAGGAACTCCAACTTGTCCGGCTCGGGGTTGGACCGCGTGTCCTTCTTCTTGAAGGTGACGATCACCCGGCGTTTCATGCACCCCCATCTCAGAAGACAACGAAGGCACTCCCCGCCCGCATCTCCGACCACGCCTGCCGTGCCGTGAATGCCTGCGGCAGCCCGATTTCCACAGGTGCAGGCTACGCTGACCAGCGGATGGTGAGGATACCGCCCGAGGTCCGCCAGATCGTGGCCTGCGGCCCGGGCAAGCCGGAGGACGAGGTGGCTCGGGAGATACGGTCTCACCGACATCGCCAAGCTCGCCTCGAACGAGTGCCCCGAGCCGCCATTCCCCGAGGTGAGAGCGCGTTATCGCCGCCGCCGCCGGCGGGGTCAACCGGTACCCGGACAACGACAGGTTCCGACTGACCGGTGCGCTGTCGCGGCACCTCGGCGTCGCCGCCGAGAGCATCATGATCGGGGCGGGCAGCACCCAGTTGGTGCTCTGCCTGGCCGGGGCAGTCGGCGGCGGCGGCTCGATGGTCTACGCCTGGCCATCGTTCGTGATGTACCGGATCGCCACCAAGCTGGCCGGAGCGAGGCGGTCGAGGTGCCGCTCGACGCCGATCTCCGACATGACCCCGGCGCGCTGGCGGCGGCGGTCCGCGGCGACACCAGGGCGCTCTTCGTGTGCAACCCCAACAACCCCACCGGCACCCATATCGCCGGTGCGGCGGTGCGAAGCCTGATCGAGCGGGTGCCCGACGAGGTCCTGGTGGTGATCGATGAGGCCTACCACGAGTACGTCCAGTCGCCCGACTACGAATCGATGCTCCTGGTGGCGACCGAGAGAGACAACGTGGTAGTCACCCGCACCTTCTCCAAGGTGTACGGCCTCGCCGGGCTGCGGGTCGGCTACGCGGTGACAAACCCCGAACTGATCGCAGAGCTGCGCAAGGTCCAAGCGCCCTTCTCGGTGAGCGACCTCGCCCAGGCGGCGGCGATCGAAGCGCTTCGTCACCAGGAGCGGGTCGAGGAGCGGGTGCGCCGAAACACGGCTGCCCTGGAGAAGTTCCACGTCGAGCTTGAGGCAGCGTGGCATCGAGCACCCGGACAGCCAGGCGAATTTGGTCTCGATCCGGCCCGGCGGGGACGAGCGGCACCTCTACCGGGCGCTGTTGCACCAAGGGGTGATCGTGCGTCCCATGTCGCAGGGATGGTTGCGGGTCACCGTGGGCACCGAGGACGAGAACACCCGGTTCTTCTCCGCTCTCGACTCGGTACTCGATGAAACTCGACCGACTCCCCTCGTCGGCTACACCCGTCAGGTCACCGGTCGCCGTCGAGAGGTACGCCATGAGACCGGGGCCGCATCTTCTCGGGAGCCCTCTTGCTTGTCGTCGGGATTGGTGTTCCTGCTCGACCGGACCGGAATCGTCGACGCCGGGACACTGATCTCCGATTGGTGGCCTCTGCTGGTGATCATCGGTGGTGCCCTCTGCTGCTGCAAAGCCCCGGCAGTCGACCGGCCCGCTGCTCGTGATGGGGGCCGGCGCCATCCTGCTCTTGAGCACCTTGGGTTTGCTCGACATCTCGGTGTGGCAGTTGCTCTGGCCGCTCGCCTTGATCGGGATCGGTGTCTGGGTGCTCATCGGCCGGGTATCGCCGGAGAAGGTGAAGCCGCGGCCGGCGACCGGATCGACGCCATAGCCGTCTTTGGCTGCCGCGGGCCGCATCCAGTTCGCAGTCCCTCCAGGGTGGGAGCCTGGTGGCGGTGTTCGGTGGGGTGGAGGTCGACCTCTCCGCCGCCGCTCTGGCCCTGGACGGCGCTGGGATCGACGCCACCGCCGTTTTCGGCTCGATTGATGCTGTGGGTGCCAAGCCGGCTGGCGGGTGGAGGTCAGCGGGCTGCCCATCTTTGGTGGCTCGGGGGCACCGCGGCGCCTCCAGTCAGCCGCGCCGCCGGGGTCGCCCACGCTTCGGATACGTGCCCTCACCGCCTTCGTGGTGGTCTCGAAGTGAAACGGGGGCTCCGGGGCCATCCCAGCTAGCCCGGACGGCCGGGCGAGTCTGCTGTAGCCTCGCTAGGCCAACCATGGTCGATCGCCCCCGCCCCGGAGGACAACCCCGGCCCAGCCACGGCTTCGTTGGGACCGGCTGCTGATCTACGCGCTGGTGTTGGCCGCGGTGTTCGCCGGCGGCTACCTCGTCGCCCGCGCCGCCACCACCGACGAGCCGCCCCGCAACAGGTGGCCGCGGCACCGGCCAACTACCAGGTGGTCGAGGGGTCGGTGGGGAGCACGGTCCGGCTCATCGCACGCGCTGCTTGGACGGACACCCGGTGGCGGCCAACCCGGCGGCCGGTGTGATCACCTCGGTCGACGTCGGCGCCGGCGGTCAGGTGTCACCCGGGGACGTGGTGTATCGCGTCGACCAGCGGCCAGTTTCGGCTGCCGCCGGGACGGTGCCTTCTTCCGTGATATGGCGCCGGGCGCCTCGGGGCAGGACGTCAGACAACTTCAGGAACTGCTGGCGGTGCTCGGTCTCTACGAAGGGGGGGTGCACGGGGTCTACGGCACCGGGATGGGGGCGGCCGTGATCTCCTGGCAGGAGGATCGCGGGACTCACCGGCGATGGGGCCGTCCTCCAGGGCGATCTGATCGTGGTGCCCGAGCTGCCGGCCGCGGCTTGCCGACCGAGACCATCCGCCCCGGCGCCGTGCTGGTTGGCGGCGAGGCCGCCCTGGCTGTGATCGGTGAAGGTCATCCTTTCTCGTCGAGCTGCCCGCCGGCGAGCCCCCGGTGGTGTCGGCGAGCTCGGGTGTGGTGGTCGACCCGGACGGGCAACGGTGGGAGGCGCTGGTATCGGGGATGGCCGAGACGCCGACCGGGGAGCCGGCGCTCACCCTCACCGGGCGTGAGGTGGCCCGGTGTGCGGCCAGGTGCGGCGAGGCGGTGCCGATCGACCAGGCCGTTCTCTACCGGGTCGAGATCACCGTCGTTCCCACCACAACGGGTCCTATGGTCCCGGTGGCTGCCCTCAGCCGGACGGGGCAGATGGTTGGATGGTCCGGCTGGCCGATGGCGAGGAGGTACCGGTAACGGTGCTCGCCGCCGCTAACGGCTGGGCGGTTGTCGAGGGGCTCGCCGTCGGTGAGGAGGTAGTGCTCGTCGCCGGGTGGGCCGGTCGTCGGCCGAGGTGGCACGTCCGGGCGGCAGCTGACCCCGCCCACCGGAGGCGCCGACACGACGGAAGGCGGCTGAACCGAGCCACTGGCGTCGGTCGCGGCGGCCCGGTACGTCCTCACGACCGGCGAGGAGGAACATCCGTGCCCACCCTGGAGCACTTCTGCAAGGTCGACGCCACCCTCGAGTTCAACATGATCGGCAAGACCCCGATGGGGGTGCGCATCGACATGCCGTTCCACGGGACGCCACCGGCCCCACTGGGAGGGAGAACGACCGGTGGAGGGGATCGATCATGTCACCGTGCGCGGCGACGGGAACATGGATCTCGTCATCCGGGGCCGGATCGGCGAGGGCCGGGAGACGGTGGGTTACCGGGCGACCGGTGTCTCCATCGCCATAGACCGGACCACCGCCGAGCCCCAGGAGTGGTCCTCTTCGAGACCGGTGACGAGGCGCTCGACTTCCTCAACACGTCGGTGGGCGTGGTGCTGGGACGGGGGAGGGCACCGCGCTGTCGCTCGACTTCTTCCTGGTCCGCCGCTGACCGACCGCTTAGATCGCGCTGTCCTCGACAACGACCCCGATCGGCGGGGGGTCCTGCTGGAGGTGCTCACCGCGGCGCTTGACGCGGTGGACCCGGCGGCTGCGGTGCGGGCCGCCCTCGGCCGCGACGAAGAGCGCTTGACGGTGGCGGGGCGGGCCGATGCCGCTCGCTGGGGTGGAGAGGGTGATCGTCCTCGGGATGGGCAAGGCCGTCGTTGGTATGGCCCGAGGCTTGCTCGAAGTGTTACAGGGAGTATCGGTCAGCGGAGCGCTTGCCGTGCCTGCCCCAGCCGACCTGGGAGACATCGAGACTCTGGTGGGCGAGCACCCCAGCCGGGGTCCGGGAGCCTTGCTGCGGGGACCCGGCTATTGGAGCTGGCGGCGAGCGCTGGTCCGTTCCGATCTGGTGGTCTTTCTCCTCTCCGGCGGCGGATCGTCGCTGGCCGAGGTACCCGCCGCCGGGCTCACCATCGCCGATCTCTCGATCGTGACTGGCCGGCTCTTGTCAGCCGGAGTCTCGATCAACGGGCTGAACACGGTGCGCAAGCATCTCTCCGCCCTCAAGGGCGGCGGCTTGGGCCGCCGCTTCCGGTGCCGGGCTGCGATCACCTTGATCCTCTCCGACGTGGTGGGAGACCCGATAGAGGTGATCGCATCGGGACCGACGGTGCCCGATCCGTCCACCTATGCTCGATGCCCTCGCCGTGGTCGAGGGGAGGGGAGCTCGCGTGCCGGCGGTGATGGCTCACCTCGCCAAGGGCGTCGCCGGGGACGCCCGGAGACGCCGAATGGCGAGGACGAAGTGGTGCGGCAGTTGCGGGATCGTCGGGAGCGGGGGGACCGCGCGCCGGGCGGCGGTTGCCTCGGCCCGGTCGCACGGGATCGACGCCGGGCTTGCCGGGACCGACCTCACCGGGAGCGCCGCCCGGCTGGCGGCGCGGCTCGGTGGTGGAAGGGACGGAAGCTTCCGAGCGGTGCGAGATGCGGGTCTTTGCCGGTGAGAGCACCGTCAAGGTGACGGGTGAGGGCCGGGGCGGTCGCAACCAGGAGGTGGCGCTGGCGGCGGCGCTGCTCCTCGATGGGGATGACGAACTGGCGGTGGCCTCGCTGGGGACAGATGGTGTCGACGGTCCCACCGATGCCGCCGGCGGCATTGCCGACGGTGCCACCGTGAGCCGGGGGCGGCGCCTCGGGCTGAACGCCCCCGATCACCTGCTGCCAACGACAGCTACCCCTATCTCGCCGCCGCCGGCGACCTCCTGATGACCGGGCCCACCGGGACCAACGTCGGCGACCTGATGGTGGTGTGGAGGAGGGCGTAGTACTTGCTCGAAGAGGGTGGAGGTGATCGCACTGTACCCCCCCCCCCCCGCTCGCCTGCCGTCCCCGGATTCAGTACGCAAGCGCCAGCCGGATCCGGCGGAATCCTTTGCCTTTCGACTCGACCTTGGTGATCGTCACCCGGCCGACCTCGGTGGTCGAGCCGACATGGGTGCCGCCATCGGCCTGGCGGTCGAGACCGACGATGTCGATCACCCGAACCTCTGCTCAGGTCGGAGGGGAGCAGGCTCACCTTGGTGCGGATCAGGCTGGGGTCCTGGTCGGCCTCCTCGCCGGGGGAGGAACGACACCTCGACGGGAAGCGCCTCCTCCAGGGCCATGTTGAGCGCCGCCTCGACGTCTGGCTTGAGCTCGCGGTCCCAGTCGGGCAGCTCGAAGTCGAGCCGTCCCTCGCCCGGCTCCATGTTCCCCCCGGTGACCGGGCTCTGGAAGCGGTCCCAGATGATCCCACACAGCGCGTGCATAGCGGTGTGGGTCCGCATCAGCCGATAGCGCCGATCCCAGTCGATCTCACCCCGGAGCGCGGTCCCGCCCGGGGGAAGCCGCCTTCCAGCCAGTGCCACACGCCGCTCCCGTCCTTCCCCACGGTGGTGACGGTGAGCCGGTCGTCGCCCACCCAGAGCGCACCGGTGTCGGTGGCTGTCCCCCTCCACCCGGGTAGAACACGGTGCGGTCGAGCAGCACCGCCCTCTCCTCTTCTCTGGTCCGGACCACCGTGGCCGCCATCTCTGTGGCGTAGGCGCCGGTCGAGTAGATGGTCTCGGTCACCGGCTCACCCCGTGCTGCGGAAGTCCGGGGTGCGCTTGCTCGAGAAAGGCGCGCACCCCCTCGAGATGGGCCGGGAGAGACCGAGCTCTCCCTGGACCCGCTCCTCCTCGGACAGCGCCTGGTCGAGGGTCGCCGAGCTGGCGGCGTGCAGCGCCCGGCGGGTGGCGAGGTAGGCCCCGGTTGGCCCGTCGGCAAGAGTGCCGGCCAACTCGAGGGCGGACTCGACGACTTCGTCCTCGATGCGGTGGAGCAAGCCGGAGGCGACGGCCTCTTCGGCTGCTACCGGTGCCCGGTCATCGCCATCTCCATGGCGGGCGGACACGCCGATGCTGTGGGTGAGGAACCAGGTGGACCCAGAGTCGGGGATGAGGGCGACGTTGATGAAGGCGCTGATGAAGGAGGCCTGCTCGAGCCCAGTCGCAGGTCGCATGCCATGGCCAGCCCGATCCCGGCGCCGGCGGCGACACCGTTGACCGCGGCGACGGTGGGGACGGGAACGTCGACCAGCGCCCGGACCACCGGGTTGAAGCGCTCACGGATCACCCCGGCCAGGTCGGGAGATCCCGCCTCGTAGTCGGCAGCGAGATCGGCCAGGTCGGCGCCGGCGCAGAACGCCCTCCCCGCCCCGGTCACCGCCGGTGCCCGCGCCTCCTCGCCGGACCGGGCAAAAGCCGCCCGAAGCTCGTCGGCCATGGTCTGGTCCACCGAGTTGTAGACGTCGGGACGGTCCAGCGTGAGCAGCGCTACCTCGCCCCGCAACTCATACCCCACCGCCACCTCGCCGCCTCCTCTGGACACCGAGAGGCCAGCCTAGGTGGGGGGGCGCCACCAGTAGCCTCAGGTCCCTCAGTGCCGATCGACGATCCCTCCTGGCGACGTGCCAATCAATGGCTCGCCACGCCTCTCGAGAATGGAACACCGGATCTGATCGTCGCCGGTGTCCCCACCGCAATCGGGTCGCTCTCGCCGTCGCAGGGACGTCACCCCGGCGGCGTGGCGCATGGCGATGGGGCGGTTCGCCACTTTCGACGGCGAGAGGGGAGTCGACATCGACGGCTTGGTCGTCTCCGACCAGGGCGACTTTGGAGGTGGAAGGCCTCGATCTCGGTGAGGCCCTGCCCCGGATCGAGGGTAGAGGCAGCCTCGCTCCCAATCGGCAAACTGCTTCGGGTTCATCGGCGGGGACAACGCCATAACCAGGCCACTGAGTCAAGGGGCTCGCCGGTGGGTCGCTTCGGCGGTGTCGGCGTAATCACCCTCGACGCCCACCACGACGTGGAGGGACGCTCGAGCCACGGTCCGACCAACGGGACACCGATCCGGGGACTGATCGAGGATGGTCTCGGCCCTGGACGAGTCGCCCAGGTGGGGATCGCCGGCTTTGTCAACTCCGCTCCCTACCGGCAGTTCTGCGACAGCCCACGGTTTCACCGTCATCACAATGGCGGATGTGGAGACGTGGGGGGTGGAGGAGGCGATGGGAGTGGCGCTCGACTCCGTCGCCGGCGAATCCGACTGGCTGTTTCTCGACGTCGATGTCGACGTGCTCGACAGCGTCTTCGCACCGGGATGCCCGGGGGCTCGCCCGGGAGGGATGAGCACCCGGCAACTGGCCACAGCGACCTGGCTCCGCCGGGCTGCACCCGAAGGTCCGGGCAGCCGACTTCGTCGAGGTGGATCCCAGCGTCGATGTTGGCGGAGTCACCGTCGACGCCCTGACCAGGGCCTTCCTCGGCTTCGCTGGAGGTCTGGCCAGGCGGCTCGGCCGGGGGTGATGGAATCCCATCCTGAGCAGACCCGCTGTGGCTGGCTAGTGCTCGGTACGGTGCGTTGACCGATCGAGGAGTCAAATGGCTTTGCGCTGGTACACGACCGTTGTCGACTGCAGAGATGTCGCGGCTCAAGGGCGATGGTGGGCCGAAGTGCTCGGAGTGGAAGCTCGAATATGAGGCGGCCGACGAGGTGGTGATCGTGCCATCCACGAGGAGATCTTCCGGGACATGCCATTCGAACAGGTGCCCCCAGCCTTGGTCTTCGTGCCCGTCCCCGAGGACAAGGCTGTGAAGAACCGCCTGCACATCGACTTGGCGCCACACACCAGCGACGACCGGGACGGCGAGATTGCACGTCTGTTGGCGATGGGCGCCACGAGGGTGGATGTCGGACAGGGGGCGGACGTGACCTGGGATGTGCTCGCCGACCCTGAGGGCAACGAGTTTTGCGTGCTGTCGTCACACGACGATTGATGGCACCTCGGCCGGACCCACAGTCAGGACGTCACCAATGACGGTGGTGCTCGACGGCTCCGCTTTGACCATCGATCAGGTAGTGGAGGTGGCCGCTCCGAGGACCGAAGTCGTGATTGGGGCAGAGGTGGCAGAGCGGATGCGCCCGGCCTTGGAGGTGGTCGACGGGGCGGTGCGCGATGGCCGGGTGGTGTACGGGGTGACCACCGGGTTCGGGCCTTGGCCAACACCCGGTGGACACCGAAGAGGCGGAGGCCTTCCAGGTGAGCCTGTTGCGGAGCCATGCCGCCGGGGTTGGCGAACCGCTGCCCGACGAGTTCGTCCGGGCCATGCTGCTTCTCCGGCCGCGAGCGTATCT
>CAVWWM010000017.1:0-27853 GCA_963758695.1 uncultured Actinomycetes bacterium
GGCCCCAGTCGCCTGCGATGGTGAACTCGAGGGCACCGACCAGCTGGCTCGCCGGCAGGAAGTAGCGCCAGTGCATCCGGCCGTCACCGGCCACCGTATAGAAGAGGCGCGTCCCGTCGAAGAACATCCCGGTGATGCTCGACACGTTGAAGTTGTGCGAGTTGAGCCCGCGCAGGTCCACCTCGACACCTTGACCGACCGTCTGGCCGTCAAAGCTGTGGGCGAACATCCGTCCGTCCTGGCGTCCCACATACAGGACGTCGTTGTTGACGAAGGCGCCTCTCGCCTCACCCCAGTCGAAACCGGGGGTGGAGACGGTGCTCGATGCCTGGGGGCCGGCGCCACTCACGAGCCGGCGCCCGAGGAAGTCGATGTCACCCGGCTGAGGGCCCGGCGGCAGGTCGGTGCGCACTATCTCGATGGCGCTGATCAGCGGATTCTCCACCACATGCCCGAAGGCGATATTGATGGTCCCGTCGCTGTTGACGTTGAACCGCTTCACCGTGCCCCGGAGGGTGCCGCCGGTGTCCGCCACGATGTCGTAGTTGTCGAGCACCAAGCCACCTTCGACGGAAACGTCGAAGACCCGCTGCCCGGGGTTGGCGGTCCCGCTGTATGTGTTGGCGAAGTAGAGCCGAACCTCAACGGGGGTGCCCGCGGCAACCGGGAAGTTCCATTGCATCTCAGGGGAGTTGCCGTCGTCCCACCGCTCCGACAGGAACACCTGCGATGGAGTTGTGGTGGGGATGCCGGGGAGAAGGGTCGAAGGCGAGGACGTTGCGGCTTCATTGCCGGTGTTGCGGTACTGCCTTCCGGGCGCACCGTCTCTGTCGCTCACCCAGTCGGGGCCGCAGTCGAGCGAGCCCAGCGTGGGACCGCCACCGTTGACCCGATAGAGGATCGTAGTGTCGGGTGCCGGGCAGGACTCGACCGGCATGTTGTAAAGGTCGTTGGGGAGCCCGATCCGCTCGTTCGCAGGGACGGCGGTGCCGCCGGCGAGCGGGAACAGGGCCAACTTGCGGTGCGTCTCTCCGGCGACGACGTCGGTGTCGCTTCCCAACCAGAGTCCCTGCTCGGTGGGGTAGAGGACGAACACACCCACACCGCGATCGCGGGTCGGGTTCCATGGGAGCGCCAGCCCTGTTTCTGGGTCTAGGGCTGCGATGCCGGTACGTTCCACCGCTCCGGGACCGGGCTGATCGCCCCTGAAGGCGTTGTTGGACCAGCGCTGGTGCCCGCCGATATAGATGGCGGTGCCGGTGATAGCCACGCTATAGAGGGTGTCGCCGCCGGTGTAGTCCACCCACGTCGGCTGGAGGGCGGTGCCCCTGGCATCGGACTCGAAACCGGGCGGTGGCGTCGCACAAGGTCCCTGCGCTGTAGGCGCCGGTAGTAACGATGGCGAAGTAGCTCCCGTCGGGGAGAAGGCCACATCGCGCATATAGGTGTCGAACACCGAGGCGCAAGGGGCCGATGAGCCATACCGGTCGGTGTGCCAGTTGGCCACCGTCTCCGGCGAGGTGGTGATGTCGATCATCGCCGCCTGCCAGCGTGACTGGCCGCCAACGTTGGTGAAGTTGCCGATGATCATCAGCTTGGTCCCGGCCGGATCGGCCTCCATGGCGTAGATGCTGGGGACCGAAACCCCGTCACGGGACCCGGTCACCGGGACTACGAAGTTCTTGTCGAGGACACCACTATTGGGGTCGACCGCGGCGAGGCGATCGCGCACGATGTTGTTGACCCGGCTGAAGCTTCCGGCGATGTAGAGCTTGCCGTTGCGCAGCGCCATGTCCTTGACCCGGCCGTCGGCCCGCCCGTTGAAGGCGGTGACCCGCTGACCGTTGCTGAGGTTCAGCTTCGTCATCTTCTGCGAAGCGACCAGGTTGACGTTGTTGAAGGTGCCGCCGGCGATGATGTGCCCGTCGGGCGTCGCAACCAACGAGTAGACGTCGCCGTCGATGTTCGGGGCGAAGTTGGGGTCGATGACACCGGTTGTGGCGTCGAACGCGAAGATCCGGTTGCGGGCGATGTTGGCGCTGTTGGCCGTCTGCCGCACCTGGGTGAACGATCCACCCGCGATCATCTTGTTGCCGACCTGGATGATGGCGTAGACCCGCCCATCAACCACGTGCGGGGTGTTGTTCGCCGGGTTGGGGTTGACCACAACCGAGTGTTCCGGGTTGGCCGCGATTGCGGGCAGCGCGAAGCTGCCGGCTAGCAAACCACCGATGATCATTGCCAAAACAATCGAGCGTGCGCGACGAGCCACGCGTTTCCTCCTGGTTACGAGCCGAACCGTCATCAAGTGCGGGTCGGCAATTCCACGGGTTCGAGATCGGTGGGGCGCACGCTGTTGCGTGCCCCACAGCCCGTTCTTCCCTTTTCCAAGCGGAGGATGATCGTCGCAACCAGCGCGGTGCTTAAGGCGAATCGTCAGAATGAGCCGACAGACCTAGGGATCGCGCTTGCCGATCGACGGCGACGGTACGAACATCCCAGCAATGTCTCAGCTACGCGCCCCATGCCCTGGGTGATCGTGGTTGTGATCGTGTGGCTCGTCGTCGCCGCGGTGGCGCTGATCCTGCTCCGCCGGGGCCCGCCGGGGCGACGCCACGGCTCGAGGGTTGCGTGGCTCGGACGAGCCGGAGGACCGGTAGGTCAGGACTCGGTCGTGGACCGGAGGTTGCCCAGCGCCGCCGGAAGCGCCAGCTGGTGGCGGTAGCGGATCAGGAACCAGATGTACGCAGCAAGCCCGACGCCGCAGGCAACGACCAGGCCGAGGGTGGAAGCGCCGAACGTAACCCTTGCACCCCAAGCGAGCGCCCCGAAGGCGAGGATCGAGCCGGTCATCGCATAGACGAGCTCTCGGCCGAACGGGTGGAAACCCGACGATCTCGACACCTGGATGAGCGGCAGGAGGTTGCCCACGATCCTGGCCACGGCCCAGGCTATGGCCGCCCCCACGATGCCAAGCCGCGGGATGAGCAGCAGGTTCAAGCCGATGTTGACTCCCAATGCGGCAGCCGTGTTCCACATGCTCCACGTACTCTTCCCTGTCATGAGGAGCACAACGTCAACCGGCCCCGCCGCAGCACCGACCAGCGTCGAGATGGCCAGGATGAGGACGACGGGAGCGCCATCGCCGAAGTCCGCTCCGAAGAGCAGGCGGAGCAGGACGGCGGCGAATGCGGCCACGATTAGGTACTGGGGCCAGGTCACTGCCACCTGCCAGCCTGTCGCCACCTGGTAGAGGCCACGCGCCCGTTCTCGTTCGCCCTGAGCCAGCAGGCGCCCAAGGCGCGGCTGGACCACTTGGCCAACCGAGTTGGCCACGAACAGCCCGAACTGGAGGAGACGGGTGGCAAATGCGTAGATAGCCGCCGAACGGGCGTCGAGCATGGCGCCTACCAGAACGACGTCCAGCCACTGGACGATGACGCGGAATATCGAAGCGAAGGATCGCGGGAAGCGTGAATGCCCAGAAGTCCTTGAAGACCGCCGGCAACGACACGGCTGCCGCGTCCTTCTGATGCCGCTTTCTGTTCTTGTAGTGAAGGACCACCGAAGCAGCAACCAGCCCGAGCACGTATGGGGCTGACCAGGCCACCATCACCGTCGTCGGACCGGCACTCGACAGCAGGGCGACGAGCACGAAGATAACCTGGAGGGCGGGACGGGCGACCCGGTCGATGACCGTGCTCGGTCCCATCGTCTCGTATCCCTGCGTGGCGCCGATCAAGCCGAGATAGACGGAGGCCACGGGCACCATCGGCGCGAGGACGCGTATCAATGCACCGATTCGCGCCGTCGACGGACCGGTGCTGACCAGATCGGCGATCCCATCGGCATTCGCCCAGAGCATCAGCGCCACGAGGCCGGACACGACCGCTACCGGGATCAATGCCACAAGGAGCACGACCCCGATCCGTTGCTCATTCCCCGTACCCCGAAGCCGGCTCATGGTGCGTACCAGACCGGTGTCAGCGCCCAACAATCCGATGACGGTCAGGATGTTGAATATGGCCACCGCCTGGAGGAACTCGCCGGCGGCGGTTGCACCGAATCCCCGTCCGAGGACGATCATCAGGCCGGCGGACCCGGCGGCTGACACGATGGCACCGGCGAGATTGAGTGCGCCGCCGCGGGCCAAGTTGCCCAGGTCGGATCCGGTGCGGGCCGTCGTCGGGCGGGGAGTGGCTTTCTCAGACAGGCTGATGGCGCTCACTTCGACCCCCTGATCGCATCCGCCAAGCCGAGACCGCCGATCAGGGTTATCAGGGGCATCTGGGCGGGGAGAAACGTGTAAATCGGCAGTTGAACCAAGGCGACGAGGAATGGCGTGTTGGCCGCAAAGGCGACGTTCCCGGCTTGCCCGACCGGGTCCGCCACAGCACAAGCAGCAGAAAACCGACGAAGCAGACCGTCGCCGGGATCCCGTGGGAGAAGGCAACGAGCCAGATCTGACCGTGGGTCCCGATCGGCGCCCGGCCGGGCTTTTCGGGGTCCTCGATCGGGCCTCCATATCCAACGATCGGTGATGCCTCGATGCCATCGATGCTCTGCCCGTACAGGTGGAGCCGCCGATCATCGGAGTGTCCATGCTCGAGACGGCCGGTGGCCAGCTCGCCTAGCGGGGTCGCCATGATGAGCCCGGCGACCATGCCCATCGCCGCCAGCAACATCGCCAGCGTCTTGATCCGGCCCTGGAGCGCCCCTCGGATGGCGACCCAAGCGACTCCGGCCCGAGACTGACCCACAGCCCGCGGTTGAGCGACTGGACGATCGGGATCATAGACGCAAGTCCGACTCCTATTGGCAGCAGGCGTCGCCAGCCCTTGATGCGGGATGCGACGAACCAGGCAACCGGAGCGACCAGGGCAACGGCCGAGCCCCAGTCATTGGTGAATCCGAAGGGCGCCGCCGGCCGCGGCACCGGAAACCCGAGGAAGTCATGGATCTGTGCCAGTGATGGTCTCGACAACTGTTGGATGAAGTTGTTCGACGCCAGGGCGTCGGGCAGGATTTGCTCAAGGGGACTTACGAACTCGATGTTCGGAACGAGCAGCGTCGCCAGGCCAAAGCCGATGGCCATCACCCAGAAGGCCGCCATAGCGGACACCGTTGCCCGCCGGGCAGAGGCGGAGAGGTTGTAGACGTACAGCATCAACACCCCGGAGGCGACGTAGATCGCAGTCCGGTAGCCGTAGACGAGGATCGTGCTGCCAAGTTCGAGTTGGGTGGCGGAGAGCAGCATCCAACCGAGGAAGAGCAGCCAGAGCCCGAAGCCCGGTGGCGACTCCACCCGTGCACGTCCCCAAAGCCAAAGCCCGGCCAATACAGCCGCGCCGATCCAGACGTACGACGCCACACCCAGCGCCCACCACAGGGGGTAGCCCCAAAGCAGAGCCAGGACCGGCCAGCCTTCGGGAAGAAGGCCGATCCGGCTTGACGACCGAAGGGAGGGGATGGCCAGGGTCATCGGCTTCCGATCAGACCCCGCGGCCCCGGGAGTGGGCCATGTCGAGAACCCGTTGCGGCGACAGCAACCCGGTGCTGACCGCCATGGCGATGTAGGCGCGGGCCTCTTTCCAGTTGTGTCCGATCGCAGACCTCGCCTCGCGTCGGGCCGCCGGGCCTTCCCCGAGGGCGGCGAGGGCGAATGCCTTTCGACCTCCCAACCAGGCCATTCCGTTGGGCTGGGATTCGAACTCCGGGTAGCGCTCGAGCAGGTAGTCGATCGAGTCGATGATCAGACGCCAGCGGTCTACGAAGTACGAGGCCGCGTGCCAGCGCACCAGCACGAGTGCCTCGGGAACGACGGCTACAGGAGCCGACCGGGCTGCTCGGAGCAACCACTCGTAGTCCTCCCCATAGCTACCCGGAATCTCCTCGTCCACCAGGCCGATCTTGTCGAGCATCGCTTGGCGGTTCACCAGCACCGTCGAGGGGTGAGCAGCGAACACCCGCGACTGCAGGAGGTCGTCGAAATCGAGCCGGTCGGCGTCTGGGATTCGGTCGAAGGTGCGGCCCTCGTAGTGAACGACCACACCTCCCAGGCAGACGTCGGCCTCGGGCAGTTCCTCCAAGCGGGCGAATTGCTTGGCCAGCTTGCCGGGCAGCCAGGTGTCGTCGTCGTCGCAAAAGGCGATCCACGGTTGGGACGCGGCCAGGACTCCGGTGTTACGAGCGCCGGCCAGACCGGGGGTGCGATTGTTGCGGATGAGGCGGAGTCGTCGGCCTCGATATTCGTCGATGAGCGCCAGGTCGGGCTCCGAACGGTCGAAGACCAGCACGACCTCGAGGTCGTGCTCCTGTGCGTACACGCCGTCCAGCGCCATCCGGAGCAGTTCGGGGCGGTTGTGGGTGGCGATGACCACCGAGACACCGCGCTCTTCATCTCTCATGCTGACCTCTTTCCCAGGTAGTCGTACCCGCTGAGCAGTGGCATCGTGAGGGCGGTGACCACCCGTCGCGATTTCACAGGGAGGCGGTCACGCCATGCGTCGTCCACGACGAGCGGTATCCGCCCGCTGGAGAAGCGCATCGGGTTGCCGCCGATCTGATGATCGAGGCCGAGTTCGACCGCGCCGCCAGACCATGCATCTGCCGACACATTGAGCTTGTTCACCAGTTCCAGGATTCGAGCCATCTCGAGATCGGGCTGTCGCACCAGGTCCTCGTAGCGGACCAAGAGCGACTTCTTGTCGGCGATGGCGTGAAGAGCCAGGTTGTAGGCGAGGTACCGGATCGCGGTGTGGGGTGGGCTCCAACGGGCCATGAATTCCCCATCGGTACGCTCCGGCCGAGCCATCTGCTTGGTCCACGAGTAGGCCACACCCCGGCTATCGTGTACCAGGTGGACCATCGAGAGGTCGATCCCATCGAGACGCTGAAGCACCATGGCTGCGGCGACATGCTTTCCTGAGTCAACGACGACATCGGCTCCGGCGGTGACTCGGACCGCTTCGTAGAGCGGGACCAGATACCGCCCGTACTCATCGAGCCTCCCCCGAGACAGAGCCGGCACGGCGAGCATCGGGATGAAGCGGTCGCGTTCGATCGCCGCCCTGGCAGACAGCACCTTTTCGACGTCGATGTTGTGCCAGCCGCCGAAGGCCCGCTCGCCGACCTCGGTCCAGAACGGGCAGGCGTCGAAAGGTTCGCCACACGAGCAACGCTCATGGTCGCGGAGACCGCGCTCCCAGAGGTGGGTGAGTTCGCCCACCGAGACCAGGCCGGGTACCGAGCCCAGAAGCCGGCCGAGGAGAGTGCTCCCCGAGCGGCCCAGTCCGGCGATGAAGAGAAGTGGAAGGGGGGTCACCACCGACTCCTCGCAAGGAGTGGGTCCACCAACTCCTGGAATCTTCGCACCGCCAGGTGGATGTCGGCGTCGATCGCCGCCAGCCGGTAGGCGGAGGGGTTCTCCCGGGCAAGGTCGAGATGATGGTGGAGGGCGTCTTCGTCCTCCACCAGGGTGATCTGTCCCCGCTCGGCGAGCCTGGCGGTGAACAGCACCTGATGATCGTCGACGTGCTCGCCCAGGTCGGGACGGCGGGCGACGACGATCGGGACCTTGCCCGAGCGCCTCGCTTCCATGATCGTGGCCGGCCCGCCGTGGCACACCACCGCCGGGGCGTTGGTCAGCGCTTCGCTCATGTCTGGGTAGGTCAGGTAGGAGGCGGATCGAGCGGTAATGCCGGCCTGAGAGGTGCCGTGTTGTATCAGTACGTTGCGGCCCCATTCGGCGCTGGCCCAGCCGTCCACCCACTCCACCAGTCGGTCGAACCGGTGATGGTCGGTGCCCACGGTGGCGAACACATCGAGTGCCCCAGCGCTCACAGCAGCCGTCCGATGACCGGTGCGCCCGGGTAGAGAGCAGCCTGCTCGGGCCACTGGACCATGAAGACGTTGCTGATGGGCCGGCAGAGCCTGCCGGTGAGGGTGCGCGAGTCGAGACGGTCGTAGACCTCGACATAGGCCCTGGGTACACCTTTCAACCAGGCGGCGATGAAGAAGGGAAGGGCGACACCCGCTCCGGTGGAGACCACGAGGTCGGGGCGAAAGTCTGCCATCACCTCGCGGGCCAGCCGGAGGTTGCGCGCCAGGTTGCGCAGGTTCCGTGTGGTCGGGTGGTGCGCCCACACGACCTCTTCCCGCTCCAGGAGCGACACGGCATCAACGGTGTCGAATGTGACCCAGAGCCGTTCGTGATTGCTCCACCACGACTCGAGCGCAAGAAGTTGGGCGAGGTGGCCCCCGGACGATCCAACGAGTAGAACACGGCGGGTTTGTTCAGCCGCAGCGCCCTCGATTTGGACGCGCAGGCTTGGCGATGACATTCAGTGTCCCCTTTTCTCTTCAGATAGAGAGTGACGTGAGGGAGTCGAGGCGGTTCCTCGACAACAGCCGCTTATCGAGATCCGACCGTGCCTGGTGAATAGGTCTAGCGGCTCATTCTGGAACGACAGTTGCTCTACCTGGGCTTTTGCCCCCGCCGATGGGACTGTGCGGGAAACAAATCCCCTTGAGCTTCCGGTTCCTCGAGCCGATTAACTAGTCGCCAAAAGGGGACACTTCTCCGATGACCACACCACGTTTGTCAATTGATCCTGTCGCGCCACGGACGCTCCACCTCAACCAGGAGCCGGCCGGCGCGCCACCGCTTCCACGCGCAGCAATCGCTCCAGCTGGGCGACTACGTCGCGGTGCTCCGCCGTCGTCGCTGGCTGGTCCTGGGACTCGCTCTGATTTTCTCGATGGTCGGCGTCGCCTATGCCTTCACGCAGGCCCCGACATATGAGACAAAGTCGGTCGTACTGGTCAGACCCACCAAGGTCGACCTGGGAAAGACCTCCCTCCGACCGGACCAGTTGCTCAACCTGCTGACCGAGCGCGAGGTCGTACTGTCCGAGGCGACCGCCGCCAGCGTCGCAGCCGCGACCGGCGTGGAAGCCGAGGACCTCACCGAGAATCTCAGCGTCATCGTTGTCGAGGGGACGCAGGTCTTGGAGATCCGGTACGCGGACAGCGACCCGCAACGGGCCCAGGCAGTCACTCAGGCGTTCGCCGAGGCATACCTGGGGCAGCGCGCTGCTGCCGCAGAGGCGGACGTCGCAAGGAAGGTCGCCGACATCAGAACCCGACGGGATGCAGCCGAACAGGAGCTGGCGACCATCAACGCCAAGATCGGGCAGCTCGATCCGAGCTCGCCGGCATTTGCCACCGCCCAGAGCAGCCGTGACCTGCTCATCAGTGAGATCCAGCAGCTCCAGGTGGAGCTGGCCAACGTTCTCGCCCTGAGCATCGACCCCGGCGAGGTGCTGACACCGGCGAGGCTGCCCGAGGAATCGGACGCACCGGCTCCGCTCATGGCGGTCGCCGTGGCGCTTGGTGCCGGGCTGTTGCTAGGTGTCCCGGTGGCTTTTCTACCGCGATCGGCTCGACGACCGGGTTCGCGGCATTTCCGACCTCGAGGTCCGCGCGGGGTTGCCGGTATTGGCGGCGTTGCCCAAGCCGGCAAGAGGCTTCCGCTCCAGGCGCAGGCGGGCCTCGGTGCTCGACCCATCGGGACCCACCGCCGAGGGTTTCCGACGGTTGCGGGTTGCCCTGTCTGGGATCCTGAGGAGTGACCAACCGGTCAATCTGGTGGTCACAAGCGTCTCCGGCGGGGAGGACGCCAGTTTTGTCGGTGCCGGTATGGCGGTCACGCTCGCCCGTGGTGGTATCGATGTCCTGTTGGTGTCTGCAGAGGCGAAGGATTCGGCGCTCCACAACGTCCTCGGGATAGCAAACGACTCCGGGCTCTATGAGATGGCGCTCGAAGGATCGACGCCTTCGACGGTGGCGCGGTGGGTGAGCGGTGTGCCTCGGCTGAAGGTGATCACTGCTGGCAACACCGGTGGTCCCATCGACGAGTCAGTCAGGCTCGGCGCCCTCGAAGATCTGATGATGAAGCCGAGCGATGCCTCGGTCACGATCGTCGTGGCACCCCGATTACTCGAATCTGCGGACGTGCTGGGCATCTCCGGGCAGGCTGATGGAGTTCTGATCAGCAGCCGCGCCGGTGTGTCACGCATCTCCTCGACGCGAGAGGCGCTCCACGAGCTCGACGCCCTGCAGGTCGCCGTCCTCGGTGGCGTACTCACCAACGCCACGACACGCCGGCGCCGTCGCTAAGGCCTGACCTCAGCGCCTGTCGCCGGTTAGAGACAGTCTCGCTCCGTCCCCCTGCAAGGGGAAGGGACCTTTGCACCCTTCATTTCCGTCCCCCCGCAGGGGGGAAGGGACCCGCTGCGGAGCAGTGGGTAGGGGGGAACACCGAACTCCCAACGGTGATCGACCGGCTTTCGCACCTTTGGGAGTGAGCCGTTCCCCCCTCCCCCGACGCCTCCGGCCTCGGGTACTCCCCCCGCCGGGGGGAGAGAATGGTTGGGGAGGGCGCCGCTGCGCACTTCTTTCGTCCCCCCCAGGCGGGATGGCGAGCTCCCAACGGGTGCCTAGGTCACCCCCTCCGCTCGCTCCGCTGGCGCCTCCAGGGGTGCCTCCGGAGAGTGTGCGCCGGCGGGGTTTAGAGCCCGTCTGCTCGGTGGAGGAAGGCCGCCATCTGACCTCTTGTCACGGGCGACTTGGGACAGAAGCGATCATTGCTCGGAGGGTTGCAGCCCCGGGTGATCCCGGCGGCGGCCAGGGCGTCGATCTCTTCCTCGAAGAAGTCGCCGTCATCGTCCGTGAAGACATCGCCTCCTGCTGAGCCGAGTAGGTAGGCCCTGACCAGGAATGCGGCCATGTGGGCGCGGCTCATCTCCGCATTGGGGCGGAACGTCCCGTCCCCGTAGCCCTCGGTGATCCCGGCCGCGGCGAGAGCGTTGATGCTCTCTTCGTGGACCGACCCCTCGTCGTCCCCGAAGACGTCGTTGTCGGACTCGTCCAACTCGAGGGCACGGGCCACGAAGGAGGCCATCTGACCGCGCGTCACCGTCTCCTCCGGGCAGAACCGATCGTTGTCCGGTGGGTTGCATCCCTTGGTGATTCCCTGGTCGGCAAGCCACAGGATGTCGGCCTTGAAGACCGACCCTTCGATGTCGGTGAAGACGTCGTCGGATCCGCCCCCTCCGCCGCCGCCGCCGCCGCCCCCTCCGCCGCCGCCACCGCCACCGGTCCCCGCGTTGAACCACGGGTCCTGGGACATGTCGGCGAAGGCGTCGAGCGACTCCGAGGTTGTGTCGATCCACCAGTCGTAATCCGTGTCCGAGTCGAAGTAGACGACGGCCTTGACCTCGGGCAGGGTCGACCGGAGTTGGTCGGGAATATCGCGGATCCAAGCCGCCTTCTCACCCGGGTCGCGCTCCTGGACACCGAACTCCCCGATCATCATGGGGATGCCCTTGTCGTCGCCCCACTCGTACCAGTTCTCGAAGATGGGTCCGAGTGCCACCCACTCGGCGCCGTCCTGACCGGGCGCCCAGTTGTACCCGTCGGCGCACAACCAGTCGACCCATTCGTCCCCGGGGTACCACTCGGGGCCTTCGCCCGTGTCGAACGCCCATGCATTGGGACACCAGACGAACTCGACATTGTCGGCGCCCTCATCCCGGAAGATGGAGACGATGTGTCGCCACGCCGCTATCCAGGTCTCCGGATCCTGCGCCCATTCCGCCTTTTTAGTGCCGTCCATCTCCCAGAACCAGCGAACCATGACCGGCGAGCCAAACTCCTCCAGCCGCTGGGCTTGAGCACGGATCAGGTCGTCCTCCTCGCCGGCCACGATCTCCGAGCTGTAGACACCGGTGCCGTCGCCGCGGAAGTTCGCCCAAGAGATCAGCGGGACCCGGCCCACCTCGACATGCCACTCCTCTCGCCAAGTGGGGAGGCTGGTGTCCCACTTGTGGAAGTAGTGCCCGATGTCGAAGGGACGCCCCATGGCGTCTTCGAGGTAGTCGTACCGCCGCTTCTGGCCCTCGATCGTCCAGTCGCCGTCTTTCGGCTGAGGGAACGCGCCGAGCAACGCCCCGTCATCTGGCAGCGGGATATCGCTGACCGCCGGTGCCGGAGCACTCGCCACCACTACCGCGGCGAGCGCGAGGGCGAGCGCGAGCGCGAGCGCGCGCAACTCTCATTCCTGACTTCACCGGCTGTCCCTTCCTCCGGCGTTGGCCGAGGCTAAACCTGTTCGGCGATCCCGTTCAACTCGAATGGAAGATCGGCAACTCGCGCCTCAGCCGGCGGGGCGTAGGACCAGTGTCCAGGCAGTCGCCTTGGCCGAAGCAACGTCTGCTGTTGCGACCTTGCCGCCGACGGTACCTGGCGCATGTGCCATGGCGTCGTCGGTGAAGAGCGAGGTGACCCTCCCCGAGCCAGTGGTCAGACCGGTCCGCCTGACCACATCCCCGACCGGGGCGGCCCATTCGGTCGTGGCCGACGACTTGTCCGCCCAATATGAGATGACCCAGGCGCCGTCCACCGTCGATTCGACCGATGGTGTGGTGTGCCGCGCGCCGGGATGAGGTCTCGGCCCTTGACTGCCAAACGGCGATGGGTGCCGCCGGGTCGGTCCCGTCATACGCCGCGAGGGTCAGGTCGGCCTTGGCGATGGCGGACAGTGTCACCGTCACCGTGCGGCTGGCGTCACCCGTTGCGGCTGTCTTCCACCAGACGAACGTCCGCAACCCTCCGGTATCGACGCGTCCGAGCTCTTTCCAGCCGGTCAGGCCAGCCGGCTTGCTCACGGTGGCGGTCGAGTTGTTGACGCTTGCGAACAGCAGCAGGGCGTCGCCCTGCTGGACCGTGGCCGGCACGGTGACAGTGAACGAGGTCTTGTTGCCCGTTGTGCCTATGGCCTTGCGGAAGGCTATGGGCTGCGGCTCTGGCGCCACCGCCACCGTCTGGTAGGCGGCGTCGGTTCCGCCGGCTGCGTCTGTTGCCCGCAGCCGCACGGTGTAGGTCCCGGCCTTGGCGAAGGTGTGCTGGGCCGTGGCGCCCTGACCGGTCGCCCCGTCTCCGAAGTCCCAGGTGTATGAGGAGACAGCGCCGTCGGGATCGGTAGAAGCCGATCCGTCGAATGTGCAGCCGAGCCAGGTGCACGATGTGCTGAACGAGGCAGTGGGCGTGGTGTTTGGCGCCGGCGCCGGAAACAGGGCGAACCGTCCGTGCGGTTCGCCGCCGGCCGTGTCACCGTCGCTGCCGAGTAGGAGGCCGTGTGGGGTCACCTTCGAGCTCGACCACCCCCCGGAATCCATCGGCCGAAGGGTTCCAGCTGAGGGCGCGCCCGTCGGTCGGGCTCAGCGCCGCAACCTGGAAGCGGCTGACCGCACCGTCGTCCGCCCAGCGGAAGTGCCCGCCGACGTACACCGCGCTCTCGGATATGGCCACCGCTTCGAGGGTGTCACGCATCTTGTTGATCCAGATGGGCTGCACCGAGCCGGTGGAGGCGACGGGGAACGCAACGGCGGTGTCGCAACCCGGCGGGAAGTTGTCCCCACTGGTGACGACAACCGCGTACGAGTCGTCCGGTGACATGGCTATGTCGCGCATCAGGGGACGCGTAACCCCAGTCTTGCACTGGTAGTCGTAGAGGGTGGTGGACCACCCGCTGACCGAGACCGGGTTGGTCGTCAGATCGACTTGGGCGACTCCCTGACGGCTCAGGCCGCCGATCTTTGCCGCGTTGTAGACCAGCATGAGCTTGCTCCCGTCGGACGTGGCTGCCATTGCCCTCACCCCGCCATCCTCCGAGCGTCCGGTCGGGCTGGAGATCGGCAGGTCGACGGTGGGATCTATGGCACCGGTGGTGGCGTCGACTGCAGCGAAGTTGGAGCGCACCGTTCCGGTAATGCTGGTGAACGATCCGCCCAGGAAGACCCGGTCGTCGACCGGGACAAGGCTGCGGACGGCCCCGTTGGCCGATGCAGAGAACCCGGGCACCGGTTGGCCGGTCTCGAGATCGAGCTTGGCAACGCGGTAGCGGTCGAACCGCCGAGGTGCATGAACTCGCCCCCGACGTAGACCGAGGAGCCGTCGATCGAGCCCTCGACTGCGAGCACCGGTTGGTCGGGAGCGGGGAGAATTCCCTGTCGAGAGCACCGGTGGTGGCGTCCATGGCCACCAGATAGGGGCGGGCTATCACGCCGTAGTCGCTGAAGTCTCCTCCTACGGCGAGCCGTCCCTGCGAGATCGCCAGGCTCTGCACGCCGGTGGTGGCACGTGCCGTCCGGGTCAGCGATGCCGGCGTTGCCGCCGGTGCCACCAACGCCGTGACCGCGCCCGTCGAGGTCGAGACCGTGGCCAGTCTCTGTGGGTTGCCCTTCTTGGGGACGATGTGGAAGGTGCCGCCGATCACGACCCTCCCAGTGTCGAGCACAGCCACCGCGTCCACGGTCCCGTAAATGCCGGCGACGGTGAGCGAAGTCGGCGCCAGCGTGGAGGTCGAAAGGCCGGCGACGAGGCTCCTCGCCTGGCCGCCGACCGTGCTGAAGGCACCGACGATGAAGAGCGACGACCCGTCACTGGAGACGGTGATGTCCTCCACGCGTCCGTTGACGCCAGGGTCCGTCGCCAGAAGTGCTCCGGTTGTCGCTTCAACCGCAGCCACCCGGCGGCGTGCCACGCCGCCGACGGTGGTGAAGTCGCCACCCAGGTAGAGAGTGCCGTTCAGTTCGGCGACGGTCCGGACCGCCAGGTTGGGTGTCCCAGGGAGGAAGGTCGCATCGAGCTCGCCCGTTGGGGCGGCGATCGCGGCCAGCCTCTTGCGGCTGACCCCATCCACCTTGAGGAAGTCCCCACCCAAGTAGAGAAGCGTCCCGTCACCGGAGAGCACCACATCCAGCACAGGTCCGCTTACAACCGGGTCCCAGCCGGGAACGGCAAGGCCGGTCGCGGCATCGGACAGGGCCAGATTCGACCTGCTGGCTCCCCCGGCGGTGGTGAAGGTCCCGCCGATGACGACCCCTTCGGGTGAGACCACCAAGGTCTCCACCCGCCCGTTGGGCGCGGGATCAAATGCGGTGACTGCACCCGTTGCGTCGACATGGGCCGCGTTGTTGCGGGGTTGACCACCAACCGAGGCGAATTCGCCGCCCAGGTACCAACCGCCGGCGCCGTCAGATGCAACCGTGGTGACGACACCGTCGACATCGGCGAAGCCCTCGACAAAGGCGCCGCTCGCCAGATCAACGACGCCTGCAGCGCCGAGCAGGCCGGGCCCGACGTGAGTGAAGTTGCCTCCGGCGATCACCTTGCCGCCGACTTCTGTCAGTGCAAGTACCTCACCGTCGACAAACGAGATGGTCCCGTCAACCGGGTCGGGAGCGACCACACCGCCATGATCGGCTGCCAGCGCCGGAGCCCCCGGCACCAGGCCGACGACGGCCAATATCCAGACCAGAAGCAGCGTGCTCCTCCGACCAACCCGTCTCACTATCGAACTCATCGTTTCCGTCCTTGTTTCTAAGTTCCACTGATTTCGAACACTGCAAAACCTTGCTGGTGGGCTCCGTCGGCTCCGACCTGGTCGAAGTCCCCGCCCACCGCGATGCGCCGTTCCCCTGCGGCCACCGCGTAGACCCCCGGAACGCTGTTGGCGGCCGGGTCCCATTCGGACACGTCACCCGTCTCCAGATCCACCGAGGCGAGGTGATTTCTGATCTCACCAGTGGGTGACGGGTTGATCTTGGGATCGGCGTTGGGACCGCCGACCCGGTCGAAATGGCCCCCGAGATAGATGCGACCGCCGATGATGTCGCACGAGTTGACACCGCCGTCTGTCGTCACTTCCCAGTCGGCGCGCCGCTGACCCCCGGTGTCCACGGCCACGAGGTTGGGGGTGAAGACTCCGTCCGTGAGGTGGTAATCGCCGCATAGATAGACGTGCTCGTCGTCGAGCGCGATGTCGTACACCTGGGTCTCCAGATCCTCGGCCCGGCTCAACAGCCGCGGGTTCCACGGGTCGAGGCGGCCATCGGACACGTCCAGGGCAGCAGTGCCGTTCCGGCTCTCATCGTCGACCGAGCGGAAGGTTCCCCCCACGTAGAGGGTCTCCCGGTCACCGGAGAGAGCCATCGTGATGACGTTGGCGATGTCCGGCCGGACGGGATATTCGATGCGCGGTGCCCAGTTCGGCGAAGGTTGCCCGGAGTGGGGATCGAGAGCCGCTATCAGCGAACGGGGCTGGCCGCTCACCTTGGTGAACGTTCCACCGATGTACACGCTGTCAGCGTCTGCGAGGACCGAACGCACCTTGCCGTCGATCTCGGGCGCGAAATCGCCGTTGAGAACCCCCGTTACCGCATCAACCGCTGCGACACCCGTCCGCGGTTCGCCTCCAACCTCGGAGAACTCACCGGCGAAGTACAGGGTTTGGCCATCGTCGCTCAGGTCGAGCGAGCGGACTCGGCCGTTCACCTCTGGACTCCATGGGAGCGGGGCGCCGCTGGCCGCGTCGAGGGCGGCGAGGTACGGATGCGTGACCCAGTCATCCGAGCCGGGCGGTGCTATCGCAGTGAACTCTCCGGCCAGATAGACCGCGTCGTCGGACATGACGATCGACTCGACCCGACCGTTCGCTTGCCATGTGGGGCGGACCGTGTCGGCATACCCCGCTTCAGGGGCCGGCCCGGTCGAGGTTGTGATGGGGTCACCATTCTCTTGTCCTTGAACGGAGGTGGCCCCGGTCGAGGTTGTGATGGGGTCACCATTCTCTTGTCCTTCAACGGAGGTTGCCCCGGTGGCGCTGCACCCGACGACAAGGACGAGCAGGGCGGCGGGCATCAAACCGCGTCTCATCGCGTCACCAGGGCCGGTACCGAGGGAACCGCGACCGGTCCGCTGTTGGAGAGCTCGGGGAGGCTCTCTGCATACCTGAGGTGCAGCTCGAGTGGGTAGAGCGATTCGAGCACGCCGGAACGACCTGCATCGCCGACGCCGAGTGCGGTGAGAGCTCCGGCGCTCCTCCTGACCGCCTGGGAGACGACGTCGTGGTCGATAGGGAGGCCGCCGGCGAGCCGTTGCGCCTCGAAGTGGACGGCGTCCAGCCCAATCGGCCTGCAGCCTGCAGTCCGCTCCCAATCCCACACGTGCAACCGCCCCCCGGCGTCGGCCATGTTCCACGGTGCCCAGTCACCGTGCCAGCGTCCCGAGAGCGACCTCGGTGGAGCCCCACCGGCTGGCGAGCACGTCCACCGCGGCGCGCGCCCTGGCCGCCGCAGGACCGTCGACGATGGACTCGACACGTTCGAGAAGCGTGGTCCAATAGGGGCCCTCTGCCAGCGAGTGGGTGCCGATCTTGTCGAGATCGGCGACCTCGGCCATGGCAGCCGCCCCGGGAGTCCCGATCTGCCTGCCGCCTACAGGCGTGGGTGGCAGCAGTGAGGACGACACGACGATCTCGTTGCCACTCCATGACCCGCGGTGCAATACGGAGGGCACCACAATGTGGCTGAGTCGAGAACGGTCGACCGACGACAGGAAGTCAGCTTCGTGGCCGACGAGCCGGCTGGTCAACGGGTTCCAACCAACCTTGGCGTACCCGACGACGGAACAGTCGCCATCGAAGATCTGAATCACCGGCTTTCGGTTGGGACGGGGCGGTCCCAGGGCCACCGCAAGCATGACCTCGTCGAGACCCAGCACATCGGCCAGGTACTCGTGGATGGTCGATCCTTCGTGGGCCGAGGGGACGGTCAGTGATCGCATCGATCGCTGTGCCAGCCCGGTGCTGACCCCGCACCAGGCTGCGATCCGACGAAGGGCAGGAATCGCCCCGCCGGCCCCGCCGGGGCGCACGACGGCACGAGCGGCCGCCCTGCGGCTTTCATCGGGGATCAGCAGACGGAGGTGGTCACCTCCGACGACACGGAATGTCGTCTGATCCGAGCCCGTGGTGGGTTCTGGGAACAGGAGGTCCGTCACCCATCGGAGGTCGGTTGCCAACTGACCCATCGGTGGTCTCAGCTATCCCAGCCGAAGGAACGGCCGAGGAGTTCGGTGAGACGCTCGTTGGGTTCGCGGAAACCGTCGACGAGGAGCCGACGCACTTCGTCGGGGAGCGGCTTCAGGTAGGTGTTGGCGTTGAGGTTGTCGAATTCTCCCGGGATCCACTGGCGGATACCGAGGTGCCTGCACACCTCGAGGTACCCAGCGGCCGGGTCGGCGAAGAAAGCCTCGGCTTGGAGGATGAGGATCTGATCGCGTTCGAAATGCTCCAGGTACCGGGCTACCTGCTCGTGATATATGCCTCGGGCAACGTACGAGTGGTGCTGGTGGGCGAAGCTCGAGTAGGCATCGTTACTGAACAATCGTGCCTCCTCGCCGGCGAGGCGGGCCGGCTCGGCATCGAGTGCTTCCTCGAGACCAAGGTCCTCGAACCCTCGACGTTGCTCGTGCAGGTAGTGGGAATAGGCCCGGGCGACCGGGTCGCGCAGCAGCATGACGATCCGTGCGTCGGGGATGACCCCGGCGATGCGGGAGGGCCCCTGCGGGTGGAACAAGTAATAGGGGCTGGCCTCGCCGGTCACCACCGGATGGCCGGAGCGGTGCTCGGCCCACGAGCGGGCCCGAGCGGTGGGGAAGTGCGATCGATACCAGGAGGGCCCTCGGCCGAAGTTGGTGTCGAAGTAGTGCACCCCCTTGACCAGCCCGGGGGGAAGCACGTCCGGGTGCAGGAATAGGTGCTTCTGCAGCGTGGTCGTTCCCGCCCGCTGGGCACCGACGATCAGGTAGTCGGGAAGAGCGCGCAGCCCGGCGCTGGGAGCAGTCATCATCCGCCGCGCCTGGACGGCTCCACGCCAGAGCTGACGTCGTGTTGCCGACGGGGAAGTCATTGGTGTCGCCTCGCGTCTCGCACAGTGGATCTTCTTTCAGTAGGCCCCGCGCCCGGTGAGGACGGCGGGGATGGTCATGACAAGGAGTTGAAGGTCGCGACGGAGGTTCCAGTTCTGGATGTAATCCAGGTCCATGGACACCCACGTCTCCCAGTCGAGGTCGGAGCGACCGCTCACCTGCCAGACGCAGGTCAGGCCTGGTTTGACGAGGAGGCGCTGTGCCTCCCACTCGTCGTACTCGAGGACCTCGGTCGTCAAAGGTGGGCGAGGGCCCACGAGGCTCATCTTGCCCGACAGCACGTGAAGCAGCTGGGGGGCCTCGTCGATGCTGAACTTGCGGAGTATGCGCCCAACCGGGGTGATGCGCGGGTCGTCGACCACCTTGAATATCGGGCCGTGATGCTGGTTGCGCTCCTCGAGCTGCTCTCGGACCTGGTCGGCGTCGGCTCTCATCGTGCGGAATTTCCAGAACCAGAAATGAACCCCGTCGCGGCCCACCCGTGGTTGCCGGTATATGACCGGGCCGGGTGAAGTGAGCTTTACCGCTACCGCCGCTATGACCAGCAGCGGAAACAGCGCCAAGAGGAGCAGCGAAGCAGCCAGAACGTCGAAAGAGCGTTTCGCCAGTAGTTGGAAGGGGCGGGCTGCCAGTAGTCCCATCGATGTGTCGAGGCTGATGGCCTCGATTGTCAACGGCAGACGCTTTTCGGCTTCTGCCTTGGTGACCTGGTGTAAGGGCAGGCTCCTGCCTACCTCCATCAGTCCTATTGATTTTGTCAGCGCCACAGCCGGCTCCAACCTTTCTTCCTAGCTTTGGAACAAGTGGAGTGCCGGATGTGGCGAGTTGCGTGCTGAATGGTCCAGCGGCTCCTCCCCATGGAGCCACAGGTCACTTCCACCTTCAGTGAGAGGTATTCGGCAGTTGGGAGCCCTCGGTAGACGGGTCGATCGACTCATTCTTCCGAGAATCTCCGCGCTCTCTTCGGCTTCGTTGTCGAATCGGAAATGACTGCCGATGGGTGAGAGCCGGACGCTGAGGCGTAGCTTCTGTTTTGTGGATGCCGGCAATGTGGGCGTTGAAGCCAAGACTGTGGTGGTCGACGGGTTGACCCTCGGCTACCGGCGGGTGGGCCGGGGGCAACCGCTGGTACTCCTCCACGGGTGGTTCCTCGACAGCCGGATGTGGCGTCCCCAACTCGAGGATCTCAGCGAAGATTTCGACGTACTGGCGTGGGATGCCCCCGGATGCGGTGGCTCGTCCGACATCCCTGCCGGGTACCGACTGGCCGACTACGCCGATGCGGTGGCGATGCTGATCGAGGCGCTCGGCCTCGACCGCCCCCACCTCCTCGGTCTGTCGTTCGGCGGCGGTCTCGCCATCGAGGTCTGTCACCGCCATCCGGATCTGTTGCGGTCGCTGGTGCTGGCCTCCGCCTACGCCGGCTGGGCGGGCTCATTGCCTGCCGAGGAGGTGGCCTACCGCAAGGCGCGAGCGCTTGCCGAGATCGAACTGCCGCCTGCCGAGTGGGCGAAAGTACCCGCCACATACCTGCCCGGGTTCTTCGCCGGCGAGGTGGATCAATCGGTGAGGGATGACCTGCTCGAAGTGATGGCCGACACCCGGCGGGCGACCATCCGGTCGATGGCGGAAGAGTTCGCCAAGGCCGATCTGCGACCCGCCCTGCCCGTAATCTCGGTGCCGACATTGCTTCTCTACGGCGACCGCGACGAGCGGGCACCCAAACGGGTTGCCGAGGACTTGCATCGTCGGATCCCCGGCTCGCAGCTCGTTTTCCTGCCCGCGCTCGGCCACGCGACCAACATCGAAGACCCGGAAAAGTTCAACGAGGCGGTGCGCCGATTCCTGCTCTCGGTCGATTGAACGAGAGCCGGGTTTAGCGGTCGGCCCAAACCCCGACTGGTTCGAAGTCGAGCGGCACGTCCACCAGGATGAGCTCGGTGGCGTCGCCCGCGGTGACCGTGACCTCTCCGGCCCGCTGATCACGGCGGCATCGCCGGTGGCGACCTGGTCACCGTTGATGGTGGCAGAGCCTCCGATGACGTACAGATAGCCGCCCCGGTCAGCGGTCACCTCGTGGTCGACCGACATGTCCGGGTTGAGCCGGGACAGGTAGGTGCGGGCGTCCTGGTGGACCTTGACCACATCACCGCCCTCAGGTCCGAGCACGGGGAGGAGTCGGTCGGTGAAGTCGTCCTTGGTGTACTGCCGTTGCTCGACGCCTGGGGCTAGCCCGGCGGCGTCGGGGAGGATCCAGAACTGGAGGAACCTCATCGGCTCGGTCTCCGAGGCGTTCTGCTCGGAGTGCAACGCCCCCGATCCCGAGCGTCATCCGCTGCACCGCTCCCGGTTCGAGCACCCCGCCGCCCCGACGTTGTCCTCATGGCGGAAGTGGCCCTCGACCACATAGGTGATCCCCTCGACATCGCGGTGGGGGTGCATCGGCCAGATGGCACCGGCGATGAGCCGGTCGTCGTTGAAGACCCGTAGCGGTCCGATCCCCATCCTCTTCGGGTCTCGGTAGCTGTCGAACGAGAAGTGCCAGCGCGCCGAGAACCAGCCGCCCTCCTCGGAGTGGATGTCGGCATCGCGCCTGATTTCGATCACGTTGCTCCTCTCAAAGGATCTCGGTAAGCGCGGCGCGGAACTGCTCCAGGTCGTCCCTGGTGGTGTAGAAGTGCGGCCCGACCCTGACCCCGGCGCCGGGGCGGCTGTCGACGATGACCCGCCGCTCGATGAGCCGTTGCGCCACCTTCTCCTCGTCCTCTACTCCGAGGGTCACCGTGCCTCCCCGCCACTCGGGACGCCGCTCCGAGCGAAGCGGTAACTCCAGCTCGTCGGCCAGGTCGATGAGCCACTGGGTGGCCCAAAGCGAGTGGCGCCGGATCTGCTCGATCCCCACCTCCTCGATGACCCCGTATGCGGCCTCGGCAGCCGCCAGCGCCGGGACGTTGGGGGTTCCGGAGAGGAACCGCCACATCCCCGCCGCCGGTCGCAGCGGGCCGGGTCGGAAGGAGAACGGGTCCCGGTCGGCCTGCCACCCGGCGAACCGTGGCACCAGCGACTCCTGCAGGTCGGGTCTGACGTAGAGCCATCCCGCTCCCGGGACCGCCGCAGAGCCACTTCACCGATCCGCCGACGGCGGCATCCACCCCGAGATCGGTGAGCGAGAAGGGGATTGTTCCTGCCGACTGGTAGCAGTCGAGCACCACCATGGCGCCCGCGTCGTGTGCGGCTCTGGTGATCGTCGGCGACGTCGAGCAGCACGCCGCTGCGGAAGAGGACGTGGCTGAGCAGGACCACCGCCACCCGGTTGTCGATCGCCTGGAGCACCGTCTCGGTGGGGAGGGTGATCCCGTCCCAGCTGCGCACCGTCCGCACCTCGGCACCGGGCACCGAGTGCCACACATACCCGACGGTGGGGAAATCGAGGTCGGCGATCACCACCCGGCCGTTGGGCGGCCGCAGGTCGAGGCAGCGAGGCGATGACCGCCTCGGCGATGGTGACGTTGGGCACCATGGCGATCGATCCCGGGCGGGGCCCCGACCATCGGCGCCAGCCGGTCTCCCACCCGGAGCGGTGCCTCCCACCAGCCCTCCTCCCAGGCGAGGACCCCGCGGGTCGCCCATTGCTCGGCGTAGCGCTCCAGACCGGCCTGGCCTCACTCGGGCATCGCCCCCAGCGAGTGGCTCACCAGGTAGCTGCATGTGTCGAGGATGGGGAAGCGGTGCCGATGGACCGATGCCGGGTCGTTCACGTGGGGCAGTCTACGGAGAGGCGTGTTGCGCACCCCGGCCGTGGCCATAGGATCACGTCGTGACCGAAACGCATTCGCTCAGCGGGAAGCAGGTCCTTGCCGTGGTCGATGAGTCCGGGGTCGATGAGGCGCTGGCGGCTCTCTCGGCCAGCGGCCACGACCGGGTGGAGGTGTTGCGGGGCGAGTCGGGATCGACCATCTCGACCGTTCCGAGGAGCGACCCCCTGTGGTGGGGGCGATCTCCAAGGCGGTGTCGGTCTTCGGCGGCGAACAACTCGAACTCGAGGTCTACGAACGGGAGCTGGCCGCCGGAAAGGCGGTCCTCGTCGTCGGGGTAGACGCCGAAGAGGAACGTGTCGAGGTGGCCGACGCCCTCCGAGAGCTGGGAGCCACCAACCTCCTCTACCACGGCGACTGGACCTTCGAGTCCCTGGGGGATTGAAGATTCTTTCTGTTCCCCTTGGCACAGGGGGAGGCGCCTGGCTGTGGAGCAGCTTGCCGCTGGGGCTTAAGCGAAGAGGGGTTTCGTCCTGCTGTCTTCGTCTTCGTCTTCCGTCTACGAGGCAGCGCTGACCCAGGGCTACGATTGACCGAAGGCGATCCATGGCCGACACCCGCACCTTCGAAGCCGAGAGCTTCGGTCCCAACATCTGGCTGATCGATGAGATGTACCGCCGGTTCGCCGGGACCCGGGGTCGGTTTCGCCCGCCTGGCAGGAGTTCTTCGCCGACTACGGCGGTCCGACCGGCGAGTCACCGGTGTCGAGGAAATATCGCGGAGCACTCCGGAGGAAGCCAGCAGCCGCGGCGCCGGCCGCTGTGGCACCGAGAAACCCGAGCCAGCGAAGCAGCCCCCCGGCCTGAACCGAAACCGGCGGCTGCGTCCCGGCGCCGAAGCCGAGCCGCCACGCCGACTCCGCCCCCGGCCACCCAACCCGAGCCACCTCCCCGAAGAGGAGAAGGCTGACGAGGTCGAGCTCCAGCCGCTGATAGGGATCTCGGCCACCATCGCCAAGCGGATGGACGAGAGCCTCGGGGTCCCCACCGCCACCTCGGTGCGGACCGTCCCGGCCAAGCTGCTCGAGGTCAACCGGCGGATGATCAACAACCAACTGGGCGGCTCACCCAGGGCGGGAAGGTCAGCTTCACCCACATGATCGGGTTCGCCGTGGCCCGTGCCCTGACCGACATGCCGGAGATGAACGTCTCCTACACCAAGATCGAAGGCAAGCCGCACATGGCCAGGCACCCCTCGGTCAACCTGGGCCTGGCGGTCGACCAGGTGCGCAACGACGGGACCAGGGTGCTGATCGTCCCCAACATCAAGGGCGCCGAGAAGATGGACTTCCAGGCGTTCTGGCTCGCCTACGAGGAGCTGATCCACCGGGTGCGGCAGAACCGGCTCACCCCCGACGACTTCGCCGGGACCACCGCCACCCTCACCAACCCGGGGATGATCGGGACGGCGCAGTCGGTGCCCCGTCTCATGCCCGACCAGGGGGTGATCGTCGGGGTGGGCGCCATCACCTACCCGCCCGAGTACCTCGGCGCCGACGAGAAGTTCCTCGCCCGGCAGGGGATCGGGCGGGTGGTCACGCTCACCAGCACCTACGACCACCGGGTGATCCAGGGGGCGCTGTCGGGGGAGTTCCTCGGGCGGATGCAGGCGCTGCTGCTCGGCGAGTCCGGCTTCTACGACGAGATCTTCCGTGCCATGAAGATCCCCTACACGCCGGCCCGCTGGGCGATCGACGACAACCCGGCGATCGGGAGCCCGGAGTGGGCGGAGAAGCAGGGCCGGGTCTTCCAGATCATCAACATGTACCGGGTGCGGGGCCACCTCATCGCCGACCTCGACCCGCTCCGCCAGAAGCCGCCCCAACTCCACGCCGAGCTCGACCCGCTCACCTACGGGCTCACCATCTGGGACCTCGACCGCGAGTTCGCCACCGGTGGCCTCGCCGGGCACGAGGTGATGAAGCTGGGCGACGCCCTCTCCCACCTGCGCGACTCGTACTGCCGCACCGCCGGGATCGAGTACATGCAATCCAGGAGCCCGCGCAGAAGGCGTGGATCCAGGATCGGGTGGAGGCGCCTCGGTCGGAGCTGCCCCGGGAGGAGCGTCTGCGCACGCTGCGCAAGCTCAACCAGGCCGAGGCCTTCGAGCGGTTCCTTCACACCAAGTTCGTCGGGCACAAGCGGTTCGGGCTGGAGGGTGCGGAGAGCCTCATCCCGCTGCTCGACACCATGCTCAACGGCCGCTGCGACGACGGGATGGAGGAGGCCGTCATAGGGATGGCCCACCGCGGGCCGGCTCAACGTCCTCGCCAACATCATCGGGAAGAGCTACAGCCGGATCTTCGGCGAGTTCGAGGGGTTGAGCCCCGAGACCATCCAGGGCTCGGGCGACGTCAAGTACCACCTCGGGGCCAAGGGGACCGACACCGACCCCCAGGGGCGCGAGCTCTCGGTGCAGGTGGTGGCCAACCCGAGCCATCTCGAGGCCGTGGACCCGGTGCTCGAGGGCCAGGTCCGGGCCAAGCAGGAGCTGCGCGGTCCCAACGGGCACGACGAGGTCCTCCCCATCCTCATCCACGGCGACGCCGCCTTCGCCGGCCAGGGGGTGGTGGTGGAGACGCTCAACCTCTCCCAGCTCCCGGGTACCGCACCGGGGGGACCGTGCACATCGTGGTCAACAACCAGGTGGGGTTCACTACCTCGGTCGGCGACGCCCGCTCCAGCCACTACGCCACCGACGTGGCCAAGACGGTGCAGGCACCGATCCTCCATGTCAACGGCGACGATCCCGAGGCCGTGGTGCGGGTCGCCCAGTTCGCCTTCGATTACCGCCAGGCGTTCAACCGCGACGTGGTGATCGACATGGTCTGCTACCGGCGGCGGGGGCACAACGAGGGCGACGAGCCGTCGTACACCCAGCCGGTGATGTACCGGCTGATCGAGCAGCGGCGCTCGGTGCGCAAGCTCTACATGGAGCGGCTGGTCAACACCAGGGAGCTGTCGGTCGAGGAGGGGGAGGCGCTGCTCGAGGAGTACCGCGGTCTCCTGGAGGAGGCCTTCGCCGAGACCAAGGATATGGTTCCCGCCGCCTTCGAGCCGATCCAAGAGCCCCCCAGCGAGATCGTGCCCTCCCCGGTATCGGTTGAGCAGCTCAGGAGATCGCCGAGCAGGTCTCCACCCCGCCGGAGGGCTTCACCGTCCACCCCAAGCTGACCAGGCTGCTCGACGAGCGGCGCAAGATGGTCGAGTCGGGGACGATCGACTGGGCGATGGCCGAGGCGTTCGCCATCGGTTCGCTCGCCGCCGAGGGCCATTGGGTGCGGCTCACCGGGGAGGACTCGCAGCGGGGGACCTTCAGCCACCGCCACGCCGCCATCACCGACTACCAGACCGGGGTGGACTGGGTCCCGCTGCAGAGCGCCCCCGGCGAGTTCCCCAGGGTGCGGATCGTCGACTCGCTGCTCTCCGAGTTCGCCGCCGTCGGTTTCGAGTACGGCTACTCGGTGGAGGTACCCGACGCCCTGGTGATGTGGGAGGCGCAGTTCGGCGACTTCGGCAACGGCGCTCAGGTGGTGATCGACCAGTTCATCTCCGCCGGTGCCGACAAGTGGCGTCAGCGCAGCTCCCTGGTGATGCTCCTCCCGCACGGGTACGAGGGGCAGGGCCCGGAGCATTCCAGCGGCCGGATCGAGCGCTACCTCCAGATGTGCGCCGGCAACAACCTGCGGGTCGTTATCCCCTCCACCTCGGGCTCGTACTTCCACACATTGCGCCGCCAGGTGTCGGGGACGCTGCGCCGCCCGATGGTGATGTTCACTCCCAAGTCGCTGCTGCGCACCAAGGAGACCTTCAGCACCGTGGAGGAGCTGACCGGAGGAGTGTTCCGCAAGGTGCTGGGCGACCCCCATGCCGCCGAGACGCCGGGGGTACGCCGGCTCGTGCTGTGCAGCGGAAGGTCTACTACGACCTGGAGCGGCGCCGCCGCGAGTTGCAGGAGGAGGGGGTGGCGCTGATCCGGATGGAGCAGCTCTACCCGTTCCCCGAGAAGGAGCTGAACGAGGCGCTGGGCATGTTCCCCGACGACACCGACCTGGTCTGGGCCCAGGAGGAGCCGGCCAACATGGGCGCCTGGAGCTTCCTCCGCCACCGCCTCGCCGCTTTGACCGGCCGGGAGCCCTTCTACGCCGGCCGGCCGGAGTCCGCCAGCCCCGCCACCGGCAACGCCGCCCAGCACCAAGCCGAGCAGGCCGCCCTGGTCGACACCGCCATCAAGGGATAGTTGCCCGCATCGGCTGGGAACCCACGTGCCCGCACCAGGGGCAGGGCGTGACTGGAATCGACAGATGGCGATCGCTGGCTTCCTACGATCCAAGGGTGCCGTCGGCCGCGCCACACATTGGGACCCTCAGGGAGAAGCCACTCCACGCCTCCTTGAAACGGTTCTATGCCCTTCCCGACGATCGAGCCGAGGTTCCGCTCGATGGTTTTGTCATCGATCTGGTTCGAGGGGATCTCTTGGTCGAGATCCAGACAAGCGGTTTCTCTTCGCTGAAGCGGAAGGTCACATCGCTTCTTGAGCTCGGCCATCGAGTCCGAGTAGTACGCCCGATCCCCATCGACAAGTGGATCGTCAAGATCGACCCCCACGGCACCATGTTGAGTCGACGCCGTTCTCCCAGGCACGGCAAGCCGACGGACATCTTCTCAGACCTTGCGAGCCTCCCCGACCTTGTAGTTCATCCCCGCTTCGAAGTCGAAGTTCTGCTGACGATCGAGGAGGAGCTCCGGGAGCACATGCCCGGCCGGGCATGGCGCCGCAAGGGATGGGTCGTCGTCGAGTGCCGGCTTGTCGAGGTGGTGAGCTCGGTACTCCTCGTGAGTGTCGATGACCTGGCCGGACTCTTGCCCGAGGGCTTGCCGGAGACGTTCACGACCGCCGATCTGGCAGAGAGGCTGGGCAGCCCCCGGCGCGCCGCCCAGCAGATGGCGTACTGCCTGCGAGGATGGGGTGCTTTGGCTGTGGTCGGCAAGCACGGCAAGAGTGTCGAGTACCGGTTGGGATAACAGCGGGCCTATGAGACAGGTCGCCGACACGCAAGGTCAGCGCCGCAGGCCCGATGTCGAGTTCCGGGTGGTCTCTCTCCCCGAACCGCCCTGCCTCCACGAGTTCTCCAGATGCCGCTAGCTGGTACACCACCAGCTCGGGCTGCTCCGGGTCGATGATCCAATAGCGGGACAAACCCA
>CAVWWM010000018.1:0-77274 GCA_963758695.1 uncultured Actinomycetes bacterium
AGTCGTCGAACAGAGCAGCCGCCCGGGTGGGACCGCCGTGGGCGCCGATCACCTTGAGAGGGAACCCGACGAAGGTGAACCGCTTGCCGACGACCTCGGTCAGGACCAGGTTCTCGTAGTGGGTGATGTGCTCGCGGCGGCGACATCATGTGGGTCGGGTAGGTCTTCGATCACCGGGTTGTCCGGGGTGGGGGAGTCGACACCGAATGCCTTTACACCGTGGTCCACGATCCACTCGGCGGCACTAGCGCCGAGACCGGGGAACCTGCTCAGGTACTCGGGGTGCCCCGATAGCGGTCGTAGGTCCCGGTGTAGAAGAAGCACAGGTCTCCTCGATCGAGCGTCAGACCGCTCTGCTCGAGCGCATCGTCGAGGTGCTCCGCGGTGATGTCGGTGTGCTCGGGGACGTGGGACACGTCGAGGCATATGGCGGGTCCGTAGAACAATTCGAGCGGCATCTGGTCGATCGTCTCCGCGCCCGGGTCGGGATCGAGATGGGAGAACGAGTCGACATGGGTCGGGCCCGTTGTCGTTGAGCATGAACCCCCAAGTTTGAAAGGAGAAGCCCGCCCTCGAAGCGGACCGCGGTCTCCTCGTGGGTGGCGTGCTGGAACGTCACGGTCTTGAGGTGACCGGGGTAGACCTGCATGCCCTCGTAGATGTCCTGTGACAGATCGACCAACCGGGTCATCTTCAGTCCTCCTCGGCGACCCCGATCTATCTAGCAGGGTGGGGACCGTAAGCCTTGGGTCAGTGGTGAGCCGGGATCGGGCGGCCCCGGATGTAGTCGGGGCGCGTTGGCGATCGCTGGCAGCTCCCGGGTCGTCGCACAGGTCGAGCGGCGGGGGTGGATCGGGAACCTCGCCCTGGAAGCCGGGTTGTACCCGCACCTGAAGCTCCTGCTCGAGGTCGTAGCTGTAGGCGAGAAGCTTCGGCTCTTCGAGGAAGCGGGCGTACATCCAGATCCCGGCGGGCCATCCGGTGCTTGCGATTCCGACGGGGACCGAGATGCTCGGGTAGCCGGCGACTGCGGGCGCCGACGACCCGAAGGCATACGAGGGCGAGAGCACTGCGTCGAGGTCGTGCTCGGCCATCACCCGCTCTATCCCCTCGTCCCCCGCCAAGGCGAGAGAGTTGGCCCGGGCCGCCAAGTACACCGGATCCTCGGGGTCGCCACTGGTCGCCTCTGATGCCTCGAAGACGCTCTGGTCGAGGTAGGTCATCTCGGCCTCGCAGTTCTCCAGGTTGAAGGCGATCAGGTCGGCAAGAGTCCGCATACGGGTGCGCCGTACCGCGCGCAGGTAGGCGGCGATGTCGATCTTGAACTCGTGGAGCAGCACGGTGAACTCGTCGTCGAAGAAGGCAAAAGGATCGCCGGTGTCCACCGGGTCGACGATCACCGCCCCCAGCGATGCCATGACGCCGATGGCCTCTTCCACCACCGCGTTGAGCTCGGGCAGCGCGAAGTACTCCTCGAGGAACATGCGCCGGTCGATGCCGATCCGGGCACCCCGCAACGCTCCGCGCCGCAGGAATTGCAGGTAATCGCGCGGGCACCCTCCGCCCGGCGACCTCTCCGAAGGGGGTCACCATATGTCCGAGGAGGACGGCCACGTCGGTGACGGTACGGCCCATCGGACCGGCGGTGTCCTGGCTGTGGGCGATGGGGATGATCCCCCGCTGTGAGATCAAACCCAGAGTGGGCTTGAGACCCACCACGAGGTTGTTCCCTGCGGGGCACAAGATCGAACCGTCGGTCTCGGTACCAACCGCGGCGGCGCACAGGTTGGCCGCTGGGGCCACCGCCGAGCCGGACGAGGAGCCGCAGGGGTCGAAGTCGAGCACGTAGGGGTTGCGCGTGAACCCCCCGCGTGCGCTCCAACCGTTGATGAAGATCCCGTCGGGCCGGCCTCCTCGGAAGTTGGCCCACTCGGAGAGGTTCGTCTTACCGAGGATCACGGCACCGGCACGGCGCAACCGCGTCACCAATGGAGCGTCGGCCGGGACCCGGCTCCCCACCAGCGCCAGCGAGCCTGCGGTGGTCTCCATTGCGTCGGCGGTGGCAATGTTGTCCTTGACGAGAATGGGGATTCCGTGGAGCGGGCCCCTCGACCTACCCGCGGCTCGTTCGGCGTCGCGCCGGGCGGCGATTGCGAGCGCCGCCGGGTTGGTCTCGATCACCGAATGAAGGATGGGGTCGATCTGGCGGATGCGGCGCAGGTAGCCCCGGGTCAGCGCGACGCTGGAGAGCTTCCGCTGCCGCATCAGCCGTTGCAGCTCGGGGATGGTGGCCTCGATCCAGGGCGGATCACCGGTCGCCAAAGCTGGTGCTTCCCGGAGACTGCTACCTCCGACGAGAAGCGCGCCGCTACTTGCTGCCACGGCGGCAATGAACTGCCGGCGCGACGGCGGGGACTCCCACACTCCCATGCGACCTCCCTTCGCCCGAACGACGTTAACGCAAGGCTCTCGGGTTTGCCTCGGAAAGCGGTTCCGTTGCACTGCTACCGTCGCCCGCCATGTCACCGCCGCTGTGGCTCGTGATCCGCGCCTTTCTCGAGGTGACGAGCCTCGGGTGAGCTGCCATTGACCGGGTCCGGTTGGGCTCTGGTGGCCGCGATCTGCTTCGGGTTCGGCCAGTTGCTCAACCGCAAGAGCAACCAGTTGATCGATGCCTATCGGACCACGTTCGGGTTGCTGGTCGTCGTAGAGACGCTTCTCCTCGCACGCGCCTGGTTCGCCGGAGATGTGGGACTGCTCGCCACAGCACCGCTGTCATCGCTGGCGGCATTCGTCGCAGCCACGCTCATCCATTTCGTGGGTGCTTGGACGCTGCTTGCTCTCAGCCAGCAGAGGATCGGAGTGGCCCGGACGGGGGCACTGGTAGCGGCCTCTCCCTTGGTGGGGACCCTGCTCGCCGCCGCATTTCTCGACGAGCCTCTCACCTGGGGGATCGCCGGTGGCGTGGCTCTGGCGGCCGCAGGGGTGGCGCTCATCTCGATGAGTGGGCGGTCAAATGACGGCAGTTGGGCGAGACCTTGGTTCGCGTTGGGGGTCGCCCTTTTGTGGGGGACCAGCCCGCTCCTAATCCGTCTTGGGACGCGGGGCTTCGACCAGCCGCTCCTCGGGCTGACCGCCGGGTTGGCGGTCTGCGTCGTGGTATACGCGGTCGCCCTGTCCGTGAGGAGAGCATGGCGCCTCCCTCTCCCCGGCGCCGTCCTCGGATGGATACCGCTTGGCGGGGCGGTGAGCGCCCTCGCCATATCGGCCCAGTGGCTCTCGTTCGGGCTTACCACCATTGCCGTCTCCATCACCATCCAGCAACTCTCGACTCTCGTCGTGGTGGCGATGGTGCCGCTGCTCTTCCACGAGCCTTTCGAGCGGTTCAACGTGCGGTTCCTCATCGGGACCGCCGCCATGCTCGGCGGAACCGCCATCGTGGTGGTGGTGGGAGCGTGACGGCCGAGGATCGGCGATATTCGGCGAACGCCCGCCACTGTCGTGCCTACCGTCGCCCGACCATGGGACACAGCATCAGAGAGCGGATTGCCGTCGACCTCACAGATGGCCTGAAGCGGCGTGATCGTGAAGCGATCACCGTATTGCGCACCACGCTGGGGGCCATCGGCAACGCCGAGGCGGTGCCGGTTACGACATCCAGGTCATGGCCCGTAACCGGGCCCACCGAGGTGGCGAGGCGACAACTCACCGAGGACGATGTCGCCAGGGTGATCCGCTCCGAAGTCGAGGAGAGGATGGCGGCGGCCGAGTTGTACCGAGCGAGCGGCCAGGATTCCATGGCGGACCGTCTCGACACCGGGACCAAATTGCTGACCGGCTATCTCGCCCCTGCGCCTCGGTAGCGTCCGGGGTCGCACCGTCGGTATCCAATGTCAACTGGGGATCACTGGAATAAGGATCGAGGCGGGTCGGTCCGGGCCGAAGTGGAGCGTCGTGACTCCATCAAAGATCTCCGGGGGTCGGTCCTCCGGGTCGTTGTGGAGGAACGGTCCCACGCCGGTGAACCGGTTCTTGAAACTGGCGATCTCCTCGCCGCCGGTCTCGGTGCCCTGGTACTCGTAGTCCTTTCCCCTGACCGACAGGACGAGCCGATATCCGGACGGGACCACGATGCTTGTCGGCCAGATCTCGACCTCGACCTCGGCCACCTCCCCGGGGCGCAGCGGCTGCCGGGTTCTGTGGGTGTGGAATGGACGCCACTCCTCTGAGAGCGCGGGGTCGAGTTCGCGGTGGGAGACACGAAGCCATCCGTGGGCGAGGGGAGTGTGCGGGTCAAGGGCCCCCTGGAAGGTCACCTCGTCGCCCCCGGGATCGAGCAGACGGAGGACGAGGAAGAGGTCGGCGTCCTCGGTCGTGGAGGAGACCCACAATCTCGCCGACAACGGCCCGGTGATCTCGGTCTCTGCGCTGAATGGCTCGGTGGCGAAGTCGATCCCATCGCCGAGGGCGTCGAAGGAGACCGTGGCTTCACCGCCCGGGTCGGATTGGAGCGTCCCGTCCGGATTGAGATAGCGCCTGGACCATTCCGTCCTCGGGATGGGCCACCCCTCCTCGGTCCGCTCGACAAATCCGTCCACCCGGCGCACCTGGAGCAGAACGGACGGCCTGCGGTCCCAGCCATTGTCCGCCCCCTTGAGGAAGTGGTCGAAGAACTCGAGTTGGAGGAGGCGGCCGTAGTCGGTGTAGAAGTGGGTCCAGTGCTCGATCCCGTGCATCTCGAGCCACTTCTGATCGGAGGCGGACCGGGTGAAGCCCTCGGTGTTGCCCCGGAGATGAAGCCCGTGGCCTCCCCAATTGCCCGCCGAGAGAAGCGGGGTGACGATCTGCTCGAACCGGGCGGATCGGTCGCGGTGGTATTGGTCGTCGAGCGGGTGCGCCCTGATCTCGGCACCGAAGTCGGCCCGGTTGGCGGCGAGTTCCTCTTCGGTCATGGTCTCGTCGCCACAGGCGTTGACACCGGTGAGCGGGTGGCGCGGACCGCGGTCGCCCAACCCGTGCTGGACCGACTTCACCTGCATGTCGTACCAGTTCGCCCAAAATGTGGAGACGATGCCGCCATGGTGGGTCATGTCCCGGTACCAGTCGGCGGCACCCTCCCAGACGCACATGGCGGCGAGAGCCGGCGGTTGGAGCGATGCGACGTGCCACTGGTTGATCCCGTAATACGAGATCCCGTTGAGCCCGACCTTTCCCGATGACCACGATTGTTCCGCTGCCCAGGCGATGCAAGCGGCAAGGTCGGCTGTTTCCCGTGGTGAGAAGTGGTCGATGAACCCGGGAGACCTGCCGGCGCCGCGGGAGTCCACCCTGAGGCAAACGTATCCCTCCGGCACCCACTTCTCCGGGTCAACCACTTCCCAGTTCTGGTAGATGTTGCTCGATCCGGCAGCCACGTCGGGGTGCTGTTCGACCATCCTCCTCCACTGGTCGGGGTATCCCTCCTGGAAGGCGAGACCCTTGGCATATGGCCCGTAGGTGAGAATCACCGGGTGAGGGTCATGGTCCGATGGCCGGAACACATCGGCGCACAACACAACCCCGTCGTCCATCTCGATGGGAACGTCCCAGTCGATCTCCATGCCTGCCGTGGTCGCGTCGAGCACGATCACTCTCCCCGGTACGTGCCAAAGCTCCAGAGATTCCCCTCCGGGTCGGCGACTGTGAAGCCACGGGATCCGTAGTCCTCATCTTTCAGCGGTTGAATCAACTCTGCTCCTGCAGCGACCGCCTTCTCGTGGACTTCGTCGGGTTGGTCGGTGACCACGTAAAGAGATGCCGTTCCGGTTGGCTTGCGCGAGAAGACGCTGTCGTCCCGGTCGGCGCTCCCCAACATCACCCCACCGCCCTCCGGCCAGGTCAGTTCCGCGTGGTCGACGACTGCGTCGTCACCACCGGGGATGACCAACCGCTCTTCGAACCCGAAGGCATCGACAAGGAATCGGATGGCGGCGAGGGCGTCGCGATAAACCAGAACCGGCCAGACAGTGGGTTGGGTATCCATGTCTTCCAGGATGGCACAGGCCGCCGGCGAATAGAATCGGGGCCGTGGCCGTGGTAACCGAGGGCGCCCGCGAGTTCTTGAAGGAAGGACCGCTCGGACATCTGGTGACGCTCAACCCAGATGGAACCCCGCACGTGACGCTGGTGTGGGCGGCGCTGGAGGGGGATGAGTTGGTGTTCGCCAGCTTCTTCGACCAGCACAAGCTGGACTGCCTTCGCCGCGACCCACGAGTCACCGTGTCTTTCCAGGCGAATGAGCATGAGGGGGAGGGGCTTCACCCCTACCTGGTGGTGCGCGGGACGGCTCGGATCACCGAGGGCGGAGCGCTGCCGGTCATGGACCGGCTGGCCGAGACCTATATCGAACCAGGGGCGGTGTTCCCGATGCGCGATGCGCCGCCCGGTTTTGTGATCCACGTGGGAATCGAGCGCATCTATGGGCTCGGTCCGTGGAAGGATCAAGAGGGCTGAACGCCACCTGGTTATTGAGATATTGAGAGGTCTCGCCCGAGAGTAGTTTTGTCACACCCGAGTTGTATGTTTTGCGTTATGGAGTCGATTGGAGTCTCCGGCTATTCCACCGATCAACTGGAACAACAGCTGGTCGCTTTGGAGGAGTCACACAGTCAGATCGTCGCTCGGCAGTCGGTCATCCTCCAAGAGCTCGACAGTCGTGGGGTGGCACGGGGAGACGGGTGCCGTAACCTCTCGGAGTGGGTCGCCTCCCGGCTCGACCTCTCCCCGGAGAACGCCGCCACCTTGGTCCGCACCAGCCGTCGCTTGGCCGCATCACCCGAGATCGCCAAGCGGCTTGACTGCGCTGAGGTCAGCTACGACCGAGCGACCGAGCTGGTCCGCTGGGCGGAGATGGCCCCGGGGGTCGATGTCATCGCCGAGCATTGGCGTTTCGACATCACCGGTTTGCGCCGCCAGATCGCCCACCACCGCCGGGTCTCCCGCAAGGACGAGCAGCAGACGGCAAGGGAGCAGCATGTGGTGCTGCAACCCGACCTGGAGCGGTCTTCTTGGCGGCTGTGGGGGGAACTCGACGGCCCCGGCGGCGCTGTCGTCGAACAGGCGTTGCAACAGCGAGCCGACGAGCTTCCCGCCGCCCCGCCGGGGGCGCCCAGTTCACGCAGCCACCGGATGGCGTTGGCGTTGACCACGCTCTGTCAGGACTACAAGGGGGGAACCGAATCTGGTGGGGACCGCGGTCAACCCCTCGTCACCGTGGTGGTCACCGCAAGCGACGCCGCCCCGAGCGACGGGGAGACCGGGGTAACCCTCACATCTGGACCGCGGGTGGGAACCCAGGCGCTGGAAGCGGTCCTGTGCCAAGGCAAGATCGAGGTGACCGCGGTCACCGCAGACGGCACCCCACTCGCCATCGGACCATCAAGTAGCGCTATCCCGCCCCGGTTGCGCCGCTTCGTCCTCGCCCGCGACGGGAGATGCACCGCCGAGGGGTGCACCAGCCGCTACCGGCTCCAAGTACACCACCGCACCCCCCGATCACACGGTGGCAACCACCACCCCGAGAACCTCACCACCCAATGCTGGTACCACCACCAAGTCGTCATCCACGGCTACGGCTACCACATCGACCCCACCAGCCCACCAGGACGACTCCGCTACCTGCCACCTACTCGGGATCCGCCATGAACCGAAGGAAAACAGGCTCAGCTCTCGTCTGGTGCGACCAACGAGATGACCGCTCCCACCAGCATCGTCGCCGGTAGGACCACGTTGGCGACCGCCACCAGCGAGTCGGGGGCGGGCAATTGCCTGGACAGGATCTTGTGGCTGATCGGCTCGGCGACCGAGCCGGCGACGAACATTGCGGCCAGAATTGCCAGCCAGGCGCGGCCACGGCGGCTCCGCCTGCCCGATTGCGAGGCGAGCCGAACCGCCAGCCACATCTGGACGATCATGCTCCAAGGGGCGGCGAGAGCAGCGCCGTGTAGCCCCAAGGCGACGTCTTGTCGCACCGTGCGCCCGCTGCGGATCCCGAGCGCTTCTGCGATGTATCCCCGTTTTATCGATATGGCGCTCCCGGCGACGAAAGCGGCCGTGTAGGCGGTGGCAGCGGTTGTGGCGACCTTGAGGCTGGTGATCATTTCGACCTCCCACCCCACCGTATGGCCGGGGCGTTCGCCAAGCGTTACGAAAAGAATCCGTCGACTCAGTGGCAATCGATGAAATCGGCCACGGCGGCGTGGAAGCCTTCGGGATCTTCCTTATAGATGAGATGGCCTCCCTCGAGCATCTTCAACTCGGCACCGGGGATAGCGGCAGCCAACTCGGCTGAGAAGTAGGGCGGTGTGCACCCATCGCTATCCCCGACCAGCACCAGTGTGGGGTGGCGAATCTCCCCCAGTCGGTCGAGAACGTCGTGGGCGAGAATCATGTCGATCCGTGCCGCCATGGTCGCCGGCTCCACCGGCGAGGGGCGGTCTGCCCATGCCCTCACCTCGGCGTACCTCCGGTGGAAGAACTCCGGGGAGAAGAGGGAGAGCGCGCTGAGCTCGATATAGGCGGCTAGGCCGAGCCGCTCCAGGGCATCCTTGCGTACTGCGAACTGGTGGCGGAAGAAGTCATCGGCGCGCCCCCAGGAGGAGACGAGCGACAGTGTGCGGACCACGTCGGGATGGTCGAGCGCCATGACCATCGCAATCGCACCACCGGTAGACGATCCGACAAGGTGAGCAGGGCCACATCCGATGTCACGGAGCGCACCTGCGATGGCGGTGGCGTGCTGTCCGATGCTTATCTCGTCCACCGGCGCAGAGTCGCCCACACCTGGGTGGTCGGGAACGATGGTGAGGTGGTCGGTGGCGAACCGGCCGATCTGGTCGCCCCACCCGCTCCCGTTTCCGCTGAGGCCTGCGAGCAGCACGACCGGGTCGCCGGCGCCCTCGGTCTGGACGTGGATTCCATTGATCATCGGCCCACCCCGAAAGGCTTGAGGGTGACGAAGTCGTCGATCACCAGACCGACCCCGGCTCTGTCGGCCTCGTCGAGCAGCCGGAGCGCCAGGATGAGGTCTTGGAGGCCTGTCCCCACCGACTTGAACAAGGTGATCTCGTCCGGCGACGCCCGCCCGCCATCGCCACCCAGCATCGTCGTCAAGTCAACCGCGCTCTCCGCGCTGACCGCGCCGCGGCGTGCGGCCTCGATGGCATCGCCCGCCTCGGTCAGGACCAGCGCAACGCTGTCGCAAACCACCCGGTCGAACCTGCTGAAGGTGTCTGGATCGATCTCGTGGCGGTCCCTTGAGGCCGGGCCGACCGAGTTGACATGCATCCCCGGTTCGAGGTGACCAGCCATCAGCACCGGGGCTGTGGCGTTGGTGGCGAGCGTGACCATCTGAGCTCCGTCTATCGCCGATTCGAGTGATTCTGCCGCCACCAATTCGCCGGCCACCGTTCCCTGCATCTGTTCGACCAGTAGCTCCCTACGAGCCGGGGTCGGGGAGAACACCCTGGTGACCGCGGCCGGCCTCACCAGGTCGAGCGCCGCCAACTGGCTGCGTCCCACCGGACCCGTCCCGATGAGAGCGGCGACCTCGACCTCGGTCATCGCCAAATGGTCGGTGGCGAGGGCGGATACCGCACCGGTGCGGGCGTTGGTCACTGCCAGCCCATCGACCATCCCGCGAAGCGCCCCGCTCTCCAGGTCGTGGACATGGACGGCATACCGCATCCCAACCTCGGACGTTCGGTTGAGCACCTTGTAACCGAATACCCCGTGCTGTTGGAGAAACCCGGGGAGGATACGGACCCAACCTCTGTCGTGGTGGAGGTCGATCCTGCCGTAGCCCTGGGCGTCGACCGGCATGGCGAACAACTCGGCCATGGCATCGAGAGCCATCCGGGGATCGAGCAGGTTGTCTACCACCTCACCGTCGAGGACCCGGATCACGGGTTGCGGCCGACGAAGAAGTCGGCGAATGGTTCGTTGGCCGGGGCGATTCCGGCGGCGCGCACCCCATCGGCAGCCAGCTTCATCTGGCGCTCGGACAGCTTCATCATCGGCTGGCGGAGGGGGCCGCCGTTGTAGCCGTTGAGCCAGGCCTGGAACTTCCAGAGATAGCGGTGGACCAGGTTGGCCCCCGAACCGGTGGTCGCCGCCCGGGCCCGGCGCGCCGGTTCGATCTGCCAGTAGAGATCCATGGCCTTCTCGGTCTCTCCGGAGCAGAGCATCTCCAGCATCCGGGGCACAGCGTTGCCGTAGTACTCGTAGTTGCTCGTTCCCATCCACTGCATCCCAAACCGCTCCACCCATAGCGGGGCATGGAACTCCATGGGGTCGGAGAGGAGAACTCCGGGTCTTGTGGAGCTTGGTGAATGCCTCCAATGTGTTGGCCGGCTGCTCACGCCCAACCTCGTACTTGACGGCGACGACCGTCTCCAGCGCGGCCATCCTCACCAGCGCCTCGGATGGGAACCCGCGCACATCGAGCCGTCGCAGGTTGGAGTGCTCGACGATGAAGAGGATCACCGCCAGGTCGGTCCCGGTGCTCACCTCCTCGGTGTATGCCTCGACCGCAGCGGCGTCGGTGGGGTAGAAGCTGTTGGGGTGCCCCAGCAGCAGCGCGTCGACCCCGATCGCGGCGGCGTCGTTTGCCATGGCCACGATGTCGGCCACGGTGTCGAACACCCCTTGGAGGACGAAACGTTGCCGTCCTCCGGCTTCGTCGACTGCCACCTCCATGAAGCGGCGCATCTCATCAGCCGTCGTGCCCCCCTCAGAGACGAGCAGCGCACCCCAGAAGCCGAGTTCGATGTTCCGTCGCACGTCGTGACGGATCCCGGCCTCGTTGAGCGACCGAAGGTCGGAGGCGAAAGAGGGGATGATCACGTTGCATACCCCGTGGAAGGTCTCCGAGGCCCATCCCTTGGCCTCGCTCCTCGTGTAGGGCAGCGGCACTTCGCTCACGAGTTGGCCGTCCGCTCCAGGCTGGCACTCTGCTCGAGGTATCGGCACAGAGCGGCGGCATCGAGGTCGCCGAGACCAGCGGCGGCCGACTCTTCGTAGATGGGTATGGCGGCGTCGAGCAGCGGGGTGGGTGCGCCCACGCCATCGGCGAACGCCTTGATGATCCGGGCATCCTTGAGGATGATGTCGAGACGGGCCGAGGCGGGCAGGTAGTCGTCCTCGACCATCATCGGCCCGCGTATCTCGAATATCCGCGATGACCCGACGCCGTCGCTGGTGACCCGCTGCACCGTTTCGGGGTCGATCCCGGCGGCGATGCCCAGAGCGTGAGCCTCGGCGGTGGAAAGGTTGTGCACCGCCACCAGGAGGTTGGCGATGTACTTCATCACCGACCCGTTGCCGAACTCGCCCAGGTAGTGGGTGGATCGCGCGATGACCTCGAATACCGGCCTCGTCCTTTCGAAGGCCTCGGGCGATCCCGATGCCAGCACGACCAAAGTGGCGTCGGCTGCCTGAAGACCGGTCCCGCTCACGGGGACGTCCATCAACTCGGCACCGGCATCTGCGAGGACCGCCCTGGCCCGTTGCTTGGCCTCGATGGGGAGCGTCCCCATCTCGACTGCGATCAGGCCGGGGTGTGCCCCCTTCGCCACCTCCTCCGCCACCCGGTCGAGCGACTCCACCGTTGGCAGCGAGAAGAGGACGATCCCGGAGCGGGCCGCCACCTCGGCCGCCGATGATTCGGGGATCCCTCCCATCTCTCCGAATCGGGCGACCTTGTCGGCATCGATGTCGAAGCCATAAACCTCGAACCCCGCCGAGATGAGATGGCCCGCCATGGCGGAGCCCATGACCCCAAGCCCCACGATGCCAATCGTCTCAGCCATTTTCCCTCCTCACCATGGAACGGTCCCTACCGAGCCCTCGGTGCCGTCGACCGCAATGCCAACCTGCCCCGTTGCCTCCGCAGGCGTCATTCCCAACAGGTCATCGAAGTCGACACCGCACACCGCGGGGACTCCAAGAGCCCGGGCCGATTCGAAGAGGTGGGCGGCTGGGCTCCCGCCGGCCGTCACCAGTCCGGCGGCGTCCCACAGCAGCGGTGATAGTTGGGGCGCCGGATACTGCGCAACCAGCACCTGACGGGGCCGTACCGGTCCGATTCTTTCCGGGGCGACGAATGCGAGCCGGCCCCAGCCCAGCCCGGCGGAGGCGGGAACACCTTCGGCTCGACGCCCCGTGGCCATGGTCACCGCCGCTCCGAACGGCTCCCACCGATCGAATCCGACTCGCCGGCTCGGGGGTGCTTCGGCACCTCCCAGCAGGGCGGTCACCTCGTCCGGTTGGAGGCGCCAGACGGCTCCCACGCCCATGGCATCGAGGTGTTGCAGCACGGACCCGAGAAGGGCGAGCAGGTTGCGCCCGTCCTCCTCGCTCACCCGATGGCCGTGATCGATCGACGCCAAGTCCGGACGATCGCTCCGGAGCGAGCGGAGCAGTCCTCGGGCATGCCCAACGGCGGCCTCTGACGGCATATCCCAGGACTGAGCGGCGAGCCGGCCGGCCAGGTCCTGCGCCACCGGCCAGGCATCGGCCGGGTCTGTTTCGGCGGGCGGCACCGGGTCGAGCCATGCATCGGGGGCGGTGATCGCCCAAGGGAGGACCATGGCCTCGCCCAACGGCCCCGGGTAGCGGCGTACCAACCGCGCGATCGATCCGGCGCGCTCCAGCGGTATCGCCAGTCGCGGTGGTGCCGGGACCGGGCGTTGGCGCACCGGGCTCGGTCCCAGTTGGAGGAGGATCGGGCCGGCCGCGGTCCAGGCCCATTCGGCGGTGGTGGCGCCGATGGCCAAGTCGGCCGCCCGCAACAGATCGGCGAGTGCACCGAGCCGGGCGGGTGCGATGCCATCGTCCCCGGCCTTCATGGCGCCCCCGCTATCCACCACGGCCCGGATCCCGGTCGCCCACCCCTGCACGAGTGGCGCCGGCGGTCCCTCGACCGCATCGATCGTCACCGAAGAGCCCTCGAGCCGGGCCACCCCGCTCCATTCCGGCGCAACCTCGGGCTGCACCAACACGGCGAGCGGGACGGAACCGGGTTCGACTCCCATCGCTCCTTGGCGGTCGATGACCGTGGGGGAGAACATCGATGCCCAACACCCGGCGACGGCTACGGGAAGCTCATCCCGGTGGATCCCGAGATAAGAGGTGAACGTTCCCGACCAGATGCCGGGCTCATCGAGCGAACTCGAGGAGCGGACGACGAGAGGCTCCGCCAGCGGACAATGTCCAGTTCGGCGGCGAGGTCGGCGGATAGGTGTTGCTGCGAGACCTCGAGCCGGGCACCACCGGAGCCTCGGCGACGGAGGGCGTCTACCCCGGTGGCTATATGACTCGCCGATGCAGGCGCCGTCACCACCACGCCGGGGAGCACCGGGAGCCCGGACCGCCGCCCCCTGGCGAGCCAAGCCGCCTTGGCACCGGCAAGAGCCGGATCAACGGCCAGGTCGTCGTCGAGGTCGATGACAAGATGGGTCATCGCACCGATTGGGAGTTCGCCAGCCCCCCTACCCGCTGCTCCGCAGCGGGGCCCTTCCCCCTACGGGGGGACGGAACGAGCACCTTCCGCGTTCCGTCTTCCGCCTTCCGTCTTCAGTCCACAACGATGATCTCGTGTTGCTTGTAGGTGGAGACCATCTCGATCCCGGTGTCGGTGACGTAGAGCATCTCCTCGAGACGGACACCATGGTCGTGGAGCTTGCCGTTCTGGGTCTCGAGGGCGAAGGTCATGCCGGCTTCGATCTCGACGGGGTGATCGAGCGACCAGATGCGCGAGATCACCGGCGGGTCGTACTGGGCGAGGCCCAGGCCGTGGCCCCAGTTGTTGGCTGCGGCCTGGTCCTCCTCTTCATACCCCCACGCCTCCTTGGCCGAAGGCCACTTGGAGGCGACGTCGGCCGTGGTGACACCCGGCTTGGTTGCCTCGATCGAGTCCCAGAGCCACTTGTGCGCCGCGTCGTAGGTCTTCTGGTGCTCGTCGGTCGGTTTGCCGCCGACGCAGTAGGTCCGGTAGACGCACGACTTGAACCCGTTCCAGGTGAGCGCAGCCAGGTCGACGATGACCAACTCGCCGGGGCGGATCATCCGGTCGGAGAAGTTGCGCCAGTTGGGCCAGGCGTTGGGGCCTGATGAAACGATGACGTCCTCGACGTCCTCCATGCCCGGGATCGAGTACAGCTTCTCGAACCCGAAGGCGGCCACCTGGTTCTCGGTCATGCCCGGCTTGATGAAGTTGGTGATCTCGTAGTGGACGTAGTCGCAGATCGACCCGACGATCGAGAACGCCTTGATCTCGTCGGGGCTCTTGATGGCGCGCGCTTCCATCATCGGGGACATGCCGTCGGTCCACGCGATCCTGCGCTGCTCGAACTCGCGCAGCAGGTTGATGTCGATGAAGTCGACGCCGAGCGGCTGTCCCGCACGCCGGCGTCCTCGAGATCGTTGACCAGCGCGTTGACGAACTTGTCGACCTGCTGGTCGGCGGCGGGGCCGACGGCGCCCTTGATCCAGACATAGGAGTGACGGATGTTCTCCTGGGGGATCCACGGGTTGTGGACCTTGAGGTGGAACCCGATGTCGCCCTGCTCGTAGACGATGGGCGGCTTGCCTGCGGGGAGCACGACGTAGCGCAGGCCCGGCTTGAGCCGGTTCCAACCCGGGGTCAGCGTCGAGGAGACGTAGCGCATGTTCTCGTCGTAGAAGAGGAGGAGGGCCCCCAGCCCGTGGCGCTCCATCGCCTCGTGGGCCCGCTTCAGGCGCCACTCGCGGACCTTGGCCCAATTGATGCCCTCTTTCCAGTCGGTGCTGAGCACACCGAATGCTTCACGCATTGGTTCCTCCTGTCCAGTGAGTACTTAGTACCTAGTACTTAGTACTTAGAAAAAGACACCGATTACCGCACGAGCCTCCCGGGTTCTTGGATCTGGTTCGGTCTAGGACGAGTACTGAGTACCAAGTCGACACTAAGTACTTCTTCCTGGCAATACCTTGTCCACAATCGAGAGAAACTCGTCGTCATCAAGCAGACCCTTCTTCTCCAGCGACTTCGCCTTGACCTCGCGAGGACCTCCTCGATCTCGGCGGTCGTGGCGTCCTCGATCCCGTGGCGGTCGAGCCAGATGGCCACCGAGTCGAGACCGGAGCCTTTCCCGAGGACGATCTCTGGCTGCTGTTGTCCGACGAGCTCGGGGCGATAGGGGAATGGCTCGGTGAGCTGGTCGCCGGCGTTCTTCACCCAGGTGGCGATGATTCCCGACTCGACGTGGTAGAGCCGCTCACCGGTAACCGGGCGGTTGGAGGGCTGCTGCACACCGGTGAGCTCGGCCACCAGCCGGGCGATTGGGGTGAAGTGCTCGGTCTTGATCCCCATGTCTATCCCGTACATGGTGAGCAGCGCCAGCACCGTCTCCTCCATCGGGGCGTTGCCCGCCCTCTCACCGAGCCCGCTCACCGTCGTCTGGATCACAGAGGCACCCTCGGCGACGGCGAGGACCGTGTTGGCCACGCCCATCCCGAAGTCCATGTGGAAATGCGTCTCCAGCGGAACCCCGAGGCGTCTCGCCACCTGACGAGCGAAGAAGGAGATGGCGTGAGGGGAGGTAACACCGAATGTGTCGACCAGACCGACCGTGTCCACATGACCCTCACGCGCCACCGTTTCCAGATCGTCGAGAAGCTCGACCATCCCCGCCCTTGTGGCGTCGATGGGGAAGAAGGAGACGGTGAGCCCCCGGTCATGCGCCAGCTTGGTGGTCTCCACCGAGGCCTCGATGGCGCGATCCAGCGGCCAGCGGTAGGCAACCTCGATGAGGTGGTGGCTCGATGGGATCTCCATGACGACACCCTCGACCCCGCAGTCGGCAGCCAGTTCCACGTCGCCCACCATGCAGCGCGAGAAGGCGAACACCCTCGAGTCGAAACCGGCCGATGCGATCTTGCGTACCGCCGCCTCGTCCGAAGGAGACACTGCAGGAAGGCCGGCTTCGATGCGATGGATCCCGGCTTCGGAGAGCGCCTCGGCGATCCGCAACTTGTCGTCGGCGTTGAGCTCCACACCGGCCTGCTGTTCCCCGTCGCGGAGGGTGACATCATGGACCTGGAGATCGGCCGGCAGTTGGAAGCCCTCGGTGACCTCGGGTAGGTAGTTCCAGGGGCTGGAGAACCACCTGTCCGTCTTCCACGGTTGGTCGACCATGCCCGCCCTCCTCGCGCCAATCGGATGAGATCGTGCATGGTATACGATCGACGAGTTGGGTTCGCTAGGAGGTCGTCGATGACGGATGAATCGGTCGGACTCGCGTCGATCGGGTTGGGGTGGTGGGGCGGGGTTCTCGCCGAGGGTGCGGCGAAATCGGCCACCATGGTCGCCTGTTACTCCCGCAGTCCGGAAAGCCGTGAGCAGTTCGCCGAGAAGCACGGGTGCCGCTCCGCCTCCGATCTCGACGAGATCTGGGCAGACCCCGAGATCGATGGTGTGCTGGTGGCGACGCCGCACCAGGTGCGGCTCGAGATCGTGGAGGCGGCGGCGGCAGCAGGGAAGCACGTTTTCGTTGAGAAGCCCCTCGCCCTGACCGGAACCGAAGCACGGGCATGTGCCGCCGCCGCCGAGGCAGCGGGCGTGGTCCTCCAGGTCGGGCACAACAAACGCCGCCAGACGGCGAATCGCAGGCTGGCCGAGTTGGTTCAAGATGGGAGCCTCGGCGACCTCCAGTACATCGAGACCCACATCTCGGTGCCGGTCGCCTTCAAGCCGACCGTCCCGGAATGGCGCCAGCAGCCCGAGCAGCTACCTGCCGGTGGGATGACCCCGCTCGGTGTCCACATGGTGGACGCCATCGGGTACCTCGGCGGGAAGGTGACCGAGGTGTTCACCATGAGCCGTCGTGTGTTCGGGAAGTACGAGGTCGAGGATGTGACCTCGGTGGTACTCGGGCTCGAGTCGGGACCGCTGGCATCGTTGACCACTCTCATGGCGGTAGGCCCGGTGACAACGATCGGCGTATTCGGGACCGAAGCCTGCGCCTGGTCGGAGGGTGATGGTGTCCGTCTCTACATCCAGCCCCGCGGCGCTGCGGAGCGGGCTGAGGAGAAAGTGGAGACCATCGACACCGTTGCCGACGAACTGGCCGAGTTCGCCGCCTGCATACGCAGCGGCGACAAACCCGAGACCGGCGCACCCGAGGGGGTGGCGGTGGCCGCCATTCTCGAAGCCATCGTGGAGAGCGCTGAGAACAACGCCCCTGCACCGGTGCGCTGATGCGGCTCCGGAACGCAACGGGGCTAGACCGCTAGCGGTCCCGGCGCGCTCCTGTATCGCCGTCCACACCGTCCCTGGGTGGAGGGGCATTTCCAGGTGGGTCACCCCGAGCGGCGCCAGCGCATCGAGGACGGCGTTGACTATGGCGGGCGGCGCCCCGATGCATCCCGCCTCCCCGGCGCCCTTGACCCCGAGCGGGTTGGAAGGGGCGGGGTGGACGAGACGGGTGTGGCGCAGCGGGGGAGCGTCCGTTGCTCTGGGCATCTGGTAATCGACCAGGGTCGAGGTGAGTAGCTGGCCCTGCTCGTCGTAGACCACGCCCTCGTAGAGCGCCTGCCCGATGCCTTGCAGCAGCGATCCTTCGATCTGGCCCTGGACGACCATGGGGTTGAGCACGTTGCCGCAGTCGTCTACGGTCACCATCCTCGACAGGATCACCTCACCGGTCTCGATGTCCACCTCGACAACGGCGACGTGCACCCCGTAGGGGAAGGTCTGGGCGCCGGGGACGTACCACTCCTCAGCAGCCAACTCGACGCCGTGCTCGCCGGCGTGGGCCGCCACCTCGTCCCACGAGATCCCGGCGCCGGGCACGCCGGCCACGGCGAACCGGCCCTCCGAGATGACGATGTCGACCGCGAGCTGCCTCGAGCAACTCGGCGGCCAACTCGACCGCCCGCCCACGCACCACCAGTGCGGTGCGCCACGCCCCCGACGCGCCGATCTGGGCCGACCGGCTAGCTGCCGTTCCCGTCCCCCTGGCGACCTCCGCGGTGTCACCGGCGACGAAGGAGACGCGATCCGCAGGCATGCCCAAAGCGGAGGCGACGACCTCTGGCCACACGGTCTCGTGTCCTTGGCCCGACGACATGGACCCGGTCCGCACCGTCACCCTTCCGGCGGGGTCGACCTCCACCCTGGCGTACTCGCCGGTGTCCACCTGTCCGCCGGCCCGCTCGACGAAAGCGCCGATCCCGACACCGATCTGCCGTCCGCCCTCCGCACGGCGCTCCTCCTGTTGCCGGCGGGTCTCTTCGAGTCCCACCAGATCCACCGCCGTGCGCAATGCCGCGGCGTAATCGCCCGAGTCGTAAATGGCACCGGTTGCCGTGGTGAAGGGAAGATCTCTGATGAAGTTGGCCAGCCTCACCTCGACCGGGTCGAGGCCAGCCCTCCTTGCATATGCGTCGACCGCTCTTTCGATGGCATATGCGGCCTCCGGTCTCCCCGCACCCCGGTAGGAGCCGGTCGGCGCCCGGTTGGTGACGACGGTCGTGGTACGGATATGGACCTCGGGGAAGTCGTACAGCCCGGTGGCCACATAACGGGAGAAGGCGGGGATCGACGACCCGTTGTGAGGGTATGCGCCCACATCTGCCAGCTCTTCAAGCTCCGCTCGGTGGATTCGGCCATCCCTGTCACCGGTGAGCCGAACCGTGTGGGTGGAGCCGCGCCCGTGGGTCCCCCCGGAGAAGTGCTCACGCCGCCGCTCTGCCCAGATGACCGGTCGTTGCAGTCGAATGGCGGTTGCAACCGCCACGGTGTACTCGGGGAACATCATCCCCTTCATCCCGAAGGCACCGCCGACATCGGGGACGATCACCCTGACCGCCGATGGCTCGATCCCGAGAAGCCTGGCAAGCCGGCTACGAAGCTCGTGGGGGCGTTGGTGTCCGCACCAGATGGTGATCGTTTCATCGCCATGGGGCTCGACCAGGATGGCGAGCGGCTCGACCGCCACGGGCGCCAGTCGCTGGTTGTGGACGGTCAACTCGATCGCCACCTGTTCGCCGCCGTCACCGTCTGGTGTTCCGAGAGCCCAGGTTTCCACCACATTGCTCTCCGCCGCAGGGTGGAGGATCGTCTCGTCAGTGAGGGCTGCTGCCGCGTCGGAGACCACAGGCAACGGGTCGTAGTCGACCCAGATCACCTCGGCGGCGTCGATCGCCGCGCTGCGTCCTCGGCCGCCACCACCGCGATCGGCTCCCCGACATACCGCACCCTTTCTGTGGCCAGATGCGGTCGGGAGAAGCCGGCGGCCTTCACCGCTAACGAGCCACCCGGGATGTCGGGGAGGTCCAGATCGGCGGCTGTAGCAACCAGGGCGACACCATCGGCCTGGGCCGCCTCGGCGCTGTCGATACCCAGAATGAGAGCGTGGGCCTCGGTGCTGCGGGCGAAGGCGAGGTGGAGGGTGCCCGGCGGCGTCAGGTCGGCGACGAAACGACCGGCACCGGTGATGAGCCGGCGGTCCTCCCGGCGGAGGGGGGCGATCGGCTGGTAGAGGGGCCGTTGCGGGTCGGCGGCCATCGGACGTCGACGGTATCACATGGGCCCACAATCGATTGCAGGCATGCGGGACCCACCAGGAGAACCAGCGGACAGACGTGGTTTCAGTTGACCTGGTAGTCGGGTGGCTCGCCGGTCAGCACCTTGACCACCTGGGTCGCCGCCTTGCGCTGCGACTCGGCGAGCGCCTCCTCCGAGTAGTAGGCCATGTGCGGGGTGGCGATCAGATTGGGGACACCGTCGATCCGCTCCGCGTCGAGTGGCTCGCGGTCGAAGACGTCGAGGGCGGCAGCCCCCAACCGGCCATCGGCTAGTGCCGCGGTGACCGCATCCAGGTCGACCAGCGGTCCCCGCGACGTGTTCACCAGGATGGCGCCGGGCCGCATCCGGGCGACGGCGTCGGCGTCGATGATCCCCCTGGTCTCCGGGGTGAGCGGGGCATGGATGGAGATGATGTCGGCCCGCTCCAACAACTCATCGAACCCGACCAGCGATGGCCCGACGGGATCGGGGCGCAGGTAGGGGTCGTGGACGATGAGATCAGCGCCGACCGCCTCGAAGAACGCGCCCAGTCTGCGACCGATCCGCCCGTATCCGAGCAGACCGACGGTGAGAAGGCTGAGCCGTCTGATGGGGCGTACGCCATCGATCCCCCACTTTCCCTCGGCGACCATCTTCTGGGCGGTGGGGAGACGTCGCAGCGCAGCCAACAACAAGGTCAGGGCGTGGACCGCCACCTCCTCGACCGAGTAGTCAGGGACGTTGGTGACGACGATGTCATGGCGACGGGCCGCCTCGAGATCGATGTTGTCGACCCCAATGCCGTAACGGGCGATGATCCGGCAGCGATCCAGCCTGGCCAGCGCCGGCTCGTCCCATGGCAGATAGGTGTTGAGGATGGCGTCGGCATCGGACGCCACCGCCAGCACCTGCTCCATGTCGCCATCGGCGACCTCGAGGTCGGCGTCGATGCCGGCGAGCATGGCGCGCTCGGTGTCGACATTGGGGAAGACTTGGTCGCTGACCACGACCTTGAAACGGGCCAAGAAAGTGCCTCCGGGGGGTGGGACGTGGATCGTATAGGAGAGTCGGAAGACGGAGCCGAACTAGACGCCAGACGGCAGACGGCAGACGGCAGCCATTCTTCTCTGTCCCCCCGAAGGGGGAAGGGCCCCGCTGTGGAGCAGCGGGTAGGGGGGCTGGTTAACTCCCACGGGGCCTAGACGGCAGACGGCAGACGGCAGCCAATCCAGGCGGGAGCTAGCTCTTCGCGGTTCCCATCCCGGGGAGGAACCTCCCGCTTCGAAGCTCGTGGCACCTTCCGTCGCTGGCTATCTCCTCGCCGCGGAGGAACGTAGCCACGGCCCGGCCTCTGAATGTGCGGCCTTCGAAGGGGGACCATCCTGCCTTGGACAGGATGTCGGCCCGGTGCACGGTCCAGGTGGCATTGGGATCCACCAGCACCAGGTCGGTGTCGGCGCCGACGGTGATCGTCCCCTTGGCAGGTGCCAGCCCGTACCGCTCCGCCGGGAAGGCTGCACAGCGGACGGCCACCTCCTCGAGGGTGAGCACGCCGCGCAGGGCGGCGTCGATCATGAAGGGATATGTGGTGTCCAGGCCGGGCAGCCCGAAGGGCGCTTCCCAGATGTCCCCTCCCAGCTTCTGCTCGAGAGTGGAGGGGGCGTGATCGGTGGCGACATGGGTGAGCGACCCGTCCCGCAGCGCCCGCCACATCTCGTCGCGCTCGTCGTCGCTGCGACTGCGTGCCGGGGGGGTGAACTTGCGGAGGGCTCCCTCGCTTCTGATCTCGGACTCGTCTAGCGCCAGATACTGAGGACAGGCCTCGGCGGCGGCGTCTGCCCCCCAACTCCGAGCGGTCTGAACCGCGGTCACCGCTTCGCCGCTGCTGACATGGGCGAAGGTGATGGCGGCACCGGTGGCAGCGGCCAGCGCACCGACCACGGTGAGCGCCGTGATCTCGGCACGCCGGCTGCGCCACTCGATGAGCAGGTCCGGATCGTGCCGGCCCGCCTGCCGCAGCGCCCACTCGGCCATTGCCGTCATCGTCTCGTCCTCGCAGTGCACCAGCGCCCGTCCGTCCACTCTCGCCAGCGCGGTCAACGCACCGAGCAACTCGGCGGCGGATAGCCCGGGAACGCCGTGGGTGGTGCAGGTGAACAGCTTGAAGAAGGCGACACCGGCTCGCCATAGCTCCGGCATCCCCGTGATGTCCTCCGGCCAGACGTGGGCGGCAAGCCCGTAGTCGACGTTCGATCGGCCGACCAGGTGCTCCCGTTTGGCCGCCAGGTCCGCCGGGTTTCGTACCGGGTGGGCATGGGTGTGTTCGACGACGGTGGTCACCCCCCTGACGGCGGCCGCCCTGGTCCCGGTGGGGAAATCCTCCCGCTCGGCGGGGCCGGGGTCCATCAGGTGGACATGGGTGTCCACCATCCCGGGGAGCACCAACAGACCCGTGGCGTCCACCACCCGACCACGACCCTCGAGGTGCCCGATGGCGGTGATCACGCCATCTGCCGAAGCCAGGTCGGCCACCACCACCCCCTTGGGGGTCACCAGCGAGCCCCCCGTGATGGTGAGGTCGGGGGTCATCGGGGTCGGAGGAGGACCTTGAGCGAATCGGGGTCGTCAACCAAGGCGAATGCGGCGGCGACGTCATCGAGGGTGACAGAGTGGGTGACGATGGGCTCCAGGCTGACCCGACCCGCCGCCGCCAGCCCCACCGCGGTTGCGTAGTCGTCGATCAGGGCGGCACGCGGGTTGTGGAGCCTGAGCTCCTTGGCGTACATCTGGTAGTAGGGAAGTCCTTTGTCGCCACCTGCAATGGTCCCGAAGACCAGCACCTCGCCACCTATCCCGGCCAATTCGATGGAAAGGGCCAGGGTGGCCTCGTACCCGGCCGCCTCGACCACCAGTTCGGGACCGCGTCCAGCGGTGAGCTCGTCGAGCACGGCAGGTGCCTCGTCGGGGTGGGCGGTGACGGTGGCACCGAGCCGTTCCGCCAGTTCCCGTTTGGCGGATGACCTGGTGAACCCGGCGACGACGGCGCCGCGCAGCGCCAGTAGCTGGGCCATGAGCTGGCCGGCCACTCCCAGCCCGACCACCGCTGCCACCTGACCGGGAAACACCTCGATTGATCGCTGGGCGTGGACACACGTTCCCAGCACCTGGAGCAACCCCGAAGCGCTGGGGGTGATCGACTTCGGCACCTCGACCAACCGCTCCTCGGGCACGGCCACGAGGTCGGCGAACACCCCTGGCGAGTCGCGGCCCATCAACCCCCCGAACCGGCAGAGATTGGGCCGATTGCGCCGGCACAGGTCACACCGGCCGCAGGAGACGGCGGGATCGATCAGGACCCTGGTGCCGGATGGGAAGGAAGATCCCTCCGGCGCCGCCAGCACTTCGCCCACCATTTCGTGGCCGGGCACGATGGGGAACTGCGCCGGTATGCGGCCGGTGAAGATCTTGAGGTCGGTGCCGCATATCCCCAGCGTTTCGGGGATCACCGTCACCATCCCGGCTTCCTCCGGCGACGGCACCTCGGCAAGGGTGACCTGCAACGGCTCGGTAAGCAGTGCGGCGCGCAGTTCGCTCTCCTTGCGCTCGTTTTCCCAGCCCCGGCGAGGTTATAGGATGCACGAAGTCAGCGGGGAGAGGACCGAAGTGACCGATTCCGTGGTCGAGAGACTGCCGGGTCTGGCCGGGCAAAGCTTCTCCGCCACCCGGCAGACCGCCCACGAGTACGTGCGCGAGGTGCTGCGCCGAGCCATCCTCAGCGGGGACATACCCGGTGGGAGCCGGCTGGTCCAGGCGGAGCTAGCTACAACGCTCGAAGTGAGCACCACGCCGGTGCGCGAGGCGCTGCGCGACCTCGCCTCCGAGGGGCTGATCCAGTTCGACCCCCACCGCGGCGCCGTCGTCTCGGAGTTGAGCGGGGAAGAGCTTCGCGAGATCTACGAGATCCGCCGGCTCCTCGAGCCGCTGGCCATGCGCCAAGCGGTGCCGAACCTCTCCGAGGCGGTTCTCAGCAGGCTGCGCGACCTCCATCAGCAAATGGAGCGGGAGCCCCACTCGGCGCAGTGGGTGGACGAAAACCGCGCTTTCCACATGGCGGTGTACGAGGAGGCTGCCACCCCGCGGCTGGCGGCGATCATCCGTGGCCTCCAGGATGCTTCGGTGATGTACATCGGAGCCTCGATCAAGGATGTCGCCGGGCTGCGCGACAACGCCAACCGCGACCACGCCGCCATCCTCGAGGCCCTGGAAAATCACGACGTCGAGGCGGCGGTCGAGGCTGTGCTCGAGCACCTCCAGGTGTCACTCAGGGCCTTCGACCAGCGGGCCCTGGCGGCCGGCTCGGCCCCCGCCGAGAGCTGAGGCGATGCCGGTCGTAGACGTCCATTGCCATCTGGCGACCGCCGGTGTGCGCCAGGCTGCCGCCCCGCACTTCCGGCCAGAGGTCGAGCCATACGACCACTTCATGGGCGAGGTGTCGCGCCAGCACAACAAGCAGATGTTCCCCGCAATCGCCGACTCGCTATCCAACCCCGAGGCGCGGCTCGAGCACATGGACCGGATGGGGGTGGATATCCAGGGTCTCGCCACCTTCGTCTCCGAGTACTGCTACTGGGTGCCGGGCGAGGTCGGTGCCGAGTTGAGCAGGATGCAGAACGACCGGATCGCCGCCGCCGTCGCCGATTACCCCGACCGCTTCGTCGCCATGGGGGCGACCGTCCCGCTCCAGGATGTGGATCTGGCCATCGCCGAGGCGGAACGGGTCGCCGGGATCGGGTTCAAGGGACTGCAGATCGGCGGGACCGTGTACGGGCGCAACCTGGACGAACCGGGCTTCCGCCCTTTCTTCGAGGCGGTGGCCGATCTCGGGCTGCCCGTCATCATCCACCCCAACGGCTTTCCCGAGAGCCAGCGGCTCGGTGACTACTTCCTGGTCAACTGCATCGGGAACCCCTTGGAGACGATGGTTTGCGCGACGCGGCTCATCTTTTCCGGGCTCTTCGAGGAGGTCCCGGCCCTCCGGCTTGTCCTACTCCATGGCGGCGGTTACCTCCCCTTCTACGCCGCCCGGGCCGATCACACCTGGGAGGTCCGCCCGGAGACCAGGTTCAAAATCCCCGACCACCCCCCGAGCCACTACCTGCGGAGCCTCCACTACGACACGATGGTGTTCGACCCTCTCTACCTGAGGCACCTCATCGATGTCGTCGGGGTCGATCGGGTGCTCCTCGGGACCGACTTCCCCTTCGACATGGGGGAGACCGACCCGGTTGGGCTGGTTGGGAAGGTGCCCGGACTCGACGAGGCCGACCGCACCGCCATCACCGGCGGGAACGCCCAACGGCTGTTTGATCTCTGATCGCGGCGGAGCCCGCAAACGATTGTCGGCCTACACTCAGCCCGTGGCCTCGGCAACGGTCGCCATCGTCGGGACCCGGTATCCCGACTTCGGGGTCGAGCACGAGGCGCTCGGCGACCTTGGCCGCGGAGATCGTGTCGGGTGCGGGCCGGACCAAGGAAGAGATCCTTGATGTGGCAGCCGACGCCGACGTGATACTCGCTGGCGCCGCCCCTCGATTCGACGCCACCACCATCGCCGGTCTGCGCTGCAAGGGGATCGTCCGCTACGGGGTCGGGGTGGACTCGATCGACCTGGTCGCCGCTGCTGCAGCGGGCATTTCGGTGGCCAACACCCCCAACTACGGTACCGAGGCGGTGGCGGTGCACACCCTCGCCCTGGTCCTTGCCGGTATCCGCCGGCTGCCCATGGCGGAGCGCAGGCTCCGCCGCGGCGACTGGGGGTTCGCCGAGCTGCGACCTCTCCGGTTGCCCCGCTCCATGACCGCCGGAGTGGTCGGGTTCGGGAGGATCGGACGCCGGGTGGGTCAGTTGCTCGCTGCCGTCGGGTTCGGGAGGGTCCTGGTGAACGACCCGATCCTCGATGACGAGCGGCGGCAGGCCGAGGTCGTCCCGTTGGAGACCCTGCTCGCCACCGCCGACGTGGTCACGCTCCATCTGCCCGGCGCCGGCGGTGACGCGCTCCTTGGCAGAGCGGAACTCGATCTGATGCGCCCCGGATCGGTCCTGGTCAACACCGCTCGCGGATCGTTGATCGACCTCGATGCCTTGGAGGGTGCGCTCGCCGCGGGGCGCCCGGCGGTCGCCGCCCTCGACGTCTACCCCCAGGAACCTCCGCCGACCGAACGCTTCACCTCAGAGCAACTCATACTCACCCCGCACATGGCCTGGTACACCGAGGAAACCGAACTCGAGATGCGTCGTCAGGCTGCTGCCGAGGCGCGCCGTCTGCTTCAAGGACTTCCTCCGACAAATCCGGTTGTCCCGGCCAAGGTGGAGGTGCAGTGAACCGTTCCATCGATCGGCTGGCCGCACCCGACGTGCGCACCCTGCTCGATCGGTCGGGGATGGCGGTCCTGTCATTTGGGAGCATCGAACAGCACGGACCGCATCTCCCATGCGGGACCGACACCATGGCCGCCGATCTTGTCGCTGCCGATCTCGCCGAGCGCCTCGACGCCCTGCTCGTGTCAGGCGGCCCCTACGGCGTGACCCCTATCCACGCCGGCCATCCCGGCACCGTTTCGCTGCGGCGCCGGGTCTTCGAGGATTACGTGGCGAATGTCTGCGAGGAACTGGTCGAGATGGGGGCGTCGGTCCTCGTCCTGGTCAACTGGCATGAGGGCAACATCGCCTCGCTCGACGCGGTCGCAACCGACCTGCAGGATCGCCACGGTGTCCTGGTGGTCGCCGCCCAGGCGTGTTACACGGCGCAGCGGATCTATGCCGAACGGGGTGGCGGCCTCACCCATGGCGGTGCGATCGAGACGATGGCGGTGATGGCCGCCGATCCAACGCTTGTCCAGTGGGACACTGTCACCGAGCCGAGTCGTCCGGAGGGCGCCGAGGCTCTCGATGCCATGCGGCGCTCCCGCGAGGTCTACGGGTACATCACCGACGTCTCGGAGTTGGCCTCCGATGGATGGTATGGCGACCCTGCCTGGGCAACCCCCGAACTGGCTGCCGGGTTCGCCACCGAGGTTGGTGGATCGTTGGAGAAGGCGGTGCGGGGAGTGCTCGAGGCACGAGGTGGCGGTTCATGACGGTCATCGCCCCAGGCAGCTTCGACGGGGAGGGGCGGCCGGGGAGAAGGAGCGCCGACCCCTTCGCCACGTTGGCCGGGGGGACGTCGAGCGCCCGGTTTGTCCACATCGAGCCCGGTGCTAGGCGCAACGCCCACCGTCACCCCGAGAGCGAGGAGATCGTCTTCGTTGCCGGCGGCTCGGGGGCGGTCTGGCTCGATGGCACCTTCCACGCCCTCTCCACCGGGTCGTGGGTGCAGATCCCCCGCGGCGTGCCGCACGCCACGGTGACCACCGACCCGGACGGGATCACCCTCGCCTGCTTCTTCCCCCACCCCGACCTGAACTCGAACCTCGACGAGCTCGACATCGCCGTACCCGAATTGGAGGCACCATGACCAACGGTCGCCCGATGAGCGATCCGGTCCGGCTCGCACCCATTGGCTTGGGTCGCTGGGCCCGCGTTCTCGCACGCGGTGCGCAGCGGGGAGCGGTGATCGAACTTGCCAACTGCTTCTCTCGCAGCGAGGAGTCGCGCACCGCTTTCCAGGAGGAGTTCGGCATACCCCGGGCGGCGGTGACGCTCGACGAGCTGCTATCCGATCCCGAGATCGAAGGGGTGGTGGTCACCACCCCAAACGACGTCCATATGCCGGTCATCCTCGATTGCCTTGAGGCCGGCAAGGCGGTCTACACAGACAAGCCGATCGCCCACACCATCGAGGATGCCGCCGAGATCGCCGCCGCGGTCGAACGGACCGGGATGGTGTTCGCCGTTGGGCACAGCGCCCGACGTCTCTCCGGGCACCGGGTGATGAAGCAATGGATCGATGAGGGAAGAATCGGCCGGGTTTCCCTGGCCGAGGCCAACTTCTCCAATGAGAGGGGACTCGAGCTCACCCCTTCGACCTGGAGGTTCTTCGCCGACAAGAGCCCCGGCGGCGCCCTCATCCAACTCGGGGTCCACCACGCCGACAACCTCCAATACCTCCTCGGGCCGGTGGCTGCGGTGAGTGCCCACGCTCGCCGTCTCTACACGGAGGCCGAGGTCCCCGATGCGGTGATGTGCATTCTCGAGTTCGAGTCGGGACAGCTCGGCTACCTGGGCACCGGATGGGCCTCCCCAGGGGTGTACCAGATGCGGCTGCTCGGGACCGAAGCCAACCTCTTGTACGACCTCGATTTCACCCAGTGGGACCAGTCGCACCTGGTGGACGGGGCGAGCAAGCTGGTGAGCCAGGCGTTCCGGAGCCCGGAGCGCCCCGAAGTGCCGCTTCCTCCCACCGACATGTTCCGTGAGCAACTCGAGGAATTCGCCCTGGCCATAAGGGGTGAGGCCGAGGTGGAGGTGGGTGCCATCGAGGGGATCCGCGCCTTGGCGGTGGTGGCCGCAGCGCTGAGGTCATCGCAAGATGGTGGCCGGGCGGTCGAGGTGGCCCCACTGCTGGCCGGTGTCGGCGTGGCGGCTTGAAGGAGGAGCGAGAAATGGCGGAGACCGCAGACGTGGTGGTGGCCGGTGGGGGCCACAACAGCCTGATAACAGCCGCCTACTTGGCTCGTGCCGGGCTCGAGGTGGTGGTCCTCGACGCTCGTCCCGAGGCGGGGGGTGGCGCCGCCACCGAGGAGTTGACCCTTCCCGGGTTCCACTTCGACAGTTGCTCCACCGGACACACTCTGATCCAGGTCAACCCGGTGCTGAGCCGTGACGAGTTGGGCCTCATCTCGGAGTACGGGCTCACCTACGTCGATCCCGACCCTGTCGCCCACGTGGTCTTTCCCGACGGCGAGCACTTCACAATGTGGCTCGACCTCGACCGCACCCTTGACGAAATCGCCCGGTTCTCGAAAGCCGATGCCGATGCTTACCGGCGGATGCTCGCCGAGTGGGACGACGTGAAGGGTGTGTTCGGCAAATGGCGGTTCAACCCGATCGGGTATGGCCCCGGTTTGGAGGAGGCGCTCGCCGCCGCACCGGGGGGCGGACGCTGGCTGAGGCGCAACGCCCAGTCGTCATGGCAGGTCATCTCCAATCTCTTTGAGAGCCGCCACATCCAGGCGTTTCTCGCCTGGATGGCCTTCCAGACGGCACAGCCGATCGACTCAGCCGGTTCAGGCGTGCTTGCAGCGTCATCGGTGGGGGGTCGGCAGGTGCGAAGTTGGTCGATCCCGCTGGGCGGTTCGGCTGCTCTCCCGCGTGCTCTGGTCCGTGCAATCGAGGACCACGGCGGCCGCGTCTTGACCAACCGGTTCATCACCGGACTCGTGCTCGAAGGGGACCGCTGCGTAGGGGTTGAGACAGAAGAGGGTGATACCTTCATCGCCCGCACCGCCGTCGTCTCCTCGATCCATGTCAAGTCCTTGGTCGGCATGGCGCCTGCGGCCGCCTGGGGTGACGAGTTCCTCGAAGGTGTCGACACCTTTGACCCGGGGATGCCGTCGTTCGCTTCCTACTACGCCACGACGGAGCCACCGCAGTTCTTGTCGGGCGACGATGGGACCCGCACCGCGGTGTCAGCGGGGTACGTGCCCTGGCCGGAGGACACCATCGAGTTCGGACGAGGGATCAAGGAGGGCCGCCTCCACCATGAGGGCGCTTTCCTCCTCTTCGCCACCCCGACACTGGTCGATCCTTCGCGGGCGCCACAGGATCACCACACGGTCAAGATCCTGAGCATGGCCCCATACGAACTGTCCGACGGGAACTGGGAGGATTGCCGCGACGAACTCGCCGCCCGCCACCTCTCGGTGCTGCAGCGCTGCGCGCCCAACCTCACCGACGACAAGGTGCTGGCGCGCCTGGCGAAGAGCCCGGTCGACATCGAGCGTTCCAACCCGCACATGTGGCACGGGACCATCCACGGGGGTGACCGGGGTCTGGCCAACAGCGGCCCGCTCCGCCCGGTGCCAGGCTGGGCGCAGCACCGCATGCCCATCCCCGGCCTCTACCAGACCGGTGCCACCACCCACCCCGGTGGCTCCATAACCGGCGGCCCCGGCCGCAACGCCGCCATGGTCATCCTCGACGACCTCGGCGTGGGGTTTGGGAGTGTGATCACCTCCTCGTAGTAGACGGGCTCCCTTCTTCGCTCCCCCCGGCGGGGGGAGTACCCACGCCGCAGGCGTCGGGGAGGGGGCGGTTAACCCAGAGGTGCAAAGCCGCGGCGGAGCACGGAGGCAGCCCCTACCCGCTGCTGGGGACCTTCCCGGAGACGGACGGGTTTCGCTCCCCCAGTACCCGACGCCGCAGCCGAGCGGGACCCTGCCCCCCTACGGGGAGTGACCTTGACAGGCAAGTAAGGACTTGCCTATTGTAGACGCCTGTGGGCGATGTCTTCTCGGCTATCGCAGCACCGGCGAGGAGGGCGATTCTCGACGAGTTGCACGAGCGTGACGGGCAGACGCTGTTCGAGCTCTGCGCCCGGGTGACCATGAAGCACGGCATGTCTCGACAGGCGATCAGCCAGCACCTCGAGGTGCTCGAGGAGGCTGGGCTGGTGAACACCAGGCGTGAGGGCAGATACAAGTTCCACTATCTCGACAAAGGCCCGCTGTGGGCGATCGTCGAGCGGTGGCTCGATGTCGAAAGGAAAAAGTGATGCGAATTCATCTGACGAGCGTGTTCGTGGACGACCAGGACAAGGCGCTCGACTTCTACACCGACGTCCTCGGGTTCATCAAGAAGACCGAGATCCCGCTCGGAGAGGACAAGTGGCTCACGGTCGTCTCCCCGGAGAGCCCGGACGGGACCGAGTTGCTGCTCGAGCCGTCCGGCCATCCCGCCGTCGGGCCCTTCAAGGAGGCGCTGGTCGAGGACGGGATTCCTTTCGCCTCGTTCGCCGTAGACGACGTGGGGGCCGAGCACGAGCGTTTGGCCGCTCGCGGCGTCCACTTCACCCAGGAACCGATGGAGATGGGCCCGGTGACGACCGCGGTGTTCGACGACACCTGCGGCAATCTGATTCAGATCGCCAGCCAGGGCTGACGCTCCGTTCACAGATTGGGTGGCCGGCGGTCGGGTTCAGGTGAGCTGAGACTTGGACCCGAGACGCTCGGCCAGCCAGTCGAAGGCCTCGGGTCCCCACACCGGGCGGTGCTTGAAGGCGCAGTGCCCGTCGTCGGGGTAGACGCGGGCCTCGCGTCCCGTCACCGGGCCGTGCTCCAGCATCGAGTAGATGTTGCCGATCGGAGCCAGGTGGTCGCGCTTGCCGTTGATCATCAACACCGGGCAGACGATGGCGTCTGCCAGACCAAGCTCGGTTAGCGACCACTTCCGATAGAGCTCCTCCTCCTTCTCCACGGTTGTCGGCGAGAAGGTGGGACCGTCACCTGGCGAGCCGAAGACGTAGGTCGAGCGGACATTGCGCATGTCGACGAACTCCCGCTCCTCCTCGGGTGACATCCGGTACCCGAAGTGGTTGCCGGCGATGGCCACCGCCGCCATGACCCGCTCCGGGTAGGTGCCGGCCAACTGCATCACCGAGTAGCCGCCCCGGCTGATGCCGAATGCGCCGATTCGGTCCTCAGCCACTTCGGGCCGGTCCGCCAGCCAGTCGACCGCCGCCATCCACGCCTTGACCGACTCCGGCTCGTACGGGAAGGGGTTCTCGTTGGTGCCGGGAGCATCCATCACCAGTGATGCGAGACCGCTTGCCAGGGCATGCTCCGCCACCCAGCCGCGGTCCTCCTTGAACACGTCTGCCCCGCACATGATGAGCACCGCGGCGACCGGGGAACTCGGCGATGCTCCCACGGGGACCCGGTAGTGGCAGGGGATGGCCTTGCCGTCGCACACCACCTCGACCTGCTGGAGAGGCGGGTCGAGGTAGGCCGCCGCCTTCAGGTAGGCGCGCACGCAATCGGCCGATACCTCCGCCTTCAACGGGGTCACCGCATCGGGGAACCGCCCGATGCTGTAGTAGGTCTTGGCGAGGAGGTACTCCCTCCTGGCGCTCTCGCCATCGCCCTCGCCATCGAGTCGGTCGCCTTCGTCCTCGTGATGTCTGCCGAGTTGGCGCCACACCGGCACCCAGACGTCGTCGGTGGTCCCGGTGAGCTGATCCACGGCCGACCGCAGCTCGTCGAGGTCATCGATCATCGACAGCCAGCGGCGGTAGAACCCACCGTGCTCGATCACGAACGGATCCTCGCTGGGGGCGAAGGGGAGGTCGCTCTCTTCAACCGACACAACTACTCCATCGGACGGGTGTGCAAACGTTAGTGCCAGCCGAGGATGCTGCCCCTCGACCGTCTATTTGTCGTGGAGCCAAACTCGGCCAGGCGCACTCGGCCAGCCACAGTCGGCCAGCCACCCTCGGACTGCAACAATCGATTGTGCATGGCGAGACCCAGGGTCCCGAAGAGGTGTTGTGCCACACAACGCCCGAGGGCCGACCGTTGAGCACCGGGATCCGTGGGGCTTTCGCCGCGCTCGGGCGGCTACGTGCCCACGAGCGCGTCTTCGCCGTCTCGGTGTCTACCGCCTTGGTGATGACCGGCCAGGGAATCCTTGGCCCGGTGCTCCCGCTCTTCGCGCAGCGGATGGGGCTCAGCGTGGCCGCCGTGGGGGTAACTGTTGCTTCATTTGGGCTCGCCCGTCTTGTCTTCAATGTGCCGATCGGGATCCTGGCGGACGCCAAGGGACGAAAGCTGCTCCTCGTCGGCGGCCCCCTGGTTGTGTCGGCGGGGATGATCGGATCCGCCTTGTCGGGAAGCATCGCCCCGCTGGTGGTGTGGCGGTTCGTCGCCGGGGCCGGGTCGGCGATGTACATGACGGGCGCCCTCATCTATGTGGCCGACATATCCAAACCCGCCAACCGGGCGCGGCTCCTCGGCATCAATCAGGGCGCCCTGCTCATCGGTGTTGCGATCGGTCCCGTGATCGGCGGGCTTCTGGCCGACCGGTTCGGGCTCGAGGCACCGTTCTACGTGGTCGCCGCGGCGACCATCGCTGCGTCGCTGTACGCCCTGTTCCGACTGGAGGAGACCCGGCCGGCCGGCGCCGCTCACCATCACCGATCGAGTGGTGGACGATCATTGGTGTGGCGTCGGCTGCTCACCTCACCGGCTTTTGTTGCGGTCCTGCTGGCCAACCTCGCCGTGTTCCTCACCAGGGGCACGACCAGGAACACGCTGTTGCCCCTGGCCGGCGCCGATGAGTTCGGTATGTCGCTTGCCGAGATCGGGCTGTTGCTCTCTGGGATGGCGCTGATCAACATCGTGCTCCTGGCTCCCGCCACCATGTCCGCCGACCGCTACGGCCGGAGCAGGGTGATCGTCCCCAGCCTCTTCGGGACGGCGGCAGGTCTCGCCGTGCTCGCGTTTGCCGGAGACACCGTGGTCTTTGTCGTCGGGGCCGGGGTCCTCGCCCTGGCGACATCGGTGGCCGGTCCCGCGCCCGCCGCCTTCGCCGCCGATGTTGCCGGCGAGGAGAGCCGGGGTGCCGCCCTCGGTCTGTTTCGGACGGCTGGCGACCTTGGGCTGCTCGCCGGGCCACCGCTGCTGGGTCTCGTCGCCGACAGATCCGGCTACGGCTGGGCGTTCGGGATCAATGCGATCTTCGTCGGGCTCGCAGGTGTGGTGTTCCTCATTGCGGTTCGGGGCAGAGTGGTGCGGTGACCGATCCACCCAAGAAGCAAGGCGCATTCGGTCGGCAACTCGTCGTCGACATCACCCCGTTGCGGGTATCGCGGGAGTTTCGTCGGCTCTTCCTCGGCTACCTGCTCGCGTTTCTTGGCCGGCAGGTCACGGTGGTCGCCGTGCCCTACCAGGTGTTCGTTCTCACCGGGTCATCGCTCGCCGTCGGTGCCCTCGGTCTGGTCCAGATTGTCCCGCTGCTCATCATGTCTCTCGTAGGCGGATCGATCGCCGATGCGGTCGATCGTCGCAAGCTGCTGGTCATCAGTCAGATGGGTCTGGCGCTGACCGCAGTCGGCCTGGCGGTCAACTCGTCGATGGACCAACCTCTGATTTGGGTGATATATGTGCTCACCGGGGTCAACGCCGGTCTCTCCGCGATAGACATCCCGGCCCGCATGGCCGTCCTCCCATCGATGCTCCAGCGGGACCTCCTCCCCGCCGGGTTCGCCCTCAACCAGGCGGTGGCGCAGGTGGGGGGAGCGGTGGGCCCTGCGCTGGCGGGTCTGCTCATCGCTCAGTTCTCCCTCGCCGCCACCTACGGGTTGGAGGCGGTGCTGTTCGTTTTCTCGGCGCTGACAATGATCGGGATCCGGCCGCTCCGACCCGAGGGTGGTGGCACCGCAGCAGGTTGGTCGTCGGTGAAGGAGGGGCTCCGCTATCTCAAGGGGCAGAGGCTCATCCAGTCGTGCTTCCTGATCGACCTCAACGCCATGATCTTCGGGATGCCCCGCGCCTTGTTCCCCGCCATCGGGACCGTGGTCCTCGGCGGCAATGCGACGACGGTGGGGCTGCTATTCGCCGCCCCCGGTGTCGGCGCCATGATCGCCGCCGCAACCGCCGGCTGGGTGGGTGGGGTCAGCCGCCGGGGCCGGGTAGTGGTCGTATCGGTGATCGTCTGGGGTCTCGCCATCACAGCCTTCGGGCTGACCACATGGCTGCCGCTGGCGCTCGGGTTGTTGGCGGTCGCCGGGGCGGCGGACGTCATATCCGCCGTTTTCAGGAACACGATCCTCCAGTTGACCGTGCCCGACGCGCTGAGGGGACGGCTCTCTGCCATACACGGCGCAGTGGTGAGCGGCGGACCCCGGCTCGGCGACCTCGAAGCCGGCGTCGTCGCTGCGGTGACGTCTCCCCAGTTCTCGGTCGTGTCCGGCGGTGTTCTCTGCGTCGTCGGGGCGTTCGCCATCGCCCGCTTCATGCCCGAGCTTTGGCGTTACCGCAGTGGTCCCGGCCGTGCACCACCGCCACCTGCGGCCGACCCGGCTCCCGCCTGACGGCCGACCGCAGCGAGGAGCGCATCGACGTTCCCCTCGAGGATCGCGTGCCGCTCGCCGTCACCTAGGCCGGGCACCGCATCGACAGAGCTCACCGGGTCGGGGTCGCCCATCTCGAAGGGATAGTCGGAACCGAGGAGGACGCGGTCGACGCCCACGGTGTCGATGAGGAACCTGATCGCCTCGGGGGAGTGGAGCACGGTGTCGTAGTAGAGGTGCCTGGCGACGTCACGGGGCGAGGTGTTGATGTGCCGGGCGGTGAGGTGGGGCACCGCGCTGTAGCCCCGCTCCATCCTCCCCAATTGATAAGGGAGGAACCCGCCGCCATGGACGACGCACATCACCAGTCCGGGGAAGCGTTCGAGGACTCCGCTGAACACGAGGTGGGCGACGGCAACCGTCGTCTCGGCGGGCCGGCCGACCATGTTGTCGAGGAAGTTCCTGCTCAGGTCGACCCCGGCCAGCGGGGCGTATGGGTGGAGCAGCACCAGGCAGCGGAGCTCCTCGGCCGCCGCCCAGAACGGATCGAGCTCGGCCTGGTCGAGGTCTTTGCCGTCAACCGTGGTGGCAATCTCCACGCCCACCATCCCCAGCTCGGAAACGGCGTGGGCAAGCTCCTCCGCCGCCTTCCCCGGCGACTGGAGAGGGACGGTCGCCAGGGCGCGGAACCGATCGGGGAAGCGCCCCGCCTCGTCGGTGAGTATCTGATTGAACCGCCTGGCATAGGTGGCGCCGGCGTCGCCATCCAGGGCATATGCAGTGAGGTCGACCCACCCGCTCAACAGCTGCACCTCGACGCCGGTGGCGTCCATGTGCTCCAGCCGGGCTGCGACGTCGCTGAGCACGGGACGGAGCGGCCCGCTGCGGACACGTCCAGCGATCAACACATCCTCCCCCCGCTCACCGGGCACCACCTCGATCCCGATGTCGGGCCCCTCGGTGCGGAGCAACTCGATGAGTTCGGCGGGTATGCAGTGGGCGTGGACGTCGGTGATCATCTGGTCCTCCCGTTGGTCATTGAGCGCTCCGCGGGACGAATCTCGCCACCACCAAACTGCAACTCAGGACCACAGCCGCAGCCACTGCGGCAGCCAGCTCCGGAGAAAAAGCGTCTGCGACCAGGCCGTCGAGAAATGCGGCCAGGGGCCGCGATCCGAGGAAGGCGATCCCCCACAACGCCATCATCCGGCCCCGCATCTGCTCATTGATCCTGAGGTGCATCAGGCTGGTGAGAGCGGTCACCGCGAGGAGGAACCCAAAGCCGCCAACCGCCATGGCTCCCATGGCCCACGGCGGGGAGGGCGCCAGCGCCACGCAAATCATGCCTGCGGCGAGCACGCACAGCCCGGCGATGGCCGTGCCCCGGTGCCCGAGCCGATCCCTGGAGGCCGGCACCGCCAACATCGCCAGCACCGCTCCGACCCCGAACATGCTGACCAAACCGCCCACCAGCGCCCCCCGCCCCGCAGCGGTGCCGGCTGGACCGAGCAGCCCGTCGGCCAGCGCCGGGGCGAGGGTGATGACCGGATCGGCACCGAACCCGAGCGCGGCCACACCAACCAGCAGCGCCGCCATCACCGGATCGGCGCGCAGATGGCGGAACCCTCCCCACACCGATGTCCGCGCCGGCCGCTCCACCGGGCGGGAGCGGATGACGCTCAGGGCAGCGATCAACGCCAGATAGCTGGCCGCGTTCACCGAAAAGGCGACGCCAGGCCCGAGCGCCACGAGGGTGACAGCACCGAGCGCCGGCCCCACGGCGCGAGCCAGGTTGAAGGTGACCGAGTTGAGCGCCACGGCCTGGGCCAGGTCGGCATCAGGGACCAGACCGGGGACCAACGCCTGCATCGCCGGGACCGAGAAGGCCTGGGCGAGACCGATCACCCCGGCAGCGGCGAGCACCGGCCAGGCATAAGGGAAACCGTCCAAACCCACCGTCAGGGTGGTGACGGCCAGTGCCGCCGCCGCCAGCGCGGCCGGCGTCTGCGCCACCAGCAGGAGGCGCCTCCGATCGAACCGGTCGGCCGCCGCTCCGCTCCAGGGCGCCAGAAGCAGTGATGGCAGAAACTGGAGCACGGCGACCATGCCCACCACCAGAGCCGATCCGGTGAGCTCGAACACCACGACTGCCGCCGTCACCTGCTGGAACCAGGTTCCAATGTTGGAGGAGAGGTTCCCGAAGAAGTACGGGCCGAAGGTGCGGTCGGTCAGCAGCGCGAGTGTGCTGCGGGCGACGCGAGGCGACTCAGTCGTGGTCACGGGCCGTCAAACGCTTTCGGTCCCCCCGCAGGGGGGAAGGGACCCGCTGCGCAGCAGCGGGTAGGGGGCTGCTGAACTCCAACGGTGCGGAACCCGCGGCTTCGCACCTTGGGCGTGAACCAGCCCCCCTCCCCCGACGCCTCCGGCGTCGGGTACTCCCCCCGCCGGGGGGAGAGCAACCATTGGGGGGAGCGAGCCGTTAGAGATGGCGATCGAAGAAGTCGAGGACTCCGTCGATTGCCTTCGCTTGGACGTCATCGACCTGGTACTCGCCATCGGCGCCGCGCTGTGGGTATACGTAGCCATGTAGGTCGTGTTCCCAGCTCACCCACTCGGACGGCTTGCCCTCCTCGGCGAGTAAGTCGTAGCTGGTGCGGAAGATCCCCTGGAGGTGGTCGCTCTCCCGGCCCATGACGAGGATCGGGGTGTCGATGGTGGAGATCCGCTCCTTCGCCTTGGCGAGATCGATGCGGGACCGCACCTTGTCGGTCTCCGCCATCTGCATCTCTTCGATGTTCCGCAGCCCTGTCTTGGGATCGACGAAGGCGGTGTCGTCCGGGGAGAGGGCGAGGAACTCATGGGATGCGGGCTCCGAGGCGACGGCGGCGGCCACGCCTTGATACTCCGAGGTGATCTTGAGCACCATCTCCCCGCCGTGGCTCATCCCGATCATGCCCACCCGATCTGGGTCGAGCCGGGAGTCCCTTTTGAGCTGCTCGATGATCGCGATCTCGTCTTCGTACTCGAGGGGAGACCGGTTGAACATGTCGCGGCCTTGGCGCGTGTCACGGACGAGGCGGCCGCCGTTCTCGTAGCCAAGCTCGACCTCGGTGCGGTAGCGGATCCAGGCGCATGCGTAACCGCGCTCGAGGAGACGCTCCATGATGTATCCCCGGTTGGCCACGGCATCACGGATCCAGGCCATGCCACCGCCACCGTTGCCCGAAGCAAGCAGCACGACGGGAAAGGGGCCGGCCCCGTGGGGGAGTCGGAGACCGATCGGCGCATAGAGCCCGTCCCAGGTCTCGAGGTACTTGAGTTCCACCGGGATGTCGGAGCCATCGACTTCTTCGATGATCGTGACCTTTTCCGGGTCGATCCCCATTTGGCCGCCTCTCTCTATCTGTGCCAGTCCGCGCAAACGTTAGGGCAGATAGGGTAGATGTCATGCGCCTGTCCCGGCTGAAGATGAGGTGACCGTCGATGAGGGTTGACCCCGCCACTACCCGCACCCTCCACCACACCGATCCGGTCATCCAGGAGGTTCTCGACATCTGGGCGGCCCGTTTTCTGGCCGGGCATATCGCGCTGGGCGACCTGACCGCCACCGTGGGGAGGATTGGCGATTGGTCGGACTGGGCCCCTGAGTGGATGGCGACGGCCCGGTTCCACGAAGCGATGGGCGAGATGGCCTGGGACGAGGGGCGTCGCATCACCGCGGTGGAGAGTTTTCTGGCGGCATCGCGCTGTTACCACCTCTCCTACTTCCTGTCGGTGGACGACCTCGAGACCCACGCCCACGGTCTGGCCAAGATGGTGGAGTGCCACGACCGGGTCCTGCCCTACATGGCGCCCCCTGTCGAGAAGGTCACCATCCCCTTCCCGGATTCCGACCTCGCCGGACTGCTCAGCATCCCAGCAGGCGGCAGGCCCGCTCCGTTGGTGATCCTTCTTCCAGGGCTCGACTCGACCAAGGAGAATCGTCACGGCGCTCGAGCCCAATTGCTGCGCCGCGGTCTCGCCGTGCTCAGCCTCGACGGGCCGGGTCAGGGCGAGATCAGCACCAAGCTGCCCATCCGCCACGACTACGAGGTCGCCGTCTCCGCGGCAGTCGATGCCATGGAGGCGAGAGACGACATCGACGCCGCAAGGGTGGGTCTCATCGGGGTGAGCCTCGGTGGCTACTACGCCTGTCGGGCGGCTGCCTTCGAGCCGCGGGTCACCGCCGCCGTCGCCAACTGCGGGCCGTATGACTGGGCTGCCTGTTGGGATGAACTGCCCGGGGTGACCAGGGGCGCCTTCCGCCACTACTCGTGGTCGTCGTCGGACGAGGAGGCGAGGGACAAGGCCGGCGCACTCGACCTGGGCGGCGTCGCCGAGAAGATCACCCAGCCTCTCGTGGTCGTCCACGGGATGCTCGATCCTCTCATCGGTGTCGAGCATGCCCGCCGGATCGCCGAAGAGGCGCCAAACGCCACCCTCCTCACCGTCGACGACGCCACCCACGGCATCAGCAACCTGGGCTACAAGGCTGAGCCCTGGGTGAACGACTGGATGGCTGAGCGGCTGGGGGGCACCGTCGTCTGACCGCAATCCGGTCAGATCACCATCAACTCATGGGGGAACCGGGTGACCTTCTCGTTTCCGCCATCGGTGAGCACATAGGTGCGCCCGAAGAAGATCCCCAGCAAACCGTCGGGGGTGATGATGGTCGGCTCCAGCATGGCCACGGTCCCCGGGGCTAATACGAGTTCGTTGGGCTCGGCCAGCACGTGGTCCGCCATGACGTGCGGCGGGTGGCTGACGAAGTCGATGCAATGGAGGAACAACGGTCTCGAGTCGTAACCCTTCTCCGGGAAGAAGCGGCTCGCCTTCATCACGTCGTCCCAGGTGTTGCCCCCCACCAGTTGTTCGGCCATAAGGTCGTATCCGGGCAGGACGATGTCCTCGAAGAACCGGCGGATCCACGCCGGGGGCTCCCCGATGCAGATCGGTGTACCCAACTGCACCGAGTACCCGCGGTAGCCGCAGGCAAGCTCGTTGATGATGATGTCGCCCTTCTCCAGCCTGCGGTCCGATGGCCATGGGTTGCCGAACACCATGCCCGGATTGCTGGTGGGGGTCGATCCGATGATTGTGAAGTCCATCTGTCCGCCACCGTCCATCACGGCGTGGGTGGCGGCGGCGGCCAGCTGATACTCGGTCACCCCGGGCCGGGCGATGGCGATCATTGCGTGGAACGCCTGATCCATCAGCTCCCCGGCACGGCGGACACACTCGATCTCCTCGTCGCTCTTGACATGGACCAGTTCGTGGAAGAAATCACCCACTCTCTCCAGCGTGGCGTCGGGCAGCCCCTGACGAATCCGCTCCCACTCGTCGACCGGCAAGTGGTGACCGAAGACGGGGTCGACACATGAGATCCCGATGGTGGCGTCGGCCAGACCCCACTCCTTGACCAAATCGACGATCACATCACCGGACCGCCCCCACCTCGAGTGGCGCACGTCCTCGAGGGGCGTGGCTCGGCGCACCGCCTCCCGATGGGCCCCACCAGGGCCACAGATGAGCACCGGCTCGCCGTCGGGTGGCACGACGACATAGGCCGACATGCCGTGCCATTCCCAGTGGTTGCTGAGCCATCGCATGCCGCCACCCCAGCTCCAATGGTTGGGACCGCCCGAGGCGACGAGCACGTCGAGCCCGAGACGCTTCATCTTCTCCCTCGTGGCGTCGAAGCGGCGCTGGTATTCCTCGTCGGAGAACCGCGGGTACACGGCATCGGCGTACCAGGGCGTGTTGGCTACCCGACCGAAGACCTCGGTGTGCAGCTTCCCGGCGGCTTCCTTGAAATCGATGTCACCCGGTGTCATCGGTTCTCCTTTTCACGGGACGGTTCACGTAGAGATCGAATCGAGCAGTCCGAGGCTGTCGAGGTCGGCTGTCAAAGCGCTCATCCGCTCCTCGCTCAAGGGGATCAGTGGCGGGCGGACCGGTCCTTGCGGCAGCCCCATGAGCCCGAGCCATGCCTTCAGTTCGGCGATGGGTATCGCCCCCTCGCCGTGGGCCAGCCACTGGTCGCGCATCCAGCGCTGAAAAGCGTCCCGCTCCCGCCCCAGGGTTCTCTGCAACTCCCAGGCACCTTCGGTGTCCCCGGTGTCTGCCAGGCGCGTGTAGTCGAGAACGGGGCGGTGGTCGGGTGTCTGGTACATGGCCAGCGCCGGGGTCGACATGAGCGCCGGAAATCCGTGGTCGAGATGGAGCGAGAGCCAGTCGCCCTCGTCCGCATCACAGACGACGATACGGTCACCCACCAGGTCGCGGACCTGGAGCAGGTGGTCCATCGGCTTGGGGTTCTTGATCCCGCATACGGTCTCGAGTTCGCTCAGCTCGGCGATCAGGGAGGGACTCAAGGCATACCCCGAATACGAGGTGTTGAAGAGGAAGAAGGGCACCGAGGACTCGGAAGTGAGGCGCCGGTACCAGTCGCGCACCATGTCGTCGCTCGGCTTGATCGGGTAGTAGGGGTTGATGGCGATGACGAAGTCGGCGCCGATCTGCTCGGCGTGACGGCTTAGTTGCGCCGCCTCGGAGTAGACGTGATGCCCGATGTGGGCCATCACCGGCACCCGTCGCGCCGCCGTGCTGAGCACCACCTCGTGGACGCGGGCACGCTCTTCCACCGTCAACGCCCAGAACTCGCCCATCACGCCGCCGCAGAAGATCCCATCGACCTCCAAGCCATCGATGTAGTGGTCCACCGCCTTGCGCAATGCCCCCTCGTCGACCTCTCCCGATGATGTGAAGGGTGTGGGTATGGCAATCCACAACCCCTTCACCTTCTCGAATGCCGCCTCCTTGGCCGAGCCCAATGCGGTCATGATTCGCCTCTCCTCTCTCCCGGCGGCGACGACGGCCTGGTCATCCCGCCCTGATGAGCTGTAGCGGGAAGGAATGCAGTGAGACTGCGCCTTCGTCGGTGACCACGCACAACTCTCCCACCTGTACCCCTGCGGTTTCGTCCGTGGTGATGACGTTGGGCTGGATCACCACCGTCTGGCCGGCCTCGAAGCGCCAGTCGTCGTCTCGCCCCCGGGTAGTTTGCCTGGTACGGATCCACGGAGGCAACAGACCGATGCCATAGCCGTGCACCAGGTCGTCTCTGATGCTGAAGCCCCGTTCGGAGACCGCCTCCGACGCATCCCATACCTCCTCGACCGCGGCCCCCGTTCGTATGGCGGCGGCGACCTTGTGATACACGTCCTCGGCCACGGCGTGCAGGTCGGCGATCAGGGCGGTGGGCTCCTGTGAAACGGTATAGGTGCGAAGACCCTGACCGGCGTAGCCGGCATACGAGGCGCTGAGCTCGCAGGTCACCACGTCACCCGCCTGGATCTCCCGATTCGACAGGACCTGTGCCGGGACGCATCTGTCCGGATCGCTCATCGGTGTCGATGCGATGTAGTAGAAGGTGGTCAACCCACCGGCACCGAGATAGGAGTGCTCGATGGGCTCCGCCAACTCGTACTCCTTGATCCCGGGGACCAGCGCATCCCGGAGTGCGGCGAGGGCGGCGTCGGTGAATGCGGCTCCCCGCTTGAGCCACTCCAGCTCTTCATCGCTCTTCTTGAGCCGGATCGTTCGGAACTCCCGGGTCACGTCCCCGAAGGAACAGCGATCGCCGGTTGTCCTCCGCATCGACTCGTACTGCTGATAGGGCATCCAGCCGACCACGCCCACCCCACCGAGACCCCGGGCCAGAAGATCCTCTCCTACGGTGACGCCATTGTCGGCGCCACCCCACCTGACGTCGTCGAGGAAGGAGACCTGCGCCGCGTTTGGCACGTGGTTGTAGCTCTGGGCGAAGAGGGTGGGCTCCCCCTCACGAGGGAAGATCACGTAGTTGTCCCTCATCCCGAGATAGCCGGAGAGGTAGTAGACGTCGGCCTGGGCGGTGCGGTTCTGTGCCGACCAGCCGAAAACCACCAGCGCATCGAGGTCGGACTCGGCGAGGAACGACCGAACCAGGTCGTGGCGGCGAGCGATCTCTTCTCCGCCGAATCGCGGGTACAAGTCGGTCGCCGCCACGGTCTCGCTTCTGGAGGGGAGGGGCGACCCTAGCGAGGAGCGAGCGCAGCCCTGGGGGATGATTCCTCACAATCACCCCCCGGTTTCGGTTGACACTGGGACGCTCGGATAGTTACGTTGCAAACGATTGGGCAGCCGATCGAGAACCGTTCGCGAAGGATGGAACTGAGGAGGACTCCCATGGGACGAGCTTCGATTGCGCGGAGGATCTTGGCCCTGTGCGCCGTTCTCCCGCTGGTGTTGGCGGCGTGCGGGCAGGGCACCACTACGGACACGTCCGCCGCCTCGGGTTCGACCGCGGCAGGTGGCGAGGCGAGCGGTGACGTTCCCAACCCGGACGTGCTCATCGCCACTGTGAACGACGACATAACGAGTATCGACCCCGCCGCGGTGGGCGGGAACGATGTCGGCATGAACGTGATCCTCAACGTCTACGACCGTCTCGTGGCCATACCCCCTGACAGCGGTTCTCCCGTTCCCTCGCTCTCCACCGAGGTTCCCACCATCGAGAACGGGTTGATATCGGAGGACGGGCTCACCTACACCTTCCCGCTGCGCGAGGGCGTCGTCTTCTCGGACGGGACCGACCTCACCGCCGAGGACGTGGAGTACTCGTGGAACCGGGTCATCGAGATGAACCTTCCCGAGGGTCAAGCCCCACTGTTCGAGAACGTCGCATCGTTCCGGGCGGTCGACGACCTCACCTTCGAGGTGACGCTCAGCAGCGTCGACGCGGCATTCCTACACCTGGTCGCCTTTCCCCCGGCGAGCGTCGTCAGCATGGACGCGGTCGAGGCCAATGGCGGCGTGGAGGCGGGCACGCCCAACGAGTACATGGCGCAGAACATGGTTGGCAGCGGTCCCTACACGCTTGCCACCTGGGAGCGTGGCGACCGGATGACCTTCGACATCAATCCTGACTACTGGGGCGAGCCGGCCCACCTGCCGGTGCGCTGGGAGTTGATCGCCGACTCGCCGGCCACCGGTCTGCAGGCCAGGGAGTACGACATCATCGACATCAGCCCCACCGACGTGCCCTCGGTCGAGCCCATTGAGCATGCAGTGCTCGACACAGAAAACTTGGACCTCCAGGTGCTTCTGATCGGGATGAACATGAACATCGCCGAGGTTCCCGAGGGTGACACGATCCCGCCCGACTTCTTCCAGGACGTGCGGATTCGGCAGGCGTTCAACTACGCCTTCGACTATCAGGGATACATCGATGGGATCCTCGGCGGGCAGGGTGGTCGGGCCAGCTTCGTCCTCCCCACCGGGATGTTCGGGTACGACCCGGAAGCTCCCATCTACCCCACCGATCCCGCCATGGCCGAGCAGCTCTTCACGGAAGCCGGATACTGGGACGAGGGGTTCACCGTCTCGATCATCACCGACCAGACCCACGAGGGGTTCACCGGGGCGGCTCTGACCCTCAAGGACAGCGTCGAGGCGCTCAACCCCAACTTCCACATCAACGTGCTGCAGTTGCCTGAGGCGCAATTCGACGAGCAGCTGGCCACCGACCCGCTCCCGGTGGGGATGTGGTCCTACACCAGCTCGCAGTACAGCAACCCCGACGCCTACCTGTTCGACACCGCGCTATCCGATGGCCGGTACGGGAGCGTTAACAGCTTCGCCGACGGCTACACCGACGCCCAGAGGGTCGACGACCTGGTCGCCGCGGCGCGCGGCTCCCTAGACGAAGAGGAGCGGCTCCAGATCCTCTCCGAGATCCAGACGGTGCTCTACGAGGAGGCGGCGTGGATCATGCCGGCCAACGAGGGGGCACCGTCGGCAGCTGGCGACTGGGTGAAGGGCCACGTGGAGAACCCGATGTGGCCACGGCCTTCCCAGTACTGGGCCATCTACGACAAGTGAGGAACGGGTCGAGTTCGTAAAGGGGAGGGTTGCCTAGGCTGGCTCTAGGAGCTTGACGGTTGCATAGGTACATCGGTCGAAGGCTGCTGGCACTGCCCTTCGTGATCTTGGCGGTGAGCATCCTGGTGTTCACCCTGACCCGGATCGGCGGGTCGCCCATCGGCTCCTATCTGGAGCCGGGGATGACCGACGAGGAGATCGCGGCCCTCGAGGAGCGGTTCAACCTTGACGAACCGCTCCCGATCCAATACCTGGCGTGGCTCGGCGGGGTATTTAGAGGCGAGTTCGGCTGGTCGGCGGTTGCCGCCGCACCCGTGATCGCAGTCTTCCCCCAGAAGATCGCCGCTTCGTTCGAGTTGGGGGCCGCCGCGGCGCTCTGGGCGGTCACCCTTGGGGTCGGTCTCGGCACGTTCGCCGCCAGGCGCCGGAATCGACTGCCCGATCAGTTCTCCAGCGTGTTCGCCGTGGGAGGGGCGAGCATGCCCACCTTCTGGCTGGGGATCGTCCTCCTCATCATCTTCTGGGCCAACCTGGGATGGTTCCCTCACGGGCGTTCGGATCCGGAGCTATGGAACAGCATCGCCCATCCCACCAACTTCTACGTGATCGACTCGATAATCGCCGGGAACCTCCAGGCCCTGGGGGACGCCCTTTGGCATCTGGTCCTTCCGGCGATCACGCTCGGTTACGCCGCGGTGGGCATCGTGACCAGGATGATGCGCTCCTCGCTGCTCGAGGAGATGGGCAAGGACTATGTCGATGCCGCCCGAGCCCGTGGTCTCCCCGAGCGCCTGGTGGTCCGCCGCCATGCCCGCCGCAATGCCTTCATCCCGACGATTACCGTCATCGGCATCTCGGTCGGAATCATGTTCGAGGGCACCGTCGTGGTCGAGACCATCTTTGGCTGGCCGGGGCTTGGCAGCTGGATGGCCGATTCCGTCTTGAGAGGCGACCAGGCAACCACGCTGGCCTTTGTCATCTTCACCAGCATTCTCTTCCTCACCATCAACATGATCGTCGACGTCCTGTACGGGTATCTCGACCGCCGCGTCGTCTTGAGGAAGGCCTAGCAATGTCGATCGAGACGGTCCAAGTCGAAGTTGCACCGCCGGCTCAGGTGGTCCGCGAAACGCCATTCAGGGTCAGGACAAGGCGGCTGTGGTCGACGACGAAGGACGTGTTCAGCAGGGGGAGCACGAGGGTCGGTGCCATCATCATCTTCCTCCTCATCGGCATGGCGATCTTCGCCCCGCTACTGGTTCCCGAAAACCCGCGGGGCGCCTATCAGATGCCGAGGGACCTGAGCTCGGTGGCGGTTCCCCCCGGTTCCGAGGGCCATCCTTTGGGCACCACGCGCCTTGGCGGCGACGTTCTCTACGGGGTCGTCTGGGGCGCACGGCTCTCCCTCGTTCTGTCGCTGTCCGTCGTCGCCGGCGCCGTATTCATCGGGTTGATCGTGGGGTGCACGGCGGGAATCATTGGTGGCAAGGTCGACTCCTTCCTCATGCGCGTCGTGGATGTCTTCCTCTCCATCCCGGCACTGATCTTCCCGCTCGCCATCGCCGCCGTCTTGGGGCCATCCTTCATCAATATCGTGGTGGCGCTAGCAGTCATCATGTGGGCGCGCTATGCCCGGATCATCCGAAGTCAGATACTCCAGGTGCGCGAAGAGGACTATGTCGACGCGGCGCGGGCGATCGGCGACTCCAAGTTCGGGATCATCCGACGCGACATCTTGCCCAACTCGATCACGCCGGTAGCGGTGCAGGCAACGCTGGACATGGGCCACGCCCTGTTGCTCGGCGCCACGCTGGCCTTCATCGGCCTCTCGGTTGCCGGTCAGGCGGAGTGGGGGACCTTGGTGAGCGAAGGCCAGGCAGACATTGTCGCCGGGCGGTGGTGGACCTCAACCATCCCCGGCCTCATGGTGTTTCTCTGGGCGCTCTCGTTCAACCTGGTAGGCGATGGTCTGCGCGACGTGCTCGACCCCAGAACCGAGTTGCGCTGAACCGAATTGCGCTGATCGAGTTGCCCTGACCGAGTCGCCCTGACCGACCTCCGCTCGCCACAGTGATTGCCGATCACGACGCCGACCGTGTCATGTGTGCGGCCAGCGCAGCGTCGGGTTCGAGGATGTAGACGCCGCCATTGACCCTGTCGGTGGCGTACACGGTGTGATCCTCGGCGACGAAGACGTCGTTGATCTGCGCCGCTGCCTGGTTCGGTGGACACTCCGGGATCCAGTGGGCCACCTCTACGGGAGCGTCGGGGTGGGCGACGTCGTACACCCTCAGACCTGCGTTGAAGTAGGTGACGAACATCAACTCCTGGCTTCGATAGCTGTTGGGGCGATTCTCGTGCAGGCAATGTGCCCCGAATCGGAGGCCCCGTTCGCAGAAGTCGCCCTCGGGGACCGGGCAGATCGAGCGGACGAAGGGTGCGGTCTCGTCGGTGACATCCACGATCCTCACCATGTGTCTGTCTCCGTCACAGCCTTCGGTCACCGCCTCGTCCGTGACCACCACCAGGTTGCGCTCGGGCAGCGGAAGCGCCGTGTGGGTGTGTCCTCCTTCCTCCCACCAGAGGCGTGAGATCGTCTTTGGGCCGGCGAGATCGGATATGTCGATCACCACCATCCCCCCGTCCCAGAAACCCAGATAGGCGCGATCGCCGTGGACCAGGGCGTGGTGGACCTGCCATTCCTCCCCGTCCGGAGTCTCCAGGGTCTCGCCTCCGGCCTCCCACATACCCGGCCACCACCAGCGGCCCGTCTCGGTCGGGTTGGTTGGATCGGAGAGGTCGACGATCAGCCAGATCCGGCCGCGGTAGCCATCGGGCGTCGCCGAGATGTAGGCGTGATCCCCCCCTTCGTACACGATGCGGTGAACACCCCGCCCACCGGTGTCGAAGAAGCCGACCTGCGTCGGGTTCCCCGGGTCATCGAGGCTGTAGACCGCCATCCCCACCGGGGCCGGTCCCTCACTCCGGAATAGCTCGTGGTTGACCAACAGGAGGCCGTCTGCCACCTGCACCTTGTGGGTGTGTGATCCCGGGGGGGCATCCCATTGCCGGATCACCTGCGGGGCCGTCGGGTCCGAGATGTCGAGTATCGAGGTGCCCTTGCCGCTCGGGCCGAAATGGCCGACATAGAGAATGTCGCCGTGGGGCATGACCTGCATCCCGTCACCGTGCCCCATCAGGTCGGAGTGACCGACGAGTCGAAAACCGGACGTGTCCTCGAGATGCATTGTTTCCGCCTTCTCGCCATTCGCTGCCTGGAGCCGCCCAAGCTAGGAAACAACCGGTTGGTCTGCCCCGGATAGGTGGTGAGAATCACCATGGGTACGCTCGCCGCGTGACAGCGGGAGATGGCGAGACCAGGTCGGCCAAACCGACGCTGCGTGATGTCGCCCGAGAGGCGGGAGTGCACGTCTCCACCGTCTCCCGTGTTCTCAATGACCGGGCGGCGGCGGGTCGGATCACCCAGGACACCGAGCGTCGCATCCGCGACGTTGCCCAACGGTTGGGTTACCGGCCGAACACCATCGCTCGTGCCCTCCGCACAGGGAGAACTCTCGTCGTCGGGATGGTCGTCCCCGACGTGGCGAATCTGTATCAGGCAGGGATCACCCGCGGCGCAGGCGATGTCCTCTCTGCGGATGGCTACTCGTTGCTACTCGCCAGCACCGACGACGACCCCGAGCACGCCGAGGTGCAGGTGTCGGCCATGCTTGGCGTCCAAGCCGAGGGTCTGCTCTACGGAATCGCCAGGGACGACGATCAGATTCTCGCCGGAATCGTCGACGAGGGGATCCCCGTCGTCCTCTTCAACCGGGGCACGGATCTCTCCACCACCAGCGCCGTGCTACCCGACGATCACGCCGGCACCAGGATGGCGGTGGAGCACCTCCTCTCGCTGGGTCATCGCAACATCGTCCACGTTGGGGGACCGAAGGACGTGTCCTCCACCGTCAACCGCCTCGGGGCTTTCGAGGAGACGCTTCGGGAAGCCGGTCTGACCGGGGGAAGAGGCTTCGCCAATCGTCACGTAGAGGAGGAGGGCTACCGGGTGACGAGTGAGCTTCTCGAGGAGCGGCCGGAAACAACCGCGGTGGTCGCAGCAAACGATCGCCTCGCCTTGGGAGCCATCGATGCCATCAGGGGCCGCGGGATCACCTGCCCCGAGGACGTCTCGGTGGTGGGCTTCAACGACATGCCCTACAGCGAGCGGTTCTCACCACCACTGACGACGGTGCGCATATCCCAATACGAACTCGGCTCCTTGGCGGCGAGGATCCTGCTGGCGACGATCTCCGACCCGGGACGGCCCGCCGAGACCCAGTTGGTCGCACCCGAACTGGTGGTCAGGGGGTCGACGGCTCCGCCTCGGACCTGACAAGGGTTAGTGTCCTGAACAACCGTTTGTGCATCCCGAATGGTCCGGAGGAGACGCCTTGAGTCACGAGCGCATGCTGCTCGCCAATATGACCCAACCCGAGGCCGAGGAGGCGTTTCGGCGGGGATTGGTCGTACTGGTGACGGGGAGCATCGAGCAGCACGGCGGTCACCTGCCGCTTGGAACCGACGCCTTCGCCGCCCTGACCATCGCGCTGCGCGTCGGGGAGAGACTGGAGGCACCAGTCGTCCCGCTTACTCCACTCGGGGTGGCTCCGTACCACCTCCCCTGGCCGGGGACGCTGAGCGTCAGACCGGAGACATTGGCAGCACTGTTGGTCGACGTCTGTGAGGGACTCGCCGGCGCAGGCGTGGAGCGGGTAGTGGTCGTCAACTGGCACGAGGGCAACTCGACGGCGATCCGCTTGGGGGCCGATCGTGCCCAGCAGCAGTTCCCGTTGCGTGTCGTCGTCGCCGAGTCCCACGTTCTCACCAATGGCCTGTTTCCGGACGAGATGGAGTTCACCCACGGAGGATCGATGGAGACTGCGGCGGTCCTCGCCCACGATCCGGAACTGGTGAGGCTGGACCAACGGCTGGAAGGCGACCCGGTGGACCGGGCGTCAGAGGGACATGCCCTGTTCCGGCGCCGCGACGTGTTCCCGATCTTGTCGGACTTCAGGGAAGTCGCACCATTGGGTTGGTATGGGACTCCGGATGCGATCAGCGAAGAGCGCTCCAGGGAGATCATCGACGCCGTCGCCGAGCACATCGTCCGCTCGGTTGAGGAGGTTTGGCAAGCCCTGGCGGAGCGCGCACCGAGGGAGGATCGGTCGTGACCACGATGAGGGCCGCCGTGCTGAGAGCGTGGAACGATCTCGCTGTGGAGGAAGTCGAGGTGCCAGAAGTTGCCCCCGGTGAAGTCCTCGTCCGGGTGCGGGCGTGTGGCTTGTGCGGCACCGACCTCAAGATGGTCCGCGGGGCGTTCCAGGACCGGGGCTGGCCGCCGTCTCTGCCCTTCGTGATGGGACACGAGTGGTCAGGGGAGGTGGTTTCCCTCGGCGAGGGTCTCGACGATTCGCCTCTGCGCCCAGGAGACAAGGTCGTGGCCGAGAACCACATCGGCTGTGGCCGCTGCCCCATGTGCCGCCGGGGCCGTTACAACCTGTGCGAAAGATCTGGAACGCCCGGGTACCGGCTCTACGGACACACCGCTCCCGGGGCTCTGGCCCAGTACGCAGTGAGACCCGCCCAGATGCTCCACAAGGTGCCCGACTCGGTCAGCCCGCTCGAGGGTGCGTTGGTGAACCAAGGGTCTCTGGCGGTGCACGCCCTTCGCCGCGTCGAGTTCCTCCCCGGGTCGAGCGTTGCCATCTTTGGCCCGGGTCTGCTCGGTCTGCTCACCGCCGCTGTGGCCTCGGCTTCGGGGGCGTCCCCTTCGATCATGGTCGGACGAGGAAGCCGGCTCGACCTTGCGACGCGGATGGGATGTGACGAAGTGGTCGACTACGAGAAGGAGGATGCTGTTGCCGGAGTGCGCCGGATCACGGGGGGGCGAGGGGTCGATTACGTGTTCGACTGCACCGGCAACCCGGAGGTGCCTGCCCAGGCAATCGGTGCGGCGCGACGTGGGGGGAAGGTCGCCGTGCTCGGCCTCACCGGGGGCAAGCAATCATCCATCGATGTCGACCGCCTCACATTGGACGAGATCGACCTGATGGGGATCCGATCGAGTCCCAACGCCTACCCGGCAATGATCGAACTGATGCGCTCGGGGAAGGTAGACCTGAGCCCTCTGGTCACCCACGTCTACCCGCTGGAGTCCGTCGGAGATGCCCTCGCCGCCTTGGAGTCACGTGAGGCGGTGCGGCCGATAGTGGAGTTGTGACCGTGGCCCTGGTGGAGCATCCCCATATCTCGATGTTCGGCTCGACCGAATGCACCTGCACCGAGGAGGAGGCGAAGGCCCTCGCCGTCGTCGCTGCCTACCGCGTGGCCAAGGTCTCGGAGAGGCGTCCATACCTCGCGGCGGACTTCAAACGCCACCGAGCGGGGTTCACCCATATCGGCGACCTCTGGGAGACCGAAGGGCCCAAGGGTATGGACGACGACTCGATGCGTGACCGTCAGAACATCCTCCTCGAGTTGACCGCCAAGAACGACAAGGTATGGGGGATCTTCCGGGTGGTCGGGACCCATACCGGATCGTTGTACGGCATCCCGGCGACCGGGCGTCATATCGACGTGGTCGAGGTCGGGTTATGGCGTGTCGAGGACGGGGTCATCGCCGAAGCCTGGTACTTCGGGGACGAATTGGGCCTGCTCAGGGCGGTCGGTCTCAATCCGCCTGATCTGACAGCGGAGTAACTTCTCGGACCAGATCGGGCCGCTGACCGGTGTGGAGGACGCATGCGGTCAGGTGACCACCACCGATGTCCTCCAATTCGACCGGTTCGACCGGGTTGAACCGGATGTGCATCTTCCGGTCTTCGATCGACAGCTTGTCGATGGCAGCCTTCATGGCAGGCGGCATGTCGCCACTTTCGGCGGCCGTGCCCACGGTCGATGCTGTCTCTTCATCCTGGAAAACGAGAGTGGCGTCGAAATTGGATCGGCGCTCGACATCGGTGAGACCGCCGAGCAGTAGGTCGTTGGCGTTAAGCCAGGCAACCAGGTCGTCGACCTCCCAGCCGCAGATCGGAGTTGCGACCGGGCAGCGGGTGTGGAAGCGGCAGCCTTCGGGTGGGTTGGAGGGATCGGGGACCGTGCCCCGCAGACCCCTCATCTCAGATTGCTCGGAGTTGATGTCGGGATTGGCGGCGAGGAGAGCATCGGTGTACGGGTGCCTGGGATCCTGGAACAACTCCTCGGCGGTGCCGTATTCGGCGACCTTGCCCAGGTACATGACCGCGACGCGATCGCTCATCAAGCGCACCACACCGAGGTCGTGGCTGATGAAGAGATAGGTGAGACCGCGTTCCTTCTGCAGCTCGTGGAGGAGGTTGAGGATCTGCGCCTGAACCGACACGTCGAGGGCGCTGGTCGGCTCGTCGAGGACGATGAACTCGGGATCGAGCGCCAGCGCCCTGGCGATTGAGATCCGCTGCCTCTGACCTCCGGAGAACTGATGTGGAAAGCGGTAGAGATGCTGTCTCCCCAGACCAACGCTCTCCAGCAACTCGACCACCCTTTCGGTGGATTCCTGGCCCGACGCTTCCTTGTACACCCGGAGGGGACGTCCCACCAGGTCCTTGACCAGGTGTCTCGGGTTGAGCGAGCTGAAAGAGTCCTGGAAGACGATCTGGCAGTTGCGGCGATAAGTCCGCCAGGCATGTCTCGTCATCCCACCGATGCGGTGGTTGGTGTCGATCCGCTCCACCTCTGCCCGCTGCTCGCGGGTGCGGTCGTGCTCGGGTATGGAATCGACCATGTCGAGGTAGGCGGCATCCTTGTCGGAGAGCCGGAAGTAGATGCTGCCACCGGTCGTCGGGACCAGCCCAGTGATGCAGCGGCCGAGCGTGGTCTTTCCGCACCCGGACTCACCCACGAGCCCCACCGTCTCTCCGGGTCGCACCTCGAACGAGACCCCGTCGACGGCCATCACATTGCCGACCACCCGCTGCAGTGTTCCTTCCCTGATGGGGAAGTACTTCTCGGCCCCACGCACCGATATGACCGAACGATCCGCCTTCGCCATCTGTTGGGCGCCATCCCGGGTCCTGACCGAGGTCACGAGACCCATCTCTCCACGGAGGGGAGCAGGACGTTGCCGTCAACCGTGTCGTATGCGAAGCACGAGACCGAGTGTTCATCCTCGACGGTCACCAGCGAGGGATCGGTGGTATGGCAGATCTCGACTGCGTAAGGGCATCGAGTGCTGAATCGGCACGACGGCGGCGGTTCAACCAACTCCGGCACATTCCCATGGATTGCCGCCAGCCGGCCTCGCTGGTTGGTGGCCGAAGGAACGGCAGCCATCAGCCCTCTCGTGTATGGGTGCAAGGGGTTGCGGAACACCTCCTCCGTCGTTCCTGTCTCGACGATCCGACCGGCGTACATGACGGCGACCCGATCGCAGATCTCCCTGACCAGTGACAGGTCGTGACTGATATAGAGCACGGAGGTCTCGAGCCGCTCCTGCAGCTCGGCGAGAAGCTCGAGGATCCTCGCCTGGATGGTCACGTCCAAAGCCGTCGTCGGCTCGTCGGCGATGAGCAGATCGGGGTTGCAGGCCAGGGCCTGAGCAATGAGGACTCGCTGCTTCATGCCTCCGGAGAGCTCATGGGGGTAGCTCTCCATGATCTTGCGCGGATTGGCGATCTGTGTCTCGGCCAGGGCGTGGATCACCAGCTCGTCGACCCGTCGCTTCAGCTTGGCTGCCTTCGCCCGCCACGGTGGGATCCTCATCAAGAGGCGCTCGAGGCTCCTCGTTTCCTGTGTGGCTGCCCTGCGGATGATGGTGGGCACATCGGGGCCAAGGGCTTCTAGGATCTCATCGGATCGGTGCTGGTAGAAGACCTCGGCGATCTGGCTCCGAATCGAGAGGGCGGGATTGAGCGCCTTGCCCGGATCCTGGAAGATCATGGCTATGCGATCTCCGCGGATCGAAAGCATATCTTCGTTTGGGATCGTGAGCAGGTCGATCGGATCGTGGTTGTACTTCCGGGCCTCCGAGGATAAGAAATGAATTTCGCCACCGGCATACACGCCGGGCGGCGTCGGGATCAGGCGTATGAAGGATCGAGCGGTCACGCTCTTGCCACAGCCGGTCTCGCCAACGAGACCGAGGGTCTCGTTGTCCCTTATGTCGAAAGAGACACCGTCAACGGCGTGGACCACGCCCGCCTTGGTGTTGAAGTGAACCCGAAGATCCCGCACCGAGGCGACTAGCGGCCGCGTCTCCCGTCGTTGCATCGCCCTACCCGTGATTTGGCTCCCGACCCCAATCTCGTCACGCATCGCCTTGATCTACCTCCGAAGAGGTCGCCGCAACCATGAAGTCCGCAGGCTGCCGACCGGTGGTATCCCGTCCCGGCAAGGGTTTACACCGATCTTCCGCTGGTCAGTTGCCATCTCCGCTTCGATGTTCAGCAATCGATTGCGAGGCACCGAACGATATAACGCCGGCACGCTGCCTGCAACCGATCGTCAGCGACTGGACACGATCACGCGTCCCTCTTCCGAGCGCCGATCCCAGTGTCGATTGGCGCCTTCTCAGCCGGGTGGGGCGGTGGTGTCCGGCGGTGCGATGGTCGTGGCCGGCGGAGGGGTGGTCGTTGCCGGCGGTGGGGTCGTCGTTGCGGGGATGGTCGTAGCCGGCAGCGTGGTGGCCGTCAACAAGCCCTCGAGGGCGGCGATGGCTTCCTGGAAGGCGGCCAGTGTGGCGGCATCGACTTCCCCGGTGGGCTCGACGCCGAGTTCCGTCTGGAAAGCCTGGAGTGCTGCGGTGAGCTCTTCGGTCCACTCTCCGTCGATAGGCCCTGTCCAGTGACCGGTCAGGGTGAGCACGGTCTGCACCGCCGCGGTGTGCGTCATCTCCGCCGCCGCGGCCTCTTCCCCGAGTTCCGCCAGCAGGTCGTCGAGCGCCTGGGTGGTTGCCACGTCGACGTATCCCGTCCGGCGTAAGTCGCTGTCGGCCTGCAAACGCTTCACCGCCTCGACGGTCTGCGGGCCGTATATCCCGTCGATGGCGCCGTCGTAGTAGCCCACCTTCTGCAACTCGGTCTGCAGCGTCGTCGTGTAGGCGGTCACCTGCGCCACGCCCTCGGCTTGCTGCTCGTCATCGAGGCAGCCGGCGTCGGAGAGAAGCCTCAGCCAGGCGATTTGGAGGGCGAAGGCCGCCGAGTTGTACTCGGCCGTCGCCTCCGCCAGCGGGGTCGCATTCGTGATACCCCTGCCGGTCTGGGCCAGATCGTCCTCGGCCTGCTGCACCCGCTCGATGGTGGACGCCGGCACGATCGTCGTCGTCGTCGTCGTCCCGGGAGTTGTCGAGCTGGTGGGCACGCTGGAAGCGGTGGCGACCGCCGCCGCCAGCGCGGCCTGCGCGTCGATGAGCTCCTGCTCGGCGGCGGCGACAGCGGTCTTGGCCTCGCCGACGCCGTCTGCGGCAGACGCCACCGACTCACGCGGCTCGACGAGGTCGGCACCGGCGGTGGTGACATCGCCGACCGTGGCCGCTTCGTCGGTGAACAGCATGCCGTAGCGATCGAGCGCTTCCACGTAGCCGGTTGCATCGCTGCAGAATTGCTCGCCGGCCGCGGTGAGGGCGTCCTGGGCCTCGATGATGCCCGCCTCCGCCGCCTCGACCTGCGCCTCGGCTGCCGCTACCGGGTCCCTCCGTTCGGTCGTAGCCGGTGCTGCGGTGCCGGTGCCACCGCTCGTGCTCACGCCGGCGACCTGGTTGCACGCCGCAGTCATCAGGGCGGCAGCCACCAGCACTGCCAGGGATCGGCGTCCACGGGGCATCCACCTCACGTCATGCGCTCCTTCGTATCGATTGAATCAAGGGTCGAGTTGCAGCCGTCGACCGCGCCGCCACCTTGAACGCGGTCACGTCGGTGCGGGCCAAGCAGGCACAGTACGTCATCGGGACCCGTGCAGATCGGCAAACCGCTCGAAGAAGAGGACCATCGCGATCACCGTCTTCCGAAACTCGTCGATGACGAGTCGCTCGTTGGGAGCGTGAAGGTTGCAGAGCATGTCCTCGGCGCCGAAGAGCAAGACCTCAGCCTCCGGAGCGGCGGCTTGGAGCCCGCTCACCAGAGGTATCGCCCCCCCGCTGCCGATTTCGATGGGTTCTCGACCCCATGCCTGGCGAAGAGCCTCTCGGGCTGCACCGTAGGCGGGTCCGTCGGTCGTGGTCTCGAAGCCATCGCCTGCCTCGACAGGCTTCGCCACCAGCTGGATTCCGAACGGCTTGATTGCATTGAGATGCTCTATGACGGCGGCTTGCGCTTCCCTGGCCTTCTGCTGTGGGTGGACGCGGATGTTGATCAGCGCCTTGGCCTCTGGCACGACTGCCAGCACCGCACCTTCAGTACGCGGGGCGTCGAGCCCCACCACGGTCAGCGCCGGACCGGCCCAGAGCCGGTCGGCGATAGTGCCGACGCCGAAGAGTGGGCTATCTGCTGCCAAGCCGGCCATTTCACGATATTGAGCCTCGTCTATGGGTTGTGCGCCTTCCCATTCGTCGCGCAGCAGACCCTCGACGGCAGGACTCCCTCGCTCGTCATGAAGCGTGGAAAGGGCATGGATCAGCGTGATTAGGGCATCCGGCGCTGGACCTCCGTATTCGCCGCTGTGCTTGGGTTCGGGAAGCGTGCGGACCTGCAACATCACCTCGGCGTCGCCCCGCAGGGCAGTGGTGAACGTGGGCACACCCGGCCTTATGTTGCCCATGTCGGCGATGACCATGGCGTCACATGCGAACCTCTCCGGGTCCGTGGGCGGGTAGTAGTCAAACGGGCTGCCGGATTCCTCCTGGCCTTCGAAGACGATCTTGAGGTTGACCGGCGGCTTGCCCTCGAAATAGCGCAGGGCGCCGAGGTGGGCCATCAGGTTCGATTTGTCGTCAGCCACACCCCGTCCATAGATGACGCCGTCCTCCTCGACTGGCTCAAACGGCTTGTGAGTCCAAAGCGACTCGTCGCCCGGCGGCTGAACGTCGTAGTGGGAGTAGAGAAGGACCGTCGGCGCATTCGGACGACCCTCGACCTCGGCGAAGACTATCGGCGACGTATCGGGAAAGTCGATGGTCTCAATATTCTCCACTCCGATGTCGCGAAGCAGTCCGACGATGAAGTCGTGGGCTTCGACCACCTTCTCGGTTGGATAGCCGGGAAATGCGATCGAGGGAATGGCGGTCAGGTGCTTGAGATCGCTGATAAGATCTGGGAGAAGGGTTTCCAGCTTCCTTGAAACTTCGGAGACATCTGGGCGATCGACAGCCATGCAGCACTCCTCCGACTTGTTGCCGAATCGAAATCTAATTCGACTCGCGTAATGGAACCAGCGGCCCCGACATAGGAGCAAGTGATGAGCGACGAGTCTCCTGCAACGAGACTTTCGGTCCGCCAGGCGGCGTTCATCGGCGTCGCGGCGATGGTCGGCGCGGGAATATTCTCTCTCCTCGGGGCGGCGGGCGAGGTGGCTGGTGCCGCGGTCTGGCTCTCGTTCCTCATCGCTGGTGCGATCGCTGGACTCCAGGGTTACTCCTTTGCGAAATTCGGCGCTCGCTACCCCTCCGCAGGCGGGCTCCTCGAATACGTGGTGAGGGGGTTCGGTGAGGGCCACGTAACCGGGATCATTGCGTGGCTGATATTTGCCACCAACGCAATCATCACTGGCATGGTTGCGGTTTCGTTTGGCAGCTATGCCAGTTCGATGTTCGCCGATGGAAGCGCCGTGTGGGTCAAGGGCTTCGCCGTGTTGGTCGTGGTGGTCATGACGCTACTCAATTTGGCCGGCTCTCAGGCGGTGGCGCGGGTTCAAAGCCTCGTAGTCTTTGTGGTAATCGGAATATTGGTTCTCTTTGCCGTAACCACACTGGCGAACATCGAGCCCGGTCTTCTCGACGTCTCCGGATATCCGTCCTTTCGTGACATTGTTGCCAGCGTTGCTCTGACCTTCTTTGCATTTCTTGGATTCGGTGTCATCACATTCACCGCCAAAGACCTTTCTGACCCGGCTCGACAACTTCCCCGAGCGGTGTTCTTGGCGCTGGGCATCGCCACGGTCATCTACGTCGCGGTGGCGCTGGGTGTGTTCGGAACCCTCACGGTCGACGAGGTGATCGAATCAGGCGGCACGGCCTTGGCGGTCGCTGCCGAACCCGTATTGGGTCAGGTGGGCTACTGGTTGATGAGCGTGACCGCCCTATTCGCCACTGCGGGAGCGACCAACGCTGGGCTGTATCCAGCTGCCGGGTTGTCTGAGCAGATGGCCTCGATCCGTCAGTTCCCGCCTTTGATGGGCCGCCGGTTGGCAGGGCGGGCACCCGCCGGGTTGGTCATAACTGCCTTGGCCGCCATCGTATTGGCCGTTTGGTTCGATCTATCGGCGATCGCCTCGATTGGTAGTGCGATCGCCTTGCTTGTCTTCACATTGGTGACCGCAGGGCACATAAGGGTTCGCGCTGAAACGGGAGCAATTGCCTGGCTCCTGGTCGTGGGGGTCCTCACCACCGCTGTTGTTCTGTTGACCTTCGCTGCCACGACTCTGGTAGAGGAACCGGCTACAGCGGTGGCGATTGTGGTGATTCTGGCGTTGAGCGTCTTGCTCGACCTGGCGTGGAAGCGGCGCCGCGACTCGTCAGTCTCGACCGACTGAGGACCTTCGCCTCAAGATCGATGACGGCCGCGGATTACAGCGTCTTCCTCGTAATGAACCCGATGCTCGTCAGGCTTCGTCTTCGTCCATCTCCATGCCGGCGACAGCCATCCCGATTCCCCGCATTGCGTTTCCGATGGCCGCCACTGTTCGCGGCGTTCCGATGATCGGCATCACGGCTACTAGGACGCTCTGCACGTCGTCGGTGCTGACCCCGCTGTCGGCGGCTGCCGACAAGTTGAATAGCCACGAAGCGGGATTGGCTCCGGTTGCGGCGAGAGCGGCAATTCTCACCATCACGAAGGTCCGATCATCGAGGCCCGATCGCTCGAAGCTGTCAACTGTCATGGCGAGCGCCTCTTGTAAAATCGGCATATCGCGTGCGGTTTCGGTTACATCGGACATGGTGACCTCCTCGTCGCCGGTTCGGCGGGTCACCAAACACCATACCGATCTGGGCCGCACCACCCTGCAGTGGGTGACTCGGGGCCGCCGCCCCTCTTGGTGGTGAACAGGATGCCGCTAGCCAGCACAGCCGGGAGCCGGTGGACACTTGCGGAGCCGGCAATCGATCGCGGTGGTACGGACTCGGCGCTCCTCGAGCCGTTGCCTGCACCCGACTTATCGTCCCGAGGCGCTGATATCTACGCTACGTTGAGACGGGATGACCTAACCACCACCCAGGGGTGGTGACACGCGTCCCGTGCTGTGAGACGCTCCGGCGGGAGCGATGGGCTCTTTGGAAGGAGACCTTGGATGGACAGTTTGTTGGACGTGTTCTGGGCGATGCTGTGGTTCTTCCTGTTCTTCGTGTGGATCTGGCTGCTGATCACCGTCTTCGCCGACGTCTTCCGCAGCGACGATCTGTCGGGGTGGGGAAAGGCGCTGTGGGTGCTGTTCGTGATCATCCTCCCCTACCTCGGGGTGCTGGTGTATCTGATCGCCCGGGGCAAGTCCATGCAGGAGCGTGCCATCCGCCAGGCGGCAGAGCAGGAGAAGGCTCAACGCCAGTACATCCAGGAGGTGAGCTCGACCGGCGGCGCCTCGACTGCTGAGGAACTGGCCAAACTGGCCCAGTTGAGGGACTCAGGGGTCATCACCGCCGACGAGTTCGCCGCCCAGAAGGCCAAGATCCTCGCTTGAAACAGGCTGTCCACGGAACAAGGCGACCTGGCAGGGGGACACCGGGGCCCTGATCTAGGAGGAGTCATGACACAGCCCGACGCCTACGGGCCAACCGATGTGATCGTCATCGAGTTTCCCAGCGGTGCCGACGGCGCCAATACCGCCACGGCACTTGGCGATCTCGTAGACAACGCGACAGTGCGGCTGTACGACCTGATGGTCGTCACCACCGATGCCGACGGCTCCTGCACCGAGGTAGACCTGTCATCCGACGGGCCGCTCTCTGCACTCGCCAGGTTCTCGGGAGCCCGGTCGGGGCTGCTGACGACGGATGACGTGGTCGACCTGGCCGGGGTACTCGAACCGGGGAAAGCGGCCGTGGTGTTGGTCTACGAGAACGCATGGGCGATCCCATTTGTGGCCGCGGCTCGAGGTGAGGATGGCCACATGGTCGCCACCTCCCGCCTCTCCGCAGAGGAAATCATGAACGCGCTGGACGCCGCCGAGGCGGCTAACTGAGAGGGAGAAAGCAAATGCCAGGACTCATGCGCGGGATTGCGCGCACTGCCGTGGTCGCCGGGACGGCGAGCGCCGTCAGTGGCCGGGTACAACGCCGGCAGGCCGAGCGCTACGCCGATCGGGATGCGCAGATCTACGCAGATCGCCAGCAGGCATACGATCAGGCGGTTGCTCCGCCCCCCCAGCCGGCGCCGCAATATTCCCCGTCCGCTGGCTCCGAGGACACCCTGGCCCAGCTGCGCGAGCTCGGCGACCTCAAGGCCCAGGGCATCCTCACCGAGGAGGAGTTCGCCATCCAGAAGGCCCGAATTCTCGCCTGATCATCCATCGCGGGTGACTGGCGGCTCGAGTAGTCATGAAGTGGGCCGGCCGGAATGTGACGGCACCGGGGGCGGTCGCCTTATCGAGATCCTGGCGCGCCATCGTCTGGTCGTCCACTCGCTCGCCACCGGCTGCCCACAACGATCCGCTGTGGAGTGGTGCGTCTGTACCGACTCTGGTGGACGATGAATGTGCTCACGCGGGTAATCGGGTTGCCACCTCGACATAAGATGCGGCAGTCAATCCCTCATTGCACCGGTGGATGGGATCGAGATGTTTGACGTCGAACGGAGGATCGATGAGTAGCGGCGGCCCCGACCCAACAGCCATGCAAGCAACGGTCAGCAGCTCTGCTCCGGCGCCCTATCGAGTCGAAGCGGAGGCGGTGGCCGCAACACTGGATGTTGACGTCAGTCGCGGTCTCAGCGCCGGAGATGTGGAACGCCGCCGCCAGGAGTACGGCTCGAATCACCTGACCGGTGCCAAGAAGGAGTCGGGCTTCCAGGCATTCCTCCGGCAGTACGAGGATTTCATGCAGATCGTCCTGTTGGCCGCGGCGGTGATCAATCAGGTGGTCACCGGGGACACAGGCACGACGGTGGTGCTGGCCGGACTCACCCTTTTCAACGCCGTGATCGGACTTCATCAGGAAGCGAAGGCCGAGGAGAGCGTCAAGGCGCTCGCACAGATGATGAAGACGATCGCCCGGGTCCGGCGCGATGGCCAAACGATCGAAATCGACGCCGGCGAGTTGGTCCCCGGTGACGTGGTGCTCGTCGAGGCAGGCAACGTCGTCCCCGCCGACGCCCGGATCACACTCGCCGCCAACCTCGAGATCGAGGAGGCGGCATTGACCGGGGAGAGTCTGCCGGTTGCGAAGAGCACCGAACCGGTACCTGGCGAGGACATCCCGCTCGGAGACCGGACCTGCATCGCCTACATGAACACCTCGGTCACCCGTGGCCGTGGCGAGATGATCGTCACCGCGACAGGCATGGCTACAGAGATCGGGCACATCGCAGATCTCCTTTCCAATACCGAAGCGGAAAAGACACCGCTCCAGAAGCAACTAGACGGACTCTCCAAGATCATTGCCACGATCGCCGGCATCGCGTTGGTTCTCGTCGTCCTCTTGGGGTTGCTACGTGGCGAGTCGTTCGACACCCTCTTCATAACGGGTGTGGCGCTGGCCGTCGCCGCCATCCCTACCGGGCTTCCGGCGGTCGTAACCGCGCTGCTCTCGATCGGAACTCAGGAGATCGCACGCCGCAACGCCATCGTCAAGCGGCTTCCTGCCGTCGAAACCCTCGGGTCCACATCGGCGATCTGCTCCGACAAGACGGGCACGCTCACATTGAACAAGATGACGGCCCGGGAGATGGCTATCCCGGGTCAGAACCGGTTCACCGTCTCCGGCGAGGGATACAGCATCGAGGGCGAGATCATGCACGTCGGGGGCGAGCACTTCGACCTCGATCCCTATCTCCTTCCGACAGTGCTCTGTGCCGATGCCGTCTTGGATGGCGAAAGCCTGATCGGCGATCCCACCGAGGGAGCCCTCATCGTGCTCGGGGCCAAGGGCGGGCTCGACATAGAGACCACACGCCAGACATATCCACGTGTCGCCGAGGTTCCATTCGACTCGGAGTACAAGTTCATGGCGACGTTCCACGAGATGAAGGGAGCGGATGGCACCCCGGTGGTCCGGTGTTACGTCAAAGGAGCGCCCGATGTCCTCATCTCGCGGGCTGGTTCCTATCTGGCTCCTGACGGGACCGCCTTCCCGGTATCCGACGACAACCGTCACCTGGCATCCGACGCAAACGATGCGATGGCTGAGGCCGGCCAGCGCGTCATGGTGGTTGCCCAGAAGGACTTCGATCCGTCGTCATTTGATGGTGAAAGCAACCTCATCGAACTCGTGGATGACCTCACCCTTCTGGCGATGGTCGGAATCGTCGATCCTCCCCGGTCCGAGGCGAAAGCTGCGATCGCAGAGTGCAAACAGGCGGGGATCCGGGTTCGGATGATCACCGGAGATCACGCCACCACCGCCGGAGCCATCGCCAAGGAACTCGGGATCGAAGGACGAGCGGTCACCGGCACCGAGTTCGCCGCGATGAGCGACGAGGAACTGACCTCGCAGCTCTCGGAAATCGGTGTGGTGGCGAGGGTCGCTCCCGAGGACAAGATCCGTCTTGTCCGCATGCTCCAGGGGACCGGCAACGTCGTGGCCATGACCGGCGATGGCGTCAACGACGCTCCCGCACTGAAGGCGGCCGATATCGGCGTGGCCATGGGCATCACCGGCACCGAGGTCTCCAAGGAGGCGGCGGTGATGATCCTCACCGACGACAACTTCGCCACCATCGTGAACGCGGTCGAGTACGGCAGGGGTCTGTACGACAACCTGCTCAAGTACCTGCGTTTTCAGATGTCGACCCTGGTCGCCTATATCGCCCTCTTCATCGCCGCCGGCGTCTTCACCATCGCCGGCGGGATCCCGCTCAACCCGCTGCAGATCTTGTGGCTCAACATGATCGTCGACATCCCGATCGCAATCGCGCTCGGTTTCGATGTGCCCAGCGCCGGGCTGATGAATCGCGCTCCCCGTCCAGTGGGAGCACCGGTTCTTTCGAGGACGGACTGGATCCGACTCTGCGTCCAGGGAGCCGTGATGACCGTGGGTTCGCTGGTCGCCTATCAGTGGGCCGAGCCGATGTTCGGTCCAGCCGTAGCCAACACCATGCTGCTCACCGCGCTCTCCCTTTTCCACCTTGCCGCCGGGTACCTGGCTCGCGACCAGCGAAACACGATCTTCGATCGGAGCCTGCTACCTGGAGCGACGCAACTCCGTCGTTACGGCATCGCACTCTTGGCGATCATCGCGGTCACGACTATCGGCTTCCTGCAGCGGATAGTCGGAACCGTCGATCTCAGCTTGTCCCAATGGGCGATGTGCGTCGGGTTGGCGGCGACGCTCGTGGTCATCGAGGAGTTGATCAAGTTCGTGATCAGACGAAGGGAACGCGCCGAAGCGGCGCCACGCCCGGCAGTTGCCGTCAGTTAGAAGGAGTACGACATGGCGTTCAATCTTCGCAATCGAAGCTTCGTAAAGGAGCTCGACTTCACCCCGGCGGAATTGCGCTTCCTGCTGAAGCTCTCCGCCGAGTTGAAGGCTGCCAAGTACGGCGGATACGAGCAGCAGCGGCTACAGGGGAAGAACATCGCGCTGATCTTCGAGAAGACGTCCACTCGGACTAGGACCGCCTTCGAGGTGGCTGCGCACGACCAGGGGGCCCACGTCACCTATCTGGAACCTTCGGGAAGCCAGATCGGGCACAAGGAGTCGATGAAGGACACGGCCCGGGTGCTGGGACGGACGTTCGACGGGATCGAGTACCGCGGCTTCGGGCAGGAGACCGTTGAGACGCTGGCTGAACACGCCGGTGTGCCTGTATGGAACGGGCTCACCACCGAGTACCACCCCACGCAGATCCTGGCCGATGTCCTGACGATGACAGAGCACTCCGACAAGCACCTGTCGGAGATCGCCTTCTGCTACCTGGGCGATGCCCGCAACAACATGGGCAACTCGCTCATGGTCGGCGGGTGCAAGTTCGGAATGGATGTCCGCTTGTGCGCTCCGGAGCATCTATGGCCGGCAGACGAGCTGGTGAAGACGTGCCGGGCCATTGCGGAGGAGACCGGAGCCAGACTCACGCTCACCGAGGATGTCGATGAGGGTGTGCGGGCTGTCGATTACCTCTACACCGATGTCTGGGTGTCGATGGGTGAGGATCCCGGTGTGTGGGCTGAGCGGATCGATCTCCTCAAGCCGTACCAGGTGAACGCTGATGTTGTCCGCAGGACGGAGAACCCAGCGGTCAAGTTCATGCACTGTCTCCCTGCCTTCCACAACCGCGACACGAAGGTCGGTGAGCAGATCTTCGAGGACTACGGCCTCGAAGGCATGGAGGTCACCGACGATGTCTTCGAGTCGGAGCGCTCGATCGTCTTCGACCAGGCCGAGAACCGGATGCACACCATCAAGGCAGTGATGGTGGCCACCCTGGGCGACTGATCGGACCCGCTATGAGAGTGGTGCTAGCGCTCGGAGGAAACGCCCTGTTGAAGCGGGGCGAACCGATGACGGCAGAGCGTGCAGCGAGGAAACGTGAGGACGGCGGCCCCGGCGCTGGCCGCGGTGGCGACCAAGCACCAGCTGGTCCTATCGCATGGCAACGGTCCCCAGGTGGGCCTGCTGGCCCTTCAAGGTGCCGCATACGAAGAGGTCGAGGCCTACCCGCTCGATGTCCTCGGGGCGCAGACCGAGGGCATGATCGGCTATTTCCTCGAGCAGGAACTGGGGAATCGCCTGCCCTTCGAGGTCCCTTTCGCCACGATCCTCACCATGATCGAGGTGGACCCGGCGGATCCGGCCTTCGAGGATCCGACCAAGTTCGTGGGGCCTGTGTACGAGAAGCAGGAGGCCGACCAGCTCGCCTCCGACAAGGGTTGGATCGTCAAGCAGGACGGTGATCGCTGGCGCCGGGTGGTGCCCTCCCCTGAGCCGAAGCGCATATTCGAGATCCGGCCCATCCGCTGGCTGTTGGAGAGGGGCGTCGTGGTGATCTGTGCCGGCGGTGGCGGCATCCCAACCATGTACGACCCGGATGCCGAGCGCACGCTGGTCGGCGTCGAGGCCGTGATCGACAAGGACCTGGCCAGCGAGCTGCTCGCCAGGGAGGTCGAAGCCGACCTGCTGGTGATGGTGACCGACGTCGACGGCGTCTACGCCGATTGGGGCACCGAGTCGCAAAGGCGCCTCGACCGGATCACGCCGGGCGAGTTGCAGGCCATGGACTTCGCCGCCGGATCGATGGGGCCCAAGGTCGAGGCGGCGAGGCGGTTTGTCGAGCGCACCGGCAAGGCGTGCCGCGATCGGGAGCCTGGAGCAGATCGAACAGATCGTGGACGGCGCAGCGGGGACCCAGGTGGTGCCCGAGTGAGGAAGGAGTTCGAGAGATGAGCGCATTCGGAGTGCACTCCGAGGTCGGGAAGCTGCGGAGGGTGATGGTCCACCGACCAGAGTTGAGCCTGCAGAGGTTGACACCCACCAACCACGACGAGTTGCTCTTCGACGACGTGCTCTGGGTGGAGCGTGCCCAATACGAGCACGACCAGTTCGTGGCGAAGATGCGCGAGCGGGGGGTCGAGGTCTTCATCCTCCGCGAGCTGCTGGCCGAGGCGCTGGCTGCCAGCGAAGAGGGACGCCGCCGCCTGATCGAGCTGGCGGTGTCGGAGTACACCGTGGGCACCTCGCTGGTCGACGAGGTGCGCGCCGTGCTCTGGGCGCTCAAGCCGGAAGACCTTGCCAGGCACCTCATCGGCGGCATGACGGTCGCCGAAGCCGACATCGACCTCGATAAGCTGGGAGGCTCGTCGCTCGGCGCGGCGGCACTCGACGACACGAGTGCATTCATCCTCCCACCGCTACCGAACACCCTGTTCACACGGGACTCGTCCTGCTGGATGTACGGGGGAGTGTCGGTCAACCCGATGTACTGGCCAGCGCGACGTCTCGAGGCCTACAACGTCGCCGCCATCTACCGCTACCACCCGATGTTCGCCGACGCCGAATTCGAGTACTGGTACCCGGAGCTGGGCGACGATGGGCGCTTCCAGGCGGCCGACTTCGGGCGGGCCTCGCTGGAGGGAGGCGATGTCCAGCCCATCGGGAACGGGACGGTACTGATCGGACTCAGCGAGCGGACCCAGGCCCGGATGATCGAGCAGGTGGCCCGAGCCCTATTCGCCAAGGGGGCGGCGGAGCGGGTCATTGCAGTCGTGATGACCAAGGATCGCGCCCACATGCATCTGGACACGGTGTTCACACTGCTCGACCGGGACAAGGCCACCGCGTACCCGAAGGTGATGGATCAGGTCCGGGCGATCAGCCTGCGCCCCGGAACCGAACCGGGGAAGTTCCACGTCACCGAAGAGGAGGGCTTCCTCCCAGCGGTCGCCGATGCCCTAGGTGTGAGCGACCTCCAGGTGGTCGAGACGGGGGGCAATGAGTACCAGCAGGAGCGCGAGCAGTGGGACGACGGCAACAACGTCGTCGCCCTCGAGCCCGGCGTGGTCGTCGCCTACGAACGGAACACCTTCACCATCGATGCCATGCGCCGCGCCGGTGTCGAGGTGGTCACGATCGAGGGCTTCGAGTTGGGGAAGGGACGGGGCGGAGGGCACTGCATGACGTGTCCTCTAGAGCGCGACCCGCTCTAGACAGGGCGACCCTCGGACGGAAGGGAGGCGACGAGATGAGCGACACCGCGAGATGGCTCATCGTGATCGTGGTACTGATGGTGATCATCGGCTTGGTCGCATTCGCCCGAGGAGGTGAGCACCGGCGAGGCGATGACATCGGTGCATTCGACTCGATACCCATCACCATCACCTTCCCGCTGCATCATGTCTGACATCCGGACCGGGGCGATCGTTGGTTGTACCTCTTCCGTTCGAGCGGGAGGTTCCCCGTGAGCGGCGAGACGACGTTGGAACCAGGGCCACCGACCGGAACCGAGAAGAAGCGACGGTTCACGCTTCCCTCGGCTTACACGATTCTGTTCGCTCTGATCGTCCTCGCCGCCATCGCCACCTGGATCGTCCCCGCCGGCGACTACGACGTCACCGAGGAGGGTGAGCCAATCCCCGGTACCTACCACGAGGTGGAGTCGAACCCGCAGCGGATCCTCGTCGACTCGATCACGGCTCCGATCAACGGCCTCTACGGGATCGAAGACGAGACCGGGAACATCAACTACTACAACACCGGGACGCTGTTCGGTGCCATCGATGTCGCCCTGTTCATCATCGTGATCGGAGGGTTCCTCGGAGTCACCATGAAGACCGGGGCGATCCAGGCGGGGATCGGCAGGCTGGTGGCGAAGCTGCAGGGTCGGGAGAGGTGGATGATCCCGCTCCTTATGACGGTGTTCGCCGTAGGCGGTACCACCTTCGGCATGGCGGAGGAGAGCCTCGCCTTCTTCGCGCTGGTGATCGCGGTGATGATCGCCGCCGGCTACGACGCCCTCACCGGTGCCGCAATCGTCCTGCTGGGGTGCGGCATCGGGGTTCTGGGTTCCACCATCAACCCGTTCGCCACCGGGATCGCGTCCGGATTCGCCGGGATTCCGATCAGCGACGGAATCATCGGGCGATTGGTAATCCTCATCGTCGGCCTCGCCATCGGGATCTTCTTCGTGATGCGGTACGCCGCCCGAGTCAAGAACGACCCGTCGCGTTCGATGGTCGCCGACATGAAGGAGGAGAACGAGCGGCGTTTCCGAGCAGCGGACGAGGGGGACGGCCCGACGGTGATGACCGGCACCCAGAAAGTGGTCTTGGTTGTTTTCGGCCTGGCGTTCCTGGTGATGATCTACGGCGTCATCCCTTGGGAGGACCTCGGGATTGGCCTGCCAACTCTGTGGTGGTGGTTTCCCGAGATGACCGCATCGTTCCTGCTCTTCTCGGTCGTGATCGGGCTGATCGGGAGGATGCGGGAGGGCGACTTGACCTCGACCTTTGTCACCGGCGCGGGCGAACTGCTCGGAGTGGCATTGATCATCGGGATTGCCCGGGGAATCACCGTGATCATGAACAACGGCATGATCACCGACACCGTGCTGCATTGGGCCGAGGTCGCTTTGGAAGGTGTTGGTCAGGCCGCCTTCGCGGTGGTGATGTACGTGTTGTTCCTCCCGCTTTCCTTCCTGATCCCGTCTACCTCGGGGCTGGCAACGGTGGCGATGCCGATCATGGCACCCCTGGCCGGCTTCGTGGATGTGCCCGCAAGCCTGGTCGTGACCGCATACCAGAGCGCTTCAGGGGTGATGAACCTGTTCATACCGACGTCCGCTGTGGTAATGGGTGGACTCGCCATCGCGCGTGTCCCTTACGGCAGATATTTACGCTGGGTCTGGCCGTTGCTGGCGATGTTGGCGGCGCTCTCCATAGTCGTCCTGGGCGTGGGGGCGCTCCTCGCATGACTGATGCGATTGGGCATTAGCCGGCGAACGATGCTCAGTGGATGACCGCCGTCGCGGAGCGCAGGCGTCCTAACATCTCGGACGTGCCAAGGGCAGGTAGCCACATATGACCGAAGGAGCGGACGCCGTCGTTCCTGAGAAAGCGTCCGGCGATCGGCGGCTTGGCCTCCTGCTGGCAATGGCGATGTTCGTGCTCGTGGTCGACACGTCGCTGATGAACGTGTCCATCTCGGCGGTGGTGCAGGATCTCGGCACAACGGTCAGCGGCGTCCAGTCGGCGATCGCGCTCGAGGCACTGGTGTCGGCCGCCTTCATCCTGATCGGGAGCAAGGTCGGGGATCTCTTCGGTCGCAAGCGGGCCTATGTATTGGGCCTGCTCGGGTACGCCGTCGGCGCCTTGGCAATGACGCTGGCTCAGGACCTCACCACGATCATCATCTTCTGGGCGATCGTGGGTGGACTGGGCGCCTCGCTCCTGCTGCCATCGATGCAGTCCCTCATCCACGGCAACTTCGAGGGCGCCGCTCAGAAGAGGGTCTACGCCCTGGTGGGGGCGGCGGCTGCGATCGCCGCCGCCGTTGGACCGCTGATCGGGGCTTCATCACCACCTACCTTTCGTACCGTGTCGCCTTTGCGCTCGAGGTAGTGGTGATCGTGATCGTGCTGTCCGGCCTGGGACTCGTTCGTGACGTTCCCTACACCGGACCTCGCCGCGTCGACCCGGTAGGTTCGGTCCTCTCCGTCCTTGGCATGGGCGGCATCGTGCTCGGCATCCTGGTGTGGCAGGAAGGCGGTGAGTCGGTTGCTGCGCTACTGGCGGTGGGTGCCTTTGCGATGGGAGCGCTGGTCTATTGGCTGGTTCGTCGTAAACGTCAAGGCAAGCCGACGCTGCTTGACCCGGGTCTGTTCAAATCGAAGATGTTCAGGTTCGGGGTTTCCCAGCAGATGCTCCAGCAGATCGCGCTCGGGGGCGCCATGATCGCGCTGCCCATCTACCTGCAGATGGTGCTCGAGTACAACGCGATGGGGGCGGGGTTGTCGCTCGCTCCGCTCTCCCTCAGCATGTTCGGAGTTGCCATCCTCGCCGGGAAGAAGGCTGGATCGAGACGTCCGGCCAGCATCATTCGTCTTGGATTCGCCCTGCTCACGATAGGAATGGCGGTCCTGATCCCGATCGTGCCGAGGGCAGACTCTGGCTGGTACCTCGTCATCCCATTGGTGATCGCAGGATCGGGCCTCGGCCTGTTGGTCTCACAGCTCAACAACTACACCTTGTCCCCGATCTCTGAGGAGCGGGTCAGCGAGGCTGCCGGAGTGAACTCGGCGGCGGGATCGTTCGGGCTGTCGTTCGGGCTGGCATTCGCCGGCGCCATCATGCTGGCGACCCTTGCTCTCACCTTCACTGACCTGGCGGAGGCAAGCCGGTGCTCCCCCCAGACGAGAAGGAGCAGGTGGCGCAGGCGCTGGAAGACGATGCGGAATTGATGAGCAACACGGCGCTCGACGAGCTGCTGGTTGGCCAGCCCGAGGCGATCCAGGACGAGATGATCCGTATCAACACGGAGGCACGACCCTTCGCCCTCCAGGTCGCCCTTCTCATCCCGATCCTTGCTGGGCTCGTCGGCCTCTTCAACTCGTTTCGCATGATGCGCTTGCCAGACCCGACGGGCTCGGTCGAGGGCATGGCTTTGGGTTGACCGTAGAATCCGGGCGATGATCCGGGCCGTCACCTTGCGCGACGTGGCGGAGCGGGCCGGGGTTCATGCCTCGACGGCGTCTCGTGCCCTCAACAGGTCCACTCGCGCCTTGGTCAGCGAGGACACTGCCGATCGGGTGGTCAGGGCCGCCCAGCGACCTCGGGTACCAGCCAAACTCGCTCGCCCGGGGCCTGAAGACCAACAAGACGTACACCGTCGGGATGCTGCTCCCCGACCTGACCAATCCTCTGTTTCCCCCAATCGCCAGGGGAATCGAGGACACCCTCGGCCGGTCCGACTACACGCTGATCCTGGCCAACACCGACAACGACCCGGCCAGGGAGCATCAGATGCTGCAAACGATGCTCACCCGCCGGGTGGACGGCCTGATCCTGGCCACCGCTGAGCGGACCGATCCCGGGATCGAGGAGGTCATCGCCTCAAAGGTGCCCGTGGTCCTGGTCAACAGGACCATGGACGACGCCTCGGTCCCCTCGGTGGCCGGGGACGACCACGCCGGCATAGGGCTGGCCGTCCGCCATCTCGTCTCGCTGGGGCATCGCAGCATCGCCCACATCTCCGGCCCACACAGCGTGTCCACCGGTCTCGCCCGGTACCAGAGCTTCAACGTCTGGATGGAGAACGCCGGGTTGGAGGTCGACCCCGAGCTGATCGTCGAGGCTGCGTGGTTTTCCGAGGAGTCCGGAGAGGCCGCATTCCGCAACCTGCTCGACCGGGGTCACCGGTTCACCGCCGTTGTCGCCGCCAACGACCTCATCGCCATCGGCTGCTACAACGTGCTCAAGGAGCGCGGGTTGGCGGTGGGGAGGGATGTATCGGTGGTGGGCTACAACGACATGCCCTTCGCCGACAAGCTCGATCCGGCGTTGACCACCATCCGGATCCCCCACTATCTGATCGGGGTCAAGTCGGCGGAGGCAGTCCTCGAGGCGATCGAATCGGGTCCCAAGGAAGGTGCGGTGTCGGTGCGGCTGACGCCTTCGCTCGTGGTCCGAGACTCAACCGGACCGCCGGTGGTGGAGACGGCTTCGGCGGGGTGAGGCGCTCACCAGGAAGCGGCGATGTACTTGGTCTCGAGGAACTCGTGAAGTCCCTGGTGCCCGCCCTCCCGGCCGATCCCCGATTGTTTGACCCCACCGAATGGGGCGGCAGGGTCTGAGATGAGACCCCGATTGACCCCAACCATCCCTGCCTCCACCGCTTCGGCGACGCGCAACCCGCGGCTCAGGTCCGAGGTGTAGACGTAGGAGGCGAGGCCGTGCTCGGTCTCGTTGGCCATGGCGATCGCCTCGGCCTCGTCACCGAACCGAACCAGCGGCGCCACCGGTCCGAAGATCTCCTCGGAGAGGATGGAGTCGGAGGGATCCACGTCGGTGAGCACCGTGGGCGGGTAGAACCAACCGGGCCGGTCGAGCGGTGAGCCGCCCAGGGCGACCTCCGAGCCTGCGCCGGTGCTCCGCTCCACCATCTCCGCCATGTCATCCCGAGCCTGCTTGTTGATCACAGGTCCCAGTTCGACACCGGGATCGAGACCTGGCCCGACCTTGACCGCCGCCATCGCCGCGGTGAAGCGTGAGGCGAAGTCCTCGGCGACCGAGGCTTCGACATAGATCCGGTTGGCGGCGATGCACGACTGTCCGCCGTTCCGCATCTTCGCAACCATCAGACCAGCCACGGCTTCGTCGAGGTCGGCGTCGCCGAACACGATGAAGGGAGCATTGCCCCCAGTTCCATCGAGCAATTGACCACCCGCTTGGCCGCTTGCTCCAGAAGTCCCCGGCCCACCTCCGTGGATCCGGTGAAGGAGAGCTTGCGAACCCGGTCGTCGGCGAGGATGGCGGGGACGACCTCCGAGGAGCGCTTGGAGGGGAGCACGTTGACCACACCCGGCGGGACACCGGCCTCGTCGAGGAGGCGCGCCATGGCAAGGGCGGTGAGCGGCGTGTCCGAAGCGGGCTTGAGGATGGTTGTGCAACCGGCCGCTATCGCTGGCCCGAGCTTGCGGGTGGCCATGGCGGCGGGGAAGTTCCACGGCGTCACCAGCAACGAAACCCCGACCGGTTGGTGGATCGAGATGATCCGCTTGTCACCGGCAGGGGCGGTCATCAGTGCCCCCTCGTTGCGGACCGCCTCCCCCGAGTACCACCTGAAGAACTCGGCGGCGTATGTCGCCTCGCCCCGCGCCTCGGTCAGGGCCTTGCCCATCTCGGCGACGATCAACTCGGCGAACCCGTCGGCCTCACCGGCCATCATCTCGAAGGCGCGTCGCAGGATCTCGGCCCTGTCGCGCGGCCGTGTCGCCGCCCATTCCTCGGCCGCTCCGGCCGCCGCGGTCACCGCGGCTTGCGCGTCGGCGGTGGAACCCGAGGACACAGACGCGATGGGCTCGCCGGTGGCGGGATCGAGGACGTCGAAGGCGGCCCCGTCCGATGCTTCGCGCCACTCCCCGCCGATCCAGAGACGGGTAGCCCCAGCCTCGATGAGTTCCTTCAGAAGCCGCATCGTCGACCGTCCTTCATCCCAGCCCGTCGCCTACGTCGGCTTCCTCGGCCTCGAGCTCTCGGCCCGCCGCCCGGGCCTCCTTGTCCAAAAGCGCAGCGAAGTCCCGATCACCGTACCCGAGGCCGATCGCCTCCATGACCATGGAATGGACAAGCGCCGAGAGGGGGAGAGGGACGTCGAGTTGGCGTGCGGTGTCGAGCCCGAGTTCGAAGTCCTTCCGCAGCAGTTCCATGGTGAAGGTGGGCGAGTAGTCCAGCTTGACGAATGCCGGGGTCTTGTAGCGGGTGAAGGTGGATCCCATGACGCTGTCGTTGAGGAATTCGAGGAACGACGCCCGGCTCACCCCCGCCGCCTCGGCGAGCACCGTGATCTCAGCCATGCTCTGGGTGACGACACCCAGCATCAGGTTGTGGCAGATCTTGACAAGACCGCGCTTCGTCACCGGGACCTACATAGGTGAGCCGCCGTCCGAAGTGCTCCAGGTAGGGCCGAGCCATTTCGTAGGCGTCTTGCGGCCCCGACACCACCACGGTCAGCCTCCCTGACGCCACGACCTTGGGATTGCCCGACACGGGTGCCGCCAGCACCGCCGTGCCACGCGCCGAGGCCTCCTCACGCAGCTTGGCCGAGGTCGCCGGGTCGATGGTGGTCGAGTCCACCAGCACCGCTGGCTTGGAGTCGTGGCGCGAGAGGACCCCGTTGGGCCCGACCGTGACCTCGAGGACATCGTCGGGGCCGGCCACCATGGTGAATACCACGTCGGCATCGGCCAGTTCGGCCGGCGAGTCGACCAGCTTGGCGCCCTTTTCCGCCAATGGCTCGGCCTTGGACCGGGTTCGGTTCCAAACACGCAGATCAGCACCCGCATCGAGAAGACGGCCGGCGAGGGCGTACCCCATGCGGCCGGTACCTATCCACCCGATGGCTCGGCTGAGAACCGGGCTCGACATCGACACCCTCCCTTCGTCGCCCCCCTACGTGATGGAGACGACCGACTGGTCAATCGCTGAGCGCAATCGTTTGTAGCCGCCACCATAACCCGAGGGCCGGTGACGGGTGGCGGGGTGGCCGGTACCGTGTCGACGATCGTGATCGCATCCCGTTTTGGCGTCACTCAGCGCGGCGATAGCCCGTCAGGTGACGCCAAAACGGTTGTGCCCGACTTCGACTGCGAGCAGTTCGGCACGGGGTTCCTCGGACAGCCGGTCAACACCTTCTCCAGCCTGGCCTTTGTGATCGCAGGCGTGGCCATCATGGCCCAGAAGCCGAGGCACGCCGTCTACGGGGGTCTGGTCGCCCTCAACGGCATCGGATCGGTGGCGCTCCACGGTCCATACCCTCCCTGGGCCGACCTGGCTCACGACCTTCCCCTCGTGGCGCTGACCGCTTACGTCGCAGTCGACGCCCTAGCCGACCTGCGAGGCGAGACTCTCTCCGCGTTGTGGTGGGTCGCTCCGGTGGTGGCTGCGGTCCCGGTGGTGGCGGCGGCCCCCGCTTCGGGCGATCTGGTACAGGCCGGACTCGCCGGGATAGCCGTAGTGCTCTCGCTGTGGCACGCCCGGGTCCGGCCGGCGCTGCGCCGCTCGATCGTCACCTCGATGGCCGTCCTTGGAGTCGGGGCATTGATAGGGACGCTGACCCGAAGCGGCGCCCCGTTCTGCCGCCCCGACAGCTTGCTCCAGGACACGCGGCATGGCATGTGCTCGCCGCCGCCGCCCTCTGGTTGCTGGCACCGTCGGTGGGATCGATCGGGGAGCGGACCCGGACTCAGCCGAGTTGAGCGGCGCGGTGGAGGAAAGCCGCCATCTGGCCACGCGTCACCGGATCGTCCGGGCAGTAGAGGGTGCCGCCGGCGTTGCACCCGCCGGTGACCCCGGCAGCAGCCAGCCGATCGATCGCTGCCTCGTGGGTCGAGTTGTCGTCGTCGGTGAACCGATCGCCGTCGGCTTTGGGTAGGTCGAGCGCCCGGTCGAGGAAGCTGGCCATCTGCGCCCGGGTGACCGGTTCGTCTGGGCAATAGAGACCGCCGCCGCACCCTGTCGTGATCCCGGCGGCAGCCAGCCGATCGATCGCAGCCTCGTGGGTCGAGTTGTCGTCGTCGGTGAACCGATCGCCGTCGGTTTTGGGTAGGTGGAGCGCCCGGTCGAGGAAGCTGGCCATCTGCGCCCGGGTGACCGGTTCATCCGGGCAGAAGTGGTCGTTGTCGGGGGGATTGCAGCCAGTGGTGATTCCCTCGGCGGCGAGCCACTCGATGTCCGCTTCGAAGGGCGACGACTCGTCGTCGACAAAGGTGCCGGGGCCCTCGATGGTGATCCCGAGCGCCCTCTCCAGAAGGTCGGCCATCTGGTTGCGGGTGACCGGTTCGTCGGGGCAGTAGAGGTCACCGGCCGGTGTGCATCCCTCGGTGATCCCTGCTGCCGCCAGCGCTTCGATCTCGTCTTCGAACACGGAGCCGTCGTCGTCGGTGAATGTGTCGCCGTCGGCGTCGGGGAGCCCGAGGGCGCGCACCAGGAACGCCGCCACCGACCCCCGTGTCACCAGCCGGTCCGGGCAGAAACGGTCGTTGGCGGGCGGATTGCAGCCTTCGGTTATGCCGGCCGCGGCGAGCGCCTCCACCCCGGCCTCATACCAGTGGCCGTCGTCATCGACGAAGGTGTCGCCCGCCGATGGCCCGAGGCGGAGTGCATTCGAGAGGAAGTCGGACATGGCGCCGCGAGCCAGCGGTTGGTTGGGGCAGACTCTCAGGTCGTCGAGAGATCCGTCGGTCCCCTCGGCCTGGATGCGGGGAGGGATCCCGATGTTGAGCCCTCCGCACGCCACCTGGCCGACGCCGACGAAGCTGAACTCCCAGGGCTCGGGATTTGGGCCCTGGCATACGGCGTCCGGCGGGTAGCTGGGGATGAATCCGTGGGCCTTGGCCACCGCGTAGTTGTCGGCGGTGAGCCAGGCGAAGGCAGGGCTCCCGGCGAACCCGGTCCGGTCCGAACCGGATTGGGTGATATCCACCGCGTACCCCGTCTGGTGCCTGGAATATCCGGGCGGCGCCACCCAGGCCAATGCCGCCTCCACCGAGCCGTATCTCGCCACCCGATCGAGGAAGGTGACGCGTTGGTCGTCCACGCTCCGGTAGCCGGAGACGATGAGCAGCGGCACCCCGGCGCTGCCCGAAGCCGACTGGAGCGACTCCCATGCCGCCGCCGCCTCTGCCTGGAGTTGGAAACCATCCACCCAGGGGAGCGGTTCGGCCGGGACGGGACGGAGCTCGTCGCCGCGCTCCTCGGCTGCATCCCTTATGGCGGCGTCGCGGGTTGCGTCACCGGTGATCGCCGGCAACGGGTCGAGTTCCTCGAGGTTGGGAAGTTGGGCGGTGTCGAACAGCTCGGCGAACTGGTTGCCGGTGTAGTCGAGACACTCCGCCGGGGTGGAGGGCGCCGCCCCGGCACCGGTTGGGACCGCCAGCGACAACGGCAGCGCGGCGATGAGTGCGAGGGCGCGCCGAACCAGCCGATATGACCGCATCAGTCGACCATAACCCCGGTATTTGAGATCGCCTGGGACTCAGGCGGTGGCGGTCCGCCTCCGCAGCGACATCACCAGGATCACGAGGGCTATCACCGCAAACACCGCTGCGATGACGATCCCTGTGCCGCGCAGGCTGCCGATGAGCCGGTCAAGGATCGCCTCGGCAGCTGCCTGACCCTCGGGGTGGGTAAACGCCTCGAGGATCCTGCTCTCCACCAACCGGATGGAAAGGCCGGTCAGAAGCAACGCCACCAGTGCGCCAAGGGCGACCCATCCGATCATGGAGAGGCGGCGAACCGCCACGAGTACCGCAGCCAACATCAGAAGGATGGTGATCACGACCAGCAACCAGACGAGCCGGTCAAAGGTCCTTACCGCCGCCTGGTACCCGGCGAGGGTGTCGGCGTCCATCACGGTGATCTGCCCGAAGTCCGGAGGTAGCTCGAAGCCGAGGGCAGTAGAGAGTTTCTGGAGCGCAGCCCCGTGCTCCTCTCCGGAATCGATCGTCGGGATGGTGGCGTCGATCCCGAGCAGGTCCAGCCCGCGCTGGGCCACGTTCCGCAGCGCCTCTGCTATCGGCGGCAGCAGGTTGATCGTTACTTTGCCTTCAGCGACAACGGTGTTGGGGAGCTGGTCGTAATCGCCACGGAGCAGAGCGACGACGCGTGGTTGTGCCCTTTCTGTGGCCTCGACCAGCAAGTCCTCGAATTGATCGGACCCAACTATTGCATCGATGGCGCTGCGAAGTGCCCCCTCGACGGCACCGGCGATGCTCGCGCTCAGGTTGTCGAGCGCCCCCGACAACCGCTGTTCGATGGCGGTTCGCACCACGCCGCTGCTACCAACGTCCTGGCTGATCTCGCTGGCCACTCTCTCCTGGATCCGGTCCAGAGCGTCGGCGACCCGGGTCTCCGGGTCGAGGGCGGTCACAACCTGGTCACCGAGCCGGGTGGCGAGCGCTCTTTCCACTGCGGGGTCGCGCAATACCGGCTCGACAATCGCCATGAACCGATCGGTGTCGAACAACGTCTCGTGCACCCAAAACGACAAGGTCGACGCCACGACTCCCAACGACGCCAGCACCAGCAAAACCCAGCTGATCGTGGCTCGAACGGGGTGTCGGGGGGGACCGGCGGATTTGGCCGCCTCGAGGTCCGCCGAGAGCTGGGCGATCCTCGCCTCGAGCTCCTGGCGGGTCGGATCGGTGGCCGCAACCGGCACGCCATACACCAACTCTGG
>CAVWWM010000019.1:0-42227 GCA_963758695.1 uncultured Actinomycetes bacterium
AGGGCGCCGTCGGAGCCGGGCATGATCTGGTGCAACACGGCTGAGGCGGCCACGAAAGCAGCCAGAGCGAGCAACACCCGATATGCGATGTCTCCGGCACGCCGACCGATCCGGGCGGTGGCGAACAGCACGATGCCGAAAAGCAGGATCGGCACCAAAGTGACCACGAGCACGAACATGACAATGCGCAGGGCTCCGGCACGGGCCGCGATGAAGACCTCGGGGTTATTGCCGTAAAGGTCGAGTAGGGGCTGGATCATGCCCACCCCCAACAGTCCCCATAGGGTGAGAAGGCGCCACCAGGTCGAACGGGGCCTTTCGGCCGTCACCATCGATACCGTCGGTGATTCGGCGGTCACCGCGCCACCGGGCACGCCGATGTCAGGCCCCACCCTCCGAGGGCGATTGTCCGACCAGTCACCAACGAAACACCTTGCCGAGCTTGGTGCTCCTCTGGGGATCACGGTGGAGTCATCATCATCGGCCGGGGGTTCCAATGTTAGGGCTTGCAAGCCTTCGAACAGGAACCGCGCTCGGCGCGTTAAGTCGCGGCTGCAATACCGGGACCGCTGGCCATCTCGGCGTAGCGGTGGTGATGTCCCCGACACCCGCGTGTTTTCGCTACGTTTGCCGGGACTATCTCCAGACCCTCCACTACTCCCCCACGGCCCGATAGAGGAAGGCAGCCATCTGGGCACGGGTGACGGGGTCGTTGGGGCAGAACGAAGTGGGCGTGCAGCCCTTCGGTGATCCCGGCGGAGGCGAGGCGGTTGATCGAATGCCTCGTGGACCGAGCCCTTGTCGTCTTTGAAGCGGTCGCCGGATGCCGCGGTAAACCAAGGGCGCGGTCGAGGAACGATGCCATCTGCGCCCTGGTCACCGGATCGTTCGGGCAGTAGAGGGTCTCCGTGCATCCCTGGGTGATCTCCGATGCTGCGAGTCGATTGATCGCTGCCTCGTGGACCGAACCCTCGTCGTCATCGAACGCGTCACCGTTCGATGCGTCAGAGGGAACGCCCGATCCAGGAAAGAGGCCATCTGCGCCCGAGTGACCGGGTCGTCGGGACAGAAACGACGCGTGGCGCACCCTTCGGTGATTCCCTCGCCTGCCAGCCACTCGATCTCCGCTCGGAAGCCAGACTCGATGGCGTCCACGAAGATCGCCGATTCGCGTTCCTCCACCCAGGAATCCATGCGCCCGTCGAATATCCACGCCTCGTCCGTCGGGGGGGATCAGGTCCGGTAGCCGGCGAGGAAATTCGGATCGACGGAACCCCCGACGATCACTCGGTAGTCATGGTCCTTGGAGACATTGAAGTAGTTGGCGCCGATGACCTGGCTCTCGCCGAGCAGCCCGTTGAACATGTCATCGAGCCATTCAGCCCTGCCGCTTCCACCCACCGTCGCCGTTTGGGTCACAAGGATCGGCTTGTCGAGCGAGATCTGAGACTGCATCTCGCCGATGTGCTCCGTGAATGTCGCCGCGTAGTCCCGCCACGGGTCTCCTCGGTTGATCTTGGAAAACCCGAGGATGTCGACGACGTCGTCTCCTGGGTAGTAATCCGAGTATGAGCCCACCGTCGACTCACCATTCATGGCGAAGACGAAGCGGACGTGGTCAGGGCCGAGCCCGGCATCGAGGAAAGCCTGCCGGATACGCCTGTATCCCGCTCGGTACCCGGCGGGGTCGCCGCCCCCAAGGGTGCTCCCCGAGGTTCGCCTCGGGGAGCGGCGCCACCAGCAGATGACGCTTGCCGGTCAATGCCGCGGCGTAGTTGGCAGCGGTGGCGGCCAGGACATCGTCGAACTCGCCGCCGTTGAGGGATCCCAGGTCGTCGACGATGATCTCGTGATAGATCGTGACCCCGAGGGCCTCGGCCGTCTCAACCTGGACATGGACAAAGTTGGCGTCGGTGGTCCGGTCGAGCGGGAAGAACGCAAGGAGAAACGCCGGTGGCTTGCCGGCTTCCGCAGCGAACGCAGGGATCGTCGATTGCCACTCCCCATCGGCGATTCCCAACAGCTTGGGCTCGTGCTCCTCGTCAGGGGCCGCAAAAACAGGGTTGGCGGCCCCGAGCAGCGTGACCAAGAGGGCTGTCGCTACGGCCGCTCGCACCCCGGGCACCGTAGGCACCCGTGGATCAAAGCGAAACCACCCCTCCGCTCGCTGCGCTCGCGGCATGACTGGACCCCCCGATCGGGTCGGCTACCCTCAAGCTGTCCCGATGGAACCATCTGTCGACCCGCTGCCACCGAGTTGCCACCCGAGAACAGCTCGGAGCCACCGGCCGAAGACACCTCGAGCCTCGAGGAGCAATTCGGCGCGCCCGACGAAATCGTCGAGGATGCGGTCCCACCCGAGAAACCACGGCAACTGCTTCTGGTGGTGGGCTCCGGTCGGAGTGGGACGAGCGTTCTCGCCGGAGCACTGCCAGCGACTCGGGTTCCAGTGCCCCAGCCTGAAGTAACCCCGGATGAGACAAATCCGAGGGGATTTGGCGAGCCGCAGTGGGTGGTGGACTTCCACACCGAACTGCTCGCCAGGGCGACGGTGCAGGTAACCGACGCCCGTCCGTCCAGCTGGGCGCGGGCCGCGGAGACGGGTTACGACATCACCCAGCGGGCCAGGCTCGCCAATTGGCTGACCGGGGAATTCACCATCTCCGATCAGGTTGTGATCAAAGACCCGCGTCTCCTCTGGTTCGTTCCCCTGTGGCGTTTGGCCGCTCGCGATGCAGGCTCGGAGGCGCGGTTCATCACCATGCTTCGCCACCCTGCCGAAGTGGTTGCCAGCAAGGAGCGCTGGTACGACAACTTCAGCAATCCGACCAACCGGCTTGCGGGATGGGTCAACACCATGCTCTACACAGAGAGGGCAACGCGCGACGCCGCACGCAGCTTCGTCCTCTTCGACGCACTTCTCTCGGACTGGGCGCCGACCATAGCCCAACTCGACGATCAACTCGGTCTTTCGATCATGAGAGAAGTGCGGATCCGGCACCTACAGGCGGTCGATCAACTGATAGATCCCGGTCTGCGCCGATCGAAAGAAACGTGGGAGGCGATCGAGGCACCGAAACCGCTCATCGAGCTCGCAGATCGAGTTTGGGCGGATACCGTGGCGTTGGCCGGAAACTCGGAACCGACGGCTGTTGTCCACGAACGGCTCGATGACGCCCGTCAGGACTACGTGAGCATGTACGCCGACGCGGAGGCGATTGCCTATTCGTCGGTGCTCGCCGCCAGGCGGGCTGGTCAGCGGACGGGCACACGCAAGCCGCCGGAGGTACCGGCTCCCCCACCGCAGCCGGTTCCGACGACGTCAACACCCGCCAACAAGACCGTGGTGGGACGTGGGCTCCGATTGCTTCCGACCGGGGTAAAGCAGCTTGTCCCCGAGTCAATTCGCGGTCCGCTACGCCGCAGGCTCGAACTGAGATCCCGATGCTGACCATGACGGATAACGCCGAGGGTCTGTCCGGTTTCGATGTGTCGTGGCGGTGGGCGTCGGGGAACCTCCGCCCCGGTTTCACCGCGGTGCTGCGGGTCAAGGACGAAGCCCGCAACCTCCCCTTCGTTCTTCCACCGCTGCTGCGCTCCCTGACCCAGGTTCTGGTGGTGGACAACGGGTCCAGCGACGGCACGCCGGATGTGGCGCGCCGGGTAGCCGCCGAGGCCGGTGCCTCCGACCGGTTGGAGGTCATCTCCTACCCGTTCCAGGTGTCCCGCTGCGGGCCCGAGCACCTGCAGACCCCCGCCGACTCGGTGCACAGCCTCACCTACTTCTACAACTGGGCGTTCTCCCATGTCGACACCACCTACTCGCTGAAGTGGGACGGGGACATGCTCCTGACCGAGGAGGGCGAGAGGGCCTTCACCGACCTCGCCTGGCAACTCGAAGGGGCCGATGTAGTTCTCCGCGTGCCTCGGTACGGGCTTTACGTTCTATCAGACGAAAAGGCCTGGGTGGACACCGACCTGCAGAAATCGCGAGCCCTGGGGGTGGCCCAACAGAGAAGGGTTCCACTTCGGAAAGGGATTCGAATGGGAGATTCAGGTCTTCCCCCAAGCAGGCATCCGCTGGATGAATTTTCCTGACGGCGTCTGCTTCGAGATCAAGTGGCTCCGACCTCGACGAGTTCTCCCACTGGTCGCATCGCAAGTTTGACAAGACCGTCCGCACCGCCCGAAAGCAACGCGAACTCGCCGTCTTCGAAGACCTCGTGGATGGAAGCGTGGCGCCCGGGCTCGTGCCCGTGGCTCGCGGCGAAAATCCTCACGTGATGGACGCGGCACGTCGATTCACCATGCCTCAGTGGAAGGCGATGGTCGACCAGAACCTCCGATGAGCAACGCCATCAACAACCTCGAGGGTCTGTCCGGTTTCGATGTGTCGTGGCGGTGGGCGTCGGGGGACCTCCGCCCCGGTTTCACCGCTGTGCTGCGGGTCAAGGACGAAGCCCGCAACCTCCCCTTCGTTCTCCCACCGCTGCTGCGCTCCCTGACCCAGGTTCTGGTGGTGGACAACGGGTCCAGCGACGGCACGCCGGATGTGGCGCGCCGGGTAGCCGCCGAGGCCGGTGCCTCCGACCGGTTGGAGGTCATCTCCTACCCGTTCCAGGTGTCCCGCTGCGGGCCCGAGCACCTGCAGACCCCCGCCGACTCGGTGCACAGCCTCACCTACTTCTACAACTGGGCGTTCTCCCATGTCGACACCACCTACTCGCTGAAGTGGGACGGGGACATGCTCCTGACCGAGGAGGGCGAGAGGGCCTTCACCGACCTCGCCTGGCAACTCGAAGGCGAGGAGCGGCGCGTCTACATGATGCGTGCACCGGTGTACATGGAGTCACCGTCGCGTGCCCACCTCGACGTCTCAGCCAGGCATTACGAGACTTGGGGGTGGCCCAACCGCGAGGGCTGCGTTTTTGCCAAGGGCTTTGAGTGGGAGGTTCTCGAGTTCCCGCCAGAGCTCCCGCCGCATCCGCTCCCCAAGGTGTCTGCTTCGAGATCAAGTGGCTCGACCCGACGAGTTCTCCAACTGGTCGAACCTCGACTTTGATAGCGGCAGGGTCACTCGTAAGCAACGCGAGTGGGCCGTGTTCAACCGACTGCGCTCGGTGGGCGCCTCGGACGGGGTCGTTCCCATCGAGAGCAACAGACGAGCACGTCATCGAGACCATAAGGCGCTTTTCCGCCGTCGACTGGGGTCGATTGACGCACGCCGCCTAGCCGAGCGCGGCATGGCACCAGGTAGGTGGCCGCCTACTGCCCCCGGGCCATGAGCTGTGCTGCTTCTACGACGTTGGCGCCGTCGAGCGCCACGACCGGAGTACCTGATTGGTCGTCTGGCGGAGCCCGGTGCTCGCTCTCCCTTGGCGCCTGGCCTCCACCGAATGTCGCCTCGTCGAACGTCCACGCGATCCGCAGACACATGAGCTCGGGCATCCTGATCACCGGTGTCCCGGGCGGTACATGTCGAATCGGCGAGTGTTCCCCTTGCCGAACCAGAAGCCCTTCCGATTCGGCCAAGCGGTCACCGTGTCGGTCGGGGTGGGTTCCAGGTTTGCCTCGGAAGTCGAGCGCACCCTGAGTCTCGAGCAAGGTAATTCGATGATGGCGTCGAAGGACTCCATCCGCCACGACATGTCTCGTAGTGCCTCTTCGCCTCGAGCGGTGAGCACCGCGTCCGCTGGCCAGTCGAGGACGTACCGCGTCGATGCCTGGGATAGCGCCCAGTTATGCGCATAGGCGGAGCTGTGGACGGAGTCGGGCGGGGTTCCAAGATGAGCGTCCCCACGAGGAGCGACCTCGAATGGATAGTCGAGCACGGTCAGACGGCTGGCCTCATCCGTGTCGGCGGCGATGGTTTCGGCCCGCTCCCATCCGTCTATTGAACCGTTGTCGACCATGACGACCTGTTCCACCGAACGCAATAGAGGCGGAAGCACGAAGGGAAGTGATCGGACGTCGTTCCGAACCCAAAGAACGCGGTGAAGCCGCCGGGGGCGAGGTGTGTAGCCCAACGCCATCGGATGTCGTAGTCGGCCTGGTACTCGCGATTGCTGACGCGTTTCAACTGTTGCACCGGATCATCGATTCACTAGATCAGCTTGACCAGCTTGTTGCGACTCGAAGGGGCACCACGTGCGCCTCAATCGGGGCGAATCAACCGCGCCGCCCTCAGTGTCAGCGAGGACTTGGCGGCGGGTGTGACGCTCTTTGCGCTAGTGGCGGCCGGGGTCGATGGCGAGCCTCGACCGGCGATGACGATCGAGGAGCGGGCGATCTCCGCCGCGGTCCGATACAGAGCCCTGTATTCGGCGCGCAGGGCGTCAAGATCAGAAGAACGATCTTCCTCGGTACCGACCATCGCCCCTTGGAGGGCCGTCCAGTACACGATCGGCCAAATCGGAAACGGCAGGCGCGACTTCTTGCGGCTGCCAACCGGGATGGGGTGCCGCAAGCGATTTATCGATCAACTTGCCGGCTGCGGCCATCTTCCCCGCCCACGCTTCAGATACCGGAGGCAGGCCGATCGCTGTGTCAACCGCCGCTATGGCAGCCGTCCAGTCACCCGCCAACTGTCGCCGGGAGATGATGGCACGGGGCTTGCCCCGCGTTGCCCGTTCGGCATAGAGCGTCGTGTTGATCCAGGATGCCACTCGATCGGTAGGCGTCGACTGCGTCGGCGACCACGGGCCGCTTCCCCTCCCGGTACCCTCGGGCAGGCTGAGCACTAGGAGGTAGGCGGGGTTGGCCCCGGCCCCCCCGCGCCGCCTGCTCCCAAAGGGTCGCGAACCAGGTGAGGCGGGGATCCCTGAGCAGGATGTGTTCAGCTCCGGCGAGCTGACCCGCCAGCCAGCTTTGGGCTTGGGCGATTGTTGCCTCGTCATAACACGAACTGGAGACGGCTCCCCAGGCCTCGGGTCGAGCGTCACCTGTGAGGACCGAGCTCCTCCGCAGTAGATCGTTGTGAAAATCCGCCATCCAGGTCGGTACGCCGACATCGTCGCTACTCGTGTCAGTCATGGTGGCGACCGGAGGTGGGATCGAGTACCCCAGGGAGCCCAGAACGGCGGCGGCCAATCCGGCACCGCCGCGGCTCGGCCCGAGGACCATTAAAACCTGGCGCGTCACGATCCATCCTTAGGGGTAGCAGGACCCCGCCGTAGCGTCGCCTGTAGCCTCCGGAACGGCGCGGCGAGACGCCAGGCGAGGCTCTGTTCCATCTCATCGATCCGCTTTTCGGCCTCTGCGGCACGGTGGAAGGCGTCGGCGGCGGCGCTTTGAGCGAAGCCGAGATTGCCTCGGGCAATCACAATGCCTCGTCCGCTTGTCGCAGCTGATCCTGTGTGGCCCGCTGGGTGGCAGATGCGGAGTCGAGTCGATCTCGCATCTGGCGGTTGGCCTGCTCAGCGGTGTCGAGGGCAGCGGCGCGACTACGAAGAGTTTGCCGCGAGTTTTGGAGACCACCTCGGCTCTATTCACCCGATAGGTGACCTTCGTGTTCTCGGTCGCCAGAATCTCGATTTCGCTCGTTTCTCTCGATGATCGACCAAAGTGGCTCGAGAAGGTGCTGCACGCCGGACTCCCACTCACCGAGGCCGTCGGGTTGGTAATCGTGCGGCGCTTCGAACCCGAATGCTTCGAAGTCGGCTCGGTACAGCTTGCGAATGGTATCGGTCTCCGATGGCCCGTGGAGAGCCGGGAGAAGGGAAGAATGGACCGATTCAGCATGGGGACGGTCGGTTCATGAAAGCCGAGATCGGCCAAATGCTTCATCAACATTCCAAGCGTCTCAGTCATGTCGGCAAGCCGAGTCACCTGCAGTGTGGCCAATCCGGTTTCTCCCAGCAGCGCCGTCTGCGGAGCCCAATGCGAGTTGAAGATCATGGGGTCGAGCGAAGGGAGAGGGTCATCCGTAATCGCCTCCCCGAGTGCTGCGACGAACCGGCGGTAATGCTCGACGATCTCGATAGGAGATTGGGGCTGTCGCGGGAACCAGTCTGCCTCCGCAAAGGTGCGTAGCATCTGGGGCTCGCGTGCCAGCACCTTGGACTGCCACGCCGACCAGAGCCGAGGCGCCGGATCGCGCACCACGGTGAAGCGGAGCCAGCCTTCCTCGGTCAGCAAACGGCCCAGGTCGTCGTCGGTCCTCTCGATTAGTCGGTATTCATGCCCCCAAAGCTTCATGTCGTGGATCGTCATGGCGGCCGTGGTCTCTCCAGTAAGCGAGCCCCTGAAGTGCTCGGCCGGGATACCTGCGACCTCCGCCAGCGCCCACATGATCGAGGAGCATGCGCTCTTCGGGATGGGGACGAAGACACCCGCGCCGGTTCTATACGATGGCGCGGTTCAGGAAGTGGTGGGTGAGGTCCGGGATGCCCATGGTCTCGGCAATGTTAGGGGGTGGCCTCCCTTGGGCCCTGTCTCTCCGGACCCGGCCGCTTGCTGTCGTCGGCGTCGCCGGGCCGCCCGCACCCCCTGCAGCATCTGGTGGCGCAGGCTGCGATCGGGATAAGAGCCCACCAAGTCCTCGAAGCGGAAGCCGCCGCCATTCTTTTCGATGAGGAACTGGCGATGTGGCAAGGCGTAGATGGGTGCTCCGACCGCCTCGGCGAAGTACACCGCGTATGGGAAGACCAAGGTGGGCTCGAACTGCGTTGCGTGTTGCCAGATGGTCTTTGCGAAGTCATCCCCGCCTATGAAGCCACCCGCCTTCACTTTGGGGTACACCCTGGTCAGGTCTATGGCGATTCCTCGCAAAGTGTGGTCGCCATCTACATGCCGGCAAAATCAAGGCTGCCGTCGGGGATGCTGTCGATCCACCTCGGTTGTCGTCCCTCGCAGCACGACCCTCTTTTCGGCAGCGTGCTCGGTCCTCGACATTGCCTCCTGATATATCACTTCGAACCGGTCGTCGTTTTCGTTGGAACGGCTTTTCCAGTCCTCGAGGTGCCGCCAAGGGTCGATCAAGTAGTAGCGGCGAATGTCGGGACTCCGGCGATATTTCCTCGGCCAGTGTCCTGAAATACCCCCACTTCGGAACCTGCTCGACGCCGGTTGCCTCGATCAACCGAACCCAGAGATCGGGGCGTGTTGGACTCTCAACCAACGAACTGAGCAGCGCCGAGTCCATCTAGGCGACGGTCAATTCCGGTGACAGACGTCGAGCATGCCCTCACCGGCTGAGGTCTCGTGCGGCGTGGACGAGGTCTTCACCGTGAGTCTGCCGGTGGTGACAAAACCGCTTTCACCGAGCACCACATCGCCGGCGGGGCGTCGATGCGACAGCTGCCGAATCGGGGTGCCTTGAGGGTTCTTGATCTGATCGACCTGTTTGATCTCCAGCTCGATCCGGTCCTCGAACACCCGCCCGACGAGATAATTCAACTTGGGGGCGCGACCAACATTGGCACCGTGAGCGATCTGGACGACGCCACGCCGGTCCGAGGCGGTCACGTCGTGAACCTCACCACACAGGAGAGATCCACGCGGAAATCCCCGAGCGTCTTCCAGAACGTCGAATCGGTCAGTTCCTCGATGGTCATCCCCGAGGAATGGGTCTGGCGGAAAGGCGTCAGCACCGGGCAATGGCCTTGGACTATCACGTGCCGCACCACCGGGTTCGCCGCACTCCGCTCGAGCACGTCGGTTAGCCAGCGCATCTGATCGACATCGACCTCCACCTTCACGCCTTCGTCTTCGGAGATCGAAAAGGTGTCGACCGACACGATCACGGTATCGCGATGCCAAAAGGCGTATGCGGTGTCCTCGTAGACCGTCCCCACCGGGCGAGATGGATATCGAGGAGTGCCTTCGTTTGTCTTTGTGAAATGTTGTGCGAACACATCCTTGAAGGTCGGAAAGAGTTTGAACTTGCGCGACCCCAGCTTCCACGGATTGTCACCAAGCTCGTGATCACCCACCGCGGCGTGCACCTCGAGCACCCGCGCCGGCGAACCGCTGCTTCCACTGTCTGTAGTAGAGATCACCGGCGTTGCGAAGGGCACGCCGCATTCCGCTCAGGCTGTTGACGTTGCCGAACAGGCTCAGCTCATCCTCGTCCTTGAACCACAGCCCCTGAACCAGGTCGCCCGCCACCAAAACGAACTCGGGTTGCTCGGCGGCGATGGAAGTCGAGCACCTGGCGCATCAGCTGTTCATAGTGCTCGTTGGTGCTGTTCGGCATCTCTGGGGTCCAGCCGGGCACCGAGCTGAGATCGCCGACGTCGAGGTTGAGGAAATCGGGTATGGATGCAAAGGTCCAACCCGGCTTGGAGTCTGATGCTCCCCGGGCAGGCTTGGAGCCATTGGTTGCCATGCGCGTACTTTAGGTAGGGGTGGCTGCGCGGGCGACTCCACTTGGCACCGGAATGCGATCCGGATAGTGACGATTGAAGATCGCGGCGTCTCGTTCCAACACCAGTCGTCTCGTGGCGCCGTCGTAGTAACGCTCTGAGGCTTCGTGAACCGAGCGATTGCGGGGTGCGGCCGATTGCAGCCGCTCGAGGGCACCGTCCTTCAACTCGACACTCGCCGCGATAGGCACTCAGATCATCGAGCAGGTTCTCCAAGCGGATGAAGACATCGACCCTGTGATGGCGTTCAAAGAAGTCAGCCGCATCCGTCGATGCCGAAATGACCGCTCCGGCGAGGGCATCGCTGGGCTGGACGTGCCCAGAACGAGCCAGCGCAGCGTGAAGAGGCCTATCCCGGCGTTGTGGGCGTATCGGACCTGAGCCGGCAATGAGTATCCCCTCGAATTTAGGTGTCTCTCTGATCCTGGCGGCATCGAACAAGTGGTGGAGCCATCGCTGGAAGGTCGGTGGGTCATCTGGCTCGTACAGCGATTGACGAACCGACTCCTCGAAAGCCTGGTAGACCCACTTTCTCTTTTCGCGCCCAAACGACCACAGCGAGACGTAATAGTCCAAGGGATCGCGGACGCTCATCAACCAAAGGTCCCCAGGCTCCTTGCTGAGCCGCCGGGGCGGCTCGTGTTTCCGCCAATGGTCTGGTGGCGCCAACAACTCGGTCTTGAGAAATTGAGCAATCGTGCTGGATCCCGTCTTATGAAGATCCAGATAGACGACGTTTCCCTGCTTCAGCATCTCTTCGCCCTCGTGTTTCCGAGGCACAGTAGCCAGGGGGAGGATCGGGAAAGAAGCATCGAGTGATGCGCTGATACGATCCTGCGCCGTGCATGAGCCGGCAACCGAGGCCCCGACGCCAGCTAGCCGACTTCATCGCACGAAGGTCCGGTGGAGCGGTGCGCACCGGGCAGTCACACCTATCTGCGGCAGGGCTTGGACGTCATTCTGTCCGAAGGACACGTCGATGAGACGCTGGCCAGGATCCGGACGCGCAGCCCGGTTGGGGAGTAGTAACCGTAGCTGGTGCGGGTGAGCGGATGCCCGAGGTGATGACCGCGCTCCGAGAAGCCGGTCTCCACCCACACTTCATCGGAGACTGGGGCGATCGCCGGACACTGGTGGTCTTGCCGTATCCACAGCCGGTTATCGGCCAGGCCCCGCTCGGGTATCGGGCTCTGGCGGTGATGACCGCCTTCAACGAGGCGGACATCATCGACGGGATCCTCGACCAGCATGGCCGCCGAGGGCCTCGAGGTGCATTTCATCGACAATTGGTCCTCCGACGAGACCCTCGAGCGAGCCGAGGGCCACCGGGCGGTGTGGCTGCCGAGCGCTTTCCCGAGCGGCCGCCCGCGTCACTACGAATGGGAGCGGATTATTGAGCGAGGGTCGAGGAGATCGCCGCCACTCCCGAAGCCGACTGGGTGGTCCACCACGATGCCGACGAGTGGCGGACAGTCGCCGTGGCCGGGGGTTCCCATGGTCGATGCTCTCTACTGGGTGGCGGCGCCGGCTACAACGCGGTCGATCACACCGTGGTGGTGCACCCGCCAACCGACGACGGATTCACGCCGGGTGACCGACGTCACCGGCGCGTTGCGATATTTCGAGTTCGGGCGAAGGCCCGGACACTTCACACAGATCAAGGCGTGGCGGCCCGGCGTCGGAGGGTGGACCTGGCCTCCTCAGGGGGACACCAGGCGGCTTTCGGGGGGCGGAGGGTGTTCCCGGTCAATTTCTTGCTACGGCACTACCCGATCCGGTCGCAGGCCCACGGGAGCGCAAGGTCCTCGTGGAACGACGACCCCGCTGGTCGCCGGCGAGAGGCGCCGGGGCTGGCACAACCAGTACGACACGGCGGACGGCGATACCGTTTTCATCCGCGACCCCGGTGAGTTGAACCTGTTCGCCGAGGCGACCTTCCATAACGTTACCTGTTCGAGCGGCTCGCGCGAATCGGGATCAGAGCGTTGACCCGGTTCGGGTTATCGTCACTTCCGCTACTTGACGTCGCCTTGCTCCCCGTGGTCGACGTCGCCATCGGCAAGCCCGAGGTACTCGGGCTCGAGGAACGACCGCAGACTGCTCTCCACCTCGGGTGACATCTCGAGCGGAAGCGTTGGGCGAGACGTTGCGTTGTTCCAGCCGTAGGGGATGGCCGATCTGGATTCGAAGTGCCCGAGGGCGCTTCCTAGCTCCTCGTACCGATACATACTGTCGGGACCGATTGGAGACTCGGCGGCCTTGACGAACTTGGCCTGCCGACCGACCCTGGCGAAACCGTCGTTACGCATGTAAGCGAGGGCGAACTCATCGAACGACGACTCGCCGGTGTAGTGCGACGTGGCGGCGATGGCTGGGGTCGGCCAGGTCGGCTCGGCTCCGGTACCGGTACCAGCTGTGGAGCCACGAGATCGGCTCGCGCACCATAGCAGATCACTTCGTAGGACTCCCGGGGAAACCCGACGCGTTTGAGCCAAGGCTCGAGGAAGCGCTCAAAGCCCCGGTAGTGGAGGTGCTTGACCCGCGGGTCGGTCCCGGTGGCGATCAACGCATCGGGGCGTAGCGCCTCCTCGATCGAGGTCGAAGCGGTCTTTGGCATCGAGAGGAACACAAAGCCATGCTGGGGGGCGGCGAGCACGCGGTCAGGGTAACTACGCCCGGTCACGGGACCGTGCGACCGCACCGGGCGTTACGATCCCTGCCCGTGAGCGACCAGCACATCGTCATCGTCGCCGGCTTCCACCGGAGCGGGACGTCGGTCGTGGCCCGGCTACTCCACTCCGCCGGGCTCTACCTGGGGGATGACCTGATAGGTGCGCTTCCCTCGAACCCTTACGGTCACTTCGAGGACCGGGAGTTCGTCCGGCTCCACGACCGCATCCTCGAGGACAACGGGGTCAACTGGCAGATCGACCGCCAATTGGCGCCGTTGATCACCCCGCAACGCTGGGCCGAGATGGAGGAACTCGCCACGCAAACGGAGCTCCCAGCACGACTCATGGGGGTTCAAGGACCCTCGGGTTTGCCTCTTGCTCGATGCGTGGAAGCACTTGCTCCCCGAGGCCCGTGTCGTCGCCGTGTACCGCAACTGGTCCGATGCGACCTATTCGCTCGAGCGACGACACATCGAGGAAATGACGGCCGGCGTGGGCTCGGACGAGATCCACGAGCGCTTCTGGACGGTGCCGGACCTCGGTGCTCCGCATGTGGGTCGAGTACAACCGGGCGATCCTCCGCTTCGCCGCCGAGCACCCCGACGACGTCGTCTTCGTCCCGTTCCGGGCTCTCGCTGAGCCGGCGCTGGTCGTTGACATCCTGAACGAGAGGTGGGGCATGGGACTGCGCTCCAAGCCGGACACGGCCATGTTCGACCCCGACGCCACCGAGTCCCGGCCCGGACCGCAACCGCTAGCCGACCACCGCCTCGCCGACACATTGCGTGAAACCTGGGCCCAACTCGAGGGGCTGGCCGACGGCGCCGCACCAAGTGACACTCCCGACTTCGACTTCTACACGCCGACAGAGGCAGACCTGGCGCGAATGACGAACGATCGTCTCGCCTTGGAGAACCCGGCCCTCCGGCGAAATCTGGAGCTGGCACGTCAGGACCTGGAGGCGTCGCGCCAGGTGGTCCAGCGTCTTCAGAGCCGAAGCCTTGGAGCGACGGGCCGAATTGGAGAAGGCGCGGCTCGCCGAAGGCGATCTGAAGTGGCTGGTCAACCGTCTCGCCTCTAGCCCGGCCGGGTGGATCCTGCGGCGATGGGGCGGCTGGCGAACGATGGAGGATCGTTGGCGAACCGGTAGCTGAGCCCTGATCAGGAAGCGGAGCGCTCCTCGTCGATCGAGACCACCGGCGCATCGGAGATGGGAGTTTCGCCACGGGGCCGCAGTCGTCGCCTCTTGGATCCGTCTGGCCGGACAGACTCCCGATAGGAGCGGACCACCTTCTTCGCCGATCCGAGTCGGCGGATCCTTCCCTGGTGCAGCCACAGCACGCGGTCGCAGAAGTTGGAGACAGTGCCCAAGTTGTGGGAGACGAAGATGATGGTCCCTGAGTTGTCCACGAGACCCTGCATCGCCTGGACGCTCTTGTCCTTGAATGACTCGTCGCCGACAGCCAGCACCTCGTCGAGCATGAGAATGTCGGGTTCCAGGTTCATGGCGATCGAGAACCCGAGCCGCCCGGCCATACCGGTGGAGTAAGTCTTGAGTGGACGGTCGATAGCGCTCCCCAACTCGGAGAACTCGAGTATGGCGTCGAACTTCTCGTCGATCTCGGCCTTGCGCAAACCCGCAGCCAACCCACCCAAGTAGATGTTACGCCGCCCCGACAACTCGGGGTTGAAGCCGACCCCCAACTGGAGCAGCGTCGAGGTACGACCGCGGACATCCACTGATCCCTGGTTCGGTTTGAGCGTCTGGGCGAGGACCCGCATCAACGTGCTCTTCCCGGCACCGTTGCGGCCGATCACCCCAAAGACCTCGCCACGCATCACCTCGAACGAGAGCCCGTCGAGCGCAGTGACCTCGCCGGCGAGGCGCTTGCCGAGTTGGGCTATCGAACGCCGAAAAGTTGGGCTGCGGTCGAGGTACGGTCGGAAGCGGACAGTGACGTCATCGACGACGATGGCGGGCTCACCGACGGGCGGGTCGTTTGTGGTCACAGGTACCTCACCATGCTTCCCTCTTGGCGCACGAACAACGTCACACCAAGGAGTAGAGCCACGATCGCCCAGCCGCCGGCGACTATCCATGCCATGTTGCTGATGGGTCGGGCGAGCAGCGCCCCACGATAGATCTCGAGGAGCCAGTACATCGGGTTGCTCTTCATGACGGTCTGTGCCCATGCCGGGGCTCGCTCGATCATCGATATCGGCCAGATCACGGGCGATAGGTAAAGCCACAGTCGGATCAGAAATGGCAGCAGGTTGCCGATGTCCCGGAACGGGACGGCCAGCCGGGCGATCAATGGCGGCGAGCCCGACGTTGAACAGCGTCTGGAGGACGAATGCCGGGCACGATGAATGCAATCGACCACGATGGTCTGATGTCGCTGAGCGGGATGATCAGGGCGAAGAAGACGACCAACGAGACCAGGAAACCGATTCCCGCCTCGATGATCGCCGAGATCGGCAGGATCATCCGTGGGAACCGGAGGTTCACCAACAGCTTTCCGCTGTTCAAGATGCTGTTGGCTCCCGCCGTCATCGACTGGGTCGTGTAGTGGAACACGAACAGACCGGAGACGAGGTACGCCATGTAGTTCGGGTCGCCCCGCTGGGTGCCCAGGATCACACCGAAGGCAAAGAAGTAGACACCGGCGAGCAACAATGGGTTGAGCACCCACCAGAACAGACCTAGGGCCGTCGAGGCATTGCGGGCCCGAAGCTTGCCCATGGCCAGGTACCAGGCGAACTCGCGTCGGCGCCACAGCTCCCGCAGGTAGCGGGGCTGTTCGTTGGAGCGCGGGCTCTCATTGAGCGTGGATGACGCCATGGGTGGTGAGTCTACGGAGGAGTCACTCGTCGGCCAGGAATCGAAATCGTAGGGCCTCCGCTAAGCGACGACTAATTCCTCATACGATGTCGCGTGTGGCAACCACCCCGCACACTGTGCGCCGAGACGCCATTGCCCTGATATCCGGGACGGTTGTGTACGGGCTCAGTATCTACGGCGTTGCCGCGGTCGGCACCCGAGCCTACGGTGCCGCGGCCTTCGCCCCCATCTCGGTGCTCTGGACCTTCTGGGCGGTGGCCGCCGCAGTGCTCACCTTCCCTCTCCAGCATTGGGTGATCCATCGAATCGAGGTCGATGGGCACGAAGGCGGGGTGCGAGCATCACTACCAGCCGTAGGCGCCGCGACCGTCTCCTTGGCCGCGGCGCTGGGCATCACTGCCTGGCTCGGGCGCGAGCAGCTGTTTGGTGACGAACGCTTCCTATGGGCAGTGCTCGTGTTCCTCCTCACGCTTTCCGCGGCTCTCATGGGCGTTGTGAGAGGATTGCTCGCTGGACGGCGACGCTTCATTGCCACGGCCGCGACCATGGCGAGCGAGAACCTGACCAGGTTGATGGTGGGGGTTGTAGTGGTTCTGCTCGACGGCTCGGTGGCGGCCTACGGCCTCGCCTTGCTCAGCGGCATCATCGTTGTGGCTGCCTGGCCAAGCGTGTTCGACCTGAACGGACCGAAATTGCGGGTGCCGGTCGCCGGGTACCTTGCCGGACTCGCCGGCGGTACCGTTCTCGCTCAGATCGCACTAACGAGCGGACCTGCAGTCCTATCGGCACTTGGGGGCAGTGCCGTCGCGGTGACCGGACTGTTCGTGACCATGGCCCTGTTCCGAGCGCCATACCTCATGTCGCTCGGCCTGGCGAACATGGTCACCGCTCCACTCACTGCATTGGCGGCAAGTGGCCGTCGTCAAATGTTGGTGGGCCTCGTGGTGAAAGCGGTGGTTGCGACCCTGGCACTCGCCACGTTGGGCGGGGTGGTCGCCTTCGCTCTCGGCCCCTCAGTTGTTGAACTGATCTTTGGCCAGGGAACCGCCCCCTCGCGCCTGGTGGTGGCTCTCGTAGCGGCTGGCAGTGCTGTAGCTCTCGGGACGCTCGGCGTCACACTGCTCGCCGTGGCACGGGGCAACACCGGACCGATTGCGGGTTGGTGGTTGGTGGCATTCGTAGTCGCCGCGTTGGTCGTGGCCAATTTTTCGGATCAGCCGGTAACAGCGGTCGCCGGTGGGTTTCTTGCCGCCCAGACCGTGGCATTTCTCGGACAGGCCGCCTCGCAACTACGCGACTTGACAATCGAGCCGAGATTTGACCACAACATTTAAGCCATCCGCGGGACCTTTGCGGCCTCGTCAGTTGCCTATCGACGTAGGGCTCCAATCCAGACCTGATCCGTCCTACTTGTTGCCATCGCGGCGAACCGCCATATAATGCCCCGGTTGTCCCCGTGCCATGCGCGGCCGCCTGATCGTTTCCGCCCATCTATCCCGCGACGACTTCGCGACCTACAGCGAGGATGCTACGTATGTCGCTAGGGTCCTATCGAACCGCCATCATTCGACACAAGCAGATCCAAACGGCGTCCGCTCTACCGTCCGGTGTCGCCGATGATCCTCCGAGCCCGGGTCAAGTCGCCAACGATTCCGCAGCTGCGCACGTCTCGAAGCACTCGTTTGACCCCATTGCATTTGCTGTGGTCATTGGTGCGGGCATGATCTATGCCCTACATGGCTTCGAGGAGTCTTTGGACCGAGAGACATCAATATTTGCCTATGGCGGTCAACAGATCCTGAATGGCGTGCCTCCGTACGAGAGCATATTCAACGTGATTGGGCCATTGGGCCACATTCTTGCCGCTCCGGGTGCAGCAGTCGCGCGCTGGGTTGGATTCGATGAGCTTCTTGGAATGCGGCTCTTCTTTCTGGCTCTCGCATCGATCGCCGTCGGAGTCATCTACCTACTCGGTCGATCTCTCTTCGCATCACGATCAACGGCGATGATCTCCGCCGCCGCATTCTTGACGTTTCAGCCATTCATGCATTATGCGACTTCCGGTCCGCGCGAGAAGACGGCAGTGGTCTTGTTCGTAGCCATCGCTCTCCTCGGTGCGGTCAAGCAGAGATGGGCTGTGGCAGGCGCTGCCGCCGCCCTGGCAACTCTCACTTGGCAACCTGCCTTTGTAATCGCAGTATCCGTTTCCGTCGCTGCTCTAGTGACGCCGAGAGCTCGGTGGCGCAATCTTGCGCGGGTTCTGATTGGCGCCTTTGTACCGGTCGCCGCCATCGGTCTCTACTATCTGGCAAACGGCTCGCTTCGTCTTCTAGGTGAAGGCTTCCTCGGCATAGGCTTGCGCTCCGCCACTACCGCCTTCCCCCGCTTCCCCGACAGATTCATCACCATTGCCGAAGTGGTAGCACAGCAGGAGTTGTTCTCGATACTCGTGTTCTCGTTAGGCCTCCTCGGCATGCTCGGGATAGCGGTCTGGCGCCTCGTTCCTTTTGAGCCGACGAAACACTCGAAGCGCTTCGATCGTGACTCCCTGCTAGTGGTCGTCGTCGCATTCATACTAAGTGTCGCCTGGACGGTCTACGACTTTCAGGGTGTGGGAGATCTCTTCCTTCTGTTTCCGTTTTCCGCCGTCGGAGCGGGCGTCCTGTTTCATGCCCTCATGTGGGATCGACCGGGCCGATTCAGATGGATCGCTGCTGGCATTTTGGTCACGGCAGCAGTAGTCGTCGCGATCTCGACCGCATTGAATACCAGGCAGGGGCTACTCGTCGAGCAGCAGCGCTCGGTGGATGAGATGCTTGGTCGGCTTCCCGCCGATGGCAGTATGATCAGCATAGGCGCTCCACAGGCGATGGTTCTGAGCGGGTCGACCAATCCGAATCCCTACCTTGCACCGTTTCCGGCTACGACTCTTCACTTGGTTGCAACGTGGCCCGATGGAATGCGCGGGTTTCTCCGTGAAATGAGTGCCGCCCCTCCCGAGATCATTGCCTTTCGTCAGCCTTCATCATTTACCGATCCCGAGAATGAGGGTGCTCGTCTGCAGAATTGGATAGATGCGAACTATGTCGAGGTCGGCAAGGCGCCCGGTTGGCGATGGTTGGTTCACCACGAACGCACTGACATCATCGATCCGGTCGACGGTTGAGGAGTAGAGTCGCGACCGACGGTAGAGGGATGTGCGTCTTCTTGTCCTCATTGCCAAGATGTATCAGGTGTATGAGTTTGTCATGCCCCTTGATGTCATGATCGGTAGGCTGCACGGGCGCAACTGAAGGGATTGCTTGACCGACTCGTTTTCTCAATTGTCCCCTGCGGAGGAACGGCTGGTGCCCGTCTCATTGAGGGGCGTCCTCTTCAGTGTCGTGATACCGGTCTTCAACAGTAATGGGATCGTTGGCACCACCATCGATCGGACCGTGAGTTACCTTCGTGATCTTGGCGTGGAGTTCGAAGTCATTTGTGTCAACGACGGATCCCGCGATGGCAGCTGGAAGGTCCTGGAACGTATGGCGAGGGAGCATGCGGAGGTTACCGCGATCGATCTTCTTCGGAACTACGGTCAACACAACGCCGTCATGTGCGGCTTGCGCCAGTCAGCGGGTGCTTGGGTGGTCACCATCGACGATGACTTGCAGAATCCTCCCGAGGAGATCATCCACCTCATCCGGCAAGCCGAGGAGGGCGGTCACGATGTCGTGTTCGGCAAGTTCCGCAGTCAGCAGGCATCCGGCACTCGAAGGCTCGGAACGCGGTTGATCGGTGCGATCAATCGTAGGATTTTCAACCAACCACCGGATTTGACGGTTACCAACTTTCGGCTGCTGCGGCGAGACGTCGTGGACCGAATATGCGATGACCGTTCAGCTTCACCGTACATCACCGGGCTCGCCCTGCTCTACTCGCGTAGCCCTGGCAACGCCCTAGTCGAACACGCCCCGCGGGCTGAGGGGTCGAGCAATTACAGCCCACTGCGCATCGCCAGGCTGGTGCTCACGATCCTCTTCAGTTACTCAGCACTCCCGTTGCGGTTGTTCGCAATGCTCGGTTTCTTGGTGGCCCTCATAGCATTCGTGATCGGAACCGTATACCTGATCCTTGGATTGACCGGGCAAACGCAGGTCGAAGGATGGACCAGCCTGATCGTGCTCACCGCCTTCCTGAACGGTGTGACCATTGCCATGGTCTCGATGCTCGGCGAGTACATGGTGCGCACCCTCAATCAGACCAGCGCCCGACAGCCGTACCACGTCAGCCGCGTCGTCGGCAACGATGGTTGAAAGGGTTTTCATCGCCGGCATCCAGAGGTGCGGTACAACCTTCCTCTACGACCTACTCGATAGTCATCCCCAGATTGCAATGGCCAAGCCGGTCCGGCCCGAGCCGAAGGTGTTCCTGACCGACTCGTTCACCGGTGACCCAGGAGGATATGACGCGTTGCTGTTTCCCGAGAATCCTTCGGCTCAGGTCCGTGGCGAGAAGAGCACGAGTTATCTCGACCACGACGCTGCCCTGCGCCGCATATCCGTCACGTTTCCTGAGGCGAGGTTTCTCGTATTGCTGCGCGACCCCGTCGAGCGCGCTCTTTCGCACTACCGCTTCTCGGTTGACAACGGGGTTGAGCGAAGGGCCGTCGAGGAGGCGGTCATCGGAGACCTCGAGGGAAGAGTGCCGGAGTACGACCTGTCGATCTCGGTCTCCCCTTTTGCGTATGTCCGCCGGGGACACTACTTGGAACAGTTGTTGCGCTTGGAGCGCCACGCGACGAGCAACCGCATGATGGTCGTCATCACCGAAGAGCTCGCCGACGACGCAACAGAGGTGGTCGACGTGTTTCACTTCTTGGGCGTAGATCCGTCTTTTCGCCCAACCGAAGCAACGCCAACCAACCCGTCGTCGTCACCGTCTCAACTGACGCCCCGGCTTCGGGATACGCTGCGGTCGCATTTCGCACCACTGAATGCCGATTTGGAGAACTACCTGGGGCGGAAACTCGACCGATGGCAATAGCCATCCTGCCTGCTCGAAACAGCTTGCTGCTTCCATATGAGTGTATGCCGTTATGCCATGATCCTGACAAGCGCGGCGACTACCCGCTCCTGGTCTTCTGCCCGCAGGGCGTTGTGGAAAGGCAAGCGAAGGAGTCGACCACTCACCTCATCAGTTACCGGGCACTCGGAGCCATAGTCTGCGAATCGGCGACCTCCGTCTGAGGAGTGCAGCGGCACGTAGTGGAAGGCCGGGTGTATGCCCTGAGCCGTCATCCGCTTCAACACAAGATCGCGCGTGTCCATGTCCGGCAGAAGGATGTAGTACATGTGCCAAGCGCATTCCCGGTCGGGTGGAATGTGCGGCGTGACAATGCCGAGCTCGTTTGCGAGAGGATTGAGCAGAACGTCGTACCGCTCGAACACCGTCCTCCGCTTGGCGAGGATCCGCTCCCGCTGCTCGAGCTGGGCAAGCAAGTAGGCAGACAGAATGTCGGATAGACCGAAGGAGGACCCTGTGTCCATCCAGGTGTACTTGTCAACTTCGCCCTTGAAGAATGCCCGTCGATTGGTTCCCTTCTCGTAGGCGATATACGCCCTGTCAACATCCTCTGGTTGGTTGACTATCAAGGCGCCGCCTTCCCCACAAACGAAGTTTTTGGTCTCGTGGAAGCTGAGGGTTCCGAAGCGTCCGAATGTCCCCAGCGGTCGCCCGCCGTAACGGCCGAACAGGCCATGGGCATTATCCTCGATGAGCGCTGCCGCCGGGTATTCAGCGAGCACATCATTGAGGCCTCGAACGTCGCATCCGATCCCGGCATAGTGGACGGCGACGACTGCTCGCACCCTCTCGTCCATCAGTTGCGCTACCGACGCCGGGTCGATGCCCAGCGTTTCTCGCTCTATGTCCGCGAAGCGCAGCTGAGCCCCAGCTCTGGCGAAGGCAAGAGCTGAAGTAACGAAGGTGAATGATGGAACTATCACAACGTCACCGGGTTCGAGATCGAGCAGCAGACCACTCATCTCGAGTGCCGCGGTGCACGAGGTGGTGAGTAGGACATCGGCGCACCCCAGCTCCGCAAGAAGCAACCCCGACGCTTCCGCAGAGAAATGACCCGCCGATGACGTGTGGCCTCGATCGACGGCTCGCCTCATGTACTCCAGTTCGGAGCCCTCGAGCGTGGGGCGGTTGAAGGTTATGACCGAGTCATTCATCGGAGGCACCCAGAGTCTGGTCGCCGCTTCGGTATTCGGGATGACAATCGAGAGGGCCGATCCTTGGGGAGTCACCGAATGGTAGATGCGGACGCTCCACCCAAGCGTCGGTAACTGCCACCGCCGAGGTTGTGAAGAGCTGAAGGCGAGCGGGCCGTCTGCACGCATGCCAAACGCGTTTCGGCCACTCTTTGGGGCGACTCCGAAGGGTGCTTACGCGAGGGCTCGCCTCACTACCTCGACGATCCGCGGAGAGGAGATCCCGGCGGCGTCGCGTAGCTCGTCGGGAGCTCCGGAGCGGGGCATCTCGGTAACAGCGAGGTGGATGACCCTTCCCGAGAGCTCATCCTCGGCGAGCGCCGCCAACACGGCATCACCTAGACCACCCTCGGCCCAATGGTCCTCGACCACGACCAGTGGCATGACCGCACCGCGCAGCGTCTCGCCGTCAATCGGCTTGATCGAGTAGCAGTCGATGACCCCGACGGTGATTCCCTCTTCGGCCAGTTGGTCGGCCGCCGCCAGCGCCTGGAACACGGTGATCCCCGTTGCCACCAGCGTCGCCCGGTCGTCTTCGTCGTGACGGATCACCTTGCTTCCCCCGATGGGGAACTCATCCTCGGACCCGTACAGAACGGGTGTGTCCTCACGGATGGTCCGAATAAAAGAGATACCTGGCCAGTCGAGAGCCGCTTCCACCAGCCGGACCGTGGACGTGGCGTCGGCAGGGCTGAGCACCGTCGATCCGTGTATCGACCTCATCATCGAGAAGTCCTCGAGCGCCATCTGCGAGGCGCCGTCCTGCCCGATCGAGACACCGGCATGCGACCCGGCGAGAACCATGTGGGCGCCGGAGACGGCGGCCATCCGGATGAAGTCGTAGGCCCGGGTGAGAAATGCCCCGAAGGTGGCGGCAACGGGGGTGAGCCCGATGACCTGGAGTCCGACCGCCGCTCCCACCATGAGTTGCTCGGCGATGAAGACCTCGATGAAGCGGTCTGGCGCCTCCTTTTGGAAGAACTCGGTATAGGTCGAGTTAGCCACCTCACCGTCGATGACGACCAGATCGGAGCGGGAGTGCGCCAGGGCGGCAAGCGCTTTGCCGAACGCCCTTCGGGTCGCCAGTGGCTCGGTGAAGGTGGGCCTGGAGTACTCCTCGGGTGAATCCCCATCGTCGGGGACGGGCTGGGGTGGTGCCGGCTTGATGGTGAGCGAGCGCTCCCCGCCTAGTTCTTCAACTGCGGTGGCCGCCTCTTCCTCGGACAGAGCCTTCCCGTGCCAGCCATCCCGGTCGGCGAGGAAGGAGACTCCGTGACCTTTGACCGTCTTGGCGACGATCAGAACCGGTCGGTCGGTCTCGGCCACCTGCCCATAGGCAGCGTCGATGTCGTCCACGTCGTGCCCGTCGACCTGGATCGCCTCCCACCCGAATGCCTCGGCGCGGCGGGCATACGTGTCCCCGTCCCACTCCAACATGGTCGGTCCCCGCTGGCCGAGTCGGTTCATGTCGAGGATCCCCACCAGGTTGCGCAACCCATGGTGGGAGGCGTTCTCCATCGCCTCCCATACCGATCCCTCGGCCATCTCGGAGTCGCCCATGAGCACCCACACACGTCCCGGCAGTTGACGGAGCCGCATCCCCATCGCCATCCCGAACCCGATTGGCAGGCCCTGTCCGAGGGCACCGGTGCCGACGTCCACCCATGGCATGTCCTCGGTCGGGATGGGGTGCCCCTGGAGCGGGCTGCCGAACTTGCGGTAGGTCAGAAGTTGATCATCCGTGATCGCCCCGACCGATTTGAGCAGCGCGTAGAGAAGGGGCGTGGCGTGACCCTTGGAGAAGATGACCCGATCGCCGCCGAGGTTATCTGGGTCGTCGGGGTCCCAGCGGAGATGGTTGGCATAAAGGACCGCCATGAGGTGCGATGCCGACAACGCCGATGTGGGGTGACCCGATCCCGCCCGGGTCGAGGCGCGGATCGCATCGACGCTGAGCTGTGCGGCGAGCTCGTCGAGTTCCGACTTGGCCGGCATTGCGCTCTCCCTGCTGTGCTGCTCCTCCGAGGCTACCGACCTTGGCTCGCCCTTCATGATGACTGTGAGGCGATCACCGTTGGGAGTTCGGGATTCCCCCCTAACCGCTGCTACGCAGCGGGGCCCTTCCCCCTGCGGGGGACAGAAAGGAATCTTCTCTTCCGCCTTCCGTCTCTACTCGTACCCAAGCTTCTTCATTTCGTCGCCCAATTGCTCGACGATGTACTGGGCAACATCGGGATCGAGTTCGCTGCGCCAGCGACCGACGGAGGCGGCGGCGCTGGGGGTTGTTCGGTGGTCGAGGTGTGCAGGCACTCGAGACGGTTTGAGATCGATGTCCAGCCAGTAACCGAGCTTGTCGGCGGTGGCGGCGATTTCGAGGGCCAGGTCCTCGTAACGGATGACGAGCGTGCGCGGGCCGGGATTGCCCGCCGCTTGGAGCAGTTGACGTTGCCGCTCCACAAAACGCGGGGCATAGGTCTCAATGGTGTCGTCGGAGAGGAAGCCGAAGCTGGGATGGCGGTGGGCGACAAAGGCCGCAATCGAGACGATCTGATCGCGGGGATCGCGAACCAGGTATCCAATCCGGACAGGGAGGGCGCGCCGCGCCATCCTCGGCACCCATAGGGGTCCGGTCTCGGCGTAGTAGCGAGGAGGTGGATCGATCCCGGCCGATGCTCTCATGCGATCCGAGAAGACACGCCACGTTGCCCTCAGGAGAGGGATCCACAGCGGTGGCTCTTCGACCTCGAGCAGCCGGCGGTCGGTCCATGGAATCCCGCCGAAGAGCTTGCCTGCCGGGAGATGACGGACCTGGTCGATCGAGGCGCGGTGCCAGCGCTCGGCCGATGCGACGCCCTCCACGGGAAGGCGGGCCAATTGGAGCAGGTAGGTGAGGTAAGCCCGCTCGTAGGCATAGACCCGCTCGAAGAGGACATCTGGGGAGGTGCCCAACAATTCCATGAGCAGCGTCGACCCCGACCTGCCGGTGGCGACGAACACGACTGGCACAAGGGGTTGCATGCGGTGATTCAAGCCGCGACGTCGAACCGCCGATTGCATCATTACGGAGCCTCCGGCCGCGGCCGGTACACTCCGGTGCCCGCCCGGCGCGGCGCGGTCTAGCTTTCAAGGTTGGATCGCCCCCGGGCATGTTTCGCGATTGCTAGGAGCAAGATTCGTGGCCGACCACCTCATAACGCCCCACGGGGGGACGCTCGTCGACCTCATCGTCGACCCGGAGAGAGCCGCCGAGCTCAAGACCCAATCGGCCGATTGGCCCTCGTGGGACCTGACCGAGCGTCAGCTGTGCGATCTCGAGCTCTTGCTCAACGGTGGGTTCTCGCCGCTGCGCGGATTCCTCGGGAAGGACGACTACGAACGGGTCTGCGCCGAGATGAGGCTGGTGGACGGAACCCTTTGGCCCATCCCCATCACCCTCGACGTCACCGAAGAAGTTGCCCAAGGGCTCGAAACCGGTTCAAAGGTGGCGTTGCGTGATCCCGAGGGTGTGATGCTCGCCGTGCTTACTGTCGGCGACCTGTGGCAGCCGGACCGCGAGGCCGAGGCCACCAACGTCTTCGGCACCACCGATCCCAGCCACCCCGGAGTCGGCCATCTGCTCAACCGGAGCAACCCGTGGTACGTGGGCGGGACCATCGAGGGCATCCAGATGCCCATCCACTACGACTACACCGAACTCCGCCGCAGCCCGAGCCAGGTACGCGACGAGTTCGCCCGTCTGGGGTGGACCGAGGTAGTCGCCTTCCAGACCCGGAATCCGATGCACCGCGCACACGTCGAGCTAACCATGCGGGCGGCGGCAGAGGTTGGGGCCAACCTGCTCATCCAGCCGGTCGTGGGGATGACCAAGCCGGGGGACGTCGATCACTACACCCGGGTGCGCGCCTACCAGGCTGTTCTCTCCCACTATCCGAAGTTCACCGCCACCCTCTCGCTGTTGCCGCTGGCGATGCGGATGGGCGGTCCTCGCGAGGCCGTCTGGCACGCCATCATCCGGAAGAACCACGGGTGCACCCACCTCATCGTCGGGCGTGATCATGCCGGGCCAGGAAGCGACTCGTCGGGAACGCCTTTCTACGGTCCCTACGACGCCCAAGACCTTCTTCGCAAGCACGAAGAGGAACTCGGGGTCCACATGGTGGACTTCAAGATGATGGTTTACCTCCCCGACGAAGACCGCTACATCCCAGTGGACGAGGTGCCGGAGGGGGCCCACACCCTGTCGATCTCGGGGACCGAGCTTCGCCAGCGGCTCGCCGAAGGCCGGGAGATCCCGGAGTGGTTCACCTACCCCGAGGTGGCTCGCGAGCTGCGCAAGACCCACCCACCGCGGTCGCAGCAGGGGTTCACGGTGTTCTTCACCGGTCTCTCCGGATCGGGCAAGTCGACCATCGCCAACGTGCTGCTGGTCAAGCTGCTCCAGATCGGGGGTCGCCCCGTCACCCTTCTTGACGGCGACCTGGTGCGAAAGCACCTCAGCTCAGAGCTCGGGTTCTCCAAGGAGCACCGCGACCTCAACATCCGGCGCATCGGATACGTCGCCTCGGAGATCACCAAGAACGGTGGCATCGCCATCTGCGCCCCGATTGCCCCATACGACCAGACCCGCAAGGATGTTCGTGGGATGATCGAGCCAGTAGGCGGGTTCAACCTGGTCCATATCGCAACGCCGATCGAGATCTGCGAGGAGCGGGACCGCAAGGGCCTCTACGCCAAGGCGCGTGCCGGGATCCTCAAGGAGTTCACCGGGATCTCTGATCCATACGAGGAGCCGGCCGACGCCGAGGTCATCATCGACACCACTCAGTTCTCACCCGAGGAGGCGGCAAACCAGGTGATGCTCCACTTGGAGCGCCTTGGCTATCTCGCCGCCAACGGCGGGGCGGACTGAGCAACGGCGGCTCTTGCCGTCGGAGGACCCAATCGAAGTCCCGTCCCCGCCCCCGGGTGACGACAAGGGGGGGTTGCGTTGACCTGGGAGGCCTGGTTCACGCTGGCCGTAGTGGTCATCGTGCTCGTCGTCTTGGTGCGCGACGTGGTAGCTCCTGCGGCAGCGATGGTCGGCGGGATGGTGGCGGTACTGGTCGCCGGGATCGTCACCCCCGAACAGGCCTTCGCCGGATTCGCCAACCCGGCGCCGATAACAGTCGCCGCCCTGTTCGTTCTGGCGCGCGCCGTGGAGAAGACCGGGGCGCTCACCCCGGTAGTGCGTCTCACACTCGGCGCCACAGTCGGTGTCCGCCGATCGCTGGCCAGGCTGGTCTTCCCCACCATGGCTGCCTCTTCCTTCCTCAACAACACGCCCATCGTCGCCATGCTCTTGCCGCAGGTGGAGAAGTGGGCCGAGGACCGGGGCCGGTCCCCTTCCTTGTACCTCATGCCGCTCTCCTTTGCCGCCCTGCTAGGCGGTGTGGTCACGGTGATCGGGACCTCGACGAACATCGTCGTGTCGGGGTTGCTGGAGAACGCCGGTCAACCACCCATCGGGTTCTTCGAGATCACCCGGGTCGGGCTCCCGATAGCGATCGTGGGTGGATTCCTGCTCGTGCTGCTCACCCCGCGCCTGCTCAAGGTGCGCCGGTCGGTCAGACAGGAGGCAGAAGACGAGGCCAAGCGGTTCGTCCTCGACATGGTGGTCGATGAGTCCGGCACCCTCGACGGGCGGGCGGTCGAAGCGGGTGGGCTCCGTCATCTCAAAGGAGTATTCCTTGCGGCCCTGGATCGCGAGGGTGAGGTGATCGCACCGGTTACGCCCGACACCATCCTGCGCGGTGGTGACGTCCTCCGATTCGTCGGGATGGCCGACCAGGTGCTCGACCTGCAGGGCATACGGGGACTGTCGTCGGCCGAGGAGACCCACCTGGTCGAACTGGACACAAGCCGGGCGCGCTACTTCGAGGCCGTTATCGGCGCCACTTCGCCCATGGTGGGCACCACGCTCAAGGAGATCGGGTTTCGACAGCAGTACCAGGCGGCGGTGGTCGCCATCCACCGTGCCGGCCAGCGGATCGACGCCAAGCTCGGCTCGGTTCCACTGCGTGTCGGTGACACACTCCTCCTCATAGCCGACCCGGGTTTCCGGGACCGGTGGCGCAACCGGCGCGACTTCCTGTTGGTGTCTTCAACCGGTGGCACTCCGCCGGTGCCCACCAGAAAGGCCATCGTGGTCGGCGCCATAACCCTGGCGATCGTTCTCGCCGCATCTCTCGAATTGGTCCCAATCCTGCAGGCGAGCCTGATCGGGGCGGTCGCTCTGGTTGTGTTCGGGGCGGTCACCCCGGGCGAGGCCCGTGACGCCGTGGACCTCGACGTGATCATCGTCATCGCTGCAGCCTTCGGTGTGGCAGCGGCGGTCGAGACATCCGGCCTCGCCCAGATCGTGGCCGACGGAATGGTGGAGGCCTTCGACTTTCTCGGACCGCTGGGGATCCTCACCGGGGTCGTGGTGGCCACGGTGCTACTTACCGCATTGGTCTCCAACAACGCTGCCGCGCTTCTCATGTTTCCCATTGCGATTGCCGCTGCCACCGGCGCCGGCCTCGAGTCCAGAGGGTTCGCCATCGCAATCGCCGTCGCCAGTTCGGTCGACTTCCTCACCCCGATCGGATATCAGACCAACACGATGGTCTACGGGCCTGGCGGCTACCGGTTCGCCGACTACCCCCGGCTGGGGGCACCGCTCACCTTGCTCGTGGTGGTGACGCTGGTGGCCCTTGTCCCCGTCTTTTGGCCGTTTTGAAACAACCAGGAGTGCATCCGATGACCAGAACCCAAGACCTTTCCCGCATCGAGCATGCGCTCGAACTCGCCGCCGATGTCCTCGAAGACTTCACCCCTGGCGATGTGGCGGCGAGGACCAAGACCGGCGATGACCCGGTGACCGCTGCCGATCTGGCTCTCAACGAGGTGCTCCACCAGGCGCTCCCTCAACCAGGGGAAGGATGGCTGTCGGAAGAGACCGCTGACGACACCTCGCGGCTCGATTGCAGTCGGGTTTGGGTGGTCGACCCGCTCGATGGCACCCGGGAGTTCGTCAGGGGCATACCGGAGTGGTGTGTGTCGGTGGCGTTGGTGGAGGATGGCGTGGCGGTGGCGGGCGGAATACTCAGCCCAGGGCCGGGCCACCTGATCCTGGGCGCCACCGGGCACGGAGTCACCCTCAACGGCAAGCCAGCTGCTTGCACCGACCGGTCCGCACTGAGTGGCGCCCTGGTGCTCGCCAGTCGGAGCGAGGTGAAGCGCGGAGAGTGGGACCGGTTCTTCAGCACCGACATCTCGGTGCGGAACATGGGATCGGTCGCCTACAAACTGGGTCTCGTCGGCGCCGGACTGGCCGACGCCACCTGGACTCTCGTCCCCAAACACGAATGGGACGTTGCCGCCGGAGCAGCCATCGTCCTCGCCGGTGGTGGGACGCTTCTCACCTTGGATGGCGACGAACCCCTCTTCAACCGGGAGAACCCCAAACTGACCGGCTTCGTCGCCACCGCTCCCGGTATTGCGGCCTCTGTACGGCAGTTTCTCGAGCTCTAGACGAAAAACCGCAGGGGAGCAATCACCGTTGGGAGTTCGCCAGTCCCCCTACCCGCTGCTCCGCAGCGGGGCCCTTCCCCCCTGCGGGGGGACGGATTCGGATTGGCTGCCGTCTGCCGTCTGTTTTGGGTCACCCCACCACATAGAGGCGACGGTCGGATTGGTTTAGCCGCTCGACGCCGTCTGGGGTGACGGCGACGATGTCTTCGATCCTCATCCCCCACCGACCGGCGGCATACAGACCCGGCTCGACCGAGAACGTCATCCCCGGCTCCAAGGGCAGGTCGTTGCCTGCGACGATGTAGGGATTCTCGTGCACCTCGAGGCCGATCCCATGGCCTGTGCGGTGGATGAAGAGATCTCCCATGCCGGCCCTGTCGATGACGTCCCTGGTCACCTTGTCTATCTCGGCGGCGGGCGTACCCGGTTTGACCGCCTCCACCCCGGTTCGTTGCGACTGCTCCAGCACGCGGTAGGCGGCCTCCACCTCGGCGGAAGGGTCGCCCACCACAAAGGTTCTGGTGGTGTCGGAGCAATAGCCGCCGATCCGACCCCCGAAATCCACGACGACGGTGTCGCCTCGCTCGATGGCGCGGTCGGTCGGGGTGTGGTGCGGCGAGGCGGCGTTCGGTCCGGAGGCGACGATGGCGAAACCGGCGGTGTCGTGGCCCTCTTCGACCGCCCACTCCGCCACCGTCGCGGCGATTTGGCGCTCGGTCCTCCCCGAGAATTTTGTGGCGGCGAGCCGCTCGACCACCCGATCGGTGGCGGCGGCAGCTGCCCTCAGCGAGCCGATTTCCTCGGCGTCCTTCCGCATCCGAAGCTGCTGCGTGATCGGGGCCGCCGAGGTGAACCTGATGTCGGGAAGGGCATCCTGCAGCCCGAGCAGGAATACCGCCCAGGTCTGGTCGCCAACCGCGACCACCCTTTTCCCATCGAGCTCGTCGACCACCATCGAAATGGGTTCATCGGTCTCGTCCCAAGGCCGAATGCGGAACACCTCCGGTTGGGGTGCGACCCGAGGCGCCTCCAGCCGCGGGACCACGAGCATCGCCCCGCCATCAACCGGGAGCACCAGCATTGTGAGCCGTTCGGTGAGGAGAGCCTCGTATCCGGTCAGGTAGGGGAGGTCGGCGCCCACCGAGGCAACGAGGGCATCGATCCCAGCTTCAGCGAGGAGGCTCCGGATCCGTTTGGTGCGGGTGGCGTAGTCGTGGCCCATCAATCCAACCTAACGCCCAGGGAGCTGAGCCCGGACCGAGGCGCCTAGGCCCCCGCCTCCCACGGAATCTGTGGTTCGGGGATGGGCGGCGGCGCCGCCGGCATCTCGGCGCTGTCGGCGAGAGCCCGGAACAGGAAGCTGGCCATCTGTCCCCTGGTGACCGGGTCCGCAGGACAGAACCGGTCGTTCTCCGGGGGATTGCACCCGGTGGTGACGCCGGCAGTGGCGATGAGTTCGATGCTCTTCTCGTGGGTGGAGCCGTCGTCGTCGATGAACTGATCGCGACGACCGTCTTCGGAATAGCCAAGAGCCCTGACCAGGAACGACGCCATTTGCTCGCGGGTCACCGGATCATCGGGGCAGAAGCGGCCCGGATCGGTCTCGTCGCAACCTTCGGTGACACCTGCAGCGACGAGCAGGTCGATGCTCGTCTCGTGGGTGGTGCCGTCGTCGTCCCAGAAGAGGTCGCCGGCACCGGGATCGTCGTACCCCATGGCTCTGACCAGGAATGAAGCCATCTGCGCCCGGCTCACCGGATAGCCGGGGCAGAAGGTGGTGCCATCGGAGGTGCATCCCTTCGTGATCCCTTGTGACGCCAACCACCTGATCGCTTCGGCGTGCACCGAACCGGCGATGTCGAGGAAGGCCACCGGAGGAGTGGTCTCTGGAGGTGCCTTCTTGGGGCTCCCGCCGATCGGCTCGTCGAGCACCGTGGCCGCCAGGAGATGCTTCTGGGGGTCGATCGCATTGTCGCTTGGACGGTGCAGTTCGAAGTGGAGATGGGAGTCGGTGTCCTCGGCGTTGCCGCTGTCCCCCACCCACCCCACCAACTGACCGGCTTCGACTTCGGCTCCTGGGACGATGCCATCGACCATCCCCCACCCGAGGCCATCATCGGTGCCGGGGGAGTCGTTGTTGAGGTGGATGTACCAGGACGACCAGCCGTCATCGTGGAGCAATTGGAAGGCGCAGCATTCGTCGCTGACCCACCCGACGGTCCCGGTTTCGGCGGCCACGACCTCGCTCATCTTGGGCGCCAGGATGTCGTTCCCCTCGTGGGTGTGGTCGCCCCGCGCGGGTCGCCGAAGTCGTCGTTGGGGACACCACCGCCGACGAGCGGGAAGTACATCTCGTAAGGCTGGCTCTCGGCAAGGGCGGCGCTCCCAGGAAGGGCGGCGAGGAGGACACCCACCACAAGCGCCAGCACAACTCGACGCATCGCCTCCGCCTCCCTCCCGGCGCACCGTCAGCGTCTTTGAACGCGATAAGAGCCGACTTCTCAGTCGGCTCTCAAATGATGCGCGCCCGCGCAACCTACCCCCACCGGCCATTTACCGCAACCGGGACACCCGCCACGCGGCGCCGGGTGCGTTGTGCGGGTCCGCTCGGTCTAGCGGTACTCGTCGCCGCGGTGGAGGAATGCGGCCATCTGGCCGCGGGTCACCGCCAGGTCGGGGCAGAACCAGGTTTCGGCGCAACCCCGGGTGATCCCAGCGGCGGCAAGACGGTTGATCGCAGCACGGTGCACCGAGGTGTCGATGTCGGTGAAGCCGAACGCAGGTGCCGATGGGAGATCGAGGGCGCGATCGAGGAAGGTCGCCATCTGTGCCCTTGTCACCGACTCCAGTGGGCAGAACTGATCATTGGCCGGAGGGTTGCACCCCAACGTGATCCCGGCCTGGGCGAGACGGTCGATCTCGGACTCGAAAAGGCTCCCGTCGTCATCGACGAACCAATCTCCAGAACCGGGGTCGGTGAGACCCAGATAGCGCACAAGGAACGCCGCCATCTGACCCCTCGTCACCGACTCGGTCGGACAGAACATCGTCCCCGCCGCGTCGCAGCCCTCGGTGACCCCTTCGGCGAGGAGCCACTCGATGTCCTCGTAGAACACATAGCCGACCGGGACATCGGTGAAGCTGGCACCAACGGGCTGCGGTCCGGCCACGATCGTGACCTGGGCGGTGTCGACCCCGCCCCTGCCGTCGGTGACCTTGAGCCTCACACGGTGTGCGCCAGGGTCGGCGAAGGTGCGGCTCGGCTTGCTCGCCATCGAATCGTCGTAAGCCCCGTCGCCGTCGAGATCCCAGCGGTAGGACAGGGAGTCGCCGTCGGGGTCATGCGAAGCCGCCCCGTTGAACTGAACCGTGAACGGCACGATCCCGGAGGCATCGCTCGTCTTGATCACCGCAACCGGCTCCTTGTTTGCCGGGGGTGGGGCCGTGAATCGGGCGGTGTACGTCTTGTCGGAGCCGGGAACGACCAACTCGTGGGCGCGGGCCTTGCCGTCCGACCAAGAGGCGAACTTGAAGCTGATCCCACCCTTGGCCTGTGGTGTCTCCACGCTGACCGAGATCGTCGAGCCGACGGCGAATTCGAGCGTCTCAGGTGCCGGGTAGGTGGCCGAGCCCACAGTCACCTTCAGGTCCACGGGGCTAGTGGCAAAGGTGAGATCAACCAGCTTCGGATTGAGCCGCCTGGTCACCGGATCGGAGGTGGCCCCATTCGAGTCGGTGACAGTGAGAATTATCTCCACCCACGAGAAGTACTCATGGTCTGGGAAGACGAAGCTCCCTCCGGTGACGTCTTCCACCGTCTGCAGGGGATGGACATGGCAATCGCTGGGGTCGATCCGGGCGCAGTGGTGTACGTCGAACCTCCAGGAGAAGGCGCTGGCCGGGAGCGTGCCGTCCTGAGAGTCGGTGCCGGTACCGGAGAAGGTCACGGTCTGGCCCACGGCGAACTCGGACCCTGGCGCAGGTGACGTGATGGTGGCGGTCGGCGGGGTGTTGCCGACGTCGATGGTGACGGCGTCGAAGTCCTGTGCATCGAAGGGGTCGCGCACCCGCAGTTGGACGGTGCGGAGTCCGACCGTGTTGTAGGTAAACGTGGGATTGACCAAGAATCGGTCGGGACCATCGCCGACGTCGAACAAGCCGTCACCGTTGAGGTCCCAGGTGTAGTCGAGGATGTCGCCGTCTGGGTCGGTTGAACCGGAACCATCGAATTGGACGGTGAGCGGTGCCGGCCCGAACTCCGGGTCGGCTGCCGCATCTGCGGTTGGCGGGTTGTTCCCCGGCCCTTCGGTGAATCGGACCCGATCCACGGTGCCGGTCGCGATGTCAACATAGAAGAGGTCGCCGTCGGGACCGATCTCGAGGTGCACCGGCGCAGCGGCAATGACAAAGCGCTGGACGGTGTTGGTGGCGGGTAGGCCGTTGCCTCCAGGCAGCATTGCGAATATGCAGCCCGCGCGAGTAGTCCGAGAAGAAGAGGGCACCGTCGTAATCGTCGGGGTAGTCGCCGCCTTCGTAGAACGCCATCCCGGAAATCGAACTGGTCGAGTTGGTGCATCCTCCGGCCAACGGCTGACCGTGCTGGTAGGTGAAGTACGGAGCGGTCACCGCCCCGGGCGAGTCGTACAACCCCTCGCAGATGTTGTTGTTCAGCCCGTCGTACCCGGACTGAGGGCCATTGCCTTCATAGCAGGGCCACCCGAAGTTGCGTACGGTCTGGGTGGGGTTCTGGTGGCGGTCGATCTCCTCCCAGGCGGACCACCCGACATCTCCGATCCAGAGTTCGCCGGTGCCCGGCTGGACGGTGAAGCGGAATGGGTTGCGAAGTCCGTAGGCGACGATCCGGTCGTCGCCGGCACCTCCCGGGTTGCCGGCGAAGGCAGCCCCGGTGTCGGGGTTCACCCGCAGGATCGACCCATCGTACGTGGCCGAGTCGCCGAGGACGCGGGGGTCCTGGCTGCGTAGGGCTCCCCCCTGACTGGTCACGGGCTGCTGGTCGCCCCCCACACCAACGGGCGGGTCGCCACACGGGTTCTCCGGGACGTCATCTCCGGAGCGCTGTCCGTAGTCCGCGACGATGTAATTGGCGCCGTCGCCGGCGCCGACGTACAGCTCACCCTCGGGGCCGAACTCGATTGTGCCGATCGAATGGGAGGTGAACTGCTGGCACCAGTTGCCTGCGATGAGAGTCTGCTCGGAACCGGCGACGACAGTGTTGGTTGGGGTGATCTGGAAACGGAAGAGCCTGCCGTCGGCCGGACACCCGCCGCTGTTCTCTTCGGGGCAGTTGTCGTTGAAGGTGTACCCGTCGTGGACCCGGGTGTGGAGCCCGTAAACCCAGGGCTCGGCTGGAAAATTCGGGTCGAGAGCCAGTCCAAGGAAGCCGCGGTCGCCGTAGTCGTAAGTGGCGCCATTGCCCGGAAGCTGGATAGTCGCGGGCGTGTGGGATCGTCGAGCGACTCGAACACCTTGATCCTCCCCGCCTTCTCGGCGACGAAGACCCGGCCATCCGAACTGAACCTGACGGCAGTGGGAACATTCAGCCCCGACAGTTCGGTGACCACCTCGAACCCGTTCTGGAACGGATCGCCCAACGTCTCCACCGGTTCGGCTGCCGCAGCACGCGAAGCAGAAGAGGAGGTCGAGGGAAGCCCCATGTCGCCGCCCTCGGGCGACTGCTGCCAAGCAGCCCCGGTGAGGAGCGCCACTGTCACCAGGGCGACGATCGGCCCTATCAATGTTCGATTTCTCAACATTCCCCGTACTCGAAGTTCGATGTTTGGATGCCTCGCCCGACGCGAGTCAGGCAGCGGCCGACGGGGCATGAGTCCCCCTCACCCCGATTATCGGCCGCAACGGCGTCCGAATTGAAGCCGATGAGTGCCGATATGTCAGCGGCGCGGGCCGAGCGCTACCGGGACCGGCGGTGGCGAGGCGCCCAGCAATGAGTCCTTGGCGTGGTAGGAGGATCGGACCAATGGGCCCGACTCGACATGCCGGATCCCGATACCTTCCCCGAAGTCCTTATACACGGCGAACTCATCGGGATGGACGTAGCGGTGGACCGGCCGATGTCTCGCTGTGGGACGCAGGTACTGGCCGATGGTGACGATGTCCACCCCCACCGCCCGCAGGTCGGCCAGAGCGCCGAGCACCTCTTCTGCGGTCTCCCCCATTCCCACTATCAGCCCCGACTTGACCCGGGCCGACGGGTCGATCCAGCCGGCCCGAGCCAGCAGAGCCAGCGACCGGCCATAGCTGGCGGCGGTCCTGACGTCTCGCTGCAACCGCAAAACCGTTTCCGTGTTGTGGTTGAGGACCTCGGGGTGCTCCTCCATCACCGTCTCCAGGGCCACCCTGTCGCCTTTGAAGTCGGGAATGAGCACCTCGACGGAACACTCCGGCGAGCGGCGACGGATCTCGCGGATGGTGGTGGCGAATATGGCCGAGCCCCCGTCATCGAGATCGTCGCGGTTGACCGAGGTGACCACGGCATGGCTCAGACCCATCTTGCTGACCGCATCCGCCGCTCGGAACGGCTCGAAGACGTCGAGCTCGGTGGGCTTGCCGGTGGTGACGTTGCAGAAACCGCACGCTCGGGTGCACCGATCCCCCAGGATCATGAGGGTGGCGGTCCCCATCCCCCAGCACTCGAAGATGTTGGGGCACCCGGCTTCTTCGCAAACCGTGTGCAACTCCAGGCCGCGCATCAGCTTCTTGAGCTGGAGATATCCGTCGTCCATACGCGCCTTGACCTTCATCCACTCTGGCCGCGGCGGCTCACCGGGGAGACGACCCCCGATCAGTACCGGCTCCTCCGACCTCCGCTCCGGTGAGAAGGTCCCGGCAGCAAGAAGTCGATCCACCTCGAATTGGCGATCACGACCCTGTCCCCGGGTGAAGGCGCCAAGCTGGACCTCGCGGCGTTCGTACCCGAAAACCTCGGCGAATCGGGGGACGACCAGATCGATGACCTCCTCGAGCGAGACACGGCGACCGCACAGCGAGCGGAGCGAGGTGACGGGACGATCTGAGATCCCGCACGGGTGCATGTGCCCGAAGTAATCCAGGTCGGGATCGACGTTGAGGGCGAACCCGTGCATCGAGACACCCCTCGAGACCCGGACGCCGATGGCCGCCACCTTGCCCTCGTCGGTCCACACTCCGGTGTACCCCGGCTCCGTCCAAGCGGATACGCCAAGGTCGGAGAGTGCAGCGACCAGCGCCTCCTCCATACGGCGGACGTGGGGGACGATCTGCTTGGGGTCGGTCAGCCCGACGATCGGGTAACCCACGAGTTGGCCCGGCCCGTGGTAGGTGACATCTCCGCCCCGATCGACCCGATGCACCTCTGCGCCGAGTGACTGCAGTGACTCCTCGGGAACGAGCAGGTTGGAGCCGTCGCCGTTGCGGCCGACCGTATAGACGTGGGGATGCTCGAGCAGCAGCAGGTAGTCATCAGGGGTGCGCCCCTCCACCCGACCCTCCCACAGCGCCCGCTGCAGGTCCCATGCCTCCAAGTAAGGAAGCCGGCCCAACCAGCGAACTCTGAGAAGAGGCGAGCCATCTCCGTCCCCCCGCAGGGGGGAAGGGACCCGCTGTGCCATGTCATCTCCGTCCCCCCGCAGGGAGGGACCCGCTGCGCAGCAGCGGGTAGGGGGGCTGGCGAACTCCCTCCAGAGCTGAGCGTCAAGAGCCCCTCACCGGGAGAGGCAAACCATGGCTCTTCATGCGAGCTCTTGTGTCCAGTCCCAGGTTTGGAGGTTCTCCTTGATCCGCCCCAGGAACATCACCGCGGTGCTCCCGTCAAAGGCGCGGTGGTCCCAGCTCAACCCGAGATACCCGATGTGGCGGATGGCGATACCGTCCTGACCATGCTCGTCGGTGATCACGACCGGCCGCTTGGCGACCGTGTCGGTAGAGAGAATTCCCACGTTGGGGACATTGATCACCGGCGCCGACATGAATGAGCCGAAGGGGCCGGGATTGGTGATGGTGAAGCTGGAGCCGATCACGTCGTCCGGTTCGAGCTTTCCGGTCCTCGCTTTGTCTGCGAGCTCCCGCACCCGGCGGGCGACGGCGACCAACCGGAGCTCGTCGGCGTCGCGGATGGTGGCGACGATGAGCCCCTTCTGGTCGAGGTCTATGGCGATCCCGAGGTTGATCCGGTCGTGGAACACCGCCTTGCGCTGCTCGAGGTAGTAGGGGCTGTTGACCACCGGGAAGGCGCGCAGGGCATCGATCGTGGCCCTGGCGATGAACGGGAGGTAGGTGAGCGAGAAGCCCTCACGCTGCTTGAACGTCTCGCGATGCTCCTGACGGACCCGCTCCACCGCCTCGAAATCCACCTCGACCGATGTCCATACGTGAGCGGCCGTCTGCTTGGCCCGGATCATGTTCTCGCCGATCGCGGACACGGAGCCGGTCGAGGTCCTCTACCCGATCGCCGGGACCGCTCGGCACCTCGCCCGTAGCGGGTGCCGAGGGGCGCTGCCGCCGGGGCGGGTGCTGTCGGTGCCTCACCCGGTGCCGGTGCGGTGGTGATCGCCGCCGGCGCTTCGGCCGGTTCCTGCGCCAGATAGGCCTCGACGTCCTGTCGGGTGATCCGCCCCCCCTGACCGGTTCCCGGGACCGTCGCCAGGTCGAGACCGTGCTCGCGAGCCAGTTTGCGGAACAACGGGTGAGAGGACTCGGGCGCATCCCGTCGCCCTCGCCACCTCCGTTCCCCCCAACCGGGTACGACGACGAGGACGGCTCCTCGGTGGGAGCCGTTGCTGTTTCCTTCTCGCCCGTCGTCGCCTCGACATCTGCCGGGGCCTCTTCGGGGGCAGATTCTTCGGTGGCCTGGGCTGCAGGCGCTCGGTGGCCTCGGCGGCGGGTGCTTCCTCGGTGGCTACCTCATCCTCGGCAGCCTGATCCTCGGTGGCAGCCTCACCGGACACTGCCTCATCTGACGGGGCCTCTTCCGGTGCCGGTTCCGCCCCGGGAGCCTCCTCCTCGGCCGTCGGCTGCTCGGTCGTCGCCTGTCCCGAATCCGTCTCCTCGCCGGCGTCGCCGATCACCACCATGGCGGTGCCAACAGCCACCGTCTCACCTTCGGGAACGAGGATCTCGAGGATCGTGCCCGCAGCAGGCGAAGGCACCTCGGTGTCCACCTTGTCGGTGGATATCTCCACCAGGACCTCATCGGCGGCGACGGTGTCGCCCACCTGCTTGGCCCAGCGGAGGATGGTGCCCTCGGTGACCGTCTCTCCCAGTTGCGGCATGCTCACGGTGGTCGCCATCTCGCAGGTCTCCTCTACTCCCGGTTGGTGGTCAATGCAAGCCTCTACCGCTCGCCGCCAGCAAGGACTCCCCGACGGCCTCGGACAGCGACGGATGGGCGTGGATGAAGGCTGCAGCCTCCGCGGGCAACGCCTCCCATCCCACGATGTACATCAACTCGTGGATCATCTCACCGGCGTGGGGCCCTACCACCGAAGCACCGACGATGGGTCCGTCGCGCTGGGCGATGATCTTGACCATCCCCTGGTTCTGGCCGATTATCTGCGCCCGCCCGACACCGGCGAAGCTGTGGTTGTGGGTCTCGACCTCGATCCCGGCTTCGGCTGCCTGGGGCTCGGTGAGACCGACCTCGGCCATCTCGGGATGGGTGTAGGTGACCCAGGGATGGCGCGGTAATCAACCGGCTTCTCCTCACCGGTGGCGAGGTGCGTCACCACGGCGATCGCCTCGGCGAACCCGGCATGGGCCAACTGAGGCGTGCCCGCCACGATGTCGCCCCGGCGTAGACGCCCGGTGCCGCCAGCATCGTCTGCGGATCGACGGTGATGAAGCCTCGGTCCGGTGTGATCCCCACCGTGTCGAGCCCGATGTTCTCGGTGACCGGACCCCTGCCCACCGCCATCAAGGCGGTGTCGGCCTCGACGGATGATCCGCCGGCGGTCACCATCACCGACGACTCGCCAATCTTGGGCGCCTTTACCGATGCTCCAAGCGAGAACTTGACGCCCCGCTTAGGAGAGCAGCTTTTGCAACTCCTTGGCGGCATCGGGATCGGCGCCGGGGATGATCTGTTCCACCAGTTCGAAGACGTGGACCTCGCTGCCGAGGTCGACCAGCAGCGAGGCGAACTAGCAACCGATCACCCCGGCTCCAACGATGACGACCCGATCGGGCCTACTCGGCCAGTCGAGGGCATGGTCGGAATTGACGATCCAGGTCCCCATCGATCTCCCACCCCGGGATCGAGCCGAGGGAATCGAGCCGGTGGCGAGCGATCACGTGTTCGGTCCCTCGACAACCTGCTCACCGTTCTCGCCGCTCACCACCACCTTGCCGGCGCCGTCGGAGCCGTCCAGTACCCCGGATCACCTCGACCTTGCGCTGCTTGAGCAGCCCGGCGAGCCCTCGGACCAATCGGTCGACGATGGCGTTCTCGCGTTTGAGCCCCCTGCCTCCCAGTCGAAGCCGGCCTCCCCGGGAAGCGTCACCCCGAATTGGGCGGCGCTCTTGCAGACGGTGGTCATGACCTCCGCCGCCTGAAGCCAGGTCTTCGCCGGATGCACCCCCGGAGGAGACAGGTCCCTCCCACCCGCTCCTCCTTCTCAACCAGTGCCACGGAGAGCCCGAAGTTGTGGGCGTACAGGGCAGCGCCGTAACCGGCAGGCCCGCCACCGATGATTACGACGTCGTGCAAGATCCCTCCGAATCGGCTGGACGCCGAGCCTAGTGAGACCCTGGATATTGGTCTGATGCCCCGGGACGGCTACCCACACCCTTGACTTCTCGACCCAGGTTTGGCAGCTACCCCGCCGAGGGTTGCTCGTCGAGGAAGCCGGTGATCATTGGGACCAGAGTAGTTGTGACGGTCGAGCATCCCGAGGCCGGGGAGACGAGTGGGTGGTTCCTGGGAGGATCGCCAGCCGGGCGTTCGACAACCCGACGAGGTCGCCCTGCCCGGCACCGCCGAGGAGGCGGTACATCTGGACGGCGTGCTCGGGGCGGACCGCATCGGCGTCACCGATCACGACCATCGTCGGCGCCGAGATCCCCTGGATGTCGGCGTCCGGCCAAGTGAACGGGGTCAGGTCGAGCGTCTTGAGCTTCTCCACCAGAGTCGGGAAGTTGTCGCGGTAGGGGGCGACCTCTTGGTAGGTGGTCTCGAACGGTGAGCCGGCGAACATCTCGGGCGTGATGGTGGGTATCAGGCAGCGCGTGCAACTCGGGTTGCATGCCATCGCTGGTGTATGACGCCTAGATCGAAACCAGCTTTCGCACGACTCCGGGGTGGCGAACCGCTCCTGGATGGCGGCGGCACCACCCATGCTGTATCCGATCACGTCGGCGCTGTCGAGCCCGAGATGCTCGAGCAGGGCGGCCGAGTCATCGGCAAGTCCCTCGTATGTGATGGGCCGATCGACGTCGGCGGTTCGGCCGTGTGCCTGCATGTCGGCCACGTAGTCACTCGGCGGGTTGCCGCCAGCTCCGATAGGAACGGCCCGAAGTCACCGGTGGTCATGTAGGCACCGTGCAGGAGCAGAACGGACGTGCCACCGGTGCCCTCGCCACCCCGCCCGTGGATCTCGTAGAACATCTGTAGCCCGTTGACAGGGGCGTACCCCGTCTCCGGCGCCTGTCTGCTGCGGCTCGCATCTTCAGTCATTTCGGCTCCTCCGAGAGCACGACGCAGATTGAGCCCGGTTCATCTCTCGGACCCTTCAAGCCGTTTCGATCCGATGCCGATAGATCGACCAAGGGTGGGATCGAGTCGTATCAATTGAATGGAGCAGGGGAATGTCTGTTCGCCGTGTATTGGTCTGTCTCGTCGCGCTCGCGATCGCTGTGGGCGTGCTCCCCGGGACCGCCATGGCGTCTTCGCCAACCGCCCCCAATACCCCAGCCCAGGCCTCCACTACCCCAGCTCAGACTTCCACTAGTCCACCTGCTGACCCGCTTCGCTGGCGGACACCGACAGCACCAGCCCGTACGCCGCCCTTCGTGAGGCTCCGTCGATCGCACCGTCTCGGCGGTGACGGATCCCGAGTTCGAAGAGCAATCTGCCTTCACCGGGCTCGACTTGCCCACCGTCGTCCGCTTCGCCGGCGGACGGCCGTGTCTTCGTCGGGGAGAAGGCCGGGAAGGTCAAGGTGTTCGATTCGATCTCCGACACCACGGCCACCACCGTCATAGACATTTCTGCCGAGACCTACGGTTGGTGGGACCGGGGGATGCTCGGGATGGCGCTCGACCCGAACTTCCCTTCCGAGCCATGGGTCTACCTGCTCACCACGACCTACCGTGGCCGCGATTATGCCGACGACTGTCCCGTATGCCACCGACCTCGACGCCGGCTGCATGGCCGACGGGCGGGTGGTGCGCCTATCAGGTGTCGCCGACCAACGTCGCCAGCAACCGTCAAGTGCTCCTCGAGGGCAACTGGTGCCAGCAGTACCCGAGCCACTCGATCGGGACCGTCGAGTTCGGAACCGCCGGCGAGCTCTATGTCGGCGCCGGCGAT
>CAVWWM010000020.1:0-8522 GCA_963758695.1 uncultured Actinomycetes bacterium
AAAGGCATATGAGGGGGCAAGAAGCAAAATGGCGGCTTGTGAGTGAGTGCTCACTCAGCTAAAGTTGCGAGGCTTATGAAACCAGGCCGGGCAGCACCCATGTCATCGGACAATCGCCGGCGGGCGATAGTCGAGGCGATCACCCCGCTCCTCATCGAGCACGGCGGCGGCGTCACCACCCGTCAGATGGCCGAGGCAGCCGGGATCGCCGAGGGCACCATCTTCCGCGTCTTTTCCGACAAGTGCGCCTTGATCCACGAGGCGATCAAGGTTGGGATGGATCCGGCGCCCGTCCAGCGTGAGATCGAGAGCATCGACCATGAGGCCCCTTTTGAGGAGCAGCTGCGGCAAGCAGTTCAGATCTTGATGGACCGGCTCGACGAGGTCATTGTCCTGATGACCATTCTCCGTACGATCCCGATGACGGGTGAAGAGCACCGCTCCGGCCCGCCTCGCTTCGTGTTGGATTCGCAGGCGGCCATCGCCGAGTCGCTGACCGATCTCTTGGCGCGCAACCAGAAGCGGCTTCGGCTCGATCCGGGACGAGCCGCCATGGTTCTGCGCGGATTGGTCTTCGCCACCGCCCATCCGGGAGCCGGGGAGAAGCTCACCGTCGATGACATCGTGGATGTCATGCTCGGTGGCGTCGCCGAAAGAACAGCCGAGGTGGTCGCCTGATGCTGCTGCGTTTGGCTCGTGAGTACCTCAGGCCTTACAAGACCTGGATCTGGGTGATCGTCGCCCTGCAACTGGTAGGCACCATCGCATCGCTCTATCTGCCCAGCCTCAACGCCGACATCATCGACAACGGCGTGATCAGGGGTGACACCGACTACATCATCGAGGTCGGGATCTGGATGCTGGCGGTCTCGTTGGTCCAGGTGGCCTGCTCGATCGCTGCTGTCTACTTCGGGGCACGCACCGCCATGGGATTCGGTCGTGACCTGCGGTCGGCGATCTTCAGCCGGGTCGCTTCGTTCTCCAGCCGCGAGGTCGCCGGATTTGGCGCCCCCTCGCTCATCACCCGCAACACCAACGACGTGCAGCAGGTCCAGATGCTGACGTTGATGACCTTCACCATGATGGTGATGGCGCCGATCATGGCGGTCGGCGGGGTGATCATGGCCCTCCGCCAGGATGTCGGTCTCGCCTGGTTGGTGGCGGTTGCAGTTCCGGTATTGGGTGTCATCGTCGGTTTGATCATCTCGCGATGGTTCCCGCCTACCGGGTGATGCAGGCGCGGATCGACATCGTGAACCGAGTCCTGCGCGAACAAATCATGGGCATCAGGGTGCTGCGCGCCTTCGTCCGGGAGCCACTCGAGAGGGAGCGGTTTGGTCGGGCGAACGCCGAGCTCACCGAGGTGTCCCTCACGGTGGGCCGCTGGATGGCCGCCATGTTCCCGGTGGTGATGCTCGTTCTCAACGTCTCGAGCGTCGCCGTCCTCTGGTTCGGTGGGATCAGGGTGGACGAAGGGCTGATGGAGATCGGTTCGCTGACCGCCTTCCTCGCCTACCTCGTCCAGATCCTGATGTCGGTGATGATGGCGACCTTCATGCTGGTGATGGTGCCCAGGGCTGCGGTCTCAGCCGATCGGATAGGCGAGGTCCTCGGCACCAAGTCATCTGTGGTACCCCCGGCACACGGCGTCACCGAGTTGACCAGCAGAGGCGAACTCGAGTTGCGCGGTGTCGAGTTCAGCTATCCAGGTGCGACCCACCCTGTGCTGTTCGATGTGTCGTTCACGGCACACCCGGGGCAGACCACGGCGATCATCGGATCGACCGGCGCCGGCAAGACCACCCTCCTCAATCTGATTCCACGGCTATTCGACGCCACCGGGGGCAAGGTGCTGGTCGACGGTGTCGATATCCGCGACATCGAACCCGAAAGTCTCTGGGCGCGGATCGGGCTGGTGCCCCAGAAGCCCTATCTGTTCTCGGGCACGATCGCCTCCAATCTGCGTTACGGGAACCCCACGGCGACCGACGAGGAGATGTGGGATGTGCTCGACATCGCCCAAGCGTCCGATTTCGTGAGAGCCATGCCCGAGGGCCTCGATGCAGCCGTTGCCCAGGGCGGGACCAACCTCTCCGGGGGGCAGCGCCAGCGTCTCGCCATTGCCAGGGCGATCATCCGCCGCCCCGAGATCTTCCTGTTCGACGACTCGTTCTCGGCGCTCGACCTGGCAACAGACGCCCGCCTACGCCGGGCGTTGAAGCCGATCACCGCCGACGCCACCGTCCTGATCGTGGCGCAACGGGTATCCACCATCATCGACGCCGACCAGATCGTCGTTCTCGAGGACGGCGACGTCGTCGGCATGGGAAGCCACGACGAGCTGCTTGCGGGATGCCCGACCTATGTGGAGATCGTCGAGTCGCAGCTGAGCGCGGTGGCGTCATGACCTCGCCACGGACCATGAAGACGACCGAGCGCATCCAGGGCCAGGGCGGCCCCGGAAGAGGCGGCCCGTTCGGCGGGCCGATGATCGGGCAGAAATCGCTCGCCTTCGGCACCTCCGCCAAGCGGCTGGTACGCAGATTGCGGCCCGAGATGGCAAGGGTCATCGCGGTCATACTGTTCGCCGTCTTCAGCGTCGCTCTCTCTGCGATCGGTCCCAAAGTGCTGGGTGAGGCGACGGATGTGATCTTTGCCGGGGTGGTCGGGAGCAGGCTGCCCGAGGGAATGACCAAGGCGGAGGCGATCGAGGCTGCCCGGCTCCAGGGTGAGGATGGGGTCGCCGACCTGCTCAGCGGCGTGGATGTCGTCCCCGGTCAGGGCATCGACTTCGAGGCTCTCGGCTCGATCCTGCTTGTGGTGCTCGCCCTCTATGCCGGTTCGGCGCTACTCGGGTTCTTCCAGGGTTACGTGCTCAACGACGTCGTCCAGAGGACCATCTACCAGATGCGCTCGGACGTCGAGGACAAGCTCAACAGGTTGCCTCTCAGCTATTTCGACCGGCAGCCGCGAGGCGAGTTGCTCAGCCGGGTAACCAATGACATCGACAACGTCTCCCAGACGCTGCAGCAGACGATGAGCCAATTGCTGACGTCGCTCCTGACGGTGATCTTCGTGGTCGGGATGATGTTCTACATCTCGGTGGCCCTGGCATTCGTGGCACTGGTGACCATTCCGATCTCGATGCTCCTTGCCGGGTGGGTCATGCAGCGGTCCCAGAAGCAGTTCATCGCCCAGTGGCGGCGAACCGGGACGCTCAATGGGCAGATCGAAGAGGCGTTCACCGGCCACTCCCTGGTCAAGGTTTTCGGGCGCCAGCGTGAGGTCCAGGCGGCGTTCGAGACGGAAAACGAGGAGCTTTACAAAGCGAGCTTCAGCGCTCAGTTCCTCTCCGGTTTGATCATGCCGATCATGATGTTCATCGGGAACCTCAACTATGTGGTGATCGCGGTACTGGGCGGGTTACGCGTCGCCACGGGGACCATGAGTCTCGGGGACGTGCAGGCCTTCATCCAATACTCACGCCAATTCACCCAGCCGGTAACCCAGATTGCTTCGATGATCAACCTGCTCCAGTCGGGTGTTGCGTCGGCGGAGCGCGTTTTCGAGTTGCTCGACGCCGACGAAGAGCGACCCGATGAGGACCTTGCCGAGACGATCGGCGACCCGACCGGCAGGGTCGCCTTCGACAACGTCTACTTCAGCTATGACGAGGACCGTCCCCTGATCGAGGACCTCTCGCTCAGCGTCGAGCCCGGGCAGACGGTCGCCATCGTCGGCCCGACCGGAGCCGGCAAGACGACGCTGGTCAACCTGATCATGCGGTTCTACGACCTCGATTCCGGCCAGATCACACTCGACGGCCTCGACATCTCGCAGATGCGCCGTGCCGACCTGCGCTCGGAGATCGGGATGGTCCTCCAGGACACCTGGCTCTTCCGGGGCACCATCCGGGAGAACATCATGTACGGCCGCCCGGATGCGACAGAGGACGAGATGCTCGAGGCGGCGAGAGCGACGTTCGTCGATCGGTTCGTCCACAGCCTCCCCGATGGGTACGACACGATGATCGACGACGAGGGCAGCAACGTCAGCGCCGGGGAGAAACAGTTGATCACGATCGCCCGCGCCTTCCTCGCCGACCCGGCATTGCTCATACTCGACGAGGCCACGAGCTCGGTCGACACGCGGACCGAAGCCCTGCTCCAGCACGCCATGGCGGCGTTGCGCACCGATCGGACCAGCTTCGTGATTGCCCATCGGCTCTCCACCATCCGCGACGCCGATCTGATCCTGGTGATGGAGAACGGGCACTTGGTCCAGCAGGGGACCCACACCGAACTGCTCGAGCGGGGCGGTGCCTACGCCGACCTCTACAACTCGCAGTTCAGCGGCCCCGAGCACGACGATGAGCCCGTGCCAGTGATGGCCTCGCCCGGAGCGGTCCCCGCCGCCACCTAGGCAAAAGAGGAGCCAATCGCAGAGAGCGGAGGTTGGTCCCGCGACTCCTCCGCCCTCCTGCGTTGTCTCGTACCTTCGGTGTTAGTTCACTCGCTGGAAGTTGTGTTGACGGACCCAGCGCGCCACGTTCTTGCCCAATTCGGCGCCCTGCACATCGGCCGTCCGGAAATGGATCCCCTGGAGGATGCGAACCTCGATCGTGTCACCTATCACCTGGGTGAAGCGGTCATACTCCCGAATCACTCCGGTCGCCAGGTTTTGCACGCTGAGGTCGGCCCGATTGCTGCCGAAGAAGCCGCGGGCGGTGTGCATGTAGGCCGCGGTAACAGCGTTGTATCCAGACGAGTGATCCGAATACGGCGGGGTGGTCACGTACGAAGTCCACTCCGGGTCTCCCTTGGTCCTCGGATTGCCGTCGGCACTGCCCTGCTGTATTGCTGTGATCGGCCGCCAGAAGTAGAAGTGCTCCTTGTCGTTCCAGCAGTTGATCAACGCATCCGCTCCGGCGACGTTCAGCATGGCGAATAGGCGAGATTCCTTGGCCAGGTTCAGCCCACGCTCCTCTGTCAGGCCGCGGAACGCTCGATTGAAGAGCTCGACCGGGCTAACCGTGTAGAAGTCCGCCAGAGCCTGCTGCTCGGGGGTCCGGACAGCGGTGGCGGAGCCGACTCTCTTCACCTCTTTGTACTCCCGCGGATAAGCGCGGCTCTTGAGCGGTTTCGGTCCGTCGGTTCGGAACTGCGAGCTGCTCTCCAAAGCGAAGGGCCGGACAAAGGCCATGAAGGCAAACGGGTCGCTCACTCCGCTGGTAGGCCGCCACTCCCCAGGCTCTGTGCCCTCGGTGAACGTGAACGGCACATACCGGCCGTCACCATCACGCTCGGCGAGGATCGCCGCTGCGGCAGCCGTCCCCGCTGCGATCCCGTCCTCCTTGGCGGGACCATCGGGGATTGTTGTCAGGGAGTCGGTATACAAGGTGTCGAGTCGGTCGATCACGTTGTCCGGCAACGCCGGCACCGGATCACGTCCCAACCCGACGAGCACGTGGTGAGCCGCCGTTGCCACCGCCGCGTCCTGGGAGGCGCCCGAAGGTGCCGGGGGTAGTCCGTCGATGTAGGGAGCGAAGCGTCCGGTGATCGAGTTCACCGCGTCGAACACCGCTATCTGAACCATGGCCATGTGGGTTGCGGCAAGCGGCGGTGGCTGCCCGGCACCCGGAGTCGGCGCGGTGGTCGGATTTCCCAACGCAGCCAGAGCGTGCCCGTTCCAATCCCGGACCGTGCTGCTTGTCTCCGAAACAGTGGCGCCTTGTACACCCGCCAATGGCAGGGACATGACGAGGATGAGAAGCGCAAGGACCACCGTCGAGGTGCCCCGCACACTGAAATGTTGTCGCTGGTTCATGAATGCACCCTTCTCCCAAAAAAGATCGTCATTTGGACGGGCCACCTCGATGGGTGTCGATTCACCCCGGGCGGCACGTCAAACTCTCGTCGCCGCATCCACCTCCTCGTCCCCACTCTTTGTTTGGCAAGTACATGTTGTGCGTCGCGCCGTTTCGCTTCCGTTCCGGCCTCCCGCACGACATGCCGTCGCCTGGGCAATCGAGAAGGTAAATGACGCCGCTTGTGAACCAATTGAGGAGCGCTTGCAGGAATTGGGCATCGCGCCGCGAGGACACGATGGACCCGATTGCGCCTACCAGGTGACCTCGGCGCAGCCCAGATGGGTGTCAGGCTCGACTTGGAGCGTGGCGTGCGCCACCCCGTACCGTTCGGAGAGCAGGCTGCGCGCCTCATCGAGAACGGGGTGGGGGTCGGTCCCATCGGCGACCATCAGGTGGAGTGACGCCACGGGCATGTCGGTGGTCAGCGTCCACACATGGAGATCGTGGACGTCGACGACCCCTTCTATCCGCTCGAGGTGGCGGCGTAGCGCACCCAAGTCGAGACCTTCCGGTGCCGCTTGGACCAGCACGCGGACTGCGCGTCGCCCCAGTCGCCACGCCCTGGGGAGGATGAAAAAGCCGATGGCGGCAGCAAAGAGCGGGTCGGCGTAGGGCCAACCGGTGAAGCGGACGATGAGGGCGGCGAGGATGACGCCGACCGAACCGACCAGGTCAGCCAAGACCTCGAGAGAAGCACCTTCCAGGTTGAGCGAGGCTGTGGCACCGGGGCGCAGCAGCCTCCAGGCGATCAGGTTGACCACGAGACCGAGGATCGCCACGACCAGCATCGGTCCGGACAGGACCTCGGTTGGGTCTGAGAACCGACGCGCCGCCTCCCACAATACGTATACGGCCACCCCGAAGAGGAGCACGGCATTGGCCAGTGCGGCGAGTATCTCCAGCCGATAGAGCCCGAAGGTCCGGTGGTCACCTGTGCCCGCCCGATCTGCCGCAACCATGGCGGCAAGCGCCATGGCAAGACCGAGGCTGTCGGCGAGCATGTGCCCCGCATCGGAGAGCAGTGAGAGCGAGTCGGTGATTACAGCTGTCACCACCTCGACGACCATGAACCCCAGCACCATCGCCAGGGTCACGGTCATCCGGTGGCGGTATTCCGCCCCGGGCCGCACCACGCTGTGGTGGTCCATCAGTGATGCGAGCTTATGACGCCCCGCCGCCATTTCGTTCGCCGGTCGAGCGTGGCGAGAACCAGGACGGTTATGTTCGGCCTATGAGCTTCCAAGTCGCCGCCGCGTCCTACGACCGCTTCATGGGCAGGTATTCGGGCCCTCTCGCCCCCAAGTTCGCCGACTTCGCCGGGGTCGGGCCGGGTCAGCGGGCGCTCGACGTCGGGTGCGGTCCGGGTGCCCTCACCGGTGAATTGGTGCGGAGGTTGGGGGAGGAGCGTGTCTGCGCGATCGATCCATCGGAGAGTTTCGTCGCCGCTATCCGAGAGAGGCACCCGGGGGTGGAAGTGCAGCAGGCAGCGGCCGAGGACCTGCCGTTCGCGGACGGTGAATTCGATTGCGTCCTCGCCCAACTGGTGGTCCATTTCATGAAGGACCCGGTGGCCGGAATGGCCGAGATGTCGCGTGTGGCGCGCCGAGACGGCGCGGTCGCGGCCTGCGTCTGGGACCACGCCGGCGGTGGCGGTCCGCTCAGCGTGTTCTTTGAGGCGGCTCACAATTTTGACCCCAACTTCGACGACGAATCCGACAGGGCCGGGACGCGCCAGGGCCATTTGGCAGAGTTGGCCGAGGCCGCCGGGATCCGCCAGGTCGAGGAGTCCACACTCTCGGTCGAAGTCGAACACTCCACGTTCGATGAGTGGTGGGAGCCCTACACGCTCGGCGTGGGTCCCGCCGGTGCCTTTGTCGCCGCGCTCGACCCCGAACGCCGCGCCGAGTTGGAGCGGGCGTGCCGGCAGTCACTCCCAACCGCCCCCTTCACTATCAACGCATCGGTTTGGGCGGTCCGCGGTCTCGCCTAGCGGCCAACCCAGGGGCAGCTACCCCTGAGGTACTCCCCAACCCTGGGTTGGAGTGGTTCCTGTGGCGCGCTTCGAACCCTGGGTTGCCGGGTGGGGGCTACTCGAGCAGGTGCGTGCCGTACATCTCGCCCAGCGGGTCGGCAATCAACTCGAGCCGCGCTCCGTCGGGGTCCCTGAAGTAGAGCGAGACCTCGCTGTGGGTCTCGTGCGGGACTTCGGCCGCCTCGAGATTTCGCTTCAACCGTTCCCAGTTCTCCGGTTCGACCGAGATGGCGATGTGGTGCAGACCGCCCAGCACCTCGGCGTACTCCCCGAGGCCCAGCCCCGGAAAGTCGAAGAAGGCGAGGGCATTGCCGTTGCCCAGGTCGAAGAAGAAGTGGTTGGACCCTCGGTAGTCGCGGTTCTCGAAGATCTCGATCAACGGGAACTCGAGAACCTCCTGATAGAAGCGAACCGTCCGTTCCACATCCGAGGAAAGGAGGGCGGTGTGATGGATCCCCCGGGCGGAGGATGGCGGGCGGTCGGGTGACTCCTTGAGGTAGGTCTGTTTGATCCTCTCTCGCTCCGCCTCCACCATTTCGAGGTCGATTGCCATGAAGAACCTCCGTCAGATCGGCGTGCTAGATCCGAGCAATATGCAACTGAGTCGAAGCAACAGGAAAA
>CAVWWM010000021.1:0-32193 GCA_963758695.1 uncultured Actinomycetes bacterium
GTTGGGCGACGAGCAGGATGAAACTTCGACGGACCTTCAGCAGCGTTGCAAGGCGCGACTTGGGATGGAACGGATCGCAAGGTTTTTAATCTGCCCGTGGCGCTGTCCGTGATGGTGTTCTTCGCTCTGGTGTGCCGCAGTGCGCTCGACGTTGGCGATTATGCGCCGCGAAACGGGTTCTTGGAGCTGGCCCTCTGCTGACATTTGCGTATATGACCAGCCTGGCTTACGTTGGAGCTTTACTCACCTATCAGATCGGCATCCGTTTCATGGGTTGATTTTTGGGACGCCTGGGATCGCCATGTTCACCTGGCAAGACTTCGCCGCATTCGTCATTTTTGCTGCCGCGGCAGTTTTCGTCGCGGTTCGCGCTCGGCAGCGCGCTCTGGAGTGGGGCTGCTAAGGCGTGTGGAAGCGGATGCGGTTCGTGCGCAAGCAAGTCCGGAAATCCCAGACACAGATCATTGAAATTTCCCGCGAAGAATTGAGATCTCTCCGTTGCATTCATCCACACTTAAGCTCCGGTGCTGCTGGTTCTGCTGACGTGCGCCTTGGCAATCCAGCGGAGTTCGGTAGTGTTTAGACGATCCGCCGCTTCCCCTCTCGGTGAAGGAAGTGGCGGCGAAAGTTCGGCCTTCGATCGTTGTTATCATTGCAACTCGATCACCGCGGGGAGAAATGCGTCGACGATCGTCTTGTCGGCGAGCTGGGCGGGCCCGAGATGCTGCACACCGGCCAGAGCGGCATCGAGGGCCGCGCGAAGGCCGGCAATCGACGCTCCCCTGTCACCCAGGGCTTTTCTGCCTGTAGGAACGCCGTCCCATACAGCGGGCCGGCGGCGCCGCCCACCGTGAAGGCAGCTGGGCGTCCACAAGTCTCGAGCAGCGACCCGGGTGTCGGTCCGCGGCCTGATCGACGGCGGTCACCACCGAGCGCATGCCCCGACACATGTCCATGCCGTGGTCACATCGCCGATCTCGGCATCGAGCCGAGTGAGCACGTCGGCCTGCTTCTTCCGATGACCTGGGCCGAGGTTTCGATCCATATTCTGAAGAGGCCGACGTCGAGGACGGTGTCCCATCGCGAGTCGACCATCTATCGACTTCCCCAGATCGACAAGTTAACTGACCGGTTGGCGAGCCTACCCCGGAGCGGGTCGGTTTCGTCGGCCATCCGGAGGTCGATCAGCCGGCGCCCGGTTCGATCCCGCCCTCCACACCGGGTCTGTTCTGCGCCACCGTGCTCTCCTCTCCTCGGAAGAAACCGGCGCAGGTCGGGGATGTGACGCACGATGACGAGCAGAGCCATTGCCGCGGTGATGACATGGCCGCTGCCGGTGGAGGTGGGCGGGCTAAGAGGAGCGACGGAACAACGAGGATTGCCCAATGACCGAAGCGATCGACGAGATCCGGGTGATCGCCACTACCGCCACCCACACCACCACCAGGACGATGAACGCCGGCCACGCCAGCCAGAGGATCATCCCGGCGCCGGTGGCGACCCCCTTGCCCCCCTTGAAGCGGTGCCAGATGGGGAAGCAGTGTCCCAGCACGGCGGCGGCGCCGGCGGCGTAACCAATCACTATTTCGCCGGTGATGAGTTGCCCCGCAGCTGCGGCGACGACGCCCTTGAGAAGGTCGCCCGCCATCACCATTGCTGCGGCGCCCCTCCCCATCGTCCGCAGCACGTTGGCGGTCCCCGGGTTGCCGCTCCCGACGGAGTAGATATCGATACCTTCGGCCCTGGCCACGAGGACGGCGAAGTCGACGCTGCCGAGCAGGTAGGCGGCGACTACCACGAGCACCCCGCCGAGAATCACGGCGGCGAGTCTACGACAAAGGTCTCGCCGGGCGCGGTGGCAGCTCGCCCCTCTCCCATCGGTCGAGCAGACCAGGAAGCTCGGCGAGCGTTCGGATCACTGCGTCGGGGCGCTCGTCCGGTGACAGCCGATCGGGATCCCAACGGCCCGACCTGTCGATCAAAACGGAGCCCAACCCGGCCGAGGCGGCGCCGGCGATGTCGAATCGCGGCGAGTCGCCAACGTGGATCGCGTCCTCGGCAACGACCCCGGCAGCAGAGAGGGCGTGCTCGAAGATTCGACCGTCGGGCTTGGCCACGCCGACACGAGGGGCGTTCACCGTGTGTGACACCCATTCGCCCAGCCCGATGCTCGCCGGGTCGACGTCACCGTTGGTGACGACCGACACGATCCGCTCGCCGGCGATCAGGCGCAGCGCCGGGACGACGTCATCGAATAGCTCGAAGGCGGGGTCCTCGAAGTAGACCTCGGTCATCCATTCGGCGAGCTCGGGGTCCAGCGTCCCGACCTCTTCGAGCGAGCGCTCGAAGGCGGCGAGACGCACCGCCTTGAGATCGAGCACCCGACCTTCGAGCTCATCGGCCACCCGCTCCCTGGTCTCGATCAGTCCTGCAACGGTCAACTGGGCAATAGCCCCGTCCATCCGCTCCGACCAGAGCACCTCGAGAACGCGCTCCAGCCGGTCCCGCATCGATTTGTCGAAGTCCCACAGCGTGTCATCACCGTCGAAGCAGACCAGCCGCACCTTCATGGCCGGTGAAGAATCTCAACCACCCCGACGAGGGAATCCGCCTTGCCCACCACGGGCACCACATCGGCGCCGACCTCGACCGCCCGCTCCTCGGCAGCGGAAGCCGGGTCCACCGCCTCCACCCAGATAGCCGGTTGCAGCACATCCGCCACGGACGATCCCGCGGGCGCATCCGTCAGGGCAGCCCTGGTCACCATCCCGATCAACCGTCCGCCCTCCACCACCGGGAGGACGCGGTGCGATGTGACCCGAAGCGCCTCGGCGCACCCGATCAATGGGGCAACGTACACGGGCTCGCCCATCACCTGGAACACCCGCAACGGCGCGCTGCGGACCACAACGGCCCCATTGGGAGCCGCCTGACGGAGCCGAGCGCCTGCGCCAAAGAAGAGTCGGTGGAACCAGGTCCCTCCGGGGGCTCCGAGCACCAGCAGTGCGTCGTCTGGGATCTGCGCGATGAGATCGCCCATGGACCCCACCTGGACGGTGCTCCAAGGGAGATCGGGAACCGTGCGCAACAGCCGGTCGACCCAGGCGCGGGCATTGGGCTCACCGTCTTCCTGGTAGGCACAGACCATCGAGGCCGGCGCCGACGCGCTGCGTCCGATGACGGCTGCCACCTCGGCAGCCAGCGCAGAGTGGGGGCCGCCGGCGACCGCCGCCACCACCGAACCAAACCCAGACGCGGGGAGATCCATCGGCACCGCCACCGGGACCAGGTCGAAGGACGGGAGAAGTTTGCGGCTGACCACCATGTCGGCTCGAGCCTCGACGCAAGCATCGGTCAGATCACCCGACGACCTGATGGCCGCATCGCCACCGAGGAGCTCGGCCAACTCGCTGCAACCCCGCCCCCGGGTCCAGACCACTTGGAACGGATTGCCCGGGTGCGGTGTCGCCCGGCGTTCCACCACCATGTTGCGCACTCCCAGGCGAATTAGACCCGCGCATCATGGCAGGTATCGGTCGGGATCTCTGATCGGTCAGGTGCTGCGGAGCACCCGTAACAGTCCGACGAGCATCGCCGCCACCAGCGGCGCCAATGACACGAAGAGCACTGCCCGTTCGACCGTGGCAACCGCGTAGAGGTTGAGCGCCAACCCGATTGTGAGCGCACCGAAGACGATGAGGTCGGGACGGCCCGCGGCGGTACGGAGGCGCTCGACCGGGCACACGACGAACCACCAGAGGACGAGGCAACTGATCACCACGAAGAGCACCTCGACCACACCGACCGAGACGAAGAAGGTGAGGAGCACCAGCCCGACCATCACCACCGCCCCGAAACCGACGTCCCTGACGGCGCGGCGCAACGGTCGATCGCTCATTCGGTCCAGGTCTCCCAGTGGATCCGATCCTGGCGACGGCCCCTGGCCAGCGAACCCGAAGGGCGGTCGGGTGCCGGGTGGCCGACGGTCATCACCCCTATGGGCGATACCCCATCGGGGAGTTCGAGCAACTCGGCCAGGCCGGCGACGCTGTGGACACCGAGAAAGCCGGCGGCAAGATCCTCGTCGACCGCCGCCAGAAGCCCGAGCATCATCGCCGCCCCGCCGTCGACCCACCAGTAGGGCACGGTCCAATCCTGTTCCGCCTCGGCCACCGAGCCCTTATCGGGCTCGGCGTATCGGCGCCGGTAGTCGGCCTCGCTGACGCAGACGGCGATGTGTGCCGGTGCTTTCGATATCCAGGGCTCGAAACCCGCCGAGACGTAGCTCTCCTCGCCGGCGAGGTTGGCGATGGTCGTTCTCCGCTCCTGATCGGTGACCACCACCACCGAAACGCCCTGGGTGAACCCCGCCGACGGGATGCGGAGCATCGACGATGCGATCCGCTCCAAGACGGCACGATCCACCGGTTCGGAGGTGTAGTTCCGGACCATCCGCCGCATGCGGACCACGTCTTTGAACTCCATGGCATCGACGATACCCACCACTCCCCGAACCCAGGGTTTGAAGCGCGCCACAGCGACCGTTCAGGCCCACAGAACCGGAAGTGCCGAGCCCAGCGATCTAGCTTCGGCGGTGATGTCCGAGGTGATCACCTCGCTCCGCAACCCGGCTGTGCAGCACTTGGTGCGGCTCCGCGAGCGCCGTCACCGCGATCGGTCGGGCACTTTCCTGGTGGAGGGGCACCATGAGGTCGAGTTCGCCCTCCTATCCGGTGCCGAGTTGGAGCAACTGGTCATTGGGGCCGACCAAATCGTCCAGGCGGACCTGTCCCCCCGAGTGAGCGCCGCTCTGGCGCAGGGTGTCCCCCTGCTCGAGCTCGGCGAGGCAGCCTTCCGAAAGGTGAGCTACCGCCAGAATCCGGACGGATTGCTGGCCGTTGTTGCCCAGTTCGATACGGGCCTGGAGCGGTTGGCGCCCCCCGCACCTGCGCTGCTCCTGGTGGCGGAGTCCATCGAGAAGCCGGGCAACCTCGGCGCCATGCTGCGCGCCGCAGACGCCGCGGGAGCCGGCGGAGTCGTCGTTGCCGATCCCACCACCGATCCGTTCAACCCCAACGTCGTCAGGGCGTCGCGGGGTGCACTCTTCGCCGTCCCGCTGGCGGTCGGAGATTCCGAGGCGGTCCGCCAACGACTGGATGACCTCGGGGTCAGTCCGCTTGCTCTGGATCCGGCTGCCGACGCTCCCCTGTGGGACATCGACCTCGATGGTCCCGTTGCAATAGTGGTCGGCAGCGAACACGCCGGTCTCTCGGCCGTCTGGAGCGACTGTCAGTCCGCCCGCCTCCCCATGGCCGGCACCGGCGACAGCCTCAACGCCGCCACCACCTCCGGCATCGCCCTCTTCGAAGCCGTACGACAACGCCAGCTCCGATGAGCCGACCTTTCGTGGGTGTGATGGCGTATCTCGCCGCTGCGATCGCGTTCGCCGGTTGCGCAGGTGTCGAATCCGTCGCCTCAACCGAACCTGCACCTCAGTCGACTGACTCTCGAGGCGGTCCCCGATCTCGACTGTCAACAGGCCGAATCGGCGGTTTATGACTTTGGCGAGGGTGCACGTGGATCACCCACATTGGCGGATGCACTTACTGCCTTCGGCGACACACCAGAGGGGCACTGGCTCGGCCAACTGAGTCGATCGTTGTCGATTCAACGCGAACCAGTGATGGTCGTGGTGTATCGCGATGCCAACGGGCGGCCCGCCGGCCTCGTCTACTTGGAGAGGCGAGGACGTGGTTGGCTGGTCGTCGGTTCCGACCGCTGCGTCTGACCTACGACCTATCACCTACCACTTACCACCTACCACCTTGATCCTTGACCCCGAACATATGTTCGATGTAGGTTCGGCGGGGTGTCGCTCGCCGTTCAGACCAGCTTTGACGACCTCGGCACACCGCTCTTCGACGTGCCTTTCTGCGTGCTCGACCTGGAGACGACGGGCGGGTCGCCCGTCGATTGCGGGATCACCGAGATCGGGGCGGTGAAAGTTCGCCGGGGTGAGGTGCTGGGCACGTTCCAGACGCTCGTCGACCCGGGGACGCCGATCCCGCCATTCATCACGATCCTCACCGGGATCACGCACGCCATGGTGGTACGGGCGCCGTCGATCGAGACCGCCCTTCCCTCGTTCCTCGAGTTCATCGGAGACGCCGTGGTGGTCGGTCACAACGTCCGGTTCGACCTCTCCTTCATCCGGGCCGCAGCGCTCTCCCTCGGATACCCGCCGCCGGCCAATCGTTCGGTCGATACCGCGGCGCTGGCCCGCCGGCTGTGGCGAGAGGAGGTTCCCAACCTGCGGCTGGCGACGCTCGCCGCTCACGTGCGATCCCCGGTCACCCCGATCCACCGCGCACTCGAGGACGCCACCGCCACACTCCACGTCCTCTATGCGCTGCTGGAGCGGGCCGGGACCATCGGGGTGACCGTGCTCGAGGACTTGCTGCAGCTCCCCACCGCCCGGGGTGCCCCGCACTACCGCAAGATCAGGCTCGGCGACCGCCTCCCCCGGCTCCCCGGCGTCTACCTATTCCGCGACCGGAACGGGGCGGTGATATACGTCGGCAAGGCGAAGAACCTGCGCACCCGGGTCCGCTCCTACTTCTACGGGGACGAGCGCCGCAGCGTCGCCACCATGCTGCGCGAGCTGGAGTCGATCGACCATCGGGTGTGCCAGAGCGAGCTGGACGCCGAGGTCACCGAGTTGCGGATGATCCACCAGCACAGGCCCCGTCACAACCGGCGGTCGCGTCCCACCGCGGCTCACTGGGTGCGGCTAACCGACGACCGCTTCCCCCGTCTCTCGCTGGCGCGCACCGTCAAGGAGAAGGCGATCTTCCATCTCGGGCCTTTCCGGAGCAGGCGGGCCGCGGAGGTGGTGCTCACCGCCATGTGGGATGCGGTGCCCATACGGAGGTGCTCGGGCAAGCCTGGGTCGAGGGATGGGCGCTGTGCGCCCGCCCAGATGGGTCTCGCCCGCTGTCCGTGTGACGGGTCACTCGACGAGCACGATTACCGCGAGGTGATCGAACTTGTGATCGAGGCGGTGGAGCGGCAACCGGCTCTGCTCCTCGACCCGCTCATCGAGAAGATGCAACAACACGCCAGGGGACAGCGGTTCGAGGAAGCGGGATGGGTTCGCGACCGGCACCGGGCGCTGGCCAGGGCCCTGGAGCGGAGACGAGCGTGGCAGGCGATGGGGCGGGCGGGCACCGTCTGGGCCGAAGGGGCCGACGGATCGGGGGCGGCAGTGGAGCGTGGCCGGTTGGTGGCGGCGTGGAAAGGCGACCAGCCGCTCATCGCCGCTCCGGATGCCACCGACAGCCCGCTCCCCGAGGTGCCGCTCTCGGTGGGAGAGGCGGAGGAGGCGCACCTCGTGTGGAAATGGCTCAACGCACCGGCAACCAGGTTGCTCGATGTGTCCGGGTTGTTCGTCATGCCGGCATCACCGATAGCGGCGATATAGGTCGAGCGGCGGCCCACCGCCCTTTGCGGCACGCTCACTACCGTCCCCCCGGATGCGGTTCACCGTGCGCCCCGGATCCGATCCCCTCGCTGCCGCCGACCGGACGCTACTGGCCGCACTCGGGCTCCCCTCCGGCGGGGTGGTTGCGGTGGGTAGCTCGCACCTACTGATACGTCCGGGAAACGTGCCAGAGGCGACTGCGTTGCTGTTGGGGCCGGCCGCCATGGCCAACGCCGGAGTCGAGGCAGGCCAGGTGGTGGACGTGAAGCGGGCGCTGCTCACCTCGGCGCGCCGGGTCACCCTGGCCGGTGAGGCCCTCCCGGCCGAGCCGAGGTCCCTGGTCCATGCATTGCAGGGACGCCCGATTACCGCGGGCGACCGAGTGACCATCGATCCCTCCTACCTCGCCGCCGCCGAACCCGTCACCATCGAGATCCTCGTGGTCGAGCCCGACCACGCCGGCCTCGTCGGGCCGGGGACCGTGTTCGCCACCGTGGGAGGGGCGCCGCCTGTCCTTGCCGCCAAGGTCGACGCCATCCAGGTCGCCCCGGGGACGCCAACAACAGCCGAGGCACTCCTCGCCGGGCTCGACACCGAACTCGAGGTGCTCACCGGGTGGCTGTCATTGCTCACATCGCCCGACGACCTCCCCGCGGCATGGGGTCTCCCCCGGGTGGCCGGGGTGCTGCTCGAAGGTCCAAACGGTGTTGGCAAGTCCGAGCTGGTGCGGGCGGCGGCCACCGCCGCGGGTGCCGGTGTGAACGAGGTCTCGCTCGATCAGGTCTTCAAGCCGGAACGGCTGCTCGACGTGCTCGAGAAGGCGGTCAAGGAGGCCTCGCTTCCCGCGGTGATCTTCGTGGACCGGATCGAGGCCGTCGCCGGCGACGAGGCGCTATCCCCCTTCCGCACCCAGGTGGCCGCCATCTTCCGCTGGTTCCTCGACGCCATCGTCGAGCGTGGTCGTCTCGCCTGTGTCCTCGGAGTGGGATCGCGCACCGTGCTCGACCCTGCGATCGCCAACTCGGCACTCCTTCCGAGGACCCTCGCTATCCCGCCGCCCGACCTGGTGCGCCGGTCGCTCCTCTTCCGCGCCGCGCTGGCACGGGTTCCATCGGAGGAACTGGACCATGACCGGCTCGCCGCCCGGTCAGCCGGGTTCTCGGGAGCCGACATCCTGGCGGCGGTGATCCACGCCTCAACCACCGTGGCCCGCACCGGGGGACGGCTGACCACCGATCAGGTGATGGAGGCGATCGAGGACACCACCCCCTCGCTCGGGTCGGTGCCCATGGGTGAGATGCCCTCATACGGGTTCGACAAGGTCGCCAATCTCGAGGACGTCAAACAGCGACTCACCGAGGCGGTGATCTGGCCCGTCACCGAGCCGGAGCGGTTCGCCAAGATGGGGATCGAGCCGCCCCGTGGGGTCCTCCTCCACGGGCCGCCCGGCACGGGCAAGACATTTGTCGTCCGGGCGCTGGCGCACGAGGCCGGTGCCGCTTTCTTCTCGGTCAAGGGCGCAGAACTGCTCGACAAGTTCGTCGGCGAGTCGGAACGAGGAGTACGGGAGCTCTTTGCCCGGGCCCGCGGAGCTGCGCCCTCGATCCTCTTCTTTGACGAGTTCGATGCGCTGGCGCCGGTGCGGGGTCGCTCCACCACGACCGTGACCGATTCGGTGGTCGCAGCCCTCCTCACCGAGATCGACGGTGTTTCCGCCCGGGGCGACGTGGCGGTGATCGCGGCGACCAACCGCCCTGACCTGATCGACCCTGCCCTGTTGCGCGCCGGACGATTCGAGGTGCAGATAGAACTCAGCCTGCCGAATGCAACAGCCCGCGCCGCCATGCTCGAGATGACCGACGTGCCATTCGCCGCCGAGGTCGAACTATCGAGGCTGGCCGAGATAACCGATGGTTTGTCCTTCGCCGACCTCGACGGGATGCTCCGTGAGGCTGCGCTCACGGTGCTCCGCTCGGGGAGCGACCGGCTCGAGGTCGGGTGGGCCGAGTTGGAGGCGGCGCTCGCCAGATACCGGTCAAGGGTCGGCGAACCCGGGGCGGCATGAGCTCGGCCCAGCGTGAAGAAGAAGGCACCGGTTCGGAACCCGAGAAGACTCTTGACGATGCAGCCGACGAGGGCACCCGCAAGGTAGAGCGCACGGCGGTGTCCACTTTGACCGCAGGTCTGCTCGGCGGCGCCGAGATCGCACTCGGCGTTCTGGCGCTGCTGGCGGTGCTCGGCGAGACCGGCGACCCAGTGCTGGCTGCGCTCGCTTTCACCGTCGGCTACATCGCCATCACCCTCTCCGGGGACGAGTTGTTCACCGAGGGCTTCCTCATCCCGATCGCCGCGGTAGTTCGGGGTCCGGCGTCGTGGCTGGATGTGTTCCGTCTCTGGTCGCTGACGCTTCTGTCCAACCTGGCAGGCGGTTGGTTGGTCATGTTCCTGGTCACCTCCGCCTACCCCGATCTGTTGGACGCATCGGAGGAGGTGGCGGGCAATTATCTGGACCTCGGGTTGACCGGGGCGGGTTTTGCCGCCGCAATGCTCGCCGGGCTTGCCATCACCCTGCTGACCTGGATCCACAAGTCCTACGAGCAGATCGGCGCCAGGGTGATCTCGGCGATCGCCTTCGGTTTCCTCCTCGCCGTGGTCCCGCTCAACCACGGCGTCGTGGCCTCATTGGAGATGTTCGCCGCCATCCTCGGCGGTGGGTCGATCGACTACTCCGATTGGGCACCGCTCGCCGGCTGGGCGATCCTGGGCAACCTCGTCGGAGGGCTGCTGCTCGTCACAATGATCAAGCTCATCGAGGTTCGGTCCGATGAGGAGTCGGAGTGATCAGCGTCATCGGGCGACGGCGACGGCCGCACCCAGGGTGAACCGACCTTCGTAGAGCGCACGGCCGATCACCACAGCCTCGGCGCTGGCCGCGGCCAGCGCCCTGATGTCATCGAGCGAGCCCACCCCGCCCGAGGCGATGACCTTCAACTCACCGGCCAGCAGCCCGACCTCGGCCAACAGCCCGAGATCTGGCCCGCTCATCGTGCCGTCCCGACCGATCGAGGTGAGCAGAACCCGCTCCAAACCCATCGGTGAAAGGGCGCCGACGACATCAGCGAGCTCCCTTCCCGGGTCGATCCACCCCGAACCGGCGGCGCGCCCGTCGCGCACATCGAGCGCGACCACTACCCGAGCCGGCCCCACCTCGGAAAGGAGCGAATCGATCATCTCTGGAGACCACACCGCGGCCGTTCCCAGGACCACCCGCTCCGCACCTGCGGCAAGCGCCTGAAGCGCAACGTCCAGAGATCGGATGCCACCACCGACCTGGAAAGGGACGCCACTCCGAGCCATGGCCCGCCAGAGCGCCGGGTCGGGGATGCCGGAGCGGGCACCTTCGAGATCGACGACATGGACCAGGTCGGCGCCGGCGCCTGCCCAGTGACCGCCCCACGCCAAGGCATCCCCGCCGTAGTCGGTCACCTGGCGGTAATCCCCTTCCACGAGACGGACCACCGTTCCATGGAGGACGTCGATTGCGGGGATGACGAGCATTTGGTTGACAACCTCCCGACTGTTGTAGCATGCTACAACAGTAAGACACCGACGCACGAGGACGCACAGTGACAAGCCCTGACGACTGGAGGACCGACGACACCGACCTCCTCTGCGAGGCTCTTCTATCGCTGGAGACGGTCGACGAGACATCCCGGTTCTTGAGGGATCTGTGCACCCGGCGAGAGCTCACCGAGATGGCACACCGTTGGGCGGTGGCTCGCCTTCTCGATCGCGGCCTCCCCTACCGGGAGATCGCCGACCAGGTGGGTGCCTCGACCGCCACGGTGACCCGGATCAACGAGTGGCTCCACCACGGTGCTGGCGGTTACCGGCTCGTCCTCGACCGCATCGGGGCAGGATCGAAATGACCACCGCTCAACGGGTGCTCCGTCTCGCCGTTCCCAACAAGGGTCGCCTCCAGGAACCGTCCGCCTCATTGCTGCGCGATGCCGGGCTGGTGTTCGAGCAGACCGAGCGCTCGCTATCGGTGAGGGTGAGCAACGTCGATCTCGATCTTCTCTTCGTGAGGGCCGAGGACGTTCCCGAGTTGGTGGCAGATGGTGTGGTCGACCTGGGGATCACCGGGCAGGACCTTCTCGCCGAGCACGGGGGTGAGCCGGAGGTGCTCGCCGAACTCGGGTTCGGCCATTGCCGGCTGGCGGTCGCCGTACCCGCCGGTTCGGCAATCGAGAAGCCGGAGGAGCTGGCCGGTACGAGAGTGGCTACCGCCCACCCCAGGGTGACCGCCCGTTTCTTCGAGGAACTGGCTGTGAGCGTCGACATCATCCCGCTGCGCGGCTCGGTGGAGGTCGCACCGACGCTCGGTCTGGCCGACGCCATCGTCGATCTCGTCTCCACCGGAAGCACCCTCCTGGTCAACGGCCTGCGCGTGGTTGGCACCCTGCTCGCCAGCGAGGCGGTCCTGGTGGCGGGGGCAACCTCCCGTAGAGACCGCTCCTCAAAGGTGGCCGAGGTGTCCACCGCGTTGACCGCTGTCGTCTCTGGGAGGCGCCGCCGCTACGTGCTCCTCAACGCCCCAGTGGAGGCGGTCGGCAGGATCGGTGAGGTCATACCTGGGCTGGAGGCCCCCACGGTGGTGCCACTCGCCGAGCATGGGTGGGTGGCGGTGCACTCGGTGGTGGATGCAGACGACGTTTGGAACGTGCTTCCCGAGTTGGAGGCAGCCGGGGCCAAGGGGATCCTGGTTCTGCGGATCGAGCAGTTGATCCCGTGACCGGGATCGCCGACCGACAAGCTTCGGCTTGGCCGTCACTCCTCTCATGCGCGGTCCAGCGGATCGAAGATGCCAAGCCGTGCTGACCAGGATCGTGCTCGAGACACTGACGCCCAAGGAGCGGCGAGCGCTCACCCGCCGATCGGCGGTCCCCGACAGAGCAGTAATGGAGGGAGCGGCTGCCATCGTCGACGCAGTCGCCACCGGGGGAGATACCGCCCTCACCGAGGCCGGAAGAAAGCACGGCGGCAGCAGGAGCGGGAGCCTGCTGGTGTCGAAGGAGGAGCAGCGCGAGGCGCTGGCGGCGCTTCCGCAACCGGTGCGGGCAGCGCTGGAGCGGTCAATCGAGGCGGTGACCGCGTTCCACCGCGTCCAGGTCCCGGTCGATGTCACCGTGGAGACAACCCCCGGCGTCGTGGTCGAGCGCCGCTGGTCGCCGCTGCGACGTGTGGCGGGCTACGTCCCCGGAGGGCTTGCCGCCTATCCATCGACCCTAGTGATGATGGTCCTCCCCGCAAGGCTCGCCGGTGTCGGTGAGGTCGTGATCGCCAGCCCGGCGAGACCAGATGGGACCTTGTCTTTGGTGCTCCTGGCTGCGGCCGGCATGCTCGAAGTGGACGAGTTCTACGCCATGGGCGGGGCACAGGCGGTGGCTGCGCTGGCGTTCGGGACAGAAACGATCGAGCGGGTGGACAAGATCGTCGGCCCGGGCAACCCGTGGGTGACCGCGGCCAAGCTGGCAGTGCTCGGCGTCTGCGGCATCGATCTCCCAGCCGGGCCGAGCGAGGTCTGCGTTCTCGCCGACAATTCCGCCGACCCGAGGCTGGTTGCCGTCGACCTACTCTGCCAGGCCGAACATGGGCCCGACTCACCCGCGGTGCTGGTCACGACCGACCCGGGGCTGGCGGACCGGGTGGACGCCGAGATCAGACGCCTACTCCCCCAACTCGCCCGCAACGAGATACTCGAGAAGGCGCTCGCCGAGCACGGGATGGCGGTGATCGCAGGAGATCATGCCGAGGCGGTCGAATTCGCCGAGCAGTACTCCGGCGAGCACGTCACCATCCTCACCTCGGACCCGAGGACCGACGCCAAGACCATCACATCCGCAGGGTCGGTCTTTGTCGGCCGCTGGTCACCCGAGTCGGCCGGCGACTACGCCACCGGGGCCAACCACGTCCTCCCCACCGGTGGGCTCGCCAGCGCATACGGCCCGCTTGCGGTGGAGGACTTCGGTTCGTGGCGCCAGGTGCAGACGCTCACCCGGGAAGGTCTCCGCCGGCTGCGGCCGACCATCGCCGCACTGGCCGATGCAGAGGGGCTGACCGCCCACCGACTGGCTGCCGACCTCCGCTTCGAGGAGAAAACGTGAGCCGTCCCGTCTATGTGTGGCAGCCGACGACTGAGGAGATCGCCCGCCGTGCCGGGTTGGATCCCACCGAGGTCGTCCGCTTCGACCACAACACCTCCCCGCTCTCCCCCAGCTGGACCGCCGACCTGGCGGCACGGCTGGCGCCCGACCTCAACGAGTACCCGGGCGCCGACTACCTCCCGCTGCGCCAGGCGGTGGCGGGCTACGCGGGCTGCAGCCCCGATCAGGTGGTGCCGGGCGCAGGGGCGGATGAGCTCATCGACCTGTGCGCCCGCGCCTTCCTCCCCGTCGGGGGTGTGGCGGTGAGCGCCCCACCGAGCTACGCCATGTACGCCGTCGCCACCGGGCAGCGCGAAGCGAAGCTCGAGCTCGTCTGGCGGGAGCCACCCGACTTCGCCCTGCCCGAGCGGTTTGTGGATGCAGCCGCCGAGGCGGACGTGGTATGGCTCTGCGTCCCCAACAACCCCACCGGCCAACGCGACCCGGACGACGAGATCGAGGCGGTGCTCGGCTCCGGTGCCGGGGTGGTGGTCATCGACGCCGCATATGCCGAGTTCACTGGTGACCGCTGGGCGCCGTGGGTGGAGCGGTGGCCGAATCTGGTGGTGCTGGGCACGCTCTCCAAGGCGTTCTCGCTCGGTGGGATCCGCGTGGGGTACGCAATCACCTCCACTCCGCTGGCGGCGGAGTTGCACCGCTGCCGTCCGCCGGGGAGCGTGTCGTCTCCTCCGCCGCAATCGCTTCGGAGGCGCTGCGCCGGCCGGAGGACGCCATAGCGATGGTGGCGCTCATCACCCGCGGCCAGACTGAACTGTCGGTCGGGCTGGCCGCGCTCGGTTGGGAGATGCGGCCCACCGTCTGCAACTTCGTTCTCGGCCGGGTGGGGTCCGATGCCGCGGCATTGGCCGACTCGCTGATGTGGGAGGAGGGCCTGGTTGTCCGTTCCTTCCGCTCCGGGTCGAGGCTCGAGGACCACCTGCGCGTCACAGTGCGGACCCAGGGCGACCACGAGCGGCTGCTTGCCGCCCTCGAGAGGAGGTCGTGATGTCACGGAGCGCCGAGACGAGCCGCGAGACCCGAGAGACCAAGGTGAGGGTCTCGATCGACCTGGATGGATCGGGCCGGAGCACCATCGCCACCGGCGTCGGCTTCTTCGATCACCTGCTCGGATCGCTGGCGCACCACGCCCTCTTCGACCTCGAGATCGAGGCCACGGGCGACCTCGAGGTTGACGACCACCACACCGTGGAAGATGTCGCCCTTGTGCTCGGCGAGGCCGTGACCGGCGCGCTCGGCGACCGCTCCGGGATCACCCGGTTCGGCGACGCAGTGGTCCCCATGGATGAAGCCATCGCCCACGCCGCGGTCGACGCCGGTGGGCGGCCGTTCGCCGCCATCGAATTCGAGATGCAAGGCGAGCGGATCGGGAATCTCTCCACCCAGAACCTGCCGCACGCCCTCGAAGCCTTCTGCAGAACCGCCGGGCTCACGCTCCACCTCCAGGCCAGTGGGCGCAATGACCACCACGTTGCCGAGGCAGGCTTCAAGGCGCTGGCCCGGGCGCTGCGGGCCGGGGTGGAGATCGATCCGAGGCGCCGGGGGATCCCATCCACCAAGGGTGTGCTGTGACCGCCCCGCTCGTGGCGGTGGTGGATCATGGCGCCGGGAACCTGGTCTCGATCGCGCAGGGGTTGGAACGGGCGGGTGCCGAGGTGAGGGTGGCGGCGGGACCTGCTGACTTGGCCGGGTGCGACGCCGTCGTGCTCCCCGGGGTGGGGGCCACAGCGGCGGCGATGGAGCGACTCCGCTCGGCGGCGATGGTGGAGCCCATCTTGGGATGGGAAGGTCCCCTGCTCGGGATATGCGTCGGTCTGCAGCTTCTGTTCGAGAGGAGCGAGGAGGACGGTGCCGATTGCCTGGGGATCCTCCCCGGCGAGGTTCGCCGGCTAGAGGCGAAGCGGCTTCCCCACATCGGCTGGAACGACATCGTCGTCGAGCAACCCGACCCGCTTTTCCGCGGCATGCCCGATGGCTCCCTCGGCTACTTCGTCCACAGCTACGCGCCGGTGCCCGATGACCCGGCGATGGTGATCGCCACCTCGGAGCACGATGCCCCGTTTGTGGCGGCGGTGCGGTCGGGTGCGGTGTGCGGTGTCCAGTTCCACCCCGAGAGGAGCGCCGCCACCGGTCTCCGAATCTTGTCCAACTTCGTCGACACAATCCGTCTTGGCGTCACGGGAGGGGCAATGGTCGCGTTTGGTGACGCCAAAACGGGGGTGGTGTGATGCTGCGGGCCAGGGTCATCCCTTGTCTCGACGTCGCCGGTGGACGGGTGGTGAAGGGTGTCAAGTTCGTGGATCTGGTGGACGAGGGTGACCCGGTCGAGCTGGCCGCCCGTTACACCGCCGAGGGGGCGGATGAGATCTGCTACCTCGACATCGGAGCCGCCCCCGAGGAGCGGGCGACTCTTCTCGATCTGGTGCGCCGGACCGCCCGGGAGGTCTTCGTACCGCTGACGGTGGGCGGAGGCGTCCGTTCCCCCGAGGACATGCGGGCGGTGCTGCGAGCGGGTGCCGACAAGGTGGCGGTGAACACCGCGGCGGTGGCCCAGCCCGGCCTCATCGACGGTTGCGCCGCTGCCTTTGGTCGTCAGTGCGTCGTGTTGGCGGTTGACGCCCGCCTCTCTGGCCCGGGCCGGTGGGAGGTGGTGGTCAACGGCGGCAGGGCACCAACGGGGCGCAACGCCATCGACTGGATCGAGGAGGGGGTGGAGCGTGGAGCCGGGGAGATCCTGCTCACCTCGATCGACCGCGACGGCACCAGCGACGGCTACGACCTCGACCTGATAGCCGCAACAACTGCGGTCTCCGAGGTTCCTGTGATCGCCTCGGGTGGAGCTGGTAGGCCCGGCCACTTCGTCGATGCGATCACCAGGGGCGGAGCGTCGGCGGTGCTCGCCGCCTCGACGCTGCACCGGCGAACCCTCACTATCGCCCAGATCAAAACTGCGCTCGCTACCGCCGGGATCCCGGTGCGGGTGGCGGCGTGATCGACGCCGACTCGGTCGCATGGGACGAGGGCGGCCTGGTGCCGACCGTGGTCCAGGACGCAGCCACGGGGCGGGTACTCATGGTGGCGTGGATGGACCGCACCGCGCTGGCTGCCACCGCGGCAAGCGGACAAGCCCACTTCTGGAGCCGCTCACGCCAAGAGTTGTGGCGCAAGGGCGCCACCAGCGGCAACACGATGGAGGTCACCGCCTTGGCGCTCGACTGCGATGGCGACACAGTCCTCATGACGGTCATCCCCGCCGGCCCGGCCTGTCACACGGGGTCGCCTTCGTGCTTCGAGGGAGCTGACACCCCGCCGACTCTGGGATCGACCCTCGAGAGATTGCATCTGGTCGTGGCGCAGCGGGCGGAGCAACTCCCGGAAGGGTCCTACACAGCTGGGTTGGTCGAGGCTGGTGTCGACAGGGTGGCCCGCAAGGTGCTCGAGGAGGCTGGGGAACTGGCGTTCATCGCCAAGGATCGCGCCGCCGGCAGAGGTTCGCCCACCCGGGTGGCGGAAGAGGCGGCTGACCTGCTCTACCACCTGCTGGTGTTGCTGCAGGTATCCGAGGTCCCGACAGGGGCCGTCGCCGCCGTCCTTGAGGCGCGTTCGGGGTAGCTGTCAGGCGGCAGGTCGGTCCGACCGGGATACAGCTTCGGCGAACGCATCGGGACCCAGTAGATGCAGCCCGAGTGTTATCAGCCCGAATCCGACCCGGTCGCGCAGCGCCACCGGGTGGGGTGAGGTGACCCAGCCTTCGTCCACAGCCCGGCGAGACTTAACGCCCCGCTGCAGCTCATCCATCCTCGCCTTGCCAAATCGACCGGTGTCGTACATCACTTTTCCATAGCTCCTTGCTTCAGGCCGAGCCACGTCCCGCGGCAGGAGTGTCGGTGGTCAGATAGGAACCCAGCGCGGCAGACGCCTCGGCGGTCAACCCGGTACGTGCCCCGTATCGAGAGGTCTCACCGTGCCTGCCGATCACCACACGCACCAGTCCGGCGCCGCGCAGGATCCCGAGGTGGTGGTGCACCGTCGACTTGGCCAGCCCGAGCATCTCGGCGAGATCGTCCAAGGTGGCCTCCTCTTCGGCCAACCTGCGCAGGATGCGGAGCCGCCGCTCATCACCGAGCGCCTTGTAGGTCTTGACCATCCATCCGGGCGGGGCGTCCGGGTCGGCCGAGAGGTACTCGTCGGCCACCCCGTAGATCACGATGAGCATCGACCCGTGGTCGTCGACAACCGACCACGGCCGGAGCAAGACCGAAGGGGCGAGCACCAGACGGGTCACCCCGGCCGGGATGCGGTAATCGAGCCCGTTGGTCGCCAACTCGATGAGACCCTCGGGGGACGTCGAGCCCGCCTGGGCACGCTTCATCTCGGCATCACGCCGCTGGGCACCGGGCCACTCCTCCACCATCGATGCCAGGCACTCCGACCAGAACCGGCGCAGGGCGGCGGTCACCCGCGACAACAGCGAGCCCGGGTCGAGCGCCATCAGCCGGCGGATCGCATCGGTGAATTCCTCCTTGCCGACGTACTCGGCAAGCGCCTCGTCCAGCGCAGCGGCATCCCCGGCCGCTGCTCGGCGGTGCACCGCCGTCGGCGGGCCCCCGTGCTTCCCGCTGATGAGGGCCAGTCGGAGCTCGGTGGGGTCGAGATCGGCAAGCCAGTCGAAGAACTTGTCGGGGTCGTCCGGCTCCGGCGCGCTCGCCAACACACCCATTACGGCGAACCAGGTGGTCCCCCACGCCCCGCCGAGCTCCCTCATCTCAGCCGCCAAGTCGTCCGGAACCCGGTCGCTCAACTCTTCGAACCACTCCGCACCCACCTCGTAAGTCGCATGCTCGTCGGGGTCCATCTCCCTCACCCAGGCGGCGATGAGCAGATCGACCACCGGCGAGGCGATCAGATCGATGGGGAGCCGGATTCGTCCACCGGTCAGATCACGGATCTTGGGGGCTTCAGGAGTCATCATATGATTCGAAATATATCGAACGGAACGAGATGTGTCAACCTACAAGGTGCAAATCCTGTCGAGGATTTCAGCGGCCCAGCGCGTAGACTCGGCGTTGGGTTGCAGGTCGGTGAGGTGGGCCATCCGGTTGGAGAGGGCGAAGAGCGAGACGATGGCTCCAATATCCCAGATGTCCTCGTCGCTGAACCCGCAAGCACGGAGCCGTTCGAGATCGGTCGATTGCAGCTGCTCGGGGGTGCGGGCGAGTTTCACCGCAACTTCGAGCATCACCCTCTGCCGCTCGGTGACCGGGGCGGTACGGTGGTTCACCGCCACCTGGTCGGCGATCAGCGGATCCTTGGCCCTGATGCGGAGCACCGCCCCGTGGGCGATGACGCAGTAGGGGCAATCGTTGGCAGCACTGGTGGCCACCACGATCATCTCGCGCTCCGCCTTGGTCAGCCCGCTCTCCTTCTCCATGAGGGCGTCGTGGTAGGCAAAGAACGCCCGGAACTCTTCGGGGCGGCGGGCCATGACGAGGAAGACGTTGGGTATGAACCCGGTCTTGGCGGCTACCTCGTCGATCCGCTCCCGGAGGTCGTCTGGCAGATCGGCGAACTCCGGGAAGGGGAACCGCTCAACTGAGTTCACGCCACCTTCTCGTTCTTCCCGATCACCGCCACTCCGTCGTCGGAGACGGTGAACCGGCTGCGGTCGTGGTCGAGGTCGACCCCGACCTGAAACCCATCGGGGATCTCCACGTTCTTGTCGACGATGGCGCGCTTGATCACCGTGTTCCGTCCGACTCGGACGTTCTCGAAGAGCACGGAGTCCTCGACCAATGCGTAGGAGTTGACCCGGCACCCGGGCGAGAGGATCGATCCCCGGACCAGCCCACCCGAAACCACCGCCCCGTGCGACACCAGCGAGTTGAGCGCCCGGCCCGCCCTGTCGCCGCCCTCGTGGACGAACTTGGCCGGGGGGTGGGGGAAGTGCCAGGTGAGGATCGGCCAGTCCATGTTGTAGAGGTTGAAGATCGGCTCGACAGATACCAGGTCCATGCTCGCCTGGTAGTAGGCGTCGAGTGTGCCGACGTCCCGCCAGTAGCCGTGTTCCCGCTCGGTCTCCCCCGGGACCTGGTTGCGGTCGAAGTCGTAAACCCAGGCTTCGCCCGCCTCGGTGAGCAGGGGGATGATGTTCCCCCCCATGTCGTGCTTGCTCGATGTTGACTCAGCATCGGTGCGGAGGGCGTCCACCAGCGTGGACGTGGTGAAGATGTAGTTGCCCATGGAGGCGTAGGCCCGCGTCGCGTCATCCGGCATCGAAGGCGGCTCGGCCGGCTTCTCCAGGAAGCTTTCGATCTTGCCGGTGGCGTCGGAGTCGATGATCCCAAATGCGCTCGCCTCCTCGATCGGGACCGCGATGCCCCCGACGGTCACACCGGCTCCGGAGTCGATGTGGGCGGAGAGCATCTGGCGTGGATCAAGCCGGTATATGTGATCGGCTCCGTAGACGATCACGTAGTCGGGGTATTCGTCGTCGATGATGTTGAGGTTCTGATAGACGGCGTCGGCCGACCCGGCGAACCAGTGGGGACCGCGCCGCATCTGCGCCGGGACCGGGGCCACGTAATTTCCCAACAAGGGAGAGAGCCGCCAGGTCAGGGCGATGTGCCGGTCGAGGCTGTGGCTCATGTACTGGGTGAGCACCACGATACGGCGCATGCCGCCGTTGACCAGGTTGGAGAGGACGAAGTCGACAAGCCGGTACAGCCCGCCAAAGGGGACCGCAGGCTTCGCCCGGTCGCGGGTCAACGGGTAGAGCCGCTTCCCTTCGCCGCCGGCGAGCACGATCGCAAGAACGGTGGGTTCCCTCGCCACCCTTCGGAACATAGCGATTCGGCAACTTGCGGTTGACCGGTTAGAGCGCTGCCCTGTTCACCGAATTGTTCGCTCCTCTGAAGACCGATGCCACATCTCGCTCCGAGCATGGAGCGAGTTCCGAGAAGCGGGACCTCGCTCGTGTGGAGGAGGCAGATATGTCGAGGAGACGAAGGGCGCCCCGCGTCCTGTTCATGGCGGCCGTCATCGCCATCGCCGTGGTTCCGGTCGTGCCGGCAACCGCCGCGGGCGGAAGCGGTGCCATCTACACCATCAGCAACGACCCGTCGGGGAATGCATTGGTGGTGTTCGAGCGGGCAGGCGATGGCACGCTCACGCCGACTGGGGAAGTCGCAACAGGCGGGCTCGGAAGCGGGAGCGGGCTGGGGTCGCAGGGGGCGGTTGCCCTGACCACGGACGGGCGCCGAATCGCCGCGGTCAACCCGGGGAGCGATCAGGTGAGCTCGTTCCGCGTGGTGCGAGGTGGTCCGGTGCTCGCTTCCACTGTCGCCTCCGGCGGTGACCTCCCCATCAGCGTGGCCATCCACGGCCGGCTCGCTTTTGTGCTCAACGCAGGTGGGGATGGGAACGTCAGCGGGTTCAGGTTTGGGCCCGGCGGCAGGCTGACTCCGATCTCGGGCTCGACCCGGTCGCTCAGCGGAACCGCCGTCGGACCGGCCCAGGTCGAGTTCAGTGTTGACGGCCGTCAGTTGTTGGTCACCGAAAAGAACACGAACCAGATCGTCGTCTACCCGGTGCGCCGCGACGGCAGGCTTGGTGCACCGAGAGTCCACCCCGCGGCGGGTCAAACGCCTTTTGGTTTCTCGCTTTGGGGTTCGACGGTCGTGGTCTCCGAGGCGTTCGGCGGAGCAGCCGATGCCAGCGCGGTGTCCTCGTACCGACTCGGCGCCAACGGAGCGCTGACGCCGATCAGCGCTTCGGTGCCGACCACCGAGACCGCGGCATGTTGGATCGCCATCACGCCAGACGGTCAATACGCATACACCACCAACACCGGGAGCGACAGCGTCACCGGGTACGCCATCGGCGCCGGTGGGTCGCTATCCGTTCTCGATGGTGACGGGGTGACTGCCACCACGGGCGATGTCCCCATCGACATGGCGGTGTCCGCCGATGGGTCGTTCCTCTACACCCTCGACAGCGGATCCGATCAGGTCAGCGGGTTCGCCATCGGGCCTGACGGCAGCCTGACGCCGTTGGGCACGGTCGCCACACCGACGGCCTCCGTCGGCCTGGTCGGGAGGTAAGAGAACCGACCACGATCAGTCGGGCGGGTGGTGGTTTGCCGGGATTCGGAACGCCACCTGCCCGCCCGGCGCGTCTTCGATCCAGATCGAACCGTGGTGCGCGTCGACTATGCCTTTGGCGATGGCAAGCCCCAGGCCGGCGCCCCCGTCGGCGCGCGCCCGTGACGGGTCGGGCCGGGTGAATGGGTCAAAGGCGCGGGCGGTGAACTCACCGGGGAATCCGGCGCCGCGGTCGCTGACCCTCACAACCGCCGACCCGCCATCGGCCTCGACATCGATCTCCACGTCGGTCCCAGATGGTGCATGGCGGATGGCGTTCTCCAGCAGGTTCCGCACTGCCCGCCCCAGCGCCACCGGATCTGCTCGAACCGGTACAGGACCGCGAACACCGACCGAGATCCCAACCGATCGCTTTGCCGCCACCGGGGCAAGCGCCTCGGCTGCCCCTTCGAGCAACTCACCCAGGTCCACCTCTTCGACGGCGAGGTCGATGCCGCCCGCCTCGAGCCGCGAGGCGAGGAAGAGGTCGTCGATGAGCCGGTCGAGCACCTCGACGTCCTCCACCATCGCCTCCAGGTATCTATCCGGGTCGGGCGCCACACCGTCTCGCACCGCTTCGAGGGCCGCCCGCAGCGCGGTCAGCGGGGTTCGCAGGTCGTGGCCGACGGCGGAGATCAACTGGCGGCGGGCGTCCTCCTGCCGGTCCCTTTCCACCCGCGATGCCGCAAGAGCAGAGATCATCCCATCCATTGCCTGAGCTACCTCGCCCACCTCGTCACGGCGCGTGATGCCCGAACGCACCGACAGATCACCTTCTCCCACCGCCCGGGCGGTCGAGGTGAGCCGCTCCAGGTCATCGGTGAGCCGTCTGCTCACCGCCACCGCCAGGGTGATGCCGAGGCCCACGCCCAGCGCCAGCGCCACGAACAGCAGGGTGAGATCGTGGCTGTCGAGGAACATAGAGAGCGCCGAGGCGGCGACGGCGAGCGCGGCCACACCGAGAGCCGCCACCGCCGGAACCAGAACCGCCGCTCGCAGGGTGCGGGCACGAGAGGCGAGGCGCGGGGCGGTGACCGCAATCAGCGCCGACACGAGCGCGGCACCGCCGAATACCGCATAGAGGACGATGCGGTCCTCTGGGCTCGGGTCCATGAGGATCTCGAATGCGACCAGACCGAGGACAACCGCACCGATGGACGCGAATACGAGCCAGCGCACCGTCAGGCCTCGAACTTGTAGCCAACTCCCCAAACGGTGACGAGGTGGCGAGGTTGGTCGGGCTGATCCTCGATCTTCTGCCTGATCCTTCTGATGTGGACTGTGACTGTCGCCGGGTCCTGCCATTGCGTCGAGGAGTCCCATACCTGCTCGAGGAGTTGGGCACGTGTGTAGACGCGCTTGGGGGTGGCGGCGAGAAAGGCGAGGAGGTCGAATTCCTTGGCTGTCAACTCGACGGGGACGCCATCCACGGTCACCGCCCGTTGCCCGGGATCCACCAGCAGTCTCCCGAAATCCATCCGCTCGGCCGCCGGCCTCGGGATCGTTCGGCGAAGGACGGTGCGCACCCGGGCGACGAGCTCGCGCGGCGAGAAGGGCTTGACGACATAGTCGTCGGCACCAAGCTCGAGCCCCAGGACGCGGTCGGGCTCCTCGGAGCGGGCTGTCAGGAGGATCACCGGGACATCGGAACTCTGTCGGACCTGGCTGAGGACATCGAGACCCCCCACCATGGGAAGCATCACGTCGAGCACCACCAGATCCGGTGATCGCTGCGAGAGCAAATCGAGCGCCTCTGCTCCGTCTGCGGCGGACTCGACCCGAAATCCGTCACGTTCCAGGTAGCGGGTCACCACCTCGCGAACCATGGGCTCGTCGTCCACCACGAGGATCCGAGCCGTTCGATTGATCGGGGGGAATGCCGCCACCCGGGCATGGTACGGAGGCAACGGCCTGCCACCCGAAGCATCGGAGCGAGTTTCGGGATAGATAAGAAGACGGAGACGGAGCGGAAGACGGAAGAAAGAACCGGGTGGGCGAAGGTACGAGGTTCCTACGGCGCCCAGTCGGGGAAGGGGTGGTGGAAGCCCTCGGTTGCGTGCCAGTGCTCGCGCAACTCACGGCATGATCCGTCGGGTGCGAGCAGCATCACATCGCAACCGGTCAGCGTGGTGGGCTGCCCGCTCTCTTCGAGCGTCGTCCAGTACTCGTAGACGGCGGTGCTTCCCTCCACGGCGAGGACGGCGAACCGGACATCTTCGACCCGCTCCTCGGCGAATGCCTCGGACGTGTACTCCCTCACTCCCTCCCGGCCCTGGTGGGGCTGACGAAACGGTGTCGACCGATAGACCACCTCGTCACCGAACAGTGAGACCGCCGATCCGACGTCGCCTGCTGCCCAGGCCGACCGGTAGCCGTCGGCATAGCGAGCGGCGTGCTCGGCTGCCCCGTCAAGGGGAGTCCGGTCGGCAATCCCCCACCCAGGAGGTGGTTGACGCCGCTCCGGCTCGAAGTGCCAACACTCCCGCAGCGCCCGGCAAAGAGAATCGCCTCCGAAATGGAGCAGAAGGATCCCTGCGAGCGTGACATCGGCGGCCTCGCTGCGCAGTGTGGTCCACCACTCCACCCCCACCACATCTCCCTCGACTACCGGATCGCCCCACCGAACCTCGACGTCCTCCTGGGTTGCGGTGACATCACGCCAGTACTTGGCGATTCCCTCCGACCCGGTGTGGGGCTCCTCGAAAGGATTCGAGCGGTATGTGGCGTCTGGCGTGAAGAGCGCAGCCGCAGCCTCCGGATCTGCGTCAACCCAGGCGGCCGCATACCCGCCCAGCCAGCGGTCGAGATGCGCCGAAGTCACCATCCGGCAATGGTGCCACGTCGACGCGCTCCATGCCCTGTGGCTTTGTTTCAACCTTCCGCCTTCCCTCTTCACGGCCCCCGTAGACTCTCCCTGTGACCCCGATCGCGGCGCTCGACGGGATCGAGGTGCGTCTTGGCGGGCTCCCCGTGTTGCGAGCATTGGACCTGACGGTCTCCCCGGGAGAGGTGCTCGGAGTCGTCGGCCCCAACGGATCCGGAAAGACCACCCTCCTCAGGGTGCTGGCCACCCTCCTGCGCCCGCGCCGCGGCTCTGGGATGGTGCTCGGAGAGCCCCTCGGTACAGACGGGGTACGCCGGATCAGGCCGGGAATCGGATTGGCAGGTCACCAACCCTCGCTCTGGCCCGATCTGACCCTGCGCGAGAACCTGGTGGCGATCACCCGGCTCGGAGGGCAGGACGAGGTCGCAGCCGATGAGGCGCTCTACCGGGTTGGGCTGTCGGCAGCCGCTGGCAGAATGGCGGGGAGATCCTCAAACGGGATGCGTCGCCGCGTCGACCTCGCCCGGCTGCTGCTCACCCGTCCGCGGTTGGTGCTGCTCGACGAGGCGACCGCTGGGCTCGACCGCTCGGCAACAGCGCTCGTCGATTCCGTGGTGTCGGCGGCGCTCGGAGCCGGCGGGGCGGCGGTGCTCGTGTCGCACGACCACGAGCACCTTGGAGCGTCCGTCACCCGGTTGGTCGAGATCGAAGATGGTGCGGTGCGCAGCCCCGGAGGAAGTCGATGACCGAGCCGATGACAGGGACCGCTCCTATCCGCTCCGACGTGGTGGCCGGCGAGCCGCCGGGCCCGCTCCGCCAACTGATCGAGACCGCCCGTCGTGAACTGGTCCTCGAAGGACGTGCCGGCGAGGTGGTGAGCATCGTGATCCCGTTCGGGGCGCTGGCCCTGATCCTCTTCCCTCTGGCCCTAGGTCCCGATATCCCATTTCTGGCTCGGGTGGGACCGGCCGTGTTCTGGGTGGTTGCCCTGCTCTTCGGGATGCTGATCGCACTCCGCCAAAGCTCGGTGGACCCAGCTGAGTTGCGCGACCTGCAGAGACTGCTGGGGGTCGACCCCGCGGCCAGACTGGCCGGAAAGGCGCTCGCCGGTGCCGTCTGGCTGCTCGGTTTGCTGGTCGTGCTCGGTACGGCGACCATCGTGCTCTACGCCCCTACGGTCCCAGCGAGATGGTGGATGCTTCCGATCGTCCTGGTGCTCGCCGCGCTGGGTGTGGCAACGGGGGCCACCCTGGCCGGTGAGATTGCGTCCGGGCTCCGTGCCCGTTCCACCTTGGCGCCACTACTGGCGGCCCCGCTGGTGGTGCCTGTACTGGTGGCCGCCGCCGAGGCAACGGATAGGTTGCAGGCCGGTGGAAGTATTCTGACCCCGACCCTGCTACTGGTCCTGGTCGACCTGATCCTCGCCATTGTGATCGTGCTGGCCGCCGGGCCGCTGGAGGACGCCACCTCGTGACCCCAACCGGATCCGCCCTACCACCGCCGAGTCGGGCGCGCCGCGTCCTCGAGCCATTGGCATTGGTGGCATTGGTAGGCGGTTTCTGGCTCTCCATGGTCGCCCCGCCCGACGCCATCCAGGGCGACTTCTACCGAATCCTCTACATCCACGTGCCATCGGCGTGGCTCGCCTTCCTCGCCTTCGGAGTCACGGCGTTGGGGAGCATCGGCTACCTGATCAGGCGCCGGCGGGCCTGGGACAGAGTCGCGGCAGCTTCTGCCTCGGTCGGGGTCGTCTTCACCGCCCTCACCTTGGTCACCGGCAGCATCTGGGGACGACCGGTGTGGGGCGTCTGGTGGGACTTCGGCGACGCCCGTCTGATGAGCACCGCCATCATGTTCTTCGTCTACCTCGGGTATCTGGCGCTGCGGCGGACGGTCAACGACCCGGAAACGCGCGCCCGCCGTTCTGCAGTGCTCGGAGCGGTGGCGGTCATCCAGGTGCCACTGGTCTACTTCTCGGTCAACCTGTTCCGCACCCTCCACCAGACGCAGACAATCCGCCCAGATGGTGCCGCCATGGAGCCTGAGATGCTGATGGTGCTGCTGGTCAACGTGCTCGCATTCACCGTCCTCTACGCCGCACTGCTCGCCCGCCGCATCGAACTGGGCCGGCTGGAGGAGATCGCCGAAGAAGTGGCCCCTACCGAGCTTGCGGGACGCTCGGTGCAGCCACCCCCTCTCGGGGAGGTTGGCGGTGGGTGAAGGCTGGGTGGTGTTTGCCTACACGGTGACCTACGGGATGATCGCCGGATACGCCGTCTGGCTCATCGCCCGCTACCGGGGGCTGCAACAGCGACTGCGGCAAGGACCCCGTAGCGGTCTCCAGTCGTCCCCGGAGTGAACCGGCTGGCACACCGCCGATTTCTCGTCCCGGCGATCGCCGCCGTGGTCGTGCTTGTGGGTCTTCTTGCCTGGCAGGGTCTCGGCGACAATCTCATCTACTACCTCACTCCAACCGAGGCCATCGAGCAGCGCTCCGAGTTCGAGCCTGGTGAGCGGTTCCGGCTGGGCGGTTTGGTCCTGAACGGGACGCTGACGGAGACCGGCGAAGGCGTGGCCTTCCAGGTCGGAGACGGCGCCAACACCGTCGCCGTTGTCCATACCGGCACTCCCCCGCAACTGTTCCGTGAGGATGTCGGCGTCGTCGTCGAGGGTTCCTGGCATGGGGAATCCTTTGCCTCCGACCTGCTCATGATCCGCCATGACGAGAACTACCGCTCCCCCGATGGTGAGGGTCCCTACGTCCCACCAACGGGTGAGGCGGTGGGCGGTTGAGCGCCCTCCTCGGTACCGCATCGGTACTGGTGGCGTTGGGGGCTGCCATCGCTCTCTCCGTCCAAGCCTGGCGGGCTGCTGCCCGGCCAGACGGTCCGGGGAGCATCGGTCTACGCACCCCGGTCCTGGTGCTGCTGTTCGCGGCGGTGGCATCGCTCCTCGTCCTCGAGGCAGCATTGATCGGGGACGATTTCTCGCTCGAATACGTGGCCAACCACCACGCCGCAGCGACACCGCTTCTGTACACCGTCGCCAGCGCCTGGGGAGCGCTCGAAGGGAGCATCGTTCTCTGGGGCCTGGTCCTAGCCGGCGCCACCTGGCTGGTATGGCGGGGTTACAACCGGGCCCCCGATCGGCTCGGCGCCGGGGCGCTGGCCGTGATGGGTTTGGTGGCCATCTTCTTCTTCGGCCTGATGGCAACCGTCGCCAATCCGTTCCGGGTCTGCATCGAGGCGGGAGCGACATCTTGTGTCGCCGCCAGCCCGCTCCCCTGGGCGGCGGCGGTGGCTCCCTCGGACGGCGCCGGTCCCAACCCTCTGCTGCAGAACCATCCGCTGATGGCGATCCATCCTCCGATGCTCTATCTGGGCTACGTCGGGCTGACGGTTCCCTTCGCCTTCGCCATGTCGGCATTGGCGCTCGGGCAAGGTGGCACCACCTGGCTGCGCCGATCCCGCACCTCGACGCTGGTGGCCTGGAGCTTCCTCACCGTCGGCATCACGCTCGGAGGTCTCTGGGCGTATGAGGTGCTCTCCTGGGGCGGGTACTGGGCCTGGGACCCGGTGGAGAACGCCTCGCTCCTCCCCTGGCTCATGGCCACCGCCTTCCTCCACTCCGCGGTGGTCCAGGAGAGGCGCGGGATGCTCCAGGCTTGGAACTTCGTGTTGGTGATCGCCGCCTTCTCGCTGACGATCCTGGGGACGTTCCTCACCCGCTCCGGTGTCGTGGCTTCGGTCCACAGCTTCACCCAGTCGGCGATCGGCCCCGTTCTGCTCGGGTTCCTCGTCGTGGTGCTCACCGTATCGCTTGGGTTGTTCGCCGCCAGGGCGCACCTCGTGGCATCTGCGCCCCGTCTCGAATCGCTGGCCAGCCGGGAGGGTGCCTTCCTCCTCAACAACCTCCTGCTGTCGGTGTTCGCCCTCGTTGTGCTCGTAGGGACCCTTTACCCCCTACTGGTCGAGGCGTTCAGCGGTGCCGAGGTTGGGGTGGGAGCCCCGTTCTTCAACCGCCTCACCGTGCCGCTCGCCTTTGCTCTGCTGCTGGCGATGGGCGTCGGTCCGGTGACGCCGTGGCGGCTGGCCCGGGGCGACGTGGTCTGGGCACGGATCCGCACACCGCTGCGCGTCGGCCTCGCCGCAGGAGCATTGCTGGTCCTCACCGGCACGAGGAACGGGTGGGTGGTGGGGGCGGTGATGCTGTCCACCTTCGTCGCCGGGACAGTCATCCGTCATCTCTGGGTGACCGGCCGAGCCCGGGCGTTGAAGCTCGGGATCCCGTTGCGACGGGCAGCGGTCGACGTGGTTGCCGGCGATCCTGGGTACTGGGGCGGGCAACTGTCGCACATCGGGGTCGCCTTGGCCGCCGTCGGGCTGGCTGCCGCCGCCAACCTCGCCACCCACACCGAGGTCGACCTCACCGCCGGCGACAGGGTCTCGTTCGCCGGGTACGAGCTGACCTATGTCAGCCCGTTCCTCCGCAACGAGCCCAATCGGACCGTCACCGGCGCCACCGTCGTCGTCGAGCGGGACAGCGAGGTCGTCAGCGAACTGGAACCCCGGATCAACGAGTACCCGGGGGCGGGCGCAGGGATCGTCACTCCGGCGGTGCACAGCTCTCTGCGGGGGGATCTCTATCTCACCCTGACCCGGATCGATCCCGGGGGCATCACCATGGAACTCGACACCACACCGGTGGTCTGGCTCATCTGGCTCGGCGGATTCGTCGCCGCCGCCGGTGGGGCCTTCTCGACCGTGGTTCGCCGGCTGGCACGACGCACCGCGTCACCGGAGCCCGCCCGTGTCTGACAGCCTCCGCCGATGGGCTGCCGGACTGGTCACCGTGGTTCTCGCCGCAGTCGTGGTTGTCGGTTTGGTCACCGCCCCGTCGGCCGAAGCGAACCGCGCCGAGGCCATCGGGGCTCGCATCAAGTGCCCGGTGTGCCAGGGAGAGGCCATCGCCGACTCCCCTGCTGAGCTGGCGGGGAGCATGATGATTCTGGTCGAGGATCGCATCGCCCAGGGGTGGTCCGACCAGCAGATCATCGATGCGTTCGTCGCCTCCTACGGCGAATGGATACTCCTCGATCCACCGGTCACCCCGGCAACGGTCCTGCTCTGGCTGATCCCCGCAGCCGGGATCGCAGTGGGGGTGGTGGCTGCGATGCGCCGGCGCCGGATAACCCCGCCTGTGGAGGAGGAATCCCCCGAGTCGGCCCCGTCGCCTGCCCCTCGCCAGGTCCCCTCGTGACGACGTCGACCACCGGTCAGTGGGAGGAGAGGATCGCCCAGGCGCGGGCCGATCTGGCCGCGCTGGAACGCCAGATAGAGGACGGCGAGTTGGACGAGACGGATGCGGCACCCCTCCGCGCCGCCTATCTCCAGCGAGGTAGCCGAAGCCGAGCGGGCCGCAAGCAATCGACCGCATCCCAATCGTCGGGAACTGGGCCCACCCACGGCTCCCGGAACCGCAGGCTCCTCATCGGCGGCGTTGCTGGCCGTGGTGGCGGTGGTCGGGATCACCCTCGCCGCATCACAGGCCCTGGTCCCTCGATCCCCGTCACCCGGAGACGCGGATCTCTCCGAGGTGAGCAACGAGGCGATGGAGGCGGTCATCGCCGACAACCCCGACGACCCGCAGATAAACGGTATGCGGCTCGCATTGGCCGACCGCTACTTCGAGGCAGAGGCCTACCAACAGGCGTTCGAGCACTACCGGATCGTGTTGGAGAACGATCCGGCAAACGGAGAGGCGGCACGGGCCCTGGGGCGGATGGGATGGATGAGCTATCGCAGCGGCGAACCGGAACTCGCATTGGAGAGCATCCAGCGGGCCGTCGAGCTCGACCCCACCTACGGCGAGGGACGCTTCTTCCTTGGCCTTGTGCAGCTTTGCGGGTTGGCGGACCATGAGACGGCGGTGACCACCCTCGAGGAGGTGCTGACGCTCCCCGACCTCCCCGCCGACGTGAGACCGAGAGGTAGAGGAGGCGCTCGAATTGGCCCGCTCCGGGGGCACGTGTGGTTGATCATGTCGCCCCGCCCGGCCGGACCAGGCCGAATCGCCTCGTCTGGGTGGTGGTAGCGGTGGTCGCTGTCTTCGCGGTGGTGGCGGTGGCGTTTGCCTCCCGGTTCGGTGTCGACCCGGGACTGACCACTCTCCCTCATCGGCCGGCCGGCACCCGACCTGTCGCTGCCCCGCCTCGACGGGGAAGGTGAGGTGGATCTCTCCTCATTCCGTGGCGATGTGATGGTGCTCAACTTCTTCGCCTCGTGGTGCCTGGAGTGCGTAGACGAGCACTCGGCGCTCGTCGAGACGGCAGCGGCGTATCAGGACCGGGGGTGCGGTTCGTCGGCGTCGCCTTCCAGGATCGTCCCAGCGGCCAACGCCTTTCTCGACGACCTCGGCCGGAGCCAGATAACCGAGTACCTCGACGACCCCGGGTCGCTGGCGGCTATCTCGTACGGTGTGTTCGGGGTTCCCGAGACCTTCTTCGTCGACCCGGACGGGACCATCGTCGCCAAGATCGTCGGTGCATCCGACAGTTTGCTGCTGGCATCGACGCTCGACGGGATCCTCGCCGGCGATCAGCCCGGAGAACAGGTCGTGGGCGACACCCAGAGCAGCCCCGGCGGCTGAGAGCTCAGCCGGATCGGGGAATCACCACCCTTGGGTCGAACCCCAGCGGCAACTCCAACCTGTTCGCCCTCATTAGATCGGCATCGGCGAGCAGGTCTGCTGTTCTCCCGTCGGCGACGATCTGGCCATCGTTGATCACCAGGCTGCGGGACACAACTCGAGCGCGTAAGGCAGGTCGTGGGTCACCATGAGCATCGTGATCTCGAGGTCGGTGAGAACAGAGGCCAGCTCGCGGCGGCTCGCCGGGTCGAGGTTCGAGGTGGGTTCGTCGAGCACCAGGATCTCAGGCTCCATCGCCAGCACCGGTGGCCACCGCCACCCGACGCCGCTGGCCCAAACTGAGGTGGTGGGGCGGCCTCTGCGCCACCTCGGTCATCCCGACCGCCTCGAGAGCGGCGGCGACGCGGGCGGCGAGTGCCTCCCCCTCGAGTCCATAGTTGGCCGGGCCGAAGGCCACGTCCTTCCAAACGGTCGGCATGAACAACTGGTCGTCCGGATCCTGGAACACCACCCCGGTGCGTCGCCGCACCTCCATCAGGTGCTCGGATGCCACCGGCAGCCCGGCTACCCGAACCGCCCCCGAATCCGGCTCGATGATCCCGTTGAGGTGGAGCACCAGAGTCGTCTTGCCCGCCCCGTTCGGGCCGAGCATGGCCACCCGTTCACCGGGATGGATATGGAAACCCACGTTGCGCAGCACCTCGGTGCCGTCGGGGTACCGGTAGCAGAGATCGAACGACCTCGAGTGCCGGTGTGCTCATGTCGGCACCCGAAACCACAGGGCGGCGGCGGCCGCCACCACAACTGCCAACCCGGGGAGGGTGAGCGCCTCGACCCATGACCGGACAGTCGCCCTGTCGCACGAGAACCCGCGGGCAT
>CAVWWM010000022.1:0-41499 GCA_963758695.1 uncultured Actinomycetes bacterium
GACTGGTCGAGTCGAGTCGTTCGGACCCGACGGGGGTCACCGACGGGCGGTTGTACCCCGTTGCGCCCGGCGCCGGTTGCGGTAGGGGCCCCTGCGTCGCACGTCACCGACCGTTTCCGGCCGGCATCCGTCCTGGGGGTGGCGCCAACACGGAGCCCACCCGATCCCAGCTCTGCTGCGACCGGATGGCGCAAAGGGCCCACCAGCCCCAGCTCGATCTGGATTCGGCCAACCGCTCGAGCCTGGTCGCCGGAAACCATCGATACGACGACACCCGACGCTCCGGCTCGGGCGGTACGGCCCGAACGGTGGAGATAGGTCTTGGCGTCGACCGGCGGGTCGAAATGGATCACGCAGGCGACACCCTCAACGTGGATCCCGCGGGCGGCTACGTCGGTGGCGACCAACACCCGGCTCCGCCCCGAGGAGAATCCGTTCAGGGCACGGTTGCGCTGGCTCTGCGATCGCCCGCCGTGGATGGCAACAGCCTCGACACCGAGCCGGGCGAGTTGCTTGGCCACGTCCGCCATGTCGGGTCCTGGTGAAGACGATGGCGGAGCCGGTGGCGGCCACCGCCGCTGCGGTGAGCTCCACCCGCTCCTCGGGCGCCGCTCGCCAAAAGAAGTGCCTGACGTCGGCCCCTTCGGGCTCGGCGTCGCCGGCTTCGTGGCGGACCGGTTCCCGCTGGTAGCGACGGGTCAATTGGGCGACCTCGCCATCGAGCGTCGCCGAGAACAGCATGGTCTGACGGTGGACAGCGTCTGGTCGAGCAATCGCCTCACCTCGGGGAGGAAGCCCATGTCCGCCATCCGGTCGGCCTCGTCCACTACCACCGTCTCGACGTCGTCGAGGCCGAACCCAGCCCCGCTCGATCAGATCTGCAAGTCGTCCGGGCAGGCGACGAGAACGTCCACTCCCCTGTTCAGTTCCTTGCGCTGCTTCTCGTAGGAGACACCCGCCGTAGACGGTGCCGACCCAGCGTTGTCTTGCCTTCGCCAGCGGCGCAAGATCGTTGCGGATCTGCTCGGCGAGTTCACGGGTGGGAGCCAGCACCAATGCCCGGGGACGGCCCGGTCGTGCTTTGGCCACCGCGGCCACGATGGGGATCCCAAAGGCGAGGGTCTTGCCCGAACCGGTCGGGGCGCGGCCGCAAACATCCCTTCCGGCGATGGCGTCGGGGATGGTGGCCGTCTGAATGGGGAACGGGTCGGTGATCCCGGCCCGGTCGAGGACGCCGAGAAGATCGGCGGGCACGCCGAGGTCGGCGAAATTTGGACATGGAATTGTTACTCCTGGACTAGTGGTTTGGCTCGCTCGAGCGTCGCCACAGCAGTGCAACGAAATCGAGAGATCGGTCGAGGCGACCGTTCTAGATCCGCCACGGGACCGCGTCAGTGCGCTGCCTCGAACCATGGCGGTCGCAGGATAGCAGGTGGGTGGGTGACCCGGGTCGGCGCGGTTCGCCGGGCGGCCCTCCTCGCGCAGCCGGACGGGGCCGGCGCCCTCGGGTCGCGGCCGCGTATGTCGGCATAGAAAGAGCGGATGAGGTCCATGTCGGCGCGAGGTCACCGCTCGGCCGGATGGGGGACCAATCCCGGCGCGCGCGACGGGTAGTCGGCGAAGCCGAGCACCATGGGTACGCCGGCCGCCTCGGCGATCCGGTAGAACCCCGACTTCCAGTAGGGAACGGCCGCCCTGGTCCCTTCAGGGGTGATCAGCAGAGGTCATCGTTCCCGGTGTTTCCCGGATCTCAGCGACAACCTGCTCTACCACCCGGAAGCTTGCGTCGCGTCCTGAACCGGTATGCCCCCTAGCCGCCGCATCAGCCCACCCCAGTGGCCAGCGAAAGAGCGCTTGCTTGGCGATGAAGCGGGGACGATCCCGAGCGTAGGGCCGCACCAAGGAAGACGATGAAGTCCCAGTTCGAGGTGTGGGGGGCGGCCGGTATCACCACCGTGGGGTCCGGAGGCATGGTGCCCTCGAAGGTCCACCCCCGATAGCGAAGGAGGGCACTGAGAAGCCGACTCATCGCGGCCAATGGTGCCAGGTCTTGCCGCTGGGCACACCCCAGTCGGCACCATCGCCGCGAGGAATGTCACACCCAGGTCGTACCCTCCGATCCGGAGGTGGGGATCTGATGGATGCGGCAATCAAGTTGGATCATTCGCTGGTGGCGGTGGAGGCGGAGCACACCCTCCACGCCATGGTCGAGCTGCGGGCGCCCGAGGCGGCCGGGGCGGACCGCCCCCGCTGCGGCTGGCGCTGGTCATCGACCGTTCCGGGTCGATGGCGGGCGAGAAGCTGGAGACGGTGAAGCGCAGTGCCGCCTTCCTGGCGCGCCGGCTCACCCCAGCGACGACTCGCTGGCGGTGGTGGCCTACGACGACCAGGTGCGGCTGGTGTCGGCGCTGGGCCCGGTCGGCCCGGAGTTGCTCAGCTCGGTGGGAGCGATCTACGACGGCGGGAGCACCAACCTCTCCGGAGGCTGGCTCAAGGGGGTCGAGGAACTGCGGCGGGCCACCGACGGGATCCGAAGAGTGGTGCTCCTCACCGACGGGCTGGCCAACGTTGGCGATCAGCGACCCGGTGCGGCTCGCCGCCATGGCGGGCGGGGCCGCCGGCTGAGGTCGATCGGCACCACCACCATCGGCTTCGGCGATGGGTTCAACGAGGAGCTGCTCACCGCCATGGCCGATGCCGGGAAGGGCCGCGTCCTACTTCGCCGCCGGGCCCGACGAGGCGCCAGGGATCTTCGCCGCCGAGTTCGAGGGGCTGGCGTCGCTGGTGGCGCAGAACCTCTCGGTGGAGATCCGCCCCTCCGAGAAGGTCGAGCTGCTCTCGGTGCTCAACGACTACCCCCGGTGACCGTGCCCGGCGGGGTGCAGCTGGAACTGGGAGACGTCTACGGAGGGGAGGTGCGCCGGATCGTGTTCCGGCTCCACGTCCCCGGCATCGCCGATCTCGGTCCCAGCGTGATCGGCGAGGTGGTGATGCGCTGGACCGCGGTGGGCGGGAAGAAGCGTGGAGATGCACCAGCGGAGTGATCCCGCTCGGGGTCAATGTGGTCCGTCGGCCGAGGGGGCGGGTCGGCTCCCGACCTCGAGGTGCAGTGAGGAGGTGACGGTGCTCGCTGCCGTCCAGGCCCGCAAGGAGGCGCGGGAACGGGCCGACCGGGGCGACTGTCCAGGCGGCGCCGCGATCCTTCGGGACAGGCGGCGAGCTGCGGGCCGGCCCCGCGTCGGCCCGCACCGCCGAGCTGCTCGCCGACGCCGCCGATCTGGAGTCGAGCGCCGCCGCCATGCCGAGTCTTATGATCAGCATGACCAGCAAGCGGCTCCACTACGAGCTCGGGCGCGGGAGAGGTCGATGACGACCTCGTGGGGTAGCAGCTCGGAGGACGACCCACCCGATGGGGACGGGTGGGCCCGGCACGGCCGACTCGCCCACCAGCCGCTCCTACTGGGTGGTCGAGGGACAGCTCCTGGCCGGCGCCTACCCGTGGCAGTCCGAGCCGACGCAAGGCGTCGGGACCTGATGCGCAGTCTCATCGACGCCGGTGTCGATGCTGTCGTGGACCTGACCGAGCGCCCGACCCGGACCTCGGCCGACTCCCACTCGGCCCATACGAGGACGACTTGCGGCGGCTGCACCCGGACGGGCTGGTGCGGCCACCCCGATGGTCGATCTGAGGGTGCCCACAGAGGACGAGATGGTGGCGGCATCTCGACGACGATCGACCGGCTGCTCGACGAGGGGCGCGGCGGTGTACGTCCACTGCTGGGGCGGGATCGGCCGAACCGGAACGGTCGTCGGCAGCTGGCTGGTCCGCCACGGGGTGATGGCGCCGGAGCAGGCGCTCGACCTGCTCACCGAGCTGCGAGCCTCCGACCGCGGCGCCGGCCATCGCCGCTCGCCGGAGACGCCGGAACAGCGGGCCTTCGTGCGCCGGTGGCGACCGGGCGAATAGCGCAGCCGCCGATGCCGCCGACCGAAGAAGTCCACGACAGCCCGACCGGATGGGTGAAGCGGCACATCCGGAGCTACGTGGAGAGCGACGGGAAGCAGGGCCACCGGTGGCACGGCGCGGACACCCTTCTGCTGACCACACGGGGAAGGAAAACGGGCAAGCTGCGGCGGAGCGCACTGATCTACGGGCGGGATGGCGACAGCTACGTGATCGTCGCCTCCAAGGGCGGTTCGAAGGCCACCCCGCTTGGTACCTCAACCTGGTGGCTGATCCCAATGTCGAGGTCCAGATCGACGCCGAGACATTCGCCGCCCGAGCGTCCACGGTCAAGGGCCTCAGCGTGAGCAGCTCTGGGGAAGATGGCCGACATCTGGCCCGACTACGTGAAGTACCAGCGACGCACCGAGCGGCAGATCCCGGTGATGATGCTGGAAAGGGTCTGACGGCCGGTTGCCCTGCCTGCGGGTCAGAGGCCGGCAGCAAGCTCGGCGACCTGCTCCGAGGCGTCCGTCTCGATGGGATCGCCGTGGCCCACCAACAACACTCCGAACTCGAACCCGGCGAGTTTGCGAACCGACTCGTGGGCCTGATCGAGATCCTCGCGTGAACGAAGCGATTCGGGCCGGCGACGACTCCCCCCTGGCGGAAAGGGCATCGCCGGCCACCAGCAACTCCGGCGGCTGTCGAGCACGCACGACGTGACCGGGTGTATGGCCAGGGGTGGCGATGATCTCGAGATCGAAGACTGCGGTCGCCGTCGCCGACCGGTGTGAGCGGCCGGGGAGCAGTGATCGACCCGATGTCGTCGGCGCCGGCGTACCCGGTGGCGGCATCGGCCAACTCGAGCACCTCGGTCAACGCTCCCCGCATGGTCATCGTGCTTGTGGGTCAGGATGACATGCCCCACGGCGTCCCAGCCAAGCCCGATCTCACCGAGGGCAGCCTCGATGTCAGGGGCGCTGCCGGTCGATGCCGGTATCGACAACCGCCGCCTCGCCCTGGCGCGCCAGCACATAGGCGGAGACGAAACCGAGCGACACCCGGTGCCACTCGAGATCGGCCGAGGCGCCGGCCGGTGATGTGGTTTCCGGCGCGCTCGTCCCCGGAGACGACCGGAGTAGTCGGGTCTGCCGTGGTGGGAGAACCGTCACCGGTGGTGATGTCCCCGCCTCCAGTCGCATCGGAGCAGGCGATCAAACTCAGAACCAGGACCGCCACGCCGCCCTTGCCCAGGTCGGCCAGGAAGAGCCTCCGGCTCATCGGACGCTGCATGATCACCTCGCTGGGTCGACCCGATTCGAGGCTAACGACACGTGCTAACCCAGGGTTCGAACAGTCGTACCGCAACGCACAGTCCTACCGCAACGCTTCGAGCCCACAGAACGCGCGGACGAGGCGCCCCGGAGGGCGCCTCGTCATCCCCAACTGGTGTTTCCCCTTAGGGGATGCTGCTGATCGACTCGCAGCCACCGTTGTTGGTGTCGGTGCCGGCACCGCCGCTGCAGGCGTCGGGAGCACCCGTTCCGCCGGCGATGCCATCGTTGCCGTCGCTGCCGACAACGCTGTCTGCGCCGGACCCACCCGTCAAGGTGTCGTTACCGGTAGCGCCGTTGACGGTGTCATTGCCCGATCCGCCCTTACCTGTGTCGTTGCCCTCCCCGCCGTAAAGAGCGTCGTTCGCCTGGGCACCGTTGAGCGTGTCCGCTCCACTGTTGCCTTGCAGGTAGTCATTCCCGGGCCCTCCGGTGAGACTGTCACCAGACTCGTTGCCGTAGAGCGAATCCGCTCCGCCGGCACCGAAGACGGTGTCGGCACCGGTCGAGCCACAGACAACGTCGTTGCCCGTCAGCCCGTAGATGGTGTCGCCACCTGCCAGGCCGTGGATCACGTCGGCACCGCTCGTCCCAGTGATCACATCGGATGACGTCGTCCCGAACTGGGTGACGGCGAAGCCACCGCAGCCAGGTGCCGCGAACCCGTAGTCGATCGTGTTCTGGAAATTCGACCCGTTGGCACCGTTGTTGGCCGTGTTGTGGCCCAGTGCGGCGCGGTCGCCCCAGTACTCGAGGTAGGTGCCCGGACGGGCTCCGGTCAGGGCGTAGTTCTGGAAGTCCCCGTACTGGACCGAGTCACCCTCGGACCAGAAGTCGTAGAAGTCCAGCGTCGCCTTGGCCGAGTCCTGGACATCGATCATCGCACCGGCAACCCGGCCCTCGACGTCGTCACCGTCGGACCAACCAAACGAGTTGACGTCCACGTTCTCCAGGTCGAGGAACTGCCCGGCGGGCCAGCGGAAGAAGGGGTCGTTGAGCACCGCGGCCGGCACCCACTCGGCGAACCCCTCTGTCCAGGCGCACCCGGTGGAACTGTCGCCGTTCACGAAATGAGGGCTGCAGTTGGGGAACGCCGGGTAGTTGTCGTTGTAGACATCGTCCATGGCGGCGTGGGTCGCCTCATGGATGACCACGTGCTCGGCGTCCGGATCGGCCGCCGCCAGGTGGATGTCATTGCTGGCCAGCGAGTAGTAGGTCCCGTCGGTGGACGTCGGGGTCCAGTTGACGATCATCTGCCGGCAGGGCGACTCGCCCCAGTCGAAGCAGATACCGCTTGGATCGTGACCCCACAGCCAGAACTCGTTGACTGCGTCGAAGGCGTGGATCCCACGGTGGATGTCGTTGCTCGGCTGTAGATTGCCGAAGCTGAAGTCGACGCCCTCGTTGACGTTGACCACACCCGTGGTGTTGACGTAGTTGGTGTCGGAGGCGGCGGTGTCGCGCACCCGCCAGACGGAGTTCGACGAGATGAAGCGGACGTAGACCTCCATGGTCCCAGCGCCCTCTTCGTCGTCGGTGGTGAAGCACCCCGAGTAGCTACCGCCAGAGGTCACAACAGTTGCCATTAGGTCGTCGGTGCCGCTGTCATCGTCCCAGATCTGTACCTGGTAGTTGCCGACACCGGTGTAACCCAATGTCGGGTGCTGGTAACCCCAGACACCAGTGATGCAAGAACCACCCGGGATCCCCGGGTCCGAGCCGATGCCCGCCACGTCGGCGGGAAGCGGAGCGGAGACATGGGGCAGGTCGGATGACGGCGTCGAGGGCGCCGACGGCGCCTGCGCCGTGCCGCCTGAGGTCTCGGTGGCCACCGACAACTGCGACTTGCCGGACGTGACCGTCAGCGGGACCACCGCCATCGCACCATCGCCGACTCCATCTGCCAGTTGCGCAGTGGCGCGCACCTCGACCGAGGCGTTTCCCTCGTCGACGGCACGCACTTCGAAGGCAACGCGTCTGGGTTCCCGCTCCGGGCGAGAGGACCGCCACTCGCGGGACGACCTCACCGGCACCATTGGGGGCGGCGGAAGCCGAACCGTTGCTGCCCGGTCCCGATGCCACTTCGAGGGCGGTGGGGACGCTGATCTCGACCTCAACCGGGCCGAGGTCGACCTGGCTCTCCACGTCGACGGTGAGCGTTGCAGTCTCACCGACCGAAGGAGCCCGGTCGAGAGTCGCCGTGACCCGCAGACACGAGGCGAATTCGGTCTTCGAGCCCTGCGGTACCAATGAACAGTCGGGTGTACCCGACTGTGCGCCGGCGGCAACTCCCCCCGGCAATGCCAACGAGCCGACCAAGCCGGCTGTGGCTACGAAACGAACCCATCGAGCGCGCATGTTCCCTCCCTGGGTGACGCACACATCCCCGTCTGGTTGGCGGGGTGGACGTTCGACTGAGGAGCACCAAGCGGCGGCGATACGCGCTTCTCCGCCCGTCGTAGCCTGACTTCGTACTCTCAGATGACGACAGGAAGAGTCCTGCCTTTGATCCGACCATGGAAAGCCGGATGCGCGGCCGCGCTTGATCACGGCGTTCGGAGAGCCATTGGAGGTCACCGACGTGGCCGACCCGGTGGTTCCCGAGGATGGGGTGATTCTCCGTGTCGAGGCGACCGGAGTGTGCCGCAGCGATTGGCACGCCTGGATGGGGCACGAGCGGCTGCCCGGGCTCCCTCACGTACCCGGGCACGAGATGGCGGGAACGGTGGTCGAGGTTGGGTCGAACGTCGAGCGCTGGCGAGTCGGCGACCGTGTGACCGTTCCCTTTTCGATGGGTTGCGGAAGCTGCACTTCATGCCTCGCCGGACATCTCAATACTTGCGACGAAGGCTTCACGCCCGGGTTCACCACTTGGGGCTCGTTCGCCGAGCTCATCGCCCTCGACCACGCCGATACCAACCTCATCGCCTTGCCCGACGGTTTCGACGCGGTCGATGCCGCCGCCCTCGGGTGTCGGTTCGTGACCGCCTTCCGGGCGGTCGCCGACCGTGGCCGGGTCGAGAGGGGCCAATGGCTTGCGGTGCATGGGTGCGGCGGTCTCGGTCTGTCGGCGGTGATGGTTGGCTCGGCGCTTGGCGCAAGGGTGGTGGCGGTGGACATCAACAGGGCAGCCCTCGACCTCGCCGCCGAGCTCGGGGCGGAGGCGACGGTGGATGCCACCTCGGTCAAGAGTGTCAGCTCTGCGGTCCGTGAGCTCACCGGGGGCGGTGCCGACGTCTCGGTGGATGCCCTGGGCAACACCACCACCGCTCTCAACTCGGTCCGATCGCTTCGCAAGCAGGGCCGCCATGTCCAGGTGGGGCTACTCCACGGTGAGGACGCCGGGCTGGTGCTCCCCTGGGAGCGTGTGGTGATGTGGGAGCTGGAGGTGGTTGGCAGCCGGGGGATGCCGGCAACCGATTATCAGCGCATCTTTGCCCTGATCGGCGATGGTGGCGTCGACCCTGCTCGTCTGGTGACCAGGCGCATCGCCATCGGGGATGCCTCCGACGCTCTCGAGGGAATGAGCCGTTTCGATGGCACAGGCGTGACTGTGATCGATAGCTTCTGACTTCGGCTCAGGATCGCTGCAACCCAGGGTTCGAACCGTCGCACAGCAACGTTTCCAGCCGACAGAACGGGCCGCGGGTCAGATCCCGCAACCCGGGGTTCGAACCGTCGCACAGCAACGTTTCGAGCCCACAGAACGCGGGCCGCAGGCATGATCCCGCAACCCGGGGTTCGAACCGTCGCACAGCAACGTTTCCAGCCCACAGAACAGGGCATCACGGTTGCCATGTATCGTCGGGGTCATGGCGGACAAGCCCGATATCGTCGCCACCGGTTTCGTCATCGACCGCAACTGCGCCTCTGACTCGACCAACGAAGAGCTCGTCGAGCGTGCCCGCTCGCACAACGTGGGGCACGCCATCGAACAGTCCGAGTCGGGCCTTGTCCTCGTCGGCGCCGACGGATCGCTGAACGAGTTGGAGGACGACGAGTCAGAAGCCGTCGCCGAGCTGCTCCCTTCGCACCGCCGGGTCAACGGCCTCTGGGTGAGGGTGCGCCGCGACGACAACGGTGTGAAAGCCGAACCGGCCCCTCCCCCCAACCGCGTCGACGAAGCGGCGATGGAGTCGTTCCCAGCCTCCGACCCCCCTTCGTGGACGTTGGGGAAAGAGGGCTGACGGCGTTCAGTCCTCCGGCCGCAGCGCCGGGAAGAGCAGCACCTCTCGGATCGACGCTTGGTCGGCCAGCAGCATGACCAGCCGGTCCACCCCGATGCCGAGCCCACCGGTCGGCGGCAGCCCATACTCCAGCGCCAACAGGTAGTCCTCGTCGAGCGGGTGGGTCTCCACCTCTCCGGCGGCTCTCGCCGCCGCCTGGGCCTCGAACCGGGCACGCTGTTCGATTGGGTCGTTGAGCTCAGAGAAAGCGTTGACCAGTTCGGCGCCGGCGACGATGAGCTCGAACCGCTCCACCACCGACCCGCCTTGGCGGTGTGCCCGCGCCAGCGGCGATGTCTCTTCGGGGTGATCGAGCACAAAGGTCGGCTCCCATAGGTGAGGCTCGACATGCTGCTCGAACAATTCGGCGATCAGCCGCCCCGGCCCCCACGAGGGGTGCACCTCGGTTCCTGCGGCCTCCACCAGGGCCGTCAACTCATGTAGCGGCGTCTCGTACCCGATGCCGTCGTTCACCGCCTCTTGCACCAGGTCGAGGTAGCGGGCACGCCGATATGGCGGCGTCAGGTCGAGAGAGCGCCCCTGGTAGGTGAGCTCGGTGCCGCCCGTGGTGGCGGCGGCGACCTCTCCGACGACGATCTCGACCAGGTCGAGGACATCTTCGTAGTCAGCAAACGCCTGGTAAGCCTCGAGCATTGTGAACTCGGGGTTGTGGGTGGAGTCGATCCCCTCGTTGCGGAACACCCTCCCCAACTCGAAGACCCGTTCCAATCCGCCGACCACCAGCCTCTTGAGGGGCAGTTCGAGGGCGATGCGGAGATACATGTCTACGTCGAGTGCGTTGTGGTGGGTGATGAAGGGTTGGGCGAACCCGCCCCCTGCCTGGAGTTGCAACGTCGGAGTCTCCACCTCGAGAAACCCGCGATCCTCGAACGCACTGCGCAAGGCGCGCAACGTCGCCGCCCGGCGGAGCGCCGTCTCCCTCGCCTCCTCGTTGACTATCAGGTCGAGGTATCGCCGCCGGCTCCGCACTTCGAGGTCCACCAAGCCATGCCATTTCTCGGGCAGGGATCGCAGCGCCTTGGCGAGCAACTCGAATCGCTCGATGCGGACGGTCAGCTCGCCTTTGCGGGTCGTCACCACCCTGCCCTCCGCTCCAACCCAATCGCCCAGGTCGAGATCGGCGAAGTCGTCGAATTGTTGTAGGTCGGATTTGTCCGCCATCAATTGGATGCGCCCTGTCCAGTCCTGGAGAGTGGCGAACACCAGCCGCCCAAAGCTCCTCTGCAACACGAGACGTCCGGCGACGACCGCTCGCTCGCCGCTGTCGGAGTCCGGTTCCAACGAGCCGAACCGCTCATGCAGCTCGGCAGCGGTGGCGGTGCGCTCAAAGCGGTACGGGTAGCCGCCCGACTGGAGTTGCGCCTCGTGCTTGGCAAGGCGGAGTTGTTGCTCGTCGGGCGGGTTCTCGCTCATTCCGTGGCCGAGGGTACCGAGCAGGCTCCCTGGTTCACGGTGAAGCCTGCAGCCGGTAGATGATTCGCAGCCCTTCCAGCGTGAGCGAGTCGTCGACGATGATCTCGGCGCGACACAACGGTGCCACCACCGGAGCCAAGCCGCCCGTCGCCACCACCGAAGGCCGGGCATCGATCTCATCGGAAATCATTTCGATGGCGCGGTCGATCATCCCAGCATGCCCGTAGAGCAGGCCCGACTGGATGGCGCTGACCGTGTTGCGGCCGATCGCTTGAGGCGGCGCCACGAGTTCCACACGTCGAAGCGCCGCGGTGTGACCGACGAGGCCATCCATCGAGACCTCGAGACCCGGGGCGATCATCCCACCCAAATAGTCACCGGCTGCACCCACTACATCCACAGTGGTTGCCGTGCCGAAATCGACCACCACGACGGGAGCGCCGTATCGCGCGACGGCCGCCACCGCGTTGACCACCCTGTCGGCACCGACTTCGCGTGGGTTGTCGGTATGGATGGCGATGCCTGTGCGAACCCCGGGGCCGACCACGACGACCGGGCCGTCGACCAGGTCCGTTGCGGCGACCTGCACCGCCGCGGTTGCCGCCGGGACCACGCTCGAGATGGCCGCTCCTTCCAGGGGCAGATCGCTCGACGAGAGAAGCCCGTGGAAGAGGAGGCGGTACTCGTCGGCGGTGCGCTCGGCGATGGTGGACAACCGCCAGCGCTGCGCGACCCGGTCGTCGGTGACCACACCTACCGCGGTGGTCGAGTTGCCTACGTCAACCACGAGCAGCACCTTCAAACCCCCCCGATTCGTTGACCGAGTAGTCGGCCACGGTCGACCTTGGGCCGGCCGTCCACCCAGTCGACATGGACGTTGTCGATGAGACGGGTGCTACCGACCCGGGCGGCAACTGCCAGGAAGGCGGGGCGATCGAGCACATCTAGCCGCGCGACGTCATCCTGGGACCGCAATTCTGCGTAGTCGAGGACGAGCCCCGACTCGCCGGCGGCCAAGGCCTCGAGCGCCGGCCCCGAAGCGTTGCCGGCCTCGATGGCATCCGCCGCCGCCATCAGGCCACGGCTCAAACCGAGGGCCTCCTCACGCTCCACTTCCGAGAGATAGCTGTTGCGACTCGACAGAGCGAGCCCATCGGGGTCGCGCACCGTGGGGCATCCGATCACATCCAGGGGGAAGGAAAGGTCACGCCCCAGTCGCCGGACCACGGCCAACTGTTGGGCGTCCTTGCGACCGAAAAACGCCATGTCCGGTCGAAGCCCGGCAAAGAGCTTGGTAACCACGGTTGCCACACCGGTGAAGTGGCCCGGCCGGTGAGCGCCCTCCATGCTCTCGGTCAGGTCCGCCACATGCACCGCCGCCTTGGGCTCGGACGGGTACACCTCGGCGAGCGAGGGAGCGAAGAGGATGTGTGCCCCGGTGGCGACGATCAGTCCACGGTCACGATCGGGGTTCCGCGGATAGCTATCCAGGTCCTCAGCGGGGCCGAACTGGAGCGGGTTGACGAATGACGAGACGATCACGGTGTCGGCCAACGCCATTGCCGCCTCGATCAACGAGAGGTGACCCTCGTGGAGGAACCCCATGGTCGGGACGAGCCCGACAACACCGGAAGCCTCCTCGCGAGCCTCGGCGAAGGTGGCCGCATCGATCATGAGATCACCGCAGCTATCTCCTCGCTCCGTCCGGCTGCTCCGGCGATGAGCCGCAGCGCGGCGAGGAACTCATCGAGCACCTCCGGTTCGGCGGAGCGAACCGCATCGATCTGAGCGGTCACGGTCGCCATGTCACCCCTCGCCACCGGGCCGGTGAGAGCCGCGGCTGCGCCACCTCCGACGCTGTGGGAAACGACCCTCTCCACCAACGGGCGGGCCAACTCGGGATCGACCCTGGCGGCTTCGAAGAGCCGATCGGCCAGCCAGAGCGCAGCCACCACCGCATTCGAAGCCACCGATGCGGCCGCGTGGTAGAGCGCCCGATGATCGTCACCGAGGTCGAAGGCGGTCATTCCCAGGTCGGAAGCCAAACCCTGGAGCAGTTCGTGCAGGCCCGGGTCCGTTGTGGTTATCGCCACAGCCGAACCGGCGAGCGCTTGGGCTCCCCGATCGGGGTCGGGAAGACTCTGCAGCGGATGGAACGCACCCACCGCTATCCCCCGCGCGGCAAAGGGGTGCAACGCCGAGACCGGGACTGCGCCACTGAGATGGACGGCACCGCCCACATCGTTGACCCGTCGGGCGACGCTCCCCGCCACATCTGCGATCGCCTCATCGCCGACCGCCACCACCACCAGGTCCGCCGGCGGTAGCGGGCTGTCCGGTCCGAAGACTTGGGTTCCGAGTCGCTCGGCAGATCGGGTGGCGTCGCTGCGTCCCACCACCCCCACGATCCGGTGCCCGGCTTCGGTCAACGCAATACCGAGCGACATCCCGGCGCGCCCCGGGCCGACGAGGATGACCTTCATCGCGCCGGACGCTAACGCAGGGCTTCGCTTCCCTCGGACGCCTGATGCCCCGTCCTACGCTCCCCGGGGATGCGAGGCGAAGCCGCTCTCTTAGTGATTGTCCTCGTGGCCGGGTGTTCGGCTGCTCCGGGTGACACGACGCAGGCAGGACCGTCGGCCACCGGCGCCCCCCCGAGCAGCACCTCCGCACCGGCGGCGACCTCTCAGAACACGACGACCACCACCGCAGCGGAGGCCACCTCCACAACACGGACCGTGCCGGCCCGGCCCGATCCGCCTCCATTGCGGAGAGAGGTCGAGGTGCGCCGCGGTCCCCGGACGGCGCTCTACACCCTCCCCGCCGATCTCCTCTTCGACACCGGTGAAACCGAGCTCCGACCCGGTTCGGCCGTGATCATCGGAGAGGTTGCCCGTGACATATCCGAACGTTTCCCCGGAAGACCGATCATCGTCCGCGGCCACACCGACTCGGTCGGAGGGTCCCGAACAAACCGTGAGCTCTCGAGGCACCGAGCTGAAACGGTCGCCGACATCCTCGAACAACAGGGCGGCATCGAGTCGATAACTATCGAGGCGTTCGGCGAGCTAGACCCCCGCGCCTCCAACGACACCGCCGCCGGCCGCGCCCAGAACCGCCGCGTAGAGGTCCTCGTCCGCACCCGCCGCTGACTGCAGGGGAGCGAGCGAGGTTGGGAGCTTGGGCTCCCCCCCGCTCCCACGATTCTCTCCCCCCGCCGGGGGGGAGGGGAAGGGCTCACTCCCAAAGGTGCGATGGGCAGGGGTTCGGGCACCGTTGGAAGCTTGGGATTCCCCCCTACCCGCTGCTCCGCAGCGGGGCCCTTCCCCCCTTCGGGGGGACAGAGAGGAAAGGCGCGGCGGGTCCCCCCGCTCCCACGATTCTCTCCCCCCGGCGGGGGGAGTACCCGACGCCGCAGGCGTCGGGGGAGGGGGGAACGGCTCACTCCCAAAGGTGCGATGGGCAGGGGTTCGGGCACCGTTGGGAGCTTGGGATTCCCCCCTACGGGGGGACAGAGAGGAAAGGGCGCGCGGGCCGCACCGCCAGGATTGGCTGCCCCGCCAGCAGTCGTATTGCCAGCTGCTGGTCCCGACCCGGATCACCCGGGAGAATCTGCCGTCAGCGGAGGGTCAAGCGGACTTGAAGGCTCTCCCTATCGCCCGGAACGGTGTGCCCATCGTGTAGAGCACCGAGCGGATGGCGGCGTTGTGCTTGATGTACCCGGCGTAGCGCCACTGGCGGCGCTTGTCGAGGATCGTCGCCGCAAGCTCCGGCTCGGCAGTCGAACCGAAGTGGGCCGCCAGCGAGCGAAGGGTGTGCATCCAGATCTTGTCCTCCATCCGACCCGCACCCATCATGAAAGCAAGCTCGTAGAGAGGGTCGCTCGGCCGGATGAGCACCTGCACCTGGGCGATCGTCCCACCTTCGGCCTCGAACGAGCTGAAGGTCACCCACCCGGCGAAGAGATGTCCCTCCGGGGTCATGAAGGTGAAGGAGACGTCGTCGGCGTAGAGCACCATCACCCCGGTGGAGAGCGTCATCGGGCCCTGGACGGTGTTGATCGTGCCCACCTCACCCGGTTTGATCCCGGCGATCGGGGCGTAGAACCGGTTGTAAGACGGCCAGAAGTCCCCGTAGTTCTCCTTCCAGACCGATATCACCCCGCTCGGGGTGACCTCGCCCACGTTCACCTTGTAGGTCTTCTGCCAAAGGCGGCCGAAACCCTGCAGGGGACCGGTGAGGCGCCGCCCTGCAACGTTGAGCGAGAGCGCTCCGGGCGAGGCAGGTCCCACAACGAGGCGATCGACTGGCTGCGCCCAGTTCTCCGCGTCGCTCTCGGTCGGCGACTGGTCATTGACGGTCATCGTTCCTCCAGTGGATCGACCTTCGGTGGTTCTACCGCGAGGTCGTCCGGACATCGTTACGGACGCGCGTCGACTGCTCAGCGGGCGGCGGCTACTGCCGACGCCTCGTCGGGATGGATGCCGATCGCCTCGTCGAGGCGGGTCAGCGAGAGAATCTGGCGATAGTGCTCGTTGAGGCCGAATGCGAGCAGCTGCTGACCGGCCCGGTTGGCGCGGATGAGCACGGTCACGAGAAGACCAATCCCGCCACTGTTCATGTACTGCAGTCCCTCGAAATTGAGGATCACCGTACGCACCCCATTGCCGCCCGCCTCGGCGAATGCGTCCATGAGGACGCCCTCGGAAAACGCCGTGACTTCGCCATCGATGTCGATGACCCGGACCCCCGGTGCCGCCTCTCTTACTTCCATTGCAACTTCTGCCTGTGGCATGTTCCCCACTCCCTACCTAGGACGCTGCGTTTGCCGCTAGCGCCGATTCTTCGTTCGGATAGATGTGCACGAAGTCGGCCAGCCGGGTGATCTGGAAGATCTCCCGATAGTGGTCACTCAGCCCGAAGGCCGACATGTCGCGCTGCTCGGCACGGGCTCTGGCGAGCACTCCCACGATCGCCGCGATGCCTGTGCTGTTGATGTACCCGACTCCACTGAAGTCGAGCACGACGGAACTTGGCTGAAGGACCGCCGCTTCTTCGTAGGCGGCGGCGAGGCGCTCCCGCGCGTTCCCGTCGAGGTCCCCTTCGAGTCGGATCAGCGCCCGTCTCTCCTCGTCGTGCACGGTCGCCTCAAAGGCGCTCGCCTGCATCGCTTTCTCCTTCCAGGCTCATCTCGAGTTCGAGAGTGTGATGGCGATCTGTGGTGTGGACCCGAAGGTCGTCCACCATGCTGCGGATCAGGAACAGGCCCCAACCACGCGGCGTCTGCAATCCCTCCAGCTTGGCGTCGAGGTCGGGGGTCTCCGGGTCGGGAACCTCCCGCCCGCCGCCCTGGTCGATGATGGTGACCTTCACCGCTCCGACGTTGGCGCACACCTCTATCTCTACCGGCTTGTCCGGCTCGTTGCCGTTGCCATGCTCGATGGCGTTCATGGTCGCCTCGGCTACCGCCGTCTTCAATCTCTCCATGCGACCCGGCTCCATACCGAGCGGACTGACCCACTCGGCGACCCGATCCATGGCGACCCTTTCATTCCCGGCGATGCTGGGGAGCGTGAACTCGCCGAGTGACTGCCAGTCGCCGCCGTCGATAAAGGCGCGGGCGCTCTGCTCGGCCGACGAGCAGCGGCTGACCAAGACCAGCGTCACATCGTCCTCCTGCTCCCAACCTGGTCCGGTCCAGGTGTCGAGCTCGGAGAGCACGACCCCGATGAGGCTTTCGCCTTCGGGACGAGCTGCGATGGTGTCGATCACCCGGGACACGCCGAGCATCTCGCGCTCCGGCGAGTGGGCCTCGGTGAGACCATCGCTGGAGAGCAGCATCACGTCGCCCGTGCCCAACTGGGCCTTCTTCTCCTCATAGGTCATTCCAGGCATGAGGCCGAGAGGCATCCCGGTCGCCCTGAGCTCCACCACGCCGGTGTCACTCCGCACATAGGGAAGGACATGGCCTGCATTTGCAAAGTCCAATTGTCCGGTGGCGGGGTCGCAGGATGGCGAACAGACAGGTGACGAACATCCCCTCGGGGATGTCGGCACCAGGATCTCGTTGGCGCGTGCCAGGATCTCGCCTGGAGTCGCACCGGAGGTGGCGTTGGCGCGGAGCACCGAACGACAGGTTGCCATTACCAGCGCCGCAGGTACGCCCTTGTCGGTGACGTCGCCCACCACCACGCCGAACCTGCCCCCGTCGAGAGGGATGAAGTCATAGAAGTCGCCTCCTACCTCGCGGGCCGGTCGGTAGTAGGCCTCGATCTCCCAACCGGGCAGCGTGGGGAGCTGGCGGGGAAGCAGCGTCTGCTGGATCAGTGATGCAACCCGCAGCTCGTGCTCGATCCGTTCCCTCTCCTTGGCCTCCGCCTGCTGGCGGCGGACGAGTTGGGCAACCCTGATCGCCGGTGCCACCTGGGAAGCGAGACCCTCGCAGGAGCTTGCGGTCGTCGGATGAGTACGGCTGGTCGGAGAGACGGCGGCCGAGGTTGAGCATCCCGATGAGCTCTCCCTGGCTGATGAGCGGGACAACCAATTCGACACCGGCTTCGCGTAGTTCTGCCACCGCCGGGGAGTCGAGGTTGAGCCGCTCCAACTCGACTGGCGCACCCGCGTCTGCAGATAGGGCAGTAGCGGGTCGTTTGGGGCGATATCGACCTGGATCGACTCCGCCGGCGCCGTCTCCAACTCCTGCGGCTCGGACTCGGCCGCGGAACGACCCTTGCGGATTCGTGACAGGACCACCATGTTGCCTTTCTTCTACCTCGCCCTCGTCACGGCATCGTTACGGATGACCCTCCCATGCCACTCGCACGCGAAACATCAAACCTGGAAAACAGCTTGATCTTGTATCGGCAGATGGAGCCGCTCGTCTAAACAATCGACACAGAGGGGATCCCGAAATTTGCGGCGTGACGAGCGGTCGGAACGGCCGTGAAATCATCATCAGCCACCCTCCCCGCGCAGCCAGAGGCGGACGGTCGCCGGGCGGAGCGTCTGGCCGACCACGCTGGATAGATCGTGGGTGAGCCCGTCGAGATCGACCTCGTTCGCAGCCTGGAGGCGAACTCGTCGACAACGCGAGCTGCGTCGTACCGTGACCGATCAAAGCGACGGTCGATGAAGCCTTGGACCCTGCGGCGAACCGGGGTGAACAAGGCTGCCGCCGCCAGCGTGGCACCTGCCACCGCCAACGGATTGTCTTGACCGACGACCGCACCCAGGGCCACGGCGAACCCGGCATAGACCGCCACCAAGACCGCGGCCACGATCGCATATGAGACGGTGCGGCTGATGAGCCGGTCGATGTCATAGAGGCGGTAACGGAGGATCGCGATCGCGACCGCTATCGGGAAGCCCAGACCGGCAACCACCCAAGGCACCAGCCCCACCAGGTCGCCCTCGAAACCCAACAATTCGGAGACGAGCATGAAGACCAAACCGAGGAGCGCCGCCACCAGGGCCAGGGCAACCCACTTCAGTTGACCGCGCTCCACGCCCGACGCCTTTCGGTACCGCCCGATGAGCGACAGAGCACCGAGCACGATCACCAGGACGAGGATCACCACGGCGACGGGGACGACCGACTCCAGCCACTCCGCTTCGTCGATGCCCATTGGGTTGTCGCCCACACCCGAAGGGGTCACGATGGTGGGTTTGAACAACGATGCCAGGGCGAAGACAACCAGAGCGGCGTAGCCAACCGCCACCACCGGTCGCCACCTCGACCCGGGCAAATGACCATCTGGGAAATAGAACGTCGCCGGGAAGGCGATGAGGCCGAAAGCGGGAGGCACCAGGATCGCACCGACGAGGGCCACCCATCCTGCCCAAGATGCGGTCTGCACCGGGAACCAGACCGATTCGGCGATGCTCTGCAGGTTGACCCCCAGCCCGAGCGCGGTGACCCCGGCCAGCCAGCACCACCCCAAGGGGTGATCGGGCCGGCGAGCAGCCAGCAGCAACCCGACGATTGGGAACCCCATGAAGGCGGACGCCCAAATCACGTCATCGACCACCCCCCCGGCCCCGGAGGGGAACAGGAAGCCGAGGAGCCAAGATGCGATTGCGGCGACGAACAACAAACCGGCCGCCCACGGGGCCCACCTTCTCATGCGCTCTACATCGGTCACGGTCCTGTTCCCCTGAGCCAGAGAGAAGCCGCCGCGGGCCGCAACGTCTGGTTGACGACCGCGGTGAGGTCGGTCGAAAGCCCTTCGAGATCGATGTCGTCCCTGAGCCGGGCTGAGAATGCCGCCGCCACCACGGATGCGTCGTATCCGGCGCGGTCGAACCTCCTGTCCACCGACGCCTGCACTCTTCGGCGCACCGGGTTGAAGAGGGCGGCCGCCGCCAGCGTCGCACCGGCCACCGCCAGCGAGTTGGCCTCCCCTATCACCGCACCCAGCGCCGCAGCACCGGCGAAATAGACGGCGGTCAGAACCACGGCGACGAAGGCGTAGGTCACGGTCCGAGAGACGATCCGGTCGATCTCGAAGAGCCGGTAACGGGTGATGGCGACCCCGATCGCAACCGGGATGGCGAGAAGCGAAGCTGACGAAAGCACCGACCGCACCGACTCGAGATCGAGGAACTGGGCGAGAACGATGACCGCCAAGCCGAGAGCGGCCGCCCACAGCAGCCAGATGATCTGGGCTCGCTCCGCCGCCGCGATCGACGGAGCCTGAGGAGGAGCGAGGCCGAACACGCCAGGAGCGCCGGGACCACGATGAGCGCCATCCCGTCGAGGAGCTCGTACTCGGGCGCTGAGTCGAGCCCAGTCACCAGGGCCTGGGAGGAGAGTGGCCACAGCCGTGGGACACCCACCACGAGGGCCAGCGCGAACCAGGCGACCAGGAACCACGCCACCCAGCGCCATCCTCGACCGGCCGGTTCGCCGGTCGGGAAGATCAGGAGCAACAAGAGCAACGCGCAGATGCTGACCACCCACCCCCAAGAGCCATACCAGGCGATCAGATGCTCCAACGGCCAGGCGGTGGCAGACGCCAGCGATGAGAGGACATAGACCTGCCCCATCGACGTCAGGGTCTGCGCCACACCGGCCACGATGCAGAGGACACCGATACGGTTACCCGGGCGGTGGGCGAGGATGATCGCCCCCACCACGGCGAACGCCGGCCAGGGAAGAGCGTCGCCCAGCGGCCGGAGATCGGTGAGGGTGGCCGACCGGTCGACCATGAAAGCGACGATGGCGACCCAAGCCACCGCAAATCCCGCGGCCACTCCCAACCACACTCGCCGTCTCATCGGAGCTTCCTCGCGCAGCCATAACGTGACGCTCGCTGGCCGGAGCGTGCTTCCGACAACCGCTGTGAGATCGGTGGCGAGACCGTCGAGATCGACCTCGTCCCGAAGCCGCGCACCAAAACCGTCCACGACAATGCCGGCGTCATATCGCTGAACGATCGAAGCGGCGGTCGACGAAGCTTTGCACCCGGCGACGCACCGGTTGGAACAAGGCGGCTGCCGCCAGGGTGGAGGCGGCAACAGCGAGGGGGTCGTTTGAGCCCGAGAAGCGCCTGGAGTCCGAGAATCGCAGCCGACATACACGCCGGCGAGAAACACGGTCACCACTCCGTAGGTGAGGGTGCGTCGGATCACCCTGTCGAAGTCGTAGAGGCGGTAGCGCAGCACGGCAACGGCGATCGAGGCGACCAACATCAATACAACCAGCGTGAAAACCAGGTTGGCGTCATCGGCGTAGCCCAGTTCGTAGAGAACCATGTTGAGGACTATCGCCGTCACCGCAACGGCAAGGGCTCCGGCAAAGACCCTGATCTGCTGGTGCTCGATCCCCACAGACCGGCGGTATCGCTGCACCGCCCCGAATAGCGCCGCGCCCACCGCCACCAGCACTAGCACCATGCCCAGCACCGCGGCCGGCTCGAAGAAGCGGTGACAGTCTGGGAGAGCTGATCGGAAGGGCAATGGTGGTCGGGTCGGATGCGGTGCCCACTGTTACCGACTCCACAAAGGCGTTTCCGAAGATGAACAGCCCCAACCCTGCCAGCGTCGCCGGCGCCACCCACCGATATCGGGCGGAGGGCAGTCTGCCATCGGGGAAGAAGAGCGGAAGGAATACGAGAAGCAGGACCAGTGAGGCCGCCCACAGCCAGGTCCCGAGCCATGCGCCCCATCCCGCCAAGGGCCCTCCGGCCGCAGATACGCCCTCCCCCATCACGCCGAGTGCGAAGGTGAGGCCGAAACCGGCGAGGATCAAGCCCACCGGATTCTCTGGGAGCCGCCATACCAGATAGGCGCCGATGATGGTGGGAGAGGCGATCGCCAGCAGCCCCATGATGTCGACGAGCCAACCGTCGCTCTGCTGGTTCTGAGTCTGCCCATATACGATGACGGCGAGGCTTACCAGCGCGATGACGACGCCGAGCCAGCGCCGGATCATGTTCCCGTCCCCCTCAGCCAAAGCGACACCGTGACCGGTCGGAGCGTCTGGCCGACCACCGCGGTGAGATCGGTGGTGAGGCCGTCGAGGTCCACCTCTTGGCGCAGCCTCGAGGAGAAGTCGTCCACCACCCGCTCGGCGTCGTACCGGGATCTGTCGAATCGGCGCTCGACGAAGCGCTGCACCCGGCGCCGAAGCGGGGTGAACAGCGCCGCTGCGGCCAGCGTGGCGCCGGCAACTGCCAGCGGGTTTCCCCGGCCGACCAGCGCACCCAAGGCGCAGGGCAGAACCGGCGTACACAGCCACTAGGACCGCCGCCACTACCGCGTAGGAGACCGTGCGGCTGATGAGCTTGTCGATGTCGTAGAGCCGGTAGCGGAGGATGGCAACACCGATGGCGGCGGGGATGGCGTTGAGGGCGACGAAGACGAGCGACACATCCAGGATGACGCTCTCGGGGACCACCTGGGTGATTGCCAGGATCACGATCACAAAACCGATCGCCGTCATCAGCCACGGGTATTGGAGCCGCTCAACTCCCTCGCTGGCCCGCCACCTCCGCACCAGGCTGCCCAGGGCGATCAGGAGGAGCAGCGGGATCAGAAAGAACCCCTGGTCGAGCATGAAGGCCGAGAAGCTCGAGAGCCCAGGTTGGGCCAGCGGGCTCACCAGACCGGTGATCTCCTTGGGTGCCGGGCTGATCGAGCTCGGCGAGAACCACCGCCCCCCAGACGACCAGCAGTGCCCTGCCCAGGAACCGGTCGAATCCGGTGGCGGGCGTACCGTGCGGAAACAGCACCGGGATGAGGGCGAGCGCCACGAATGCCGAGTAGCCGAGGATCGAGCTGAGCATCTCGACCCAGACGCTGGCGAGGTCGGTCATCCCCCCATCGAGCAGCGCCTCGAGGAAGAAGGTGAGGCTCCAGGCCAGCCCGATGAAAAGCAGGAGCCGCCCCATCCGGTGCCCTGGCCTCTTCCACAGGATGAACGCACCCACGGTGGGGAATCCCACCCAGCTGAGCAGCCACCAACTGTCGGGCAGCGTGATCGCCCCGATGATGAGCCCGGCGAGCGCGAAGCCGAAGGCAAGCGCCAGCCCGAGCCCGTGCACGAATCGCCGAGACGGCGGGACGTGGGCTCATCGTGTCTTCCCGGAGCCAGAGCGACAACGTCGTCGGGTGAAGGGTGCTGCCCACCACCCCGGTGAGGTCCGTGGTGAGCCCTCGAAGATCGACCTCTTCACGGAGTCTCGAGGCAAAGCCGTCCACCACTCGGGCTGCGTCATAGCGAGAGCGGTTGAATCGTCGATCGACAAACGACTGAACACGACGTCGCAACGGGGTGAACAGGGCCGCCGCCGCCAACGTCGCACCTGCTACCGCCAGCGGGTTGTCCCGCCCCACGAGCGATCCGAGAGCAAGGATGGAACCGGCGTAAACCGCTACCAGGACAGCAGCGATGACCGCATAGGAAACGGTCCGGCTGATGAGCCGGTCAATTTCGTAGAGGCGGTAGCGAAAGATGGCCACGCCGATCGCGATGGGCAAGAGGCTGATGGCCACGGCGAAGGGGACGTCCGATTTCCACCGAGAGATCTGCCACCGACTGGAGGAGGTCCTCGGTCACCGGTATCAGCGCGGTGACCACGGCGGCAGATCGTGAACCACTTCAGCTGTTGCCGTTCGTCGCCTCGGGATCGTCGATAACGCACCACCACCGAGGCAGCCGCAGCGAGGATCAACACGGCCAGCAGGATGAAGAGCACGTTGCCAATGGTGCTGGCCTCGACATCGGGCAAGCCAGCAACCCCGATCGGGTTGGGCAGCGAGAAATCGGGCTCGCCGAGGGTCGGTGCAGAGGGCCGCCATGGCGGCGATCAACCCCGTGACAGCGATCCCGAGCCACAGCACCGGTCGCCATCGACGGTTCACCGGTCTGCCGTCCGGGAAAAGCAGCGGGGTGAAGAAGAGCACTAGGGCGAGCGTCGGGAACCAATACCACTCGGCCAGCCAGGCCGCCGGTATCAATGCGGGTGCATCACCCATCCCTGCTTCCAACGCATAGACGACGTACTCGCCAGCCAGGGCGCCGATCATCACTAGCAGAGCTATGGACGAGAGTATCCAGCCCATCACATTGCCGGGGCGCCGGAGGATGACCATTACACCGGTGGCCATGTAGGCGGAGAAGGCGAGGAGGAGGGCGATAGTGCCCGCTGGGTCATCGTCGACCTGACCGCTCCGAGCATGGAGCACCTCGATCAGGACGGCGCTGGCCAGATAGACAATGACCATGGCTGCGACGATGAGGCGTGGCCCGAGGCGTCTCATCCAGCCCTGCTTTCCTCGGCTCCTACGCCGTGGCGCACCCAGATCGACAAGGTCGCCGGATGCAGGGTGCTGCTCACCACTCCGGTGAGATCGCTCGTGAGGCCGGCCAGGTCGACCTGGTGGCGGAGACGAGTCGAGAAAGCCTCCACCACCCGCGCCGCGTCGTAGCGGGAACGGTTGAAACGGCGGTCCACGAAGCCCTGCACCCAGCGCCGCACCGGATTGAAGAGGGCGGCCACTGCCAATGTGGAGCCCGCCACGACCAGCTCACTCTCTGACCCGATCAGTGCCGGTAGCCCGAGCACACCGGTCAAATAGACCATCGCAAGGAGAGCCGTTACCACCGCGTAAGTGACGGTGCGGCGGACGATCACGTCGATGTCCCACAAACGGTATCGCAGGATCGCTAGACCCATCGAGAGCGGGATGATGGCCAGCGAGCCCGCGATCAGGGTCTCGCCAACAATGGTTGCGAATATGGACCCGGCTTCGATCACGGGAGTCAGCTCCACTGCGAGAATCAGCAGAATGAACAGAGCCAGGCCAGTCGTTACCGAGAGCACCACCCACTTTGTCTGCTGTCGTTGCACCCGGTCCGACGTGCTGCGATATCGGTATACCTGGGCGACGATGCCCGTGACGACCAGGAGGATGAACAGGTTGTCGTTGATGACCGTCGGAAGGATGTTGACTTCAGGAAGCAGGCTCTCGTCGAACTGGTACAAGACCCAGATGGGCGCCAGCCACACCGTCCAGCGCGGTACGAAGCGGCCGGTGGGGAACATCCAGAGCACGAGCAACAGCCCGGCCCCGCCCAGCCACTGAAGAGTTCGGGTCACCAACTCAAGCCAAATCGGCACCCCGGACGCGATCAGCTGGAACGTCGCCGATCCGAACGCGGTCAGCCCGAATGCAACCAGCACCGCAGCGGTGAAACTGGCGAACCAGTCGTCCTTGCGACGCGTCAGCAGCACCAGTCCCACCACGAGATACGGGAGTGCAACGAGGACGTCGCGTCCGTTGCCAGGGCGGCGTAGGTCTCGGGGGAGGCACCCGTCGCCGTCCACTCCTCGAACTGAGCCTCGGTGAAGCCCCAGTTCTCGCACTCCTCGGTGCCTTCCACCGTCGTGAGGTCTGGGTCCACGGTGCACGGCTCGGCGTAGGCCCGGTAGGCGTAAGGCAGCGAGACGACGAAAAGGGCGACACTCGCCAGGACCACCGTCAACGAGAGCGGGTAGACGAACCGTCTCATGACTCCGCCTCTCGGACCCAAAGCGACATCGTGGCCGGCCGGAGAGTCACCTCGACCACATCGGTCAGGTCGGCTCGCAAGCCCTCGAGGTCAGTCTCGGCGTCGCAGGCGAGAAGAGAACTGCTCCACCACCTGCTGGGCGTCGTAGCGTTCCCGGTCGAAGCGGCGATCTACCCATCCCTGCACCCGGTGCCGTACCGGGTTGAACAGCGCCGCGGCCGCCAGGGTGGCGCCTGCCACAGCCAAGGGACTGTCGCGACCGATGATGGTGCCCAAGGCGGTGACGCTCCCCAGGTAGACGAGCGCCAGCAGCACAGCAACGGCCGTATAAGTGAACGTACGGCGGACGAGTCGATCTATCTCATAGAGGCGATATCGGATCACAGCAACGGCGATGGCCACCGGGATAGCGGCGATCGAGATGACAAAGAGGAGGTCCAGCCACGCCGGCGTTTCGTCACCACCGGAGAAAGCGATCATGGAGGAGTAGACGATGGCGAACATCCCGACGGCGTAGGCGAGCCACTTGATCTGCTGGCGTTCCTCCGCCCGGGCGCGGCGATAGCGGACGATGACCGCCGACGCGCTCCCCAGAGCCAGGATTACCAACCCCACCCCCCACACAGGCGAGAAGCCCCCCTCCCAGAATTCATTGGTGATGAACCCGATCGGATTGGGCACCGACCAGATGGTTGTTTCCCCAACTACCAGCTCGAGCTCTGCGGAGAAGACGGTGAGGAGCGTGAAGACCAGGAGCATCCCCGCCTCCAACGCCACCAGCCACCGCCAGCGTGGGGTGGGAACCGTGCCGGTTGGGAACACCAGGGGCAGATGGAAGATCGGAAAGATGAACAGAACCCAGGACCAGCCCTGAAACCAGATCAGTAGCCAGACGCCGAGGTCAACGGTCGGCGGAGCCGTCATGGACGACAGTGGGATGGCGGTTAGACCCGACAACGAGGCTCCCAGGGCCCAGACCAGTAGCAGCCAACCGATCGGGTTGCGGGGACGGGCGGCGAGGATGAGCATCGCCGCCGCTGCAGTGATTAGCGGAATGAGCACCAAGACCGGATCCCCATCCAATCGGTCCAACTCACCCTGGCGGATCGTGATGAAGATGTAGGACACCGAGATGGCGAGAACGATCACAGCGATGCCCCAGGCCAGCGGTCGCCGCCAGCCAAAGCCCACCACCTCCCCTTCCGCGGTCGGTACTCCTCGGCCCGGGCCGGCCATCAGACATCACCCCTAGTCGATGCCAGCCACACCCCGGTGATGGTGGGACGGAGCGTGCGGTTCACCACTCCTTCCAGGTCGGCGGTGAGTCCATCCAGTTCCACCTGGTCGCGCAGCCGCGCCGAGAACCCGGCCACGACCTGCTCACTGTCGTAGCGCGCCCTGTCAAAGCGGCGGTCCACCCACCCCTGGACCCGCCGCCGCACCGGGCTGAACAGCGCCGCGGCCGCCAGGGTGGCGCCGGCCACCGCTAACGGGTTCTCCCGACCGACGATGGCGCCGAGCGCCGCTATCCCTCCGAGATACGCCGCGGCGACCACGACGGCCACGATCGTGGTACGCGAGTGTCGCGACGAGCCGGTCGATCTCGTACAGACCAAGGCGCGTCACTGCGACGAACAGCGTGCCGCCAACCAGGATGACGAAGCCGATGTTGATGAGAGAAGAGAGCAGGGGGGGTACGTCGCCGGGGATGGTCACGGCGAAGAAGATCACCGCGACGACGCCGACCCATGCAAGCCACTTGATCTGTTGGCGCTCCACCGTACCGGCGCGTCGAAAGCGGAAAATGAGCGAGACCACCCCGATCAGCGAGGCGACGGGGATGGCGCTGAAGACGATCGGGGCGAGCGCTTCCGCAATGGGCAAGAAGCCGGTGATACCCAGCGGGTTGTTCAAACCTGGCAATAGCTCTTCGTCCACCGGTCCCGGCGCGAAGGCGCTAATGAGGAAGGTGAGGGCTACCAGTGTCCAGAGCAACCACAGCAGCGGCCGCCATCGGGGCGAAGCCGGCTGGCCGTCTGGATAGAGCGCCAAGAGGAAGGGGATCGAGTAGGGCCCCGGGATCCACACCCAGAGAACGCACCAACCCGACACCGAGGTCACCGGATGATCAGGCCCCAAATTGGTGAGCGCAATGTGAGCGACGTCCGACAGCAGCGCTTCCAGTGGGAAAACCAGACCGGGTATGAGGGCCAGCCATGCAACCGCGTTGGTTGGCTGTCGACGCACGATGAGATAGCCGAACGTCCCGAGGACGACGAATGCGAACAGCTCGACCGCTTCGAGCACTGGGCTGGCACCAACCGATGGCGCATACGCGCCGAGCACAGCGGCTACCGACCAGGAGACGATGCTCGCCAGCCATACGACCAGGGCTGCCCGTCTCATCGAGCTTCCTCCCCGACAAGCACTACCGAAACCATTGCCGGGCGAAGTGTCGAGCCCGACGATTGTCGTCAGGTCGGTGGTCGAAACCGTCCAGATCCACCTCGTCGCGCAATCGCCCCGAGAACGCGGATACGACCTGGGTGGCGTCATACCGCGTTCGATCGAATCGCCGATCCACCCACACTTGAGCCCAACGGCGCATGGGAGTGAAGAGCGCCGCCGCAGCCAATGTGGCGCCGGCCACCGCCAATGGGTTGTCGCTCCCGACCACCGCCCCAAGGGCCGCCACTCCTCCTAGATAGACCGCGGCGAGCACCGCAGCAACCAATCCGTAGCTCACCGTCCGGCTGATCAATCGGTCGATGTCGTACAGCCGGTACCGGAAGATGGCGATCGCCATTGCCGCGGGGAGCAACACACCCGCAACCGCCTCGTTTATCTGGTCGAGCGCCCCAGGAAGGTCGATGGCCCAAGCCGGGAGACTGAACACAGCCGCCAAGGCGAGCCACTTGATCTGCAGTCGCTCTATCCCGGAGGCTCTTCGGTAACGGAGCAGCACAGACAGGACCCCTAGCGGCACTCCGGCAAAGAGCACTACCAAGAGCACGCTCCCCGCCGGCTCGACAGCTTGAGCGAATGTCTCGCTCACCACGCCGCTCCACGTGGCCGGAATGGTCCCGCTCTCACCAGGGAGCATCCATATCCCTGCCGCCATCAGCCCCACGGCGATGGAAGTCGTCCAGGCCACGATTCGCCAGAACTTCGAGGGAAAGCCTGCCGTCGGGAAAGAGGAGCAAGACGAGACCTATCAGCCATAACGAGAAGAGGAAGCCGTAGTCGCCGATCAGGCCGAGTAGCCCGGTCGAGGGCGGTCCTGTCTGCCCCGAGGCGAGCAGGAGAACCCCAAGGTCACGGCACGCCATTTGCATTATCTGGGCAAAACCCAGACCCAACCACGCCCATCCGTACCTTTTGTCTGGGAAACGGGTTACCAGCAGCCAGCCGACCGCAGCAATGGCGAGCCCGCTCGGGTACGAGGTGAGCCGGGTCGCCCAGGGGGCGACGTCGGCGACTGCCGGGAAGTTCCGGCTGGCCAAGGCCGACCAGATACCCAGAAGTGCAAGAGCCACCGTCACCAGGGCCAGGATCGTGGCGCTCGTCGCGGCGAAGCGACGGCTCATGTCCGCTCCCCCACGAGCACCAAGGAGACGGCGGTCGGTCGGAGGGTGTCGCCGACCAAGCGTGTGAGGTCGCCGGTGAGCCCATCGAGATCCACCTCGTCGCGCAGCCTCGCCGAGAACTCCTCCACGACCTAGTGGGCGTCGTACCGGGTCCGGTCGAACCGGCGGTCCACCCAAAGCTGGACCCGGCGCCGCACCGGGTTGAACAGTGCCGCGGCGGCCAGAGTTGCGCCTGCGACTGCCAGCGGATTGGTGCTTCCCACGACTGCGCCCACCGCGGCGGCAGCGGCCAGGTAGACCCCGGCGAGCACGACGGCCACCAGCGTGTAACCAGCCGTCCTCCTGATCAACCGGTCGATGTCGTAGAGGCGATAGCGGAAGACGGCCACCGCGATCGAGACCGGGAGGAGGACGAGGCCAAGAAATAGGAACTCGGCCACCACACTTCCCTGGGCGGTGAACTCGGCCACGATTCCCGCCGCCACCACGGCGACGGCGAGAAGAAACCATTTGACCTGGGCACGCTCGATCCCGTGCGAGCGACGGAACCTCAGTACGAGTGAAACGAGCGCCGCAACCGCCCCAAAGAGAATGAGCGGCACCCCCACCGTGTTCAACACGGCGAGGATCGGGTTGGTCGGATGTAGGTCGTCGCCGGTGAAGAGTTGGACCGGTGACAGCTTCAGAGCGGCAGACAGCCCGGAAACCGCGAGGCAGACGAACCCGGTGACACCGACCCACGCGATCCAACGCCAGCGGGGTGTCGGAGGTCGGCCGTCGGGGAACAAGAGCGGGAGCAGGCAGGTCAGAACGGTGACCCAGCCGAAGAATCCGACGCCGCCAAGCCAGTAGAAGATCTGCGGCCAAGGCGCCGCAGCACCGGCTGCGACCAGGGCCTCCATCACCTCGTCGGCCAAGACGTTGAGCGAGGCCAGAAACCCGACAAGCGCAACCAGCCACCCAACCGGCTCCTCTGGGCGGCGGGCAACGAGGACGGCTCCGGTCAGTGTGAACGAGACCAGCAGCCAGCAAAAGACCAGCACCTCGGAGGAGAAACCCTCATCCCCGGTTGCGAAGAGGACAAGAGCCGAAACACCGCTCACGACCGAGATCGCCGCCATCGCCAAGCCCCAACGGCGGAGCGCGATGGGGCTCATCGTCCCGACTCCCCTATCAGCACAACTGCGGCGGAAACCGGGCGGAGTGTCACCGAAATCAATCGGGTCAGATCTGTGCTCAGGCCGTCTAGGTCCACCTCGCCGCGCAGCCGGGCCGAAAACTGCTCCACCACCATTTGAGCGTCATACCGGGCCCGGTCGAATCGGCGGTCGATCCACCCCTGCACCCGTCGCCGCACCGGATTGAACATCGCCGCCGCGCCCAGCGTGGCCGCCGCCACCGCCAGGGGGTTTGCTCGACCCACCAAAGCCCCGATTGCGGCGACGCCACCGAGATACACCGCCGCAAGAAGCAGGGCGACCAGTGTGTAGGTCACCGTCCGTCGGACCAACTGGCCAATGTCGTACAAGCGGTAGCGGAGCACGGCTATCCCGATCGCCGCCGGGAAGACGGACACTGCGAACACGAAAGAGGAATTCCCAATCCAATCCGGTATCTCGAGACCCAAGATGGGCGCAAGCTCCTGGGCGACGAGCGTTACCGCGATCATCGCCACCGCGTACGTCAGCCAGGCGACCTGCTTGCGCTCGACGCCTGACGAGCGCCGGAACCTGACCACGAGACTCGCCGCGGCCAGGACCATGCACGCCAACAGGACGACGATCACGGCCGTCCCGATGGCCGAGTCCTCGGCTCCCGGCGCTCCGGCGACCCCGAGCGGGTTGGGGACCCCGCCTGCCACGGTCGGCTGGATCACTACGAGCGCCGCGTTCACCACTACGGCGCCCACGGCCACCCACGCAACCCATCCCCAGCGGGGAGTCGGGGGGCGCCCATCAGGAAAGAGGAGGGGGAGGAACACGAAGGTCCCAGCGAGGGTGGCGAAGAACATCGAATCAGAAAACAGCGAACCGAACACCAACGACCACTCGGGCACATCGCTCCGATCGGCGAGGAGTCCGCTCAACGCGCTCGATATCGCGATCAAACCGATGCCCACCATGACCCATCCCACCGGGTTACCCCCGGTGCGCGAAACGATCACCGCCCCAACCAGCGCCATGGCCAGGTACGGAACAGAGAGCGAGTCGAAGGTGTGCTGAGCGACTTGGTTGACTACGACGCCGGCCAGGATCAAGACGAAGAGCGACCACGCCAGCACTGTCTGAGTGCGCGGGCTCATCGTTCCTCCAGGAGCCACAGCGACGCCGAGTTCGGACGGAGGGTGATGTTGACCACGCGCCTCAGTTCCGAGCTGAGTCCGAGTAGATCGACCTCGTGTCGCAGCTTGGTGGTGAAGTCCTCAACGACCCTCTGGGCGTCATATCGCGATCGGGAGAAGCGCCGGTCAACCCAGCTTTGAACCGAGCGCCGGACAGGCGTGAACAGAGCGGCAGCGGCGAGCGTGGCCGCAGCAACCGCAAGCGGGTTCTCGCTTCCGACCAGGGCGCCCAAGGTGGCGACGCCACCCAGGTACACCGCGGCCAGCGCCACCACCACGACGGCGTAGGTGACGGTGCGATTGACGATCCGGTCTATCTCGTACAGCCGATAGCGGAAGATGGCGATCCCGATCGCGATGGGGAGCAGAAGGTACGACACGCCGTAGAGGATGCTTTCGAGGAACTCATTGAGCTCGAGCAAGTCGAGTGCCGCCACCACCGTGATGAACACGGCCGCCGCATAGAGCAGCCACCCGATCTGGCGGCGCTCGAGCCCGTCGGATCGAACGAACCGCACGATGAGGGAGATCACCGAGACCACGCCGATGACCAGGAGACCCATGAGGAGGGCAGGGCCGATCGCCAAGCCCACGTCGACCAGCACTGGTATGGCGAGCGGGTTGGTGAATTCGGGCTCCACCTGACCGAAGGCGCTCAAGATCACCAGCAGTCCGCTGACCGTCGCCGTCCCTGCCACCACCCAACGCCAGGCAGGGCTTGGGGGTCGGCCAGTCGGGTAGAGCAGGAACAGCATCGGGATCATGGCCAAACCGGCGTTCCAACCCCAGACGGCAAACCATTGCCCGACCACGGCCCCCGGGCGGCCGCTCATCGCCCATGTCGAACCTGCAGCGCTGAGCCAGACGAAGAGCCCATCCGATAGGAGTAGCCAACCCACCGGATTGCCTCGCCGCAGCACGATCAGTGTCCCGACTGTGCTCAGGGCGAGGAAAGCGAACCCGACTGTCAGTCCCTCGAGGTCCGGATCCGGTCCCGACAGTTGAATGACGGCTACAAGGACAAAACAGAGGACGACCAGGGCAAGGATCGTCATCGCGAGTAGCCGAAGCGGGCGCGACGGGATAGCCCACTCCCTCTCCGTCATCTCTTCGCCGCGCCGTACCACTCGATCTCCTGGCTGCGGTCAGCGTCAGGGTCCACTACTCCCGTGACGGTGCCGTTACGACAATCAGGCCCAAGACCGATCGGCCCGGGCCCGTGATCGTCGACAAATGTCGTGCTGCGAGCGCCGAACTCTCGCGCTGGTGCTTGAGCCGAGACGCTCCCAAGGAATCATCGGCATCGGGGGCTAAGCAAATAAAGGCCCTCGTTGCTCGGCATTGCCGGCATCAACCAGGTTGACCGACAGTCTCGGCGGGTCACGCCCCGAAATATTGGGCCATCGTTACGATCTCGGCTCGGGATGGGAGATCGTCACGCCGCCGGCCAAGACTCCTATGCCCTGCAGGTGTATCTGCTCGGACCGCCCGAGATCTTGGTCGATGGCCACCCAATGAAGGTCGACACACGCAAGGCGGTGGCTCTGCTCGCCTACCTCGCCGTCACCAACACCCCGCACAACCGCGATGTCCTTGCGACCCTGCTCTGGCCGGAGGATGATCCTGACCGGGCGAGGGGCAGCCTGCGCCGCACTCTCTCCACTTTGAGAGCGGCGCTGGCCGACCGATGGATCCGCGCCGACCGGGAGTGGGTAGCGTTCGAGCCGAACAACGAGGTGTTCGTAGACCTCGACTCCGTCCGGGATCGTCTCGCAGATATCAGAGACCACGGCCACCCCGAGCGCGAGGTGTGCGCCCATTGCGTTCCGATCCTGACCTTTGCGGCCAATCAACACCTTGGTGACTTCCTCGCCGGGTTCTCCCTACGCGACAGCCCGGACTGGGATGACTGGCAGTCGGCTCAAGCGGAGATGCGCCGTCGGACTCTCGCCGACATACTGGAGCGGCTCGCCATCGGGCAGGCCGCCGCGGGGATGTACCGCCAGGCGATCGAGTCTGCGGAGCGCTGGCTCTCGCTCGATCCGCTAGACGAGGCGGCACACCGTCAGCTGATGTTGCTATATGCCTGGGCGGCGGACCGCGCCTCCGCCCTGGAGCAATATCTCAGGGCGGTCCGCATCCTCGACGAAGAGCTGGGGGTTGCGCCGCTGCCGGAAACCACCGAGCTCAACGACGCCATCCTCGAAGACGACATCCCCCCGGCGCCATCGGCGGGGCGTCGGGTGATAGCCGCTCCCGAAAGACCTCGCGTACCGATCGAGCCTCCGGTGATCCCGCTGGTGGGGAGAGAATCGGATCTTGCCGTCCTGACCGCGGCCATGCGGTCGGGCGCGGTCCTCGCCATCGAGGGTGAGGCTGGCATTGGCAAGACCAGGCTCCTCGAAGAGCTCGTCAACACGATCGACGAGCCTGTCGTCGTCCAGGCATACGAGGGTGAGTCGGGGCTGGCATATGGCTTGATCCATGAGGCGATCGACAGTGCCCTCCGCACCGGGGGTAAAGAGCGACTCGCCGCGGTCTCGCCCGATGCCGTGGATCAAGCGGCGCGCCTCTTCCCCGACCTCGCGCCTGGGCCACTGCCCCCGCTCGACACCGACGCCGCCGCCGCCCGCACCCGGCTGTTCGACGGGGTGAGCCGGACCCTCGCCGTTCTCTGCGAGACAAGTGCGCTGGTGATCGACGACGTGCATTGGGCCGACGAAGCCTCGATCGAGCTTCTCTCCTATCTCACTAGGCGGCTTGACCGGCTTGGGATGACACTGGTGGTCACCTGGCGAACCGAGGAGTTCCCCCCGGCCACGGGCTGCGGAGGGTGGTGAGTGCCGCCCACCGTCAGGGCGACGGTGTGCTGATCAAACTCGACAGGCTCGATGCGTCGGCGGTCGGGGACCTCGCATCAGCGGTGCTCGGTGATGACGCCGACCCAGAGGTTGTGGATGTCGTTTTCGCCGAAACCGAAGGGCTGCCGTTTTTCGTCGTCGAGTATCTCACCTCGATCAAGGAAGGTCGGCCGGAGTCCGCTGATGTGCCCGACCTACTCGAGTCGAGGCTGGCCGGGCTGAGCGACATCGCGCGACAGGTTGCCTCGGCCGCGGCGGTGATCGGTCGATCCTTCGACGTCGAGTCTGTTCGGTCCGTGTGCGGGCGGAGCGACGACGAGGTCGTATCAGCGCTCGAGGAGTTGCTGCAGCACGGTGTGGTGAGGGAGCCGAGCGGTGGTGTCACCGGTTACGACTTCTCGCACGAACTGCTCAGGCGACATGTGCTCGAATCCACTTCGCTGGCGAGACGACGCCTGCTCCACCAACGAACCGCGGCCGTGCTGGCGGCACGACATCGCCGCGACCCGGGGGCGATGGCAGCGCAGATCGGCTTCCATCTCGAGGCGGCAGGCAACGACTCGGAGGCGGCGGATCAATACGCCATGGCGGCGGGGCGTGCCGCCGCGCTCTACGCCAACCGCGAAGCCCTCGATCTCTACCAACGATCGCTGGCATTGGGGCATCGAGACCCGGCGATGCTCCACGTCGCTATCGGCGACCTCGAGGCCTTGGCGGGTGCTTACGGGTCGGCCGTAGGCTCGTACCAGACGGCCCTCGCTCTGGGGGGTCCGTCACCACAGGTCGAACGGAGGCTCGCTCAGGTCTACTCATACCTCGGCGCGTGGGAGGTGGCGGAGGCTCACATCCTGGAGGCACAGAGCCAGATGGCGCCGGACGACCCCGAACGGATGGCAATGGCGGTGGATCACGCGCTGATCGCCCATCGGAGCGGTGACGATGTGCGCGCCGCGGAACTAGCAGGCGCCGCCTTGGAGGCGGCTGACGCCACCACCGATCCTGGCAGCCGTGCACGGGTCAACAACCTGCTCGGGATTCTCCGCCGGTCGGAGGATCCGGAGGGCGCAATCAACCACCTCACCACCGCCAGGGGACTGGCGGCGGAGACGGATGACCCCAGGCTGCTGGCGGGCGTCCTCAACAACCTGGCACTTGCCTATCTCGCCGAAGGTGAATTCGAGAAGGGCATCTCTGCGGCCGAGGAAGCGCTCGATGTCTACCAACGGACCGGTGACCGCCACCGGGCGGCGGCGGTCCACAACAATCTCGCCGACCTACTCCACAGGGCAGGGAGAGGTGAAGAGGCGATGGCCCACCTCAAGGAGGCGGTCGCAATCTTCGCCGAAGTGGGGACCGAGCCGGGAGCCTTCGAGCCGGCGGTGTGGAAACTCGCCGAGCTCTAACCCCCCTACCGTTTTTGGCGTCACCAAGCGCGGTCACGGACCTACAAGTGACGCCAAACCGGTTATTTGCCGCTTCTGAGGGCGCTGATCAGCTCTTTCTTGTTCATCGAGGAACGGCCCGAAACCCCGACCTTCTTGGCGCGGGCGTACAACTCGTCCTTGGTCATGTCGTCGTAGTCCTTTGCCTTCCCGCCGCGCTTGCCGGCCACTGATGCAGGCGTGTTGGCGATCCGGGCGGCCTTCTTCTTGCTCATTCCCTGCTCGCGCAGTGCCTCGTACCGCCGATCATCCTGGATTGTCGGGCCATGGTTCTTGGCCTTGCGCTTGCCTTTGCCCTTGGGCAATTCGGTCACCTCCTTGTGGTGCCCCGGCCAGATACCCCCCACTGAGCCGGGTCAATCCTCGGATGGACTCAGCGCCACCAACGCCTGGGAGGCGGTGACACCTGGTGCCACCTCCGCATCGGGCCACACCTCGACCAGTGGCACAAGCACGAAGCGACGCTCGGATGCTCGGGTGTGAGGGAGGGTCAACTCAGCGGTATCGCGCCGCAACCCCTCCATGACAATCAGGTCGAGATCGAGGGTGCGAGGACCCCACCTCTCCACCCTCACCCTGCCGTGGTCGTCCTCGATGCGGTGCAGCCCAACAAGAAGCTCCTCTGGTCCCAGCGCGGTTTCGATCACAACCACTGCGTTGAGGAAGTCTCCCTGCTCGGGTCCGCCCACGGGAGCCGTCTCAAGGAATCCGGAAACCGCCACGACATCGCCCAGTTGCGGTAGCGCGGCTATTGCCGAGTGGAGCGTCGCGGCTCGGTCACCGAGATTCGACCCGAGAGCCACGGCAGCGCGGGTCAGCGCCACCGCCTGACCGTGACCGCGACGTCGTCGAACGGCACCGCAATGGGTGCCTGCGGCTTGTGCACCGTCACTTCCACGGCGCGGACTCGCTCGTCGTCCAACACAAGCGTCGCCACACGCTCTGCGACCCGTTCCAGCAGGTTCCACCGTTCGGTGGCGACCAGGTCGTGGACCCGCTGGGTGAGTGCCCCGTAGTCGACGGTGTCCTCCAATCGGTCGCTCTCCCCCGCTGCCGACAGGTCTATCTGAGCGACGACATCGACAATGAACTCCTGACCCTTCTCCTGCTCTTCCGGGTAGACCCCGTGGTGGGCTCGCACGCGGATCCCGGTGAGGCGGATCTCATCTGCCGACGACGATGCCATCGCCGCGGCGGTTGCGACGCCGGCGGGCCGTAAGCGGGCTACCGGCCCGGGCGGAACGGTACCGACTTGCTCGATGACCTTCTCTCGGACCGTGTCAAGGTCCCCACCAGATGCCATCAGGATCTGGGCCCCGACACCATCACCCTCGCGTAGCAGTCCGAGGAGGATGTGCTCGGTCCCGATGTGGTTGTTCCCGAGCGCCAACGCCTCACGGAGCGACAGTTCCATCACCTTCTTGGCCCGCGGAGTGAACGGGATTTCACTTCCCTCAACGAGTCCGGGGCCCTCCCCCATGATCTCGACCACTCGCTGACGGGCCGTCCCGAGGTCGATCCCAAAATCGGCTAGAACACGCGCCGCCACCCCATCCTCTTCTGCGATCAGCCCCAGCAGAAGATGCTCGGTGCCGATGTGGGAGTGCTCGAGTCGGCGGGCTTCCATTTGGGCGAGGACGATGACACGCCGCGCCCTGTCCGTGAAGCGTTCGAACATCAGGTGGGCTCGGGCGTCGGGATCAGAGCCCGACCCTCCGGCCCGAGCGGCCGGCCGATGATCTCCTGGATCACCGCAGCCGCCATCACCTGATTGTCGAGCAGGTCCGAGTGCACCAGATACCCGCCGAGGATCCCGGCCACCGTGTCATCGATGCCGTCACGATGGACCAACACGACCTCGCTCGATTCGGAAAGCACACCGTCGAGGACCTCGAAGACATCCTCCGTGTCCTTGGGCAGCGCCATCCCGATCACCGGGACCTCGTGGACCCGGAACCCGGCTTGCTCGTAGGCAGCGACGTTCTGGCCACCTGAAAGAAGCGAGACGATCGTCGTGACGCCGGCCTCCTTAGCCAGCCACACCAGTTCCTCTTCGCGCCGCACCCGACGGTGCTGCACACCGGTGCCGCCGATCCTCTCGCACGTAGCGAGACGGCCTGAGATGACCCAGACGAAACCCCTAGGTTTGAGCCCAGTCACCGTTCACCCGCCGTCCTCGCCGTGCGGCACCATAGCGAACACCAGCGCCGCGGCTTGGCGCGCGGACGGGACATTGTGAACCCTCACTAGCGCCGCACCCCGCTCCGCTGCCAGCGCAACCGAAACCGCGGTGGCCACATCCCGTCCCTCTGGATCGGGTAGGTCGAGCAGTCGACCGAGGAACGACTTTCGCGATGTCCCCACCATCACCGGGAAGCCGCACGATGCGAGTTCACCGAGACGCGCCAAGAGCTCGAGGTTGTGGTCGCCAGTCTTCCCAAAGCCGATGCCCGGGTCGATACAGATCCTCTCGGCATCGACACCGGCCGCAATGGCGGCGTCTGCCCGCGTCAGGAGATGGCGGCGCACCTCTCCGACCACATCCGTGTAGTTGGCGGCGAGGTGCATGGTGCGGGGATCACCCGGCATGTGCATGACCACCAGGGACGAACCGCTCTCCGCAACTGTTGCGGCCATGTCGGGGTCGGACAACCCGGTGACGTCGTTCACCGCCAGCGCACCAGCATCGAGCGCCACCTTGGCCACCGATGCTTTCCCGGTGTCGATCGAGACGGCGACACCTGACTCCGCTAGCCGCGCCACCACCGGCTCGACCCGCCTCAGCTCCTCGGCCGGATCGACTGGATCGGCGCCGGGGCGGGTCGATTCACCCCCCACGTCCACCAGGTCGGCGCCCTCACGCCACAGCTCGAGACCGCGGCGCACCGCCGAGTCGGGATCGGCATAGCGGCCGCCGTCGGAGAACGAGTCGGGAGTGACGTTGAGAATCCCCATGACGGCCACCCGCCCGGCATCGCCGAGCATCCGTTCCCCGACCCGCCAAGACTCGTGGTTGGTGCTGATGCTGGCTACCGCTGGACTCCGGTCATCACCCGACGGGCCGCCCACGGACACTCACCGCCCGCCGTTGAGCAGTGCGAAGGCCTCGGCTCGTGTGGAGGAGCTGTCGGCGAAAATGCCCCGCACCGCCGAGGTGACCGTCATGGCCCCTGGCTTGCGCACCCCTCGCATGCTCATGCATAGATGCTCAGCCTCGACCACGACCAACACACCATGAGGCTCGAGGACGTCCATCAACGTGTCCGCCACCTGTGCAGTGAGCCGTTCCTGCATCTGTGGACGACGGGCATAGACGTCGACGAGCCGGGCGAGCTTTGACAGCCCGGTGACCCGGCCCTTGGGCAGGTAGGCAACGTGCGCCCGACCGTGAAACGGCACGAGGTGGTGCTCGCAGCATGAATAGAACGGGATGTCGCGGACCATCACGATCTCCTCGTGATGCTCCTCGCCAAAAAAGGCGTCGACGACGTCGTCGGGATCCTCGTGGAGACCCGAGAAGATCTCGGCGTAGAGCCGGGCAACCCGCTCGGGGGTTTCCACCAAGCCCTCGCGCCCCGGGTCCTCACCTATCGCCTTGAGTATCTGCCGAACTGCGTCGGCAATGGCGGTCTGGTCGATCTGCCCCGGCTCGGCCGGGTCCATGTCAGGAGCTGGGTAGGGCCTCGTGGGTGGCGGAGGTGGCGGCTGCCACCCCGTTTACCGCGGCCCTCCCGTTGGGGTGCTGGATGCGGATGGCTCCGTTGGGGGCATGCTCCCACTTGGGGACGTCGGCGAAGATCTGCCCGACCTCCTTGGCGTCCACGGTCTCCTTCTCCAGGAGCACCTTGACCATCCGCTCCATGGCGTCCTGGTGGGTCTCGATGATCTCGCGCGCCTCCTCGTGGGCCTGCCCGATGAGTCGCCGCACCTCCTCGTCGATGTGGGCCGCCACCTCGTCCGAGTAGTCCGGCTGACGGCCGTAGTCGCGTCCCAGGAACACCTCGCCGGAAGGACGTCCGTACTGCATCGGTCCGAGCCGGTCGCTCATCCCGTACTCCATCACCATCCGTCTGGCGATCTCGGTTGCCTTCTCGATGTCGTTGGCGGCGCCTGTGGTCGGGTCGGTGAAGATCCTCTCCTCGGCGGTGCGGCCGCCGAGCAGCATTGCGAGTTGATCGACCAACTCGCTCCGCCGCATCAGGTACTTGTCCTGGGTGGGGAGCGCCAAGGTGTGCCCCAGCGACCGACCACGGGAGACGATGGTGATCTTGTGAAGCGGGTCGGCATGGGGCAGGGCCCAACCCACCAGGGCGTGGCCGGTCTCGTGGTAGGCGATGACCAGTTTCTCCTCGTCCGAGATGATCCTGCTCTTGCGCTCCGGCCCGGCAATGACCCGGTCGATTGCTTCTTCCAACTCGGGCATCCCGATCTGCTGCTTGTTGCGTCTGGCGGCGAGCAGGGCGGACTCGTTGATGAGATTGGCCAGGTCCGCCCCGGTGAAGCCGGGGGTCTGACGGGCGAGCACCTCGAGTTCGATGCCCTCCTCGAGCGGCTTGCCCCGGGAGTGAACCCCCAGGATGGCGACCCTTCCAACCAGGTCGGGTCGGTCCACGACGATCTGACGGTCGAACCGTCCCGGACGGAGGAGGGCCGGGTCGAGGATGTCGGGCCGGTTGGTGCCGGCAATGACGATCACACCGGTCTGCGCCTCGAACCCGTCCAACTCGACGAGCAGCTGGTTGAGGGTCTGCTCCCGCTCGTCGTGGCCGCCACCGAGACCGGCACCACGATGGCGGCCGACAGCGTCGATCTCGTCGATGAAAACGATCGCCGGGGCGTTGTTCTTGGCCTGCTCGAAGAGGTCGCGGACCCGGGCAGCGCCGACACCGACGAACATCTCGACGAAGTCCGATCCCGAGATCGAGAAGAAGGGACGCCCGCCTCGCCGGCCACCGCCCTGGCGAGCAGCGTCTTCCCGGTTCCCGGTGGGCCAAAGAGGAGGACGCCCTTGGGGATCTTGGCGCCCATGGCGCGAAATTTGTCCGGATGCTGGAGGAACTCCTTGATCTCCTCGAGTTCCTCGATGGCCTCATCCAGTCCGGCGACGTCCTTGAAGGTGACCTTTGGAGTGTCCTTGGTGATCTGGCGGGCCTTCGCTTTGCCAAATTGCATCACCCGGTTGCCCGAGCCCTGCATCTGCATGAAGATGAAGATCATGAACCCGATGAGGAACAGCCAGGGGAGGAAGTTGATCAGGATGTCGAGCAGACCCGGGGGTTCGGCGTCCGTCTCGAACTCCACGCCGCCCGCTAGAAGCTGGTCGACCAAAGGTTCCTGGTATCCGTCCGGGTACCTGACCATGAAGTCGTAGTCGTCTCCGGGGGTGTCTTCGTACTGTCCCTTCACCACCTGGGACCGCTCGAAAATGGTCGCCGTGACGACATCGCCCTCGTCGACCGCGGTGAAAAACTCGTCAAGCCCGATCTCGTCCGGCTCGACGGCATTGCTGAACCACTGCTGACCGACCACGGCGATCATGAGGATGGCCAGCCCGTAAATGAGGATGGTGCGAAGCGTCCGGTTCACCGTTCTCCCTTTGGGACCAGGACACGAGCGTGCGTCGAAAAGCTATCACGCCACGTCCGGCAAGTTTCGTTGCGAATCATCGTATGGCAAGCCCGGAGCTATGCGGCGGCGGAGCCGCCGCTGCGTACTGGGTACTTGGTACCACTAGGCGGCAGCCAATCCACGTTCCGTCCCCCCGGAGGGGGAAGGGCCCCGCCGCGCAGCGGCGGGTAGGGGGGCTGCCGAATCTCCCAACGATGCTCGACACGCGGCTGTCACGCCCTTGGGAGCGAACCAGCCCCCCTCCCCCGACGCCTACGGCGCCGGGTATCCCCCCGCCGGGGGGAGGGAAATCGTTGCTTCGGAATTGTCTTCCGTCTTCCGACTTCCGTCTTCCGCCTTATTCGTCCATCACCGCCACGTATGGCAGATTTCGATAGCGGCCGGCGTAGTCGAGGCCGTAGCCGATGACGAACTGTGGGCCGATGCTGAAGCCCACGTAGCGGACGTCGAGTGGCACACGCTGGATGCCTTCCTTGACCAGGAGCGCGGCTACCTCCAGTGACGCTGGCCGGCGGACCCGGAGGCTCTTGAGCAGGTAGTTGAGCGTCAACCCCGAGTCGATGATGTCCTCGACGACGAGCACATCACGCCCGGCGATTTCCTGGTCGAGGTCCTTGAGGATCCGGACGACCCCCGAGGTCTGGGTCGCAGCCCCATACGACGACACCGCCATGAAGTCGAACTGG
>CAVWWM010000023.1:0-14344 GCA_963758695.1 uncultured Actinomycetes bacterium
GAAAAGGTCAGGGCACGATTGCCTGACTAATGACCGTGGATAACCGGAGACTCTTCGCGGAGATTCTCGAGGGCGTCGAGAATGAGGTCGAGACCGAATTCGAATTCGTTGTCGACGCTGTACACGGACCTGAGCGCGTGTTCTCCTATCTCGACGAGATGCGGGTACTCCGTCGGGTTGAACTGCTCGCCGACTAGTCGCGTCGACTGGGTCATCTCCTCGGAGGTGCTGAACGGCAAACTGGTCTCCTGGATGACTTGTCCGTAGACGTAGCTGTCGAGCAGCCAGAAGGCGTGGACAGACAGGGTGATGGAGAAGCCCGCGGTGCGCAGGTTCCCGAGGATGGAATCCACATAGTGCAGTGCGTTGGGCCCAGTCGAGCCACGCGCCTCCAGCAAGCCGATAGCCCATGAGTGGCGGCTGAGCACCTGGCGCGCCGAGACCGCCCGATGCCGCATCGCCTGCTTCCAATCGGTTCCGACGGTCGGGACCTCGATCTCGCCGATCACTAACTCGACGATCCCATCGAGGATCGCCTCCTTGTTGGCCACGTGTTTGTAGAGCGACATGGCTTCGACACCGAGCTCTACTCCCAGGCGGCGCATGGTCAAGGCGCCGAGTCCTTCTCGATCGGCCAGGTCGACGGCGGCCCGCAAGACCCGAGTTTTGGTCAGGGGAGTGCGTTGTGGGGTGTTCTCGTCGAGCATTGCTCTTGACAGCTTACTAAGTAATCGATAAGTTTACTTAGTAAGCCACCGATCAATCAAGGAGGGCTCATGTCTACCCAGACCGAGAAGCCACCGACCACCATCGGTCAGGAAGTTCGAACCTGCCAGCGTCAACGTGAGGATCAAGATCTCGGCGCTCTGGGCGGCGTTGCTGTTCGTCTATGGCTACGTCGACATATTCGGCCTCTACCGGCCCGACGTCCGAGCCGACATCGAGGCCGGTCAGATCGGGGGATTCACCCTCAACCAGTTATTCCTCCTGGCGACGACGATCTACGTCGTAATCCCGAGCCTGATGGTGTTCTTGACCCTTGTCCTGCGACCAAGGGTCAACCGGATAGCCAACATCGCACTGGGCATCATCTATGCGCTGACCATCGTCGCCGGGGCGATCGGCGAATGGAACTACTACATCTTCGCCAGCGTCATCGAGGTCGGACTGCTCGCCACCTCGTCTACTACGCCTGGACCTGGCCGACACTGAGCACAGAGCAGTACGCGCGCGGTGACGAGCCGAACCGTCAACAACCTGGGCGACTTTGCTGACCCCGAATAGGCTCCAAATTCAACCGATGGACCTCCAGATCCAGCTTCTCGGACGGCCTCAGGTGGAGCGTGGCGGGCTGGTTGCCAAGCCACGTGGACGCAAGACGTGGGCCTTGTTCGCCTATCTGGTCCTTTCCGGCACGCCTCCTTCCCGGCAAGTGCTGGCAGAGCTGCTCTTCCCTGACGCCGACGATCCCTTCGGTGCGCTCCGCTGGACTCTTTCCGACCTCCGCCGGCTTTTGGGGGACCAAGCCATCATCGAGGGAGACCCGGTTCGACTTGTCCTCCCGGCGAACAGCACGATCGACACCCAGATCTTCACGAGGGGAACCTGGGTGGAGGCGGTGCGACTGATCGGGTTGGGTAGGGATCTGATCGAGGGGCAGGACATCCCCGCCGGCCCAAGCTTCGAGCTCTGGCTCGCCAGCGAGCGCCGCCACCTCGGGGTCGCCACCGAATCTGTGTTGCACGAGGCGGCGATGTCCAGCCTTGCCCGGAACGAACCGGCGATCGCCTCGGATTACGCCTCCCGACTGGTCACGCTGAACCCGTACGACGAAAACCACCACGTTCTCCTGATCCGCACCCTTTCCCTACTGGGGGACCGTGATGGGGCGGCCCATCATGTGGAGTACGCCACTGCGTTGTTTCGACGTGAGCTGGGCGTCGATCCCACAGCGGTCCTGCGTATGGCGGCGACTCCGCCTCCGGTGGGTGAGGGCCAAGGGGAGGTAGCCCCCGCAGTCCTCGCCCGAGTCGAGGCCGGTGAAGCGGCGGTGGCGGCCGGAGCCCTCGAGGCCGGCCTCGCCGCCTTGCGCCAAGCGGTGGAGGGAGCCCGGCGCCTCGGTGATCGACACCTCCTGGCCCGATCCCTGGTGGCACTCGGCAGCACACTGGTCCACGCCGCTCGGTGGCACCGATGAGGAGGGAGCTGCCGCCCTATTCGAGGCGGGCGGTTTGGCCGAGGAGCTTGGTGACAGGTCAATCGCGGCCACTGCTCGGCGGGAGCTGGCCTGGATCGACTTCCTTCGGGCCCATCACGACCGGGCTCACCGATTCCTCGATGAGGCGTCGGTGCTGGCCGGTGACGACGAGGCAGAACAGGCTTGGGTCGAGATGATCCGAGGTGCCTGTTATACGGACACCGCAGACTATGCCTCCGCTCTGTCGCCTCTTGGCTCTGCGGTGGAACGCGCCCGGCGAGCGGGCACGCTGCGTCCCGCCGCCCTGGCCGAGGCTCACATCGGACGCTGGCACCTGCTGCGAGGCGAGCTGGATGAGGCCCGGGCAGCGCTCCAGCGCGCCCTCCAGGCGGCCCGGGAGGGCGGGTGGACCACGTACATCCCTTGGCCCGAGTCGCTCCTAGCCGATGCCGACCTGCGAGCCGGCGATGTGGACGCCGCCGCCGCCGGCTTCGAGCATGCCTTCGCCCTCGGCTGCCAGATCGGCGATCCGTGCTGGGAGAGCATCGCGGCACGTGGACTGGGGCTGGTGGCCGCCGCCCGAGGCAACGGCGCAGCCGCCCTGGAGTGGCTGGAAGATGCGGTGCGCCGTTGCCGGCGGCTCCCCGATTCCTGGCTGTGGGTGGAGGCCTACGCCCTCGAGGCCCTGTGCAGGGTTGCGGTGGACCACAGCGCTCCATCCTCGTCCCGATGGATCGCCGAGCTGGAAATCCTGGCAGCAAAGGCTGGACTGCGCGAGCTGCTGGCAAGGGCAACAATGCACCGCGCCCGGCTCGGCGACGCCGGCGCCGCCGAGGCGGCTGCCTTCCTCGCCGCCGGAATCGACAACCCGGCGCTCATCGCAGAGCTTGCGGGATCCATCGCCTCAACTTCGTAGAGGCCTCTCTTTCACACGCCCACTCACACGCCCCTCCTTCAAGCTGCCCAAGACCGAACAGGCTATCTCAGGAAGGAGCAGCCCAATGACGAAGGTCTCTAGCGCCGTGCCGTCGATGATCGAGGAGCCGACCGTCAAGGACCAGGCGGGAAAGGTGCTGGGTCACATCGCCGGATACGTGGCGAGCAGAACTGTCGAACTCGGGCTCGGCCACGGACTGATCGCCTCGCTGGCGAGCCATCCGGATGGCCTCACCGCCGAGGGTCTGGCATCAGATCGCGATCTCGATCCCTTCTACGTGGAGGTCTGGTGCCGTTCCGCCTTTGCCAACGAACTCCTCGAGCGGGTGACCGACAAGGTGTACCGGTTGGCACCACACATGGACACGGTGCTCCTCGACCGCGGGTCGCCGGCCTACGTGGCCGGGACGATCGCGGTCATGTCCCAACCCGATGTGTTCGACCAGTTCTCCCGAACCCTCCCCACCGGGGAACGGACGTGGTGGAACCACTGCACCCCAGGATTCATCGATGGTGTATCGGGAACCGGTGGGGCCTTCTACGCCAGGCTGATACCGGGTGGGCTGAGCCAGGTCCCCGGGCTTGCGGAACGGCTCCAGGATGGCGCCCGCATTCTCGACACCGCCTGTGGATCAGGGGCCGGGCTGGTCCGGCTGACCGAGGCGTATCCGTCGGTAAGCGTGGTGGGAGCAGACGGTGACGCCTACTCGCTCGAACTTGCCGCCGAGCGTCTCGCTCAACACGGGCTCACCGACCGGGTCGAGCTGGTGCACACGCCGTTGGAGGAATTGGACCGGGATAGCGAGTTCGACCTCATCACCAACAACATCTCGATGCACGAGTGCCGGGACATCAACCGGGTCACGGACAACGTCTGGCGGGCGCTCCGGCCGGGCGGCTACTTCGTCATCTCGGACTTTCCCTTCCCGGACACCGACGAGACGTTGCGCACCGTGCCGGGGCGGATCATGTCCGGGATCCAGTTCTTCGAGGCTCAGATCGACGATCAACTACTTCCTGTCACCGCCTACCTCGAGCTGCTGGCAAGGACGCGGCTTCCGAGAGGTGGCCTCGTTCCAGCTCACCCCCGTCCACGCCGTTACCTACGGTGTGAAGGACCATGGATAGGAGTGATGACCATGGGTAGTGAGTGGACCGTTGCCGCCGTCCAAGCCTCGTATGTGCTGATGAATCGCGAGGCGACCACGTCGAAGGTCGAGCAGCTCATCGGCGACGCCGCGGATTTGGGGGCGCGCCTCATCGTCTTCCCCGAGGTGTTCATTCCAGGCACACCACTGTGGATCGACACCGTGCCGATCTGGGACAACGACGAGGCTTGGTACGCCCGCCTCGTGGACCAGGCGGTGGTCGTGCCCAGTCCGACCACTGATCGGATAGGTGCCGCAGCACGTGAAGCGGGCGTATATGTCGTGATCGGCGTCAACGAGCGCCAGCCACACGGGGCCACCATCTACAACACCCTGCTGTACTTCGGGCCCGACGGCCAACTGCTGGGCACCCACCGCAAACTCGTGCCGACCGGGTCGGAGCGGACTGTCTGGGGCATGGGTGACGGCTCCACCCTCGAGGTCATTCCGACCGAGTTGGGGCGCATCGGCGGGCTCATCTGCTGGGAGAACTACATGCCCCTGGCGAAATTCCACCTCTACGCCCAAGGCATCGACGTGTGGGTGGCCCCGACACTCGCTCGCGGCGACGGATGGGTGGCCACCATGCGCCATATCGCCCGCGAAGGACGCGTATGGGTCGTCGGAGTCAACCCCTGCGTGCAGATCTCCGACATCCCCGCCGACTTTCCCGACCGGGACCGTATCGCCCGCGTCATGGACCCCGAGGATGGCGATTGGATCGAACCCGGAAACACGCTCATCTGCAATCCCAACGGCGAGCTCGTGGCCGGGCCACTCCGACACAGCGAAGGCATCCTCACTGCCGAGATCGATCTTGCCCAGGTCCACGCCGCACGGCGGCTATTCGACCCGGCCGGCCACTACCACCGGCCCGACATCTTCCATCTCACAGTTGACGCCCGGGCTCGTCCCCCAGTCACTCAGCTCACCGAAACAACCGCCGTCCCCGAACTCAGAGACGGCGACGGGAGAGCGACGAATGATCGCCGGATGAGCGTGGACGAACGTGTCGGTTGACATTTCGCGAACCCAGGGTTGAAAACGACGGGTCAGTGTCCGGACCGCTCAAGCTGAACTGCACGGTGATATGTACGGACACCGGCGTGTTCAGAACTGATCGTCCGGGCAGCGCCGTAGTGGTACGAGTCCGCAGAAAGCCCAGCCGGTGTCGTCACTCGACGATGTCCGGGGCCGTGCGAAGGACCCTGGACAGTTCACAACCTCCGACAGGATCGGGCGTGCTCTCGATCTTGTTCGGCGAGAGACACACAAACCCGCTGCCTATCTTGTGCCACTCCGTTTCTTTATCGGAATCGGGTGGCTCCGTGCTGCCGCCGAGAAGCTGGTCCAAGGAGGATGGCTTGATGGAACCGCCGTCACGCGGTTCTTCGACCAACAGCTCGAATCCGGGCGGGCGGTGTTTGGCGCCTACCAGGACCTCGTAGAACACATTCTTCGGCCGGGTGCCGTAGCCGTGGGGTGGACGGTCACTGTCCTGCAGTTCGCGATCGGCGCAGCCATCCTTACCGGCACATTCACCAACTTGGCCTTGCTTCTCGGAATCGGCCTCAATCTGAACCTGATGCTGGCCGGTCGCATAAGCCCATCCGCCTTTTACGTCGTCATCCAGATCGCACTCTTCGCCGCGGGAACCGGAGCGGTGATGGGACTAGACGGACCGCTCCGTCGGAAACCCCGATCGGTCGTCCTCAGCGCACGATTTGACGACCAGCCGGCAACGCACCTCGATCTGCTGTGGATCGCGACGCTTGCGGCCGTGTTCGGCTCGGTTGCCGCCTACGGGCTCCTCCATATCACCGACATCGGTCCCGGAGGAGTCAACGATCCGGCCACCGTGCTTTCGGTCGTGATGGCAGTGGCGGCATTCTCCATGCTCATCATGAGGCTTCGTATGAGCAACAATCAGAAACGAGGGGCTAGAGGCCTTCCAGGTCCTCCCAACGGATAGACAGACGAGACGGTAGGTTCCGGCGCCCAACCGCACCTCACCCAGCAAACTCGCTAATTACCCGCAGGGCGAGGCAAGTCTGCTTTGCTCCGCCGGTGGAGTGATGACTGGACCGGTCTTGTCTCACACCAGCACAACGTGGGAGGAGCCGTGCAAGGAGATGTCACCGATGTCGTTATCGTCGGGGCGGGTCTCGCCGGGTTGACCGCGGCTCGAGCGATCGTCGAGGCTGGCAACACCGTCACGGTCCTCGAGGCGTGTGGCCGTGTGGCGGGTCGCAACTACGGCGGCGTGTTGAGCAATGGGGTACCGGTCGAGATGGGGGGGCAGTGGGTCGGCCCCACCCAAGAAGCGGTTCTCGACCTCATCGAAGAGCTCGGCTTGGAGACGTTCCCGACCTACGACGAAGGGGAAGGCCTCACGGTCTTGGACGGCCAGGTCACGCGCTGGGCCGACGATTCGTTCGGGCTGCCACGAGACAGCGATGAGGAGGTAGGGCGTCTCTGGGAGATGATCGAGACCCTCGCCTCGACGGTGTCTCTTGCCACCCCGTGGGAGTCCCCACGCGCCGAAGAGTTCGATGCCCAGACTCTGGACGCATGGCTTGCAATGAACACCGAGGACGCCGTCGCGCTGCGGTTCTTCAGGATGCTCGTGCCGACGCTCTTCAGTGCCGAGGCCCCAATGATGTCGCTGCTTCACTTCCTGTTCTATGTGAAGTCCGGCGACGGGCTCACCCGGCTGACCGACACGACGGATGGCGCCCAGGAGGCCCGCGTCGTCGGGGGGACTCACCTGATCTCCGAGCGGATGGCGGAGCAACTCGGAGGGCAGGTCCGTCTCAACGCGGTGGTCCGCACCATCAACCAAGACGATCACGGTGTGCGCGTGATCCATGAGGGCGGCGAGGTGGCCGGGCGGCGCGCGGTCGTCGCCATTCCCCCGACCCTGGCCGGCCGGTTGCGCTATCTCCCCGCCCTCCCGTCGCAACGTGACGGGCTGACACAACAAATCCCGGCCGGATCGGTGATCAAGTTCCAGGTCGGCTTCGAGACGCCGTTCTGGCGGGAGCGCGGCTTGAGTGGGCAGGTTCTCAGCCTCGATGACGCCTTGAGCTTTGTCATGGACAATTCGCCACCTGATGCATCGTGCGGTGTGCTGGCCGGGTTCATCGAGGGTGTCCACGCTCATGCCGCCAGCCAGATGAGCGCTGCCGGGCGGCGGGACCTCGTCGTGGACGCCCTGGTCAGGTTTCTCGGCCCCGAAGCGGGACAGCCCTTCGACGTACTCGAGCTGGACTGGAGCGCCGAGGAGTTCACTCGCGGTTGCTACGGAGGCCGGCTCGGTGCCGGCGTATGGACCCAGTACGGCCCGGCCCTCGCCGAGCCTGTCGGGCGCATCCACTGGGCCGGAGCAGAGACTTCGGACCGATGGAACGGCTACATGGACGGAGCGGTGCGCTCCGGCCGCCGCGTCGCCGCCGAGGTTCTCGCAGAGCTCAACTGACGCTCGACCAGGTCGGCGACTCGGGCACCGATGTACACCGCGGGTACTCCAGTAGCTCTTGTCGAGTCGTGGGTTGACGGGGTGGGTGCCTTACCCGCTCGCTCCACGAACCCAATCCGGAATGGCGACTCGAGACTTGGCGCGTGCCGACTGCCGTGACAAACCGGGCATCGACGGAGATGGAACCTCTGGACGAGGGCCGCGGTTGAATGAGGGGGCACCTTCGAGCGGCTCGGCGCAGGTACCCGATCTCGCCCGCGGGTCGGCGCCGTAACAGAAATAGCTGGCTGACCCGTATGCGTCAACGGCAGTCTTCCAAATCCATAGAGGAGGAGCCATAGACCCCAAAGATCCTGCGTATCGAGGCCAGGCGGGATACACACCTTTGCTCTTGGCGATCTACGACCCCTTTGTTCTCGGATTCATGGCCCGAGTCGTGTGGCGGTGCCCCACCCCGCCAGTACTGGACCGCTACCGCCGCTACCTGGGACGCAGACACCTTGATATCGGTCCCGGAACTGGTTACTTCCTCGAGAAGGCCGAGCTATCTCCTGAGACGGAGGTGACCCTGCTCGATCCGAACCCCAACGTCCTCGCTCGCGCCTCGCGTCGGCTCGCGCCGCTGGAGGTGAGTGCCGTCGAAGCGGACGTGTTGAAGCCACTCCCGGTGGATGGCCCGTTCGACTCGGCTGCGCTCAGCTTCGTGCTCCACTGTCTGCCTGGTCCCCAGCGTCACAAGGGCGTGGCCATCAGAAACATCGCCGCGGTCCTCACCCCAGATGGCGTCCTGTTCGGGGGGACGGTCCTGGGAGGCTCCGCACACCACACTGTGCCCGCTCGGGCGGTTCTTCGGGCCTTCAACTGGCAAGGGGCCTTCGACAACATGGATGACACCGAAGAAGGGCTACGCAAGATCCTCGAGGAGTCGTTTCAGCAACGTTGAGATCGACGTAGTGGGCTCCACAGCTCATTTCACAGCCACCGGCCCGCTCTGAGCACGGCTGCATCAGGAAGTGAGGGGAGCGTGGACTGAGAGGCGCCGACCGCCTGACTACTAACTCGGCGCGGAGTCTCGTCGCCGACACCTCACCCGCAGAACCTCTACTCGGCGCCGCCGGGAGCACGCGTGTAGTTTTCGACCGCTGACCATCGCAGAGGAGCCAGCCCATGGCAACACCGAGGAAGCTCGTCGTGGTCGAGAGTTTGACGCTCGATGGCGTGATGCAGGCGCCGGGTCGGCCGGACGAAGACACGCGGGGCGGGTTCGACCATGGTGGGTGGGCCGTGCCCTACAACGACGAGGTGATGGGCCGCGAGATGGGGAAGGGGATGGGCAGCAGCGACCTGCTCTTCGGGCGGTGGACATACGAGAGCTTCTACGCCTTCTGGCCCAACCAGGCAGAGCCGAATCCGTTCACCGAGGTTCTCAACCAGACTCAGAAATACGTTGCCTCGAGGACACTCTCCGAGCCGCTCCTATGGACGAACTCCACACTGCTGTCGGGCGAAGCAGCCGACGCCGTCGCCGAGCTCAAGGCGCAACCGGGGAACGACATAGCAGTGCTGGGGAGCGGCGAGCTCGTCCAGACACTGATGGCTCACGGTCTGGTGGACGAGTACACGCTGCTCATCCATCCGCTGGTGCTCGGATCGGGCCAGCGGCTCTTTCGCGACGGCAGCAAACCAGCCAAGCTCGGTCTGGAACATTCGGTCGCGACGACCACCGGTGTGGTGATCGGTAGCTATAAGCCCAGCGCATGAGAGGCGGGCCGCCTTCATTTCGGCGTGTGAAGAGTCAGATCTTGTCCCGCGGCGACCTGCCATGAGTCGTCCGAAATAAGTCGATGAACCCATTCCAGCCGTGACACCTCGGGCTGTATGTTCCTTGGAGTTCGTTCGTTGACTGAACTTTCTTGCTCAAGGGGGAAAATTGACCGCCTACACGGGCCGCGCCTATTGGCCCGATACACTCGGTAACACTACGGACGGGCGACGTGCGCCAAGTGACTCCGGAACCGTGGTGCCCGACCAGATCCCGGCGACACCACCCTCCACCGCCGTCCATGGCTCGCCCGCACGAGGACGAAACGAGCCCAGACCTTGCGCCCGATGCGGGGCCGCTTCTTGCTGGCGACGGCTGTCATCGTCCTCCTCGGGGCGTTGCTCGTCGTCGATCTCAGGTCGGGCGTCGTCCCGGATCTCGGCATCGACTACATCGCTCTCGAGATCGTCCTCGTGGTCCTGGTGTCAACGATGGCCATCATCGCCGGAGCCCTGATCGGCGCCAGGTGGTGGATCGATCGGGACCCGGCCGACATGTGGATTGCCGTGGGCCTGCTCATCCTCGGCATAGTCGTCTACGGCATCGCCGGTCTCCTTCCACTCCTGGGAATCCAGTTGTCACAGCAACCGGTGTTGTCATGGGTGGCCCCCATCGGGGTGGTCGCGGCGTTTTTCGCCTTCTGGAGGGGCCTGATGGTGGGGTCTTCACGCCGTGTCCGAGCGTGGAATATCGCCGTCATCGCCGCCGCGTTCCTCATCCTCGGCGTGCAGGCGCTATCACCGGTCACCGAACTGGTGGCCAACCCCGGTGAACCCATCTCGATTCAAACCTCGGGATGGGGCACCGTCCTATTGATTGTGGCGGCGCTGGCTCTGGCGGTCGGCTACGGCGTCAAGGGGTGGCGTGCCGGTTGGCCGCTGCACACTGCACTCGGCTTGATGTTGGCGACCATCGTGCTCGGCCAGGTGATCGGCGCCTTCGGGGAGAGCACCCATCTCGACGGGGAATTGGCACTCCCACTCATCGGTCTGCTGGTGGTCCTCTTGGCGCTCGTCAACGAGGTGCAGATGGGGTGGTCGCGCCGGGAGGTTGAACTCCTCGAGTCCGAGACCATGGCCAGCGAGGCGCATGAGGAGGTGCGCCGTGTCCAGGAGTCGATGGAAGAGCGCGCCCACGATGCGAGGTCGGCGTTGACCGCGATCGAGGGCGCCTTGAAACTGCTGGAAGCGCGGGGCGGACAGGCTGGATGACACGGCCTGGGTCTCTCTGCAGGCGGCGGCGGGAAGCGAGATCGCACGACTGCAGCGCATGATCGCCCCCAGGGAGGAGGCCCTGCAGGACGAGGAGAGCTTCCTGGTAGCCGACGTTCTGCGGCAATCGGCTTCAGTCGAGCGGCTTCACGGGAGCACGGTCACTCTGAATGTCCCCGCCGATCTGGCTGCGCTGGGCAAGCCGACGGCACTGGCCGAAGTGATGAACAACGTCCTCGACAACGCCCGCCGGTACGCGCCGGCCCGGTCGGGATCAGCGCCGACCGGGAGGACGATCGGGTGCTGATCTGGGTCGAGGACGAGGGACCGGGTGTGCCCGTGCAGTGGTGGGAGCGGATCTTCCAACGAGGGGTGCGAGGCCCGACCAGCGAATCGGTCCAAGGCACCGGCCTTGGGCTGCACATCGCCCGCGAGTTGATGCGGTCGCAGAGCGGAGACGCATGGGTAGAGGAGAGTCCCGAAGGAGGGACCGTGTTCGTGCTCTCGTTGCCGGCGTCGTCAGACGGAGCTGAGGTCGGCTGAGAGCCGGTCGATCAGGGCGATAAGATCGCCGACACTGGTCAACTCAACCCACTCCTCGCGCTCTTGGTTGCTGATGCGGGCGGTCCCCAGACCGTCTGGCGTCATCGGCAACCGGACCAGGGTGTCGATTTCGACCGAGGCAAGCTCGACGTCGGTGTTCACGAATGCGGCGTCGAAGCGGCCATCCGGCAGCGTGCCATCGAGACGGCATCTCGACCACGTCGAATTCGACATGGCGCAAAGACGAGGCGGCTCAATAGGTCGCTCAAAAGCGGCGGAACGACGGCCACGAGGATCCGCCGAGGCGTAATGGACACCGAGGCATTGAAGCCGCTGGCCCGCCCGGTCTCATCCCCAATGTTGATATAGGTGCGCTCGATGAGCAACCGGGTGCTCATCGTTGACGACCACGTGCTGCTGGGGCAGAGCCTTCAGCTTGCATTGACCGGGGAGGGCTTCGAGGTGCGAGTGGTGGACGGCCCCACGGCCGATGCCATCTTCGATGCAGCCGAGGCGTTCAGCCCCACGCTGGTCTTACTCGATCTCGACCTGGGCGAGGAGCTGGGGAGCAGTCTCGGCCTGATCGACCGACTCCTGGAAGCCGCCGAGAGGGTTGTCGTCCTCACCGGGAACACCGACAAGCGACGACTGGGAGAGTGCCTCGAGGCCGGCGCCGATGGCATCCTGAAGAAGTCGGTCTCGTTCGACCGCTTGGTCCAATCGATCCGCGACGCCGTCGAGGGCCGGGACATCCTTCCGCCCGGAGAGCGTCACGAGATGCGCGCTGCGCTCCGAACCTGGCGCTCCTCCGAGGCTCAACGGAAGGCCACCCTGGAGAGGCTCACCGAGAGGGAGCAACAGGTGCTCGCCGGCCTCGTGGAGGGCAAGTCCGCCGCCGAGATCGCCGAGGAGTCGTTTGTCTCGCTGGCGACGGTCCGCAGCCAGATCCGATCCATCCTCCTCAAGCTGGATGTGGGCTCCCAGCTCCAGGCCGTGGCCATGGCCCGCCGACAAGGCTGGTTCGACAGCTAGTTCCGACCCGACTGCTGCGCGTTCTGGCTGCGTCTGCCGACTGCCGTCTCGCTTTCATCAATTTTGATGATGGGCGAATCCTCAATTGTGGTCATGAGGACGGAGCCGTAGTCACCGATCATTCCAATCAGTAGAGACCGCAAAGGGCGGTCCGCAAGTACAGGAAGGAAGCAACATGCTTCACATCATCAACACCTGGCTGCAGTCCCGCATCGTGCGGGAGGACGAGGGTGCCACCATGGTCGAGTACGGCCTGATGGTTGCCCTCATTGCAGTGGTCTCATCGTGTCGTTGCCACGATCGGGCACCGATCTCGCTGCCTGTTCGGCGAGGTCGCGAGCAAGCTCGGCGCCTGAAAGCCGCAAGTCAACTGCGGCGGCCCTGGGTCCTTCCGGACCGCCGCAGTTCCAGCCACGAAGGTAATTCTCACATGATTCACCCGCTTCCTGACATCTGAAAACGGCGCAACGATGGTCGAGTACGCCTTGATGGTGACTCTCATCGCCATGGCTGCGTTTGGCGCTGTTGTTGCGCTCGGTGGACAGGTGTTCGATCTATTCGATCAGCCAGAGCTCTTGAGCGCTCTGGGCGATTGAAGGATCGACGATGTCTGCTTCCACCCGTTTCCAACGCCTCCGTCAAGACCGGGGTGCCTCGATGGTCGAGTTCGCCCTGATTCTCCCACTTCTCGTGCTTCTCATATTCGGTCTCGTCGAATTCGGAATTGGCTACAACGCCCAGATCACGCTGACCCACGCCGCCCGCGAAGGCGTGCGCACTCTGGCAGTCACCAAGGACTCCGCCGAAGCCGTCACGGCCACAAAGAACGCCGCCACTTCGCTGCAACCCAGCCCAGGTTTCGGTGAGCACCACCGCCTGCAACCCGGGCAGCGCCACGAGTGTGACCGCCACCTACCCATTCACATACGACATTCCCCTATTTGGTACGAACACGATCACCCTCACCGGAAAAGGAGTCATGCGATGCGGCGGTTGAAGCAACTGTCACGGCGGCTGAGCGATGAGCGTGGTGCCACCGCGGTCATCGTGGCGATCAGTCTGACCGCACTCATTGGGATGGCCGCCTTCGCCATCGACGTCGGAGCCCTCTACGGCGAGCGGCGCGAGCTCCAGAGCGGCGCCGACGCCGGCGCCCTGGCCGTCGCCGAGGACTGCGCTCTCGGCAAGCCATGCACCACCGGCACCGCCAACACCACCGCCGGCACCTATGCCAGCTCCAACGCCAACGACGGAGCAGCCGGGATCGAGTCGGTTGACTTGAACACAGCGGCGAAGGAGGTCACGGTGCAACCAAAACACTGGACACCAGTGGATCAGACGTATACAAGCCCTTTCTCGCCCAGGTGATCGGGTTCAACGGCACCACTGTCGAGCAAAAGCGACCGCGGTGTGGGGATCACCGAGCGGCTTGACAACTCTGCCGCTCATCATCTCCGACTGCGAGTCGGGCTGGTATACGGGCCAAGGCTTCGGTGTCCCGGTTGAGATCACGTTTCATCACGGTACGTCAGTGTCTACCGCGCCCGACCCTGCGCCGAAGGGCCCAGCAGGACAAGATCTGCCCGGCTCCGTTTGGCTGGCTTACGCCTGACAATCCACCAGCGTGCGAAGTCACGATCGAGATCGGCGTAATGAGTACGGAAGTTAGCACCGGAAACTCGGTCTCGTGCTCGAAAGCACAGATGGAACCGACCGCTCGGAAACCGACGTATTGATACCGTTCTACGATGCCCTACGAAGGATCGGGATCCAACGGGAAGTATCGAGTGGCTGGGTTTGGAGCGTTCCACCTCACCGGTTACTACCTCGGTGGCGGAATGAAGGAACCTTCGAGCATCAAGTGTCTCGATGAAGATGGCAACCCGAAGCGGAAGCGTTCGGTGTATTCTGTGGGTGGTTCGAACCAAGCATCGGTCCCAGAGGGTGAGATCGGCGGGCCTGACCGCGGTGTCGTCG
>CAVWWM010000024.1:0-11353 GCA_963758695.1 uncultured Actinomycetes bacterium
GTCGGGCTGCGGCAAGTCGGTCACATCGCTCTCGATCATGGGGTTGGTGCCCCGTCCCGGGAAGGTCGTGTCCGGCCGCATCACGTTCGACGGGCGGCGACCTGACCAGCATGTCGCGCGAACGAGATGGCCGAGCTGAGGGGCGACCGGATATCGATGATCTTCCAGCAGCCGACTTCTTCGCTCAACCCGGTGCACCAGGTCGGCGGGCAGATCGCCGAGGTTTACGAAATCCATCGGGACGTGGCGGACAAGGTTGGCAAGCAGAAGGCGGTGACAATGCTCGCCAAGGTGGGGATCCCAGATCCGGGAGAAGCAGCGCCCGCTTCTATCCCCACGAGATGTCGGGTGGGATGGCACAGAGGGTGATGATCGCTATGGCGCTGGCTTGCAGCGCCCCAGCCTGCTCATCGCCGACGAGCCGACCACGGCGGTCGACGTGACGATCAGGCCAGAGTGCTTAATTGATCAAAGATTTATAACGGGACTTGGGGCATGGCGCTCATGGTCATCACCCACGACCTGGGGCTGGTGGCCGAGATGGCCGATCGGGTGGCCGTGATGTACGCCGGCCAGGTCGTCGAGGAAACCGACGTCCGGACGCTCTTCCACCGGCCAAAGCACCCGTACACCCAGGGACTCATCGGGTCGATCCCCACACTGGGCGAGGTCAAGGACCAGCTCGCGGCGATCCCCGGTATGGTCCCGACTCTCATCAATCTCGGGCAGGCGTGCCGCTTCGCCGGGAGATGCCGCGCCAGGGTGGAGTACGGGCTGGAGGTCGTGCACCAGGCTGGACCCGGAGTTGCTCCCGATCGAGGAAGACCAGCGTCGTCGCGCTGCTTTCTCTATCACAACGCCTGAGGGCGACGAACTCGCTCCGCTGCAGCTCGCTTCGCTCGCAGACCGGAAGACGGAGGACGGAGGACGGAAGAGAGCCGAAGCGACCGAAGAGCACGGCGGAAGCGGAAGGACGGCAGCGGGGTCCGGCGATGGCTGAGCCGTTGATCGAGGTCAAGGGACTGCGCAAGGACTTCCCGGTCAGGTCCGGGATCTCTGCAATCGCACCGTCGGGTGGGTTCCAGGCGGTGGCATGGGGTGCGAGCCTCGACGTCGTAGCACAGCGGCGAGAGCGGTCGGGCTGGTGGGCGAGTCGGGATGCGGGAAGAGCACCTCTGGGACGGGATGCTGGCCGCCTCTCTTCAACCGTCCGGCCGGCACCATCGCCTTCGACGGAACCGACATCTCCCATCTGACCGGCGATGCGCTCGAACCTTTCCGCCGCACCGCCCAGATGATCTTCCAGGATCCCTTCTCGTCGCTCGACCGCGCTCTCCGGTGGGCAAGTCGATCGCCGAGGGCCTGCGCATCCACGGGATCGGCGACGCCGACGAGCAGCACGCTCGCGTCGTCGAGATTCGATCTGGTCGGCTTGAGGCCACATCACGCCTCACGCTTCCCCCACGAGTTCAGCGGTGGCCAGCGCCAGAGGATCGGGATAGCCCGCGCCCTGATCCTCCGCCCGACATTCGTGGTGGCCGACGAGCCGGTGTCGGCGCTTGACGTGTCGGTCCAGGCGCAGGTCCTCAACCTGCTCAAGGAACTACAGGAGGACCTCCATCTGACGCTGCTCTTCGTGGCGCACAACCTGGCGGTGGTGAGCACATTCCGACCGGGTGGCGGTGATGTACCTGGGGAAGGTGGTCGAGCTAACCGACCGGGAGACGTTGTACCGCCAGCCGCTCCACCCGTACACCGAGGCGCTGCTCGCCGCCATCCCGGTGCCAGACCCCGATCGCCCGCGCACCAGGCACCTGATCGAGGGCGAGATACCGAGCCCACTCAACCCTCCCTCGGGTTGTCGTTTCCACCCCCGATGTCCTATATCGGTGGAAGGGGTATGCGACGTCGAGGAGCCCATCCTGCGGGCGCGCCATCCCGGGGGAACCATCTCGCCTCGTGCCACCTGCGCACCGGCGAGTACCGCCACCTCGACCGGGCCACGGTGCGGGCGCCGGTCTGTAGAAATCGGCCGGTCACCGGACCCAGCGACCACCCCGCACATGTCGACCATCGTCGCCGCGTAGCCCCATTCGTTGTCGTACCAGGCGATCACCTTCACCACGCGCCCGCGAGCACCATGGTCGATCCGGCGTCAACGATCGATGAGTGCGGGTCGCCGATGATGTCACGCGCGACAGAGCCTGGTCACTGACCCGAAGCACCCCGTTCATCGGCCCTTCCGCCGCGTCGGCCAGAGCCTGGTTGACGTCGTCGATCGTAACGTCCGTCTGTAAGGCCGCCGACCGCGTCGACCACCGAGCCGTCCTCGATCGGGGATGCGGAAGGCCATCCGTCACATTTCCCGGCAACTCGGGGACGATCCCCGCCGTGGCCTGCGCCGCGCCGGTGCTGGTCGGGATAATGGAGAGCGCTGCCGCCTGCCCCTCCTCCTCTTACGGGTCGGGGTGTCGGTGAGAGCCTGGCTCGATGTGTATGCGTGGACGGTGCTCACCATCAGATGATCGACGCCGAAGCGGTCGACCAGGACCCGGGCCAGCGGGGCCAGGCAGTTGGTGGTGCAGGAGGCGTTGGAGACGACGTGATGCTTGTCGGGGTCGTATAGATGGTGGTTGACCTTGTAGGCGAGCATGGTGTCGGCATCGCTCGACGGAGCAGAGATCACAACCTTGCGTGCCCCGGCGTCGATATGGCGGGCGGCGTCGGCACGGGCGCGGAAGGCCCCGTGCTCTCCACCACCACGTCCACTCCGAGATCTCCCCACGGGATCTTCTCGGGCTCGCGTTCGGATAGAAGGCAACCTTGTGGTCGCCGACGATGATGCTGGTTGGCGTCGGAGTCCACCTTCCTCGGGTACCAGCCGTGGACCGAGTCGTACTTGAGCAGGTACGCCAGGTCGCCCATGTCCGCCAGGTCGTTGATCCCGGCAACCTCGAACCGGCTCGTCGGCGACCAGCAGCTTGAAGGTGCAGCGGCCGATGCGGCCGAATCCATTGATACCGACCCGGATCGGACCCATTTGACAGCCTCCACTAGCCAGCGCCCGAAAGCTAGGCCAGTCACTGGATGCGTCGCTCCCGCCGGCGCGACAGGCGATGATGGGCGGATATCGAGGAGGCCTGATGGCCGTGGAGCGGGTTGGCGTCGTTGGTGCCGGGCTGATGGGATCAGGGATCGCCGAAGTGTGCGCCCGGGCGGGGCTCGAAGTGGTGGTCCACGAGGTCTCCAACGCTGCCGCCGACGCCGGGCGCGCCAGGGTTGAAAAGTCTCTCGAGCCGCGGCGTTGAGCGGGGCAAGCTCGGAACCGATGATAAGGATGCCGCCCTGGGCAGGCTCAACTTTGTCACCGACCTCACCGCCATGTCGGACCGGCAGGTCGTGGTAGAAGCCGTGACCGAGGACGAGACGCTCAAGCTCGACATCTTCCGTGCCTCGATCAGGCGGTGACCGATCAGAACGCCCTGCTGGCATCGAACACCTCCTCGCTCCCCATAACCCGCCTCGCCACCGCCACCTCACGCCCCGACCGGGTCATCGGGCTCCATTTCTTCAACCCGGTGCCGGTGATGAGGTTGGTGGAGTTGGTGAGCACGGTCCTCACCGGTGAGGAGACGATCTCGATGGCAACCGAGTTCGCCGGAGACGTTCTCGGGAAGACGGTGATCAGGGCCAAGGACCGGGCGGGGTTCGTGGTCAACCTCCTGCTCGTCCCCTACCTGCTCGAGGGGATCCGCATGTACGAGGATGGCTACGCCACCGCCGAGGACATCGACACCGGGATGCGCGAGGGCGCCAACCACCCCATGGGACCGCTCGAGCTCTCCGACTTCGTCGGCCTCGACACCATGAAGGCTGTGGCCGACGTCCTTTACGCCGAGTTCCACGACCCCCATTACGCCGCCCCCCCTCTGCTTGTGCGGATGGTCGAGGCGGGTCTCCTCGGTCGGAAGAGCGGACGCGGGTTCTACACGTATTCATAAACCCGTTTGGGGTCACTCAACGCGGCCATACCGCAACAAGTGACGCCAAAAGCGGATTTCATCAGTTGCCGATCGAGGCCCGGTCGAAGACGTTTCCGTAGGCGACGAGGAAGTCGTCGAAAGCGTCGGGGAACCCAGAGGTGTCGTGGTCGGCTCCGGTCGGGATCAGCGCCCAATAGAGACCTTCCTCGAGTTCGGCCCAGTCTCCTTGAGCCCTCTCGATGTCGGCCTCCGCCCACTCGGTAGCGATGAGCGTGACCGCATCCACCCCGGTCCCCACCGCGCTGGTGGTGTCGGTCGGGTCGACCAGACCGACCACCCCCAGTATCAACTTGACCGCCTCCATGCCTTCCGGCTTATCACCCAGCTCGAGCTCGTCGATCGCCTGTGAGATAGCGCCACCGGCGTAACCGAGCTGCTCGGCGTGGGGGAAGTCCTCCTGGGTGTTACCCAAGCTGTCGGGCGCCGACCACCCGATAGTTGAAGTAATCGAGCCGGGCCGCCAAGTCGCCATTTCCACCGGCCAGGGCCGTGATCAGCTGGTTGACCTTGAGCGCACCCTCCTCGTCCACCTCGATGGCGCCGCCGCCGTCCTGATCGTTGCTCCGCAACAGCTCGCGTATGAACACGGTGAGCGCCTCCGCCCGATCGTCCTGCTGCTGCAGATGGGTGACCACCCCCTCCGGATCGGTCATCACCAGGTCGAGCAACGCCTGTCGAGCGAGGCATGGTGTCCGTCGGTGAACGAGTAGGTGGTGGTCACGTTCCCGAGGGCGTTGATGTCCCACCCGTTGGAGGCGTTCTTGAGCTCGTCCTCGACGGCCGCCATCGTCGCCTCGAAGACAATGCCCTTTGTCGCCGCGTCAGACACCTGGCCGATGCGATCCAGCACGCGCTCCAGGTAGACGGTGTCGTACTCGTGCGAGATGGTGACGTGGTGCGGGCTGGCGCCGAAGTACTCCCACCACGAGGGCCCGTCCTCTTCCTCTTGGTCGATCACCAGCGCCTCGAGGAAGGGCTCCAACTGATCGTCCTCCTCGAGGTCCTCCACGAACAGCGTCAACGAATAGTCGCTCATATTGTCGATGGCCGCAGTGACGAAGGGGCGATGCGCCTGGATGTCTTCAGGCTCGGCCCCGAGCGATATGACGACCTCACGCAGACGCGTGGATGGGGCGTTCTCTGCGATGGCGAGAGAGAGCACGTCGCTCTCACCATTTCGGACGAGGTTCTCCAGAGTGGCGGCATCTTCGGTTTCGGCGATATGGACCCAGAGTTGCTGGCGGAACACATCCGAGACGTCATCCCCCTCGAGCATGTCGACGAGCTCGGCGGTGCTTTCGCCCGACAGACCACCCGGTGGCCAGAAGAGGTCCCAGGCTTCCTCGGCGTCCAGCTGAAGACGGTGGAGAACTGCGTTCGCCACGTTGTCCCTGTGTAGCGAGGTGCTGTACCTGTCACCCTCGAATGCGTCCAGGATCTGTCTGTTGTCGAGGAGGTATTGCGCCGCCGCCTGCACGGCCGGGTCGAACCCGTTGTCGGGATCCGCAGCCGCCCTCAGGTCGTCGAGGCTTATCTCACCGTCGGCATCGCCACCCTCGTGGGCTATGTCGACCGCGTCGAAGTTCTCCATGAGCACCTGCAGGTGGCCGTTCTGCTCGAGCAGGGCATCGATGTCCTCGATCGAGAATTCGTCGTCGTAGTGCAGGCTGCGATCGTCGGCTGCGATCTCGAGCGCGTTGAACAGACCCTGATTGTCGAGGAGGTAGCGGGCGGCCTGCTGTACTTCGACGGGAAACCCGTTGTTCGGGTCGGCTGCCGCCTCGAGGTCCTCGGTACCGACCCGGTCGTCGTCGCCACCTTGACCGGCAGCCTGGTCCAGTTCGTCGAAGTGGTCGCGAATCACCTGGAGGGCGGTCGCCGGATCGGTGGGCAGCGACGGGGCGAGGTGCTGCATGAGGCTCACCGGGTAGGCAGCAAATGGGTCGTGGGTTTCGGCGAAGGAAGCTCGGTCCTCGAACACGAGCGCCCACGACCCGGCACCGTCTGCTGCGTGACTCAGGGCCATGACGTGACCTGAGTCACGGTCGGCCAACGCCAGGGCGGCGGTCACGCCGGCGTAACGATCGTTGAGCGCCTCCTTGACGGTGCGCAGCCGACCCGCGGTGGCCCGCAGGTTGTCCGAGTTCATAAATCGTGACATCTCGCCTCCCGTCACTGATCTCCCGCTAACGTGAATGAAACTCTACCGATATCTGACTAGCTTGACAAGACGTTAACTATCGTTTACCTTCTTGAGTTATCGGCAGTGGTCCGAAGAAACGGACCCGATACGGCCCGCCAAGCAGGCGGCGGAGAGAAGGAGGACGAGATGACCGTTCGAGTGCTCGACCCGGATTACCGGGATCAGCTGGTTGGGACAGACTTCCCCACCGCCCAGGAGAGGATCGGTGACTTGATCACACTCCTCGACACCGCCTTGGAGCGGACCGCCACCGGTGCGCAGAGCGGGGGATGGGAAGGGCCCGACGCGGCGAGCTTCAAGACCAACGTGTGGGAGAACGGCTTCAAGGTCTCCTTCACACAGGCGATCGAGGCTCTGTCCGACACCACAACGGTGCTCACCACCGGTACCCAGGACACCATCGACGTCACCGACCGTACCTACACGATCGGTGGAGGCGGTGGCACCGGGGGCGCCACGCCGGCCTGAGCCGCTCGGAGTAGTCGGAGCCCCTCGTCGGTCGGGGGGCTTCGACATTCCACCGGCATGAACACTGGGAGGACGAGTCTCCATGGCGTCCAAGGGTGACTTGCAAGCGGCGCTGGTATCGCTGCGGACACAACACGAGTGCGGGGGCGGCTGCGGGACCTGTCTCTGCTGCTGCACGGCGACACTCGGTACCGGCCGTTCCGAGTTGTCGGAAGCTTTGCGTGGGCCGCTGGCGGACCAGGCAGACGATTGGTACGAACTTCACCTCTCCGGGGTCGACCTCGCCACCGGGACCGTGACCGAATCCATCGCTTCGATCGAGGCTGAACTGGCCGCAATCGCGGAGGAAGAAAGGCGTCAGGCGGAGGAAGAGGCGAGGAGGCTCGCTGAGGAGGCGGCAGAGGAAGCGGCCGAGGAGGATGCGACGACTCCTCTGGGGATGTTCGAGTGAGCTCGCGGTTGCGCGCCCAGGTGAGGCACGATGGAGGGGTCGACGACCTCGAACTGGGTTGTGAGCCTGCGGCCCGGGTCGGCGATCTGGGAGCTGCCCTCCAGGCAGAACTGGGTGGGGATTGGAGCCGGGGAGTCGCCGTCGACGGGGTGCTCTACCACCCCGAGACACCAATATCCGAGCTCGACCTGGGCGATGGGGCCCAGCTCGGGATCGCACCCAAAGCCCGGGAACGGCGGATCCCCCCGGCAATCGAGCTGGCAGGCATCTCGGGGGCCGACGGCGGGCAGCGTCTCCTCCTCGCCCCTGGGCTCTACCGCCCCCAACCTGGGAGCGCGCCGGGCTTCTGCGGCGAGGCGACCTCGATCGGCGTGGCAGCAGACGGCGCCGTGACCGTCGACCCCGGCTCGGGGGACCACGTGCTGCTCGACGGGCAGCCTCAACACGAACGGTTCCGCTGCCCGGTGGGCGCAGCGCTCCAGGTTGGAGCCACGGTGTGGCTGGTGCGCAAGGTTCTGCCAACACCGACCGAGACCGCTTCGCCGGGCGCATTCAACCGCCCACCGCGTCGCCTCGCCCCCAACCCGACGATCGATGCCGCCGTGCCCAAGCGCGGCCCCGAGCCCTCAAAGGGCGGAGGGTTCCGTTGGACCATGATCCTCGCCCCGCTGGTCATGGGCGGGACGATGGCGATCTTCTTCAACCCCCGGTTTGCATTGTTTTGTCTGCTCAGTCCGGTACTCATGCTCTTCAACCTCGTCGACAACCGCTTCTCGCGCCGACGCGGGCTACGAGCCCGCGAGGAGGCGTTCACCGCCGATCTCGCCAAGTTCGAAAGGGAGTTGCTGCGGTGGAATGCGGCTTGGCAGCGACGGCTCGGAAAGCGGCACCTATCCCTGCCCGACGTGGTCACCGCGGCGACCGTCGGGGACACGCCGACTCTGGGAGCGGCGACCGCATCACGAGGACTTCCTCAGTCTCTGTCTCGGCTACGGCGCCGTCACCCTGCCAGAGCCGGTGGCTCCGGAGCGGAACCCCGAGCAGGAGGTGTGGGAGGCCATCGACCGGGCTCGCCAACTCGAAGCCGGCCCGGTCGAAGTGGTGCTCCGTGGTGGCGCCGTCTTGGGAGTTGCCGGCCCGCGGCACGCCACCATCGGTCTGATCCGGTCGCTGTTGATCCAAGCGGCGTTCCATCACGGTCCTGCCGACCTGCGGGTGGCGGTGCTGGCCCACTCCGACAGGGTGGCGGAGTGGCGCTGGGTCTGGTGGCTGCCTCACGTCATGGCCCGCTCCGGGCGCCGCCTGCTGGCAGCAACCGCAGCAGATGCCGACATCGTCGTCTCCGAACTGACCGGAGAGACTTCGGGGCACACGATCTTGGTGGTGGACACGGGCCACGACCCGGGCATGTCGAGCTTCGTGGGGACGCTCGTCGCCGGGGGAACGGTCTCGGCGATCGCGGTATCCGAGGATGCCGACCGACTCCCCTCGCTCTCCTCGACGGTGGTGACCACAGACGGCCTCCGGCTGCGGATGGAGAACCCGGGAAAGGGTGAGGTCGTAGAGGGAGTGACGCCGCTCTTCGCCTCAGACGACGTGGCCGCGGAGGTAGCCCGCTCGGTGGCCGCTTTTCAGGACCCGGAGCGGGCAGACGCCGAGTCCGCCTTGCCGGAGACGGTTGGTCTTCTCGAGTTGCTCGAAATGACCGACCCCGACCCGGCTGTGGTGGCCGACGCCTGGCGGCGCTCGGGTTCCACGGTGCGCGCTCCCATCGGGGCGGCTGCCAATCGACCACTGGACATCGACCTGGTCACCGACGGGCCCCACGGCCTCCTCGCCGGCACCACTGGCGCCGGAAAGAGCGAGTTGCTCCGCACCATGGTCGTCTCACTCGCGGCCCGGGTCGACCCCGAGCACCTCAATTACGTCCTCGTCGACTACAAGGGAGGAAGCGCTTTCGACGCCTGCTCCGCTCTCCCCCACGTGGTCGGGGTCGTCACCGACCTCGACGAGCACTTGGCTCGCCGAGCTCTCACCTGCCTCGAAGCCGAGCTACGCCATCGCGAACGGGTCTTGCGCGAGGTGGGGGCACAGGACCTTCCCAGCTATCTGGCCGCTGACCACCAAGAGCCGCTCCCCCGGCTGCTCATCGTCATCGACGAATTCGCCGCCATGGCCAAGGAACTGCCCGAATTCATGGAGGCACTGGTGGACATCGCCGCCCGAGGCCGCAGCCTCGGTGTCCACCTGCTCCTGGCGACGCAACGACCCGCCGGAGTGATCAAGGACAACATCCGGGCGAACAGCAACCTGCGTCTCTCACTGCGAGTGCAGAGCACCACCGATTCCAAGGACGTGATCGGTGATGCCGCCGCGGCCAACCTGCCGCGCTCGCTGCCGGGTCGAGGTTATGTCCGTTTCGGCCCGTCTGAGCTCGTCCCCTTCCAGACCGCTCTGTCCACCGGTGTCTCGGGGCGTGTCGGCTCGGATGTCATCGTCTCCACAGCCTCGTTCAGCCCGGAGCCTCCGTCAGCTCCGCGACGACAGCATTCGGAAGGTCTTCCCACCGACCTGGAACGCCTCGTCGCCGCGATCACCGGTGCCGCCGAGCGCACCAAGATGCGCCCGGCCAGAACCCCGTGGCCAGCACCACTCCCCGACGTCGTCCAACTGGCCGACCTGCTCGGGGGACAGGGCGGGTGACGGCCTCCCGCTCGCCCTCGTCGATGAGCCCGAGGAGCAGCGGGTGTCCACCTGGCGCTGGGACCCGCGGCGGGGGAACCTGCTCTGTTACGGAATGCCCGGGTCGGGAGTCGACGAGTTCATCGAGTCCGTCGTCGTCGGCTTCGGGATGGGTCTCCTCGACGCACCGAGCCACGTCTACGTTCTCGGGTTCGGCACGCATCGCTTCGACCACCTGGCCGACCTCCCCCATGTCGGCTCGGTGGTGGCCGCCGACGACCGGGAGCGGCAGGTGCGGCTACTCCGGTTTCTGCGCAGTGAGTTGGAGAAGAGGCGCCGCAGCGGCGAGACCTCGCCCCGGCTGTTGTTGGTCATCGACGACTACGCCGGGCTCCGGGCCGCCTTCGACGGGTACAAGGACGTTCAACTGCTCGAGATGGTCGCCCGACTGATAGCCGATGGGGCCGCACTGGGGATCAATGTCGTCGCTGGCGGACGGCAGGCGATGTCGATCCCGATCCGGGTGGCCGGGACCGTGGCAACGCGACTCGCCTTCGCCTTCGCCGACCCGATGGACGTAACCACTCTCGGGCTGCGCCTGCGCAACATCCCGGTGCTCCCCCACGGCCGGGCGGTCGATGCCAGCACCGGGCTGATCGTCCAGGCGGCGACCAGCTGGTCCGGTGTCGGGGTCCCGGAGATCGACAGCGCGCCGCGGCCCGTCGAGGTGATGCCGGCAACAGTCGACCGGAGCGAGATGGGCCCTGCATCCTTCAGCGAGGGGTGCTGGCGGATACCGGTGGGAATCGGCGAGCACGAACTCGCCCCGGTGGATCTGGTGATCGACCTGTCGGAGCACGCCCTGGTCGGGGGTGGTCCGCGGACAGGAAAGAGCACGGTGTTGGTGACTCTGGCCGAGGCGGCGGCGAGGGTGGCTGGAGTCACCGTCACCGCATACGCGCCACGTCGTAGCCCGTTGCGCGATAGCGCGGCACACCGGGTCATCATCGACCCGGCCGACCTGCCGCCCATTGTCGACGAGATCCTCGCATCCGAGGAACCGCACCTCGTCCTGGTGGACGATGCCGACGCCGTCGACGACCCCGGAGGATGCCTCGCCCGGCTCATCGCCGCCAGGCACGAACAGGTTCATGTGGTGGCCGCTGGACGGTCCGACGACCTGCGCCGCGCCTACAACCACTGGACGGGTGCGGTCCGCAAGTCGAAAGTCGGCATCCTCCTCGACCCCGATGTCACCGATGCCGAACTGCTTGGCGTCAAGCTCCCACCGCCCGGCGCCGGGGTACGGCCCCCGGGACGCGGCTACCTCATCGAGTCGGGATTCGCCCAATTGGTTCAGATCGCACGCTGAAGGAGGACGACATGTCTGCGCTCAAATACCCCGAACCAGACCTGGATTCATTTGACCTCAAGGTCGCCGACCCCGAGGTCGACGACCCGCCGCCGCCGGCCAAGCGGTGGCGCCGCTTGCTCGGACTATCGATT
>CAVWWM010000025.1:0-102084 GCA_963758695.1 uncultured Actinomycetes bacterium
CGGCTGGTTCCTGCGCTAGATAGGCCTCGACGTCCTGTCGGGTGATCCGCCCCCCCTGACCGGTTCCCGGGACCGTCGCCAGGTCGAGACCATGCTCGCGAGCCAGTTTGCGGACAACGGGTGAGAGGACTCGGCGCATCCCGTCGCCCTCGCCACCCTTCCGTTCCCCCCAACCGGATACGACGACGAGGACGGCTCCTCGGGGGGAGCCGTTGCTGTTTCCTTCTCGCCCGTCGTCGCCTCGACATCTGCCGGGGCCTCTTCGGGGGCAGATCTTCGGTGGCCTGGGCTGCAGGCGGTTACCTCGGTGGCCTCGGCGGCGGGCGCTTCCTCGGTGGCTACCTCATCCTCGGCAGCCTGATCCTCGGTGGCAGCCTCACCGGACACTGCCTATCTGACGGGGCCTCTTCCGGTGCCGGTTCCGCCCTGGAGCTCCTCCTCGGCCGTCGCTGCTCGGTCGTCGCCTGTCCCGAATCCGTCTCCTCGCCGGCGTCGCCGATCACCACCATGGCGGTGCCAACAGCCACCGTCTCACCTTCGGGACGAGGATCTCGAGGATCGTGCCCGCAGCAGGCGAAGGCATCGGTGTCCACCTTGTCGGTGGATATCTCCACCAGGAACCTCATCGGCGGCGACGGTGTCGCCCACCTGCTTGCCCAGCGGAGGATGGTGCCCTCGGTGACCGTCTCCCCCAGTTGCGGCATGCTCACGGTGGTCGCCATCTCGCAGGTCTCCTCTACTCCCGGTTGGTGGTCAATGCAAGCCTCGACCGCTCGCCGCCAGCAAGGACTCCCCCGACGGCCCGGACAGCGACGGGTGGGCGTGGATGAAGGCTGCAGCCCTCCGCGGGCAACGCCTCCCATCCCACGATGTACATCAACTCGTGGATCATCTACCGGCGTGCGGGCCCTACCACCGAAGCACCCGACGATGGGTCCGTCGCGCTGGGCGATGATCTTGACCATCCCTGGCTTCTGGCCGATGATCCTGCGCCCGCCCGACACCGACGAAGCTGGGCTTGTGGGTCTCGACCTCGATCCCGGCTTCGGCTGCCTGGGGCTCGGTGAGACCGACCTCGGCCATCTCGGGATGGGTGTAGGTGACCCGAGGGATGGCGCGGTAATCAACCGGCTTCTCCTCACCGGTGGCGAGGTGCGTCACCGCGGCGATCGCCTCGGCGAACCCGGCATGGGCCAACTGAGGCGTGCCCGCCACGATGTCACCCACGGCGTAGACGCCCGGTGCCGCCAGCATCGTCTGCGGATCGACGGTGATGAAGCCTCGGTCCGGTGTGATCCCCACCGTGTCGAGCCCGATGTTCTCGGTGACCGGACCCCTGCCCACCGCCATCAAGGCGGTGTCGGCCTCGACGGATGATCCGCCGGCGGTCACCATCACCGACGACTCGCCAATCTTGGGCGCCTCTACCGATGCTCCAAGCGAGAACTTGACGCCCCGCTTGGAGAGCAGCTTTTGCAACTCCTTGGCGGCATCGGGATCGGCGCCGGGGATTATCTGTTCCATCAGTTCGAAGACGTGGACCTCGCTGCCGAGGTCGACCAGCAGCGAGGCGAACTCACAACCGATCACCCCGGCTCCAACGATGACGACCCGATCGGGCCTACTCGGCCAGTCGAGGGCATGGTCGGAGCTGACGATCCGGTCCCCATCGATCTCCCACCCCGGGATCGACCGGGGATCGAGCCGGTGGCGACGATCACGTGTTGTCCCTCGACAACCTGCTCGACCGTTCTCGCCGCTCACCACCACCTTGCCGGCGCCGTCGAGCCGTCCAGTACCCCGATCACCTCGACCTTGCGCTGCTTGAGCAGCCCGGCGAGCCCTCGGACCAATCGGTCGACGATGGCGTTCTTGCGTTTGAGCCCCGCCTCCCAGTCGAAGCCGGCCTCCCCGGGAAGCGTCACCCCGAATTGGGCGGCGCTCTTGACGGTGGTCATGACCTCCGCCGCCTGAAGCCAGGTCTTCGCCGGGATGCACCCCCGGAGGAGACAGGTCCCTCCGACCCGCTCCTCCTTCTCAACCAGTGCCACGGAGAGCCCGAAGTTGTGGGCGTACAGGGCAGCGCCGTAACCGGCAGGCCCGCCACCGATGATTACGACGTCGTGCAAGATCCCCTCCGAATCGGCTGGACGCCGAGCCTAGTGAGACCCTGGATATTGGTCTTGATGCCCCGGGACGGCTACCCCACACCCTTGACTTCTCGACCCAGGGTTGGCAGCTACCCCGCCGGGGGTTGCTCGTCGAGGAAGCCGGTGATCATTGGGACCAGCCAGTTGTGACGGTCGAGCATCCCGAGGCCGGGGGACGAAGTGGGTGGTTCCTGGGAGGAATCGCCAGCCGGGCGTTCGACAACCCGACGAGGTCGCCCTGCCCGGCACCGCCGAGGAGGCGGTACATCTGGGACGGCGTGCTCGGGGCGGACCGCATCGGCGTCACCGATCACGACCATCGTCGGCGCCGAGATCCCCTGGATGTCGGCGTCCGGCCAAGTGAACGGGGTCAGGTCGAGCGTCTTGAGCTTCTCCACCAGAGTCGGGAAGTTGTCGGGGTCGGGGGCGACCTCTTGGGTAGGTGGTCTCGAACGGTGAGCCGGCGAACATCTCGGGCGTGATGGTGGGTATCAGCACGTGTGCAACTCGGGTTGCATGCCATCGCTGGTGTATGACGCCGAGATCGAAACCAGCTTTCGCACGACTCCGGGTGGCGAACCGCTACCTGGATGGCGGCGGCACCACCCATGCTGTATCCGATCACGTCGGCGCTGTCGAGCCCGAGATGCTCGAGCAGGGCGGCCGAGTCATCGGCAAGTCCCTCGTATGTGATGGGCCGATCGACGTCGGCGGTTCGGCCGTGTGCCTGCATGTCGGCCACTATCACTCGGCGGGTTGCCGCCAGCTCCGATAGGAACGGCCCGAAGTCACCGGTGGTCATGTAGGCACCGTGCAGGAGCAGAACGGACGTGCCACCGGTGCCCTCGCCACCCCGCCCGTGGATCTCGTAGTACATCTGTAGCCCGTTGACAGGGGCGTACCCCGCTCCGGCGCCTGTCTGCTGCGGCTCGCATCTTCAGTCATTTCGGCTCCTCCGAGAGCACACGCAGATTAAGCCCGGTTCATCTCTCGGACCCTTCAAGCCGTTTCGATCCGATGCCGATAGATCGACCAAGGGTGGGATCGAGTCGTATCAATTGAATGGAGCAGGGGAATGTCTGTTCGCCGAGTATTGGTCTGTCTCGTCGCGCTCGCGATCGCTGTGGGCGTGCTCCCCGGGACCGCCATGGCGTCTTCGCCAACCGCCCCCAATACCCCAGCCCAGGCCTCCACTACCCCAGCTCAGACTTCCACTAGTCCACCTGCTGACCCGCTTCGGCTGGCGGACACCGACAGCACCAGCCCTTACGCCGCCCTTCGTGAGGCTCCGTCGATCGCACCGTTGGCGGTGACGGATCCCGAGTTCGAAGAGCAATCTGCCTTCACCGGGCTCGACTTGCCCACCGTCGTCCGCTTCGCCGCGGACGGCCGTGTCTTCGTCGGGGAGAAGGCCGGGAAGGTCAAGGTGTTCGATTCGATCTCCGACACCACGGCCACCACCGTCATAGACATTTCTGCCGAGACCTACGGTTGGTGGGACCGGGGGATGCTCGGGATGGCGCTCGACCCGAACTTCCCTTCCGAGCCATGGGTCTACCTGCTCACCACGACCTACCGCGGCCGCGATTATGCCGACGACTGTCCGTATGCCACCGACCTCGACGCCGGCTGCATGGCCGACGGGCGGGTGGTGCGCTATCAGGTGTCGCCGACCAACGTCGCCAGCAACCGTCAAGTGCTCCTCGAGGGCAACTGGTGCCAGCAGTACCCGAGCCACTCGATCGGGACCGTCGAGTTCGGAACCGCCGGCGAGCTCTATGTCGGCGCCGGCGATGGGGCCAGCTTCAACTTCAGCGACTACGGCCAGGGCGGGGGACGTAACACCGACACCCCGAAGAACCCGTGCGGTGATCCCCCAGTTCCTGTCGGTGGCACGCAGCAGCCGGCCACCGGTCAGGGAGGCGCGCTGCGCAGCCAGGACCTCCGCACCTCGGGCGACCCGGTCACCTGGAACGGCGCCATACTTCGTGTCGACCCGGACACCGGTCTGCCCCTACCGAACAATCCGCTCGTCGGGCAGGGAAGCGCAGACGACGACAGGATCGTGGCGTACGGCCTCCGCAACCCATTCCGTTTCACCGTCCAGCCGGGCACCGGCGAGCTCTGGATCGGGGACGTCGGCTGGGGCACCTGGGAGGAGATAAACCGCCATCAGAACCCCACGCAGACGGTTCGCAATTTCGGCTGGCCCTGTTACGAGGGGAACGCCCGCCAGAGCGGGTATGACTCACTGAACAACAACGTGTGCGAGACCATGTACGGCGACGCCACCGCCCACACCCCCCCGGTTCTTCCGTGGAACCACTCGAGCTCATTGGCGGGATGTGGCGGCGGCTCGAGCTCGGTTGCCGGGCTCGCCTTCTACGAAGGCGGCAGCTACCCCGACGCCTACGACGGAGCGCTGTTCTTCTCCGACTTCTCCCGGCAGTGCATCTGGGTGATGTACCCCGGTAGCGGCGGTGTGCCCAATCCAGCGACCGTCGAGCTTTTCGCCAGCCAGGTGGGCACAGTCGGGCTCGAGATCGGGCCCGGCGGTGACCTCTTCGCAGTCGACCACTTCGGCGGCCGGATCATCCGATACCGCCACACGGTCGACCCTGAAAACACCGCTCCGATCGCCACTGCGTCGGCCAATCCCACTTCGGGCTCTTCCCCGCTCACCGTCAACTTCAGCGGCGCAGGATCCACCGACCCCGATGGCGATCCGCTCACCTATGACTGGGACCTCGACGGCGACGGCGCCTTCGACGACGCCTCGGGTGCGACTCCGCAGTTCACCTATGTCACGCCGGGAATCCACACCGCGACCCTTCGGGTGAGCGATGGGCGCGGCGGGACCGACACCGCACAGACGGCCATCACCGTCACCCCGGCAAGCGGGTCCGGCGACGGCTACCTGACTCTCCCCGGGACCGCCGGGGTGGACATCTCGTCAGCGCCCTCGCCCACATTCGACATCACCGGGGATCTCGACCTGCGCGCCGATGTCGCCCTGAACGACTGGGACTCACCGTCGGGCAAGTTCGTCTCCAACCTGATCACCGGCACCGGCGCCCAGGGCTACGAGTTGATGCTCAACGGGACCACCAAAGGCCTCCGACTCGCCTGGGTGGACGGGGGTGGCACGGTCCGCGTGGCCAACTCGACCGTTGCCCTCCCCGTCACCGACGGGCAGCGGCTCCAGATCCGCGGCGTGCTCGACGCCAACAACGGTGCGGGCGGCCACACAGTGACCTTCTTCTACCGGACCAACACCACGCCCGACCTGAAAGCCGATTCCGGTTGGACCCAGCTCGGCGGTGTGGTCAACACCGGGACCGGGACCACGTCGGTCAACCCAGGGGACCAGGAAATGGTGCTCGGGGGGCGGGTCCTCCACGACGTCGAGTTCTGGTCGGGCCGTTACTACACGGCCTCGATCATCAGCGGTACGACCGGCGCCGGCCAGGTGCGGGCCGACCTCGACTTCAGCACCACCGGCCAGCTCACCTCGACTCCACCCGATTACTCGGAGTGGACCGACACCGCGGGCAACGTTTGGAACGTAAACGGGACCGGTTGGGGATACGTGCTCGGCGCCAACCAACCGCCGACCGCGGTGCTCGGGGCTGATCCTCTCTCGGGCCCGACCCCGCTCCTGGTGAACTTCACCGCCTCATCTTCCACCGACCCGGATGGCGATCCGATCAGCTACGCATGGGACCTCGATGGCGACGGGCAGCTCGACGACTCCACGCTGGCCGCACCTGAGTTCACCTACACCACACCCGGTAGCTACCCGGTGACGGTCCGGGTCAGCGACGGACGCGGCGGGGTCGACACCGAGACGGTCATCATTGACGCTACGGACGGCAACACCGCCCCCACCGCCACGATCGACACCCCCGACGGGAGCGTCCTCTGGAAGGTGGGCGACACCATCAGCTTCAGCGGCACGCCCTCCGACCCCAACGAGACGCTCGGTGCGGCGTCGATGAGCTGGCGGCTAGTGATACACCATTGCGCCCACAACGAGCCGACCGATTGTCACCAGCACGGCATCAACGACTGGAGTGGCATCGCCGGCGGCTCCTTCGTGGCTCCCGACCACGAGTATCCGTCCTATCTCGAGCTGTCGCTCACGGTGACGGACTCGGGTGGCAAGACCGGGACCGACTCGGTCCGCCTCGACCCTCGCACCGTCGAGCTCACCTTCGAGAGCGCCCCGGTCGCCGGGCTCGCCCTATCGGTGGGGGCATTTGCCGAACGGACGCCTTTCACCCGAGAGGTGATCGTCGGGTCGGCCAACTCGGTGACCGCAGTCAACCCACAGGCAAAAGAAGGCGTGGTCTACGGCTTCGACTCCTGGGCCGACGGTGGGGCCGAGAGCCGATTGATAGTCGCCCCGTCCGTCGACACCACATACCGGGCCGTGTTCCAGGGAGCGCCCCAGGAGCAGGACGGATATCTCACCCTCCCCGGAGCGGCAGGGACCGACATCACCGCTCCGGCGGGACCCAACTTCGACGCCATCACCGGGACACTCGACGTCAGGGCCGACGTTGCGCTCGACAACTGGTCCACATCCAACGCCAAGTTGATCTCCAACCTGCGGACCTCGAGCCTCGGATCGGCCGAGGGCTATGAGCTCATCCTCGACGGGACCACACGCAGGCTCCGCCTCGCCTGGGTCAATTCGGCGGGCACGCTCCAGACGCGCACCTCGACCCTCGCCGTCCCGGTGGCCGACGGCCAGCGGATCCAGTTGCGCGCCACGCTCGAGGCAGACAACGGTGCTGGTGGCCACACCGTGACCTTCTTCACCAGGAGCGACGTGGAAAACGAGCTGTTCAATCACTCCGGCTGGACCGAGTTGGGCACCGCGGTCACGACCTCGGGGCTAACCACCGTCCGGCCCGGCGACAGGAACATGGTGCTCGGTTCCCGGTTCGACCATGTTGCCGGGTTCTGGTCGGGGCGGTACTACGCGGCGATGCTTATCAACGGGATTGGCTTCTTCGGCCAGGTGGTGGCAAACCCCGACTTCAGGACGACCGCCCAGCAAGACACGATTCCACCGGACTATTCCGGGTGGACCGACGGTGTCGGCAATCCCTGGACGGTGGCTGGCGACGGCTGGAGCTACACGATCGGCGGGCCAAACCGCAGCCCGGTCGCCACGCTCACCGCCAATCCCAACCAGGGTGAGGCGCCGCTGACCGTCTCACTCGATGCAACGGCTTCCACCGATCCCGACGGACACTCCCTGCTTTATGACTGGGACCTCAACGGAGATGGACAGTTCGGCGATGGCGATGCATCTTCGATCCAGACCACCTACCCCGCAGGTACCCACAACCCTACGGTGCGGGTGGACGACGGACATGGTGGCACGGACATCGCCTCGGTCACGGTCACCGTCACCGAGGCGCCGCCCGGAGGCGTCGGCCACATCCAACTGCCTGGCCTCGCCGGCACCAGGGTGCAGACGCCCGACACCGCCGCCCTCGACATCACCGGCGACATCGATCTGCGCGCCGATGTCGCCCTCGACAACTGGGCCACGGCCAACGCCAAGCTGGTGTCAAAGTTCCCAGGCGCCTACGAGTTGATGCTCAACGGGACCACCCGACAACTCCGGGTCGGGTTCGCCCGGGCAGTCGGTGGTGCACAGACGGTGAACTCGACTGTCGCCCTGCCCGTCGCCAACGGCGACCGGCTCCAGGTGCGCGCCACAATCGACATTGACACCGCGGCCAAGAACACCAAGGTCACCTTCTGGTATCGGACCGATGTCACGGCCAACCTGACCAACTCCACCGGCTGGACCCAGCTTGGAGCGGTCGTCACCAGGAATGGCGCGGTCGCCATCGCCAACGGGGCCAACGCCCTTTCGCTGGGCGCGGGACCCGATGGGGCTGGTCCCTGGGCGGGGGACTTCTACCAGGCCGCGGTCCTCTCCGGGATCGGAGGCACCCCAGTCGCCGCCCTCGACCTGCGGACACCGGCACAGGCGACCGAGCCCGACTTTTCGGCATGGGCGGATGGAGCCGGCCGCGCCTGGGACGTGCTCGGCACAGGCTGGGTGTACCGCCCGGGGGACCCGAACACGGCGCCCGACGCCATCCTCAGCGCCAACCCCCAGTCGGGGACGGCGCCGCTCAACGTGAGTTTCGATGCCTCCACGTCCACCGACGCGGACGACGACCTGCTCACCTTCGCCTGGGACCTCGATGGCGACGGGCAGTTCGATGATGGCAGCGGACCCACCGCCTCCCGCATCTATGCCGAGGGCACGCACCACCCCGCGGTGGAGGTGAACGACGGGCGGGGCGGGATCGACACCGCCACCGTCACCATCGTGGTCGACGCACCGACCGGGCCGGGCGGCGTGAGGTTCAACGGCGGCGCCGGGGCAGTCATCACTACCCCAGACCGAGCCCTGCTCGACATCGCCGGCGACCTCGACATCCGTGCCGACGTGGCGCTGGACGACTGGAACGACGACGTGGCGCGCCTCGTCTCGAAGGGGACCGCCTATGAGTTGTCTCTCAACGGCACCACCGGCGGGCTGCGTTTCGCTTGGACCCGACGCAACGGGTCGCCGTCGGCGGTCACCTCCACGGTCCCGCTACCCGTCGCCGATGGGGGTCGGATCCAGGTGCGGGTCACCTTCGACGGGGTGACACCCCCGCCGCGGTTGAGTGCGGTCACCTTCTGGTACCGGACGGCGACCTCCACCGAGCTCTCCTCGAACAGCGGGTGGACCCAGCTCGGTTCGGTGGTCACCGCCGCCCAGACCGGACAGTTGGCGGTCAACGCCACTGCCCTGGCCCTTGGAGCGACACCCGACGGCACCTCCGGCAACTGGGCGGGTGAGTACCACGCCGCCCTGGTCCTCTCCGGTATCGCCGGGACCGCGGTGGCATCACCCGACTTCCGCGACCTCGACCAGTTGACCAGCACCCCGCCCGACTACTCGCGCTGGACCGACCCCAACACCAACGCCTGGACCATCACCGGTTCCGGCTGGGGGTACGTGGCGGGATAGCCGAAGACGGAGGACGGAAGCAATTCTCTCTGTCCCCCCGCAGGGGGGAAGGGACCCGCCGCGGAGCAGCGGGTAGGGGGGAATGGTTCACTCCCAGGGGCGCCGATCGCGCCTGTCGCACCTTTGAACGTGAGCCTTTCCCCCCTCCCCCGACGCCTCCGGCGTCGGGTACTCCCCCCGCCGGGGGAGAGAGTCGTTGCTGCCGTCTGCCGTCTGCCGTCCTCGGCTCATAAGACCGGTATTGCCGCCGAGATGATCTTCCTGAAGTCGTCGTGGGAGCGGCGGGTGGTCTCGAGGACGCGGTCGAGAGCGATGGGGGCGGCGATCCCGGCTGACATGGTGGAGACGAAGGTGAAGGCGACGATCGCCATCCCGGCGTGATATCCGGCCATCACCTCGGGGAGGAAGCTGTTCGATGACACCGAGCAACCGGCGGACTGCGCCAGCCTGATCTCGGCAGGGGTTTCGAAGCTGGGTCCCATCCAGTAGCCGGCCACTCCGGTTCCCAGCGGGACCCCGGCGTCGGTGGAGGCGGCACATACCGCGGCGGTGCGCTCTGCGTCGTACAACTCGGCCATCGAGAGGTAGGGCGTCGGCCACCCACCACCCTCGCGCTCTGTCGACAAGGGGTTGAACCCGGAGAAGTTGATGTGGTCGCTGAAGGCGAGGAACTCGCCGGGACCGAGGTCGCCCCGCATCGATCCCGAGTTCGCCGAGTAGAGAAGGGCCCGGCACCCGGTCCGGGCGAGGGTGCGGGCAGGGATCCCCGCCTGCTCCCAGGTTGCGCCGTCGCAGGGGAGGACCTTTGCCTTGACCGCCGCCACCACCCGCTCACCAAGCCGGCCGACCTCGACTTCGTTGACGTGGCCCGGGATGGCGCTCGGTCGAAAACCGGGCAATTCCTCGAAGGGGATGGTGACCTTGTCGGCCAGGACATCTGTGCACTGGGCGAACCCTGTGCCACAGATCAGCCCGACATCCGGCCGGAAGCCCGCTCGCTCCACGATGACCCGGGCGGCGCGGTCGGCCGTCTCCAGGGTGTCCATGAGGGCCCGGAGTGTATCGTGGCCGCCTTCGTCGATCCGGGGAGTAGGGACCATGCGCAGGATCGGTTGGGCGTTGGCGTTGATGCTGGTAGCGGCGGCATGCACCGGCTCGGGGACCGGCGAGACGACCGGTTCGGAGAGCACGGTCGCGACGCCGACCGAGACCACTGCCGCAGCCACCGAGACCACTCCCGGGGACACCGAGACGACGACCGACGTCACGGAGACCACGGTGGCAGCCACGGCGACCACTGCCGCCGAAGGCGAGGCGCAACAGGGCGGCAGCCTTCAGTTGGTGGCACTCAACGACCTGGCCTCGCTCGACAACAGCCAGGCGGTGTCCACCATCGACTACGACATGACGGCCGGCGCTCTTTATGAGGGTCTGTACCACTTCAACTCGGCAGGCGAGTTGGAGACGGGGTTAGCCACCGGGCCCCCCGAGATCTCCGACGATGGGCTCGTCTACACGTTCACAATCGAGGAAGGTGCCATGTTCGCCGGTCCCGACTTCGAGCCACGGGCGGTGACCGCCGACGACGTCGCCTACGGGATGATCCGGGCGCTCGACCCCAACACGGTTCCAGCTCAGTCCTGGGGTGCGGGCTATTTGTTCCCCATCGAGGGCGCAGAGGCCTTTGCCAATGGCGAGGCCGATGAGGTGTCGGGGATCGAAGTGATCGACGACCAGACGCTCCAGGTGACGCTCGCCGCCCCAACCACCACGTTCATCTTCGGTCTCACCATTGCCACCAGTTGGCCGGTGCCCCAGGAGGCGGTCGAGGACCGTGGCGAGGACTTTGCCAGCCAACCGGTGGGAGCCGGCCCGTTCTACCTCCAGGAATGGAACCGCGGCTCGGACGTCACGATCGTGCGCAACCCCGGTTACGTGGACCCCGATCTTCCCTACTTGGACGAGATCCGAATCGACCTCGGGGTGGACGAAAACACCCAGGTACTCCGTCTCGAGAACGGAGAGGCAGACGGCGTGTTCGAGCAGTTCTCGCTGTCGCCCCAGGCAATAAGGCAACTCGAGCAGAGCGACGCCATCACCATCTCCGAGTCGGTCGGACCGCGCATCTTCTACCTGGCATTGAACAACGACGGGATCTTCGGCTCCAAGGAACTGCGGATGGCGGTGGCGCATGCGCTCAACAAGGACTTCATCGCCCAGTTCGGTGATCTGGCCAAGCCATGGAACCAGCTGATGTCGTCGACCACCGCCCAGTCCGATCCGGAGGGGACGACGGTATACGAGCACGACCCGGCGGAGGCAGCCCGGCTGGTGGAGGAGTCCGACTACGACGGGACTCCAGTCAAGATCGTCTACGACGTCTCCGACCCGTACACCTCGGCCAACTCGACCTCGCTGGCGCAGGACCTCGAGGCGGCCGGCTTCACGGTTGACCTCCAGGGGTTACAGCAGACCGAGTTCTTCACCGCGATCTACGACCCGGCGCTGTACGACATCTCGTCGACCTACTGGAGCGCCGACTACCCCGACGCCCAGGACTACATCTCGACGAACTTCATCTGCGGCACCATCGACATCCTCAACATCTCCCGCTTCTGCGACGAGTCGATCGACGAGGAGTTCTTCGCCACCGAGTCGATGGAGTTCGGCCCGGAGCGTGATGCCGCCCTGCTCGACGTGCAGCAGCGGCTCATCGACGAGGTCGCCGGGGTTCCGGTGATGGAGGTGACGCCCCGGGTACTCCAGGGTGCCGGGGTTGGCGAGATCCCCACGTTGGCCACCTATGCACCTTTCGACTGGAAGCGTGCCTGGGTCCAAGCCGAAGGCTGAGCCGGCGCCGCTCCTCGAGATCGACGGGCTGAGGGTCACCACCTCGTCGGGCGAGGTTCTCAGGGGGGTGGACCTCGCCCTCGATCGCGGTGAGATCGTCGGGGTCGTCGGAGAATCAGGATCCGGGAAGACCACCCTCGGGTTGGCGGTCATGGGGCTTCTCGGGTCGGGCCGGCAGGTGGTTGGGGGCGAGATCCGGCTCGATGGTGAGGTCGTCGTCGCCCCCGGGGTGGACCGCACCGAGCCCCTCCGCGGGACCCGCATCGGGTACGTCCCCCAAGACCCGTTCACCTCCTTTGACCCGCTGCAGCGGGTGGGGGCCCAGATCGGCCGAAGCCTGCAACTCCATCGTGGGATGAGTCGGGCTGAGGCGACGGCTCGGGCGGTCGAGATGCTGGGTGCCCTTGGGATCCGCCGCCCCGACGAGGTCGCAGCCGGCTACCCACATCAGCTCTCTGGTGGGATGCTGCAGCGCGCGGTCGTGGTGGCTGCGGTCCTCGCCGAGCCCGAACTGCTCATCGCCGACGAGCCCACTACCGCTCTCGACACGATCGTGCGGGTCCGGGTGGCGGCGGAGCTGGTCAGGCTCGTCCGCCAGTTGGGGATTGCCATGGTGGTGGTCACCCATGAATTGGCTCTGCTGCGACGCGCCGCCGACCGGATGGCGGTGATGTATGCGGGGAGCGTCGTCGAGTTCGGGCCGATCGGGTCGCTGCTCGATCAGCCGCACCACCATTATTTGGCGGGACTGCTTCGAGCGAGCACCTCGCTCCACGGGCCGTTGGGGCGACTGACCGCTATCGAGGGCCACCCCCCTGCCCTCCCCGGTCCGCTGCTCCCCTGCGCGTTCGCCCCACGATGCCCGCGGGCAGACCATGTCTGTTTGGAGGAGCGTCCCGGCTATGTCTGGCCGGCTGAGGAGGGGTACGCCTGCCACCACCCGCTGGGTGAGGCATCGTGATCCCCCAGCCGCTCTCCCTTGACAGACCCTCTCGTCGCCCCGCCCTGGTGGCGGGGTGCCTCATCGTCGGTCTGGTGGCCGTGGTGACGATCGCGGCCCCGCTGCTCACCCCCTACGACCCCACGTTCGAGACCATCGAGGGCCTCGCCCCTGACGGTGGGCCGTTGGATGCTGGGGCACCCGGCCACATCCTCGGCACCGACCCAAAGGGCCGCGACCTCTTCTCACGCATCATCTATGGGGGCCGGGTCACCTTTGTGGCCGCACTGGCCGCGGTGGGAATCGCCACGGTGGTTGGTCTCGCCATCGGTCTCACAGCGTCGGGTGCGCCCAACAGGCTCGGTGGAGCGCTGATGCGGGTGACCGACATCGGGCTGGCCATACCCGGGCTCCTACTAGCCGCGGCGATCGCCGCCGTGCTCGGTCGGGGACTGATTTCGCTGATCGTGGGGCTGGCAGGCGTGTTCTGGGCCCCGTTGGCGCGGGTCACATATGGCCAAGCGGTGGTCACCCGGAACCTCCCCTTCATCGACGCCTCAAAGGTCCTCGGTGCAACGCCGCGCTTCACCCTGGTTCGCCACGTGCTGCCTCACGTCCTCCCGGTGGTGGCCGCCTACGCCGCCCTTTCGGTGGGGTGGGCGGTCCTCTTCGAGAGCTCGCTCGGGTTCTTGGGAGCCGGGGTACAGGAGCCCACGCCGAGCATCGGCAACCTCCTCGGCTGCTGCCTGGTCTACTACCGGGACCACCCCGGGCTGATCCTGTTCCCGGCGATCTACCTGGGGTTGATGGTCGCCGGGGCCAACCTGCTCGGGGAGGCGCTCCGCCTCCCACCCGAGGCAGATTGATGAGAAGGTATCTGCTTCGCAGGCTGGGATCGACCCTGATCACGCTGGCGCTGATCATCACGGCCGGTTTTCTATTGGTCGAGTTGATTCCGGGAGACCCGGCACCGAGCCTGGCCGGCCCGGGTGCATCCGAGCAGACGCTGGACCAGATCCGACAGGCCTACGAGTTCGACCAGCCCTTTCTGACCCGGTTCACCACCACCTTCACCCGGCTCGCCCAGGGTGATCTGGGATTCAGCTTCTCCCGCGGCGAGCCGGTGACCGAGGTCCTGATCCGGTCGCTGCCACCCACGCTGCTGTTGACCACGCTCTCCTTTCTGGTGGAGGTCGCCATCGGCATCCCGCTCGCCTTGTGGGTGATCAGCAGGCGGGGACGTTGGGCCGACCGGATGCTGGTCGCGGCTGCCGGTGCGACCAGCGCGATCCCCGCCTTCCTCGTCGGGCTGATCTTCATCTATCTGTTCGCCTTCGTCCTCGGATGGTTCCCTCTCGGCGGGGGCGGTTCCATCTCCGGGTACGTCCTCCCGGTGTTTGCTGTTGGGATCCCATTTGGACTGGTGCTCGCCAGGCTGCTCCGCAACACCTTGCTCGAGGAAGTCGACGAGGCCTATGTCGTCTTCGCCGCCGGCCGGGGCGAGCGCCGCCGGTCGATCAGGGTGCGCCACCTGTTGCCAAACGCCCTGCTCCCACTCTTCTCGGTGCTGGCACTCGACTTCGCCGGCCTCTTCTCCAGCGTGGCCGTGGTCGAGGCTGTGTTCTCGATGCCTGGACTCGGAGCCGACCTTCTCACCTCGCTCCGCCGACTCGACACCGCCCTCATCATCGGCATCGGTCTCGCCAGTGGACTGGTCGTCGCCGTGGTCAATCTCATCGCCGACGTGGCCGTGGTCGTGGTGGATCCCCGAGCCCGGGAACGCGTGTAGTCAATGCCTCCCCCGGTGAGGGGACGAGGCTGCCGTCTGCCGGTGGGCTGCCGTCTGCCGTCTGGATCACCCTGGAAAGAAGCAGGCCACCGGATGACTCTGGCCGCGCTCGACCAGCGCCGGGCGCTCTGTTGCGCAGATGTCGGCGGCGCGTGGGCAGCGATCCCGGTATAGACAGGCGTCCCCGTAGGGAACCTCGCCTTCTTCGGCACCGGGGACCGCAGGCTCCGCCGGGTCGAGTGGATCGATGGCGGCAGCCGCCGCCAGCAGCGCTTCGGTGTACGGGTGCGCCGGGTGGTCGAAGATCTGGTCACGGGTTCCGGTCTCGACCACCCTCCCCCGGTGCATCACCGAGACCCGGTTGGCGACGTGCCGGACCATCGCCAGGTCGTGGGCGACGAGCACATAGCTCAGCCCCAACTCCTCCTGGAGGTCGAGGAGGAGGTTGAGGATCTGGGCCTGGACAGAGAGGTCGAGCGACGAGACCGGTTCGTCGCAGACGATCAACGATGGCTCCAGCGCCAGAGCACGGGCGATCCCGATCCGCTGCCGCTGGCCCCCGGAGAACTTCGCCGGGAGCCGCCCCCCCAGCGCCGGATCGACCCCCACCTTGGCCAGCAACTCCTCGGCCCGTGCCCTGCGGTCCTCTGGCCGGTGGACACGGTGGACGTCCCACGGCTCGGCGACGCTCCGCCACACCGGTTGTCGGGGATCGAGCGACGAGTAGGGATCCTGGAAGATCATCTGGAGGTGGCGCCGTGCCCGGCGCATCTCGCCAGGCGCCAACGAGTTCAGGTCTTGGCCGCGGAACCTGGTGGAACCCGAATCGGGCTCGAGCAGCCGGACCAGCAGCCTCCCGGTGGTCGTCTTCCCCGACCCGGACTCACCCACAAGAGCGTGGGTCTCCGCCTCTCCTACCACGAGATCCACCTCGTCCACCGCGAGCACCGACGTGCCGTTCGGCCCCGGGAACCGCTTCACCAACCCGGTCGCTTCGAGGATCGCGCCCATCCCTGCAGGATGGCAGAAGCCGATGAGCTGCCATCGCCAGCGCCAAGCCCTCCTCAACGATCCCTCCCCCCGGCGGGGGGAGTACCCGACGCCGTAGGCGTCGGGGGAGGGGGGAATGGTCGACTCCCAAATGTGCGAACGGCGCGTATCAAGCACCGCTGGGAGGTCGCCAGCCCCCCTACCCGCTGCTCCGCAGCGGGGCCCTTCCCCCCTGCGGGGGAACGGACTGATTTGCTTCCGACTTCCGTCTTCCGACTTCCATCTGGCTAGAGCCCGAAGTGCTCGCTCTGCTCGCGGCGGAGTTGATCGACCAGACGATCCGGTGGCAGTGCGACATCGTCGATCGTGAGCATCGTGTCGGCGGCGACGGGGCGGGTGACCCGGGCGCCGGCGGTCAGGCCCATGGCGAGAGCTTTCTCCGCCTGGGCGACCTCGATGTTGTCGATCATCCCGTAGACGGTGAACCCACCGATTCCGTCCAATTCGTCGCCCGGTTCGAGGTCTCGCTTTGCCACCGTCACAACCTCGCATGTGGGAGGGCCGGCGGGGGCGATTGTGGCGTCGTCGAAGAGCACGGCCCTGGCCACCGAGAGCGGTGCCTCGAGGTGGGTGAGGTGGAAGGGCCGATAGAAGAGGTAGAGCGGCCCGTCGCCCATCTTGAAATATGACATGTATGGGGAGAGGATCGGGTCGTCGTTGTATCCGATCACGAAGGCGCCTGAGCCGGGCTCGGCGCCGAGTACGAACTCGACGATTCCCTGGTCGAGCAGTTCCTTGGGCTCGAGCATGGGCAGGAGGTCGCGCACGTGGTCGAGCTTGGGGCCTTCCATCCCCCGTTGCTTGACCTTGAACCCGGTGGCATTGGCCAGGACGGCCGCCTCGAGCGACAGCTTTGTCCCGTCTGCAAACGACGTGACCATGATCGGGCGCTGGCCATGGGCGTCGGCGAAGCCGCGCTGTGTGTCTGGGGTGCGGTGGTGGTCGAGGAAGCCCTTGACGTTTCCTGCGAGCACCGGCCGGTACCCGATGGCGTCGACGAACCGGAACAGGTTCATCGCCACACCCGGCTCGTCGCCATCGGAGTTGGTGATGACGACCCCGGCCCGGTCGGCGCGCACCTTGAGGATCGGTCCCACCGTTGCGTCTAGCTCGGCGTTGACCAGCAGCACGTGCTTTCCCCGGTCGATCGCCTCGACGACGACCCGAGCTGCCCCCTCGACCTCACCGGTGCACTCGATGATCGCCTCGATGCCGGCCGCTCTGGCGACGAGCATCGGGTCGCCGGTGATGGCCCGTCCACCGGCGGCGACGGTCCGGTCCATCGTCTCCTGGTCGGAAGCGAGCACCGCCGAGTCAAACCCCGCGTCGGCGAAAGCCTGGTCGGCGTTCTCCACCGTCCGGTTGGCGATTGCGACGAGATCGATGCCAGTCATCGTCTCCATCGCCCGAGCCATACCTCGGCCCATGTATCCGGCACCCACCATCCCCACCTTGATGGGGCGCCCCTCCTGTTGGCGCCTCTCCAGCGCTCTATCAACGATCTGCATCATGCCTCCTTGGGAGCAGGCTCCCACAGGGGCCAGCTCCGATCCTGATAACTGATTACCGACACCGGCAGCGGCCAGGTGAGCCCGAAGGCGGGGTCATCGGGGCCTGCCCCGGTGGCGGCCTCCTTGACAAAGGGGGTCGATGTGAAATAGGTGATCTCACTCTCGTCCTCCAGGGTCTGGTAGCCGTGGGCGCATCCCTCCGGGATCCACAGTGCGGAACGGTTTTCGGCGGTGAGCTCTGCTCCGACCGACTGCAGGTAGGTGGGCGATTCGGGGCGCAGGTCGAGAGCTACGTCCCACACCGCTCCCAACGTGCACCGCACCAGCTTCACTTCGGCGTGCGGCGCCCGCTGATAGTGCATGCCACGGAGGGTTCCCGCCTTGATACTGAACCCGACGTTGGCCTGAACCCACGAAGCCTCGAGCCCTTCGGCAGCGAACTCGGCCCCGTCCCAGCTGCGGGCGAAGAAGCCCCGGTCGTCGCTGATCCGGTCAACCTCGACCAGCACAACGCCATCGACGTCGGTTGGGGTGAACCTCACCGGCCGATCCCTCGATAGCGCGAGACCGAATCGGGGTCCAGCATCCGTCGCCCGTCGACCACAAGCGGGGCAGGCTCGCCCACCATGCCGGGTAGGTCGAGGTAGTCCTTCCACCGGGTCACGATCACCACGGCATCGGCTCCCTTGACCGCCGTCTCCAGATCGTGCGTGTGCTCCACGCCGGGATAGTCGGCGATCGCAGCGGGACCGACCACCGGGTCGTGGACGGTGACATCGGCCCCGGCTTCGAGCAGCAGGCGGAGGACGGGGAATGCAGGCGATTCCCTGATGTCGTCGGTGTCGGGCTTGAAGGCGAGGCCGAGCACGGTGACCTTCCGCCCCTCCAGCCCATCGAGATCGTCGGCCACCATGTCGACCAACCGGTCGGCTCGCTGCCGGTTGACGGCGGCGACCGCGGTCAACAGCGGCACCGGAAGACCCGCCGACCTGCCACGTGACGTCAGAGCGGCAACGTCCTTGGGGAGACAACTGCCCCCATACCCGCAACCGGCCTCAAGATAGGGGGCCAGACCAGCACGAACCCGTTCGCCGTTGGGAAGAGCCGTGGTCAGATAGCGCGAGGCGTGTACCCCCGCCATCACCTCGGCAACGTCGACATCCCCGATGGCCGAGCCCAGGTCGGCGATCTCGTTGGCGAAGGAGATGGCAGTGGCGAGAAGTGCGTTCGAGGCGTACTTGATCATCTCGGCGTTGCGCGTCGAGGTGGCGATGACGGGCACCCCGGCGAACGGGGCGTAGAGACGGCGAAGCACCTCGACGGTGCCGGCGTCACCTCCGATGACGATGCGATCGGGTCGGAGGAAGTCATCCACCGCCTGTCCCTCGGTGAGGAACTCGGGGTTGACGCCAACCCCGATGTCCACCCCGACCGACCTCCCCGAGGCCCCTTCCACTGCCGGAATGACAACCGCGTCTGTGCTTCCCGGCACGACCGTGCTTTTCACCACCACGGCGTGGAATCGCGTCTCCCCCGCCAGGGCCCCACCCACTTGGCGAGCGGCTCGCTCCACAAAGGAGAGATCGATGCTCCCGTCGGGGCGCGACGGGGTGCCGACGCATATCAGTGTCAGATCGGCGGCGCCGACCGCCGAGGCGAGATCGGCGGTGGCGTGAATCTTCTCGGAGTTGGCGGTGAGGAGCTCATCCAGCCCCGGTTCGTGGATCGGGGCTTCGCCGCGTTCCACCAAGGCGACCCGCGCCGGGTCGATGTCCACGCAGGTCACTTCGTGTCCCATTGCCGCAAGTCCGGCGGCGCTAACCAGGCCCACGTACCCCGTGCCGATGACTGCGACCTTCATCGCGGTGCCCCGTCCATCGAGAATCGTTGGGAGTCAGCCAGCCCCCCTACCCGCTGCTTCGCAGCAGGGCCCTTCCCCCCTACGGGGGGACGGAGTTGAAGTGGCGCTTCCGTCTTCCGTCTTCCGTCTTCCGTCTGGTTCATGCTTCCTCCCCCCCGGAGTTGCCGCCATACCAGAGCAGGGTCCGACGCAGCCCCTCCTCGAGACCGACCTTGGGGTCGAACCCGAGGTGGGTGCGGGCCTTGGTGATGTCGGGACTGCGCCGATTGGGGTTGTCGATGAGGTATTCCTTCTCGGGGCTCTCCCCGAGGACGACCTTCCCCTGGTATCCGAAGAGCTCGCGGCCCAGCCTGGCCACGGACTCGGCCAGATCAGCCATCGAGGTCTCAGGTCCATCGATACCGACGTTGTATGGCTCGCCGGACCCGCCCTTCCCGAGTACCAGGAAGTAGCCGGTGACGGCGTCGGCCACGTAGCAGAAGGTCCTGGTCGGCGATCCATCGGAGTAGAGGACCAGGTCATGCCCGGCGATCATGTTGCGCGCCAGGTCGGCGATCACCCGGCCGTCGGTGATCTTCATCCCCGGCCCGTAGTTGTTGAAGGGCCGTGCCACCGCTACCGGGAGCCCGTGCTGCTGGGCGAAGTTGACGCATAGCGTCTCGCCGTAGCGCTTCGACTCGTCGTAACAGGCGCGGGGACCGGTACAGGAGACGTACCCCCGATAAGTCTCCGGAGTGGGGATGGCCTCAGCCACTGGGTCGCCGTAGATCTCAGAAGATGAGAAGAAGAGGAAGCCTCGCACCGGGGTCCCCGCCGCAGTCTGCGCCACCGCCTTGTCGAGCAGGTTGCGCAGCCCGTTGATGTTGGCATCCATGGTTTCGATCGGGTGCGCCCGGTAGTAGGTGGGCGAGGCGACGCCGGCGGCATGGATGACCCACTCGAAATCCCCCATGTCTTCGGGAAGCGGGAGACGCATGTCGTGGGTGCGCAACTCCAAACCGTCGCGACCCTCGAGCTCGCCAAGCCAGCTGGGGACACCGCGGAAGTAGTTGTCGAACACCGTCACCGAGATGGGGGCCTTGTCGGGGTTGGCGGCGTTCCAGGCGAGCGGCGCCTGGACCATGTAGTAGCCGAGGAAACCGGCGCCCCCGGTGATGAGGAGCCGCTCCCCCGACATCGCCGAGAAGACTTCGTCGAGGTCGGCGCCCATCATCGCCAGATCGGCGGAGACGACTTCGGATGCCTTATCGGTGGCAGCAAGGGTCATAGCAACACCATCTTCATGCAGTGGAAGGCTTCTGCCATCCCGGAGGGAGCGCGGCTCTCGATCCCACGCAACCGGAGCAACGCCCTGAAGGTTTCCTCGGTGAACCACTCACGCCGCTTCTGGCTGGGGAACCCGTCGATGATCCCCGCCAACTTCCCCTCGGCATGCCGCTCCTCGAGATGGACATACACAGAAGGCCGGCCGAGGTCGCCGTCGAACTTGGGGATCTCGTACTCGAGCACCAATTGGTCGCGGAAGGTGTTGCCAACGAGTTCGGAGACGGTGCGGTGGTCCTGGTGGGCGTCGCCACGCCAGGGGCACAGCACCAGATCGGGCTCGATCCCCCGGCCGAGTTCGTCGAACCACTCCTTGAGTTCCGGCTGGTGGGGGAAGTAGCGCTCGCGGAAGTTCTCCACCCGGACCCGGGTGACACCGGCACCTGCCAGAAACCTCTCGGCACTGGCCGTCGCCTCGTCGGACCGTTCGCCGGGGGCGGTGAGGACCACCCAGTCGACCTCGATGCCGGGGCACGACTCGACAAGTTGCAGCACCGTCCCACCGCAGCCGATCTCGATGTCGTCACTGTGAGCTCCGAGACAGAGCACCCGCCGGATCTGGGCGCCGAGCGGCGCCGCCCCAACCTTCAACACCTGGAGCTCAACTCGGCTCGGAGGACGGTTGCTTCCAGACCTCCCAGGGGGCGTCCCCCGCTCCGTAGCCCTCTTCGAGCGCTTGGCGGTCCTTGAAGGTGTCCATCGCCGTCCAGAAGCCGCGATAGCGGTGCGCCCACAGCTTGCGCTCAGCGATGAGTCGCTGGAACGGCTCGAACACGAGATCCTCGCCCTCGTGGAGGTGCTTGAAGATCTCCTTGCGAAACACGAAGTACCCGCCGTTGACCCAGAGGTCGGACTCGCTCAGCGGATCGATCGACCTCACCTCTCCGTTCTCTCCGATGTCAGTCACATGGAACGACTGGGTGGAATGGACGGCGAGGAACCCGGCAACCTTGTCGGGTTGAGCGAGGAAAGTGTCGACATAAGCGCCCAGGTCGAGATCGGTCAGCCCGTCGGAATAGTTGGCCAGGAAGACCTCCTCCTCGTCGAGGTAGGGCTCCACCGCCTTGAGCCGCTCGCCGATGCTCGAGCTGATCCCTGTCTCGGCGAAGGTGATCTTCCATTCGTCGATGTCGCGGCTCAGCAACTGGATGTCGTGCCCCCCTCAGACAGGACAAAGTCGTTGGAGACCCACTCGCGGTAGTCGAGGAAGTACTCCTTGATCACCTGGCTCTTGTAACCGAGGCACAAGATGAACTCGGTGTGCCCGAAGTGGGCGTAATACCTCATCAGATGCCAGAGGATTGGCCGCGGGCCGATGGGCACCATCGGCTTGGGGACGGCATCGGAGTACTCGCGCAGCCTTGTACCCAACCCCCCACAGAAAAGGACAACCTTCATCCCGCCCTCCTTGGGACGCTCCCCGCCGTTGGCACGCACTTCACCTGGCAGGTCTGCGGCGCGCCTGATCTACACGTTCTCATCGGCCCGAGCCCACCCGATCTGAAGCGAAACGACCACACCCGGTGGGACTGCCGAACCCTGGGTTCGAAGCGCGCCACCACGACCATTCGAACCCAGGGTTGGCAGCTACCGCCGCGGTACTCACCAACCCTCGGTTGGCGGTCATGCGGAACCGAGCGCCAATGCGAACCACACGGCCCCTGCGGCGAGGATCACCAGCGCCGCCACCAGGGCGAGGATGATCAAGACCCGGGTCGGCATGCCGGCAAGCCCGCGCCCATCGGTCAGCGCTCGGCATCCGCTTCGAGCAGACGGTGGAGTGCCGTTGTTTCCGGGGCGTACATATCCTCGAGCAGTCGACGGTGCTCTTCGGGGATGGCGTCGGGACGCTGGCGCCCCACCACGTCAGCACCGCCGCCTACCCCCCGGTCGATGACCGACCCTGCGGGGAACTGTCCCCAATCGGCGGGGACCGAGACCCCGAGGTGGGTGAGCACCCGGGTCAAGAGTTCGAGCGGGCGATCCCGGATCTCGTCGTTGGAGACGACGAGCAGCCGCTCGGAGGGGTACTCGGCCCGCCACCGCTCGATCATCCCGGTGAAGTCGACATTGCTCCGGGTCGAGGTGCGACCGAAGAACTCGCGGTACTCCTCGGAGGGGACGTCAGACGGTTCCCGCGCCTGCTCCCTAGCGAGCTTCATTACGGCGTGCGACCACACCGTGTCGACCGGATCACGGACGACGAGGATCAGCCGGGCATCGGGCAGGAGCCGCCGCACCGCCGCCACCCGCTTCGGAGGAAGCAACGAGTACGCGGGAGTTATCTCGCCCCTGACCTTCCCGGCTCCGGCGGCGAAGTGCCCTGCGTACCAGTGGGGCGACTTGTGCCAGCGGCCGTCGAAGTAGTGGACCTCCTTCACATCGGGGAGGTACAGCTCTGGATGGGCCCGCAGGTTGTGGTGGAGCCATGTGGTCCCGGTCTTGGCAGCACCGATCCCGAGGAAGTCGGGCAGGTTGGCCGGGGGCTGTATCCATCCTCTGGCCATGGCCCACCGGATCGCATCAGAGGGGACGATCTCGGTGCGCTGCAACGAACGCAACGCCCTCTTGGCCCACGCTCCGCCCGGCACCTGCGACCAGCGGACCGTACCTTTCGGCGGCCGGGCCGCCGCCTCGAGAGATCGCCGGGTAGACCCCAGGTCAGGCTCGGTCACCGGCGTTCCTCGACCAGGCGGGCTATGCCGGCAACATTCTCGAAGTGCGAGAGGTCGACATCATCGGCGTTGATCTCGACACCGAACTCCTCTTCGAGGAACCCGATGAGTGTGAGCACCCCCATCGAGTCGATGATCTCGGACGTGATCAGCGACGTGTCGTCGTCGATCTCCGACCCGGGCGCGAGCTCTTCGGAGATGTAACGGCGGATCGTCTGAGCAGTCGAGGTCATGAGCTTTCCACGAAGGGGTTCGGTCGCGCGGTGTTGGCGCCGTGGCGGGGTCGATGGTACCGGGGCATGTCCCCATCGTTCGCACTGCAGTATCGACCCGCGGTGGCCGATATTTGAGCTGACACCGGGGCACGACTCGGTCGTCCGTACACTCCTGCGACCCGCCGCGGCCCTTTGGGCGAAGAGCGCGGCACCGAGGTAGAACGTCATGTTGGAGGTGAGGTCGATAGAGACGACCATGCTCGAGGAGGATGGCTCCCGGGCCGAGGCCTGTTTCGTCGAGACCGACCGGGGGGCCCTGTTCATGGTCACGCACCTACCCGCCGGACCGGCGCAGGGTGCAGTGGTCGTGTGCAGCCCGATCCAATCCGAATTGCTCAAGAACAACCGCCGCGAGGTGATGCTCGCCCGCCGTCTCGCCAGTCAAGGCTTGGCGGTGGCCCGCTTCCACTACATCGGCACCGGGAACAGCGACGGCGAGGTCAGCGACGTCACCATCGACGGCATGGCTGAGGACACTGCCGCGGTCGCCACCGCCCTTGCCGCCGACACCGACCGGATCGGGTTCGTCGCCACCAGGCTCGGCTCGCTGGCTGCGTCCCGCGTCGCATCTGGGCTACCCGGTTCGCCCCTCGCCTTCTGGGAGCCGGTGGTCTCGGGTCGCGGTTACCTCAAGGAGTTGATGCGTGTCAGGCTGATGGTTGGGATGCGACAGGGGACCGACGGGAGCAAGGCACCACCGGTGACCGACGAGATCGCAGACCAGCTCGCCCGGACGGGCTCGTTCGCGGTGATGGGATTCTCCATCGGAGGCGGACTCAAGGAAGACCTCGAACGAAGCGATCTCAGGATCGAGCAGCCCGCCGACCATGACGTGCTCGTTGTCCAGTTCGGTCAGCGTGCTGGGATACGCCGCGAACTCCGAGCGCTCGCCACGGATCTCGAACAACGAGGGGGCGCTCCAACGGTCGAGCAGGTGCCTTTTGACGAGGCCTGGTGGCTCCATGTCGATGTGGATGCGCTCACCCCCGAACGCGAGCTTGCTATGAACACCGATGTCGTCGGCCGCACCGAGCGGTGGCTGACCAGCGCTCTCGGGGTGGTCGTATGACAGGGGCACTGCTCTCCACCGGTGTGCGCGAACGCCCCGTCTTCTTTCCATCCGATGGGAACACCCTGTTCGGTGTGCTCACCGAACCGGAGGGACCCAGCAACGGGGTCGGTGTCCTCCTCATCCAGGGCGGCGACACCGTCAATGTCTCGCTGCACCGCAACCGGCTCGCCGTCAGGCTGGCACGCAGCCTCGCCGCCGATGGGTATACCTGCCTCCGCTTTGACTACCACGGTTTGGGGGAGAGCTCGGGTGACATCGGGGCCTTGCACCTCCACAACCCCTTCACCGAGGACGCCGAGGCAGCGGCCGAGGTGATGCACCAGCTCGGGATCGATGACCTAGTGCTGGTCGGCGCCTGTTTCAGCGCCCGGACAGCTCTATCGGCAGCGCCGCTCATCGACGGAGTTCGCGCCGTCGTGATGGCCACGCCACCTGTGGCCGGCTACGGGCGGGACGACGCCATGGCCGAGCGGCTGTCGCGGGAATGGTCGTGGTCTGATTATGTGAAGAGGGCTGCTCGCCTCGAGACTCTCGCCAACCTGGCTCGGCCGTCGCACCGCCAGGCATACAGCCGGTTCGCTCGCTCCAAGCTGCGTGGCACACGCCGCCCCGGAGGAGGCGACCCCACATTGCGTTGGGTTAGCCCGATGTTGCTCGATCCGCTCGACACCATGGTGAAGAGGGGCGTGCCCGTGCTGGTCGTGTTCGGTGACAAAGACCCACTTCTCGGCGAATGGCAGCGGGCGTCCACAGGACGACTCGGCTCCATATTGGATAGGGCAGGTGACCAGGTCGAAGTGATCGACGATCTGCCCGGCGTGGTTCACGGCTTCCTCGGGATCGATGTCCAGGACCGGTTCCTCGCACTGACGACCGATTGGATCAGGGCAAGGGTGCCCACCGCCGTTCGGGATGTTCAGTGAAAATGGCGGCCGTGGCGCCGAGACCATGGCGAAGAGATCCGACAACCGACATCACCGAAGAGGCCGGCTACGACGGTGACCGGTTCTGGGTCTCGCACCAGCCAGAGCGCCCCCGCGTGGGGGTTCTGGTCTGCAGTCCGCTCCACGCCGAGATGCAGCGCAACTACCGCCGCGAGGTGTTGCTGAGCCGCCGGTTGGCAAGCGCCGGCGCCGCAGTCGAGCGATTCCACTACCGCGGCATCGGCAACAGTTCCGGGGAGCCCAGTCGCCTCGCTCTGGACACGATGATCGAAGACGGGATCGCCGCCGTTCGCCACCTCCAGCAACGGGTAGGGGGCGTGCCGTTGGTTGTCCTCGGGACCAGGGTTGGAGGATTGGTCGCCGCCGCCGTGGCTGCAAAGGAGAAGGCCGTCGGTCTCGCCCTGTGGCAACCGCTGGTCAAGGGATCTGCCTACATGCGTGAGGCGGAGCGCTCCGCCATGGCGAGGGCCATCACACGAACCGGTGATGAGCGTCCGCCGCCACTCCGAGACGTGCTCGCCTCCCAGGGATCGGCCGATGTGCTCGGGGAAAGGGTTTACGCCGCGCTGAGCACCAGCCTGGAGACCGCCCAGCTGAGAACGCTCATCGGCGACGAGCCGCGACCCATCCTGCTGGCGCAGGCCGGCGGTCCAGACGGACTGCGCGGCGAGCTGGCACGTTTGGCCGACGACCTCTCCGGGAGCGGGTTCACCGTCACCGCCCGTCCCACCGGGGACGCAGAGGTCTGGTGGGCCAACCCCGGCGGCGACCTCTTCCGCGAGGAGGACCACAAGCCCCTCACCGTCGAGCTTCTTCGTATCACTTCCGAATGGTTGGAGACGTTGTCGTGATCGAGCAACCCTTTTTCGTCGATTCCGGCGGGGAGGATCTCTTCGGGGTGGTCGCCCTGCCGGATGAGCCTGCACGGACCGTCGCCACCCTGCTACCCGCGGGCGGCTACACGTTCTCGCCGCAACGAAATGGGTGGGGCACCAGGCTCACCCGGAGTCTGGCGGACTCCGGTTTGGCCGCCGTCCGCTTCGACTGGCACGGCATCGGGGACAGTTCGGGACGGGCGGGCAACTTCGCCCTCGACCAGCCTTTCGCAGATGACGCCTTGGCGATGGTGGAGATGGCCCGGTCGGAGGGCTGGGAGCGACAGGTCCTCGTGGGACATTGCTTCGGGGCCCGCACCGCCCTCGCCATCGCACCACAGGTACCAGGTCTCGTCGGAGTCGCCCTCGTTTCCCCGCCGGTCCGGGACCATGCCCGTGGCGAGGGCGGGGCCAACCGGCTCGCCTACGACCTTGGGACCGCCGGGTACCTGCGCACCGCGGCGGGCAAGTTGCGCTGGAGCGCGCTGTCCGACCCGGCCGAGCGACGGCGCTACCTGCGGCTTGCCCGCTCTTTTGTGAAGATTCGGTGGGGCGCCGCCAAGCGCCGGGTTCAACAGTTGCGTGGCAGCGGCGTCGATCCCGTGCCATGGGTCAGCAGGCCGATGCTCAATCAGTTGGCGTGGCTCGCCGACCACGGCATCCCGGTCCTCTTCGTCTACGGGGACGAGGAAAACGACTTCGCCGAGTTCGGCGAGGCGCGCCAGGGCCGGCTGGGTGAGATCCTCGAGAAGAACGCCGAGAAGATCCGCATAGAGGTGGTTCCGGGCTCGGTCCACGGGATGGACCGCACCGACACCCAGGACCGCGTTAAAGAAGTCGTCACTGCCTGGGCTACGGAGATAGGCGATCTCAGTTGAACAATTCGGTACCCCCCTGCCGCTGCTCCGCAGCGGGACCCTTCCCCTTCGAGTGGACGGAGAATCCGGCTGCCGTCTGCCGTCTGCCGTCTGCCGTCTGCCGTCTAATTCTCCCGACGGAACAGCTCATACGCGGTGACGAACCTCTCGAGGAACTCGCCGCCTGCTTCGTCGAGCAGGCTTTCCCAACGAGGGTCGCCGCGGTAGCGGGTCACCTGCGAGACGTGGGCAGCGATCGCCGCTTCCTTTTGATCAAGCACCTCGGCCACCGGGACCGCCCAGGTGAACCCGGCGGTGGGCTCACCGGTCGCAGCGGCGGTGAGTGCCGTCTTCATCCGGCGGGCGAGCTTGCGCACCCCACCACGGCCGGTCACCGGGAGCGGGCCCCATGGCCAGTGCTGCCACCACCACACCGGGTACTCGACCACGGTGGCGTCGGAACCGACCGATGCGAGTGCTTGCCGAGCGATTCGATAGGCCGCCTCGTGGTCGGGATGGCCGTCGTCGGCCGCGGTGACGAACACCTCGGCGGGGCGGACCTCTTCGAGAATCGGGACTAGTTGGGCGACGGCAGCCGCTTCGTCCTGTCGCAGGGCGCCGTCGCGGAACCCGAGAAACCAGGCGCGGTGAGGGCCAACCCCGAGCTGGTCGAGCGATGCGATCTCCTCGCGGCCACGGAGAGCCGTCAACTCGGCGCGATCGATCAGGTCCCGATTGGCGAAGGCGCCGTCGGTGAGCACCGCCACGGCGACGTCGACGTCCAATCTCCTCTTACGGGCGATAGTCCCCCCGCACCCCAGAGTGTCGTCATCTGGGTGAGGCGCCACCACCAACGTGGTTCGCCGAAGTTGCTCATCGTCGGCCACCGACCATTCACGGGCAGCGCGCCGCCAGCGGCGGTCCCGCACCCGAGCGCGCCAACCGCGCTCCCTGAGAATCGACGGTCATTTTGGGCTCCTCGTCGGTATCAAGTTCGAGTAGAGGTCAAGGGTCAGCGGCAGTGACCTTGTCCCAGTCGTACGCCTGTGCCAACTGCCTGCCTGCTTCGCCCATGCGGCGGGCAAGTTCCGGGTCGCGGCGGATCTGGAGGATGGCATCGGCCAACTCGGCCGGATCTTCCGGCTCGATGAGGACGCCGCTGGTCCCGTCGGCTACGAGATACTCCTGGCCACCGACCCGAGTGGCGATCACGGGCCTCCCCGACGCCATGGCCTCCACAACCGTCATCCCGAAGGACTCACTCAGGGAAGGATTCACCAGAACCGACGCCGCGCCGTATCTGACAGGCAGATCCTGGTAGGGAACCACGCCGGCCCAATCGACTCGGGACCGCAACCCAGCGGGGATCCTCTGCTCGAGTTGTGCCCGGTATGGGGGTCCCCCATACCATCTGCCGAGTTCTCGGACTCGGGGGTCGGTCGAACCACGGACGACCGCCTCGGCCGGGAGGACGCTGTGCGGCCCGACCAGTGTGAGCTTCATCCGGTCATCATCAGCCGCCAGAGCCACCACCGCATCGATCAGGGTGTGGACACCCTTTTCCGGGGAGACCCTCCCCACGAACAGCACGTTGAAGTCATCGCCGTCGTGCCTATCGACAGCGGAGAAGGTGAGGGCATCGACGCCGTTGGGAATGGTGTGGATTCGCCCGCGTGCGCTGGGTGGGCGAGCCGAGCGCGCCGCGTCACATGGTCGCTGCAGGTGACCACGGCATCGACCGCCCGGACAGCCGGGGCGGTCTGTGCCGGGGAGAGGTCGGAGAGCCACTCGTTGTGGAGATGGAGCACGATCGGCACCCGCCGGTTGAGCGCCCTGATGACGCGGGCGAAGGGGAACTGGCTCTGGATGTGGACCAGATCTGGGCGGCGGCGCCGGATGTCGATCGCCGCCTGGATGGCGAACCCGAGGTGGGTCCGCAAAGAGGTGAGACGGGGGCGGCGCGGATCCCTGCTCGATGGCAGGAACCGCAGCATCCGGGAAAGGAGGTTGTCGGGAAGCGTCGCCAGCAGCCGGTAGTCGACACCGTGGTGGATCTGGCGGGTGGTGCCGGTCCGTTCCCCGCTGGCATAGACAGTCACTTCGTGGCCGGCTGCGACCATGCGGCGGGCAACCTCGCCACTCCAGATCCCTATCGAGACTGTCGGGGTCGGTGGGCGGGAAGCGGCGCCGGGTTGGTTGACCATGGCGATTCGGAGCGGCCGGCGGGCGCCTTCCCGGTACGCTCCCTCGCCGTGGGCGAGATCTTCGAAGCCCTTCTCCGACCCGAGATGTTCGCCGGGCTTGCCGCCGGTGTCATTGCCGCCGTCGCTTGCGCCGTGGCTGCCCTCATCTTGCGCCGCCGCCCGCTCCCGGTCGCTGGGCTGGCGATCGCTGCCGCCTTCCTCGCCGTCCTCCGCCCCCCCACCCCCGTGCTCATCGCCGTGGGCTTGCTGGCGGCGATCGGGATAGCCGGTGATCTTCGGCCCAGTCTGATCCCCTTGGCCGGTGCGCTGGCTATCGGACCGGCGACGCTGTTGGTCTTCTCCGGGGATGTCTTCGAGCCGTTGTGGGGTCGGATCGCCGGTGTGGCGGCCATATCGATTGGTGGAGGACTCGCCGCCTGGTCGGAGCAACGGCGCCCTTCGAGCTGGGCCGGTCCGATACTGGCCGCGGGCAGCGCTCTCGGTGTGTTCATCGTGGTTCCCGACACCGAGCGTGCCCTCGTCCTCCTCGGTGCGGCGCTGCCGGTCGCGCTCCTCGGCTGGCCTTTGCGGCTGGCCAGGCTGGGAACGGGCGGCGTGCTCTCCTTTGTAGGTGTTCTGGTGTGGGTCGTGCTCCGCGACGGCGCCACCCGCGACTCGGCCATCGTTGGCGGGCTTGCCGCCCTCGGCGTGCTCGTCGCCGAACCGGTGGCTGTGCTGTTGGGTCGCCTGTTCTCGGGCGCTTGGTCCCCTCCGGTTTCCGATTGGCTCCTCGTTGCCACTGATGCCGTGGTCGTCCTTCTCGCCGGCCGGCTGGCCGGGACACTCGACTCGGCCGAGGATGCCGTGCTGGTCGCCGGACTCGTCCTGGCGGGAGCGGTGGCGCTGCTGACCGCGGCGGAGCTGCGCCGACCCGAGCCGCGAGGAAGTTTCCGGTCACGGGCCCCGGTAGCCCCGCACCAGACGCCTCACTCGGTCCTCGAGCCGAAGGCCACCAACCATTCGGCGCCGGAAGAAGGTGGTCCCATCGCTCAGCTGGACCGGTACCCGGTTGAGCAGCAGCGGGTCGGTTGCACCCGTCACCGCCTTTCCGCTCCCCAGCGTGGCCGTCTCGTATGCCGATCGGACCACCCGGTCGGCCTGCGGCGACCAGTAGCCCCACGGATAGGTGAAGTGCCTCGGCTCGACCCCGAGCCGATCTTGATCAGCCCGTTGGAACGGCGACCTCCTCGGCGATCTCGGCTCGTCGAGTCGAACGGAGATCGGGGTGGGATGGGTATGGGCGCCAATGGTCACCAGGCCCTGCTCGGCCATCTCCCCCACCTGGTCCCAAGTCAGCGGCTCGGCGCGTCCGTCTCGCGTAGGGGCGTTCTGCGTTTCGATCGGCCCACTGGTGAGGTAGAGCGTGAAGGCGAGCCCTCTCTCCCGGAGAAGTGGAAAGGCGTGGTGGAGACGTCGGCGTAACCGTCGTCGAAGGTGAGCACGAACATCCGTGAAGAGCTCGGGAGGATCGCGAGGCAACCGCGGTCTCGAGATCGACGACCTCACCGTTCTCACCGAGCCAGTCGAGCTGGCGGCGGAAGTCCTCGATGGTGACCTCCATCTCCAGCCCGGTTCCGGCTCCAACCTGGTGATAGATGAGGATTCGCGGCCCACGCAGTGGCCCGAGGACCTTGTCGCCCACGGCCGCCGCAAGCTTCACCGCCTGTTTGGCGGCTCTCGCCGCCGCGCTCATTCGGCGGCGAGAGCGGAGAGTTCGTCCCAGGACGAGGACGGGGCCGCCAGCAGCCCGAGCCGCTGCAGCGGGGCCAGGTTGGGCCGCATCCCCTCGCTCAGCTCGGGCGCCCAACCCTGGGGCTGGTTTCGGTCGCCCCGCCACGGATAACGGATCCGTGCCTCTGGGTCGTGCCCTTCGTACAGCCACCCGAGGGTGATGTCGAAGGTGCGCAGCTCCTTCACCTGCGAGTCCAACGCGTCCACCTCGTCGCTGCGTCCCGCCTGGACGGCGTTGCGCAACAGGCGGTTGAGCCCGTCAATCTGATTGTGGAGCATCCCGGTGCGGAGATCATCGAGGTGGTCGCGGGTGCACTGCACCGCCGGGACGAGAGCCTCGAATGTCCCGTCACGGCTCCGAACCTGCCACACATCGGGGTGCTGGTCTGTCTCTGCTACATGGCGGGTGAAGAAGCTTCGCCTCACCCAACCGTCGATCCCTTCGGCACCGTCCTGGGAACCGAGCACCGAGGCGAGCTCTCGATCGAGAGCGCGCTGGCTTGCCGGATCGAGGTCGTCGCCGAGCCGCTGGAGCACCAGTTCGCCGATCGTGGGGTGGTCCTTGATCTCGACCAAGGGGACGAATCCCTCCCGGGTCACCTGTGCAGCCGGTTCGCCGGTCTCGGTGCCGGCGCCGGTGAGTAGAGCGAGGACCTGGGCGTAAAGCTCATCCTCGAGTTTGCCCCGACCCACGTCGACCCCGTCGAGCACTTCGGCGAGCATCGGAGATGCTTCGCCGTCGACCTCGGTCGGCTCGGGCGTTGCCACCGGGGCCTCGAGCAGGCCCCGTGCCGAGGGCCGGGCTGCCGACGAGGTCGCCAGCGCACCGACGGGCTCCGGTGCCGGTTCAGGCATCGCGACCGGTGGTGCTACAGGTGCCGGCGTAGGTGCAGCCTTGGGGAGAGGTGGCGGCGACGGCTCGACGATGATCTCGGGGAGTGGGCGATCGCTCTTGGATCCCCGCCGCTTGAACAGCCCTCGCAGCCCACGTGCCTCCGGGTTGACCAGGGTTGCCCCGAGAACGCTCACTCCACGCGACGACAGGTCGCGGTACATCTCTTCGACGGCAGAGGCCGTGCTGGTCCCTGGCCTTATGCACATGACGGTTTGGTCCACGTCGTAGAGCAATGTCTGGGTCGTCGGGTCGGCTACGGCACCGGCAGCGACCACGACAGCGTCGAACCGCTCCTGGGCTGCATCGATCAACTGCACCGCCCGTCTAGCGGCGACGGCATCGGCCGGATCATCGAGACCGATGCCGACAGGGATGGCGCGCAGCCCCGGCCCGGTCTCGGTCGATTCGGAGAGCACCCACTCGACGAACCCGGCGACAGCGGTGTTGTCGCGCGCCATCGGGTCGATCACATCGGAAAGACTGGGCCCCAGGCCCTCATACTCCGGAAGATCGGAGGGATGGGCGAAGTCACCGTCGATCAGCAGGACCCGCTGCCCTGCGGTTGCCAGGCTCATCGCATAGTCGGCTGCCACGGCGTGGGCGTCGCGCGAGCTGACGTCCATGCCGGTGAACCCGAGCGCCAGATGACGCTGGCGGGCGCGGCCGTCGATGGCGGCGCGCAGTGCCTGCACAGCCTGCTTGCGCGGCGAGCGGCGCACGGTCTGGTACCAGGGGCGTGGCCCGCTGGAGATCGGAGTCCTGGACGGCACCTCACCCAATGCGGGCACGGCATCGAGGTCTCCGGTGGTCCACACCGGCCGGCGTATCCGGTCGGCGACGATGAGCACCGCCAGCCCGAGCAGCAGTCCGGCAACCGCACCGAGCAACCCGTTGATCAGCAGGTTGGCCGCTTGGGGCGTGACGTCCTCGGTGACCGCGGTCCCAAACGACTGCTCCCCCTCGGGACCAGCGGTCGCCAGAGCGGTGTGCTGATCGAGGACGGCCTGGAACTCCTCCTCGAGCAGTTGCTTCTGCACCTGCTCGGCAGACTGTGGCGCCTCGCCTTCGGCTGGCAGGGCCTCGAGTTCGGCTTGGAGGACCTCGAGCGCATCCTCAACCTCGGCGATCTCGGCGTCGACATCCTCGGCCGTCCGCTCCTCTTCCGCTTGCGGGTTCTGGGTCGGGCCGAGGATGTCCTCCACCCTGAGTCCACTGAGCCTGTCCTCGAGGGCATCGATCGATTCCTGAATCTGCTCCCGATCACCGACGACCTCGGGGTCCTCTGCCAACTGGGCATCGATCCCCTCTATCTCGGCCCTGATCTCCTCGAGGCGTTCCTGCAGCGCGTCCAATTCCTCTTGCTTCTCTTGCGCCGCCTGGGTCTCTTCGTCCCTACCCGCCTGCCGGTAGGCCCGGACCATGCCGTTCAACTCTTGAGTTGCGGTGTCCTGGTCGGGGGCGAAGACCTGGAAGGTGAGAGTGCCTTCCTGGGTGTCACCGGTGATGCTGGCGGCCCCACCGAGCCGGGCCAGCGTCTCCTCGTTGGCATCTTCCGAATCGATCTGGGCTGCCTCGACCGCCGAACTTAGCCCTTCGCCGGTGCGGTCCGCCTCGCCTTGGGTGAAGGTGATGGTCCGCGTCGCCTGGAACACGGGTTGGATGGCGTCGTTGCGCCGTGACGTGATGACGACCGCTGGGATGGCGCCGAGCGCCGCCACCATGACAAGGACCCACCACCGGGCCTTGATCAGTCGTCCTATACGTGTCAGGTCCACTCTTCTTCACCTTCCTCCGAAACGCCCCCTTGTATTACATCTTGCGACCAGGAAGCACCCACGACCTCACCGAGGAGGGCGCGGATCCCGGCCATGTCCCCGTCGCCGGCCAGCTTGGCCAGTTGGGGGACAGCGTCGCCGATGGCGCCACCCAGGGAGGCGCCGGTGCGAGCTACGTTGATCTTCGGGTTCGACGTTGGGACCAGCGGCTCGAGAGAGAGCTGCTCGGTCATCTTCTCACCCTCTCGCCTCCCGGTGACCTCGACCTTGATGTCACGGCCCGGGACCATCCCGGCCAGTCGGATCAGGCGGTGGGCTAGATCGCCGATCCGGACCGGCTCGGCCATGTCGAGCACGAAGATCTCACCGCCCATCGCGAGGGCGCCAGCCTGCAGCACCAATTGCACCGCCTCGTCGACCGTCATGAAGTATCGCCTCATGTCCGGGTCGGTGAGAGTCACCGGTCCCCCCGCCTTGATCTGACGGATGAACGTCGGCACCACACTCCCCCGGCTGCCCAGGACGTTGCCGAACCGGACCGAGGTATAGGTGCAGCCGTCGTCCTCGCACGCCGCTTCCTGGACCATCAACTCCGCCACCCGCTTGGTGCTACCCATGACGCTGGTGGGGGCTACTGCCTTGTCGGTGGAGATGAGGACGAACCGCCGCACGCCCGCGGCGCGTGCCGCATCGAGCACGTGACGGGTCCCGACGACATTCGTGGCCACCGCCTCCTCGGGACAGTCCTCCAGGATGGGGACGTGCTTCAACGCTGCGGCGTGGAAGACAACCTCGGGCTTGGTCTCGAGAAAGACACGTCGCACACGTTCCCGGTCGCGTATGTCGCACAGGACCTGGAGCGGCTCGCGGCCTGTCTTCCTCCTCCAATCGAGGTTCGCCTCGAACAGGTGGGTCTCGTCATGGTCGACCACCACGATCTCGGCGGGCTCGAACTCGAGCAGCTGGCGGACGATCTCCGAACCGATCGACCCGCCGGCACCGGTGACGAGCACCCGGCTTCCCCGGACCAGAGCGGCTACGGCGTCCAACTCGGTGGACACCGCAGGGCGTGGGAGGAGGTCGGTGATCTCCAGGTCGCGGATGTCGCCCGTCGGCTGCCCACCTGCGAGCACGGCTCCGAGCTCGGGGACGATGCGGAGGCGGGCATTGTTGTAGAGGCAGGCGTCGAGCACCTTGCGTGCCATGCGCTCGCCGCCTTCGGCGACGATCACCTGGTCGATCTCTTGCTCGTCTACCAACTCGGCGAGATCGTCGACCGAGCCCAGCACCGGTAGACCGACCAGCCGGCGTGACGCCTCGTAGGCGCTGTCCGTGACGAAGCCCGCTACATCGCCGCCGTGTGTCGACGTGAGGCTGCGCGCCACCTCGGCGGCGGCGCGTCCGGTGCCGACGATGATCGTCCTTTCAACCCGCGATCCATCGGGATTCCGCTTGAAACTGAACAGACGTGACCGGAACCGCACCAGCCCCATGGCGAACAGGGTCAAGAGACCGCCGGTCACCACCACCGCCACCGGGATAGGACGCAGCCAAGGCTCCGCCACCGCCTCTGCCGGGCGACCGGGGGTTCCTGCCGGGGCCGGGGAGACGGCGGGGTCGATGAGGGTGTAGACGGCGAGGCCGACGAGGAGGATGGCGATGGCGGTGGCCGCAGCGAGTACCACCCGCTTGGCTTCGGCCACGCTGGCGTACTCCCAGACGTGCCCGTAGGCCCCGAAGACGATGTTGGTGGAAAGGTGAACGAGGATGATGATCGGGAGCAGAACGAAAAGACTCTCGGTGAACTCGCCCCGCAACCGGGCTGTCTCGGGGTCGAGCAGCCGGAGCCCGAGGGCTGAGGAATAGGCGAGGACCACGAGGATGGCATCGATGAGTGCGAACGAAATATCGGCGCGCACATGTGCGGCCGTCCTCGATATTTTCACCCGCCAGTCAGAGCTCAACAGCTCCCCCTGTCGCCTCGGAAACAGCACGGTTCCCGCTCGGGTGGGCAGCTTCAGAGCTTCGAGGCCAGTTGGGCCGTAACTCTTTGGATACCCCCCGCAGCAGGACCCTAATCACGCTGCGTGTTCAACTAGACACAGATCGGCGTATCGACGCGAGTTCTTGAGCAGGCACAACGCGCCCTGGGAGGCGGCGTTCCCACGCTGCGAACGGGCTTCAGATGCCGGTCCGGGGTGCCGATTCTATGCTCGTCAACCCGAACCCAAAGGGGTGTACTCCTATGAAAGCTCTAGTCACTGGTGGCGCCGGTTTTCTCGGCCGCCAGGTCGCCCGCCACCTCACCGACAGCGGTTTTGAGGTCTCGATCTTCGATCGGATGGACGCAGCCGATCCAGACATCCCGACCATCGTCGGTGATCTCGTTGACCCCGATGCGGTGCGCGCCGCCGTCGAAGGACACGACGTCGTTTGCCACATTGGCGCCATCGGTGACGTCTACCTCGCGGGCGAGCAGCCGGCTCTGGCGTCGTCGGTCAACGTCACCGGCACCGCTCTCGTCGCCGATGCCGCCATCACAACCGGTGCCCGGGTGGTCTACGCCTCCACATGGGAGGTGTACGGCGAGCCGCAATACGAGCCGGTCGACGAGAACCATCCCACCGAGCCCGATCACCCGTACAGCATCACCAAGCTCGGCGGGGAGAGGATCCTGATCTCCGCAGCCCATCTGCGGGGCCTCTCGACGGTCGCCCTCCGGCTGGGCACCGCCTACGGTCCGGGTCTCCGGCCCAACTCGGTGTTCCGCATCTTCATCGACCGGGCGAGGCGCGGCGAGCCCATCACCATCCAGGGTGGCGGGTCGCAGGGACGTCAGTTCACCCACTCCTCGGACATCGCCCGCGCCTTCGAGCTGGCGGCAAGGTCCGACGTGAGCGGTCAGGTCTTCAACACCGTCGCCGACGAGACGGTTTCGATCAAGCAGCTCGCCGAACTGGTGGTCGAGCGCATCCCCACCGAGCTCACCTTTGGTGATCCCCGGCCGGGCGACGTGCCGCCCGCATTGGTGTCGTCGCAGAAGATCGCCGATGTCCTCGGGTGGCGCCCCGAGATGCCGTTCGAGCAAGGTCTGCGCCACCTGATCGACGAGGGCTGACAGTGCCCACCTCCGGGCCCACCCCCCAGGGCGGGCCCGAGGGCCCGATGACCGCCCGTAGCCAAGTCCTTGTTCTCATCAAGGGCCTGGGCATTGGTGGAGCCGAGAGGCTCATCGCCGAGTCCGCCGGCTTCTGGGACCGCCGGTCTTTCGAATACTCGGTGGTGTACGTGCTCCCGTGGAAGGACCAGTTGGTCCCAGAGTTGCGCGCCCAGGACGTGGATGTGACCTGCATCGGAGGAACACGGGGAACCTCCCCGGCAACACCGGTAAGGCTGCGCCGGATCATCCGAGAACGCGGTATCGACCTGGTCCACGCCCACCTCCCCAGCACGGGGATCATGGCGAGGATCGTCTCGTCGGTTCCTGTCGTATACACCGAGCACAACGTCGCCCACTCGTATCGGGAGCCCACCCGGACTCTCAACCGGCTCACCTACCGGCGCAACCGGGCGACCATCGCCGTCTCCGACGCCGTGGCCGAGAGCCTCGCCGGGTACGGGACCGAAGTCGAGGTGATCCCCAACGGGGTCTCGGTGAGTGTTTCCGAGGCCGAGACCGATGCGGTGCGCGCCGAACTCGGCTTGGGCCGCGCGGACCCTTTGGTTGTCCATGTCGGCAACATCCGGCCGCACAAGGGGCACCGCAATCTGCTCGCCGCCTCCGGCGCGGTGCTCGCCCACCACCCCGAAGCCACAATCGTGTCGGTCGGAGGAGAGAAGCATCCCGGAGACCTGGCTGCCCTCGAGACGGCAGCGGTCGAGGCCGGTGTTTCCGAAAGGGTGCGCTTCCTCGGACGCCGCGGCGATGCCCTCGCCTTCATCGCAGCCGCCGACGTCGTGGTCAATCCCTCCGATCACGAGGGTCTCCCCGTGGCGCTCCTCGAGGCGCTCGCCCTGGCCCGTCCGGTTGCCGCCACAGATGTTGGGGGGGTTTCATCGGTGATCCACCAAGGCGAGACCGGGCTCCTCGTGCCCGCCGGAGACCCAGCGGCGCTGGCGGACGCGGTCAGCCGGCTGCTCGAGGACCGCGAGATGGCCACTGGGATGGGCAAGGCGGGGCGTGCCCTCGTCGAGGCGAAGCACGGCCTCGCCACGATGGTGAACGAAGTGGAGGACGTCTACCGCCGGGTCCTCGGGTGGTGAGCGGTTTGAACGAGACCATCACCCTCCGCCCGTTCCGCGAAGACGATCTCGACGCGGTTCTCGGGCTGCTTCGCTCCTCGCTCGGCGAGACCTCCCTTCTCCAGAGGACGCCCGAGTTGTTCGCTTGGAAGCACCTCGACAACCCGTTCGGCCGTTCCATCATCCTGGTAGCCGACGCTGAGGGGACTATCGCCGGGCTGCGCGCCTTCATGCGCTGGGAGCTGACCACGCCCCAAGGCGAGACGCTCCGCTGCGTGCGTGCGGTCGACACAGCCACCCACCCTGATTTCCAGCGCCGGGGAATCTTCAGCACGCTCACCGAAGCTGCAGTCGAGGCGGCCAGGGAGGATGGGGTGCATCTCATCTTCAACACCCCCAACGAGAAGTCGGGCGCCGGATACCTCAAGATGGGTTGGCAGCAGGTCGGACCCATCGGTGTGATGATGCGCCCCGGGATTGGGCTGCTGCGGAAAGGCACCGGAGATGGCATCCCCCAGACCGGAGACCTGGTTCCCGGAAGTGAGCCGCTGATGGACTTCCCCCCGGTCACCGCCCGCCTGCCGCGGGGCCTGCGCACCGCACGCACTCCCGATTACCTCCGCTGGCGGTTCACCGCCCACCCAACCGCCAGATATGCAGCGGTGGAAGCTGCCGACGGGATCGCCGTGGTCCGCCCCAACCTGCGCAGCGGCCGCCGCGAGCTCGTGCTCTCCGAGTTGATCGGCCCGGGTTCTGCTGCCGCCGCCAGGGAGACGGCTCGCCGCTCGCGTGCCGACTACATGGTTGGCTGGTTCTCCAAAGGAAGCCCCGAGCGTTCCGCCGCCGTCTCCGCCGGGCTGATCCCGCTACCCAAGGTCACCGCACTGACCCTGGTGGCGCGCCCGCTGCGCGACCTGCCCGTGGACGTCACCTCGCCCGCAAGCTGGGACCTGGCTATGGGCGACCTGGAGTTACTGTGAGCGACGGGCGATGAAGCAGGAATGGCTCTGGATCGGTTTCGCTGCGGCGCTGGCGGCTGCGGTTGGGGTGGCGCTCGGGTTCGGCGTCGCCGCCGAGGTGCTTGTGATCTCCATCCTGTTCCTCCCCCTCTTCGCCTGGATGGGTCAGAGGCTGTCAGACGATGACGATGCCCACGTTCTCCCGCTGCTGCTCCCCGCCGCCTATCTGGCCAAGATCGTCGGCGGCGGCGCCAGGTATCTGGTCCTCCAGTTGCTCTACGGTGGGATCGGCGACTCGGTCGGCTACCACAACGCCGGGCTCGACTACGCCGCCACGCTCCGGGACCTGGCCATACCCGACACCTCTGGTGTCCGGGTCGGTTTCGGGACCATCGTCACCAGGCTGATCACCGCCGGGGTCTATGCCATCTACAGCCCGGAGACGTTGCTCGGCGGGTTCATCATCTTCTCCATCATCTGCTTCGCCGGCCAGTTGCTCTTCTATCTGGCGGTGCGCCACGCGGTCCCCCGCAACCGGCGTTTCTGGCTCGGGCTCGGCATCTTCTTCCTCCCCACCATGGTCTTCTGGCCCTCGAGCGTGGGGAAGGACGCCCTCATGGTGTTCGGGATCGGGCTGGCGACCTTTGGTCTGAGCAAGCTCTACCGACGACTCACTCTGGGCCCGATGGTGCTGGCACTGACAGCCCTCACCATGCTGGCTTTGATCCGGGCACACGTCGCCGCTCTCATCGTCGGCGCCTTCGTGGTCGGCCTCCTCTTCAACCGGCGCTCCGGTAGGAAGCTCTCGCTGGGAAGGGCGACGGTATCGCTGGTGCTCGCCATGGGGTTGATGGGTGGCGCCGCCTGGGCGCTCACCTCCACCCTCCGGCTCGACCTCTCCGAAGAGGGTCTCGAAGAGCTGGCCTCCACCGCCGAGTCCCAAACCGATACCGGTGGCTCATCGGTCGAGGGTTCTGCGGTGCGTGGACCTCAAGACCTCCCCGAGGCGACGCTTCGGGTGCTCTTCCGGCCGCTGATCCACGAGGCGTCGGGTGCCCAGCTCGCCAGCGGCGTCGAGGGCACCGTCCTGCTGCTGGTGTTCATCTGGCGATTACCGACGCTGGGGCGCAACTTCTTTCGGATGCGACACAAACCGATCCTGCTCATGTCGGCCGCATACACATTTGGGTTCATCATCGTGTTCAGCCCGTTCCTCAACCTGGGCATCCTCGCCCGGCAGCGCAGTCAGCTGATGCCGTTCCTCATCGCATGGCTCATCGGCGCCGGCTGGGGAGAGATCACCGCACCCGGCGAGGAACAAGCCGACGTGCCTCAGGCCGAGTTGCCCGATGCCGGGGAGCCCCGACCCGAGTCACTGCCCGCCCAGGTCTGAAACCCAGTTTTTGGCGTCACCAAACGCGGTAGGAGCCCATTGCGTGACGCCAAAGCGGTTTTGGTCAGCCGGCGAGCCGGGGGCGGACAAACCCGAGAGCCGCCAGCCCGCCCAGCACGGCGACGGCTAGGACGGCGAGAACCGCAACCGCCGACCAGCCCTCCATGGTGGCGTCCACACCAATGACGATGGCGGCCCATACCACCTGGGCGGCTGCGGCGAGGAGTGCCACCCTGCGGATGGTCATCCCTCGATCGTGGAGTTGGTCGTAGAGGTGGCTGCGGTCGCCGATGAACAACCGCGCTCCCGACAGCCGCCTCCGCAACAAGGCCACGATGAGGTCGAACGCGGGGATCCCGAGTAGGAATGCCGCCACTGTCAGCCGCGGTGCGCTCTCGAGACCTGCCGAAACCGTCGCCATCCCGTATACGAAGACGAGGCCAACGACGTAGGCGCCGTTGTCGCCAAAGAAGACACGGGCCGGGTGCCAATTGAGAACGAGCACCCCGGCGCAGGTCGCCGCAAGCAGGAGCGGTACGAAGGCGCCAACCTCCCGCATCGATCCCATGAGAAAGAGCGCCACCCCGGTCACCAATGCGACCGAGCCGAGCAACCCGTCGAGCCCGTCGAACAGGTTGACCGCATTCACCGCCGCCACCACCAGGATCACCACCACCAGCCGCTCGACGGGCCCAAAGCCGCCGGGGACGGCGCCGAGCGCCAGCACCACACCTGCCACCGCCTCCACCAGGAGCCGAACACGTGGGTCGAGCCCGGTCCGGTCGTCGACCAACCCGAGAGCCAGCAGGATCGCCATCGCCACCGCCAGCCACGGCGAGATGAACCCCTCCACCACCGAGCCGGCCAACACCCCCAGAAAGACACCCACTCCGCCGAGAGGCACCGCAGGTGTGCGATGCGTCTTGAGGACGTCGTCCGGCCGGTCTACGAAACCGAGCGCCGGGCCCAGCCAGAGCGAGAGGACGCACCAGGCGAGAGCCACCGCAAAGGCAATGACTACTCCGACCACACCAGTTCCACCGACGGCTCCCCGGGATGGACCGCCACCTCGTCTGCGTCCACGAACCCGGCCGAGCGGAACAGAGCGAGTGATGCCGTGTTGTCGGCTCCGACCACGACACGGACCGATGGGAGCCGGCGGCGGCGGTAGCACGACTCCATCTCGGCGAGCAGCCGGCCACCGACCCCCCTCCCCCTGACCTCGGCGCTCACCGCCACGGCGAGAAGCTCGGCCGGGATGGCGCTCGAGTCTCCGCCCCCGTAGCGGAGGGTCTCCAACGCCCGCCGCAGCACCGATGGCCGCACCAGCCGGGGCAGAGCGGCGAATGCGGCGAACAGACCATGACGTCTGAGGAAGTACCTGTAAAAGGCCGACGTGTCACCGGTGGCGGCGGCGAAACCCACGGGTCCTGCTTGGTCCTCCGCCACGAGCACGTCGGCGCCGGGCCATTCGATCAGCGCCCTGTAAAGGCGGCGTAGGAATCCCCGACCGAGCCGGGGCAGGAACCCGGTGGCTATCTCGGCATGGAGACCGGCGACAACCGGGGCGTCCTCGGGCCTGGCCGGGCGGATCGGTGGAGGTGAGCCGGGGGTCGCCTCGGGGAGCAACCGGGCCAGACCCTTGCTCCGCCCGACGCGCCGGTAGGTGTCGAGGACGATCTGGACGACGCGCCGCTCGTCGAACTCGGCCTCTGCCTTGCGGCGCGCCTCGACACCCATCTCGCGCCGCCGGTCGCCGCTATCGCCGATGGCGATGATCGCCGCACGAAGTGCCTCGGGATCCTCGACCGGAACGAGGAGGCCGGTCTCACCGTCGGCCACAACCTGGCGGCACCCTCTGATGTCGGTCGCCACCACTGGGAGCCCGGTCGCCGCCGCCTCCATGGCCGAGCGGGGGAAACCCTCGCGGTGTGACGGGAGCACGAAGATGTCCATGGCGGCGTAGAGCCGGTCGACGTCGTCGCGCATGCCGAGGAAACGCACCCCGGTCGCCTCGGCTGCGGCGACCATCTCACGGGGAAGGGCATCTGGCTTGTCGGGCTCGTCGGGTCCTATGGCGAGCACCAGGTACCGGTCGTCGAGCCCCTCGGCTGCTGCGAAGAGCTCGGGGTAACCCTTCTCGGCCACCAGTCTCCCCACGACACCGACCACAACGTCGTCCGGTCGAGCACCGATCTCTTCCCTGATCCGGGCCCGCTCGTCGGCGTCGAATCTCGCCGGGTTGAACCTCTCCAGGTCCACACCGTTGCCGAGAAGGCCGGTCTTCTGCGGGGCAGAGATGTGCCACCTGGTGAGCAGTTCCAGGTCCTCGGGGTTCTGGACCAACTCGGCGTCGGAGCAGCGCGAGGCAATGGCCTCCAACAGGTAGACCACGAGACGCTTGGTGGGTCGGTCTTCCTCGGTGGCGTAGAGCCCATGGACCGTGTTGACCACCAGCGGAACCCCGGCGAGCCGGCCGACGATTCGCCCGTACACCCCCGGCTTGGGGTTGTGGGTGTGGAGGACGTCGGGGCGGATCTTGCGGAGGATGCTCCACAACGCCCTGGCGGCGCGCAGGTCCTCGCTGAGGCTCCACCCCCTCGTCGACCCCTCCAAAGGGATGAAACGGACGCCGGCGGCAACTATCTCCTCGACGAAGGGCCCTTCCGCCGAGATCCCATATGCCTCGCCCCCCAGGTCCACCACGGACGTGAGTTGGGGAAGCACCAGGAAGCGGAGGCTCATGTCCACGGTGGTGAGGTGAGCCACCTTCATGCTGGACCATCCTGATCCCTGGTCAGCAAGCGGTCGAACACGGTGGCAAACCGGTCGACGGCAGCATCGAGGGTGAACCGGGAGAGGGCAAGGCGGCGCGCCTCTTCGCCCATGGCGAGCGTTCGGTCCCGATCGGTGGCCATCTCCACCAGGACCGCTGATAGTGCATCGATGTCGCCTCGGTTGACCAGTCGCCCTGTTGTTCCGTCGACCACCGCCTCGCTCACTCCTCCGACATCGAACCCGGCGGTAGGAACCCCGGCGAACGCCGCCTCGAGGACAGCTCCGGGTAGTCCTTCGGTAGCCGAGGTGAGTATCAGGACGTCTGCCCACTGAAGGTGCGGAAGAACATCGGCAACAACGCCGATCAACTCGACCGTTCCGGTGAGACCGCGCCGCTCCACCTCCTCGCTCAGTGACTTCTCCTGGGCGCCGCCCCCCACCACTCGCACCCGGACCGGGACAGACCGACCGGCCCGCTCCACGGTCTCCAGCGCCGCCAGCGGGTCCTTCTCGGTGGTGAGGCTGCCCAGAAAAAGGATCCGAAGCTCGGGGTGGTGGTCTTCATCCTCGATGACCTCGGACAATTGCGGTGCGGCGCCGATCGGCGACACCTCGACCCGATCCGGAGGAACCCCGAGTCCCAACAACTGGCCGCGGGTGGCGGTGGAGACGGCGGTTACGAAGTCGGCCATTCGGAGCTGGATCGAGAGGAGACGGCGCGAGAGCGGCGTGCGGGCCCAGTGCGCCGGTTCTCCGATGCTCCCGTAAACCAGAAGAGGACGGCGGCGTCGGAAACGGGTGGCGGCGATGCCGTAGCGCAACGTTGCGCCACCGTTGGCGAAGACGATGCCGGGACGAAACTCACCGATCCTGCGACGCAAAGGCACCACCACGTCAGCGACTGAGTCGCCCCAGCCGAGCACGCTCCCGGTCGCCCACGACTTCCGCATCCACCGTCGCCCCGCCAACAGCGGATGCCGGCGCCGATGAGAGCGCCACAAGATCCGTCTCCCAACCGCGCGCCGCCAGGCCGCCGGCCAACTGGCTCCCGAAAACCTCGGCTCCGCGCCGCTGGTTGGAGGTGATGAGCACCATTACCCGATGCGGCATGTTCAGCCGAGTTCGTTGAGGGGTCGCCGGCCGGCATAGCCCGTATCGACGTCGTGCCACCACTCGATGTCGTCCTCGCCCTGCTGCCAGCAAAGGAGCACTACGCGACCACCGGCACGGTGGGGGAAGTCGATCAGAAGGGGGTCGAATCCTTTGATCTCGATCCCTTGGCGGCGGAACCACTCGAGATCGGCCCTCACCGAGAGCGTCCCGTCGAGTGCCGCCGGGTCGTGTCCATTTCCCCCGGCCACCTCTGCCAGGTCGTCGATGCCCGCCCGCACCTCGTCCAAGCCGGCGGCTATGCGATCGGCACGGGTACGTGCCTCGGGAAGCAGGGTCCGAGCTTCGTCCACCGAGAACAGTCTCGACATCACCCGGTTCCCGGGGCGGCTGCCTCGCCGTCCAGGCCAAATATCCGGGCCGCGTTGTCGTGGAGCACGGCCCGTGTCACCTCATCGGGCATTTCAAGATGTTCCCAATCGCCCAGCCACTTGTCGGGAGTGATGAACGGGTAGTCGCTCCCGAACAGCGTCCGGTCGGCAAGAGGACCCCGCACCGCCTCGATGAGTTGAGGCGGGAAAAGCCGCGGCGACCATCCGGACAGCTCGAGGTAGACGTTTGTCTTGTGGCGGGCGACGGCGAGCGCCTCGTCCTGCCACGGCCACGAGGGATGGGCCATGATGATGGTCAGGCGGGGGAACTCGGCGGCGATCTCGTCGAGGTACATCGGGTTGGCGTTCCCCAACCGGATTCCCGATCCGCCCGGGACGCCGGCGCCGAGACCCGTGGTCCCCGTGTGGAACAGCAGGACGAGCCCATGACCCTGCGCCGCCTCCCATACCGGGAAGTAGCGGCGATTCGTAGGGTTGAACGCCTGGGCGGGTGGATGAAGCTTGAGACCGAGAAGACCAAGCCGGGCCGCTTCGTGTACCCCCGCCAGCGCAGCCGATCCCTTTTGGGGGTCCACGCTCCCAAACCCGAGGAAGACGTCTGGGTGGGCATTGACCAGTTCCGCCACCTCGGCGTTGCGGAACGGGGGACGCCGCGTCGCCGTCTGGGCGTCCCACCCGAGCAGCACCGCCCGCCCATCCCTCTCCCTGTAGTGCGCCGCCACCTCGTCGCCGCTCATAACGGGGAGTGGACGACCGAAATAGCTCTCCAGCTGCTCCCGGTAGGGAGCAAAGGCACCTTCAAGAAAGGCGGGCACAGGCGGGTGGACGTGGACGTCTATGAACCGGGTCACGGGATGAGCCTAAGCGGGAACGGGGATATGGCTCAGGAAAGCTCGGGCTCGACCGTGGCGGGGCGGGGCGTGGGCCGGAACCCGCGGTTTTCCGCCTCGACCAGGGTGTCGGGTGCGAACGAGGAGAGCAGGCACCTCGTCAGCAGGTCGTCCTCGGCTACCCGGCCCTCGAGTGCTGCGGCGTCGTCGTCATCGTCACAGTCGTACACGAGCATCGTGTCCCTCGTCCCCACGAACCGATGGTGTTCGAACCTGCGAAGCCTGGCCAACCTCACTCCGTCCTCAACCGAATGGTGCCGCGGCCGCCACCGCCGCCCCCACCCCGGCGTCTCCGACCGGGACCGGGCGCACCACTAATTCATCGATCGGGAGGTGACGATACTCCTCGAGCCTCTGACTCACTCCTTCCGGATCGCCGGCTATCCCGACCGCGCCTGGGTCCACCGCCGAGGGGTCGAACCCTTGCCTCTCCATGTGGCTGCGGTAGTCGGGGAGGCGGAGGTACGAGGCCAGTTCGGCGGCCAGCGCATCCCTCGCTCTGGACCCGTCGGGATGGCAAGCGACGCGGACATAGGCGGCTATCCGAAATGGTCGCTCCCCCACCTGTGCCCGCAACTCCTGTGCGGTGGTGGTGAGATGATCGAGGCTCGACCAGTTGAGGAGGACCCCGTCGGCTGATCTGGCTGCCACCCCGGCCATGAGAGGCCCAAGTGCTGCCAGCACCACCGGGATCTCGCCTGTTGCGGGTAGCCCCAGTCGGGCGCCGTCGAGGTGGATGTGTTTCCCGTCGAATTCGACCGTCTCCCCGGAGAGCAGATCCTTGACCACGGCTAGGTACTCCTCGACGCCGGCCACTCCCGATATCCGATCGTTGCCGAACTGACGTCCCAACGCTGAGTGACCGGCACCGATCCCGAGCACCACCCTCCCAGCGCCCACCGCCTCGGCAAGCGTCGCTGCAGCCATGGCCGCGGTCAAAGGAGGGCGGTTGTAGATCGGGCAAACGCCGGTGCCAAGCCGGGCCTCTGACGTGGCGTGCCCCCATCCGGTGAGGGTGACGAACGCATCCCGTCCGGTGGACTCGTTGGTCCACAGAGAGGTGAACCCGAGCCCTACGGCCTCGACAGCGACCCGGGTCAGTTCGCTCGGGGCCAGTTTCGGGTCGACCAGCGAAACCCCGAGGTCCATGTGGTCAGCGGGCAGCGGCGCCCCGAGATGCGAATGCGGCGAGCGAGACGACGGGATCGCCGACGACGAGCATCAGGGCAGGTGGTGAACCCGGGTCGAGACGGCCGACCGGCACCGTGCTCGGTGCGACCGCCATGAAGGCTGCAAAACCCCAGCGACGCGCAACAACGCGCCATCCGGGTCTCTCCTCGGGTCTATCCGCCATCACCGTGTCCCGGCACCAGTCGTCACCGAGGTCCCGCAGTTTGGGCACGTCGCCACGTCGATGTCTCCCACGATGAAGGAGAAGGAGCAGTCCGGGCATACCAGGCGGGGTGATGGTGGATCCGGTGGTTGAGGCGTGGGTCGCGGCGGTACCTCGGGTGGTGGCCCAGGGGCCCCGCCGTTGTCCCGGACCTCGTTGACAGATCCGCACCGGGCGCACCGGTAGCGTCCGGGGCCGGTCACATCGAATTCGGTGCGGCAGGCGCCGCATCGCACCCTCACCTCTGCTCACCTCCATGCGGGTCGTTGCCGATGGTATTGGGGCCGATGGTATCGGGGCTGTCGACCGTGGGTGATTCCGCATCGGTCACCGGTTGTCCCACCGCCCCGATGGCGAGGAGGTACTCGGCCTCGAGACGCAGCACTGCGGCAACATCCTCGCGGCTGTGTTCCACCCGGTTCCGCTCCCGGATCCCATCGACCACGAAGTCGATTGCCACCTCGTCCCCCCCGGCGATGGTGTCCTGGGGCCGGGCATGCGCCAGGCCCTGCAGGTAGTAGACCTCCCATTCCAGGATCCGCCGCACCTTGGCGTCGTCGAGGCGGGAGGCGATGTCATCGGGGAGACGCTGACGCACAAACGAAACCGCGTCGTTGATCACGTAGACCCTGGGCTCACGTTGTGCCCGTCTTTTCGCCTCCTGCCACACCAGGGCCGCCACCATCACCATCAGTAAGGCGGCGAGCAAGGCAGCGACGACCACCTCAGCGGCCATTGAACGACACGGTAGGGCTCAGGCGACGGGGCGGCGTACTCGACCGAGCAGGGCGCCATGGCCAGCTTCCAATTGCAGACCCGGGTCGTCGAGATGGAGCCACGACAGCCTGCGCACCGTTCCCCCATCGGAGACGGCGGGGTGGTCCCAGGGATCTTGGGGCGAATTCACCGGCGGCTCGAGTTGGAAGACATGCCGCTCCCGCACCTCGGCCCGCCCGTAATTGCTCATGTCGTACTCGGCGACGCCCAGGTACCCGTTGATGCTGGCGGAGAGTCCTGTCTCCTCCGTGACTTCTCGCACCACTGCCTCACGGATGTCCTCGCCATCTCCGATGGGACCATATGGGACGTGGCGGCCCCGTATCGGCCCATCCGACCGCTCCACCACGAGCAGATGGTCGCCACGCAGCACATATGCGAGCACTTCGATCGTCCGGATCACAGTGAGCGAACGCTAGACGGACGGCCCAGCGTCGAGCGTGTCGCCTTGGGGCCAGCCATGCTCACAGCCCGAGGCGGCCGGCGAGGATCTCGCGGTGATAGACCGGGTCGCCGAACAACAGCTCCGAGCTCTTGGCGCGCTTGAAGTAGAGATGGGCGTCGTGCTCCCAGGTGAAGCCGATCCCACCGTGGATCTGAATGTTCTCGGCGGCACAGTGGAAGAAGGCTTCGGTGCAGTACGACTTGGCCAGAGGAGCCACCACCGCCAGTTCATCCGGGTCCTCTTGAGCGGCCCAACCGGCGTATGCGGATGCCGACTTGGCCGACTCCACCTCGAGCAGCATGTCGGCGCACTTGTGTTTGATCGCCTGAAAAGACCCGATGGGACGGCCGAACTGGACCCGGGTCTTGGCGTACTCCACCGACATCTCCAGACAGCGCTCAGCACCGCCCACCGCCTCGGCGGCCAGCGCCACCGAAGCCAGGTCGAGGACCCGGGTGAGGATCGGCCACCCTCCGCCCTCCACACCGAGCAGGGCATCACCGGGGAGCCTCAACGAGTCGAATGTGACCTCGGCCAGTTTGCGTGTGGTGTCCATCGTCTCGAGCGCCCGGCGGGTTGCATCTTCACTAGAGACCACGAACAGGCTGATGCCGCCCGGACCCGGCGAGGTCCGTGCTGCGACGATCAGCGTCTCGGCGGTGTGCCCGTCGACCACGAACGACTTGGTCCCCCTCAGCACCCATTCCTCCGAGTCAGGCAGGGCCTCTAGTTCGATTCCCTGGTCGTCCCAGCGGCCCGCCTGCTCGGTGATTGCCAGCGCCACACGGTGCTCGCCAGATGCGATCCCGGGTAACAGCTTCTCCTTGTGTTCCTCGTCACTCGACTCGAGCAGCGTGTACGCCCCCAGAATCACCGACGAGAAGAAGGGGGACGGGTACAGCGCCCTCCCCATCTCCTGGAGGAGCACGACCAGTTCGATGAAGCCGAAACCGGCCCCGCCGTACCGCTCTGGGATGGCCATCGCCTGCCAGCCCATGGCGGCATTTTCGTCCCATAGCGACCCATCGAAACCTTCGTCGCTCTCCATGATCCGCCGCACGACGGCGGAAGGCGCCTTCTGTTCGAGGAAGCGGCGCGCCGTGGCCCGCAACTCCTCCTGCTCCTCGCTGAAGGCGAAGTTCATCGCCGGGTGGGCTTCCTCATGGGCGCCGGGATGCTAGGCGACCCGATGCCTTCGCACCCGAGAGCACAATGTCCGGCACATGGCGAGGAGGAGACACCATGGACTGGAAGCTCGAGGTCGTCCCCGTTCCGGTGGAGGACATCGATAGGGCGCTGGCCTTCTACCGGGACCAGTTCGGGTTCGCCGTCGACCTCGACGATCAGGTGTCCGACGAGGTACGGCTGGTGCAGCTCACCCCGCCGGGATCGGGTTGCTCCATCCAATTCGACACGACCGAGATGCCTCCAGGTTCGCTGCGCGGGCTACAGATCGTTGTGGACGACATCGCCGCCGCCCGCGCCGACCTGGTCGAGCGCGGCGTGGAGGTCACCCCAATCCGCCACTTCGATGCCGGCAAGTGGGTCGATGGACCGGGAGGCCGATGGAACTCGTTTGTCTTCCTCAGCGATCCAGATGGCAACACCTGGGTGCTACAAGAGCGCGGATAGACGGCAGACGGCAGACGGCAGACGGCAGCCAATCCGAATCCGTCCCCCCGGAGGGGAGGGGGGCCCGCTGCGGAGCAGGGGATAGTGGGGCTGTTGATCTCCCAAACCGTGCCCGACACACGGTTATCGCACCTTTGGGTGCGAACCAGCCCCCCTCCCCCGACGCCTCCGGCGTCTGGTACTCCCCCCGCCGGGGGGAGCGAGAGTGGTCCTCCGTCCCACCGCCAGGGCGACCACGCTCCTCGTACTAAGTACCAAGTACTAAGTACCAAGTACTCAGATTTAGAAAGCCGCGTCCTCGAGCAGCATGAGTGACCCGTCCTCGGCTTCTGCCAACGCTCGCCGGGCGGTGACTTGGGGTGCGCTGTGGTGGACGAACCACCTGGCTGCAGCGATTTTGCCCTCGTAGAAGGGTCGCTCATCGGTGTGTCGCCAGCGCGGCGGTCGCCACTTCGGCGTGCCGGAGCAATTGCCATGAGATCACCAATTCGGCAAGCGAGTCGAGCAACCCATTGGTGTGCAGACCCACCGCGTAGATCCTCTCGGGATCGCCACCCAGCGACGCCATGAGGTGGTCCACCATGACACCGAGGTGCGCCTCGACGTCGTCGAGCATCCCCACCAGTCGGTCGCGATCCGCGGTCAGTTCGTCGTCACGTCCACCCTTGCCGAACGCCCTGATCTCGCCGAGCAGTTCCTGGATGGCGCGTCCCTGGTCGCGGGCGATCTTGCGGAAGAAGAGATCGAGAGCCTGGATCCCCGTGGTGCCCTCGTAGACCGTGTCGATCTTGGAGTCGCGGATGTACTGCTCGAGCGGGTAGTCCTGGGTGTAGCCCGATCCGCCTAGAACCTGGAGAGACTCGGACAAGACCTCATACGCCTTCTCGGAGGCGTACCCCTTGACCAGCGGAAGTAGCAGGTCTCCACGCGCCGCCATCGCCAGGTCGTCTGGTGCCGTCTCGGAGTACCCCTGCACAGTGGCGGCATACAACACCAGGGCGCGCAGTCCCTCGGCTGTCGCCTTCTGCTCCATGAGCATGCGGCGCACGTCCGGGTGCCTGATGATGGGGATCCGCGGCGCCGACTTGTCGCCGGCTTCGGCCAGGTCGGCGCCCTGGACCCGCTCGGTTGCGTAGGCGAGGGCGTTGAGATATCCGGTGGACATAGTGGCTGCTGACTTGGTCCCGATCGTCATCCGGGCGTGCTCGACCACACGGAACATCTGTCTGATCCCGTCATGGACCCCGCCGACCAGGTAACCGACGCAGGGGGCTCCGGCGCCGAGGGTGAGCTCACAGGTTGTGGACCCCTTGAGACCCATCTTGTGCTCGACCCGGGTGGCGAAGATCCCGTTGCGCTCGCCGAGCGAGCCATCCGGTTCGATGAGCCGCTTGGGGACCATGAAGAGCGACAGACCCTTGGTCCCGGGACCGGCCCCCACCGGGCGGGCGAGCACCAGGTGGACGATGTTCTCCGCCCCGTCGTGTTCGCCGCCGGTGATGAAGCGCTTGACCCCCTCCAGGTGCCACATGTCGCCCCCGATGTGGGTGGCGCGCGTGGTCCCGGCACCGACGTCGGAGCCGGCATCGGGCTCGGTGAGGACCATGCTCCCTGCCCAGCCCCGCTCGATCATGAGCGCCGCGACCCGGCGTTGCTCGGGAGTACCTTCGTCGTGCAGAAGGCGGGCGGACAGTGGTCCGGAGGAGTAGAAAACGGCGGTGGGATTGGCGCCGAGCAGGAGCTCCTGGGTCGCCCAGAAGACGGCACGCGGCACCCGGTTTCCGCCTAGTTCCTCGGGGAGCCCGAAACGGTCCCAACCGCCATCGCGCAGCGCCGCCAGGCTGCTCTTCATCTCGTCGGGAAGGACGACCTCCCCGTCATTCAGGACCAGATCGATGCGGTCGGCAACTTCGAAGCTGGCGGCCCACTCGTTCCGAGCCAGTCGCTCGATCTCGGCCAGGGCGGCACGCAAAGTGCCCTCGTCGAGATCGGTGAAGGGAGGCCGGTCAAGCTGATCTTGGATCCGGTGCACTTCAAAGAGGTTGAACTCGATGTCGCGAAGGTTCGACCGGTAGTGCCCCATCTGCTCCCGTCTCCATGGCCCTGGAACCTTGAGTATAACGTCAAAGTTTGAGTGCCCACTCAAGGATTGAGGCGTCAGTGGGCCGACACTGCCTCACTCGCCACAAGGCGCTCGGCATGCATCGCAAAGTCGAAACCTGGATCGAGCAGAGATTGAAGTGCATACCCATTTAGCGCCGCCACCAGTGCCTCCGCCCGCAGCGGATTCGCCGCGCCGGGTGAGACGCGGTCCATCGCTTTGGCGAAGCGGGTCACCCTGGCTTGGTGATGACGGAGGACTCGACCCGCCATCGCCTGGTCGGTGAGCGCCCCGCCGACCGCCATCCTGAGGTAGACGCGGGCGAGCGGCTTCTCCTCGGTGATGAACCGGACATAGGCGGAGACCAGGTCGGACACCGTGTCCGACCCGGTGCCGCTTGGATCGGGGTCTACCGCAGTTATCGCCTGACGGACCACGGTGAGGACCACCTCTTCCTTCGACCCGAAGAGGTTGTAGAAGCTCCCCGGCTGGATCCCCGCCAAAGCGCAGATCGCCTTGAGAGTTGCTGCCTCGAGCCCGCCCTCGGCGAGGAGGTCGCGGGTGGCGGCGAGTATCCGGTCACGGGTTTCGAGACCGACGCGGTACCTTGCCATGAGGCTGCAAGGTAATGCCCGGCCGGCCCGGCGGGCACTACGGTCCCCCGTCCATGTCTTCTCTGGTGCTCCTCGACGAGCCGGACAGGTATTTGGTGCGGCTGGCGCTCGGCCCGTACGACAACAGGGTCTACCTGGTGGGCGACCCCGAGACCCGCGCCATGGTGATCATCGACGCAGCCACCGAAGCGCCGTCGATCCTCGAGGCCGCAGCAGGCTGGACGGTCAGTGCCATCCTCACCACCCACGGGCACCACGATCACATCGGTGCCGTCGATGAGGTGCGGGAAGCGCTCGGCATCCCATTCCGGATGCACCCCGCAGACACCGATATCGCCGAGATGGCTCCCGACGTCCCCCTGAGCGACGGTGAGGAGATAACGGTGGGCCGGCTTCGGCTCCGGACCGAGCACACCCCCGGCCATACACCCGGCTCGTGCTGCTTCGTCATGCCACCGCAACTCTTCTCGGGCGACACGCTCTTCCCCGGTGGTCCGGGCGCGACCCGCTGGGACTACTCGAGTTTTCCCGAGATCATGGACAGCCTCGATAGCCGGCTCTTCGTGCTCCCCGACACGACGATCGTCCTACCCGGCCACGGGGAGGGGACCACTATCGGTACCGAGCGCCCCCACATCGAGGATTGGCGACAACGCGGCTGGTAGCTGGCCTGCGTCCTCGTCTGCCGTCTGCCGTCATACGCCCGTTCGCGACAGGGAATACTCTCCCTGCGCCCGACCTCAGGAGTTGACCATGGAGCTCGCGCTGATGACCGAGCCGCAGATCGGCGGCAGCTACGAGCAGTTGCTGGCGGCGGTCCGCTGGGCGGAAGCGGCAGGGATGCGCTCGTTTGCCCGCTCGGATCACTACGGCAACGCCGATGGGCGGTCGGCGCCGACCACCGACGCCTTCGTGTCGCTCGGAGGGCTCGCCCGGGAGACCGACCGAATCAGGCTGGGGATCCTGGTGAGCCCGATCACCTTCCGCCACCCCGCGGTCATTGCCAAAAGCGCCGCGACGATCGATGAGATGTCCGGCGGCCGGCTCGACCTCGGGATCGGGACCGGATGGCAGGAGCATGAGCACTCTGCATTCGGGCTCGGCTTCCCATCGACCGGCGAGAGGTTCGACCTGCTGGAAGAGGCGCTCGGATACGTGCGGGCCGCCTTCGACGGCGGGTCGTTCCAAGGCGAACACTTCAGCTTCTCGGGTGATGCCGAGCCCCGACCACGTGGAGTCAGGCTCATGGTCGGTGGTGGCGGACCCCGGCGCACCCCGTCGCTCGCCGGTCGCTACGCCGACGAGTTCAACCACGGGCTGGCATCGGCTGACGAGATCGGGCCGAAGATCGCCACGATGCGCGCCGCCGCCGAGGAAGCGGGGCGGGATCCCGGGTCGATCACCGTCTCAGTGATGGGGCCGGTCGTCACCGGCGCCGACCCTGGCGCCTACAAGGCGGTGCTCGAGGCGACGGCAAAGGCGATGGGGAGGCCACCTGAGCGGATCGAGGAGAGATGGAAGGCGGCGGGGCTACCGATCGGAACTCCCGATGAGGTGCGGGAGACGATCTCATCTCTCGAGAGGGTCGGAGTCGAAAAGCTCTACCTGCAGCACCTCGACCTAACCGACCTGGCGCCGCTGGAGGCTGTCGTCGCCGTGCTCGAGGGCTGAGACCTCAAGTCACCGGTGCCCAGACGGCACCAGCCGCTTCGACCAGCACCGTGGGGTCGATCGGGAAGACCGTGTCGGGCGTCCCACCCGCCGCCCACACCGTGGCGTGCCGCTGTAGCCCGGGGTCGGCAACCACCTGGACCGGCCCCGGGTAACCGAAAGGAGGCGTCCCCCCGGCTGCATAGCCCGTTGCGGCCCGCGCTTCCTCGAGTGTTGCCCTGCGGACGTCACTCCCTGCCACCACCTTGGCCAGGGCGGTCGGGTCGAGCCGCCGGTCGCCCGGCACCAGGGCCACCACCGGTCGGTCGTCCACTATGAACACCAGCGACTTCACGATGGCACTCACCTCGCAGCCGACCGCAGCGGCGGCGTCGGCAGCAGTTCGGGTGCCCTGTGGGTACCGCTCGATTCCGATCTCGATCCCGAGTTCCCGGGCCCGGTCGAGGACCCGGCGGCTGGCGGCAGGCAACGGTTCGGCCACTGCTGGGAACCTACCGACCGGCCCTACACTCGCACCACTCCTCCCCCCTTTCGAGGTCTTGGCATGCGCATTTCAAGGTTCGTAGTCATGGGTTGTCTCGTGGTGGCAGCTGCTTGCGGCGGCTCTGCCGGCGGCGAGTCGGCGACCACCGTCCCCGCCTCGCTCGGCGAGCTCAGCTACGGGTACGAACCGGGCTCGACGTACACATACGACGTGATCTCCACGCAGACGGTGTCACTCGATGGAACCGTCGCCGGCGACCTCTCCGCCGAGGATTCCCCCATCCCGGAGAACGCTGACGTCACCACCACCCGGGAGGGAACCGTGGCGTACGACGTGGCGGCGGGCGAGGAGGAGGGGACCATCGAACTCACCATCACCAGCTCGATGGAGACCGTGGATGTGAGCGGCACACTCGACGGCGAGGACCTCGGCGAAGACATACCCCCGGAGCTGCAGATGTCGGAGGGCGAGCTCCCCCCCGTCACCGTGGTCATGGATCTCCAGGGCAATGTCGTCGAGGCTGCGCCGGATGCAGGTGGTTTGGAGGGATTGGCCAACCCTCTGGCCTCGCTCGAGGGACTCATCCCGGGTGATCCCCTTCGAGGGCCGCTTGGCCCGACGTTCCCCGACAACGAGTTGGCCGTGGGTGACGAATGGAGCAACGAGCAGACGCTCGACCTCCTCGGTGAGGAAGTGTCATACACCACCGCCAATCAGATCACCGGTATGGAGAACACTTTGGTCGTGATCGACTCGACCACCACCGTTTCCGCGTTCGACATCTCGCTCACCGAGATGCTCGCCGAGCTGTTCGGGGCGGCGGCTGGCGGTGACCCAGAGGCCGAGGAGGTGCTCGAGCAGCTGGAGTTCACGGTTAGCGGCGACCCTGCCGACCTCGGCACCACAAACCGATTCGACCCCGAACAGGGACTGATCACCGCATCGGAGAGCGATGGCACCGTCGCTGCCACCATCGTCGTCCGGCTTCCCAATGAGGGCGGAACCGAAATGGCGGGATTCGACGCCGATGCCTCGGTCACCAGCGAGTACGAGGTGACGCTGGCGGAGCCTGGTGAGTCACCTGCCGCCACCACAGCCGGCAGTTGAATCCGGGGTTTCCACTAGCCTGATGGTGGAAATGGAACCCCCCCTTCTCCGCATCGAGGGCCTGCGCGCCAGCATGGGCGACCACGAGATTCTCAAGGGAGTGGACCTCACCGTCAATCGAGGCGAGGTTCATGCCCTGATGGGCCCGAACGGCTCGGGCAAGTCCACGCTGGCCAACGTCCTGATGGGCCACCCCGGTTACAAGGTCACAGGAGGTGCCATCACCTTCAAGGGCGAGGACATCACGGTCATGCCCTCCAATAAGAGGGCGACCCGCGGGCTGTTCCTCGCCTTCCAGTACCCCGAGGAAGTCCCCGGGGTCTCGGTGGTGCAGTTCCTCCGCACCGCACTAAAGAATCGCGACGGGGTGGACTACACCGTGCTCGAACTGCGTCTCCGTGTCATGGAGGCGATGCGCACCCTGGGCATGGATGCCACCTTTGCCGACAGGTACCTCAACGAGGGCTTCTCGGGCGGTGAGCGCAAGCGCAATGAGGTGCTCCAACTCGCGGTGCTCCAGCCGGAACTGGCGGTGATGGACGAGACCGATTCAGGGCTCGATATCGACGCTCTCCGCACCGTTGCCGAAGGGGTGAAGGAACTCACCGGGCCTGAGCGTGGATTCCTCATCATCACGCACTATCAGCGGCTCCTCGAGCACATCACTCCGGACCACGTCCACATCTTCGTCGATGGGAGGGTGGTGGAGAGCGGTGACGCCGAGTTGGCCAAGCATCTCGAGGTCGAGGGGTACGAGGCGTTCCGTGATGGGGTGACCGCCACGGCATGACCGACCTCTCCGCCCGGCGCGCCGACTTCCCGCTTCTGGCGCAGCCGAGCAACGGAAGGCGCCTCGTTTTCCTCGACTCGGCGGCCTCGGCACAGAAGCCCGACGTTGTCATCGACGCGATGGACGAGTTCCTCCGGACCAGGTACGCCAACGTGCATCGCGGTGCGTATCGACTGTCACTGGCGGCCACCGAGGCGTACGAGCATGCTCGAGACTCGGTGGCACAGTTCATCGGTAGCGGCACCCCCCAACAGGTCGTCTTCACCCGTGGGACCACGTCGGCTCTGAACTCGGTGGCGTTCGGGTGGGGTTTACGGCGTCTTCGTCCAGGTGACCGGGTCCTGCTCACCATGATGGAGCACCACGCCAACATCGTCCCCTGGCACATGGTCGCCGGGCTCACCGGAGCCGAAGTCATTTGGGCACCGCTCGATGGCGATGGTGAGCTCGATATGGACGCAACTCTCGGTCTCATCGACCAGACGGTGAAGGTCGTCGGGGTCACCGGGATGTCCAACGTGTTGGGGACGATCCCAGACCTGGGCTCCATTGCCGATAGGGCGCACTCAGTCGGCGCCCGGGTGGTTGTCGACGGGGCCCAGCTGATCGCCCACCGCCCGGTTGCCGTCGAGTCGATGGGCGCCGATTTCTTCGCCTTCTCCTCGCACAAGCTCCTGGGCCCCACCGGGATCGGCGTTCTCTGGGGCCGCCGGGAGGCGCTCGAGGAGCTAGAGCCCTTCGAGGGTGGTGGCGAGATGATCAGCGACGTGACGCTCGAAGGAGCCACCTGGGCGCCCATCCCCCACCGATTCGAGGCGGGTACGCCGCCCATCACCGAAGCCATCGGACTGGCAGCGGCGATCGGTTACCTCGAAGAAATCGGTATGGAAGTGGTCGCCGAGCACGACCGCGCCCTCACCACCTACGCCGTGGAACAGCTGTGTGGCACCCCTGGCGTGGCGATACAGGGCCCGACCGACGCCGACAAACGGGGAGGGGCGGTGAGCTTCACCATGGGGGACGTGCACCCTCATGACCTGGCAACGATCCTCGACGAGCAGGGTGTGGCGATACGCGCCGGGCACCATTGCGCCAAGCCCTTGATGCGGGCCCTCGGTGTCCCCGCCACAGCCCGCGCCTCATTCTCGGTCTACAACGGCACCGATGACATCGACGCCCTCATCGCCGGCCTCGCCACCGCCGCCGATCTTTTCGGCGTCAAGTAAGAGACGGCGGACGGCGACCGAGGACGGAAAGCAGGGTGGTAGGTGTAGTTGGTAAGTGAAACAGCCGACTACCTACTGCTGCTCCGAAGCGGGTCCCTTTACATCCGTTCCCTCCCCCCGGCGGGGGGAGTACCCGACGCTGGAGGCGTCGGGGGAGGGGGGCTGGTTCACTCTCCAAGGTTCGAAATCCGCGTGCCGACACCGTTGGGAGATTCGGTAGCCCCCACCCGCTGCTCCGCAGCATGTCCCATCCCCCTGCGGGGGACGGACACGTACTTCCGTCTTCCGTCTTCCGTCTTCCGTCTTGATTCGAGACCCAAAACCCAACACTGCGAGCGAAGCGAGCGATATGTGCGAGCCCCGGTTACCTTGTTCTCCGCATGGCGCTGGACGAGCTCTATCGACAAGTGATCCTCGACCACTACCGCAACCCGAGGCACCGGGATGAGATAGTGGACCCTGACGGGCACGCCGAAGGGGTGAACCCTCTGTGCGGTGACGAGGTGCAGGTGGACCTCCAGATTGCCGACGGAGTGGTTTCTGACGTGGCGGTACGGGGCCAGGGCTGCTCTATCAGCCAATCTTCTGCCTCGATGATGGGCGACGCCATCGTCGGCAAATCGGTGGAAGAGATCACGTCGTTGGCGGAGCGCTTCCACCAGATGATGTCTTCGGAGGACGGCGGCGAACCCGACCTCGAACTCGGTGATCTCAGCGCCCTCCAGGGAGTCCGCAAGTTCCCGGTCCGCATCAAGTGCGCCGGGCTCCCGTGGGCGACGCTCGAACAAGCTCTTGCCTCGGTCAACGGCGGCTGAGACATGACATCTCGTTGATTTCTCTCTGACGCGTCCGCAAGGGACCGCATGCGACGGTGGCGGTCCCATACCAGGAGGACAGCGTGAAGAGAGTCGCACTGATCGCACTCGCCGCGGTCGCCGTGCTGGCGATACTCGGCGTCGGCATCAGCCAGGCGCTCCAGGACGACGACGATGGCGCGGCGACAACCGACGCCAATGAGCAGAGCTTTGCCGTTGCCGAGGCGGGCGCCGTGACAGTCACCGTGCAGAGCGGCCGCATATCGGTCGTTTCGATCCAGCGGGTCGAGGGCTGGACCCCGAAGGTCGTCCGCCAATCCGGTCCCAGAGTCCGCGTGGAGTTCGTCAACGGAGCCGCTCGCCGGGTTTTCGTCGCCGAGTTCGCCGGGGGCGAATTGGTCACCCGGGTACGGCGCAGCAATGGCCAGACGACGTCCTCGTCGGTCAGTTCCTCGTCGGTGAGTTCCTCATCGGTCACGTCATCCTCTGTGACGTCATCGACCGGGGCCACCTCGTCGACCGTGGACGATGACGCCACCTCGACGACGTTCGATGGCGACAACACTTCGACCACGATCGACGACGATGGCACGTCCACCACCTTCGACGACGACGACACGACGAGCACGACATTCGACGACGATGTCACGTCAACCACGTTCGACGAAAACACCTCAACCACCTTCGACGACGACACGACGAGCACGACGGTGCGCGAAGAGACCCCACCGACCGACCGCTCGGTGACTTATCAGGTTGCGAATGCCGGCAGTGTCACCGTGAGGATCTCCGACTCGCAGCTCGAGTTGCTCGACGTCACCGCCAACGCCGGCTGGGACTTCGAGGTGGACGACGCCGGGGGCGACCGTGTGCGGGTGGAGTTCGAGCGGGGAGACGACGACGTCGAGTTCCGTCTCCAGTTCCACGGTTCCGAGCTCCGCCTCGAGATCGGTTAGCGCCAGGGTTCTTCCTTCCGACTTCCGACTTCCGTCTTCCGTCTTCTACCGTCACCAGATGACCGTTTCCGCACCCCGAGGACCGACTGGGATCGCCCACAGCACCCCTGTGCGGTGGATGCGGCGCCAGATCAACACCCGACGGGCGCTCCGCCGCAACCCGATCATTGTCCACCAGATGGGGAAGGTGGGGTCGCAGTCGGTGTTGCGCTCGCTCGCCGCCGAACCGCGCATCTCGGACAGACGCTCTGTGATCCACACCCACTTCCTGACCCGCAACCAATTGGAAAGGGAGAAGAGGTTGCTGGCGAATTCCCGGACCGCTTACCAGGGGACGCCCCTCCCCGAGATCTGGTGGAATCCCCCGTTCATCTGGGACGGGCAGATCGTCGGCGCCGCCGTGACGAGACAACTGGACAAGCGGTGGGACGTCATCACGCTGGCGCGCGACCCCGTGGCACGCAATGTCTCGCTCTTCTTCGAGAAGCTCGAGGTACCGATCGGGTACGACTGGTTCGAGCGCCGGCAACAGCTGTCCGACGACGAGCTCATCGCTGACCTGACCCCGCTCTTCGAGCAGTATGTTCTCCAGCCGGGAGGTCTGGCCCGACTCGACGTCGACCCCACACGCTGGTTCGACCTGGAGATGGCTCCCGTGTTCGGTATCGACATATTCGCCTCTCCCTTCTCGCCCGAGCGGGGGTGGCAGATCTACGAGGGCGAGCGGGCGCGGCTCCTGCTGATCCGCACCGCCGACCTCGATCGGGTCGGGCCCCAGGCTCTCGAGGAGTTCCTCGGCGTGCCCGGGATCAAACTCGCCTCGGGGAACGTCGCCGACCGGAGAGAGCACGCCTCGGTTTACGGCCTATTCCGGGAAAGGCTCCGCTTGTCCCCCGACCAACTCGAAGCGGTGTACGGGTCCCGCCTGGTGACGCATCTCTTCACGCCGCAGGAGATCGAGGCGATGCGGTCACGCTGGGAGACGGTGTCGGCGACTGACTGACGAGACGGACCTCGACCCTCGCCCCGCCGAGGGGCGACCTCCCCACGGCGAGGGTCCCGTCGCTTTCCTCGGCAAACCGGCGGGCTATGTCCAGCCCGAGACCGGTGGATCCAGCTCTGCTCTCCCCTCGCCCGATCACCGCTTGGTCCGGAAACCCGGGACCAGCGTCGTCCACAGACAAGATGGCCGTTTCGTTCTCGGCCCGAACCTCGAGCTCGAAATCGGTTCCCGGCGGGGTATGGGAGAAGACGTTTCCAACCAAGGCGTCGATTACAGCCGCAACCTCGGATGCGTCGGCTTCCACCACCACCGGTGATGCCGGCAGGTCGATGTGAAAGTTGCGGCCCTGCTCGTCGGCGAGCACCAGCCAGAAGTCCGATTGGTTGCGCGCCACCAGACCCAGGTCGACACCTGTAATGGTCCTGCTGCCGCGCCTGGCCGTGCTTATCAGCTCGTCCACGGCCCACTCCAACCGGTCCACCTGAGCGAGCAACGCAGTGGCGGCCTCAGGGTCGTCGATCGCCTCGGCGCGCGAGCCGCAACGCGGTGAGAGGTGTCCTGAGCCGGTGGGACAGGTCGGCGACCGACTCCCGCTCGGCGGCCAGCAGCATCTCCACCCTCCCGGCAAGCTGGTTGAGAGCCTCGCCTACCTCGATCACCTCGGGTGGACCCTCGGGGCGGACCCGCGCTTCCATCTCACCTGCACCAAGCCGCTCGGCGGTGACCGCCAGCTCCCCTACCGGCCGGACGAACGAGCGTCCCAGCCGGTCGGCAACGACCACAGCAAGCACGATCATCCCCAACCCGAGGAGCCCGAGGACGAGCCAGGCACGACCGACTCCCTCGGTCAGGTCGGCGGAGCCGAGGCCGACCCGCACTACCGCCGTTCCCTCACCGGTGACCACGGGGACGACGACCTCGCCGGTGTCCGCCCGGAACGCCAACCCCTGTCGTGCCCGGGCGACGGCGGCAGTGACCGGGACCGGGACCCCGACGACCTCGTCGTCGGGGAGGACCACCGAGAGCTCGCCTACCCCTTCCGACGAGAGCACCACCTCGTCGATCGCGGCGCGGTCCAGTTCGGGTCCCGCAGCCACCGCCACGTCGGCTGCCACCGCTTGCGCCCGCCGCTCGGCGGCAACCACGGCCCGATCCTCCGCCTGGCGCTTGTAGAGCAACGCCAACGGCAAGGTGAAAGCCACAACGACCAACGAGGTCACCGCAAGGCTCACCAACGCCAGCTGCTTGCGCATTCAGCCGCCCGGGTCGACCAGCTTGATGCCAACTCCGTGGACGGTGCGCAAGTAATGGGGGTCGGCGGCACTCTCCCCCAACTTCTTGCGCAGCCAAGAGAGGTGGACGTCGATGGTCCGATCGGCGCCGCCATACGGCTCCCGCCACACCTCGGCCAGGATCTCCCGCTTGGTCACCACCTCGCCGGCACGCTCCGCCAGGAAGAGCAGTAGGTCGAACTCCTTGGGCGTGAGCTCGAGCTCCTCCTCGTTGAGGCGTGCCTGGCGGGAACGGGGGTCGATGGTGAGGCCACCCACGACCGTCACCGGCTCGGGGTCTTCGCCACGGCGCCGGAGTACGGCTCTCACCCTTGCCTCGAGTTGGCGGGCGCCAAACGGTTTGACCAGGTAGTCGTCGGCTCCGGCATCGAGAGTCCGGATGATGTCCTCCTCGACGCCTCGGGCGGTGGCGACGATCACCGGGACCGCGCTGACCGCCCTGATCATCTTGAGCAGCTCGAAACCGTCGAGGTCGGGAAGCCCCAGGTCGAGGATCACGAGGTCGGGAGCCCCCTTCACCGCCGCTTCCAGACCCTCCATGGCGGTGGCTGCCGAGACAACATCGTGGCCGTGACCGGCGAGGACGCGCGCCACCAGGTTGCGTATCTCGAGGTCGTCCTCGACCAGCACCACAGCGGCCATGTCACCAGGTTATCGGTGAGGTTCCCCTTCGCTGGGCCCCTTGACGAGACATTGATCTTTCCTTGACGTCGTTGCCACCGCCAACTGGGACACTGATGCGATGCGCCGCCTCGGCCTCGTCCTGTTGTGGCTGATCGTGACAGCCGCCGCCACATTCGTGGCATGGCGCGCCGTTGACGCCGCCGACAACGACGTCTCGGAGCAGCCGGTGTTCCCGGTGGAGGCCGTGGCCGATGAATCGGAGTCGGTGACCAGCAGTTCGACCGGCCGGCCGGGCAACAGCAGCACTACCAACACCTCGGCAAACCGGCGACGCCGGACCACCACCACCGATGCCAGCTCGGGCTCCTCTTCCTCGACCCCATCTACCTCTGGCTCCTCCTCGACTTCCTCAACCTCGACGACCTCGACATCGTCCCCCTCGACATCGACCTCGACCACCTCGACATCAACTCCGACAACCGAGCGGCGCACAGTGTCGGTGTCGGGGGGAACAGTGGTCGTGGAGGCGTCGGGAGGCGCGGTGTCGCTGGTCTCTGCCGTCCCCAATCCCGGCTATGAGGTAGAGGTGGACGATGCGGGTCCCGACGAGGTGAGGGTCGAGTTCGAAAGCGACGATTCAAAGTCCGAGGTGAGAGTCCAATGGGACGGCGGCTGGGACATCGAGGAGCGCGAGGACTGAATGTCCGCGCCGGCTCAGAGCACCCCGCCCTCGGTCATCCTTTTCAGATCGAGGATGTCATCGAGCTCATCCTCGGATAGGAGACCCCGTTCCAGGACCACATCACGGACGCTGCGACCGGTGGCCAGCGCCTCCTTGGCGACGAGCGCACCATTGTCGTAGCCGATGTGCGGGTTGAGGGCGGTCACCACGATCACGTTCCGTTCGACCAGTTCGGTCGCTCGGTCCTCGTTGGCAGTGATCCCCGCCACGCACCGGTCGCGTAGCCCGGAACTCGCCGACGCCAGCAACTCGATCGACTGCAGCAGGTTGTAGGCAAGCACAGGCATCATCACGTTGAGCTCGAAATTGCCGTTGGCCGCCGCCCATGTGACCGTCGCGTCGTTCCCCACCACCTGGGCGGCCACCTGCATCACCATCTCGGGAATCACCGGGTTCACCTTGCCCGGCATGATCGACAACCGGGCTGCAGGTCGGGGAGCTGGATCTCGGCCAGCCCCAGGTGGGCCCGATCCGAGCCAGCGCAGGTCGTTGGCGATCTTGAACATCGATACGGCCACCGTCTTGATTGCTCCCGAGGACATCACCGCGGCGTCCTTTGCCGCTTGCGCCTCGAAGTGGTCCTCCGCTTCGCGAAAGGCGAGCCCGGTTCGCTCAGCCAACAACGCGATGACCGCCTGGGCGAAACCCTCCGGTGCGTTGATCCCCGTCCCGACGGCGGTGCCTCCCAGCGGGAGCTCCTCGAGCTCGGGCAGCGCCTTGCGTAGACGTTCTGCACCCTTGCGTATCTGCGTGGCGTAGCCATTGAATTCCTGACCGAGGGTGACCGGCGTGGCGTCCATCAGGTGCGTCCGCCCCGACTTGACCACGTGGCTGAATTCCTCGGCCTTGGCGCGCAGTGCGCCAGCGAGCGCCTCCAGCTCGGGGATCAGATCCTCGGCGATGGCGGCGGCGGCGGCGACGTGGATGGCCGTGGGGATGACGTCGTTAGACGACTGCCCAACGTTGACGTGATCGTTGGGATGGACCCGGCGGCCCTCGACCTCGCCGAGCAGTTCTCGTCGCCCGGCCGGCGATCACCTCGTTGGCGTTGGTGTTGGTCGATGTGCCCGAGCCGGTCTGGAAGACGTCCAACGGGAAGTGGTCGTCGAGCGCCCCTTCCATAACCTCGTCGGCGGCGGCACGGATGGCCCGCGCCTCCTCTACCGGGAGGTGCCCTTGGTCGGCGGCGACGGTGGCTGCCGAGCCCTTGATAAGCCCCAGAGCCCAGATGAAACGGCGGCTGAAACGGATCCCGGAGACGGGGAAGTTGTCCACGGCGCGACGGGTGGACGCCCCGTAGTAGGCGCCGGCAGGAACCTCCACCTCTCCCATCGAGTCGCGCTCAACGCGAGACTGTTCCATGGCTCTCCTTCTGGCTCATCCAGGGTACGCAGGACCGTGTCACTCCAGGAACTGCTCGATCTCGGCCATGAACGCCGGAAACTCGTCGCGGTGCATCGAGTGGCTGGATCCTGGGATCGACACGAAACGAATGTGGTTGTTGAGCCCGACGAGACTCTCGCCAAGCGCCGGTGGGACGAGCGCGCCCAGCTCGGGGTCAGCGCCGAGGACCAGCGTCGGGATGGTGAGCGCAGCCAGTTCTGCCATGACGTTCCACGGGTCGTTCTGCCGGACGATGGCCTCGGTGACCTGGCGAGATGTATCCCCCAATGCCTCGACTTTGATCCGCACATCCTCGGGGTGCCAAGTGGGGTTGTGTTCCGCCACCCACTGGGGGGTGACGTTGACGCCAAAAGGTTCGGTGATCCGATGGACCGCTTGATCGGGGTCGAAAACAGCAAGTGCCGGATCCTCCAGCACCAGCCGGGTGGCAAAACCAGGTTCGAGCTGGAGTGCCACCAGCGCCAACGCCCCACCGAGCGAGTGACCAACGACAAGATCCCAACCATCGCCCAACTCGATCAGATCGGCGGCGTGGGAGCCAAAAGTGTGATCGGGCGGATCGGGGCTCTTGCCGTGACCGCGTAGGTCGGGGGCGACCACGGCGAAGCCCACATCCGCCAGAGCAGGACCGACCCGCCACCATCCGGCGGCATTTGACTGGATCCCGTGGACCAGCAGGGCGCGGCGTGGCCCGCTCCCCCATCCGATGGTCGCCAGTCTCACCGTTCGATCAACGGTGCCCCGGACCGAGGATGGTCCTGACGGATCGAGCGGAGCACCCTGGTGCGGAGCTCGCTGAAAAGCGGGTCGGCCTTGGTCGTCAGCTGATCTCGGGGGCGAGGGAGGTCTACCACCACCTCTTCGCTCACGCCTGCTCGGAGACTTGGAGAGCACCGCCACCCTGTCCCCGAGGTAGACCGACTCGTCAACATCGTGGGTGACAAAGAGGACGGTGACGCCGAACTCGGTCCAGATCCGGAGCAGCAGATCCTCCAGTTCGGCGCGGGTTTGGGCATCCACCGAGGCGAACGGCTCGTCCATCATGAGGACCTCGGGCTGGTAGGCGAGCGCACGGGCGATCGCCACTCGCTGCTGCATGCCACCGGAGAGTTGCCACGGGTACCGGTCGAGTGCGTCCGCCAGTCCGACCGCGGCCACCGTCTCCTCGACAAGGCTCTCCCTGTCGGAAGCCGACAAGCTCTTGGAGCGGAGCGGTATCTCGACGTTGGCCCGAACACTCATCCACGGGAACAAGGACCGGCCGTACTGCTGGAAGACCAGAGCCATCTTTTCGGGAGGGCCGGTGATCCGCTCGCCGTCCAGAGTTGCCTCTCCCGATGTCGGCGACATCAGCCCGGAGAGGCAGCGCAACAACGTGCTCTTCCCGCACCCAGACGGACCTACCACGCAGACCAACTCGCCCCCGCCCACCGTGAGCGAGAGGTCGCCGATCGCCTCCACCGCGTCGCTGCCCGACCCGTAGACGACGCGGAGGTGGCTCACCTCGAGCATCAGGCGGCCACCGCTTTCATCGGCTCGGCGCTCACATCGCTCGGCGGCGCGCATCCCGCGATGCCAGGCGAGGAGACGTCTTTCCCCGGCGACGAAGAGGGCATTGAGGGCGAAACCGACGATGCCGAGCATCAGGATCCCCGCCCACATGTCGTCGAGACGGAAAGTCCTCTGGGCCTGGAGCACGAAGTAGCCGAGCCCGTTGGTGCTGGCGACCATCTCGCTGATCACCATCAGGATCAGAGCGATGGAAAGACTCGCCCTGAGCCCGACGGCTATCTGGGGCGCCGCCGCCGGGATCACCACTCGGCGCATCCGGGACCGCTCATCGAGCCGGTAGACACGGGCCACCTCGTTGAACATGGGGTCGGCGCCCCGAACCCCATCCACGGTGTTGAGCAGGATCGGCCACACACATCCGATCGCTATCACGAACACCTTCATCGACAAGCCGAATCCGAACACGAGCATGGCAAAGGGGAGAAGCGCCGGCGGTGGGATGGCGCGGAGAAACTCGGTCACGGGTCCGGAGGTGCGGCGTACCACCCAGTTGGACCCGATGACCAACCCGGCGCTGATACCCACCACCGCTGCGATGGTGTATCCCGCGGCCATTCGGCCGATGCTGGGCACCACGTCGCTCCAAATGCGCTCGAAGATGAAGCTGTCCGCAAACGCGCTGAAGACCTCCCCGAGCGGCGGAAGGAATGCCGAGTCGAGCGCAAGAGCCACCAACTGCCACAGCAGTAGGAAGACCCCGAACCTCGCTACGTCGGCCAGCACGCTCCTCCACTTCATGGGCGCTGCCCCGGGTGCCAGTGGAGCACGGGGCGCTCCACGATCTTGAAAAGCGTATTTAGCCCAAGCCCCATCAAACCGGCGACGGCGATGTACGCATATGCGACCGCCACGTCGCCGCCGCTTCGCGCCACGGCGATCGCATTACCGACACCCGCAGAGCCGATGACCAACTCACCGGTCACCACCAGGATGAGGGCGACCGCCGAGGACACACGCAGCCCGGTTGCGATGTATGGGGCGGCGCTGGGAAGGGTGACAAACAGAGCCTGACGCACCCGGCCGAGCCGGTACGCCCGGGCCGTGTCCCGAGCCACCGGGTCGACGTCCTGGACCCCGTACATTGATTGGAACAGGAGCGGCCAGGTGGCGGCGAATGATGCGAGGAAGACCTTGCCCCCAAACCCGGTGCCAAAGAGGAGAACGGCCACCGGTATGAGGGCAACCGATGGGATGGGGCGGAGAAACTCGATCACCACCCGCACCTGGCGGTAAAGGAAGGGAATGGCTCCGATCAACATTCCCACTGGTATCGCCACCAGTGCGGCGATGCCGAGACCCACCGCCCACCCCCGAATGGTCGCCCACACCGTCGTCCAGAACTCGGCGGTGACCGCCTCGTCGGCCAGCGCCCGCAGGATCTCGCTCGGTGGTGGGAACCAGCGAGGGGGCAGCCACTCCAACCTGGCGGCAACCTCGAAGGTCACCAACACGACAACCACGCCGGCGGTCCCCAGCGCCCACCCGGGCACCCGCGCCATCGGCCTATCGGCGGCGATCATCCGACCCGCTCTCCGGAGTCCCTCGTCACACCGCGGCGCCCATTAGGTTGCACCCTGAAACGACCCGGAAGAGGGAGGGGGATCATGACGAGCATCCGCACCGGATCCTGGCAGATCAGAGTGATCATGGCCCTGATGTTGGTCTCGCTCGTTGCCGCATGCGGTGGCGACGGGGGGACAGCGACCAGCGCAGCCGGAACCGAGACCACCGGGGCGGTCAGCGACACGACCGCCGGGGCCGACACCACCGCCGGGGCCGGTGGCGAGTTGACACCACTCGCCGTCGGCGTCATACCGATCACCGATGTGGTCCCGCTGTACGTCGCCATCGAGCAGGGCCTGTTCGAGGAGGCCGGCCTCGAGGTGACCCCGACTCTCGCCGAGGGCGGCGCCGCCATCATCCCCGGTGTCGAGGCAGGCGAGTTCCAGATCGGGTTCTCCAACGTCGTGTCACTGGTCAACGCCACGGCCGCCGGCATCCAGTTGCAAGCGCTGACCGGTGGGATGAAGGCCAACGAGGAGGAGCCCGACTGGAGCGCCGTCCTCGTCGGTGCGGACTCCGACATTTCGGACGCATCCGGTCTCGCTGGGCAGACCATCGCGGTAAACACCCTGGCCAACATCGGCGAGGTCACCATCCGCGCCTCGCTCGACGGCCAAGAGGTGGACACATCCGGTCTCCAGTTCATCGAACTCGGCTTCCCCGACATGCCCGCTGCGCTCGCCGAAGGGCAGGTGGAGGCGATCTGGGTGGTCGAGCCATTCGTCACCATCGCCACAGCCGAGGGCGCCCAGGTGGTGGATTACAACTACATCGGTACCGAGCCGGGGATGGAGATCGCCGCCTACTTCACCACCACCGAGTACGCCGAGGCCAACCCCGACGTGGTCGAGGCCTTCGTAGGTGCCATCACCGCAGCCGAGGAAATGATCACCGCCGACGAGCAGGTGGCCCGAGACGCGGTCACGACCTACACGAGCCTGACACCCGAACTCGCCGCCGAGATCCTGTTCGGTCCGTTCACGGGCACCCTGGACACCGATTCGATCACCAACACCGCCGACCTGATGGTCCAATACGAAGTGATCGAGGAAGTACCCGACCTAACAGGCCTGCTCGGAAGCTGACCCGAGACGGCGGACGACTCCGTCCGTCCCCCCGCAGGGGGGAAGGGCCCCGCCGCGGAGCAGCGGGTAGGGGGGCTGCCGAACTCCCAATGGTGCCCGACACACGGCCTTCGCACCCTTCGGAGTGGACTAGCCCCCCTTCCCCACGCTCCCAGTACTAGGTACTAAGTACTAAGTACTAAGTACTCACTCAAACGGCGTGTCGGTGAGCAGATCGGCGGGACTGACCTCGGGTGTGGTCACCGTGACGGGTATGCCGAGCCGGCGGCGCACGCCCTCATAGCCCTCCTGCTCGAGTCGCTCGGCCAACTCGGGACCGCCGGATTCCACGATCCGGCCGTCCACCATCACATGGACCCGGTCGGGGGTGATGTATTGGAGGATCCGGCTGTAGTGGGTGATCATGACCACGCCCAGGTCCGGGCCGCGCATCTCCTCGACCGCCGCCGCCACCTCGCGCACCGCGTCGATGTCGAGCCCGGAGTCGATCTCATCGAGCACCGCCATCCTCGGCTCGAGCACTGCGAGCTGGAAGATCTCCGAGCGCTTCTTCTCACCGCCGGACAGCTCGTCGTTGAGCGCCCGGTCGAGGAAGCGATCCATGTCGAAGCGGGACCCCTCCCGGTCGATACGGTCACTCATCTCTGCGGGATCGATGCCCTTGGCATCGCCCACCTCGCGTAGGAACTCGGCAAGCGACACGCCGGGGACCTCGACCGGATACTGAAAGGCCTGGAGCAACCCCAACTCGGCGCGCTCGGGAACCGACAGCTCGAGAAGGCTCTCGCCATCGAGCGATGCAGTCCCCGACACGTCGAAGCCCTCCTTGCCGGTGAGGACGTGGCACAGGGTCGACTTCCCCGAGCCGTTGGGGCCCATGATGGCGTGGACCTCACCGAAAGGGACCTCGAGGTCCACCCCGGTGAGTATCTGGCGGTCGTGGACCCCGGCGGTGAGTTGCTCGACGGAAAGGGCGGCTGCGGTCATACCTCGACCTCCACCGGCTGCAGCGAGAGCAGCACGAGCCCGCCCTCGATCCTCACCTGATAGGTCGGGACCGGCCTGGTGGCGGGGAGGGCGTGGGGCGCCCCGGTTCGCAGGTCGAATGCCGACCCATGCCGGGGGCACTCGACCTCGGTATCGAACACCTCGCCCTCGGCCAGCGAAGCCTCGGCGTGGCTGCAACGGTCGCCCACGGCGAAGACTTCGCTGCCGACACGGAACACCGCGATGCGCTGGTCTCCGGCCTCAACCAACACACCCCTACCGTCGGGCAGGTCTTCTAGAGGCCCGATCTCGACCCATTCCTCCGTCATACCCGCCCCTCTTCCTGGGCGGTGACGAACTTCCGGTTCACCGCACTACGCACCGGGCCGGCCAGTTGGGGATGGGGAAGGCGGGCTATGACCTCCTCGAAGAAACCGCGGACGAGCAGACGGGCCGCCCTGTCCGACGGAAGTCCCCTGCTCTCGAGGTAGTAGATCTGGTCCTCGTCGAGCGGACCCACTGAGGAGGCGTGGCCGCATATCACGTCGTTGCACAGGATCTCGAGGTTGGGAACCGAGTTCGCCTTGGCACCATCGGAGAGCACCAGGTTGCGATTGGTCTCGAACGCCGATGTCTTGACGGCGTCGGGCTCGATCTTCACCATCCCGGTGAACACCGAGTTGGCGGTGTCCTCGACGGCACCTTTGAGAAAGACCTTGGACGAGGTGTTCGGTCCGAAATGGTCGATGAGTAGCCGGTAGTCGAGCACCTGCTCGTGCTCGCCGTAGTAGATGCCGACCACATCGGCGGTGCCTCCGCTACCCAGGAGGTCGATCCCCAGATCGAGCCGGCCAAAACGGCCGCCCAAACCAACCTCACCGAGAAGGGCGGTGGCGTCCCTACCCAGGTCGAGACGCTGATGGGCGATGGTCGTCGCCGCCTCGTCGATCTGTTGGACGGTGGTGAGACGCAGCCTTCCGCCGTCCCTCACCGAGGCCTCCACCTGGGGCACCATGGCCAGATCGACGCCAGGGGCGGAGCGGTACCTGACAACGATCGACGCCTCCGAGTTTCTCTCCGCCACCACGGTCACATGGGGGAAGCTCACCGTGCCGGCGGTGGCACCCTGGATGTCGATGAGAAGCGGGTCGGCTATGGCGACGCCGGGCGGCAGGTAGACGAAAACCCCGTCGGTGCTGAAAGCCGCATGGGCCGCGGCAAAACGGTCTAGACCTGGATCGACCGCCTGCATGTAGGCACCCCGAAGTTCCGCCTCGTGAGCCGTGTACGCCGCGGCGAGCGAGGTGAACAGGACACCGGTGTCCGGAGCCGATTCGATGTCAACGGTGGTGCCGTCAACCACCAAGGCCCGTCCCGCTACCCGAACGAAGGCCTCGTCGACGTCGTCGGGGGCGATTGGCTCCCCAGGCCCATCTGCCAACGGAAGCGAGGCGGGGTCACCGGGCACATCGACGTAGCGCCATTCCTCCTCGGCGCCGGTGGGAACGTCCAGCTTCTCCAGCCACTCGAAACCGGCGCGTCGACTCTCCCCGACCCAGTCGGGGTCGCGTGCGATCAAGCCGTCGAGAGTGGATCGGTCGAGCGACACTCGATTCGATGCTATTGGCACTACGGCTGTAGTGCGAATGTCACGATTGGTTCCCCCGTCCATTCGTGACCCAAGCTCCACATCGATCCCTCAGTCACGCCAGAACGGTGGCGACCGCTACGACCGATTGACCGCATCCTCGAGCGGGTGCACCCCGTCGGCGGTGACATCCTCGGGCTGGGCGCTTCGGTCGAGGGGCAACCAGAGGCAGAAAGTCGAGCCCGAACCGGCGGCGGAACTGACTGTCACCAGCCCGCCGTGACCCGCCATCACCTGACGGACGATGGCAAGTCCGAGCCCCGAACGGCGACGGGTCCGGTCGTGCTGGTCGGCGGCCCCCCACGAGCGCTCGAAGATCCGCTCGTGCAATTCCTCGGGGATCCCCGGGCCCTGATCGGTCACCGACATCCACGCCCATGAGCCGGTCGCCCCACAGCTGACCACGACGTCGGATCCCTCCGGCGCGAGGCGAACCGCGTTGTCGAGAAGGTTGCCGAGGGCTCGTTTCAGAGAGTCCCGATCGCCCTCGACCGTTGTCTCGACCGTGCTCCCAACCCGAAGCGTCGATACCTCTGGCGGCAGCCGCAACCCGGTAGTCCCCCACCGACTCCTCCAGCAGGGGGACCAGCGGGACCGTGACCAGCGCCAGGGCGCGTTGGTCCTGACGGGCGAAGGTGACCAACTCGTCGACGGTCCGGGAGGTGCGGTCGATGGTGCGGCGGACGACCTCGCCGGCGTGACGGAGAGACTCGACGTCGGCGTCCGGGTCGGAGAGGGCGACGTCGAGAGTGGTGGCCATCACCGCCAGCGGATTGCGTAGCTCGTGGGTGGTGTCCTCCACGAAGGCCCGCTGATCCCGGTTCCCCTTCTCCAGACGGTCGAGCATGGCGTCGAACGTGTCGGCGAGACGCTTGAACTCGTCGTCGGTCCCGCCCAGCCGAATCCGCCTGCTGAGGTCGGTCGACTGGATCTCGCGCGCTACTCCACCGATCCTCTCCACCGGCCGGAGCGCCCTTCCCGCCACCAGCCAGCCGATCACCACACTGAGGGGGAAGAGGAACGCCACCGTGTAGAGCGAGTAACGCCTCAGGTTGTCGAGCGCTCGCTCGTTGACCAGCCGCTCCAGATCAACCATTCGCGCCCTGGTGAGCTGGAGCTCGAACCCGCCAAGCGTGCGGCTCAGACTGGGGAACACCACCTCCTGCACCACCGGTTGGCCGCTCAACGCCCTGCTCAGCCCGAGGTTGACCGCACCCAGGACGACCAGGGCCAGGGCGAAGACCAACACCGAGTAGGTGAGGGCCAGCCGGAACCGGACCGAACGCATCCACTCGGGCATCTCAACCATCCGGGGCCAATCGATACCCGGCCCCAACCACGGTGTCGATCAGCTCTCCCGCCCCGGCCGCAGTCAGCTTCCGCCTCAGGTTGGAGAGCGTGACCCGGACGGTGTTGGTGAATGGGTCGGCGTGCTCGTCCCAGACGTGCTCCAGCAGCTGCTCGGCTGAGATGACCTCGTCGGGGTGGAGGAGGAAGTAGCGGAGGAGGGCGAACTCCTTTGCGGTGAGGTCGATCGGGACACCCCCCACCGCCGTGGTGTGGCCGGTCTCGTCCAGTTCGACCGGCCCGTGGACGAGGTTGGCTCCGCGATGGGGGCGGTCCCGTCTGAGCAGGGCCCGAACCCTCGCCTGGAGCTCGGGGAAATCGAACGGCTTGACCAGGTAGTCATCGGCGCCGTCGTCGAGCCCGCCGACACGATCGTCGAGTGCGTCGCGGGCGGTGAGCATGAGCACCCGGGGCGGCTCGTCACCGAAGGTGGCTTCGGGATCGGTGCGCAGGGTCCGGCATATCTGACGACCATCGATGTCGGGCAGGTTGAGGTCCAGGCACACCAGGTCGTACTCGGCCGAAGCGAGACGCTCCAAAGCGCCCCCGCCGTCACCGGCGACATCCACCGCGTACCCATCGCGCCGCAGCCCGCGGCGACCGCCGCCGCCAGGTCGGGCTCATCCTCCACCACAAGGATCCGCATGTCCGAAACGGTACCGATGGGCCGACCGTACGACCGCCGGCGTCAAGAGGGGGTAAAGGCGACAGCAGACCGGCAGCCGAAGGCTGGCTGCTCTGTCTAAGTACTAAGTACTAAGTACCAGTCTCTAGTTCACTCGTCGAGCCGGAAGGCGTCCTCGGTGAAGGAGCTGGCGGCGTTCCAGACCATGTACCCCAGCCCACGCTCGGAGGCGGCTTCGATCTGGGATTGAACCTGGGTGACCGTCTTGCCCGTGGATCCGCAGGCGTAGCTCCCGTCAAAGTCCTGAATCCAGGGCCGGAGCACCGCCGTCGCCGGGAGGCGGGGCATCCCGTCGTCCAGCGCACCCGCCACGGTGTCGTGCGGGTGGTCGTTGGGGCAGTCCTTCTCGAACCAGCCTGTCGAGTAGTGGCTGGGGTAGACCATTGGTGACACCACGTCCACCGCATGTGACAACTCCTCGAGACGCTGGCCGATCCCACCGTCGTTTTCGATCGAGATGATGAACCCGAAGATGTCGGCGGCGACGGCGCATCCCATCTCGTTGAGTCGTCTGCTCGGCGGTCTCGAGGAAGCTCGTGATCGTCTCGACCCGGCCCGACTCGTCGGCTGGTCCGTCGAAGCGGGCAGTCACGGGGTACCCGTCCGGGAAGCGGACGTAGTCGAATTGGATCTCGTCGAAACCGCTGCGACACGCCTCGACGGCCAAGTCGAGTGCATATTCCTGTGCCTTGGCATCGGTCGGGTCGAGGAACCACTGGCCGTTCTTGTTGAAAGGCTCATTGGTCGACGGTGTCGCGAATCGCCATCGCCGGGATGGCGCGGGCCGCGATCGGGTCCTGAAAGGCAACGATCCTCCCGACGAGGTATACGCCGCGCTCGTGGAGCTCTGCAGCTAGGTCCTCGATGTCGTATTCCGGCTTCAAGGCACCGGCCGTCGTAGCCACTTCGACCTCGCTGGCGTGGAAGATCGATCCCGACTCGTCCTTTATGTCCAGCACCACCGCGTTCAGTTCGGTGCGCTCGACGAGATCCATCAGATCGGGCCACACCTCCTCGTTGGCGGGGAGCCAGCCGGCGATATGGAGGCCGCGGACCATGCGCGGGCTCATCTCCACCGTCACACGGCCGCTCCGACCGTCCCACGGGACCCGCGCCTCATTCCAGGCAGGCATCGACGCCGTGATCTCGCCCTTTGCCGCCCGGCGCAGGATGAATTGCCCGGCGTCGTCGGTGACGCGCGGTCTGCTCACCCAGGGCCACCTCGACCCCGGGGAGTCCCTCGCCCGATTCCGCCACCACCCTGCCGTTGAGCACGACCGGATCGAGCATGACCTGGAGCGGCTCCTCGATGAGCGACTCGATCTGCGCCGATGCGGGCCGGAGCCCAGGGCCCCTGGCGCTCACCTCGACGGGACGACCGGGCCAATCCACTGCAGCAAGACCGTCGCTCCCGGTCACGACGGGAGCCGTCCCGTCAAACCGAACCGCCGCGTCCGCCACCGGGTTGCCTTCGTCGTCGACCACCTGCACCTGCACCTGGGGCAGCGGACCGGCCAACCCCGGTGGAGGGGGTCCAACCTCCCCGAGCACGGCGACAGGACCGGCAACACATGCCGGGAGAACGATCAGGCACACCAGCAGGAGTGCCATGGGGAGGGTGCGCCGCGCCAAGCGCTCGAACATCGGTCCGACAGGGTAGCGGCGGCTCGGATCTGGGTCGGTTCTTCGCGGTCACCGACCAGCCGCGCATTGCATCCCAGCATTTTCCGTGTTACGTTATGCCTGGTCAGCGGGGCTAAATGAACCGCGAACGGGCGCAGGCGGGTACCAAAGCTGGGCCGCCGGGGAGGTCGCAGGGGGATGCCGAAGAACGGGCGGGAGGCGGTGTCGGTCGCGGACACCGTTGGGATTTATCTCGAAGAGGTCTCCGCCCACTTGCTCCTCACCGCCGAGGACGAGGTTCGTCTCGCCAGATCCATGGAGTCCGGCCGACGGGCAGCGCACAAACTGGACACCGGCGAGGAGTTGAGCGCCACCGACCGGGCCAAGCTCTACCGCCTCATCCACGAAGGCGACGAGGCCAAGATGCACTTCATCCGGGCCAATCTGCGCCTCGTCATCAGCATCGCCAAGCGGTACAACGGTCGCGGACTCGACCTGCTCGATCTCATACAGGAGGGCAACCTCGGGTTGATCCGTGCCGTCGAGAAGTTCGACTGGCGCAAGGGGTTCAAGTTCTCCACATACGCCACTTGGTGGATCCGTCAGGCGATCACACGGGGATTGGGCAACCAGGCACGGACAATCCGCCTGCCGGTGCACATGGTGGACGTCGTCCGAACAGTCCAGGACACCGAGCAATCGCTCCTCGAGGACCTCCGCCGGCCACCGACTCTCGAGGAGATCGCCGAGGCGAGCGGGCTCGACCTGGAACGGGTCCTAGCGGCTCTCGAGGCACCGGGCGACACCGTCTCACTCGACCGGCCGGTGGGTGACGACGGCGACGCCGAACTACAGGACTTCGTCGAGGACGAGCGCACCCCGGACCCATTCGTCCACACCGTCGATGTCCTACGGCGCCAGCACCTGGTGCGGGCACTTCGGTCCTCGACGACGACGAGCAGCAGGTGATCCTGCTCCGCTTCGGTCTCGACGGTGGCGAGCCAAGGACCCTGTCCGAGGTGGGAAAGGTTTTCAACCTCACCAGGGAGCGCGTCCGTCAGATCGAAGGCCGAGGTTTGGCCAAGCTGCGCCACCCGTCGTGCTCGATCGATCTGGAGGCTCTGGTCTCGAGTGCTGCGTACTTGGTACTCAGTCCCTCTAGCCTACCGCCCCGGCCTCCACCATATTGAGCTCGATCAACCGGTTCATCTCGACGGCGTACTCCATGGGGAGCTCTCGCACGATCGGCTCGATGAATCCGGCCACGATCATCGAGGTGGCCTCCTCCTCGGTGAGACCCCGGCTCATCAAATAGAGAGCTGGTCCTCGCCCACCTTTGACACGGTCGCCTCGTGGCCGATCTGGGTGTCGTTCTCCTCTATCTCCATATAGGGATAGGTGTCGGAGCGTGATGCCTCGTCGAGGATGAGGGCGTCGCACCGCACGAACGACCGCGCCTGCTCTGCCCCGGCTCCACCCGGACCAGCCCCGGTAGGAGGTTCGCCCACCGCCCTTGGAGATCGATTTGGAGATGATGGTCGACGTCGTGCCGGCGCCACATGGACCATCTTCGCCCCGGCGTCGAGAAGCTGGCCCTCACCGGCGAAGGCGATGGAGAGGACCTCGCCGTGGGCGCCCTCCTCCATCAACCAGACAGCCGGATACTTCATCGTCAGCTTCGACCCAGGTTGGCGTCGACCCATTCCATGGTGGCGTCGGCGTAGGCGGCAGCCCGCTTGGTCACCAGGTTGTAGACGTCGTTCGACCAGTTCTGGATGGTGGTGTAACGGCAGCGGCCACCTCGCTTGACCACGATCTCGACCACGGCAGCGTGGAGCGAGTCGGTGGTGTAGATCGGTGCCGAGCAGCCCTCGATGTAGTGGGCGAAGGCACCCTCATCAATGATGATCAGGGTTCGCTCGAACTGGCCCATGTTCTCCGAGTTGATCCGGAAATAGGCCTGGAGCGGCTGATCACATGGACCCCGGGCGGCACGTAGATGAAGCTCCCGCCCGACCAAACCGCCGAGTTGAGCGCGGCGAACTTGTTGTCGTTCGGCGGGATCACCGTCCCGAAGTACTGCTTGACGATGTCGGGGTATTCGCGCAGCGCGGTATCCATGTCGCAGAACAGGACGCCAAGCTTTTCCAGGTCCTCACGGTTGCGGTGGTACACCGTCTCCGAGTCGTACATGGCGCTCACCCCGGCGAGGTACTTCCGCTCCGCTTGGGGGATACCCAGCTTCTCGTAGGTCTGCTTGATCGACTCGGGGACCATGTCCCAGTCCTTGGCCTGAGCGCCCTCGGGCTTGACGTAGTAGTAGATGTTGTCGAAGTCGATGTCGTCGAGCAGGCCACCCCCGCCCCAGGTTGGAACGGGGCGCCGGAGGAACCGCTGGTAGGCCTTGAGCCGGAAATCGAGCATCCACTGCGGCTCGCCCTTCATCCGGGACATGTCCCGGATCACGTCCTCGCTGAGGCCTTTCTTCGCCTTGAAGGCGAATTGTCCTCGTCGTGCCATCCCAGCTTGTAGGCGCCGAGATCGATGTCGACGGTCGCCATATCAGACCAACTCCCTCAATGAGATTTCCACTATCGCCGTAGTGGGATCTTACCAGTGCCCCCCTCCCAAGAGAACGGCCGGGGGGCTGTTCCGAAGGGTGGGGAGGGGAAACCTTCGGCCCCCCGGCCGTGTGCTCTCTTCAACGTTCCAGGGGGAACATATGTTCCCTGGAATAGTCGGAAGACCGCAGCACCGGAAGGAGCGGAGATGGCGACTGCCCCGGAGTCGCTTCCCCCAACCCCTGGGAGGGGAGCCCACTTCCTTCCATCTTCCGACTTCCGACTTCCGCTCTACGCATTCACCGTCAGCCGCTCTCCCCTACGGGGCGGGAGGGGGACATCGAGGGGATCCTTGGGGCGCGGAGCACCCAGAACCGGCCGACCTGGCGAGGCCAGTCGTCGAGGATCGAACGGGCCACGGAGCTGGAGGTCTCGACAAGGTGGCGCTCGATGAGGAAGCGCAGTTCGGCGGCCTCTGATTCGAGGAGCCGTCGCATGGCGGGTGCCGTGTCGGCCAGCACCCGGTTGACCTCGAGGTTGGGGTCCCATACGTAGGCGACCCCACCTGTCATCCCGGCGGCGAGGTTGCGACCCACCTCGCCCAAGGACGACCACCACACCACCCGTCATGTACTCACAGCAGTGGTCGGAGGCACCCTCGACCACCGCGGTCGCCCCGCTGTTGCGCACCGCGAAGCGCTGGCCGGCGCGCCCCGCCATGAACAGTTCTCCTGCCGTGGCGCCATAGAGGACGGCGTTGCCGGCCGCCTGGGGCACTCTCCGCCAACCCTCGGCGATCTCCACCCGGCGACAGGTGCGGCGCCACCACGATCCGGCCACCGCCCAACCCCTTGCCGACGTAGTCGTTAGCCGGGCCGTCGAGGCGAAGGGTGATCCCTGGAGCGAGCCATGCGCCAAAGCTCTGGCCGGCGGTCCCCGAGAGCCTGACGGTGATCGTGTCGTCGGGGAGACCATCGGCTCCGTAACGCCTGGTCACCTCGCCGGAAACCGTGGCTCCCACGGTCCGGTCGACGTTTGCTATCGGGTAGGACAGGTCGACGGGCTCCCCCCCTTCCAGCGCCGGCTTGACGTCCTCGAGGATCCTCTTGACCAGGATGGGTCGTTCGATCGGCAGATATCCCGGGTGACGGCGGCGGCCCTCGGCCCGGAGCAGCATCGGCCGGAGACTGGCAGCGACCGGGTCGTCACTCACGGCGGGACGGAGCAGGTCGGCCCGGCCGATGACCTCGCCGACGGTACGGGCACCGAGAGCCGCCAGGTAGTGGCGCATCTCCTCGGCGAGCAGCCTGAAGAGGCTGACCACCTGCTCCGGTGCCCCGGTGAACTTCGCTCTGAGCTCCTCCTGCTGGGTCGCGATGCCCACCGGGCAGGTGTTGAGGTGGCACTGCCTGACCATCTTGCAGCCCATCGCCAGCAGCGGGAGCGTCCCGAAGCCGAACCGCTCTGCACCGAGCAGGGCGGCGATCACCACGTCCCGACCGGTCCTCAGACCGCCGTCGGTCTCGAGGGCGACTCGGGAGCGGAGGCCGTTGGCCACCAGCACCTGGTGGGCCTCGGCCAGCCCCAGCTCCCAGGGTGACCCGGCGTGCTTGATCGAGATCAGCGGCGATGCCCCGGTGCCACCCTCAGCGCCGGAGATGAGGATGGCGTCGGCTTGAGCCTTGGCCACACCCACCGCCACGGTGCCCACGCCGGGCTCGGACACCAGCTTCACCGAGACCCGGGTCATCGGGCTGAAGGCCTTGAGGTCGTAGATGAGCTGGGCGAGGTCCTCGATCGAGTAGATGTCGTGATGCGGGGGCGGGGAGATCAGAGTGATCCCCGGGTCGGTGTGGCGCAGCCGGGCGATCTCCAAGGAGACCTTGTGCCCGGGGAGCTGGCCTCCCTCGCCCGGCTTCGACCCTTGCGCCATCTTGATCTGGAGTTCTTCGGCCGAAGCCAGATATGACGGGAGTAACCCCGAACCGCCCCGATGCCACCTGCTTGATCCCCGAGTTGCGTGATGAGCCGTACCGCTCCGGCGCCTCGCCTCCCTCCCCCGAGTTGGAGAGGGCGCCCATGACATTCATCGCCTCGGCGAGCGCTTCGTGCGCCTCCTTTGAAAGGGCGCCATGAGACATGGCAGCTCCGACGAAGCGGCGCATGATGAACTCGGCGGGCTCGACCTCTTCGACCGGCACCGGCCGCCGGTCGGTGAACTCGAGCAGGTCGCGCACCAGCGAGGGGGCCGGTCGTTGATCTTGTCGAGGTAGGCCTGCCAATCGGCCGGGTCGCCCGAGCGCGCCGCCCGTTGTGCAGCGAGGACCACCGCCGGACCGGTCACGTGGAGCACCCCTCCACCCCGGTGCTTGTAGAACCCGCCAGGGTCTTCTTCACCGTCGGCGAAGCGCTGGTGCCACTCGAGGGCGTGAGTGGCAAGCCGCTCAAAGCCGGCCCCCGGCATCCTCCTCGGGGCGAAACGGAACGCAAGTTCCGCCAACTCGTCATCGAGCCCTATGACCTCGAAGAGCTCGCTCCCCCGATAGGCGGACACCGTGCAGATCCCCATCTTCGACATGATCTTGAGCAGCCCGCCGTTCAGCGCCGCCCGGTAGTTCTCCTGTGCGGCCACCGGGTCGACCGGGACGGCGTCGGCGCGGCCAGCGCCCGGCCTGCTCGATGGCCAGGTAGGGGTTGACCGCAGAGGCGCCGAAGGCGATCAGACAGGCGAGATCGTGCGAGTCGCGAGGTTCGGCCGACACGACGACGATCGAGGCGTGCATGCGGAGTCCGGTCTCGATGAGGCGGTGATGGACCGCTCCGACCGCGAGAAGCATCGGCACCGGGGCTTGATCGGCATCGACCTCGCGATCGGAGAGGACCACGATGCTGGCCCCGCCGCCGACCGCCTCCTCCGCTTCGTCGCAAACCTCGGTCAGCCGGCGAGCGGAGCCCGGCTCCGCCCTCGGCGGCGGGCCAAACCGCGGCAATCCAATAGGAGAAGAAGCGTGGATCGCCGGAGCGGACGATCCGCTCCAACTCGGCGTCGGAGAAGACCGGTCAGGCGATCTCGATGAGATGCGCCTGTTGCGGCGTCTCCTCGAGCAGCGAGCCGCGCTCACCCAGGTAGGTGCGCAGCGACATGACCAGGTGCTCCCTGATGTGGTCCATCGGGGGGTTGGTCACCTGGGCGAACAGCTCGTGGAAGTAGTGGGTGATACGCCGCGGGGTGGTGGACAGGACGGCCAGCGGGGTGTCGTTGCCCATCGAACCGGTCGGGGTCTTCCCCTCGGCCATGTCCTGGAGCACCATGCCGCCGCTCCTCGGCCGTGTAGCCGAAGACCCGGCTGAAGCGCTCCGGGTCGAAGCGCTCGTCCTGCAGCGGGTCGAAGGCTGCTGCACATAGAGCGTCTCGTTGTCGAGCCAGTCCCGATAGGGCGCTGCGCCGCCAGATCTGCCTGACCTGGTCCGAGAAGGCGATCCTCCGCTGGCCGAGCTCAAAGGTGAGGGTCTCTCCTGGGCCGAGCTGCCCGGTGGCAGATGCCCTCGCCTCCTCCTCCGGACAGACGCCGGCTTCCGAGGCCACCAGCACCACATCGGGGCTGATCGCCCACCGCGCCGGGCGGAGCCCATTGCGGTCCATCCCGGCGAGCAGGACTTGCCGTCGGTGGCGGCCACCGCAGCGGGACCATCCCACGGCTCGGCGAGGAAGGCGTGATACTCGTAGAAGGCCCGCAGGTCGGGGTCGAGGTCGGCCACGTTCTCCCAGGCGGTCGGGACCAGCATCTCCTTGACGTGGGCCAGCGACCGCCCGGTCCGCACCAGCAGCTCGAAGGCGTTGTCGAGGCTCCCCGAGTCCGACTGGTCGGGTTCGAGGAAGGGGCGGAGATCGCCGATCCGGTCCCCCCAAACCGGCGAGGTGGCGCCGACCTCCCGGGCCACCATCCATGCCCGGTTGGAGCGGATGGTGTTGATCTCACCATTGTGCGCCAGCGTCCGGAAGGGCTGGGCGATCGACCACGAGGGGAACGTATTGGTCGAGTAGCGCTGATGGAAGATGGCGAAGCGGGTCTCGAACCCGGGATCGCGCAGGTCCCAGTAGAAGTCGTCGATCTTGTTGGCGGTGAACAGGCCCTTGTAGACCACCGTCCGGCACGACGCCGAGGGGATGGTGAAACCCTCCAGCCCGGGTGCCATCCGCTCCATGCCCTTGCGCGCCAGGAGGAGCCGCCGTTCGAAGATCTCCGGCTCCCAACCCTCCGGGCAGGCGACGATGGCCTGCTCGATACGCGGCAGCGAGGCCGGGGCCCGCTGCGAAAGCGCCGCGGGGTCGACCGGCACAACTCGCCAGGCGAGCAGGGCGATGCCCTCCGCACCCAGCGCCGCTTCCACCGTCGCCCGGCCCTGCTCTGCGAGATCGGATGGGAGAACGTCATCACCACACCGAGCCGCTCCCTTGGGGCACCTCTGGCGCGGCCGCCTCAAGATGACGCTCCAGGATTGGATAGGGCAACTGGGTGAGCATCCCCGCGCCGTCTCCGGTGCCGTCGGCAGCCTTGGCCCCGCGGTGGTCGAGCCGCTTCAGGCAGTCCACCGCCAAGCGGAGCATGCGGAAGGACGGCTCGCAGTCGCGGGCGGCGATGAACCCGACGCCGCAGGCGTCATGCTCGAAGCCGGGATCGATCCATGCCGGATAGGTGGAGTGCATCAACCAACCGGGGAGAGGGGGGCCGGGAGTGTAGCTCTCAGGTGGTAGATGGACGGCTCCTACTGCCAAAGTGTGCCCTACCGTGAGCCGACCATGCCAGTGATAGCCGTGGGGCCGACACGGAGATCGGCTTGGCGTCAATCGAAGGCGTTTTGACCGCGCCAGGGAGAGGTCAGGGCCTTCGTGACCGACCCGGAAGTTTGGGGCATCGCTCAAGGAGCGACGGGTCAAGGTGGCGCTCGGCGACGTGTCGGATCCATCTCACATCGAGGCGGCGGCGCTGTATTGCTTTTCCGCCGTCCTCGTGGGAAAAGCCGCCCTCGACGACAGGGAGCGGTCATTCGCCTCGACCCCAAAGGACGTGATCGACGGATGGGCGAGTGCCGTGGGTGCGGCGGAGGTCAGGCGGCGGGATATGGGTGGTCGACACAGGGTGGCTGGCCTGGTCCCCGATGCGCCAGGCGTGGAACAGGCGATCGTGTTGGTCCGACGGCAGGCCGGTTGCAGAAGTGGCAGCCGAGGTCGACGGCCCTCGACGACGCTGTCAGGCTCTGATCTCGGGTTCCAACCCCCCTCAGCGGAAGGGGACCGCCCCGGTCTCGATGAGGATCGCCCAGGGGGTACCGCTCCCAGGCAGCGACCAGATATGGGTAGGGATTGATGGCGCTGTCGTTGATCCGAAGCTCGAAATGGGTGTGCGGTCCGGTCCACTCGGCGTTGCCACTGTCGCCCGACCAGGCGATCTGCTCGCCCGCTTTCACCCGCTGACCGACATGGAGACCGGAGGCGAATGTCATGTCGAAGGTGGCGGCACCGTCGTCCGACCCTGGGGGTGTCGTTGTTGAGGTGCAGGTAGTGAGTGGTGAGGCCGTCGCCGTGGTCTATAACCACCGAGTACCCGGCAAGTGGATGCTGGTCGGTGCGCACCTCGATGACCACTCCATCGGCAACTGCGACGACCGGCGTCATCTTCTCGGTCATGAGGTCGTTGCCCTGGTGCGATCTGCCGCCGGAACGGGACGCCCCGAAGGTATCTGTGAATTCGGTTGGGCCCCGGTGGGGAAACAGGATCCGGATTTCATCCGGTTCCTCGGCGACCGCCACCCCCGGCGACAACAGCGCCGCTGTGATGACCGCACCCACCAAGACGCGTCGCGCAAGGATTGTCTCATTGGGATGCCTCCTTATTCCCGCTATTTGTTGCGCAACCTGTCGGCCCTACCGCTCAACAGCCCAGGCGAGGCAGCCTGGGCCGGTGGCACCTTACCCATGCCCCGCGAGGTTGCGCCAGCCCAGTGCATCGATCCACCGGGTGCGCAGCCCTCCTCCCCTAACCTCGCCTCACCTCCAAGGAGAGGACCGCCTGGGGACATCCACATCGTCGTTCGGCACCGGCAAACGCGAGGGACACGACTCCTCGGCCTTCTATGCCCGCCGTCTGACAGCGGTCACCGCTGACACCGGAGCCCAGCCGGTCGAGAGCGACGTGGTCGACGCCATCTTCAGCCACTCGGCGGAGGAGATGACGGAACTGGCCTCGAATTCGGTGGCGTTGATGATTACCTCGCCGCCCTACCACGTCGGTAAGGACTACGACACAGACGCCAGCTTCGACGAATACATGGCGATGCTGTCACGGGTGTTCGCCGAGGTGCTGCGGGTGCTCGAACCGGGCGGTCGTGCGGTGGTGAATGTGGCCAACCTGGGACGGCGCCCCTACCTGCCGCTGTCGCACCTCGTAACCCGGGACGATGCTCGACCTCGGGTTCCTGATGAGGGCCGAGATCATCTGGCAGAAGGCTCGAGGTGCCAACGGCAACTGCGCATGGGGTAGCTGGCGGTCGGCGTCCAACCCGGTGGTACGGGACGTCCACGAGTACTGCATGGTGTTCTCAAAGAGCGACTTCCGCCGCAGGCCGCCGAGGGACCATCCACCATCACCGCTGAGGAATTCATGGCGTCCACGCTCTCGGTATGGGAAATGCAGCCCGAGTCGGCCCGCCGAGTCGGGCCATCCGGCGCCGTTTCCCGTCGAGCTCCCTCGGCGGTTCATCGAGCTGTACACCTACCAAGGTGATCTGGTGCTCGATCCCTTCCTCGGAAGCGGGACAACAGCAGTTGCCGCCCTGCTCACCGGCCGCCATTACGTGGGGTATGAGATCGACCCCGGGTACGTCGAGATGGCGAGGCAGCGGATCGAGGCGGCGATCTGACCCAACCAGCCCCCCCGCCGGGGGCGCACATTCAGCGGGCCGAACCAGGGCTCAGGACAGTCGCCAGATACTCGATGGTGGCCGGTGGCGTGGTGGCGTGCGGCGACACCCGGAGCCAGCCACGCCGGACCGAGGCGGTGTACCCGGCCGCCGCCAGCCGGGCCTGGGTTGCGTCAGGCGCCTCGCCGGGCATCCGCAGGCTGACGATGCCCGAACGCTCGCTGTCCGATTGCCACGGCGCCAACACCTCGGCGCCGGCCCTCCGTCCGGACTCCTCAACTGCGGCCGAGCGTTCGAGCACGGCCTCGGAGATCATGTCGATTCCCACAAGATCCAAGATCTCGAGCGCCGCAGCGATCCCGGCAGCCGCGGGAAGAGGCGGAGCGCTCACCTGATAACGGAGGGCGGAGGCGTGGACCGGCTGCGGAACCGGGAGTTCGAAACCAAAGGGCTCGGCTGCCCCCAACCAACCACTCAGCGTCGGCTGGAGCCGTTCCATCGCCCTACTCGTCACCGCCATCACCGCTACCCCCATGCCCGCTCGCAGCCATTTCTGCCCGCCTGCGATCACGACGTCGGCAGGCTCGAGAGTCAAGGGGAACGCTCCGAATCCCTGGATGGCGTCCACCACGAGCAGGGCATCACCGGCGAGTTCCCGCATCGCCTCGAGGTCGGCCCGAAAGCCGGTCAGATAGTCGACCGAGCTGAGGGCGATTGCCGAGGTGTCCGAGTCGACATACGGCCGGAGGACATCGGCGACCAAGCGGCCGTCTGGGACCGGTACCGATCTGACCTCGTCGATGATCCCTGCCTGCTCCGCCCGAAACCAGGGGTAGAGATTGGCGGGGAACTCTCCCGCCGGTACCACCACGTTGCCTCCGGAGAGGCCAAAGGCCACATGGAAGATGCCGACACCCGTGGAACCGATGACCCCCACATTGTCAGAGGGAACACCGAGGAATCGGGCTGCTCCTGTGACTGCCTCTCCGATGGTGCGCTCGAAACGGGAACCGAGCGGTTCGGCGGCCGCGCGGATCGCTCCCGTCTCGGCATTGAGGGCCTCCTCGACCCGCCGGGAGACCGGGCCGATCCCGGCAAAGTCGAGATACCCGTCGGGTTCGGAGAACTCGGCCAAGTAGGCCCATGGCATGTTGCTCATCCGAGCGGCACCACCGTGAGTGAACCAGCAGGTACCGGGGTCTGGCTTAGGTCGACGACATCCTTTCCGTATGGCCTCACTGCCAGCCCGGCCAGCTTGAAATGGGCCACGCCAAATGGGATGCCGATAATCGTGATGCAGAGCAGGACACCGAAGAAGAGGTGGCCAAGAGCGAGCAACCACCCAAAGAGAATGAACCAGACGACATTGCCGATTGCCGATCCGGGACCCGCCCCCGGCTGTCGCACCATCGCCCTACCAAAGGGCCAAAGACAGAATCCAGCCATCCGGAAGGCCGGCACCGCGAGCGGGATGGTGACGATCAGGATGATCGAAAGAAGCCCGGCGATCACGTAACCGAAGGCCATCTCCAGCCCGCCGAAGATCAGCCAGAGGATGTTTCCGATGAGCCTCACAGTGCGGCGACGCTAGCTCGCTCGCTTCGCTCACTCGCAGACGGCAGACGGCAGACGGCAGACGGCAAGGGAGACGCCAAGGGAGACGACTGCCCCTCACCACCTACTGCCTGACCGCTCCTCGGCGAGGGCCCAGACGCCGGCGAGGCGGGCGTACGCGCCTCCTCGAGCTACCAGTTCGACGGGGGACCCCTGCTCCACGATCCGTCCGTCATCGACAACGACCACCTGATCGGCTCGCTGCGCCGTCTGAAGACGGTGGGCGATCACCATCGATGTCCGGCCCTCCAAGAGTGCTCGAAACGCCCGCTCGACCTGCTCCTCGGTCCCGGGGTCGAGGTTGGAGGTGGCCTCGTCGAGCACGACCAGGGCCGGTGCTCGGCGAGAGCCCTCGCCAGGGCGACGAGTTGACGCTCGCCAGAGGACAGCCTGCTCCCCCGCTCGCGCAACTCTGTATCGAGCCTCTCGGGGAGCCGTCGCACCCATTCGTCGATCCCAAGAGTTTCACAGACCTCCCAGATACGTTCGTCATCGATGTCGGGCCGGGCAAAGGTGATGTTCTCCCGGAGCGACCCGCGGAAGATGAACCCCTCCTGGGGGACAAAGGCAATCCGCCTACGCAGCGACTCGAAGGTGACCGTCCTCAGGTCAGATCCGTCGAGGCAGACGCGCCCGGCGACGGGGTCGTAGAACCTGATCGCCAGCTTCGCCAGAGTGCTCTTCCCCGCACCGGTCTCCCCCACCACTGCGAGCCGGGTCCCCGCCGGGATAGTCAGATCCACCTGGTGGAGCACCGGAGCGGCTGGGTCGTAGCCAAATGTGACCGCTTCGAAGGTGAGTTCGCCGGCGCCCGATTCGGGCAGCGGCACCGCCCTCTCCGCTTCTGACACCTCGGGCTGCTCGTCGAGAAGCCCGAACAGCTTGGACAGGGCGGCGAGCGCCGCCTGCAACAGGTTGTACACGTTGGAGAGTTGGACGAGAGGCTCGAAGAACCAGTTGAGGTAGAGCAAGAAGGCGACCAATGACCCGAAGCTCATCTCTCCGTCGGCGTAACCGGAGACCCCCCACCAGGAGTACGAGGGCGATCCCGAGCGTCCTTATGAAGTCGATGGTCGGGAAGTAGGTGGAGATGGCCCGGGCGGCGGCGATGTTGGCCTCGTAGTAGCTCCGGTTGACCCGGCCGAATCGGGTCGCTTGCCCCTCCTCCTGGGTATAGGCCTGCACGACCCGGACACCGGCGATCCCTTCCTGGAGCGTGGCCAGCACCTGGCCGATCTGCTCGCGGACCTGTTGGTAGGCGCGATCGGCGAAGCGGCGGAACACCACTGAGGCCAACGCCAGGAGCGGGAGCAGCGCCATGACCACCAAGGCGAGCGTCGTGTCGACGAAGAACATCGCCGCCCCCACGCCGAGCACGGTGAGGACCGAACTGACCACATTGAAAGCACCCTCGGATGCGAACTGGGTGAGGGCATCGATGTCCGAGGTCATCCGGGAGACGAGAACCCCCGCCTTGGACCGAGAGAAATAGGGGATGTCGAGCGACATGAGGTGGGTGAAGACCCTGATCCTGAGGCCGCGGAGGTATCGCTCGGCCACGCTGCCCACCGCCTGGAGCGACCACCGGCCAAAGACATACTGGATGCCGAGGAGTACCAGATAGACCACCGAGGCAACGGTGAGTGCCGCCATGTCACCGGCGATCACCCCGTCGTCGACTCCGCGCCGGATCACCAATGGCTCGGCAACTCTCGACGCCGTGGCGAGAAGGGTGGCGAGCATGGCCAGCAAAGCCGGCCGGGCCAGATCCTTTCCATAGCGGGCGGCTCTGCGTAGGAGCGCCAACGGCCGATCGACCTTGTTCTCGGCGCCTCCAAAGCGGGCGTACATCAAGAGGCCACCCCGCTCTCTTCTTCGAGCGTGGCGGCTAGGACCGCGGCGTAACGGGGCTCGGTTTCGAGCAGTTCGCGATGTGAGCCGACGGCGACCACACGCCCCTCGTCCACCAAGGCCACCCGGTCGGCGAGGGCGAGTGTCGACGTGCGGTGGGCGATGATCAATGTGGTCCGCCCCGCCATCACCTCCTCGAGCGCCTCTCGAATCTGTCGCTCGGTGACCGCATCGACCGATGAGGTGGCATCGTCGAGGATCAACACTCTCGGGTCGCGCAGCACCGCCCGGGCCAGCGCCACCCGCTGCCTCTGGCCACCGGAGAGCGTGTAGCCGCGCTCGCCGACCACCGTGTCGTAGCCGTCTGGAAGGGCGACGATGAATTCGTGGGCGTGGGCCAGCCGAGCGGCCAGCCTCACTTGCTCGTCAGTGGCGTCGGGGGCGCCGAACGCAATGTTCTCCCGGATCGTCGACGAGAAGAGAAACGAGTCCTCGAACACCACGGCGACCTCGCGGCGCAGTTCATCGAGTCGGAGGTCACGAACATCCACTCCGTCGATCAGCGTCGCCCCCGAGGTGACGTCGTAGAACCTCGGGATCAGGTATGCGAGGCTGGTCTTGCCCGAGCCGGCTCCGCCGACGACAGCGAGCGAGCTGCCCGCGGGGATATGGAGGTCGAGCCCGGTGAGTACGGGTGGGCCCTCCGGGTAGGAAAACACGACGTTGGCGAAGCGGATATCCCCATTGCCCTCGGGCAGTGGGCGCGGTTTTTCCGGATCCGCAATGTCAGGTGCGGTCCCCAGCAACTGCAGGACCCGGGCCGCGGAGGCAGAGGCTCGGGGAAGCTCGGCGAAGAACCAGGCGGTCATCCGAAGTGGGAACACCAAGAGGACGAGGTACTGGGTGAATGCGACGAAGTCGCCGGGGGTGATCCGCCCCTCGATCACCAGGTATCCACCCAGCCAGAGGACGGCGAGGGTTCCGACCGCCGGGACCAACTCGAAGGTCGGGACGTTGGCCGAACGGATATGGAGCAATTCCATGGTCCTCCGGAAGATCCCGTCCGCTGCCCGATCCACCCGCTGCACGGTCGCTGCCTCGGCGCCAAAGGCCTTGACAACACGGATCCCGCTGATCCCCTCCTCGACCACGCTGGCGAGGTCGGCCAACCGCTGCTGGACGTCGAACGAGAGCCGCGTCACTCGTCGGGCATATCGAGCCGCGAGCAGGAACAGGACCGGTATGGCGAGAGAGGAGACCACTCCGAGCAACGGGTCGAGCAGGATCAGCACGACGACCGTTATCGCCACCAGGCCGATGTTTGCCACGGTGATGGGGAGCATGGCGAACACCAAACGCACCTGTGAGAGGTCGGTAGAAGCCCGGGCCATCAACTCTCCGGTGGCCACCCGGTCGTGGAAGCTGAATGCGAGCCGCTGGATTTGCTCGAAGAGCCGGTTGCGGAGGTCGGTCTCGGCCCGGTAGGAGAGGACAAAGCCAAAGAACCGCCTGCCCCCGATCCCGACCGCTTTGAAGAGGCCGACGAGCACGATCAAGCCGACAAGAGGCAGCAAAAGGCTCGGCTGGTCGGGCAGGATCGCCCGATCGATCACGAGCTTCTCCAAGTAGGGGCCGACCACAACCAGCACCATCCAGAGGAGCGCGCTGAGGATCGCCAGCGTCGACTCGCGGCGGTACTGCAGCAAGGTCCTGCCCAGTAGCCTCATTCCCCGCCGCGACTCGGGATCGCCGAGAAGCGTCATCTGGGCGCGGTTCGCCAGGTGTTGCATGGCATGAACCGAGGTTAGAGCCGTGACCGGAAGTTCTCGGGTGGGGTCAACCGGGTCGGATGGTCACTGGGCAGGCGATACCGAGGTCACCACCCAGATGAGCGGGTCGGGGTCCTCCCCGATGCACGCCTCGGGATATGCCACCCCCTCCGCAGGCACCCCTCCCCCTCCGACGTCGAGCCTGTCGCCGTCGCTGGCAACCACACCGCCACCGGGACGAAGCAGGGTGAGGGCGGGGTCCCACCTGGCGGTGAAACCCGCCGGCCAGACCGGCCACATCCTCCCGCCACCCTCCAACTCCAACCATACGCATCCCGTCGCCTCATCTCCCCGCAGAACGACACCCCCGGCGACCGCCTCGCTCTGCCCACCTTCGGGGGCGGCATCCGTCGGAAGGGAAGCGATCGGCTCGGAGCATCCGGCAAGGATCACGGCAAAGGCAACCGCCACCAGGCCCATCGGTACCCTCGACCCATGGACATCCACCCCGATCTGGCACCTCTGGAGTTCCTGGTCGGAAGCTGGACCGGCCACGGCGAGGGGGCCTATCCGACGATCGAGCCCTTCGCCTACCAAGAGGTGATCACTTTCGGCCATGTCGGCAAGCCCTTCCTCTCCTACGTCCAGCGGACCCGCCATGCCACCACAGGGCTCCCCCTCCACAGCGAGAGCGGGTACCTCCGATCCCTCGGCGATGGCAGGGTCGAGTTGGTCATCGCCCAGCCGAGCGGGATCGTCGAGGTGCACTCCGGCCTGGTCGAGGAGACAAAGGTCGACCTCGCCAGCGTGCTGGTGGCGACGACTCCGTCCGCCAAGTCGGTTGAGGAAGTGCGCCGGGTGATCGAATTGGTGGACGAGGAACTGCACGCCCGCCTCTGGATGGCCGCCGTGGGTCAGCCTCTTCAACTCCACCTGTCGGCGTCGTTCCAGCGGGATCAATCCTGACCTCCAGGCCGGGGCAGATATGGACAGTGCCTGCATCCTTGCTCACAACACTCGCCGCGCTCCCACAGATACATCGCGGTGAGGACGAACAGCCCGGTGAACGGGTCGGTATAACCAGGGGAGGATTCAGCCACGGCGCTGTGGTGGGCGGCAAGGATCTCGTGGTAGCCGGGCGTGGCCCGGGGCAGCCGGTCGGGGTGAGGCTCGAGCAACTGCGGTGGGAGCGGCCCTTGACCCAGGTTGCCACTTGGAGTGCCGGTTGCCGTCACTCCAGCGCCCGTTCGGTCCCCGGATCGAAGAGCCGGATGTGACGGCGTGCCACCATCATCTCGATGGCCGTGCCCACCGCCGGTGCGGAGCCTGGTTCGGCACGCGCCATGAACTCACCCACCGGATGGTGCACCCTCACCAGGTCGTAGGGACCGGTCGCCTCGACGAGTTCGACCAGGCCGTGTAGGCAGCGGTCAAAGGGAGCACCAGGTGGCGCCACAGCCAAGTGCTCGGGCCGGATGCCGACCAACACCGGTTCCCCCATTCCGATCGGCACTTGTCGGCCCAGCGCCAACCGGTCGCCCCCCAACAGCAGGTGAGGGTCACGCCAATCGCCCTCGACGACGGCGGGAAGGATGTTCATCGGCAGCAGCCCGAAGAAACGGCCGACGAAGATATCTGTGGGGCGGTTGTAGACATCGAGCGGCGGGCCGATCTTGGACGATCGCCCCTCGGTTGAGCACCGCCACCCGGTCGGCCATTGTCATCGCCTCAGCGGGGTCGTTCGTGGCGTAGAGAGTCGCCGGTGAAGCCTCGCGCTGGATCCGTAGAAACTCGACGCGTGCTCGCCGCCTCGCCTCGGCATCGAGGTGGGCGAGCGGCTCGTCGGCGAGCAGCACCCGTGGGTCGCGCACCAGAGCCCTGCCCGCAGCCACCAGTTGGCGGTGCCCCGCCGAGAGTTGGGAGGGGAGACGGGGCAGCACCGCTCGACCGAGCCCGACACGCCGGCGCTCACGCTCGACCGCTTCGGAACGGCCGGGTTCGGAGATGCGACGTACTTCGAGTGGGAAGGCAATGTTGGAAGCGGCGCTCCGTTGCGGGATGAGCGCGATGTCTTGGAAGATCATCGCCACGTCGCGCTTGGCGGTTGGCAACGCAGTCACGTCGCGTCCGTCGATCTCGACGGTCCCCTCATCCGGTTGCTCCAGCCCGGCGACCACCCGAAGCAGGCTGGTTTTACCGCTCCCCGATGGGCCTACCAGCCCGAGGATCTCGCCGTGTTCGACCGCCACATCGACCCGATCGAGCGCAACCGTGCCATCGCGATGGACCAGGGTGACGGCGCGGAGCCGGACACCGTCCACGACAGGCACGTTACCGCATGCAGAAATCGAGCCGGGTGAGTCGGTTCGGCGCCGTATGGTGATCCGATGGTGCTCGACGAACACGCCCATACCGATACCAACTTGGCCCTCCGACCACTCTCGGCCCCGGACGACTACCCGGTGCTGGTCGACATCATCAACTCGGCCCGCCTTGCCGACGGCGTCGAGTCGACCGAGACCGTCGAAACCTTCACCTCGTACTACGACCACCTGAGCAACACCGACCCGACAAGGGACGTGGTCATCGCCGAGATCGATGGGGTCCCCGTCGGATACGGCCGCGTCACCTGGTGGGCCCCGTACGAGGGACCGCCCGTCTACTTCTCGGTGTGCTTCATCAAGCCGGAGTGGAGAAACCGTGGGATCGGCACCGCAATGCTCGCCCACAACGAGGCCCGTCTGATCGAAATCGCCGCCGAGCACGACCCAGGCTCCAAGGTCTTCGAGAGCTACGTCCCCGAGACCGACCCGGGGGTGAGGCACTCCTGCTGAAGAACGGATACGTGCCGTTCACCTACGACGCCGAGATGGTGCGGCCCAACCTCGATGACATTCCCGATGCGCCATTGCCCGAGGGACTCGAGATCCGTCCGGTGAGCGAAGAACAGGTTCGCACCATCTGGGAGGCAGACCAAGAGGCGTACAAGGATCACGCCGGTGCCTCTCCCCCGACGAGGAGGACTACGCCGGGTTCCTTGCCTTCCCGCACCGTGATACGACCCTGTGGAAGGTGGCCTGGGACGGCGACGAGGTGGCGGGCCAGGTGAAGAGCTACATCGACCCTGACGAGAACGCCCAATTCGGCCGGCAACGCGGCTACACCGAGGACATCTCGACCGGCCGCACGTGGCGCCGGCGCGGGGTGGCCCGTGCCTTGATCGCAGCCAGCCTCCGCGAGTTGGCCGCCAGAGGGATGGAAGAGGCAGCCCTGTCGGTGCACACCGAGAACCCCAACGGCGCGTTTCAGCTATACGAGTCCATGGGTTTCGAGGTGGTCCGCATGTTCAAGGACGTCAAGAAACCGATGGAGCCCGACCCGGCAGAAACCTGACGGGAGTCCCTGGGAATCCTCGACGCTTCAATTTGGTTGCTGACCACAGCGGTGGCCTCATCGTCGAGCGGGCCTCGCACCACCACCTGCCGGAGACCAAGTGCAACCTGCCGTCGCCCCTCCCGATTACTCGCGCAAGTGGTTCGTCATGGCTGCGGTGGCGATGGGAGTACTCCTCGCCACCATCGACGGGAGCATCGTCAACGTCGCTCTTCCCACCCTGGTCGATGAGCTCGACACGACCTTTCCGTTGGTGCAATGGGTGGCGCTGGCATACCTGTTGGCGATGGCAACCCTCACCCTTGGCGTAGCCAGGCTCGGTGACATTGTCGGGAAGAAGAAGATCTACGCCATCGGCTACGTGGTCTTCACAGTTGGGTCGGTGCTCTGCGGGCTAGCGCCCACCGTCGGCTGGCTGATCGGCTTCCGGGTGGTGCAGGCGGTGGGTGCCGCCATGATCCTTGCCCTCGGCGCCGGGATCCTCACCGAGGCATTCCCAGCCAGCGAGAGGGGCAAGGCCCTCGGTGTCATCGGGACCATGGTGTCGGTTGGCATCGTCACAGGCCCCGCGGTGGGCGGGCTCCTGCTCCAGCACCTCTCCTGGCACTGGATCTTCTTCGTAAACCTCCCCATCGGGATCATCGGCACTGTGACGGCTCTCCGATTCGTCCCCAACACCATCCCGGCGCGGCGGCAGGGCTTCGACCTCGCCGGTTCGGTCCTCTTCTTTGGCAGCTTGCTCTCGCTGATGCTCGCCCTGACACTCGGTCAGGAACTCGGCTTCCTCTCCCCGCCGATAGCGGCGCTCTTCGCCTCAGCTGCCGTCCTCTTCGCCGTGTTCGTGATGGTCGAGCTGCGAAAACCGGAGCCGATGATCGAGCTGAGGCTATTCACCCAGCCCCTGTTGACGGTGAGCGTCGTCACCGGGTTCATCACCTTTGTCTGCGTCTCGGGTGTGTTCTTCCTCGGGCCCTTCTACCTAGAGAACGTGCTCGGGCTGGACCAGCAGGTCACCGGTCTGCTGCTCGCCGTCTCGCCAATTGCCCTCGGGGTGGTCTCGCCGGTGAGCGGTTGGCTCTCCGACCGGTTCGGGGTTCGGCCGCTGACCATCGCCGGGCTGGCGGTCATCGCCCTCGGCTTCGTCGGGCTGCTGACCCTCGACGGTGGACACCAGCGCGGTCGGCTTCGCCCTCGCCATGATCCCGCTCGGCATCGGGATGGGGCTCTTCCAGTCGCCCAACAACAGCGCCATCATGGGCTCGGTCCCCGCAGAGAACTCCGGCGTGGCGGGCGGCCTGCTCTCGCTGACCCGGGTGCTCGGCCAGATCACCGGGATCGCCGTCCTCGGGACCATATGGGCGGCGAGGGTCGTCGCCATCGGCGGCACCGAAGTCGCACGAGCCTCGGCATCGGCCCAGGTCACCGCGCTCCACCAGGTACTGATCCTCTCCGGCGCCATCGTCGTGGGCGGTCTGCTGCTGGCGGGCTGGGGTCTGTGGCGGGAGAAGTCGGGATCGCGCAGAGGCGCCCAAGAACTGGCACGACAGGTTCCTTAGGCAGACGGAAGACGGAAGGCGGAAGGCGGAAGCCAATCCCCGGAATGTCACACCTTGGGAGTGAACCGTTCCCCCTCCCCAGACGCCTCCGACGTCCGTTACCCCCCGAGGCGAGAGAGCTGACGAAGCGGCCCCACTGCGATTGATTCCGTTCCCCGCAGGGGGACGGGGAAATGCGAGCGCTGCCGGGACGGCTCTAGCCACTCCGAAGGGAAGGACTGGAATTTCTTCCGTCTTCCGTCTTCCGTCTTCCGTCTACTCCAGTACCACTCCCAGGCCCCGCTCTTCGGCTCGGTGCAGTGCCCACTCGGCAGCCGCCACGTCCTGGCTGGCGATCCCAACCGATTTGAAGACGGTCACGTCCTCGCCGATCTCCGGCGCTCGACCGGCGAGGAGGTCGCCGATGGTGGCGTTGGGCTCACGGCCGGCCCGGATGAGGTCGCCCGCCTCCGCCAAGGCGGCATCTACATCGTCCACCACCACATAGGCGCGCTCCATGGTCTCCGGTGGGATCTCGACCATCTCGGGGGTGAAGGCACCGACTGCATTGAGGTGCGTCCCAGGAGCCACCGATCGATCATCGAAGAGAGGAGTCGACGCCGGCGTGGCACAGCAAACGACGTCCGCCGCGGCCACCGCCGCATTGGCGTCTGCGACCGCCTCGCCTCCAATCACGTCCGCCAGCGCCGCGGCACGCTCTGCCGAGCGGCTCCACACCAGCACCCGCTCGATAGGGCGGACCGACCGGACCGCCGACACCTGGTCGGTGGCCATGGCTCCGGCGCCGAGCATGGCCAGCGACCGAGGCCCCCGGCGCAGCCAGCAGCCGGGTGGCCAATCCGCTCGCTGCTCCGGTGCGGATTGCCGTGAGCGTCAAGGACCGTCGACCAGCCCGAGAGGATGCCCGTCGGCGCCGAACACGGCGACGATGCCTGCCGGGTCGCCCGGGCACCGACGACACCACCTTGACCCCGGTCACGCCCCCGACCCTGCCCGGCATGAACAGCGACACACCGAGCGCGATCCGGAGCGGGGTCTCCCGATCGTCGCCGAACGCCGCCTCCATGGCGGCGATCGCCTCATCCATCGGAAGCGCCTGCCGGAGATCGGTGGCGCTGAGCCAACGCACTGCGCCCGCCTCAGGCGAGGACGTGCCTTGTCGGCGACGTCGATCGGCTCTCGGTCCACCGAGAAGAACGACATCGGCACATCGGTGTCGTGCGAGGCCTCGGCGTCGGTCACCGCCTGGGCGATCAATCGAGCCGATCATCGGGGCCAGCTTGAACCCGTGGCCGCTGAACCCGTTGGCCACCCACCAGCCCTCGAGCTCGGTGGGACCGAGCACGGGATGGACGTCCTGGCGGTTGATCGTGTAGAGCCCGGCGATACCCGAGAGGCCACCGCGGTGGGGCAGTTCGGGGAGTCGGTGGTGGAGACCGTGGATCTTGATGTCGCGGAAAGCGGCGTCGGCGGAGCGCTGGTAGTCGTCCGGGTCGACCACCTCGACCTCGTCCTCTGCCAGCACCGAACCCACCAGGATTTGCTGGCCGCGGGCCTCGGGACGGAAGTAGATCCCGGTCGAGCCGTCGGCGGTCACCGGGATTGGTCCCATTCCCTCGGGCAGCTCTCGGTAGATGACCTGGACTCTGGTGGGGTCGAGCGTCCAGCGCAGCGAGACGCCCGCCATCTCGTTGAGCTTGTTGCACCAGGGACCGGCGGCGTTGATGACCAGCGGGGCGTCGATGGTCTCGCCCGAGTCGGTGGTGACCCCGGACCACCCGGCCGCCCTCGGCTCGCACCGCGGTGACCGCCGTCCCGAACCGGATGTCGGCGCCCTCCCTCCTGGCCGCATCGACCAGGTCCTGGTTGGCGCCCGCCGGGTCGGCGTAGCCGCCCTCGTCCTCGTAGAGGAACGCCTCGCCCGGAGAGCAGGTGTGCGGCGATCTCTCCGGTCAGGTCGAACGGGACCCCGCAGTTGGAGAAGTCCGGGAAACGGGCTGTCAGCTCGTTGGCGTCGAGGACGGTGACGGCAACGCCCTGGCCTGCCGAGCCGCTCGGCATCGTCCTCCACCTTCTCCGTCGGGTCCCCCATCAGCCAGAGCACCCCCGGCTGCTGGAGCCCGGAGCGAGGCGAGTCGAGCCCGGTGAACGCCGACCAGTCGCGGTAGGCCTCCAGACCTTGGTGGGCGAGCCGCACCACTTCGGGATGGGTGTACTTGCAGCGCACGATCGAAGAGGAAGCCCCGGTGGAGCCCTCGGCAACGCCTGCCCCCTTCTCCAACGCAACCACCCGCAGCGCCGACCGACGGGCGATCTGGATAGGCGATCGAGGCCCCGATGATCCCCGCCCCGACGACGACGACGTCGGCTGTCTCGGACATCCCTCTCAGGCCGTCTGGACCACGTAGTCCTCGGCTTCGGGGTCCCAGCCGAACTCGACCAGACCGCGGGCTTGGGCCGCCTTGACGAACTGGAGGAAGCCGCCATAGCCGAAGGTCTTCTCGCTGAATTCCGGGTCCCTCTTGCGGAGGCGGTTCTTCAACCCCGACAGGATGGGGGCGCCGTTGCGGCTCTCCATCTCCGCCCACGACCGTGCGCAGCAGTTCGAACGCGTCGTCCTCGCCTCCTGCGGCGCTGGGGAAGTCCACCTCCGGGTCCCCTTTGGCGCTCCCTTCCGACAGTTCGATCACGTCACGTTGCTCCAGATGGCGGAGCAGCTCGCCGAAGCTGCGGAACCCGTAGTCCGCCTCCGAGAAGGTCGGGTCCTTGCGGAGGATGGCCCGCTTCAGCGACGAGGAGAGCACCGCCCCGCCGGTGGACCGCTGCAGACCGGAGAGCGTTTGGGTCACCAGGGCGCTCAGGTCGGCGGTACTGAGCTCCCGGTCTGCGGTGGTGACAACCTCCTCCACCGGTTGCGCCCGCCGCCGCCGGGGCGCGGCAGCTCTGGGGATCGCGGGTCTCGACACCCTCGAGCGAGTCGTAGAAGAGGAACTCGTCGCAGGAAGGCGGGAGCAGGTCGGATGTCGAGCCACGGATGCCGACCCCGATGACTCGCTTGTTCAGCTCGCGCAGCTTGTGCACCAGCGGGGTGAAGTCGCTGTCGCCGGTGCAGAGCACAAAGGTGGTCACGTAGTCCCGCTCGAAGGCCAACTCGAGGGCGTCGACCGACATCTTGATGTCGGCGGCGTTCTTCCGGCTCGCCCCCATCCGCTGTGGGATCTCGATCAACTCGACGTGGCTGCGGGTGAGCATCCTCGGTCCTCACCCCATGACGACCAGTCGGCGTAGGCGCGGCGCACCACCACCCGGCCCCGCTCCGCCAAGGCGTCGGCGATCGGTCTGAAGTCAAACGCGAAGCCCTTGAGGTGGTCCCTGGCGCCGATGGCCAGGTTCTCGTAGTCCAGGAAGAGGGCGATGCGTTCTTCGTCAATCGGTCACCGCCGGAGGGTAACGGAGGGGCTCACGACGGGGCTGATGGGGCTGCGGCGGTTTACCTCGGCGGCGAATGAGGAGGACCAGCAGGGAAGGCAGGCCGAGAGCGCCCCAAGGCGACGATCCTGACCACGAGCCCACCGGGTAGCCGTCGCCGCCGCCAGGACCACAACCGCCGCCGCCCCGGTGGCGATTGCCGCAGTGCCAATGGTTCGCGCCCAGCGCCACCTCCCGGGGTCGCCCGGCTCTGCCGCCTCTAGCGAGCCATGGGCCAGGTCGATCAACGCCACCATCACACCTGCTCTAGCCCAAACCAGCGGATCAACCTCCGAGGTAAAGGCGAGCACGGCGGCGTAGTCGGACCAACAGCAGCAGGAGGCCGGCATCTACCGCCCCACGTTGCCGGGCGACCACCCCTAACACGACGGCGGCCAAACCAGACCAGGCGAGCAACGATGCCTCCGGAGGCTCGAAGGGGACGACGGGGAGTGCGAGCACAGTGGCAAGCGAAATGCCGCAGCGACGCCGCGGAGTCATCCGGGTGATCGTCGGTCGCCGTCATGCCGGCCTCCGCAAACGGCGTCTGCCGTTTGCCTCGGAGGACCACCGCAGCCAAGCGATACACCCGGCGGCCAGCCGGCCACCACCACACCGCGCTCCTCGAGCCGCCGCCGCAATGCGGCGCGCTCCATCGACCAGATGCGCCGCGCGATCTGCTCCGACGAGTTTGCGGGCCGGCGGGAAGTGCGGCTCGGGGTCGCACTCCACCACCATCACGTCGAATCCGCGCCCGCGAAGATCGGAGATCAACGTCACCGTCACGTCGTCGAGCAGCGGGGTCAAGGCGACCACCAAGCGCATGACCGGAGACGATCCGGGCCACCAGCAGGCCCGCCATGGGCCCCGCCCACCCGTGGAGCAGTTGGGTCTCGAGCAGCGCATCGAGCACCCGGTAGCGGTGGATGGCGCCCATCCGGGGGGTCACCCAACGGACCGTCCCGCCGAGCACCACCAGCCCGACCCGATCGTGCCGGCTGATATGGGCGGAGGCCAGCGACGCCGCCCCCTGTACCACCCGGTCGACCACGCCACGATTCCCCGGTCCGCGGTCGAACAGCAGGTCGGCGAGCAGGATGACATCGGCGTTCCGCTCGGGGTGACGATCGCTCACCCACAACCCCCCGGCTCGGGCGCTGGCACGATGGTTGACCCGGCGCAGGTCATCGCCCGGGCGAAAGGGGCGCAGGTCGGCGAACTCGAGTCCGTCACCGCGATTCGCCGACAACCGATCGCCGAGGCCGGCGCCCACCCGGTAGGGGACGAAGAGCCGCTTGATCGCCTCCTCGGTGGGGAGCACCCGCACCCGGCGGCGCTCTTCCCGAGCCACGACCCGCTGCTCGAACAGTCCGAACCGGTCGACCACCCTCACTCCGACCTCGGGCAGTGGTGGATCCCCCAGCGTTGGTACCTCACCTCGACATCGACCTTGGCGGACCCGTCGAGAGGCGGCAGCTCGACGGTGAAACCCCGATCATGCTCGGTCACTCTCCCGTTCGGCGAGACCCGAGGAATTCGATCTCCATCGGCCCGCCTCGGGGATACCCACACGACTACGGAGCTCGTCCGGCCATGTGTGCGGAGGTGGACCGTGATCTCAACCGAATCACCCTCCACCACCCTGAGTTGCCCGGCATCCACCTGAAGCTCCAACCGGGCCGAACCTGAGGTGAGGAGCCCGGCCAGGAGCACCACTGCCGCCCCGGCTCCGACGGCCGCCAACTCGGGTACGCCGAGCGCCAGCGCCAGCACCAGCGATGCACCGCCCACCATCGCCAACGAACGGACCCTCCCCGTGGGAAGCCTGGTCATGGTGGGATGGTGGGTGGCACCGCGACCTCATCGAGGCATTCCCTGACCACGTCGTCACCGGTCATATCCTGGACCCAGAGCTCGGGTCGCAGCACGAGGCGGTGACCCAGCGCCGGGACCGCCACCTCCTTGACGTCGTCGGGGGTGACGAAGTCGCGGCGACGCAACAGCGCCAGCCCACGGCTCAGCTTGAGCAGCGCCAGCGACCCCGCGTGGACTGGCTCCGATCCGGGCCCTGCTGCGGTTTCGGGTCTCGTTGACCAGAGCCACCATGTAACGGCTCACCTCGTCGGCCACATGGACCTTCTCCAGCGCTCGTTGGGCATCGAGCACGGCATCGCGGTCCATGATCGGATCGAGTTCGACTTCGTCGTGCTCTCTTTGCTGGCGCCGGGCCAGGATCTGCCATTCCTCGTCGGGTTCGGGGTAACCCACCCGGAGACGGAGGATGAATCGGTCGAGCTCAGCTTCGGGAAGGGGATAGGTGCCTTCGAACTCGATGGGGTTCTGGGTGGCGACCACCAGGAAGGGTCTCTCCAATTGGTGGGTCGACCCGTCTGCTGTGACCTGACGTTCCTCCATGGCCTCCAACAGGGCAGCCTGCGTCTTCGCCGGTGCGCGGTTGACCTCGTCGGCCAGAACGAGATTGGCGAAGATCGGACCAGGGCGGAAAGTCATGTCACCCCCAGCGGTGCCGGGGAAAGCCGAACCGGTGACGTCCATCGGCATGAGATCGGGGGTGAATTGGATCCGGGCAAACCGCAGCCCCATCACCTTGGCGAACGATCGGGCGATGAGCGTCTTCGCCACTCCGGGGACGTCCTCGATAAGGGCGTGCCCGTCGGCCAGGATCGCCACGAGGAGCAGTTCGAGCACGGTGCGCTTTCCAATCACCGCCCGTTCCACCTCGTCTATGGCGCGGTGGGCGAGGTCGGTCACCGCCGAGGCAGCGAGCGACTGGGTCACAACCGCTCCAGCGCCGCCACCAACCGCTCGATCCGGTCCAAGCGGGACCGGGGTGGGGTCGGACCGGGGTCGTGGGTGGGACCGATCAATGCCCAAGCTTCCGCCCCGAGCAATGCCGCCGCCTTTTCCGGCTGTTGCTCCATATCGACGCCGTGAGCGGCGGCAAGCCGGTCGGAGGCGAGCCGGCGCAAGAGCGGCAGCAGGCGATGCTCGGCTTCGAAACCAGTGGTCGCAAAGGCCACCGCCCGTTCCAGCGGGTAAGCGAGGCCGGGGTGGTGCGTTGCGGCATCTGCCGGGGCCTGACGGTGTCGTGGGCCGGCTCGGGTGACCGCCGACTCCGCCGCCACCACGCCACTCCCAAAACCACCAGCGCCAACTCGTAGACCACCACTTCGGCGACCCCATCCAGCCAAAGCAGAGAGACAGCCGCGGCGAGCACGGCGAGCAAGGAGAAGACGATTACCCCGGTCAACTCGGTTGCACCACCCTGGCGCGTAACTCGACCAGCGCCTCCTCGGCGGCGGCCCGATCGGCGTTGGACACGGGGCGCCACCCGAAGCGGGCGCCCTCGAAGACCCGGGTCAGCGTGACCCGGCGGCGGTGCCGGTGCCGAGCCGCGGCGAGACCCGGGCGAGTACTCACCCGGCGCCTCCCAGGGTCGCCGCCCCCATCCGGTGTCGGCCAGGGTCTGCTCCATGGCGGCGTAGGCACGCAACACGGCCGAACGGGGGTCATCGCCCAGTCGCATTGCGGCTAACGCCTCCTCGGCCGCATGCCCGACGACGTCGTCGGTGGCGAAGACCCCGGTCGACCGTCGGAGGGGAGCCGCCCGCCTCGACAAAGCGGTCTACGGCGAGGGCGGCGAGCGCCACAACAACCGTGATCAGGACCGCCACCCACCACAGGGACCCGGTTGGTCCAGGCATACCCGCAGG
>CAVWWM010000026.1:0-25640 GCA_963758695.1 uncultured Actinomycetes bacterium
GAGGACCTGCCCGAGGTCCATCGTGTGATGCGCCGCAGCGAGGTCGAGAACAACGAGCCGATGGTGACATCGTTGGATGAGGTCGTCTCCGAGTTCGATGCGCCGTTTTTCGATCCGAACTCGGATTCTCGGCTCGCCGTCGATGCTGATGGGCGAGTGGTCGCTTGGGCGACGACCTGGTACCGGCCGAGCACGGACGCGAGCACCGCGCCTACCTGTTCGGTGGGGTGGACCCCGCTTGGCGCCGGCGGGGGATCGGAACCGCCATCTTCGGTTGGCAACTGCAGCACGCTCGGGATCTCGTGACCGTGGCGGAACCAGACCTCCCCCGAGCGGTACGTACCAACTCCTGGGATTGGCTCGAGGACGCCATCGCTCTCTACGAGCGGTTCGGGCTGGAGCCGGTCCGCTACAACGATGTCCTCTCCCGCTCGCTCGATGACCCCATCCCGTCCACCCCGGCGGATGGGTTCCAATTGGTGCCGTGGGAGACGGTCGACGCGGAGTCGATAAGAGATGCGCACAACGAGGCTTTCGCCGACCACTGGGGCTCAACCCCGATACCTCGCGAATCATGGGAGCACATGGGCGAGGCATCCGATTTCCGCCCTGACTTGAGCTTCGTGGCGGTGGCCGACAGTGACGTGTTGGGTTACGCCCGCAATGCCGTATTTCCCGACGACTGGGAACTCCTCGGGCGGAAAGAGGGTTGGGTGGAGCAACTAGGGGTCAGACGAGCGTGGCGCAAAAGAGGCGTGGCGTCGGCGCTCCTCGGCAACTCCATGAGGGCCTTCCTCGAGGACGGACTCGACCATGCGGCACTCGCAGTGGACACCGACAACCCCACGGGTGCATACGGGCTCTACAAACGGCTCGGCTTCGTCCAGAGGCACCGCAGCGTCACCCATCAACTGACCATCGGCGGCTAACGACAGCCTCGGTGTCCGGTCCGCTGAAGATGCGTGGCGGTCCCTCGACATGCCATAATCGCGGCAACGCGTTCATCGAGAGCGGTCGAGGGACGGGCCCTGCGACACCGCGGCAACCGGCTTCTGGCACGGTGCCAATGCCCGAACGATGAGCCGCCGACAGGCGGGGCTACTCCCGCCTCGAGGTGCTCACGAGCGCGTCGAGGATGAGAGGAGAAAGCCATGAACGTAAGCACGTGTTGTCATCGCCCGAGGGGGGTAGCGCCGTGACCGTGACCCCCCATCTCCTTGGTTATCCCCGGATAGGGCCCAACCGCGAGCTCAAGTGGACGCTGGAAGGCTGCTGGTCGGGGAAGACGAGCCCCGACGAATTCGAGAAGCGGATCGAGCAGCTGAAACAGGACCACCTCGAAGAGCAGCGAGCACTCGTGGGAAGCGCCACCGACGACTTCTTCCTCTACGACCAGACGCTGGAGACGGCGGTGATGCTGGGGGCGGTCCCCGGTTGGGCGCAAGACGACGACCCTTTCGTGACGGTGTCGAACCTGGCGAGAGGCACGCCCGATCACGAGGCCTGGGAGATGACCAAGTGGTTCGACACCAACTACCACTACGTCGTCCCCGAACTGACCGATCCCGCCGACAACGCTGACACCTCTCCCCTGGCGGGCTCCCGTTGCCGGTACCACCTGGGTGGTCCTAGGCCCGTTCAGCCTGGTCAAGCTGGCGAGGGTCGCAGGTGACCCGGTCGCAATCGCCCAGAGCGTGGGCCGTGCCCTGTGGCAGCTGACCGAGACGTTGACCGATGTCCGGCTGCAGCTCGACGAACCGTGGTTGGGCATGGTGCTCGAGGACGACGACCGAGCCATCCTCGAAGCCGCATACGGTGAGTTGCCGGAGGGGCTCCGTCCCCTGATAACGGTCCCCTTCGGTTCGGCCGACGCTGCCGCCGCCGCTTCGCTCGCCGATGCCGGCGCCATCGTGCAGACGAGGCCCGAGAGGTTGTCCGAGCAGCCGTGGCAGGGCCGTGACCGCCTGCTCGTGGCTGTCATGGACGGCCGGAGCGTCTGGGCCGACCCATTCGAGCCGGTCGCCGACTCGCTGGCCGGCCTGTCCGAGGGCACCGATGTGCTCGTGGTCCCATCCACGTCGCTCATGTTCCTCCCCGTCACAACGGAGGGTGAAGACCTCCCCGATGGCTTCCAATTCGCCCGCGAAAAGGCCGCCGCCCTGGCAATTTGGGCGACTGCGCTCGAAGAGGGCGGGCACCCGGCGACTCCGGCTCCATTGGTACCCGAGTTCCCCCCGGTCGGCGAGGTGGAGGCCAGGGCACCGCGAGACGAACGGCGCGCCGCACAGGCCGATCTCGACCTTCCGCCGTTCCCCACCACCACCACGGGGAGCCTGCCCCAGACGGCCGAGGTTCGCCGGCTCCGGGTGTCGCTGCGTCGCGGCGATATCGACCAGCAGCAGTACGACGACGAGATCGACCGATTGATCACCGACGCCGTGCATTGGCAGGAAGAGGCGGGTCTCGACGTGCTGGTCCACGGTGAGTTCGAGCGGACCGATATGGTCGAGTTCTTCGGCGAGCGGATGGATGGATTCCTCACCACCAACAACGGGTGGGTCAACTCATACGGCTCGAGATGCGTGAGGCCCCCCATCCTGGCGGCGCCACCCTCGATCTCCGAGCCGATGACGGTGCGCGAATGGCAGGTGGCTCAGGCGGCCACCAGCAAGCCGGTGAAGGGGATGCTCACCGGGCCGGTGACCATCGTCAACTGGAGCTTCCGCCCCCCCGGTGTGCCCGACGACAAACTGTTCTGGGCGGTTGCGCTACCCATCGCCCAAGAGGTCGGCTACTTGGAGCAGGCAGGCGCAAGAATCGTCCAGATCGACGAGCCTGCGGTGCGGGAGAGGTGGCCCCTCCCAACGGCCGACGCCGAGCAATTGCGCGAGGTGTATGCCAGAGGGGTGAGGGCGTCGCTGGCGAGGGTGTTCGCCGGGCCACCCCGGGTGCAACTCCATACCCACATGTGTTACGGCGACTTCGCCGACATCGTCCCGCTCTGGGGCGACGCCGGGGTGGATGTGGCCTCGGTGGAGTTCTCCCGGTCGAAAGACGAGAGCTACATCAAGCTCTTCTACGACCTCTTCGACGATGGCCATCTCGCCATTGGACCCGGGGTGTTCGACGTCCACAGCCCGCACAGCCCCGGTGAGGCGCTCATGGAGGAGCGACTCCGTCATTTCCTCGGGTTCATGGACCCGATCGACATCTGGGTGAACCCCGACTGCGGCCTCAAGACGAGGACGTGGGATGAGGTGAAGCACCAGGTGGGTGAGATGGTGGGTGCCGCCCGGGCACTGCGGGAGGGTTGATGCTCTCCACGGCCGGTGGGTTCATCGAGGTGGCGGAGGTGAATCCTCCGCTGCTCCCCGACATGACCCATAGCCACCTTGAAGGGAAATGGGAGCGGATCCTGGTGACCGACAACCCGTTCGGGCAGGTACGCGGTCTCGCCATACGCCTACGCCGCCCGGATCACCCACGATGCGCCCACAGTCCGCCCCACGGTGGTGGTCTCCACCAGGGACCGGAACATCCTCGCCATCGAGAGCGAAGTGCGGGGTGCGCTTGGGAACGGGGTCGACTCGTTCCTCGTGGTGGTGGGCGACACCCTCCCCGAGGTGGACCACTGGGCCAACCACTACGAGATCGTCGAGCATCTGCTCGCCCTTCAGGAGCGTATGCCCGCCTTCGAGGTGGGGATGACCACCAGGTTCCGCTCCTGGCAGTTCCGTCGCCGGGTGGAGTTGGGTGCCCAGTTCTTCGTCGCCGGGCCGGTGCTCGACCCCGACACCGTGGAAGCGAGCATGCGCCGCCTTGCAATCGAGGAGGGGATCCCCCGGTGTTCGTCGGGGTGGTCCCACCTTTCTCGCCCAGTTGGATCAGCCGACTCGAGTCGCACGGGGCGGTCCAGGCCAGCCTGGCTTTGAAGGAGAAGATCGCCTCACTCCCCAACGGCGAGCGCCGCCAGGAGGCGTGGCGTCTCGCCGCAGAGACAACCGAGCGCTGCCGACAGGCAGGAGCGGCGGGCGTTGTCCTGATGACCCTCAAGTTCTCCACCCTGGTCGGCGAAGCCGCCACCGCCTGGGGCGATCAATAGCCACGTCTGGTGACCGTTGGTGAAGAGCGATGGATGATCGTCGTCGACCACCTCCGGTTCTAAAGCCCAGAACCAAAGCTCTTACTACGCGGGCATACCAACGTGCTCTCGCTCTGTTGGCCGAGCGCGATCCCGACCTGGGACGGGCCGTGACCGAAGCACCCGACCCCCCGTTCTGGAGGCGCGAGCCGGGTTTCCCCACGCTGATCCTGCTCGATCCTCGAGCAGCAGGTCTCGATCGCGTCGGCGCTGGCCACATACAACCGATTGATCGCGGCGGTGGGCGACCTGACCCCGGCCACGCTGCTCGAGTTGGACGACGTGGCGATGAGGTCGGTCGGGTTCAGCAGACAGAAGACCGGTTATGCCCGCTCACTGGCCTCGGCGATCATCGACGGTCGGCTCGATCTGCCCTCGCTCACGGCAATGTCCGACGAAGAGGCTCACGCAGTTCTTATCGAGTCTCCCGGGGTCGGCCCGTGGACCGCCGACACCTACCTGCTCTCGGCGTTACGACGTCCCGACGTGTGGCCGGTAGGCGACCGGGCTCTCCAGGTCGCCGCCGCCGAGGTGAAGCGTCTCACTGAGGTTCCCGGCCCCGATGAGCTCCTCGCCTTGGCCGAGCCGTGGCGTCCCTATCGGGCGGTGGCGGCCCGCATCCTCTGGCACCACTACCTCACCATCCGCAGGAGGATGGGGCCGGTCCCCTGAGAACTCGGCTCTCAATGCGGACGACCTCGGTCCTGGTACTCCCCTACGTTTCGCCAAAAGGAGGATGTCTTGTCGGTGACGTGGTTCTCTCTCGATGTTGACTCGGCCGATCCGCCAACGCTCGCCCGGTGGTGGGCCGAGGTGCTCGGTTACAAGGTGGTGTGGGAGGAGGATGCATACGTCGCCATCGCCGCTGGCAACGGCACCTTTCCCGGGATGATCTTCAACCGGATAGACGCGCCCAAGAATGCAAAGAACCGGCTACACGTCGACCTGAACCCTGACGATCAAGACGCCGAGGTGACTCGGCTCGAGGGTCTGGGGGCGACTCGGGTGGACATCGGTCAGGGAGAACAGCCTTGGGTGGTGATGGCCGACCCTGAGGGCAACGAGTTCTGTGTGCTCACACCGTGGAGCCCCCCGCCGGAAGGTCAGAGCAGCGACTGATCATCTCGATGTCCGTCCTCAAGGGCTGAATTGACGCCGGGGAAAAGAGGACCAACCGGTCTCGGATCGACGCCTCCAACAATTGTGCGCGCACGGTGGTCCCCTCGACGAGGCCCTCGCCCTCGATACGCGGCATGGACCGCCGGTGAGGTCAGCTGAACCCTGCCCACCGAGGTGGCGACGTCATGGTCCACCACGACTCCCTCGAACACCTGGCCGACCCGGTCCGTGAGAACTGCCGCCTCGACCAGATCGAGGCACTCGACGGCGTAGCGGCTCGCCCGCCCGGCTCCGCGGGCCATGATGTCGGGAATCCCGGTCATGCCGTGGAGCACCCATTCCGCCGGCTCGTCACCGGCTTGAACTGCCAGACAGGTCTCGGCCGCATAGCGGTCCACCAGCCGGCGCAGCGGGGCGGTGACATGGGCGTAGAGCGACGCCACGGCGGCGTGCGGTCTTGGAGGCTGCTTCGGACCGATGACCTGGTAGCCGGCACCCCGGAAGAGTCCGGCTGCTTCGACAAGAGCCGCCGCTTCTGCAGGCTGGGATGCATCGAGCGACCCGACGAATCCGGCGTAGCCGAGGTCCGGGGGCCAGTCGACACCTAGCGCCCTGGCAGCATGTCGTAGCCGGCTCACATCTTCCTCCGGAGCCGGCGCCAGGGTGCGAAGGACGCCAACGCCTGCCTCCGCCATCATCCGCCCGGCCGCCATCCCGGTCGCCAGCGAGAGCTGAGCGTTCCACTTCTCCACATCTGGCACGTCGCGGAACTCGAGCTGCCACCCCCCGTCGGCAGGCACGACCCGCTGCTCCGGAACCGGGAGCGAAACGCCGCCGCGCGCTTCCTCGCGCTCGATTCGGAGCGGGCCCAATTGACCGAGGGCGAGCAATGGCTCAGCGGGATGCCCGGCATCGAAGCCGGCCTGGACCGACCTGTAGTCGAGCTGTGCCCGACTACGCACCAAGGCTCGACCCACAAGCGCCGACTTCGTTTCGCCGTCGAGGTCGAAGGAGAGATCCCAGACCAACGCAGGGCGATCCTCCCCGGCAAGGAGAGACCCGTTCCCCTCGGAGAGGCTGAAAGGATGGAGCGGTGTCCGCTGGTCGGGGGCGTACAGCGTCACCGCCCTGAGGCGCGTCTCTCTGTCGAGCGCGCCCCCAGGGGTGACAAAGGCAGCGACGTCCGCCACGGCGTAGCGAAGCCGGAAACCGGTGGTTGAGCGCTCCAGATGGATGGCTTGGTCGAGGTCCCGCGACCCGGCCGGGTCGAGTGTCACGAAGGGGATGTCGGTGAGATCGGTCTCCGGCAGCCGCGGCGGTGCCTCGGCCTCCTGCTCGGCCTCCGCCGGATAGCTCTCGGGTATCCCAAGCTCCCCCCGGATCGTCTCCAACCCGGCCCGCACCTCCTCGTCGGGCGCGACAAACCGAAGACGTCGCTGCGGCATCGGGCAATGCTACGGCAGGCATCCCCTCCACCCGACGGGGGTAAGGGAGCGGTTCACCCCGAGAGATGTAAGAGCCGCGGTCGAACACCTTTGGGAGTTCGGCAGCCCCCCTCCCCGCTGCTCCGCAGCAGGTCCCTTCCCCCCTGCGGGGGGACGGAGATGGGCTCGCTCCCCCCGGCGGGGGGAGTACCCGACGCCGGAGGTGTCGGGGGAGGGGGGCTGGTCCGCTCCCAAAGGTGCGAGAGCCGCGTGTCGAACACCTTTGGGAGTTCGGCAGCCCCCCTCCCCGCTGCTCCGCAGCGGGCCCCTTCCCCCCTGCGGGGGGACCGAGAAGGAAGGTGAGAGTTCCGTCTTCCGCCTTCCGTCCTCCGTCTTCCTACTTGGGAGCCGCCTACCCTTGATGGGCCATGGTCGACGCCTATACCGCTCCGGTGCGGGACATGCTGTTCGTTCTCGAGACGGTGTGCGATCTCGAGGGTTTGAGCGCTCTCGAGGGCTACGAGCACGCTGACCCCGAGACGGTGCGGGGGCTTCTCGACGAAGCGGGGAGATTTGTCTCGGAGGTGATCGCACCGCTCAACAGGGTCGGTGATCAGCAGGGGTCCCGGCTGGTTGACGGAAGTGTGGTCACCCCTGACGGGTTCAAAGAGGCCTACCGCAGCTTCGTCGCTGCCGGGTGGCCCGGTGCGCACTTGCCGGCGGAGTGGGGCGGAGGTGGGTTGCCGCGGGCGGTTGGGGTCGCCATCCAGGAGATGGTCACCTCGGCGAGCATGGCGTTCTCGCTCTGCCCGCTGCTGACGCAGGCTGGGATCGAGGCGCTGGTGGTCCACGGCACACCACAGCAGCAGGACACCTACCTGACCAAGCTCGTGACCGGCGAATGGGCGGGGACGATGCAGCTCACCGAGCCGCAGGCCGGCTCCGACGTGGGAGCCCTCACCACCAGGGCGGTGCGAGAGGACGACGGGACCTACCGGCTCTTCGGCACCAAGATCTTCATCACCTGGGGCGACCACGACATGACCGACAACATCGTGCATCTCGTCCTCGCCCGGACCCCCGGTGCCGCGCCGGGGACCAAGGGGATCTCGCTATTCCTCGTTCCCAAGTTCCTGGTGGACGCCGACGGCAACATCGGCGAGCGCAACGACGTCAAGGTGGTCTCGTTGGAGCACAAGATGGGCATCCACGCCAGTCCCACCTGCGTTATCAGCTTCGGAGAGGAGGGGGAGGGTGCGCTTGGCTACCTGATCGGCGAGGAGCAGCAGGGGATGCGCCTCATGTTCACAATGATGAACAACGCCCGGTTGGGAGTGGGTATCGAGGGTGTTGCCATCGCAGAACGGGCCTACCAGCAGGCGCTCTCCTTCAGCCAGGAGCGGAGGCAAGGCAGGGCCACCGGGTCGACCGAAAGCTCGTCGATCATCGAGCACCCCGATGTACGGAGGATGCTGCTCACCCAGAAGTCGCTGATCGAGGCGATGCGGGCCCTTCTCTACTACGAGGCGTCGCTGCTCGACGTGGCCGACCGCCATCCCGAACCCGAGGTCGCCAACCGCAGCGCCGAGAGGGCCGACTTGATCACCCCGGTGGCCAAGGCGTGGTGCACCGACCTCGGGGTTGAGCTCACCTCCCTTGCGCTCCAGGTCCACGGCGGGATGGGATACGTGGAGGAAACCGGAGTTGCCCAGCACATGCGCGACAGCCGGATCGCCCCCATCTACGAGGGGACGAACGGCATCCAGGCGATCGACCTGGTGAGTCGCAAGCTCCCGATGAGGAGGGCGGGGTCATCACCGATCTGCTCGAGGACGTGGCGGCCACGGTCTCCGCTCTGCGTGGCGCGGGGATGTCGGGCGAGGCCGAGGCTCTCGACACCGCCAACGCCGCGGTGAAGGACGCCACCACCTGGCTGCTGTCCCGCCGATCGGAAGATCCCGATGATGCGCTCGCCGGAGCCACGCCATACCTCAGGATGCTCGGCTTCACCATCGGAGGATGGCTGCTCGGTCGCGAGGCGCTGGCTCTCGGCGAGCGCGAGGCGAGGACAGTGGTTGGGTGGACGCAAAGATGGCGACCTTTTCCTTCTACGCCACCCAGTTGCTCCCCCAGGTGACCGGGCTGACTCCTTCTGTGGTGGCCGGGGCCGCCCCTCTGTTCACGATCGAGCCCAAGTACATGGCAGGCGGGTGACGGGTCAGATCGTATGCAACTGACGGGCGCCGTCGCAGTGGTCACGGGTGGCGGCAGCGGGATCGGCGCTGCCCTCGTCCGGCGCTTCGCCGCCGAAGGTGTCGCCGGGATCGTGGTGGGTGACATCGACCTCGCCACCGCCGACGCCTTGGCCAAAGAGATTGGACCCGCCGTCCTGGCAGTGGAGGCCGACGCTGCGATCGAGGACGACACGGTGCGTCTGCTCGAGACCGCGGAGGACCGATTCGGCCCGGTGGACCTCTTCTGCGCAAACGCCGGGATATTCACCCCCGGAGGACCCGAGGTGGCCGACGATGCATGGGACCGCATCTGGCGGGTGAACGTTCTGTCGCATGTACACGCCGCCCGCCACTACGTGCCGCGTGTCATGGCAGCGTGGTCGCGGACATCTGCTGCACACGGCATCCGCCGCCGGGTTGCTCTCCAATCTCGGCGCGGCGCCCTACGCCGTCACCAAGCATGCCGTCGTAGCACTGGCGGAGTGGTTGTCGATCACGTTCGGCGACCGGGGACTTGCGGTCTCCTGTCTCTGCCCGATGGGGGTCCGCACCGCCATGCTCGACTTCGACACGCGCGACTATGTGCGCCCCACCGCCATCGAACCCGCCGAGGTCGCCGAGGCGGTTGTGGAGGGCCTGACGGCCGAGCGCTTCCTCATCCTCCCCCACGCCGAGGTAGCGGGGTTCGCCGTGCACCGCGCCACCGACCCCGATGGCTGGCTACGGGCGATGCGCCGGCTGCAGGCCGACATCTACGACTGAAGGGGACACGACGCCGTCAACGACCGCCGTTACCGTGGAGGGAACGTGACCGACAATCAGAATCTCCCCGAGGACGAACTTCCCCCACCGGTGGACTTCGGAACACCGCCTCCTCCGCCGGTTCCCTTTGAGCCGGTGCCGGAGCGGCCCGTCGTCCTCCGTCGCTGCCAGACGGGCAGGGTCATCGGGGGTGTGGCCTGCGGCATCGGGCGCTGGCTAGGGATCGACGCCCTCTGGATCCGCATCATCTTCCTGGTGCTGCTCTTCGGTGGTGGGTCGGGTCTGTTGCTCTACATCATCGGGTGGATCGCCATCCCCGAGGAGTCGGCAGACGAGCCCGTGGGCGTGTCACCGCACGCCTCGTCATACCGGACCCAGGTGTTCATCGGGGGGGCATTGGTCGTCCTGGGGAGTTGGCTGCTCCTCACCCGGCTGTTCCCCCAGGTCTCCGCGTTCATCGGACCGATCGTCGTGATCATCTTCGGTCTGATGCTCCTGCTCGGGGGGCGGACGCGGTGACATCGGTCACGGCCGGTCGCTCAACGCTGCCGGTCGGTCGGTTCGTACTCGGTTTGCTGGTGGTCGCAGCCGGGGCCGTCTGGTTGTTGGACTCGCTCGATGTGATCGAGATCTCATGGACCATCTTCTTCCCGATCGCGCTGATAATCACCGGAATCGGAGTTCTCGTCGCCAGCCCTGGGCACACCGAGGGTGGGCTCATCGGGATGGGAGTGGTGTTGTCGGTGCTGACCGTGGCGACCGCCCTCTCCCCGCTCGACGTCTTCAGGGGTGGGATCGGCGATCGGGACTTCGCCCCGACCAGCGCGGCTGACCTGGAAGAGGAATACGTGCTGGGCATCGGTGACATGGAACTCGACCTGAGGGGACTCGATGTCTCCGAAGGGACATTGAGCGTCAAGGCGAGCGTGGGGATGGGTCAGTTGCGGGTGCGGGTACCCGGCGATGTCAATGTAGTAGCCACCGGTTCGGCGGCGCTGGGACAGGTTCAAATGTTCGGGGAGGACCAAGGGGGGTTTGGACCGAGCCTGGAAACCAGGATCGATGTGCCCGGCTCCCCGGTGACGATCGAGTTGGAGGCGTCCGTGGGTATGGGAGAGGTGGAGGTGGAGCTCGTGAACCTGGGATCTCTGATTGCAGGGATGGTCTTCATCATCCTGGGAGTGCTGTTCCTGCTCGACAATCTCGGCGTGTTCGAGGTCAGCTTCGCCATGGTGTGGCCGATCGTCCTGATCGGGATTGGGTTGGCACTTCTGCTGGGCGGTCTCGGCCGCCGCCGTCAAGACACCCCTCCCATCGAGTGACCTTCAGATCGGGCTACCCTGAGACCCGACGCGGGAGCTCGGTAGGACCGGGCTGAGAGGGAGGCTTGGAGCCTCCGACCGTTGGAACCTGGACCGGGTAATGCCGGCGTAGGAAGCCTCTCGGTGCACCCAGCCGCCCGCTCTTCGAGTCTGGAGCGAGCAATGCGGTCGGTGCGAAACCTGGGGATGGGTGTCTCCCTCGTCTTGGCCCTGGTGGGGTGTGGTGACGCCTCGACGCCAACGACCACCGAGCCCGGTCGCCACGCCGCCGGAGTCCCTCGTTGTCGTGTCGCACGAGTCCTTCGCCGCCGGTGTCACCGAAGAGACCTTTGCCCAGTTCACCGATGAGACCGGGATCACGGTGGAGGTGCTCGCCGGGGGAGATGCCGGAGCAACGCTCAACCAGGCCATCCTCACCAAGGATGCACCCCTGGGTGACGTCCTCTTCGGGGTCGATACCACTTTCCTTTCCCGGGCGCTCGCAGAGGATCTTTTCGCCGCCCACCATTCCGAAATGCTCGCCGACGTCCCCGACGATCTCCAGGTCGACCCCACCCACATGGTGACTCCGATCGACTTCGGCGACGTCTGCATCAACTACGACAAGGAGGCACTGACGAAGGCCGGACTCGACCCCCCGGCAGAACTCTCCGACCTCACCCGGCCGGAGTTCAGGGGCGCCCTCGTCGTCGAGCACCCGGCCACATCCAGCCCCGGGCTCGCCTTTCTGCTCGCCACCATCGCCGAGTTCGGCGAGGACGGGTGGAAGGACTTCTGGGCCGGGTTGCGGGACAACGAAGTGGCGGTGACCGCGGGGTGGGACGAGGCCTACTACTCGACATTCTCCGGCGGCTCGGGCGAAGGAGACCGCCCCCTTGTTGTCTCCTATGCGTCGTCGCCCCCGGCAGAGGTGATCTTCTCAGAGACTCCGATCGACGAGGCACCGACCGGTGTGGTCACCGCGGGTTGCTACCGCCAGGTGGAGTTCGCCGGTGTCCTCGACGGCACCGGCAACGAGGCTGCGGCGGGTGATCTCATCGATTTCATGCTCTCGCCCGCCTTCCAGGAGCAGATCCCGCTCGCCTGGTTCGTCTTCCCAGCGAACGAAACGGTGGACCTGCCACCGGAGTTCGCCGATCACACCGTCATACCCGACTCGCCGGCCGCCATCGATCCCCACGACATCGAATCCAACCGCGAGTCGTGGATCACGGAATGGGAGGAGTTGATGCAGGGGTGACCTCTGCTGGGCTGTCGCCGCGCCGCCGGATGACGTGGCTGCTGGCGGCGCTCCCCGTGGCCTTTCTCGGCTACCTGTTCATCTATCCGCTGATCCGGATCCTCTTCACCGGTCTGGAAGGTGGCGCCGGTTCGGCGTTTGCCGAGTTGGTGAGTCGCCGCTCACTGATAGGTGTCGCCTGGTTCACCTTGTGGCAGGCGGTGGTGTCCACCGTGCTCACCATCGTCTTGGCATTGCCCATCACCTGGGTTCTCTCCCGATTCACCTTTCCCGGACGGGGCGTGGTGCGGGCCGCGCTGCTCGTCCCGTTCGTGCTCCCCACAATCGTCATGGGGGCGGCTTTTCTCGCCCTCGCCGGACCCTCGGGACTTCTTGGTGTCGACCTGACCGGGACTGTATGGATCATTCTGTGGGCACACGTCGCCTTCAACATCGCTGTGGTGACTCGCACCCTGGGCGGCCTCTGGGAGCACCTCGATCCCCGACTGGAAGAGGCGGCCCGTATGCTCGGGGCAAGCCGCTGGCAGGCGTTCCGCACCGTCACCCTCCCGCTGCTCCGCCCCGCTCTTGGAGCCTCCGCATCGATCGTCTTCTTGTTCTGCTTCACCTCCTTCGGCGTGGTGCTGATCCTCGGTGGGACCGAATTCGCCACCATCGAGGTTGAGATCTGGCGCCAGGTGGTCGGATTCCTCGACCTCCCTGTGGCGGCGGCACTGGCCGTCGTCCAACTCGTCGGCGTGACCGCCGCCCTGCTGGCATACAGCCGGTATCAACAGCGTCATGCCCGCGAGCAGCCGCTGCGTCCGGTCAGCGAGACGCTGCGCAAGCCGGCAACAACCATCGAGAGATCTGCCGTCATCGTCACGGTCGGTCTGACCCTTCTCCTGATCGGCGGACCGCCCGCGGTGTTGGTGGCGCGCTCGTTCAGTTCGGGGTTCGACGCCTACCTAGGGCTCGGCGAGCAGCTACCTGGATTCCCTGCCGACCCGCTCACCGCGGTGGGCAACTCTCTCTCTTTCGCCGCCGTCGCCGCCGTCATCGCGCTACTCGTCGGGCTTCTGTCGGCTGCCGTGGTCGCCTACGGCCGGGGAGCGCCGTCACGCTGGTTCGACACCGTGCTGATGCTCCCGCTAGGCACTTCGGCGGTCACCATCGGTTTCGGTTTCCTCATCGCCCTCGACAGCCCCATCGACCTCCGCACCTCTTGGATCCTGGTGCCGTTGGCCCACGCCCTGGTTGCGATCCCGCTGGTGGTCCGGGTGGCGGTCCCGGTGATGCGGTCTGTGGAGGTGAGGTTGCGTGAGGCCGCCCGCGTGCTCGGCGCATCACCTTTGCGGGCTTGGGGCCACGTGGACCTGCCGATGGTGGCCCGGGCCGGGCTGGTCGGCGCCGCCTTCGCCTTCGTGGTGTCTCTCGGAGAGTTCGGGGCAACCCAATTCATCGTCCGGCCCGATACCCCCACCGTCCCCACCACCATCTACCGGCTTCTGTCGCGTCCCGGCGAGCTCACCTTCTCCAGGGCGATGGCGTTGAGTGTCGTGCTCATGGTCATGACCGTGGCCGTGGCGCTGTCGATCGAGCGGGCACGGCCCGGTGGGCTTGGCAGTTTCTGATGCTCGAAATCGACGCCGTCTCCGTCGTGGTCGATGGTCGACCGATCCTCGACCGGGTCGATCTAGCTGTGGCGGATGGTGAGACGGTGGCGGTGCTCGGCCCGAGTGGCGCAGGGAAGAGCACCTTGTTGCGGGTCGTGGCCGGGCTACGGGATCCCGACGGGGGCACGGTGCGCTGGGACGGTTCGGACCTCGACGGGGTCCCGCCCCACAAGCGGAACTTCGGCCTCATGTTCCAGGACTACGCCCTGTTCCCCCATCTCGACGTTGTCGGCAACGTCGGATTTGGGCTTCGGATGGCCGGCGTGTCCGGAGTGGCGACGGCCGACCGTGTGACCGAGGTGCTCGCTTGGGTCGGCCTTCCAGGGTTCGAGCGGCGTGCGGTCACATCGCTTTCCGGGGGTGAGCAACAGCGGGTCGCCCTGGCCCGTTCGCTGGCGCCGTCACCCCGGCTCATGATGCTCGACGAACCGCTCGGGTCACTCGACCGCGGTCTCGTCGAGCGCTTGGTCCTCGATCTCCGCCACATCCTCAGCGGGGTGACCGCCCTTTATGTGACCCACGACCAGGAAGAGGCATTCACCGTCGCCGACCGCCTCGCCATCATGCGTGCCGGGCGCATCGTCCGGGTTGGACATCCCGAAGAGGTGTGGGAACAACCGGGGGACGCCTGGGTGGCCCGCTTCCTCGGCTTCGCCAACCTCGCCGAGTCGGCGCTGACCGAGGGTGTCGCCGCCACGCCATGGGGAAAGGTCGCGGTGCCGAAGGGTTCGGCCGGACCGGTGGTGATGCTCCGGGCCGACCGTCTCCTTCTCCGGCCGGAAGGCACGATCGCCGGCACCGTCACCGAGCGGCTCTTCCAAGGAAGCCAGGCGGTCCTTTGGGTCGAGGTAGACGGGGCACCGCCGTTGCAAGTGGAAGTCCCCGCCCTCGATTCTCCCCAACCCGGTGACGCCGTCCGGGTTGTGGTGCCCGACGACGCGGTGTCGGTGCTCCGAGCCGCCGACGACCCGAGGTGAGCGCGAGGACGCGTTTGGGGGACTGGCCGACCGCGGGTCGTAGTCTTCCCGCACCGAATAGAGGAGCAAGCATGGTCGTTCCTTACACCCCACCCCCCGCCGAGTCGGCCGAAGGGCTTGTGACGCGGCTCGACGAGTCGGATTCAAGGCGCGACAGGATGGATGCGATTCTTGGGCACGCTCTTTGTGATTGGAGGCGCTCTCGGCGCGCTGACCATTGTGCTGATCCTCATCGCCGGTGCGCTCGTGGACCAGTTCGAGGGCCAATTGGGTGAGGACATCCCGCTCAATTTCACGGGGTTACTCATCGGCTACACCGTGTTCTTGGTGGCCTTTGTGGTCCTCTACATCTGGGCTGGCGTGGTGCTCTGGCAGGCCGCCGACGGGATCCGTGATGCACACCGACATGGGGCAGTCGCCGAATTGGAAAATGGCCTCGGCAAATTGCGGGTCTTCTTCGTTGTCCTGGGAGTCGTCTACGTCGGTCTCATCGTTGTTGGCGTGGTCGGTGCTGTCGTGTCGTTCAACGTGGCTTCGAGCCTCACCCCGAGCATCGGAGCCGCAGCCGCCGTTCTGGCGTGACTGAGTTGTCGATCCGACCGCTGTGCCACGCAAGGACGGAGCTCAGGACTCCAAAGCCTGGGCAAAACCCGACGGTGCGCGCCGGGGGCGTCCGTTCCGGTCGGTGAAGGCAGCTGTGATCTCCAGGGTGGCGATCACCTCGCCGTGGCGGGTCATCACCTGGTGCCAGGTGCTCGTAGTGCGGCCCACCGAGACGACCTCGGTGGTCACCTTCATCAAGTCGTGCAAACCGGCGGGCCGGTGAAATCGGGCCGTGAGCCCCACCAGGACGATATGGACGCCTTCCTCTTTGAGACGATCCAACCCGTAGCCGAGGGCCTCGAGCGCCTCTACCCGCGCCGATTCGAAGAACGTCATGGCGCGGGCGTGGTTGAGATGGTCGTACGGGTCGAGGTCGCCAAACCTGACCCGAAGCTCGGTCTCGTGGATCACTCGCCGGCAACGTCGAACACGTTGCCTTCCGGGTCGGCGAACGTGCTCCAGCTGAAGTCCCCGATCTGATGGGTCTCGACGAACGTCCCGCCCAGTTGCTCGATCCGGGTACGGACCGTGGCCAGGTCGGGAGACGACATGTCGAGGTGAAGGCGGTTCTTCCCCGGTGTCGGATCGGGCACCTGCTGAAAGGCAAGTGAGATCGAGCCATCACCCGCAGGGGCCAACCAGATGAAACCTGGGAAGCTCTGCGAAACCTCCGTCCCCAGTAACGCCCCGTAAAAGCCGGCGAGCCGTTCGGGATCGGCGCAGTCGGTCACCACCGACCCGAGTCGCGGCACGGCTCCATCCATTTGCCCTCCAATTGATGGTGGCCCCGATGCTATCGGCCGGGCCTTCGCCGAGGTCTAACGTCGCATCGATGCTTGCTTGGCAACTCCACGAGACGGCCGGACCGCAGAGCTACCGGATGGAAGAGGTCCCCGATCCGGTGCCGGGACCCGGCCAGGTGCTGATCCGGCTCCGGACAGCCGCTCTCAACCACCTCGACCTCTGGGTATCCCGCGGCCTCCCCGCCCCGCACAGCTTTCCGCACGTCGCCGGTGGCGATGGCGCCGGCATCATCGATGCCCTCGGGCCGGGCGTAGCAAGGGTCAGCGTCGGTGACGAGGTGGTGATCGATCCCTCGCTCTCCTGCGGCGAGTGCCCGTCATGTCTTTCCGGGAACTCAACGGCATGCAGACGGTTTGGGATCTTGGGTGAGCACGCTTGGGGAACCCTCGCCGAGATGGTGGTGGTCCCCGCCGCCAACGCCCTCCCCAAACCGGAGCAGCTCACTTGGGAAGAGGCAGGCTCGTACGGTCTGGTGACCGGCACCGTGTTCCGCATGTTGCGACGATCCCGGCTGTCGAAAGGAGACCTCCTCCTCGTGGTCGGGATAGGTGGGGGCGTGGCCGCGGCCACCTTTTCGCTCGGTCTTGCCCTCGGTGCCGAGGTCCACGTCACCTCGACCGATCCGGCCAAGCGTGATTGGGCACTGGCCAACGGCGCCATTGGCGCCTACGACTCGGGCGTCGGTTTCTCGTCCGAGCTGGCCGATGCGGCCGGGCGAAAGGCTGACGTGGTGGTCGACAGCATCGGGGAGGCCACCTGGAACCAGTCGATGCGGTCGCTAGCACCGGAAGGACGGCTGGCCATATGCGGGGCCACCAGCGGGAACAAAGTCGAGTTGCCGCTGACAGTCCTCTTCTACAAACAGCTCGAGATCATCGGGTCGACCATGTTCGACCACGCCGACTTCGCTGAGGTGACCGAGATGGTTGGTTCGCGTCGGGTGATCGTGCCAATCGACATGGTCTTTCCCTTCGACGGTCTCCCCGACGCACTGACCCGACTCGACGAGGGCAACCAGATGGGGAAGGTGGTGCTCCGAATCCCACGGTGAAGCCGAGGACCGCCCGCCCTATACTCCCCGAGCCCGCGCAACCGCTGCGGGCGGCCGAGGTGGACCGCCTCGGAACCACGGGGGCGTGGTGAAGCCTGGAGTTCACGCCGGCCTGTCAAGCCGGAGGTCGCGGGTTCAAATCCCGTCGTCCCCGCCACCGAGCACCGGCCAGGTAGCTCAGTTGGCAGAGCACAGGTCTGAAAAACCTGGGGTCGGCAGTTCGATTCTGCCCCTGGCCACCGACGGAACCGCCAAAGTGGGTTTCTGACCAAGGGAAAAGTCCTTCACCCCGCTTTGCCGGGATCTCGCATTCCGCGGGTTGCATCCAGGATCGAGGCGAGGGCGCGATCCAACTCAGAGTGCCATGACTCGGTGGCGTGTCCGGTGGAATCGGCGGGGGCTTGTCTCACGCCGCTCACGACGCCGCCCGCATCTCTGCCGAGACAGCGAGGTTGCGTTGCACCGATGCATCGGAGACGTTGTGAACCGTCCACTCGCTGCCGTTGACGGCAATGACAGCGAGGCGTGCAACCTTCTCGACCTGGGCACCCTGTTCGGCGGTCAGCTCTACCGTGGAGTCGAGGAAGACCCAGTCGAACTGACCAGGCGTGAAACGGTCAGCCGCGAGCGCCTCTCTGACGTCGACCGGATAGACGGCAGCGACTTTCGGGTGCTTTCGGATGAGGAGGTTGAGCATTGCCTGGCTTGAGTCCACCCCTGCGTAGCGATCCGGTGAGGCGAGACCAAGATCGAGCACGCGGCCCGTGCCACATCCGATGTCGAGGATGTGCGGCGGGTACTTGCCTCGCGCCTCCGAAAGCAGCAGCTTGACGTGGTCGGCCTCACTGGAGGCGATCTGGTGCTCGGCGTCCCAGGTCGTAGCGATCTCGTCGTACGGCGACACGATGCCGCTCACCGTCGATGGAGCGTTCTGGATGCCGTAGAAGAGCTCGGTGGTCGCGCGGTTCACCAGCGTCGTATCGGTGAAGTGGTTGTCCTCAGTCCACCAGCGGTACTTCCCGTCCGGGCTCACGAGGTAGATCTTGGTAAGCGAGTAGTACTTGCCTGGCTGCCCGAATGTGTGGATCACGCGCGCCGCGCGAACCATGTCCTCGTAAGTCACTCCCGGGGTGCGACCTGCCACCACATAGTGGTGCGGCGCCGTCTCGGCGTAGGTCTTGGCGAACGTCCACTTCGCGGGTGGCAGCGAACGCCAGCCACCAGTCGAGATCTTGCTTGGCAATCCGGCCCTCAGTCATCTGTCGTCTCCCGATTACGTGCGTCGGGTCTTCATGAACGCATTATGGAGGGCAGGTCCGACACTTTCGTCGGGTGTCGACATGTCGGCTCGGTCCGCAAAAAGTCCGCTGGAGGATAAGAAACGTCACGAAACGGCGCGATACGATCAGCGACATATCCCCTGATCAGATACCATTTGTTCAGATTCTCCCAGACTTACACGGGTAGTCGTTGAGACCACTGTGGTGACGTACAGATCGTGTCGGGACTGCCGGTTATCCCGCGCGTGTTACGCCGGTTTCGCTTCTAACTGCCGCCCGTTGTGCGCTCTGGACACGGGGAGTCGGTAGACGCAATCGATCAGACCCGTGCCATACAGAGCTTGAGCGGCGAGACCTTCACTCGGAGGTGACCGCTCGACATAAAGAAAACCGAAGGTCCATGATGCCCCGATGAAACGAGCCATCGCTGCCGCCATCGTCCTTCTTCTATGTAGCTCCCTCTTCGTTGTCGTGTCGCCTGTCGCGGCACCGCCCGCTGAGGCCGCTCCCCGGTGCCGACCACGGCCCAACAGACCACCACGACCCTGGTGTCAAGCAACGACGACAACCTCGACGACCTCGACAACGACCACGACCACTGCACCCACAACCACGACCACGGCACCCACCACGACCACCACGGCACCCACCACGACCACCACGACCGCGCCGCCATCTGACTGCACCGACCCGATCACCATTTCGGAGGGAGCCGGTCGCACCTTCGGTGAGTACTACGTGCACAACAACAACTGGAACGACAACTACGGGGGGGACCACACCATCGTGGCGTGCGAGGCGGACAACTGGTACGCCCTGGTGAACGTCCCCAACCACGACGACAACGCGGTGGAGGCGTATATGAACGTCCACAAGGACTACGACGACGAACCGTTGGCGAACATCACCTCCGCCACCTTCGCCGCGGAGGGACCGCACTGCTCGGGCTGCGTGTGGAACATCGCCTTCGACATCTGGTTGGGGGAGGGTCTCACCCACGAGTTGATGATCTGGACGGAGAACTTCGGGCAGCGTCCCGCCGGGTCGGAGATAGACACCTTCACCGCCGGGGGTCACACCTACGAGGTGTGGCGGTCGGGGGACAACAACGGGGGGATCATCACCTACCTGTCGACCACCACCCAAACCTCGGGCACCATGCCCCTGGCGGCGTTCTTCGCCGACGTCGCCGACCGGGGGTGGACCCCGACCACCACCTGGCAGGTGGACTACGGGGTGGAAACCGTCGACACCAACGGAACCACCCAACGGTTCGACTTCACCGGATTCTCCATCAACGACAACTGAAACCGGAGAACTCCCCCAGCTCTCAACCGACGCAGGCCTGAAAACTTGAGTCGGCGGTTCGATTCTGCCCCTGGCCACCGGCATGTCTCATGAAGATCTGACGTCGGTCCGCTCTTGGTCCGCACCAGCTTGCGAAGCCGTAGGCTGGCCCAGGATGTCAGGCATGCCGGTTCGCGTCGTTCTCCAACGTGGTCCCAAGGGCAAGAAGTTCGTCGCGTTCGCCATCGACTGGCCCGGCTGGAGTCGTGGCGCGAAGACCGACGACGACGCCGTGGAGACGCTCGAGATGTACCGCGAGCGCTACCTGCCGGTCGCGGCCGGTGCCGGTTTCGGGGACGAGTTCGAGGCGGCCGGGATCCTGGATGTCTTCGAGGACCAGGTCGGGACACCCTCGGTCGATTTCTGGGGCATCTCCTTCTCGCCTTCGGAAACGGAGCACGGGCCGATGACCGAGGACGAGCTCGAGCGCAAGATCGCGCTGCTCCGGTCCTGTTGGGCGTACTTCGACGATGTCGCGGGGCGGGTCTCGGCGGAGATGCGCAAGGGGCCGCGCGGTGGTGGACGGGACCGGGACCGGATCATCCGCCATACGATCCGCACCGAGAGCGAGGACTTCGCCAAGCAGGTCGGCCTCCGCATCCCCGAGGAGGGTGCACTGGCGCCAGGCGCCCTGCAGGAGTACCGCGAGGACTACATCCTGGCGATCCGGGCATACGAACGCGGCGAGGTGGAGAAGCCTATGCGTTCGTGGACGCTCCCCTTCCTGATCCGACACTCCGCCTACCACACGATGGATCACGCCTGGGAGATGGAGGACAAGGACCTCACGATCGAGGCCCAGTCCTAAAACGAGTCTCTCGGTCGCCAGCTCTGCACCGCTGCGCATGGTCCTCAATTTCGCCCACACGACGTCTTCGGCGACCCGTCCCCAGCCAGCCGAGGTGTCGAACCCGCAATCGGTGCCGGCGAGCACCCGTGTCGGGTCGCCGACGACCTTGGCGACGACGTTCGAGTCTGTCGGCAACGACTTCGGGGTGCTCGACGAAGTTGGTCAACGTGTCGATCACACCTGCCACAAGTATCTGGTCGTCGGCGAGCCGATGATCCGCGAACGACTTGTATTCATGGGCATGACGAGGGTTGGCGAAGGGGAGGACGAATCCACCGACATTGGTCTTCATGATGATCGGCAGGATGTCTGCCAGCGGTACGTCACTGTCGTGCGGTGACTCGGAATTGCCCCAGCACACGTGGAGGCGGACCCGATCTCGTGGCACATTCACGAGTGCCTCGTTTATCACCGCCACCACCATCTCGGCGAACTCCAGGAACGCCGACAGTGGTGCGTCCTTGTATGTGACATGACGTTCCATCGCCAGATCTGGAGCATCGATCTGCAAGATGAATCCGTATTCGACGATTGTCTCGTACTCGACTTGAAGCGCCTTCCCCACCGCCTGCAGATACTCCTCGAGCGTGTCGTAGTAGGCGTTCTTGAGAGCAGCGGCGACGATCCCCGGTGAGGGTGAGCTCATGAACGTCTCCAGAAACGCGCCCGGACTCTCGCTCAACGCCGTCTCCAGGTCGGAGCACTCCTCGTCGATCGCCTTCCTGTCGGCGTAAGAGACCTCGCCAATGGCCATGGGTACACCGGAAACGTTGGAGACCTTGTCCGCGCCGGAGGCCTGCTGTGCCCAGCGTTTCTTGAATGCCGGGTAGCGCTCAACGTCGGCACGGCTAGGCCGCTCCCAACTTCCCCCGAGCCCGGTCAGCCGATCCCGCAGATACAGAAAGAAGGAGTCACGTGGCTGCTCGCCGTTATTGCCGATGTCCAGTCCGGCTTCGACCTGATTTCGGATGCTCGTACGGGTTGCTTCCGAACCGGCTCGTGCCAGTTCGCCGTCGTTAACAAGATTGCCTTGGCCGCGTTCGATGTAGAGGCGGGTCAACGACTCGGGCCTCGGCAAACTCCCGGTGTGGGTCGTCAGTATCCGCTCGGTACTTCGAAGCATGCCGAGACACTCCTCCTCGTCTGGAGCCCGGCGTCAGCAACCCGACCTAAATGGGTGCCGGACCGGAATGCTAGGTCTAGTCCTAGGTGCCTTCCTGGATCGACTCCAGGTCCGGGCAGGGGTCGATCTGGTATTTGTCGCACTCGGCGGGGTTGAACCCCCGGGTTACGCGGGCACGGGCGACGTCGAGTAGTTCGGGGGTATCGAGGGTCATGATCAACACCTGGCCCTCCTGTGGAGTCACCATGAGGTGGCGGTCGTTGTCGACGAACTCGACGTTCTGCGCCTGGGTGGCACCGACACTGAGCTCATGGCGGAGCTCACCGGTGGCTAGGTCGAACACCCGGACGAACCCGTCGCTTCCGGCGCTGGCAACCAGAGACCCGTCGTCGCTGATCGCAAGATCCTTGACATCCCCTTCGTGTGCCTCGCTGACCAGCGTTCTCGTCTCGAATGTCTCGGTGTCGGTGATCCGGATCGTGTTCTCGTGATTCCCGATCAACGAGCGCCCGTCGGGGGTCACCCACCTTCCCCCGATGTTCTCCTCGCGCACCTCGGTGTACTCCCAGGTGGTTGTGTCGAACACTCGCAGCAGATCCCGCGCCGCTTGTCCCCCCGAGAACTGGCTGGCGTAGAGGACAAAGAGTCGCCTCCCGTCGACGCTGAATGCCATGACCGCCGCTCGCCCATCGTCGCGCACCGGGTCGGTATAGATCCGCTCACCACTCACAGAGTCCCAGACGCCAAATGTGAACCCCCCCAACGGCCAATCGATCGCGGCGACCAGGGATCCGTCGGGCGAGAAGGCGGCATCAATTAGCCAGAGTTGGTTGGGGGAGCCCGGTGGCGGCTCGCAGCCGGGATAAGGCGGCTCGGCCAGCTGATCCCATCGGCACAGCCCCTGGAGACGGGTGAGGACCCGGCCGGTGTCTGTATCCCGGATCGACACCCCCTCGGCGGTGAATGGCAGCGAGGCGTCCATGGAGACGAACCGCTCGCCGTCTGGTGAGAGGCGAAGCAGCTGACCGTCGCGGTTCTCGACTATGTTGAGCACGTCACCGCTGGAGGGGTCGAAGGCGAGAGCGCTGGTCAGCGGCTTGTCCTCGCACGCGACGAGCAGCGCGCCCCGTTGCCCGGCGAGATCGAGGGACCAGGTGGGGACGAAGCCACGGCAGGTCTCCACCGCCCCGACCTCACCCGGCAGCGTGGGGAGCAGCGACCAGGTGCGGAATGTGGGGCTCTCTTGGTCTGCCGCCACCATGGTTGAGCCAGCGGTGCTCATCGCAGGCGACACCTTGGTGGTCCCGCCGCGGAGCACGGCCCGCTCGGTGCAGGTTCGGGCATCCCAGAGCCGAACTGTTCCATCCCGTCCCGTCGAGAAGGCAATGGTGCCGTCGTCGCTGAAGCCGACCCCACCGATGGTGTCGCCGTTGTGCTCATCGAAGACGCATAACTGTTCATTGGCGGCGACATCCCACACCTGGATCGGACGGTCGCCGGTTAGGAGCAGGCTCCCGTCGGGGCTGAGGACCCGCGCCCATTGGTGGGATGGATCCCGGCTCTCATAGACCGTTTCTCCCGATGCCAACTCGGTCACAGTTATGGGGAGCCCCACGGGGAGGTCGCCCCAGACCACAAAGCGGCCGTCGGCGCTGAGCGAGGCACCCTCATAGAGTTTCGGCGGCAGCGACTCGCGCAGCAGAGTGGTCGCTCCGGAGGACAGGTCCAAGAGCCAGAGCGCACCCGGCTCGAGCTCCGGGTTGGTGCAGATCCCATCCTCAACGGGGGTCCTTACCAAGGCGAGACCGGGCGTGGCCAGATCGAGGACCTCCCCTCCGCAGCCACCGACATCGTGACGAGCCACGAGGTCACCGGTGACGGCGTCCCATACGTAGACCCCGAGGCCGTCGTTCGGCGGGGGTGGGGCCGGCTCGCCCTCCGGGCCACTGGCGGGCCACCGGATGCCGGCCACCACCTCTGTGCCATTGGCGGAGAAGAAAGGCCGGTCCACCATCGCCGGCCCCACGGAGGACAGGTCGGCCTCCCAGCGCAGCTCTCCGCTCACGGCATCGACCACCTCGAGGTAGCTCCCCCCGGCAGCCGCAGCAATGAACCTGCCGTCGGGAGCGAGATCGGTCGACAACACCGACATCGAGCGCTCTGCCGGCCAAGTATGGGTGGCCACCACCCGAAGGTTGTAGAGCGCCTCATGGAGGGCAGAAACCGCCTCGATGGGGGGTTCGGCGATATGCGCCGCCTCAAGGGCGAGGAGCACGCTCAGCTCGGGATCCTCGTCGAGCTCGTTGATAGCGGCGGCCGACAGCTGCCGGGAACGAGCGACTTCCTCATTGCGGACGGCCCGGGCGGCCTCGTCCTCAGCCCGTTGCTCATTGGCGAGCGCAATCTCCCGCTGCTGCTCCGCCTCCGCTGCCGCCTCCTCGGCCTGACCCTGATTGACCAAAGCCCAACCCGCCAGCCCCAGTGACAGCGCCGCGGCGGCGGCGAACCCGCCGAGGACCGCCCGCCGTCTCTTGGTGCGGCGGTCCCGCTGGCGGTCCTCCTCCACCCGGCTTGTCTGGAGCAGCCCGCGCTCGGTATCGCTGAGGGCCAGGTCGCTGCCCGCCGCCAGGCTCTCCATCTGCTGCAGGCGTCCCCCCGCCAGCAGGTAGGCCGCTCCCTGCCCGGCTGAGTCCCACTCGGTGGCGGCGTCGCCCAGCCGGCGGTGCAGGACCAGGTCCTCCCGTCGATCGTCGATCCAGCCGCGCAGCCGGTCCCAATGGGTGATCAGGGCCTCGTGGGCGATCTCCACCGTCGGGGTCCGGGTGATGGGGTGACGGTCGAAAGTGAGCAGGCGATGCTCGCCGTACCGATTCAGGACCTCCTCGAGGACGCCGGGATCGAGGGAGAGGCCCTGCAGGTCGCGGCGCGGGATACGGCGGCGGGTGTCATGCCCGGACTCGTCGACGGCTACCAGACGGAGGAACACTTGGCGGGCAGCCTCTCGTCCCGGGCCATCGAACTCGCCGTAGAGCTCTTCGCCCCGCCGCCCCAGGGCGCCGGAGACCCCACCCACCCGCTGATAGTCGGACAGGGTCAGCAGGTTGATCTCCCGCTGGTCGAAGAGTTCGGTGAGAGCGAACTGCAACAGCGGGAGCGCCCCCGGCTCGTCGGCGACATCGTCGACAATGCGGTCGGCCAGGCCCTCCTCGAAGCGGACGCCCACGCCCTCTGCGGGCCGGGTCACCGCCTCGACGAGCTCATCGGGACCGGGAGCAGCCACGGTCACCATCCCGGCGCCGAGCAGCTCACCGAACTCCGGGTAGCGCAACGGGCGGTCCAGGAAGTCGGCCCGCATGGTGACCACCACCGTCACCGGCGATCCGTCGTCCTCGGCCAGGCTCACCAGCCCGTCGAGGAAGAACCGTCTGGTCTCTTCGTCCTGGGTGAGGGTGAACAGCTCCTCGAACTGGTCGATCACGAGGAGGAGGCGGGAGCCGGCGGGAAGGATTTGATCGATCATCCGCAGCATCCCGTCCTCGGCGGCTAACTCCTCGACAAGGTTCGCCGTCCGCTGAACCGCCACCTTCAACAACGCGGCGGACAACTCCTCGAAGGGGAAAGCGCCCGGGTACATGTCGGTGACCAGCCACTCGCCGGAGAGGGCGCCGGCGCGGACTGCAGGGACCAGTCCGGCGCGCACCACTGAGG
>CAVWWM010000027.1:0-33569 GCA_963758695.1 uncultured Actinomycetes bacterium
ATTCGTGCTCGATTGGGTGCTGCGGCACAGGGACCCGCTATGCTCGACAGAGGAACCAACCGGCATAGCGATTACGTCGAGATTGACGTCACCCCACCGGTCCGGTAGCTCGTTTCGACCTTCAGGAACGACATCGGAGGAGAGACTTGTCGGCTTGAGCAGCGACGAGAGGCGCTCACCCGCGAGCGACCTGGAGGAGACGATCCGTGGACATCCAGGTCTTGAAGATAAGAACAGTTCTCATCTTTGGTTGGGTTCGGGTCCTGCCTAGAGGTCGAGAACCAATGAGAAATGATGGGAGACGTCTAGAGACCGTTTTGCCTGGCAAGAGGCGGTATCTGGCTGTTTCCCCAGGTCAGGCGATTGCGCGGGTCTTCTCTTACAAGGAAGAAGTCGGGGGTTCGAGTCCCTCAACGCCCACTCATAAAGACCCTGGTCAAGGGCGCGGCTCGGCTGCCGAGAAGCTCTAGGAGCTTCTCCGTCCCTTCAAGAACCGTCCCGAGATGGATGTGAGCCCCATGCCGAAGCTCTCGGTAGCCCCACCGGTGGCCCTAGCTCGCTAGACGCCCATGGCACGTCTAAGGGGGGTGGAGCTAGGGCCAACGCTGGGATAAGCAACGCTGTCACTGGATTGATTGCCCCGTATTGTCTTCGCTCTGCCTAGTCGGCCGCATCCCCCAAAGTTGAGGATTTCGGACGAGGGAGGCTGCCACACCGGCCACGTACCGTCCGCGGACGCCCCTCTCGCCCCCTGAGCGCCGACGGGGAAGCTGTCCTCGAGGTGTTGGCGGTGCGCCCAGCCCACATTGACCTTCTCACCCCAACAGCGGCAGTGGGATACGGCCGTGGTCGATCGGCTCCGGGCAGACGGCTTCGTGTTCGGCGCCGACACCTGCAGTCTCCCCGGGTCGGGGGCATCGCAACCCTGCCCGGGTGAGGGGCACCTGAATCGCCCGAGGAACCCTTTGAAGTAGTCTGGTGATCTGACCGAACGGCACAATGAGGGCTGGTTTCCTGCATTCGCAGGAGTCTCGGCCGCACGTCCGCGAGGGGTGCGGCAACCATACCGAAGCGCGGAGTTTCCACCGTTTCCATGGGGCCGGTCGCGACCTGATGGGACTAATTTTCATCGGCAGGTGGATGAACCGCAGGAGCCGACGGGCGGCGGGTTGTCTCAAGAAGCCCCAAATGGGTGGGTGGAGACCACTGCCACCGAGGGGGTTGCCCTGATTCGGGCGTTCGGGGAGATTGCATGGCGTCTGCGCCATTTCTCGAGGTGGAGTTGGATCAATTAGTTGACCTGAGTCAAAGTTCGGTCGTTGTCGACATGACCGAAGTGATCTTCCTCGACTCGACCGGGTTGAGGGTCTTGTTGCGGGCCCGCTGACCGGTCTGCGGGCGTTCATTGTGGTGGCGACCGAGAATGGTCCGGTCCGTCGGCTTGCTGGAACAGACCGAAGTGCTGGACCTATTCCAGGGTTGTTGATCGACTCGATGACGGTTTGGGGCAGCCGACGCCACACGGGCCCTCCCCGGGGCGACTGAGATCGACCCACCCTTACCCAACCATTAGTAGGCTCATGGCGCTCGCGTCGCTCAGATCCAGCGCTTAGCGGTCAAGGCTTAGATCAAGCCCACCGTCGCCTCAGCGCACCCCTCCGCCTCGTTCGCAGCCGTGGTTACCATGCTCGCTGTTCCCGCCCGTTACACGTACTCGCCGGTCGAGGTGCTTGGGCGTTCGTCGAACTCGACGTCCCCCTCCATGTCCAACCGCTCCGTACGTAGCTCTGCTTCGAAGACCTGTTGCTCGATGACCTTGCGTTTTCAAATAATAACCCGCTCGCGGACGAACATCCTGGCTTGCTAACAACGAGTCGTTCCTCGAGGATAGGGATCGAAATGGAGCCGTCCTCGAGCGCTTTCGATCTCGCCCGAGTCATTCTCAAGAGGCAGCCACCCCTCCGGCGTCCACCCCCGCGTTCTACGAGGCGCGGCTCATGCCAGGAACCAGTCGCTCTCTCTGGCTTCCGAGCCCGCGACGACCCCGCCTCGACTTCCCGGTTTCCACCAGCAATTGCTCATCGTGGAGGGACACGCTAGGGGTATCGGCATTCTCCGGCGATTCGGTGTCAGACACCTTTTCGTTCTCCTGCTTGCCCTGTGTTTATCCGACCAACCTCGCGGCCCGCCGAGCGAGTAGAGATCGGCTATTGCGGGCGAGCGGAGGCAAGACCCCCCGCGCCGGCATAGTGCTAACGGGCCGGCGGATCCTCGTCGCCCTCGACCTCGACCGCTCCTTCCTCACTTGTCGGTAAGGTCTCGACGTCGGTCGCGACGTCCTTTTCGATGCCGATCCGTTCCTTGGCAACGGTCCGCTTCTCGGCAATCGCCTCTTCTGATGGTGAGCGGCACCTCGATCTCTTCTTCGCCGATGCTGACGTCGTTCACCGCTTGATCCACCGGTTCGCGGGTGACAGCGTGCGTTTCACGCTGCAACTCCACATCCGCTGCACCGACTCGGTCCCACCCACTTCTTGAGTCGGACACTGCCCCCCCGAACGGTCCGTTTCCACGGCCGGCTCCTCCTCGTGTCGAGTCACGGCTGCTTCGTCGAAGCCGTCCCGAAGCTCGCCCGCATAGCTCGGGTCTTCCCGCCCTGTAGAAACGTCGAGGTCGAATTCCGCCAGCCCGTAATAGCTGTAGAGGTTCCGCTCGGCCTCGACAGCGATTCCGCTCGAGTAGAGTCGATCTCGGGGGCGTCCTTTACCTGCTCCTTGGAGTAGCGGACAGAAACCCCATCGGGAGACATGGTGGCTCCCGCGAGCGGAACTACGGCATGGTTCATGCCGAGGAAGCCGGTTCCGACCCCGATCCAGGGCTTCCGAGGTCGCTTCGTCGTAGTAGATCTCTCCACGAACCGATCTTCTCGCCGCTGTTGTCGTACACGGGTGTGCCCCGCATAGCGGCCAGCGTCGGCCGTCATCTGTCGCTCCAGCATTCGAACTCCGCCTCCTGCTGGGGATGGGACCTCCCACCCTCAATGCTTGACCCTGAGAGCCTCTCGCCTGCGGCCGTCGCTGTCCGAATGCCCTATACAATCGGTCCGAAACAACAGTTTGCGCGAAGACCCAGGCTGTGAGCGACTACAGGGTGGAGGAGCCGCCCCGCTTCGCATTTCATCAGCGCAATCAGCGAGGTATCTGGGCAAGGTAGTTGGCGCGGTTTCCCTCGCTTTCCCCTCGGGGTAACAACGACTCGATCCAGCCAGGAGACATCCGGCGGCGTCGTCTTCGGCCGTCGCTTGCTGTCTTAGCCGTTTCGAGGGGCCTCGCGATGGGACAAATTTCGTCCGTCGGTCGCCGAACCGCAGGAGCCGATGGGTGATGGGTGTCTCAGGAAGCCCCGCATGGAGAGGGTGGAGAGCGTCGTCACCGAGGGGTGGGGTTGCCCTGATTCGGGTGTTCGGGAAATTTGACATGGCGTCCGTACCATTTCTCGAGGCGGCTGCTGGATGGTAGTGCCGGACCTCGGATCCGGGTCGGTCGCTGTCGACTTGACCGAGTCAGTTTCTTCGACTCGACCGGGTTGCGTGTCCTGTTTGCGGCACGCGACCGGTTCGGCGCCTTCACTGTTGTTGACCGAGACTGGCCCGGTCCGCCGGCTGCTCGAGCAGGCCGGAGTGCTGGACCTGTTCAAGGTCGTCGATCGCCTCGATGACGAGTGAGGCCAACTCACCGTCATGAGGCTCCTCAGGCGTACGAAGTCGACCACTCTAGCCGTAGCGGGCAGTGCGCCCGCCGCTCAGATCCATTTTCGGAGCTTGGCGATTACCAGGGCGCCGGCGCCCAAGACGAGCATGACCCCGATGACTATCCAGAAGTTCTCCGTTGCGTCGAAGAATCCCATCTGGAAGTTCATCCCCATCACGCCGGCGACGACCACGGCGGGGAGCAGGACTGCAGAGAGGAGAGTCAGGGACTTCATCACCTCGTTGGTGCGCTGACCTACCCGCCCAGGTAGATCTCGAGTGACCCGACCAGCAGGTCGCGGGCGTTCTCTACGGCGTCGATGGTGCGCTCCAACCGGTCGACAAGTCCCGGCCATGGCTCGCCGAGCTCCTCATGGAGTGCGAAGTCGGGTCGGGCCAGGGGGGCGAATGCGGCGCGGTGCGGTACCAGCGATCTCCTGATCCGGGCGATCCGCTTCCGCAGCTCGACCATGTTGGGGAGGAACCCGTCGTTGATGGCGGAGTCGAGTGCCATCAGGTCGAGTTCGTCGATTCGTCTTTCCACTTGCTCGACCTGGAGTAGGTAGGAGTTGAGCACCGAGTCGACGATCGCCGCCAGGAAACCCGCCGAACCGAGGCCGCCGAGGCGGGTGTCGCCTTTCATCGCATCGACGAAGTTCGCCACCGGCGACAGGGGGGTGCCCGAGACGGTGACGACATAGCCTCTGCCGGCGATGAGGTCGAGTTGCTGCGGTTGGGTAGCCCCGTCGTCGGCCTCCTCCAGCACCGCCACTACGAGGTGAATGCAATCGGCGTAGCGGTGGAGGTGGATGCCGTCGCCGTCGGAGTGCAGTTCTTCCCGGAGTTGGTCGGGAAGGTTGAGAGCGTCGGCTATCTCGTCGATTTCCGACTGGTCCGGTTCTGTGAGATCGACCCACAGCAGGTGGTGGTCTTCGAGCGCTCGGTGAATCCCCGGCTCGACGTCCACGTTTCGGTCTCGCCCCTCGGCGTCAAAGAGATGAGCGCGCAGTCCCCCCGACCGAGACGGGTCTGATAGGGGAGTCGTATCGGTCGGCGAAGTCGGAGCATCCTGGGTTGGGTTCTCGAGCACGGAAAGCATGGTGGCACCAGTCCAACTGCAATGCGGGCTGAGAGCCCTTAGTCGACCAACCCTGATGTCACACGCCTGTCGGAGCCAACCCACTCATCGGTGTGTTGTTCATCGCCGGACAATCCACGACGACCTCGTGCAAAGACCGACGGTTACCGCTCGGTCTGCATGGCTGGAATCGCAGTCCTGTCCCTCTGCGTCCATATACGGCTGCCGGTCTCAGATGGCCGCCGGGTTTATGTGCCACCTATCCAACGGCCAGGTCGAGGTGTTCTCCGGCGGTTCAAGCCCGCCGACTCACTCGACCGGGTGGTAGTTTCGACGATGCCGAAAAGGGGATCGATATCAGCGTCGAGCTCCGCTAATCCTGGGCAGACGGGATTGTCCGCGCCGCCGACGTGGTGGTCACTAGCGCTCGCGAGAGAATCAGGCCGGGCCGCCTTGGCCGATCCGGACCTCATTGTCTATTGCTATCACGTAGCTGTCCAGGTCATCGGTGGGTATGTCCACTATCACCTCTTGGAGGCCTTCCCGGTCTTTGAACTTGGCCAGGATCACGCAGCGCCACTCGTTTTCGTCGCGGGATGATCCCCTGCGGTCGTGGTGGGGCAACCGCAGACGCAGCACGTTTACCCCCGCAAGGTCGATTAGCCGCTCGGTGTCCTGATCGAGATAGCCGTCCAGACCAAGCTGGCGAGCACGCTTGCTCGCTTTGACTAGGGCTAGGCCGCTGATCGTCTCTACCTTCTCCATATGTACCTATCCGGAAGCTCGCTCTGGAGGCTCCTGTCAGCAAGGCCCGTGTCGAAGTCCGGCTCGAGCTCGAGCCCGTAATACCCGTAGAGGTTCCGCTCGGACTCCACTCCAATTCCGCTCAGATGGACATCGACTTCGGGGGAATCCTCGACCTGCTCCTTGGAGAAACGAACGGTGACACCATCGGGGGATGTCCTGGCACCGGCCAAGGGGACAGCAACGTGCTTCTTCCCGAAGAGACCCGTCCCAATCCCTAGCCACTGCGGCTCAGCGGTCGGCTTGTCGTCGTAGATCTCTTCTACTCTGCCGATCCTCTCGCCGCAGCTGTCGTAGACCGCAGCACCCCGGAAATCGGCCAGCTGCTCGACCGTTTTCTCTGGCTCCAACATTCGCTCCGCCTCCTAGATCGTTACTGAACGCCAATCTCATCGAATGCGCCCGACCTTCCGTCACCCCAACCGACGGTTTTCGGTCACCGCCATGGCTACCCGCCCAGTCGGAACCAAAACAGAGTTTCTGATCGTCCGGAGAACGCCCCGGTCAGAAAGGGGTAGGGGCTGCCCCAATGAAGGACACGAGGTGGTGCGGGGGGAAGGCACCCGACACAACTCACAACCCGTCGAGAGTGCTGAGGCTCCGAAGGAATCTGCGGAACAGACCGGTCGGATGATCAAGGCCTTCTGACGACAGGCATTGCCGGAGCAGAACCGCCGGTCCGCCATGTCAGGTCATCACCACCGGCCCGTCGCATTTAGCACAGGACTCGATTGGATGATCGTCGACGGCAGCGAACCTAGAAGTCGGCTGGGGGCCGCGCCTCAACTGGGTGTGGGTAGCCGACCGGGAATACTGCTTCCCGAGAGCGGAGGTGGTGGCCCGATCGTCCACCTACTGGAGTTCGGGGAGTGTTCAAACCCTACCCCCGTGTCCTGCACCAGTATTGGCGAAGGTCGACGGGGCTTCTACCCCAAAGGGCACTAGGCCATGCTCGTGTTTGGAAACGAGCATTCTGTGGGTATCGATTGCCCCGGTAGGGGGCCGGGTGTCCTTTCCCACCATCGGCCGGGAGATAGCCGCCGATGACCGCTCCGCTAGTGGGGCGGAAACTCCCACGGGGCACCCGTCCCCCGGCCAGCCTTTGGTTCGCCGGGCCAGGGGGGTCGATGGGGGGGCGAAAGCGCGAAAGCAAGGCCCCCCGGGATCGGGCCGACGCCGTATGGAGGCTCCTCAGGCGACTGAGATCGACCCTGTGCCCGAGGTTGTGGTCGGGCGCCATCGCGGAGCGCCATTCTTGGCAGATCACGGCTGCCTGCCCAAATGGCCAACACCACAAGAGACGTTTAGGGCTCGCTCGAATCGGGAAAGACATTCTGTAAGCGAGTCAAAGGAGACCAGCATGGGTACTGACGCTGCCCGCCTCAAGTTCGAGGGCAAGTGGGATCAGATGAAGGGGAAGGTCCAGGAGACATGGGGCGACCTCACCGACGACGATCTTGACCGAACCCAGGGACAGTGGGACCAGGTGGTTGGGAAGATCAAGGAGCGGACTGGACAGACCGCAGAGGAGATCGAAGCCCAGCTCAACGAGTTGAGCGACAGCCCCTACTAGAGCCTGGATGGCCAACTAATTCAGCGCCGGCCCCGCATCACCTTGCGGGGCCGGCGCTGTCGCGCAGGCCGGGGGGCCTCGCTCCGGCTCCATCCGAGTTCCCCAATTCCAGCACAATTCTCACTGGTCGCGGCCTGCGACCAAGGCATCTGCGATGAGCGGCTCCGCTCCGGGGGCGTCCGGGAGGTCGTGTAGTCCACGGGCGGGTGCCTAACCGGGGGGTTGTGACAGAAGGCTCCCGGCCGTTTGGAGATTTCTGGCAGCGGGTACGAGCGTGGCGACCAAGGAAGACTCATGGAATTGGTGCTTTGGATATTGGCGGCGATCCTCGTAATCGCTGGAGTGTTCGCGCTTTTCCGTCGTCAGGTACTTTGGGGCGTCGTTCTGATCGCGGTCGGTTTGCTGGTCGGCCCGGCGGCGTGAGCATCTTTACCTGACGCCATACTCGAACACCCCCGGTGGATCGACCGACGATGCTCCTTCGGGGAGTTTCCGCACGTCAAGAAGCGGGGTTTGTCGGAGCCTGCGCACTGCATCTTCCTTATACGACACTGCCCAACCTCGGCCGCTGGTGATTTCGACCGGCTGAGGTGTCAACTCGACGAGGCGGCTCTCGCCGACGACGCCGGGCGGACCGAGCGTCCCCGGCCAGACCTCCGGTCCTTCAAACCCGACTCAGTTAGTCCGGCTGAGTTGCAGCTCTTCCCTGAGGTGGGTGAGCTTGTCCGGGTTGCGGACCGCGTAGATGTGCGAGATCCGTCCTCCTTCGATATCCAGGCTGACCGCGGTATCGAGCTCTCCGTCAAGATCGATGAGCACTGCGGGCGACCCGTTGAGCCATACGATCCTGCCGTCGGCGCGCGAGGCGATCCTGGCGAAGCGGGACAGGAATTCGACCACCCCGGAGGCGCCCTCGATCGGTTGGCGAGCCGCGGCGACCCGACCGCCTCCGTCGGTGACCATTACCACGTCGGGGGCGAGCACGTCGAGCAGACTCTGGATGTCGCCCGAGTTGAGTATCGCCAGGAACCGCTCCACCGCTGCTCGCTGCTCCGCCGGGTTTACGTGCACGCGGGGTCGCCGTGCCGCCACGTGCTCGCGGGCTCGGTGGTTGATCTGGCGCACCGCGGTCGCTGTCTTGTCCACCGCCTCTGCGATCTCGTCGTATGGCATGTCGAAGACCTCGCGCAGCACGAAAACGGCGCGCTCGGTGGGTCCGAGGGTCTCCAGCATGGTGAGCATTGCGATCGAGACGCTCTCGGCGAGCTCGACATCGTCAGCCACGTCGGGGCTGGTCAGCAGCGGCTCGGGCAGCCACTCACCCACGTAGTCCTCCCGCCGTCGGGAGAGAGTGCGGAGCCGGTTGAGCGCCTGCCGAGTGACGACCCGCACCAGATAGGCGCGCGAGTCGTCGACCTGCTCGTGGTTGACATTGGCCCACCGCAGCCAGGTCTCCTGCACGACGTCCTCGGCGTCGGCGGCTGAGCCGAGCATCTCGTATGCGACCGTGAAGAGCAGGCTGCGGTGGGTGACGAACGGATCGGTCACGAAGCCGAAGCTACGTTCCGCGACGGCTCGGCGAGCGGCTCCAAACCGCAGGCAGCGGCAAATCCCTGGGCCTCGATGCCGAAGGCGACGTTGGTCCGGGTGTAAACGTTCGCCAAGGCGATGAATGCGGTCAGTTCCACCAGCGCCGGTGCCCCGAGCGCCTTCAGAAGTCGAGCCGACAGCTCGTCGGTGACCGTCGGTGGGGTTTGGCTCATCGCCTCTGCGTACTCCATCACGTCCCGTTCCAGTGGCGTGAACAGTTCGGACTCCCGCCACCGAGGCACCTCGCGGGCTTTCACCTCGTCGAGTCCCTCGTTGTGTGCCGTGAAGTACCCGAAGTCCAGGCACCAGGTGCAGCCGACCAGAGAAGCGACCGCCATGTGGGCGAACGACTTCAAGTTCTCGTCGCACTCGTGCCATTTTCTGGACTTCTGCCCGATGCCCAAGGCGAACTTGAGCACCTGGGGGTTGTGCCAGTACACCCCTACGGCCTCGGGCACGTCGCCGAGCATCTTCATGCTCAACCTCTTCACCAGCGCTCCGTAAAGTCCGGTGATCTCGGCCTTGGGGATCCGGGGTTCGCGGACCATGGTGTCCTCCTGTCTTGGTTTCGACATGAAGACACCAACCGAGGCCCGGGTGTGACACGCGGTCGGAGAACACGCATCGATCGCGACCCCGGTGCTTTCGCGGTGGGATCGCTACCGTCGCTTGGTGACCCCCGCTCGTCGGCTCGCTCTCGTTTCCGCCGGTCAGCTGGCGTGTGGCCTGGCCGGCATGGGCGTGGCGGTGCGCCGCCGCCGGTTCTTCGATGTTCCCTTGGTGCACATCGCGCGGCTCGCCGGAGCGGGTACTGCAGGAGTCGGTATTCAACGGGACCGCTCTCTCCGCGCCGGTCACCATGCTGACTCTGCAGGGTGTAGCGATCGCGGGGGTTGCGCGGCGCTCCAGCAAGGGGTGGGCGCGGGTATTGGGGATCCTCGGTGCGCTCATGGTGCCCGGGTTCATGAGCGAGAGACACGTACGTCACATTTTGAGCAGGAACGGTTGGGAGCCGGTGGAGTCGCCCCTCGTGGTGGTCAGCATGGTCCTCTCGGTGGCAATGGCCGTGCTGGCGTGGAGGGTGCGGCCGGCGGAGCCCGCAGGGGTATCGGCGATGGAAGCCTGACGACCTCCATGAAGCGGTCAGTCTTGGCGCAGCGTCTGAAGCAGTCGCAGCATCAATCGGAACGATCGGCTGGGGCGGGCGAGGTTGTTCACCGTGCCGGCCAGGTACGCGTGTCCGCTCCGGTGCGAAAAACGCAAAAGCGCCGGATAGCCCCGAGTGGCCGATCAGTTCCGGTGACGGTGTCCACGGCGAGAAGATCCTCGGGAGGCGGAAGCGGGCAAAGCCGACCCCGTATTCGAGCGGGAAGAAGATCCGGTTGTACCGCTGAAGCTGGGGAATGATCGAGGGATCGAAGAGTCGCCCTTCGAAGAACCCGCGCAGGAAGGTCATCAGGTCGCCGACGGTCGCCACGATGCCGCCGTCGGGCCCGAACGACGTCATGGCCTTCGGTATGTCGAGTCGGTTCTTTCCGTCGCGGAGCGGCGCTGGCCGGGTATCGGCCGGGTCGACGTATAGCCACGTGCCCTCGACCCCTAGCGGCTCGATGATCTCGATCCGGAGCGAGTCGGCATAGCTGACGCCAGTGGCCTCCTCGATCAGACGGCCCAGCAGTTGGAAGTTCGTGTCCGAGTAGAGAGCGCGACCCGGTTGCCCGGGGGGGAACGCCGCACCCATTTGCCGCGCCGTCTCCAATACGTCGTGCAGCGTCCAGCCCACATCGGAGCCGCTGCGCAACGTGTGCTCCAGGGTGTCACCGGCGCGCTGTCGGCCGCTGAAGTAATCGGGAAGGCCAGAGGTGTGCGCCAGCAGGTGGCGCACCGTGATCTGGTTGGTGCGGTCGATCCCCCGGATCAGGTGGATACCGCCGACGAGGTCGGAATCGACCAGGTCGACCAGCCTGTCGTCGAGGTTGAAACTCCCTCGCTCGCTCAAGCGCAGGACGATCGCTGTCGTGTAGATCTTGGTCGTGCTTGCGATGAAGAAGGGCCGGTCAGGACCCAGTTCGCCGGTGGAACCCTCCCATACCAGCGTTCTGTCCTCGCTCTCGACCCTCGCCACCAATCCGGCGACATCGGGTCCCTCACCAACCCGTTCGATCACGCGCTTCAGGTCGTGCTCGACGGTCACTTGGTGTCGGTCCCTGCTGCGAGGTCGTCGATGGCGGCAAACGACTCGTCAATCCAGGCGAGGGTCGCTCTGGCGTTGTGCTCGCCCGCAGCGACGGTGAGCAGCCAATAGGGCCGATCGGGGGCGAGCTCCTCCTCGGTGTCGATTTCCTGCCTGATCGCTCGGTACTCGACGAGACTTTGCTCCGCTTCGGCCCTTACCCGGGTCAACAGACCTCGGCACGCATCAGGCCCGATCTGACGGCCAAAGAAGAGTCTGAGCATGAGCCCGTTTCGAGGAGGAACGACCTGAATGGGTTCGGAGAGCAACTGGCGCAACCGCACGATCCCTGATGGCGTGATGGCGAATACCGAAGAAGAGGTGCGCTCATTCCCTTGCCGTCTGATGAGTTTCGCTGTCTCGAGCCGACGCAAGAGCGGGGTAGATCTGACCGAAGCTCTCGCTCCAGAAGTGACCGAGCACGTCTCTGATCGACTCCCTCACGGCGTAGCCGGTCATCGGCATGACGCTCAATGCGCCCAGCACCGCGGTATCCGTCTGATTGGTCCTCATCGGTCTCCAAATATATCTGACAGATATATCTAACAGATATAACCCGATGAGTCAATCCGCGGCTTTGGCGCCCCGGGGCGCCCATGGCATCCTCCGGGATTGCCCGGCGATGAACTCGAGGAGTAGCTGATCGCAGAAGAGCCGACGCGGGCTAACGCTGCCGCCAACACATGGTTCCTGGATGACCGTGCCGTCGACTGGGACGAGTTGTCGGCGCTTTACCTCGCGGCGCCACTCGGGAACAAGCCGGCTGCGGATCTGATCAAGGTCTTCGGCCACAGCATGTTCAAGTGTTTCGTGTACAACGACGGCCGTCTCGTCGGCGCGGGCCGGGTTCTCGCCGATGGTCTGGACTGCGCTTACATCGCTGACGTGGCGGTCCACCCCGATCACCAGGGGCAAGGTCTGGGCAGCGCCATCATCAGCCGGCTGGTCGAAATGTCCGTCGGCCACAAGAAGATACTTCTCTACGCCAATCCCGGGACCGAGGGCTTCTACCGGAAGCTCGGGTTCCTCAGGATGAACACCGCCATGGCCATCTGGCGCGACCGCAGTCGGGCGATCGAAACCGGCCTCATCGGCGAGGACTAGCAGGGCAGCCTCCCCGCAAAGTGGGCCGGAGATGGTTGAGTTGGCGCCGATGACCGTGACGTCGCCAGGAGAAGACGACGGTGGGCTGCCCCGTGTCCCCCCTTCCTCGGACACCGCTGAGAGGCTGTTGCAGATCTGGCCGGTCTCGGAGCGGTTGGAGCGCGAGCTTGAACCCGGAGACCTGCTGATCGATGCCGGCGAGGAGTCGACGCTGGTCTATCTGGTCCTCGGCGGTCGGCTCGAGGTGGTGGGACCCGCCGGGACCGTCGCAATGCTGGAAACGGGCAGCCTCGTGGGGGAACTGGGCGCCTTCACCGGCGCAGCCCGCTCGGCCACGGTGCGGTGCGCCTCCAGGGCCAGGGTGGCGGCGATCACCGCCGAAGAGTTCAGTGCTCTGCTCGAACAGCACCCCGATCTGGCCGCCGACATCGCCCGGGAGGCGACGCGCCGTCTCCGCGAGACGCTTCTCGTCGAGCACCTCGGATCGCTGTTCGAGAGCGCAGGCGCTGATCTGCTCACCAGGTTGGGAGACATGGTGGAGTGGCGCCACCTCGACGCCGGCGAGGTCCTGTTCGAGGAGGGCGACCTTGCCGACTCCGCCTACCTGGTCGTCTCTGGCCGGCTGCGCGCCGAGGTGGGCGAACCCGAATCGCGTCGGGTGATCGGCGAGGCGGCACAGGGAGATTTGATCGGGGAGATGGCGTTGCTCGACGACGCCACGAGAGGGGCGACCATCTACGCAGCCCGGGACAGCGACGTTGCTCGCTTGCCACGCGCCGCGCTGCTCGAGATGGCGCGGAGTCAACCCGAGGCGATGCTCGAACTCGTTCGTGTCCTGTTGCGACGCAACGCCAGGTCGCGCGCCCGCCAGCCTGTACCCGAGCACACCGTGATCGGAGTCATCGCCGTCGACCAGGCGGTCTCGGTGGGTTCCTTCGCAGCCGAGGTCACCGAAGCGTTGTCATCGCACGGTTCGTGTGCCCACTTTCGGAGTGCGAAGGTGGATGAGATCCTCCATCGGGAGGGCATTTCTCAGGCCGATGCGACCGAAGCGGCCGCGGTGCGTGTCTCGCAGTGGCTCGACGAGATCGAGCAAGGGCACCGCTTCGTCGTGCTCGAAGCAGATCGAGAATGGAACCCGTGGACCCGCAGGGTGGTGGCGTCGGCCGACCACCTGCTCTTGGTCTCCAGCGCCGGTTCAGACCCGTCGCCGGGCGACGTCGAGAGGCAGGTGGCTGCGATGACCCACCGGGCACGCCCACCGCGTCGCAGCCTGGTCCTGCTCCACGGGAGTGGTGGTCAAGCGAACCGGGGGTGGCTGCGGAACCGTCCCATGGAGGAGGTCCACCACGTGCGTCACGGGCGTGCCGCCGACATGAGGAGGTTGGCCAGGCTCCTTGCGGGCCGGGGAGTAGGTCTGGTGCTCGGCGGCGGGGGCGCTCGCGGGTTTGCCCATGTCGGCGTGATGAAGGCGCTCGTCGAGGCAGGGATTCCCATCGACCTCGTCGGGGGAACGAGCATCGGATCGATCATGGCGACGCTTCCGGCGATGGAGGTGCCGCCTGACGAGATGGTGCCATTGGTTCAGCGCCAGTTCGCTCGTCTTCTCGATTACACGCCCCCGCTGGTGTCGGTCATCGCTGGACGGCGCATCACCAGGTCGATGCGCCAGACATACGACGACCTGGCCATCGAGGACCTGTGGCTCGGATACTTCTGTGTGTCGGCGAGTCTTACCCGCTCGGTCCCGGTGGTCCACCGCAGGGGCGACCTGGTCACCGCGCTGCGCGCCAGTGTCGCCATCCCCGGGGTGCTCCCTCCCGTCCCGTACGGTGACGACCTTCTCGTGGACGGCGGCGCCCTCAACAACCTCCCCGCCGACGAGATGAGGATCTCCAATCCGAGCGGGACAGTGATCGCGGTGGACGTCGCTCCGTTGAGCGGTCCGAGGGTGAAGTTCGACTACGGGTTGTCGGTGACCGGCTGGACCGCCATCCGGCACCGCATGCGCCGCAGCCGCGATCTGCCCCGAATTACCGCCATCCTCTTCCGGTCGAGCTCGTTGGGCGCCTTCCGAGACCGCGACCGTCTGGTGCGGGACGGGGTCACCGACCTCTATCTGGACCTGAAGGCATCCGGGAGGGGCATGCTCGACTTCGAGGATGTTGCTTCGATGGCGCGCCTCGGGTACGAGAACACCGTTGACCGAATCGAGGACTGGCTCAGCGCCCAGCCCAGTCTCCCCTGGTGATCGAGCGGTCGCTGCCAACCCGTTGCAACGGCTACGACTCCAGGCCGGGTTCGCTACTTGGGTGGGAGACTCTCGGCAAAGGTGACGCCCTGGTCGACCCAGCGCCCCAGGTCCTGTTCGGTGACGAATCCTTCGGAGGAGACAAGGACCCAGCCGCGCATCGCCCGCCCGCCCATGTCGAAGTCCCGAGCGCCTGGCTTGGTGAGAGCTTCATCGTGGGATTCCTTGCCCACTCTGACCATGAGATTGTCGCCACTGACACCTACCGCCATGTTCCCGTTGATCATGAAGCCGATGCCTCCGAACATCTCGCGCTCGGTGAGCCCTCGATGCTCTCCCAGCATGGCCCGTAGGTCGTCGGCGAGACCATGGTTGTACGCCACGCCGGGAGAATACGCCCAGCGCTTCCGGGCGTCTCACCGCTCGAGAAGCGCGATCAAGCGTTTTGGGGCGACCAGGCGGTAGGCGTCCTCGACGATGGTGGCGATCTCGTCCCAGTCGGGGTCTTGGTCGATGCGCACCCCGATCCAGCCGCGCACACCTACGTAGGGAGGACGAAAGAAGTGTTCCGGGTCATTTCTGATCAGGTGCTCCTGCGCTCCCGGGCCGGCAGCGCACCAGAACCCCAGGTGGTCTGCGCCATGGTGGTGATCATCGAGCGTCACCAACGTCGTCTTCTCGTTGACGAACCAGGTCGGCTCCCCGTGACTGAGCCGCTCGGTCACTCCAGGGAGTTCGAGACAGATCCGGCGCAGGCTGCGCCACCGCATCATCTGGGAACTGGTCGGCCACAAGGCCACGCTACCGGCGGAGCGGCGACCGGGCGAGGGCCGGCACCGTGGCACAATCGCCGAAGAGGTTGGGGAGCTGGTCACCGGGTGGTGACGGTCCAGCCCGACTCGGGTCTCAAGTACCTCAACGGCGACATTTACAGGTAAACTGAACGAGCTTCGACGGCTGGCACCGGCTCCGGCTGATGTCACGCGCCGATGGCGAACACTCGGCTAATTGGATAGCGTATCGTTACGCACCATCCCACCTGAACCCGACAAGGAGCCAATGGTGGACGAACTCACATTCAACACACAGGTCGGTCCGCTCAAACTCGAGGTTTCCGAGACCACCTTCCGACCAAGCACGGTCACCCGCATGCTGGCCGACAACATGACGGTCTCCCCCAACGACACGGTCATCGACGTCGGGACCGGATCAGGGGTGCTGGCCATCCTCGCCGCCAAGCTCGGGTCACGGAGGGTGTACGCCACCGACACCGCTCCGGACGTGGTCGAGATCGGGTCTCGCAATGCCGAGAGGCACGGCGTGGCCGACAGCATCGAATTTCTCCAAGGTGACCTCTTCGACCCGATACCGGCCGACGTGCGCGCCGACCTGATCGTGGGCGACGTGTCGGGCATCCCCGACGACCTGGCGCGAGAAAGCGGCTGGTTCTGGAGCGGTACCGGCGGCGGACCCAGTGGCATCGAGCTTCCCATCCGCATGCTCCGTGGCGCCATCGAGCGGCTGCAGACCTCGGGAAGGCTCCTCCTCCCTGCTGGTTCGATCCAGGACGAGTCGGCACTCATCTCGGCGGCCCGCAATCTGTTTGGCTCGATGCGCAGGCTGGCGGAGCGTGTCGTCCCATTGCCGCAGGCGCTCGCCGACAGCGAAGTCCTCGCCAAGTTGGTACGCCAAGGCATGGTTCACGTCACCCAACGAGGCAGCCGGATGCTGTGGAGCATCGGCGTCTGGGAGTGCACCACCGCCTGATTACAGTTGCCTGCAGTGCGCGTCGGGGCGCCTCTGGTCCGCGGCAAGAGCTGAGCTCACCCGATCGACCTTCTCACCAGGCGATCTTTCTTCCGCCCGGGATCAGCGGACACCGGTGAGGAAGGAAGGTCGAAATGACCGCAGAAGCGGTGCGGGAGCTTCCACCCCAGGCGACGATCACCCAGCTCAAGAAGCAGGCCAAGGAGCTTCGACGGGCGGCTCGCGCCGGAGACCGTGAGGCGCAGCGCCGGGTCGCCCGCTGGGAACGCGATCCCGGTGAGAGAGGGTGGGACGATCTGGCTCTCAGGGACGCCCAGTTCGTCCTGGCGCTGCGAGTACGGGTTCGATGGCTGGAACCAGATGAGCGCCGAGGTGGGGGAGCGGATGATCGAGGAGAGGGATCTCCACCGATGGTTCGGGGTGCAACTCAACAACGGGATGTGGGATGCGATCGAGGACCCGTCGGTCGGACCTGACAGCTCGGTGGAGACAAAGGAGCGCCTCCTCTATTCCGCATACGCATCGGCATACCACTGGATCCAGGTTGGCAACGAGGCAAACCATGCCAGAGGTGAGCATCTCATTTCGCGTGTCGCGGTGACCATCGGCGAGTACGAGTTGGGTGCCCGGCATGCCCGCCGCTGCCTGGAGTTGGTCGCGACGCACCCCGAGGTGATGGAGGCATGGGACGAGCCATTTGGCCATGAGGCGCTGGCACGCGCCCTCGCCGCCCTAGGGGACCGAGCCGCCGCCGAGCAACATCGAGCCAAGGCGGTCGAGCTGACCGCAGCGCTCAGCGACCCAGAGGACCGCCAGATCCTCGAGGGGGAGTTTGCCCGCGAGCCCTGGTTCGGCTTGGCCTGATCGGTGTCAGCTTTTCGGTAGTGCGATCGCACCGACCGACTCGATCTCCCCGATGGAAATCGTCGTCAGGTCGGTGACCGTCAAGTTGTGTTGTTCGAGCGCGTCGCCGATCTTGGCCGCACCGACCTCGAGAGTTCTCCCGGGGGGACTCTGCATCACGAAGTGGAGTTCGCCTCCGGAACTCAGCCGACTGGTCACTCGGTCGATCTCGGGTGACCGGGTCAGGTCTGGCACGTTGATGGCTAGCACACGGTCGAAGGGATGCGGTCCCAAATCAACATCCAAGAGCGATCCCGCCTGTATCGAGGCCTTACCAGCGGCGATGCACGCGCTATTGCGCCTGGTAGCCATCTCTGCCATGGCTGCGGACCGGTCGATCGCCAGGACATGCCCAGTGGTGATCTGCGAGCACATCATGCTGACGGCCACACCATGACCGCACCCCACCTCCAGGATCTGCTCGGCGCCGCCGAGGTGCAGGCGGTTCACCGCCCAGGCGATACGTGGTGCTGGTGCCGTTGAGGCCATCTGGGCTACGAGGTCACCGGGCCGGTGACGAAGTCGAGGCCGGTATCAGTCTGGCCGGTGACGGATAGCGCGGTTTCCTCGATTGGGAGCCGGTGCCACAACGCCAGAACTAGGTCCTCGGCGGGGCCGGCGACCGTCGCCGCCGCACCTACCGGCTTGCCCCGTACCACTTCGACCCGGCCGGGATTCGCCGCCGGTGTGACGGTCCATGCCGCGCCGGTGTCGGTGGTCAACAGTTCCAACACGTCGTCGAGCACCTGATGGCCCCGGGTGCGGGTGAATGTGTGGAGCAGTTCGTCGATCCCATCCGTGGCGACGAGGGGGAGAATCGGGCTGACGGAACCGCTCGCCGACTCGGCGTCCCAGCGGTGGATGGTCGTCTCGTGTGCCTGGCGCCGCCTCCAGAAACCGGCGATCTGTGGGCTACCAGGTGAGAAGTTGGGGCACTTCGCCGCAGGATCGGCCGCCTCGAGCGCTGCGGTCAGATCCTCGACACCTTGTTCGAACCATCGGATCAGCGTTTCCCCTTCGTCACGGCCGCGGTGAAAACCGGAACCGTCCCACGAGCAGGTCGAGACGATCTGAGTCGCCCAGCGGTGGACACCACCAAGATGGGCGACCACGTCCTGCATTCGCCACCGCTTCATGTGGGGCACCTTGGCGTCGAGCGGCCCTTCCCTGGCCACGGCCGCAATCCGGCCGCCCTCTGCTGCCACGATCGCGCTATAGGTCCCCGGGTCTACCCAGTCGGGAATGGCCCAGTGGGGACTGACGGGGTCACCGCTCAAGTCGCATCCCTTCCCGATGGCCAACCACCAAACGGCTAGAACGGTATCCGATGACCGGCTCTGCACTCCAACCCGGCAGCCGCGAGCTGCTCCGGTTGTTTGCTCCGACCCGTCAGGTCTACTTGGACACGGCCACGTACGGGCTTCCGCCGACCGCCACCCTCAACGCCCTGGTGGAGGCGGCTGCGGCATGGTGGGCGGGCACTGCGGCGTACGAGGAGGATTGGGAGCCGGCGGGGGAAGCCTGCCGTGAGTTGATCGCACCGTTGCTGGGCGGAGATCCCAGCAGGGTGGCGCTGATGCCGGCGGTGTCGGTGGCCGTCGCGCTGGTAGGAGCGACACTCGATGCCCGGTCGGTCGTGCTTCTCCCAGATGGGGAGTTCACCTCGCTATCGCTTCCGCTGGTGGCTGCGGCTCGGCTTGCCGGAGCCGAGGTGCGGACCGCCTCGTTCGCGTCCCTTGCCGACGCGATCGACGACACCGTCACATTGGTCGCCACAAGCCATGTGCGCGCGAACGGCGGCGCCACCCAGGACCTCTCATTGCTGGCGGCAGCGGCCCGTTCGGCGGGGGCACAGGTACTGGTCGACGCCAGCCACTCGGCCGGGATCCTTCCACTGGATGCCGACCGACTGCAGATCGACTACCTGGTCGTCGCCGCTTACAAGCACCTTCTCTGCCCAAGGGGTGTGGCGTTCCTCCACCTCGGGGAAGAAGCCCGAATACCTCCAGCCCTCACGGCATCCTGGCGCGGGCTCCGGCCAGGCGCCGACTTCTTCACCACCGAACTCGACGACCTCGCCGACGGTGCAATCGGGCTCGACGTATCGCTTGCCTGGCACCCTTGGGTTGGACGCGCTGCTCGCTCGAACTGCTCGGATCCGTCGCGGCTGCTGATCGTGAAGCGTGGTGTGTCGCGCTCGGCAACGAAGGCGGCGGATGCGCTCGGGCTGGAACCAACTGGATCCTCGGTCCTCGGGGTGCCGACGCTGGACGCTCCGCAGACGGTGAAGGCGATTCTCTCCAAGAGGAGCATCGCCGCCGCGGTACGCGCCGGTGAGGTGCGCATCTCGTTCCACGTCTACAACACCGACGAGCACGTCGAGGCGGCTGTCGATTCCCTACGTCCGCTGGTCAAGCCACCCTGAAATCCGTTTTTGGCGTCGCCGGACGCGGTCCTGGCCCCTTGAGTGACGCCAAAACAGGTTTTAGCCTGGCGGTGTCAGCGCCACCTCGTGGCGTTCGGCGTCGGGTTCGACAAACCGAACGAGGGCGGCTGCCTCCTCCTTCAACGGTCCGACGGTACGGCGCGGGATGGGCTCGAACGGGCCAATTCTGAGTATCGCATTGGCCCCCGACCGTTCCGACTTCCAGGTGCCGCGGACCGATCCATCCACCAGGAACGTGGGGAAGGAGTGTGGCGCCTTGGTGTGAAAGATGCGGGGGCGGTACTCCTCGGGGATGATCAAGGCCCTCCGGCAATGGACGAGGAGGGCGGCGTCCCATGTGCCGATGAACCTCGGCGGAGACGGTGTTTCGGCGCCGGGGATAGGAGCGCGGGGCAGGTCGATCAACTCGGTGCCGTCGGGACCGCGTAGCCTTCGCAGGTGGAGTCCCTGCGCGGCTTCGGCGAGCTTGCCGGCAGGAACACCGGCCCAAGACGCGGCATCGCCAATGGTCGCCGGACCGAACCCGCCGAGGTAGCGGTGCAACAGGTGCAACAACCCGCGTTCTTCGTCGGCATCCGATGGCCCCAACCATTCCTCCGCAAGCTGGAAGTGATCGGCGCGACGCCGTTCCCACGTGCCCGAGGGAGGCACTCGAACCATCGGCACCCAGATGCCGGACCAAACCGAGGACCCCTGCTCGCCGAGAACGGCGTCGAGTTCCTTGCGGGGCCAAACCCGCCCGGCGAGATTGGCCCGGATGGCGATCTGCGCTGCTCCCAGGTCGAGGCCGCTCTCAACGCTTCCACCCTGAGCCCGCAGCCGCCACTCCTGAAGCGATGGACCGACACCGGCAGCGAGCAGCCAGAAGTCCCGCGCCGACACGATGTGGATGGTGGAACGCATCAACGTGGCCTGGACCACCCTCCGTCGCTCCAGGGCGCTGGTCAGAGCGCCAAGAGTGAAGCCCTCGAGGCTCGACCACAACCGGATGTAGGGGGACGGGGCGTACTGCGATTGCAGCCCGGCAACCCGCTCCACGGCTCGATCGACACCGAGCCGGCGACGTCGTAACAACAGTTGACGCTCGAGGACCGCTCGATTCAGTTCCCCGGTGCTGAGAGTTCTGACCAGCCCCAAGCTCACACCGGAGCGACCCACCCCGGCGGGGGGTCGATGTTGATCACGATCCCTTCCTGGGTGGAGCGGGCCACCACCATCCGAACCGGCTCGGTATTGCTCCGGTTGAGCTCGACGTGGACGTCGTGGGGGCCGACCCATACGAAGTCGCCCGGGTCGGCGTCCTGGACTTCGCTCAGCGACTCACCCGATATGAACTCGCGCCTGTCCGGAAATGACGTAGATGGCGCTCTCGGCCACTCCATGGTGGTGGACCGCCGAACTCGACCCGGGTGGTAGCTCCACGTAACCAACCCAGAGCCGTTCGGCGCCTGTGGTCGCCCCGGCGATGGCGGCCTGGCGGAGCATGGCCCCGCTGGCTAGATCCTCCACCCTCTGGTCCGGCTTGATCACCCGCAGCACCGGTTCGGCCCCTCGACTCGTGGGCGACGGTAGCTGCGCCGCACTAGCCGAGGGCAGTCTCCAATCGCTGGTGGATCAGCTCGACGTCGTCGAGGGCGTGGTAGATCCCCAGGCCGATCCGCAAGCTGTCACCTCTGGAGTCGACGATAACGCGGTGGTCGAGGAGTCGTCGTTGCATGGCGCCGGCATGCGGAGTCCGGAAGGTGAGGAAATGCCCCCGCTGCGGGGCGGTCCGACCGGGGATTAGCTCGTCTAGGTCGAGCCCTGTTATGGGATGGGTGGAGAGCAGTTCGAGCAGCGCCACCTGGATGGCGGCGACATGACTGTGGATGGCATCCACGTCGGTTCCCAGCCCTGCCAGCCAGCGTTGCACGGCGTTGAACCGGTACAGCCCGCTCGGGTCGAAGGTGGCGCCGAAAAACCTCCCGCCGTCCAGCCGGATAGGAGACCTCTTGGCCGGTGCCTTCCTCGAGCGCCCCGAACCCTGCGAGCCAGCCGGTGTCCACCGGGCGATCAGCGAACCCGGGCGGGCAATGGAGATGGCAAACCCCTTCGCCGGCCATGGCGTACTTGTAGCCACCCGCCGTGTAGAAGGAGCGCTCCGCCATGGCGCCGAGATCGGTGGGAAGCGCCATGAACCCGTGGTAGCCGTCGATCACCACCGCGGTAGATCGATCGGGAACGGCGTTGACCACAGCGGAGAGATCCGGGACGACGTACCCCGAGTCGTAGGCGACGTGCGAGAAGTAGACGAGGTGGTTACCGCCGGCCGCCGCCACCCGGGAGAAGCGATCGGGGAAAGAGTCGAGTGGCTCGAGCGGGATCCGGGTCACGATCGCCCAACCCTGTTCTTCGAGCCGGCCGCGACTGGCGGGCGAAACTGTGGAATTCGGAGTCGGTGGTGAGGATCCGGGTCGGCCGGGGGAGGGCAGAGAGCAGCCTCTGCACCAACTCGTGAGTGTTGGGGGCGAAGGCGATGGTCTTGGGGTCGGGGAGACCGAGCAACCTGGCGACATGCCCTTGGGCCTGGGGATCACTTCTCCGAAGATCGGCCCCATTTGTTGTCCATCCAAGCGGCCGCGTCCGCCACGCCTCTTGCTGTGCCTCGAAGCTGACGTCCGGCCAGGGATGATGGCTGTGCGCTGCGAGGTGGAGTCTTGAGGGTCGGCGCCCATGAACCGGGAGAAGTGCTCCTTCCAGTTCATGGGCGCCCAGTTCATCGGCGCGGGCCCTGCTCCTCCTTAGAACTAGCTCAGTCCCCGGTAGAGGAAGGCGGCCATCTGTCCGCGGGTCACCGGGTCCTCCGGGCAGAACTGGGTGTTGGCGCTGTTGCAACCCTGGGTGATCCCCGACTTGGCCAGACGGTTGATGTTGGCCTCGTGGGTGTTCCCCTCGTCGTCGTTGAAGTAGTCCTTGTTCGCCTTTGGCAGGTCGAGCGCCCGGGCGAGGAACGACGCCATCTGCGCCCTGCTGACGCTGTCGTCGGGGCAGTAGGTGGTGGACGTGGCGCACCCCTCGGTGATCCCGGCCGCGGCGAGGCGGTTGATGTTGCCCTCGTGGGCGTTGCCCTCGTCGTCGTTGAAGTAGTCCCTGTTCGCCTTTGGCAGGTCGAGCGCCCGGGCGAGGAACGACGCCATCTGGCCCGGGTCACTTGGTCTTCGGGGCAGAACTTGTCGTTTGCCGGCGGGTTGCACCCCAGCGTGATCTCCTCGTCGGCCAGCCAGAGGATCTCCTTGGTGAAGGTGTTGCCGATGATGTCGGAGAACCCGAGCAGCTCCGACCCTCATGAACTCGCTGCCCTTGCCTGTGACCCTGACCTGGAACGCCCCATAGGTGCGGACGTCGCCCACCTTGAGGGTGTGGTCGGCGGCATAGGGGCTGGGGGGCGCTGCTTGTGCTCTCGGAAGAGGCTGAAGCAGGCGGGAGGGCTGTCCGCCCGCGGGTCGTCGGCGCAGGCCGACTTCCGCTGGTCAACGGTGTGCGCCTGGAGCCCCCTGGCCGGCCCTGGCACCGGGTCGTAAGTGCTCGGGAGCCTGGTCTCGAGCACCACGTAGAAGCCCTGGGCGCCTTGGGGGAGCACGATGAGTTGCCTGCCGTTGTTCCCAGCCTTGTTGACCTTGATCGATCGGGGACCGCCGCCGTAGACCAATACGTCGTCGGGGCTGAGCCATCCGGCTGCGTACCGGTTGAAGCCCATCGACTGGTAGGGCTCGGCGAGAGTCTCGCTCGGTGAGCCGTTCGCGTGGGTGAGGTTCCCGCTCATGTTGTCGGTGGGGTTGTCGTACTCCCAGAGCTGGCCGCTCACGAAGGTCTGCCCGGAGTAGGAGTGGGGGAAGTTGAGGCTGTGCCCGACTTCGTGGGCGAGCACCGACACCAGAGCAGAGGTGAATCCGTTGTCCTGGGCGGCGCCGTCGTTGACCGTCTCCGCGCCGGCGAGTACGTAGCGGCTGTTGGCGGGGAAGGTGTCTGGCGCCTCGGGGCAGCTTCCTCCGGCGTTGCAGAGAAGACCGGGCCCACCGAGTGCTGATCCCACGTAGCCGTTCTCCACCACGATCACACCGTTGGCGTTGTTGGTCTGATTGATGCCACCGAGGCAGTCGGAGGAACTGCTGCCGTTGAGGGTGCCACCCGCAGCGAAGTTCGGCTGGTAGCGGCCCTCGGAAACAGCGTCGAAGTAGGGGCCAAGCTCGTTGTCGAGCTTGTTGGCCGCCTGGTTGGGCGTGAGGTTGTAGGGACCGCCCACATTGCAGATCCACACCTCGAGCCGGTCGCCGCCCAGCGAGTGGCGGCGCATCTGGGTACCGCCCGCCACGATCCCGAGCGACTCCCAACCGTAGATCTCGTTCGCCTGCGGAATGGCCGATGACGGAATGATCTCGACGACCTGCGTCATCGGTGGTGCCGAACGGCGCCAACTCGGTGGGTTCCTCCTGGGCGTTGGCGGTCGCGCTCGTGGCCAGCACCCCGAACAATGCGACCAAAACGAAGGACCGCTGCAGAATCTTGTTACCCCTCATCGAACGTCCGCCTCTCCTCCGATACGTTGAACAAGACGATACCGCTCTCTTTTGAGAACCGTCTAATCGGAGATGAGGGCCTCGTAGGGCGTCATCGAACCGGTGTTGAAGACGACGACACGGTCAGCGGCCTCGATCCAACCCTGCTGTCGAAGCCGTGCATATGCGGCCCAGGCTGCCCCGCTCTCGGGTCCGGCGTCGACCCCGGCTGCGGCCGTCATGGAGGCAGCGGCCTCCCACATCTCGGCTTCCTCGATCGAGATGGCAGATCCCGTTGCTGGACTTCAAGGCGGCGATGCACAGGTCGAGACCGAGTAGGTGTCGGAACCCGGAGTCCGGTGGGCGAGATATCGGCGCTTGGTGAGACTGCGTCGAGCCCCTCGAAGGCCCTGACCACCGGATCGCACCCGGCGACCTGTGCCGACACCATCCGGGGACGCTCCGGCCCCACCCACCCCAGCCGTTCCATCTCGCCAAAGGCGTCGCCACATCCCAATGAGACCGGTCCCGCCACCGGTCGGGTAGACGATCACCTCGGGGAGCGATCGACCGAGTTGCTCCCAAACCTCGTAGGCCATGATCTTCTTGCCCTCGACCCGGTATGGCTCGCGCAGCGTCGATACGTCGAATGCATCGACCGGGCGGTTGCTGCGCAGCCAGGCGCCGGCGTCACCGATGGTGCCATCGACGAGGTGCACCGAAGCACCGTGAGCCCGGGCTTTCTCGACGAACCACCTTGGGGTGTCTTCGGGGAGCGCCACGGTTACCGGGAGGCCGGCGGCCGACGCCATACGCCGCCAGGGCAACCGCGGCGTTGCCTGCCGACGGCGCCGCCAATGACCCGGCGCCGAGATGACGCGCCATGGTCACCGCCATCGCCATTCCCCTGTCCTTGAACGACCCGGTGGGGTTGACCGATTCGTCCTTGACCCAGACGATTTCGCCCGCAGGAACCAGCGGGGTCCACCCCTCACCGAGAGTCACTGGGTCGGCCTGGGGAGCACCTCGCGAATACCGCCACATCGAATGGGGCCGGGTGTCGAGCACCGCTGGGTCGACCCGCTCGATTTCGTACTCGCAGAGGAGCGGCGAGCCACACCGCTCGCACGTTCCACGCAGGGCGGCCGATGAGTATCGGGTCGAGCATGACGAACAGATCAAAGAGGGCATGGGCGCACCGTACTTGCGGGCCGGGCCGGCTTCGGAGAGAGTGAGGTCGTGGAACGAACCACGGTGGGCGACATGCTGGCAGCCCTGAGTGCGCTGGCCCCTTCGGACAAGGCGGCGGGTTGGGACCCGGTCGGTCTGCAACTGGGCGATCCGGAGGCCGACGCGGGGCCGGTTGCGGTCTGCCACGAGGTGACCGATGCGGTGATCGACACCCTGATGTCCGGTGGTCGAGCGTCCGGCTCTCCTCGTCTCGTACCACCCGCTCCTCTTCCGCCCGGTCACGTCGCTCGTGGCCGGGAAGGGACCCGAGGGCAGAGCGCTCCGACTGGCTGCCGGTGGGGTCGCCTTGGCCGTCGTCCATACCAACTGGGATGCGGTCCCGGGCGGAGCCGCCGATGCCCTTTGCGACACCCTCGGGCTCGGGGACCCCGCCCCCTTCGGACCGATCGAGGCCGGTCCGACGGTCAAGGTGGTCACGTTCGCCCCGTCGGAGTCGGTCGATGCGCTGGTGGAAGCCATGGCAGAAGCCGGCGCCGGCCGGATCGGGCGGTACACCCATTGCTCGTTCCGCTCGCCCGGCTCGGGCAGCTTTCTCGGCGGCGAGCTATCCAACCCAGTCGTTGGAGAAGCCGGGTCGGCGACACTCGCCCCTGAGGTGCGGGTCGAGATGGTGGCCCCCGCCCCGCGGCGCGACGCGGTCCTGGCCGCCATGGTGGCGGCGCACCCCTACGAGGAGCCCGCCTTCGATGTCGGTCCCGACGGTCTCCAACCTGGGCTTTGTGGGGAGGGTGGGGACACCGCCGGTGAACAGCTTGCGACAACTCGCCGGGCTCGTGGCGGACAGACTCGGGACGGTCGGATTACGGGTAGCGGGAGACCCCGAGCGGAAGCTACGACGGGTGGCCGCCGTACCTGGATCGGGTGGCGATCTCCTCGAGGCGGCCATCGCCGTCGGTGCCGACGCCGTCGTCACCGGTGATGTACGTCACCATTCGGTCGTGTCCGCCGTCGATCGAGGGGTGGCGGTGATCGATGCAGGCCACACCGCCACCGAGCGTCCCGGTATCGGGGCGCTGTACGCTGCCATCCGGTCGATGGTGCCCGGAGCCATCGACCTCACCCATCTCGATCCGACACCCTGGAGGGACCTTCGCTGATGCAGGAGCTGCGCAGTCTGGCCGACCTGCTGGACCTGCAGGCGGTCGACTCCGAGATCGACCGGCTGCTGCATCGCCGTCAGAGCCTCCCGGAGCTGGAGCAGTACCGGGTGGCGCACGAGGCAGCCGAGGGGATAGCCGCCCGCCTCGAGACTGAGGAGGCCGAGCTCAAGCAGGCGGAGTTGGCGCTCGACAAGTCAGAGGGGGAACTTGGGCTGCTCGAGCAGAAGCTCACCCAGGAAGAGCGACGGCTCTATGCGGGTGGGATGAGTGCCCGGGAGACCGGGAACATGCAGCACGAGGTCGAGTCGCTGCGAACCCGGCGCGCCACGATGGAGGAGGGGGTGCTCGAAGTGCTCGATCAGCGTGAAACGCTCGAGGGGATCGCCGTCGCCACCCGCACCGATTTGGAGGCCGCTCGCAAGCTCGAGGCGACGCTCGAGGGGGCGGTCGCCTCAGAGTGGAAAATCATCGACGTCGAGATCGCTGCCAAGGAGGCGCGTAAGAACGACATCGCACCGCTGGTGCCCGACCAACTGGCGGCTCTCTACGAACGCCTCCGCCTGCGTGACCCGGTGGCGATCGCACGACTGATCGATGGGGTATGTGGGGGGTGCCACCTCCGGTTGTCACCCGCTGAGCTGATCGAGGCGCTCGCCGAGGACCCGCCGCGCTGCGTCCATTGCCGCCGCATTGTCGTGCCGTGATGCGTTGCCCCCGCTGATGCCGGGCCGGTATGTCCTCTATACCGATGGTGCAGCCCGGGGCAACCCCGGGCCCGCCGCGATAGGCGCCGTGCTCTACGAGGAGGGAGAGGAACGGCCGGTGGCGATGATGAGCCGCCCCCTCGGTGTCGCCACCAACAACGTGGCCGAGTACCAGGCGGTCATCGATGGGCTGGAGGCCGCAAGCGAGTTCGATCCGGACGAACTGGTGGTTCGCGCCGATAGCCAACTCCTGGTACGTCAGCTCACCGGCCGCTACCGGGTGAAGGCTCCGGGCCTGGTGCCGCTCCACCGCAAGGCCACCGCGCTGCTGGCCGGGTTCCAGTCGGTCCGATTGGAGCACGTCCCGAGAGAGAGCAACACCGTCGCCGACTCCTTGGCCAATGCCGCCCTCGACGGGCGGTGACCCTGCGCAGAAGTGCTCTTCTGGGACATCGGAATGGCGGTGCTCATCTTCAGGGTCGTCTACCGGGACCCGAAGGTTGACCTGCGCCTGCTGGCTCTCGGAGCGGTGCTTCCCAACCTGATCGACAAGCCGCTCACCCTCCTTTTCCCCGACACCTTCCCCGCCGGACGCACCGTGGCTCACGCCCTGGTGGTTTCGGCCGCCGTCATGACGGTGGTCCTTCTCGCCACGCGGCGCGGCCGGAGGAGACGGGCATTCATGGCAGTTGCCATCGGCATGCTGCTCCATCTCGCCCTCGACGCCATGTGGACCGAACCCGAGGTCTTGTTCTGGCCGGTGCTCGGCGTCGAGTTTCCTCCCGACGCAGGTGGCGGGGGCTGGCCGTCGGTAACTGCCTCTTTGATGTCCCCGTGGAATTGGGTGCTCGAGGTGGTCGGGCTCGTCTATCTCGTGGTGTTGTACCGGGCCACCGGGCTGACCGACCCGATGGCCCGCTCAGCCTTCGTCCGCGACGGCCGGCTGCCGGGATGAGCGCACCACCTTGAGCAGCATCTGGATGGTGACGAGCACAAGAAGCACGGCGAACATCCGTTGCAGCACCAGGCCCTCGATGCGTAGTGCCAACTGCACGCCGGCCACTCCGGCGGTGATACCGGCGAGACCCACCACGATGGCGGCCCGCTTGTCGACCCTTCCCGCCCGCATGTTTGTCAGCGTTGCCACGACGGCGGTGGGGATGATGGCGGCGAGCGACGATCCTTGCGCGACGTGCTGGCTGAGCCCGAGGAGGAGGACCATCGCAGGCACGTAGATGATCCCGCCGCCGACGCCGAGCAGCGCAGCAAGCGTTCCCGCAACGAGACCTACGAGCACGAGCGATACCACCAGCCGGGGTGACCAATCGACCGACGTCGTCGGGGCTGACTCGTCACCGGATCCAATGAACAGCCTCACCGCCGAGACGGTGGCCAGGATGCTGAAGGCCACGGCGAGCCAGACCTCGGGGATGTGATCGAGCAGCCTGGCGCCGATGTAGGCGCCGACGGCCGACCCGGAGGCGAGCACGGCGGCGACCGCCCAATCCACCGAGCCGGCCAGGCCGGCCGTGATGGCGGCGGCGGTGGCGGTGGCGAGGATCGCCGCCATCGAGGTGGCATGGGCGCGGTGTTGGGTGAGCCCGAGCAGGAGGACGAGTCCGGGCACCGCCACGATGCCGCCTCCCACTCCGAACAGTCCGGCGAGAAACCCGGCGATCAGCCCGATTGCGATGGCGCGCACCAGCCAGCCACCGTCGATCTTGGGCATGGGATCAGTGTAAGGAGACTGTCCCCGTCCGCTTCCGACCGCTCCCCGGTTGGCAGCCGAGTCCGTCTTTGGCGGCCACTGGGTTGGCACCTGCCTTGGCCGTACCCGTAGCCTTCCGGTATGCGGAACCGGGCGGTGTTGGTCGTGTTGGTGCTGGCGGTGGCCGGCTGCTCCGGCGACGGGGAGGCGGTGAGCACGACGGTCCCATCACCGGGGCCGCGAGCGGTGGTTTCCGATCTTGTCGAGGCGCTCGATCGGGAGGACTGGGAGGCAACAAGCCCTCTGGTCGACGAGGACCAACTCGCGTTGCTCGCCGCCGTGGAGAGCGAAGATCCGGCCGAGGCGTCCCAGATCGTGGAGGCGGGCACGCCGGCGGGCGTGCGAGCAGCCTTCTGGGGGTCATTCGTGCAGAGCCTGAGCACGTTCAGCGGGCGGAAACTGTCAAAGGGGGAGGTCGGTGACCCCGATCGATTCCGGCTGGGAACGGTGCGCTTTGCCGCCGTCCCGTTCCGACTCGGGCGAAGGGCAAGCCATGACTGGGTGCTGCGCAACGGGCCCGATGGATGGAAGGTGGATCTTCTCGCCACCTTCGGTGCGCGGTTCGCGACACCATTGCACGACTGGCTGGTTGCGGACGAGGGGTCGCCCGAGGTTGCGAAGATTCGCCGGGCGCTCCAGCGCGACCGCACCAGCCTCGAGGCGGCCGCCGAACACGGTGGCGCCGGGGGCAACCCTCCCGCCGAAAGCGAAGCGGTGCGGAGGCTTCTGGGATATCTGGGCAGGTTCTAAAACGTGGACGGTGAACGGCAGACGGCGGACGGCAGACGGCAGACGGCAGACGGCAGACGGTGCGAGCTCAGTCCGAAACTTGGAGGGCACGCAACTCGGGCAACACCTCTGATCCCAGCAGGCCGATCAGGGCCTCCTGGTCGAGAGATGTCATCTGAAAGGTGACCACGTCGGAGCCGAGGTCCTCGACGAGTGGGCGGTAGGCGGCGACGATTTCTTCGGGATTGGAGACGATGGTGTATTGGCCGAGGACCTCGTCGCGGGGTAGTTCGTCGGCCCTTGATCGCAGATCGGCTGGATCAACCGCCTCGAGCCGTCCCGGTGCCCGCAGCCCGCGCCAGGGGAGCAGCGCCTCCCAGGCGTCCTCCGGGGACGAGGCGAAGATCGACCACCTCGTGGCGAGGATCGAAGGTGCCGATCGGCCGGCCTCTTTGGCTGCCCGGCGCGCTGGGTCGCAGACACGCTCGATGGTGTCGGCCGGTGACTTGACCGAGGTGATGATCCCATCCGCCTTGCGCGCTGCAAGTTCTGCCGATTTGGGCCCACCGGCGGCCATCCAGATCGGGACCTTGCCGATGGGCGGCGAGTAGAGCTTGGCGCGGTCGGTCTGGTAGTAGTTGCCCTCGTAAGTCAGCTTCTCGCCGTCGAGCAGACGGCGCATGATCTCCAGCGCCTCGCCCATCCGCGCCGCTCGTTCCGCATAACCGGGGAACGGGTAGCCGAGCGGTCCCTCGTTGATGTTCTCTCCGGTTCCCACCCCGAGGTGAAAGCGCCCATTGCAGAGGCGGTCGAGGGTGGCGGCGGCCTGCGCCATGACGCCGGGGTGGAACCTGAAGAGCGGGGTGGTCACCCCCGTGGCGAACTCGAGGCCTGTGGTGGCAGCCGCCATGGCCCCGATCGTGGAGAAGGCGAAGCCGGCGGCCCCATGGTCGTCCACCCAAGGGTGGAAGTGCTCGGACACCACCACCATGTCGAAACCGGCCTCTTCAGCACGCTGGGCGTGGGCGACGAGTTGTTCGGGGTGCCACTGCTCGTGTCCGGCGAAGTAGGCGAACTTGGTCAATCGGGCTCCTGTGTCGGTCGCTCGCCGATACTGGCAGATGCCCCGGGTTCGGAATCAACCACCCAGATATGGGGTCACAGCCTCGATGCCGAGTTGGGCAGCGGAAGCCGGATCGGTGGGGAAGGACGCTTCCTGTTCGGCTGTCTGCAAACCGCTGAGGAGAGTTCGCTCGATGGCTCTCACTGGAAGATCGGCGGCGGCTAAGACTGCGCTTCCCCCTGCTGCCAGCCTGGCCCCTCCCGCGACCTCGCCCGATGCCTGGAGGATGAGTGCTGCCGCCAATAGACCGTTGAAGACTCCCCGGGGGTCGGCTCGGGCGCCTTGGAGGTCGAGCACCTGGATGGCACGTCGGGCCGCCCTGGCCAGGTCCCCGGAGAGCACGCCCAGCCAGGCCAATGCGACGAGAGTCGCTCCCTGAGCATTGGGGTCGGCGCTCTCCTCGGCCATCTCCAAGAGCCCTTCGAGCAGGGCACGCGCCCGGGCTTGACGGCCGACCAGTGCCAGGAACTGGGCGACGATCCCCACGGCGAGCGCTCCGCCCCAATCGCGCCTGCTCTTGATGTCTTCCCACCCGGCGGAGAGCAGCGCTTCGCCTCCCTCCTCGTCTCCATGGACCAGGGCGATATACCCCAAGATGAGCTGCGAGGGGCCTAGCTCGTCGAGGGCGCCAATGGTGTGTGCGACCTCCATCGACTCCTCCAACAGCTCCTTGGCCTCGTCGAGCCGCCCGAATCCGAGGGCGCCATTGGCCTGACCGAACAGGGAGGACGCCACTCCCCAAGTAGAACCGATGGAGGCAAAGAGATTCTCGGACACCCTCTGGTGCCCGATGGAGCGCTCGAAGTCGCCCATCAGCGAGGCCGCCCTACCCATGAGCAGCTGTGACGCACCCGCTACCAGCGTTGCACCGGCCTCGGTGGCCATGCGGTAGGCCTCCTCGCCAAGGGCGAACTCCCTCTCGTAATGCCCGAGTGCGATGCAGGCGAGTCCCGAGATCATCGTCGAGTAGGCGATCCGGGCGGGATCACCCAGCCGGCGGTCGAGTGCCAGCACCTCTTCGGCGAGCGGCGATATCGAGGAATCGAGCCCGCGACGGAACGCAAGTATCGCAATGGCCGTGAGCGCCCTCGCCCTCACCAGATCGGGGACCGGTGCCGGCAGGTCGAGCGCCGCCAGGGCCCTGTCTGTCCCCTCGATCCAGTACCCCCGGATGTACCAGAACCACCCGAGGCTGGCGATCATCTTCAGCGCCTGCTCGGCGTCACCGCGGGCGACCAGCCAGTCGAACCCGGCCCTGAGGTTGTCCTGTTCCCTGTCGAACATGGCGAGAACCTCGTCGGTTATCGCCCGGTACCCATCGGTGACCTCCGGTGGCTGGACGCAATCCTCGAGACACCAGGTGGCATGGCGCTGCCGCCACTTGTCGGCGTCGGCATCGGTCTCGAGCCGGTCGGCGGCGTAGCGGCGGATCGTCTCCAGCATCCGGTACCTGCCCTGCATGCCTCGCGTGTCGGCGACAACCAAGGATCTCTCCACCAGAGCGGCCATCAGGTCGAGTACTTCGAAATCGTCGATACCGTCGCCGCTCACCACCCGCTCACATGCCTCGAGCGTGCACCCCCCGACGAACACAGAAATTCGTTGCAAGAGGAGCTGCTCAGGGGGCGTCAGCAGCTCGTAGCTCCACTCGATGGTTGCCTCGAGCGTGCGGTGCCGGGGCTCGACCGCAGGGCTGGCCGCCCGAAGCAGCCGGAACCTGTCGTCGAGGCGATCGGCGATCTGCCCGGGAGTGAGCACGGGGACGCGGGCGGCAGCCAGTTCGATGGCGAGCGGGATCCCCTCCACCCCCCGCACAACCTCGACGATCCGCGCCAGTTCTTCGTCGTCGAAGGCGAACTCCGGCTTGGCCGCCTTCGCCCTCTCGATGAACAGCTGGACCGCCGCCGATGTCATCGCCTGTTCGGGTCGCACCTCCCGCTGGGGTACCCGGAGCGGTCCTATCGGGACCAACTCCTCGCCGCCCAGACCGAGGGGTTGACGACTGGTGGCGAGGATCCTGACTCCCGGCGCTCCGGCGAGGATGCCCGGCGCCAGGTCGGCGCAGGCACCTGCCAGGTGCTCACAGTTGTCCAGGATCAGCAGGAGCCTTCTGCCCCGGAGGTGGTCGACGAGGCGCTCGAACATGGGGCGACTCGATCCTCCCTCGATACCGACAGTCCTCCCCACCGTGTCGGCGACGAGCCGGGGGTCGCTCACGTCCGCTAGAGCCACGAACCAGACCCCGTCGTTGAACTCTTCACTCAGTGCTCGCCCCACCTCGACGGCGAGCCGCGACTTACCGGTGCCACCCGAACCGACAAGTGTCACCAGCGGGCGATCGACCACTCGGGCGGTGAGAGCAGCCAGCTCGTCTTCACGACCAACAAATGCATTGAGCGGTGCCGGGAGGTTGCCGGTGCCGACTCCGACAGCCCGAATGGGGGGGAACTCCGACTCGAGACCGTCGATCAACAATTGGCAGAGCCGTTCCGGTTGGGGGAGGTCGCGCAGGGCGTGGGTTCCCAGGTGGGTCAGCTTCACGCCATCAGGGAGCACGTCCCGCACCAGCTCGGCTGTGGCTCCCGAGAGCAGGACCTGACCACCACTCCCGGCGGCTGCGATGCGGGCGGCGCGGTGGACATCCATCCCGATGTAGCCGTCTGGCCCGGGAGCCCCCGTTCCGGTGTGGAGCCCCATCCGCACCCGGACAGATGCTTCGTGGGGCCACTCGTTTCGCGCCAGTTCGCGCTGCGCCATCACCGCGGCAAGCGCCGCACCGCGTGCCGTTGGAAAGGCGGCGAAGAACGAATCTCCCTCGGTGCCAACCTCGGTCCCGCCCCCGGCTCTGATGGCGTCGCGCAA
>CAVWWM010000028.1:0-154358 GCA_963758695.1 uncultured Actinomycetes bacterium
AGGCGTCAGAAGCCTGGCGCTGGTGCGCGCCGAGAATGGCGGGTGGCGATTGGGGGACGATTCGATCGCCGACAGCGCGTCGTGCCACGACGTGGACATCGCCTCGACTCCGCTTTCCAACACGCCGCCATTGGTCCGGCTCGGGCTGGCGGTGGGGGAATCGGCCGAGATCCCCGTCCTCTGGGTGCAAATACCGGAGTTGGTTGTAGAAGTGGTGACCCAAAGGTACGAGCGGCTCCCACCCGCTGATGGGCTCGACCGTTACCGCTTCTCCTTCGCCCATGGTGATGGTCCGGAGTACCCGCTGACCGTGGATGAGGATGGGTTGGTGGTCAACTACGAGGGCTTCGCCACCCGTCTCTGAGATTCGAACACCGCCCGGGGTCTCCCTACCCTCGGCACCCCTCACCGGAAGGACCGCAGTGGCCAAGCAGTACTCCACACCGCCCGAGATGACCATTGATCTCGCCAAGACGTACGAGGCGGTCCTCGACACCGACCACGGCGAGATCACCATCCGGTTGTTTCCCGAGGAAGCGCCGATCACGGCGAACAACTTCACCTTCCTCGCCGGCGAAGGGTTCTACGACAGTGTGATCTTCCACCGGGTGGTCCCCGGGTTCGTCATCCAGGGTGGCGACCCAACCGGCACGGGGAGCGGCGGGCCCGGGTATCGGTTCCGCGACGAGTTGGACAAGCCGCGTCGCTACACGAGGGGCACGGTGGCGATGGCCAACGCCGGACCGAACACCAACGGGAGCCAGTTCTTCATCACGCTCAAGGATGTGTCCCTACCGCACCAATACACCATCTTTGGCGAGGTGACCGGGGGAATGGAGACGGTCGATGCCATCGCCGACCTCGAGCTGCGCGGCGAGCGTCCCGTGAAGGAGCCGGCTATTCGATCCGTCGAGATCCGCGAGAGCTGACCCATAACCACCCCCGAGTCGACGCTCCCCGGCTGTCGGACGACGCTCGCTTCGGGGCTGGCGCTCCTCCTGATCGGGGCGGCTCTTTTCAGCGCCGGGCTGGCGCTGACCCTGAGTGACACCTGTGTCGGTGGGTGCGAGCGGCTCGGGTTCACGTTGGCCTTCGCCGGCGCCCCGGTGTCCGGTCTGCTCACCGCAGTCGGAGCGATGACAGCGTCGGATGGGACACTCGCCGTCGCCTACCCGCTTGATGTCACCGTCTGGCTGCTGCTCGGCGGGCTGCTCACCAGGGTGGCCGGCGAGGCGCTACGAGCCCGGTGGTGGCGATGGCTCGGGGTGTTCGCCGCGGCCGCCCTCGCCTATGGCCTGCTCCTGTCGCTGTTTGTGGAGCGCGCCTGACGGAAGACCCGCCAGCCCTGGGTTGGAGGGGTGTTCAGGCCACGTACTGCTCGAGGTCGGAGGGGTCGAACGGGCCGACGGCGCCGATCACCCGGGGGCCACCGAGGACCTCGGCCGCCACCTCGCGCACCTCCTCGAGGGTCACGCTCTCGATCCGCTCGATCCGCTCGTCCACCGACAGATGGGGATTACCGATGAGTTCGTCGCGGCCAAGGCGGGTCATCCGGCTGTTGGCGTCCTCGAGCGCGATGGCGAGGCCACCCCGCATGTTCCCCTTGGCGCGGTCGAGTTCCTCCTGGCTGACCCCCTTCTCCGACATGAGCTCCAGTTCGCTCAGGATCAGCTCCATCGCCGTGGCCACCAGGTCAGGCGTGGTCCCGATGTAGACACCCCAGGCGCCGGTGTCGGCGAATGGCAGCCGGAAGCTGTAGATCGAGTACGCCAGACCGCGCTCCTCGCGGATCGTGGTGAACAGTCGTGAGGAGAGACCCCCACCGAGGACATGGTTCATCACCTCGAGAGCGAAACGCCTCTCGTCGGAGCGGGTGAGCCCCTCGCCACCGATGATCAGGTGGGTCTGCTCCGTCGGCCGGCGCACCACCCTGACCCGCCGCTCGACCAGCGGCGCCGCCAACTCGTGGTCGACCCCGGGACCGCCCCAGGAGCCGAAGAGCGAACCGGCAAGCTCCACCACGTCGTCGTGGTCGATCGACCCGGTCAGGGCGAGCACTGCCGAATCGACCCGGTAGCGCCGCCTCCAGTAGCCGTCGAGATCGTCACGGGTCATCGCCCGGATCGACTCCCTCGTTCCGAGTACGGGGCGCTCCAGCGGGTGGCCGTCGAACAGGGCGACGGTGAACTCCTCGAAGGCGACGTCCGATGGGTCGTCGTCGTTCATGTTGATCTCCTCGATCACGACCTGGCGCTCCGAGTCGATCTCCTCGGGGCGGAAGGCCGGTCGCTGGAGCATCTCGGCGAGAACGCCGAGACCCTTGGGGAGGTCCTGGTCGAGCAGCCGCGCCCAGAAGCAGGTGTACTCCTTGGTGGTGAAGGCATTCGACTCGGCGCCCATCGAATCGAAAGTCTCGGAGATCTGACGGGCGGTGAGCGTCTCGGATCCCTTGAAGAGGAGATGCTCGAGAAAGTGCGAGGCCCCCGCCTCGTTGGGGAGTTCGTCCCTCGTCCCGGTATCCACCCAGCACCCCACCGCAACGGAGCGGAGCCCGGGGATCGCCTCGGTGATCACCCGGAGCCCATTGGGAAGGGTGGTGAGTGCATAGTGCATAAGCCGGATGATACGGAGATGCCGGGAGCGAGTCGCCGCCCTGCCTCCCCGTGCCACGACGCCCTGCCGGGGTGAGAGAATGGGCGGCTATGCCAGCCGCCACCCGCCCCTTGGATCACCGCTCCAGCCTCACCCAGCTGCTCCGGCCGGAGGAGCGTGCCATCGAGGAGGTGGTGGGCCGCTACCAGCGGGTGGCACCTGCGGTGACGCGCTTCGCCCGCACGCTCTCTGGTAACCCCCAACTAGTCGTGCGACTTGGGCCCGAATCCTCGTCCGGGGGCGACGAGATCGTCTGCGATCCTCGGGTCTTCCAGGCGGCATATGCGGTCTCGGCACCGGTGACACCCGACGAGGTGGCCATCGCCTCCGCTCTCCACGAGGTCGTCCACCTCGTGGCCACCGACCTCGACGAGCGGCGCCCCGTTCCTGACGTCTTCGCCCCCCACGGGGTCACCGGGGAGAGCGACCTCATCGGGGTGCTCCGCGCCGCCGGAGGATCCGCTCTCGAGGCGCTCTTCTTCGCCCTCGAGGACGCCCGCCAGGAACGGGTCAACCTCGCGGTATACCCGGGGGCGCGCTCGGTACTGGCCGACATCTATTCGGCGGCCTCACAGGTCCACCTCGGGCAGGCCCGCCCGCTGGGGCAATTCGCCCTTGCCTGCTTCCTGATGACCGGGGGCTACGAGGATCGGGACCGGTTGGAGCGCCGAGTCGACGGGCGGGTCGCCGTCGCTCTGGCCGACGCCACGCCATACGTGGAGCAGGCGGCCAAAGCGGCCGACCCCTGGGACGTCGCCGTGGCGGCGTTGATGCTGCTCGAGGTGGCAATCCTCCACAGGCTCGTCAAGGAGGGCAGCCCTGCGGAGTCGGTCATGGAGCGCAAGGACCGCCAGGAGAACGACCGGCGCGCCGTTGCCGACGGCGTGGACCGGGTCAGGCTGGCCAGCCCAGTGCTGCGCGACGCCGAGGGCTACGAGCAAACCCGCCGATCGGCACAGTCGCGTGCCGGCGACGCCCCCCGCCGCGCCGACAGCGAGGTCGCCGGGCAGGAGGGTGTCGACCAACTGCTCAGGGTGAGTCAGGCCCCCACCATCTACCTGCCAAACGGGATGCGGGGCCGGCTCCTGGTCACCCCGATACCGGACCAGTTCCGTAGTTTTGGCAAGCAGGGCCGGGAGGCACTCGACCGCTTCGCCCGGCGGTGGCATGTGGCGCAGCGGCACGTCTCGGGCGAGTTGTACCCGTTGTTCGTAGCCAATCAGCGCCGCGGGCTGCGTTCGGGGTACGACGCCGGCGATCTCTCTCCGCACGCTGCCCTCTTCATCGGTGCCGGGCTCTACGAGCGGATATATGAACGAAGGGCGCTTCCCAACCGCCGCTCGTATGCGGTGAGCCTGCTGGTCGACGCCTCCGCCTCGATGCTCCAGCCCCGGCCGGCAGGCAACACGTCCAAGTCGCCATGGGGGATGGCCGCAGCGCTCCTCGGCGCATGGACGCTGGCCAGGCTGTGCGACGAGCTTCAGGTCGAGTTCGAGGTGGCGCTGTTCAACCGCTCCTTTGCCGCCCGCCGCGGCGATACCGAGGCCAGGTACACCGCGAGCCGCTCCCGGGCAACTGCCGGGCTCCGTCAAACCCAGGGCGCCGCCGCCGAGCGGCTCATATCCACGGTGAACCACTACGTGGTGAAGCCGTTCGGGAGGCGCTGGCGCGATGCCGAAGACGTCCTCGCCGGGCTGTTCCGGACGGCCGCCGAACCGGGCGAGGCCGCAATGGAGGCGAAGCGGTATCCCAACTCGAGCCCACCTGTCTCGATGTTCGAGAAGGCGGCCAACGTCGACGAGTTCAACGTGATCCATGCCGCCGAGCGGATGGCGCGCACCGGCTCGACGGTCCGAGTGCTGGTGGTGCTCGCCGACGGCATGACACGCGGCTCGGTCGAAGCACTGGCCGCCGCGGTCAACGGCGTGGAGCACGGTGGGACCACGGTTCTCGGCATAGGGATCGGCGACGCCACCGTTGAAGCCGCCTACCGTCGAAGCGAGGTGGTGAGCCAGCCGGAGGCGCTCACCAAGGCCATCGTGGACGGCACCAGGCAGGCGCTGCGCCGCAGCCTGGCCATGTGGGGCATGGAGGCCTGGTGGCAGCGCGCCAGCCGCACGCCCGAGCGGGGCCTGCAGACCATCGATCAATGAGAGGAACCCAATGAACGTGACCTTCAACGACCCTGAAGGCGCAGGCAAGCCAATCTCGCTGGAGCGATTCTCGCTGCCAGGCGACCTGGCGGACATCGACCATCGCCTCCGCAAGATTCCCGACCCCGACCCCCACTACGTGGATCTGGGGATGCTCTACCGCTTCGCCCGGCTGGAGGAGGTGCGACGCGAGGATCCAGCAGGGTTCGCCCCCTCCATGTTGCAGTTCGAGGTCACATGGGGACAGGGAAGGACCACGACATCGAGCAGTTCGCCGCCATGCTCGGCCTCCCCTATTACCGGATACCTCTGACCGGCGAGGTGAGGGACGTCACCCTCATCGGGTCGACCAAGCTCCACGGCGATGGGAAGGGGGGCACCGAGAGCCGGTGGCAGGACGGCGATATCACCAGGGCGCTGCGCGGCCCGGCTCTGGTCAACCTCTCAGAGCTCAACGCTGCCGGTGCCGAGACGCTGTTCGCCCTCCACGGGCTGCTCGACCGGTATGCAGCGCTCGACTTGCCAAACGGGGAGACCGTCCAATTGAGGGGTGACATTCGCCTGTTCGGGACGATGAACCCGACCGACCTGCGGGACTATGCCGGGACGCAGACGCTCAACAAGGCATTCGCCGACCGGTGGGTCATCTGGGAGAAGGACTTTCCCACCTCCGACGAGATCACCTCGATGCTCGAGGTCCGCTATCCGGCGCTGCGCGCCCCGTTCGTCGAGGCGCTAGCCCGCCTCGCCGTCGAGGTGAACGCCTCGTTCAGGACAACCGACCAGGGGACGAGGGTGGAGACGCCGATGAGCCTGCGAACCGTGCTCGACCGCGTCCCCGCCGGTCTGATGATCCACGCCGGCGAGACCGACCCGCTCCGCCAGGCCTGGGACTCGATGGTCCTCCCCCATGTCGATTCGTACGACCGCGACCACTACGACACGGTGTGGAACGCTGTGGTCAGGAAGGGACCGGCCGGCCCTCCGTTCGATGGTTGACCAGGCCCGAACTATCCGTCGACGACGAAGCTCTCGACGAGCCTGTCGAATCTGGCCTTGATCTCCTCGCGGTTCTCCGCCGGGCCGAGAGACTGCAACTGGATCAGCTGGTTCTCGATCAGCGCCGCCCGCAGGAAGACGACGACATCGGTCCCCTCGCTGGTGGCCGCGATCTCGGCGTCGCGCGCCGGATAGTCGAGCCCCTCGACGGGCTCGTCGGACACGGTGGTACCCCCCAGGTTGGAGGACGCCCCCGCAACTGCGCCCTGGAGCACCGGATCGGGACCACTGGCGGTGGACTCCTCGGGCAGGTCGTTCACCGCAAAGGCAACGGCGCTGTCCTCCTCCTCGACCAGCCAGGTATCCACCGAAATCGGCCCAACCGCCGACGGCGCCTCGAAGGTCTCCTCCACAGGCTCGGCGGGCATCTCCATGGTGAACCCGGCCGCCGAGACCGGGACCCAGGTCTCGGTTGCCACGTCGCCTCCGGAACATGCGGCCAGCGACAAGCCGGCGAGAACGGCAATCCAGGATATTCGACGGTATTCAGTGGCCTGTCTCATGACGTGACATTGTGTCATGTCAAGGGAGGTCGGTCAAAACAGGGGTCGCCGGGCAGCCTGGCGTGGATCTGTGGGCCACTACGGTGGCCGGATGCGCCCCTATGAGATGGGGAACCCGGAACTGGACACCAAGATCCGGGATCTGGTCGATGCCGCCGGGGGCGGCGACAACCCCGAGCTGATCCACGAGCTGATCGTGACCGCCCTCAAGCTGGCGCGTGATCGCGCCCAAAGGGGCGATCTCAAGCTGCTCAACAGCGCTCTCAAAGAAATGCGCTACTCGATGCTGGTGTTCTCCCGGCACCAGGATGAGCCAAAAGTCACCCTGTTCGGGTCGGCTCGGCTCCCCGCCACCGATCCCAACTACCAACTGGCCTACCGATTCGGCGAGCTCATCACGCAGAAGGGGTGGGACATCATCACCGGGGCCGGACCAGGAATCATGGAGGCCGGGTCCACCGCTGCCGGGAGGGAGAACTCCTTCGGAGTGAGCATCAGGCTGCCGTTCGAGCCGGCAGCTTCGGGCTCGATCGCCCCCGAGCGGCTCATCAACTTCAAATACTTTTTCACCCGCAAACTCGGTTTCGTCAAGGAGTCACATGCCTTCGTGCTCATGCCCGGGGGGTTCGGGACCCTCGATGAGACCTTCGAGCTCCTCACGCTTGTCCAGACGGGGAAGAGCGATCTCCACCCGATCGTGATGCTCGAAGCCGAAGGGACCGGATTCTGGGAGGCGTGGGACGAGTTGATCCGCACCCGCCTGGCCGGGCGCGGGATGATCGCCGAACAGGACCTGAACCTGTACCGGATCATCCACAATGCCGACGAGGCGGTCGACGAGGTGATCCGCTTCTACGCCAACTACCACTCACAGCGTTACGTGGGCGGCCGCTTGGTTCTCCGCCTCGCAGAGGCGCCCAACGAGGAACAACTCGGACGTCTCAACGAGGAGTTCGCCGACATCGTGGTGGAGGGCGAGATCGAAGTCGTCGAACCCACCGACAAGGAGATCGAGGACAACGATGTCATCGACCGCGCCCGGATCGCCTTCGTCTTTGATCGCCGCAGCTACGGACGGCTTCGCCAGCTGATAGACGCACTCAACGACCTGGTCGAACAGCCGGAAGAGCCGATCCATCCTCCGCCGGCATTCGGTGAGGAGCAGGCAGAACGTCCCTGGTGAGGTGTTCTGGGGCGGTTTCCGCCGTTATTTTGACCCCTGGATGACGGCTACAATTTGAGGTCGTGCGTGACATTCTCTCTGATTTGGTCGCGGAGCAACAGGCTCTCGACCAGTTCCTGCAACGCGCCCCGATCCGCGACTGGTCGGTGAAGGCCAGGAACAGCACCACGGTCAAGGACCTGGTAGCCCATCTGGCCTCCGACGAGGAACTGGCGCGCGACTCGCTCGATGGTGGAGGCGAGATGCTTGACCGCGCCATCGCCGAGGGTCCCGACCCGGTGCTCGCTGAGCGCGCTACCAGGGCCAACGCCATGCGTCCCCAGGACGTCATCGAGTGGTGGCGTGAGGCGAGGGCAAGGGTCGTCGAGGCTCTCTCCCGCATGGAGGGCGACGAACAGGTCCCCTGGTTCGACGGGCCGGTCGAGGGGCGCCGCATCGCCGCCGATCGTCTGCGTGACACCTGGGCGCATGCCCTCGACATCGAGGGAGTGCTCCGCGGCGAGCCGGAGGACTCTGCCCGGCTGCGCCACGTCGCCTGGATCGGATGGGCCGAACTCCCCGAAGCCTTTGCCACTGCCGGCGAGGCTTATGACGGCGAGGTGAGGCTCGAGGTGATGGGGCCTGGGTATTCGAAATGGGTGTGGGGCCCCGAGGGTGGCGAAAGTCTCATCAAGGGGCCTGCCGGCGATTGGTGCCGGCTGGTGGTGGGCCGGATCCCACCCGGCGCATTGACGCTCAAGGTCGAGGGTGACCTCGCCGAGGCTGCCGTGCGCGTTCTCGGCAAGCGGCGATGATCCCTCCCCGGCTGGTGGGGATGGTCCATCTCGGACCGCTCCCCGGGGCTCCCAGGTTCGGTGGGTCGCTTCAAGCCGTAGTCGACCGGGCGATCGCCGACGCCTCCGTCCTGGCGGAGGCCGGGTTCGACGCCGTGATCGTGGAGAACTACGGAGATGAGCCGTTCTTCGCCGATGACGTGCCCAAGATCACCGTCGCCGCGATGACCAGAGCCGTGATCGCGGTGCGCCATGCGGTGCCCTTACCGGTTGGTGTCAACGTGCTCCGCAACGACGCAATAGCCGCGCTGGCCATTGCCGCCGCCACCGGGGCCTCCTTCATCCGCGTCAACGTCCTCGCCGGTGCCATGGTCACCGACCAGGGACTGGTCCAGGGTCGTGCTGCCGAGGTAGCCAGAGAGCGGGCGACGCTGGGGGACGCGTCCGTCTGGGCGGATGTCCACGTCAAGCATGCCGTCCCCCTCGGCTCGGTCTCGCTGGAGGATTCCGCCAGCGACACGTTCCACCGAGCCGGAGCCAACGTCCTCATCGTCTCCGGCCGTGCTACGGGAGAGCCGACGTCGATCGACGACATCGCCCGGGTGCGTAGCGCCGTGCCCGAAGCGCCTGTGATGGTGGGCTCAGGTGTCACCATCGAGACAGTCGCCCGCTTCCTGACGAAAGCCGATGGTGTCATCGCCGGCACCGCCCTGAAGCGAGACGGCGTCACCACGGATGCGGTCGACCCCGCCCGGGCCGCGGCACTGGTCGCAGCCGCCCGTCAGCCGATCTCTCCCTGACAAAGCCTTCTGCCAGGCCCGAATAGGGCGACAGATGCCTCCTTCGACAACGGGCCGGCCGATTCACCAGAAAATTGGCCCAAACCGGATCGATCCCGCGCTCCGAATAGTCAGTTGCCAGGCCGAATGGGTCGCCCGCCCCATGGACCGCGAAGAAGAGATCGTCGACACTGTGTATCGGCCGGGGGTGGGCCTGATCTAGAAGAGGGACCAGGAAGGAATGGGAGGGATGCGCACAGGATTGACAGTGGACCGGCAGGTGGATGAGTTCTTCACCATGCTGGGCCAGGGAGTGGACGACCTCGAGGGACACGGTTCCCGGGTCGCCGCTTTAGCGTTGTCGCTCGGCCGCCACCTCGACCTCTCGGCGTCGCAGCTCGACCACCTGGAGGTAGCGGCGATGCTGCACGACATCGGAAAGATTCGCCTCAACCCCGACGTTGTCGGGAAGCCAGGCCCGCTGACACCTGACGAGTGGAGCCACATGCGCCGTCACCCCGAGCTCGGGTACGCCATGACCGCCCGTGTGTTCCATCCTGAGATCGCCGAGACGGTGCTCTGCCACCACGAGCGGTGGGACGGGCGGGGGTACCCGCTGGGTCGTGCCAGCACCGAAATCCCCTACCTGGCTCGGATCCTCTGCGTGGCGGACACCTACGACGCCATGACCAGCGACCGCTGCTACCGATCTTCGCTCCCGGTGGAAGTGGCGGTGGCCGAGCTCATCGCCCACGCCGGCACCCAGTTCGACCCCGCTGTGGTCGAGGCCATGGAAGATCTCATCGTGGCCGACGCTCTCCCGGTGCTCGCAGCCGCCTAAGTCAAGACGGAAGGCGGAAGTCGGAAGACGGAAGCAACAGCCGGACGGCGGACGGCAGACGGCGGACGCAGACGGCAGTCAGAACCCGGACGGCGGACAGCTGCTAGTCACTTCTTCAGGGAACCAGCGCAGCTGCGGCTCTTTCTGTCATTTCCCCGGTGAGGAGGAGGCGCGAATCGAAGCGAGCGGAGCGGGTCACAGTTCCGTCTTCCGTCTTCCGTCTTCCGTCATCCGTCTTCGGTCTTCGGCTGTCCCACCCTGGCTCTACGATGCCCGTATGGCTCATCCGGACCCAATGGCCGGGTTCTCGCCGGCCACAAGGGGCTGGTTCGAGAGCACATTCGCCGAGCCCACCGCGGCCCAGGCGCTGGGATGGCCGGTCATCGCCCGTGGTGAGCACACCCTGGTCCATGCGCCCACCGGGTCGGGCAAGACGCTCGCTGCCTTTCTCTGGACGCTCGATCGGCTGCTCCACGAACCGGTCCCCGAACCCGCAGAGCGCTGCCGCGTGCTCTACATCTCGCCGCTCAAGGCGCTCGCCTACGACGTGGAGCGCAACCTCAGGGCGCCGCTCGCAGGGATAGGCCACGCCGCCAACCGGCTTGGATTGCCGGCGCCCGCACAGCTGGTCCCAGGGATCCGCACCGGTGACACCCCCGCCGATGAGCGGAGGCGGATGCAGCGGCATCCGCCCGACATACTCATCACCACCCCCGAATCGCTGTTTCTCATCCTCACTTCGGCGACACGCAGCATCCTGGAGACGGTCCGCTGGGTGATCGTCGATGAGGTTCACGCCGTCGCCGGCACCAAGAGAGGAGCGCACCTCTCCATCTCCTTGGAGCGGCTCGAGGAGCTGACCCGGGTCGCCCCACAGCGGCTCGGGCTCTCTGCCACTCAGCGCCCGCTCGAAACGATCGCCCGCTTCCTCGGTGGAGGGACCTTGGAGGGAGAGGGAGGCGACTGGGTGCCCCGCCCGGTCAGCGTGGTCGATGTCCCGGGGAACCACGATCTCGAGGTCGAGTTGGTGGTTCCGGTGGAGGACATGACCGCACCGCTCCGGCCGGAGCCTCAGGTGAGTGCCCGCCCCGACGGCACCGTCGATCCTCCCGACCCCAGGCTCCCCACCAGCAGACCGTCGGTGTGGGAGGCGATCTACCCGCGGGTACTCGATCTGATCCGCAAACACCAGTCGACGATCGTTTTTGCCAACAGCCGCCGGCTGGCCGAGCGGATCTGCTCAGAGCTCAACGCCCTCGCCGGCGAGGAACTGGCCAGGGCGCATCACGGCTCGGTATCACGTGAGCAGCGGGTGTCCATCGAAGAAGGGCTGAAGCGGGGCGAGCTGCGTGCTGTGGTTGCCACCTCATCGCTCGAGCTGGGTATCGACATGGGAGCCGTGGACCTGGTCATCCAGGTCGAGTCACCAACCTCGGTCGCCTCCGGGCTGCAGCGAGTCGGGCGGGCGGGCCATCAGGTCGGGGCGATCAGCCGGGCCAAGGTGTTTCCCAAGTTCCGCGGAGACCTGCTCGAGGCGACCGTCGTCGTGGACAGGATGGTGGACCGGGCCGTGGAGTCCACCCGGATCCCTCGCAACCCTCTTGACGTGCTCGCTCAGCAGGTGGTTTCGATGGTTTCGGTGGAGCCCTGGACCGCCGCCTCACTGCTGGCTGTGGTGCGGCGGAGCGCCCCGTATGCCGACCTGGCGGCCGGTCCGTTCGAGGCGACGCTCGACATGCTGGCGGGGCGCTACCCATCCGACCTGTTCGCCGAGCTCAGGGCGCGTATCACGTGGGATCGGGTGGATGGGACCATCACCCCCAGGCCCGGGGCGAGGCAGCTCGCAGTGGCCAACGCCGGCACCATCCCCGACCGGGGACTCTTCCGGGTGACACTCCCGGATGGCGCTCGTGTCGGCGAACTCGACGAAGAGATGGTGTACGAGAGCCGTCCAGGTGACGTCTTCCTCCTCGGTGCCAGCTCATGGCGCATCGTCGCCATCGAGCACGACCGGGTGGAGGTGGTCCCCGAGCCGGCGTCCCCGGCGGCCAACATGCCGTTCTGGCACGGAGATGCCCCGGGACGGCCACTCGAGACCGGCCGGGCCATCGGTGAGTTCACCCGCCGGGTGGCGGCCATGCCCCCGGACGAAGCAGAGGAGATGCTCCGCGACCGCTACCGGCTCGACCCACTGGCCGCTTCCAACCTCGTCACCTATCTGACCGACGAGCAGGACGCCGTCGGAGTCGTTCCCACCGACCGGACGGTCGTCGTCGAGCGATTCCGCGACGAGATCGGCGACTGGCGCCTCGTCGTCCTCTCGCCTCTCGGCGCCCGGGTCCACGCTCCCTGGGCGATGGCGCTGGTAAGGAGGTTCAGGGAGCGGTACGGCCACGACGTCGACGTCATATGGTCCGATGACGGGATGGTCTTCCGGTTCCCCGACACCGACGACGTTGCCTCCGCCGAGGAGATCGCCATCGGCCCGGATGAGGCCGAGGAACACCTGATGGAGCAATTGGTGGACACCGCCCTCTTCGCCGCCCGCTTCCGCGAGGCGGCGTCCCGGGCCCTGCTCCTCCCCCGCCGCCGCCCCGGGTCGCGGACCCCCTTGTGGCAGCAGCGGCGCCGTGCCGCCGACCTCTTGTCCGTGGCCCGCCAGTTCGGCTCCTTTCCCATCGTTCTCGAGACCTACAGGGAGATACTCCAGGACGACTTCGACCTCCCCGCGCTGCGTGAGGTGCTCGGCGGCATCCAGTCCCGCCGCATCCGGCTCGCCGAGGTGGTCACCAGCAGCCCCAGCCCCTTCGCCGCGTCGCTGCTCTTCGACTTCGTCGCCGCCTACCTCTACGAGGGCGACACCCCCCTGGCGGAACGCCGTGCCGCGGCGCTCACCCTCGACCGCGACCTTCTTGCAGAGTTGCTGGGCGAAGGAGAGCTGCGCCAGTTGCTCGACGCCGACGTGGTGGGTGAGGTCGAACTCGAACTGCAGGCTCTCACCGAGGAGCGGCGGGTGAAAGGCCTCGACGGAGTGCACGACCTCTTGATGAGGCTGGGGCCGCTCACCGTCGATGGTGTCGGTGCCCGGCTCGCCGAGGGAGACGCTCTGGCCCTGATCGACCAACTCACCGCGGCGAGGCGCGCCATCCCGGTACGGGTCGCTGGTGTGGCCACTTGGGCCGCCATCGAGGACAGCGCCCGCCTGCGCGATGCGCTCGGTGTCCAGCCCCCGGCCGGCGTCCCCTTCACCTTCCTCGAGCCGATGGCCGATCCGATGGGCGACGTCGTTGGCCGTTTTGCCCGGACCCATGGACCGTTCACCGATGCCGCCGCTGCAGCTGCCCTCGGGCTGGCGCCGGCGGTGGCCAGAGGAGCCCTCGAGCGCCTCGAGTCCCAGGGTCGCGTGGTGCGTGGGGCGTTCCGCCCCGGTGGCGACGGGGTGGAATGGGTGGACGTGGAGGTGCTGCGACGGCTCAAGCGACGCTCGCTCGCCGTCCTCCGTAAGGAGATCGAGCCGGTGGCGCCCGATGCGCTGGGGAGGTTCCTCCCAGCCTGGCACGGCGTGGGCACAGCCCCCACCGACCGCCCCGGATTGTCCGACGTCATCCGCCAGCTTCAAGGTGCCGCCATCCCCGCTTCGGCACTCGAGACCGACGTGCTTCCCGCACGGCTCAACTATCGCCCAGAGGACCTCGACAGACTGATGGTCGGCGGTGACCTGGTGTGGGTTGGGACTGGCTCGATCGGACCCCGCGATGGCCGGGTGGGTCTCTTCTTCGCAGATCAACTGCCGCTGCTCGGCGGGGCCGGTGCCGAACCGTTGGAGGGGCAGGTCCACGATGCGCTCCGCAAGCACCTCGCCCAACGGGGGGCTTCCTTCTTCCGTGAGTTGTACCAGGCCGCCGGTGGCGGCGACCCTGGGACCGTGGTCGAGGCGATATGGGACCTGGTGTGGTCGGGCGAGATCACCAACGACACGCTCGCCCCGTTGCGCGCCCTGGTCGGAGGGAAACGGTCGGTGCGCCGCTCCTCAACTCGACGACCAGGCCAGGTGATGGTGTCGCCGCCCTCCGCAACCGGTCGGTGGTACCTGGTCTCCGATCTGACGGGGAATCCACCCGATCCGACCGAGTCGGCCACGGCATGGGCGCTGCAACTCCTCGACCGCCACGGTGTCCTCACAAGGGCGGCGGTGGCGGCCGAGGGGCTGCCCGGTGGATTCAGCGGGCTATACCCGGTTCTGTCCAGGTTGGAGGAGACCGGGAGGGTGCGGCGCGGCTATTTCGTCGAGGGTCTGGGTGGTGCCCAGTTCGCCATGCCGGGTGCGGTCGACCGCCTGCGGTCGACCGATGTTGGCGGAGTCACCGTGCTCGCCGCCACCGACCCAGCCAACCCATACGGGGCCGCTTTGCCATGGCCGGAGAGCCAAGGCGCCCAGCCGGCGCGAGCTGCAGGGGCGGCCGTGGTGCTGCTCGGTGGGTCGCTGGCGGCGTTCGTCGAGCGGGGTGGTCGCAGAGTGGTCACCTTCGGCGACGCGTTGGAGCAGGTCGCCGCGGCGCTGGCGGACCTGGGAAGACGCAGGCACCGTCTCCTGCTGACCACCGTGGACGGCAGGCCGGCGGCGGAGACCCCCCTCGGAGATGCGCTTCGGGCAGCCGGATTCGCCACGGCGGTGCGCGGGCTGGCATGGCGCGGGTAACGACTTCGGGAAGTTGACGGACCAGTGCCTGAGGGCGACGTCATCGCCAGGGCGGCGAAGCGGCTGCAGGAGGCACTCGGGGGCGAGTTGATCACCCATATCGATGGGACCAACCCCGCGGTGCGACGCAGCGCCCAACGTCTGGTCGGCTCCCGGGTCGACGAGGTCATATCGCACGGCAAGCACCTGCTGATCCACCTCGACAACGGGCTGAGCATCCGAACCCACCTCGGGATGCCGGGCGCTTGGCATGTTTACAGGTCGGGCGAGCGGTGGCGCCGCCCCTACGGAGCGGCCCGTCTGGTGATTGCGACCGACACCGTGACCGCGGTCTGCTTCTCGGCGCCGCGTGTCGAGGTCGAGCGCCGGCGCATCGTCGAGATGGGGATCGCCCATCTCGGCCCGGATGTGGTCGCGCCGGAGTTCGATGAGGATGAGTACCTGCGGCGCGCCCGCGTCCTTTCCACCCGGCCGACCGGTGAGCGATCTCCTCCTGTCGCAGTCGGTGCTAGCCGGGGTGGGCAATGCCTACAAGTGCGAGGTCCTCTTCCTCGAACGGGTCCACCCGGCGACACAGGTGGCTGCCCTCGACCGGGACCGGTTGCTGGCGCTGGCCACCAGGGCTCACCGGCTCCTAAGGGCGAACCTCGACCAACCTGGCCGATCGACCACCGGCGACCGGCGGCGCCGAACCTGGGTCTACGGGCGAGCCGGAAAGCCCTGCCTGAGGTGTGGTTCGACCATCGAACGCGCCTACATGGGCGATCCCCCCCGGGACACCACCTGGTGCCCATCATGCCAACCGGCGCGAGGATCCCGATAGCTTTGGCCGCCACCCGAGATACCGGAGGCACCGTGCTCGACAGGATGGACTTCTGGCCCACGTTGCCCGCTTCCGACTTGGAGCGGGCCAAGGTCTTCTACGCCGAGAAGCTCGGGTTGTCACCTCTGGTCGAAACCGACGCTTGGATCAGCTACCGGTGCGGTTCGACCCTCTTCCAGCTCTACCCGACATCGTCAGCAGGAACGGCCGGACACACTCTCGGTGGATGGGTGACAGACGACCTGGAGGCCACAGTCGACGAGTTGCGTGGCCGCGGCGTCGTCTTCGAGGAGTACGACATGCCCGGGCTGCGGACCGTTCATGGGATCGCCGAGCTCGGCGGCGTAGAGCGTGCCGCATGGTTCCGCGACAGCGAGGGCAACATCCTCGCCATATCCGAGTACCTGACCGACCCCACCGGCTGACCGGCGGCGGCTCGGGGGTACCGTTCGGTCATCGCCGCTACCTGGCCATTGGTCCCCGCAGCAACCGTCACCGTCCGTGCCGGGCACCCCGACTTCCTCGATCTACCTTGGGATACCCAGCTCGCAGGATGGGACGACCCGAGGATGATCGACCTGCCAAAAGGGATCTCCCGTCACGAGGTCCGTTTCATCGCCATGGGTCCGTCGATATACGCGATCAAGGAGCTGCCAACCAGACCGGCGCGGCGTGACTACGACGTTCTTCGCCGGCTCGAGCTGGTCGATGCGCCGGCCGTCAGGGCGGTCGGCCTCGTCGAGGGCCGTTACCCCGATCCAACCGCCGAGCAGGCAGCGGCTCTCATCACGCGATACGAGGACTTCTCCTACTCGTACCTCGAACTGCTCCAGGGCCCAGGTTTCGGGATACGTCGCAACCAGATGCTCGATGCCTTCGCCGGTCTCTTCGCCGAGCTCCATGTCGCAGGATGCTTCTGGGGCGACGGCTCGCTCTCGAACGTGCTCTACCGCTTCGATGCCGACAAGGTCGAAACGATGCTGGTCGACGCCGAGACCGCTGAGATCCATACACAGCTGAGCAGCGGTCAGCGCGAGCAGGACCTCGGGATCATGATCGAGAACGTCGCCTGGGGCATGGCAGATATCGCCGCCCAACAGGGCGTAGACGTCGAGGAAGCCGACATGGCCCTCGGTGAGGCAATCGCCGATCGTTATCGGGGGCTGTGGCACGAGCTCACCGAGGTGTGGACCATCAGGCCCGACGAGCGGTACAAGATCAACGAGAGGATCGAGAGCCTCAACGAGCTCGGGTTCATCGTCGAGGAGGTTGATCTCGTCCCAACCGAGGATGGCAACCGATTCCAAGTAAGGGCGCGCGTAGGCGGCAGGGCCTTCCACGCCGACAAGCTGCGCGAGTTGACCGGGGTCGACGCCCTCGAGTTCCAGGCGAGACAGATCCTGTCGGACCTCTACTACTTCCAGTCGGACTCAACGGGCGGCGAGACGCAAACTGGGAAGGCGATCGATGCGGTGCGGTGGCGGGTCAACCAGTTCGAGCCGATGCTGATCAGGTTGCGCGGCACCGCCGGGGTGGTGGATCCGGTCCAGGCTTATTGCGACGTGCTGTACCACCGCTACGCGATCTCCAAGGATCGCGGGCTCGATGTCGGGACCGATGCCGCCTTTGACGACTGGGTGGCGAAGGGCCGACCCGGCTACCCGCTGGTCTGACTCACCCCAGCGACCCGCTGGCCCCGATCACACCTCCGTCAACAGGGAGGGTCACCCCGGTGATCCAGGTCGCCCGGTCCGAGCAGAGAAAGACGATTGCGTCCGCCACATCCTCGGGGACACCGAGGCGGCCCAGCGGATGGAGCGCGGCTGCGCCGGCCTCGTCCTCCCACAACAGCTTGGACAGCCTGGTCTTCACTACCGCCGGCGCCACCGCGTTCACCCGCACCGTCGGTGCCAACTCGAATGCGAGTTGCCTCGTCATGTGGATCAGCGCCGCCTTGGAGAGGTTGTAGGCGCCGAGCACGTGGCTGGGAGCCATGCCACCGACCGAGGCGACGTTGACGATGACACCGCCGTGTTCCTTCATCCATTGATGCCAGACCTGGCGGGACCAGAGCAGCGGGCCTTTCTGGTTGACCGACCACGTCTTGTCGATGGCACCCTGCTCGACCTCCATGATCGGTCCGCCGGAAGGGTTGGTCCCGGCGTTGTTGACCAGGATGTCGCACCCACCGAACCTCTCGATGGCTGCGGCTACGGTCGCAACCGCATCCTCTTCCTCATCGGCCTTTGCCACCGTGGCGTGGATCGAAGACGGGTCAGCGCCGGCGTCGGCCAGTGAGGCTTCCGCCTCCTCGAGGTTCTCGGCACGTCGACCGGTGATCACCACACCACGAGCGCCGCTGCGGAGCAGTTCGAGAGCAGTGGCAGCACCGATGCCCCTGCTCGCCCCGGTGACGATGGCCACCTTGTCATCGACCCTTGCGTCCATACCAACTCCCCGCAGACCAAACCGCTCGCGGGGCCGGCTCAGTGACCGCCCCGCTTGACCCCGCCGTATTTCATCCGCGTGTCTCCGATCGCCGCGGTCTTCTCAACATCCGGCGAGGGAAGCCCGGCGGCCACCACCTCTCCCACGAAGAAGGTGTGGGTGCCCAGATCCGTTGAGTTCCTCACCTCGCACTCCATCCAGGCGACGGCCTCGTCGAAGATCGGTGCTCCGGTGCGACCCGGATGCACCGGCCGCTCGTTGAGCTTGCCGTCCTCGTACTTCGCCGGCTTGGAAAACTTGACGAACACCCGGGTGTCCTCGGGTGACCAGAGGTTGACGGTGAACACCCCGGAGGCGCTGATCAACCGGTGGGTAACCGCCTTGTTGTCCACCCCGAGGCCGATGAGGACCGGCTCCATCGAGACCTGGGTCACCCAACTGGCGGTCATCCCATTCCATTCGTCTTCGTGGCGCGACCCGACGAGCACCAGCGCGTTGGGTATGCGCCAGGTGACCGCGTTGACCAACTCGTCGGTCAGGGTGTCGTCCATCGCTCTCCTCGGTGCCGGGCTCGTCAGGCTACCGGCATCCCTGACGACCGGCCCCGCCGCAGGTCATCGGCCTAACCTCATTGGCAGTGCGGATCCTCATCGCCACGGCAGGAGTGTTGCCCCTGGCCCCGTGGCCGATCTTGTTGAGCGGTTCGGGGGCGACGACGGCGAGGTGTCGGTCCTCTCGGTGATCGAGGTGCCACGCAGCTTCCTCGATTCGCTCAGCGCCGAGGAGTGGCGGCCGTTCGAAGAGGATCCCAACGATCGTGTCGCCGCCAGGGAAGCGGCGGTCGCCCGCTACGTGGCGGAGCGGGGCAGACGGCTCACCGAGCCCGTGGTGGCAGCGCTCCGCTCCCGCGGTCTGACGACCGCTGCGCTCTACGTCGAGGGCTCGGAACCGGCTGCGGCGATTGTCGACACCGCCAACCGGATCGATGCCGGGTTGATCGTCATCGGTGCGACGCGGCCGATCTTCGCCGACGGCAGTTGGGGGAGCGTTTCGGCGGACGTGATGCGCAATTCCCGCCGACCTCTGCTCCTCGTGCCCGGGGCATCCCGCGATACCGAGGACGCCACCGAGAGGCCTTTCGTCGCCGATCCCGCTTGATCGGACGAGGCCGGGACCCGGCTCGAGGTCTCGCCGCCGAGGAATGTCACACCCGGGTGACAGGATGACGCACCATGGACGGGAATAGCTTCAACGGGGAGAACTTCAACGGGGGAAGCTTCAACTGCCGCCACCTGCCGGTCGAAATCGCCGGGATGTCGGTCGTGGCGTGCGCCGACTGCGGCACCGTGCAGTGGTTTGGTCCGTCGGGCCCGCTCGATCCGGCCGAGGCGATGAACCGCGCCTTTGGCCAGTACGACCTGGTGGGTCGCCTGCCCTCGGTGCGGGGTCCGGCCGATTGGGTATTGCTCTACCGGCCGCCATGGCGCCGCATGCGGTCGCATCTCACCGCCTTCCAGCCTGGTGTTTGGTTCCGCGTGGACACCGAGTTGTGGTTGTGTCATGACGGCGAGATGCTGCTGCTGGCGCCATCCGATCCTCTTCTCGCTGCCAACCTCACCCGCAACATCGGCACCGGCAGGAGACTCGAGCCGGTCAGCGGCTGAGCGGGTCGGGTTTCGCGCCGGCCTCGAGCACTGGCTCGGCGCCGAGTAGATCGATCAACCCGGCGCGCTGCGCCAGGAATTGGGTCTCGAACAGCCGGTTGTAGAGACCACCGGCGGCGAGCAGTTCGACATGGTTGCCAAGCTCGACCAACCGCCCCTGTTCGAACACGAGTATCCGGTCGGCGGCGAGCACCGTCGATAGCCGGTGGGCGATGACCAGAGAAGTCCGGCCGCTCATCACCCTCTCCAGCGCTTCTTGGATCTTGGCCTCCGACTGTGAGTCGAGGTGCGACGTCGCCTCGTCGAGCACCAGGATGCGCGGGTCCTTGAGGATCACCCGAGCGATGGCGATCCGCTGCTTCTCTCCACCCGAGAGCCGGTAGCCCCGCTCCCCCACCCGTGTCTCGTACCCCTCGGGGAGCGAGGCGATGAACTCGTCGATGTTGGCCGCGGCAGCAGCCTCTTCGAGTTGCTGCTGGGTGGCGTCCGGTCTGGCGTAGCGGAGGTTGGCGGCGATGGTGTCGTGGAAGAGGTAGGTCTCCTGGGTGACCACGCCGATCCCATCGGCCAGCGAGCCGAGGGTCACGGCGCGCACATCATGGCCATCGATGAGGACGCGGCCTCGCTCGACGTCGTAAAGCCGGGGCACGAGATAGCTGACGGTGGTCTTCCCCGCGCCGCTCGGCCCGACGAGCGCTACGAGGTCGCCGGGCTCCACGCGGAACGACACGTCCTGCAGCGCCCACCGACGCGCACCGGCGGCGAGATCGGGGACGGCCAATGGGGCAGGGCGCCTGGGCCGCTTGGCATCGGCCAGCCCGCTCGCCCCCTCGGTGTGGTAGCGGAACCAAACTTGGTCGAACTCGATGGCGCCGCGCATCGGGCGAAGAGCCTCGGCATCCGGGACCTCCTCGATGTCGCTCGGCAGGTCGATGACCTCGAAAACGCGCTCGAACGAAACCAGCGAGGTGGCGAACTCGACCCTGCTGTTGGAGATGGCGGACAGCGGCCCGTAGAGCTGGACGAGGAGTCCGGTGAACATCACGATCACCCCGAGGGTGATCGTCCCCTGTATGACCATGTACCCGCCCACCCAGAAAACGGCGGCGGTTCCCACCGCTGAGACCAGACCAAGAGCGGCGAAGAACCAACGGCCGATCACGGCCCGCCGTACCCCGAGGTCGCGCACTTCGCCGGCCTCGATGGAGAACCGATCCACCTCGTGCCCGGTCCGGTTGAAGAGCTTCACCAGCAACGCCCCACTGACGTTGAACGTCTCCTGGAGGATGCTCGACATGGAGGCGTTGTGTTCCATCTGCTGCTCGGTGACCTTGCGCAGCGCCCGGCCCACCCGGCGCGCCGGCCAGATGAAGAGGGGCAGCGCCGCCACCGCCAGCAGCGTCAGCCGCCAGTCGGCCCGGAGCATGACCACCAGGATGATCGCCACCTGGACGATGTTGGACACGATCGAGACGAAGGTTCCGGTGACCGCCTGTTGGGCTCCCACCACGTCGCTGTTGAGCCGCGAAATCAGTTCCCCGGTTCTGGTGTTGGTGAAGAACCGCAGCGACATCCCCTGGAGATGGACGTAGAGCTGTCGCCTCAGGTCGAAGATGATCCCTTCGCCGGCGCGTGCCGAGAGCCATCGCTGGATCCCGCCGATCAGGGCATTGGCGAAGGGGACGACGATCATGGCCGCCCCGAGCAGGGTGAGAAGCTGGATGTCGCCCTGAGGGATGGCGACGTCCACCAACTGACGCGAGAGGACGGGGGGTATCACCGATAGGAGCGAGATCACGAAGATCGTCGCGAGCACCCCGACGAGCAACAGGCGGTAGGGACGCCCGTACTCGAAGACGCGCCGCAAGAGCGCCCGATCCAGCTTGGGCGGCTCGGCGTCTTCGTCTGCACTCAGGTAGGTGAACCACCCGCCGTGGTAAATGATGAGCCCTCCGGGGGAAGCCGGGCCAGGTTATAGGCCCGGCACCCTTACCCAGGGAGCAGCCCGTTCGATCAGCCTGCTTGGGTCTGGCGGGCTCGCTGCAGCAGCCGGGGGAGGTCGGGCTCGGTCGAGACGGCGCGGTTGATCGGTGCCATCCCCACCGCCATGGCCCGTGCCACCACCGGTTTCACCGAGTCACGGTAGAAGAGCTCGTACCGGTAGGAACCTTCCTCCCACACGATCGTCGTCCCCACCGGTTCTTTGAGCACCCAGGCTGGTTGGTCCTCCAGACGGATCCGGACGCAGCTTTCGATCACCCTGTCGGTGAAGCGGCTGCACCCATCGTCGCCCTCGGCCAATTCGCCTGAAGGGAAGCGCCGCAGGACGCTGAGCACCCCGCTCTGGCCCACAGTTCGGCTCTGGCTGTAGGGAGGAATGGTCCAGAGGCCGAATGCGGCGAGCAAGGGGTCGGCCATATTTCCATCGCCGGTGAACACCAACTGGCTGGTGACATAGATCACGTCTTCGGGGAGGGCTGTGGGGAACTCGAGCCCCCGCAAGACCCTGGCGATCTCGAACCGGCTTGCCTGGAGGTACTCCTCGCCGGCCTCCCGACGGTTCCAAACCCTGCGGAGCACCGCATTGACGTTGGCCTGCGCCGAGGGACTGCCATACCGGTCGTTGGCCCAGTCGGCGCGCGAGGTTGCGTGGATCGGAAGGTCGCGATTGAACAGTCCCTTGGACGGTGGTCGGTGCTCCGGCGTCCACCCAACTCTGGCTGCGGGCGCCGATCCCACGCAGCGGCGACTCACCACAAGATGTGAGCAGGACCACAGCAACCAAGGCTGTAGTGGCGACCCTGATGACGGCGCCCCGGTTCAACGCACTCCTCAACGGATGCCTTCACGCTACCGACGACGCGGCCCCGCCCAAAGTTCCTCCGCTTACGCTGAAGTCATGCGCGCGTATCGATGTCGTCCGAGCGGGGTTCCCCGAAATACCGGGCATGGACACCGCGCTGTCGCACGCCATCCTGCTCAGGGTGTCCGCCGGCGAGATGGGTGAGACCATTCGCTTGCACCGCCCGGGAGCGATTGTCGCATTCGGGCGGCGCGACGTGGTCGACCGGCGGTTCGGCGCTGCCGTGTCCGCAGCCAGAGCGGAGGGTTTCGAGGCGATCGAGCGGCTTGCCGGGGGACGCGCCGCGGTTTTCCACCCGGGCACGATCGCGTTCGCCTGGGCCTTCCCCGATGAGGCGCCGCGAGAGCGGGTGCGCCGGCGGTTCGACACGGTGGCGGAGGTGATATCGGATGCACTCCGGAGTCTCGGGGCCGACGCCCGGATCGGAGAGGTCCCGGGCGAGTACTGCCCGGGATCGCACAGCATCAATATCGGGGGTCGTCGCAAGATCGTGGGAGTCGGTCAGCGGCTCGTGGCCCGAGCTGCCCACGTCGGCGGTGTGGTGGTCGTGGAGGGAGCAGCGGAGGTGCGCCGGGTGCTATTCCCGGTGTACCGCGAGCTCGGCATCGAATGGGACCCGGAGACCACGGGAGACTTGGCATCGGCGGTGCCTGGCATCGACCTGGAGACCGTGGCAGATTCGATCCTGACCAGGGTGGCCGAGGAGGCGGACCTGGTCGAGATCGAACCGGATTCGGCAACCATTGCGCTCGCCGAGCAACTGGCGCCCCGGCACGTGGTCGACGGTCAGCCGATCCCGAGAGTCAGCGCCTCGTTGACCGCCGAGTAGGAGTAGCCGGGCGTCGTCCCGCCGGATAGGACGAACAGCGTGCCCTCCAACGATACGACAGCAAGCCCGTGGCGGGCGGTTGGAAGCGGTGGGAGGCTGACCCACTCCTCGTCTCCGATGTCATACGCCTCCACCTCGTCGAACGTGGCCTGTTCCTCGCCACCGACAGCGATGATCATGTCTCCGATCGCTGATGCAGCCAGTCCGCCACGCGGCGTGGGGAGATCCGAGAGCCGCTCCCAGTCCATCTCCTCGGGGTCGAAGACCTCGAAGGCGGCCAGGTTCCCCAACCCGGTCGTCCGGCCTCCGACGGCGTAGACCGCGCCGTCGGCGGTGGTGAAACCGAGGTGCTCGCGGGGAGTGATCAACCCGGCGACCTCCTCCCACTCCTCCGACTCGGGGAGCCAGATCGCGGTGGTCTCGACCAATCCGTTGGATCCCACCCCGCCACCCACCACCAGGCTTCCGTCGATCGCCGCCATACCGCCCGCCGCTCTGGGCTCGGGGAGGGGCGCCATCTCCATCCAGCCCTCGGCATCGGACAGGGCGAAGACACGATCGGACGGATTGCTCAACCCGGGCCCGCGGTATCCACCGGCCACGATCACGGTGCCATCGGCGACGGTGCCCATCGCATGGTTCAGCGCGATGGGTAGCGGCGGGCCTTCCTCCCAGCGGTCCTCGGCAGGGAGGTAGACCTCCACCAGCGGCACTGTGGCGCCCCCTTCGACAAAACCGCCCACCAAGAGGATCCGGTCGTCGAGAGCGGCGCCGGCGATCTCTGTACGGGGTGTCGGCGCCTCGGCCAAGGTCCGCCATTCCGGTGCGACGCTCGTGGTGGTGACCAAGGTCGACGGTGTGGCTGCCGGGACCGATGACGGCGCCGTCTGCTCGGCGGCGCACCCGACGATGGCGAGTGATGCGACAAGCGCTGTGGCTGCCGTCGTGCGGAGAGCCATGCCACGACAGTACCGGGCCGATAGCCTCGCTTGTGATGCGGCGGGTGCTTGTCATCAACGGCCCCAACCTCAACCTGTTGGGGTCGAGGCGTCCCGATGTGTACGGGTCGACGACGCTGGCCGACCTGGAGCGACTGTGCGCCGCATGGGGGGCGAGGCTGGGGGTTGAGGTCGAGAGCTTCCAGTCCAATCACGAGGGAGCGCTTATCGACCGTCTCCACGAAGCGAGGGGCGTGTTCGACGGCGTGGTGATCAACCCTGGCGCATTCACCCACACCTCCTATGCGCTCCACGACGCGTTGGAAGCGGTCGAGATCCCGGCTGTCGAAGTCCACATCTCCAACGTGGAGGAACGCCAAGCCTGGCGCCGCACCTCGTTGATTGGACCGGCGTGCGTCCACCGCATATTCGGGCGCGGGATCTACGGCTACCAGAACGCTCTGTCGCACCTCGTCGCCCGAGACGCCATGCCGTTCACGACGATCCGTTACGGCCATGACGACGAGCAGGTCGCCGATCTGAGGCTGCCCGACGACGGCGGTCCGCACCCGGTGGCGGTGCTGCTCCACGGGGGGTTCTTTCTGGGGCAATACACCCGCGACCTGATGGACGGCGCCGCGGTCGACCTGGCTCGGCGCGGCTTGGCGACGTGGAACGTCGAGTACCGACGGCTGGGCAGGGACGGCGGCTATCCGGCAACGATGCGTGACGTGGCGGCCGCGGTCGATGCCGTCAACGGGTTGGACGCACCGCTGGACCTCGATCGGGTGGCCCTTGTCGGCCACTCAGCAGGGGGATATCTGGCGCTGTGGGCGGCCACCCGAGTCGGGCTTGGGCGATCCGGGCTTGGAGACGATTGGGGCAACCCGGCGACGAGGCCCCTAGTGGTGACGACACTTGCCGGGTTCGGCGACCCGGTCGAGGCAGGAGCCGCCGCACTGGGTGGCGGTGCCGTCGAGCAGTTCCTGGCTGCAGCCAACACCCCCGAGGATCTGGCCGTGGTGAATCCATTGCTTCGGCTGCCATGCGGAGCCAGGCACCTCGCCGTGACGGCCACCGCCGACCCTGTGGTTCCCCCCATCCACACCGCCGACTATGTGGCGGTGGCTGATGCCGCGGGAGATCCCGTGGAGACCGCCGAGTACGACTGCAGCCACTTCGACCTGACCGATCCGAGAGACGAGGCTTGGCCCGAGGTTGCCGCCAGGGTGACCGCCCTGCTGGTCGACACTGCCTGAACACTCCATCTCCCGTTTTCCTCGTCTGGAAGATACTGGAGGGATTTCTCTGGCGCAGTCGTTTGCATGACCGGTAGTGTCGCCTGTCCGTTCGCGGTTCGCTGGACCGCGATACATGAGGAGGCGGAGGGCTGATCCGGAGAACTCGCCTCGTCGCCTTTGCGGCGTGGCTCGGAGTCTCGTTGCTCACAATCGCCGGCTTTGCCGTGTTCTCGACGCGCTCCCAGCCCGCCACGTCTTCGACCACGACGAGCGCGGCCGCAGAGGCCGCACCGGGCCGAGGTCGTGTCGCAGGCCGGCTCGCCGCATCGGCCTTCTCCCCCGTGGTCACACCGCCACCTACTACCACCACCGAGGCGCAGTCGACCGACACCGCATCGGCCGAGACCGTCTCGACGGTCGACACGACCGCACCGCCCGAAACCGCCCCACCGGAGACCCAGCCGCCGACGACGACCACTCCACCGACAACGACCACCCAACCGCCTACGACGACAGAACCACCGACAACGAGCGCCCCCACGACGACGACGGTCGCACCCAGCGCCGAGCCACCACCTTCGTCGCCGCTCACCGAGGCAGAGATGACTTCCCTGGTGCGAGTCGTATTTCTCCGGGGATGACGTGGAGAAGGCACTCCAGGTGTCCTACTGCGAGTCGACGTGGGATCCGTCGGCGTACAACCCGGCGAGCGGAGCATCAGGTTTGTTCCAGCACCTGCCGGGTGGCTGGGAGGAGCGGGCGGCCGGTGCCGGGTTCGCCGGGGCGAGCCCGTTCGATGCCGAGGCAAATACAGCAGCCGCCGCCTGGCTCGTTTACCAGGGCGGCGGCTGGTGGCATTGGGACGGTCGCTGCTCCGTCGGCTGACGGCTAGGTGTACCGCCAGACGATGCGGCCCTTGGTCGGGTCGTAGACCGAGACCTCGACGTCGACCTCGTCCCCTTCGATTATTCGTATCCCCCGGCCCCGCCTCATACGCCCCGCCGCTTTGGCGGTGACGATGAGACCCCCCTCGATGCGAACCCGGAACGTGGCGTTGCGATCAACGCCCGCCACGGTCCCCCTCATTCGGACGTAGTGATCCTCTGAGCTCACCAGCGCGAGCGGCCGCTCGATCTGTCGTCGCGACGCGGGCCGCGGTTCTCCCGTGGTCGTGCCTGGTTGACGGTGAGGCGGCGCCCATCGATGTCGGAGCCATCCAGCTCCTCGATCGCCCGGCGGGCGTCCTCGTCGGCCATCTCGACGAACCCGAAACCGCGTGAGCGCCCGGTGTCGCGATCGGTCACCACCTGCGCCGATGCCACCTCGCCGAAGCGGGCGAACAGCGTGCTCAGGCTGGCCGAGTCGTAAGAAAAGGGCAGATTGCCCACGTACAGGTTCATGCTTGTGTGCTCCTCGTGGAACGGCGACCCCCGGTGTCTCCGGGAGCGGCGAGCTCCTTTGGCGTTCGACGAGCTCGCTCCTCGCCAGCCCCGAGGGGCATTTGATCGGAGCGCCGACCGTCGACGACGGATGTCGTCGAAATCAAGCTTAACCGCATTGGAGGGTTTGGGCGCCAAGAGCTGGGAAAGTACAGAGCGATCCAGCCTCCCGGGTTGTTGACGACCTGTCATGCATCGGCGCTATCGGTACCGTCGCCCATCCTCTCCCGCACCTCTCGGACGAGCGCGTCGATTTCCAGTGTCATCGCGTTGATGGCACGGGTCAGCTCCGTGTTCTGCTTCAGCTCCGTTTCGGTTTCGTGGAAGTCGTGGTCGGCCTTCGCCTGTTGGAACACAGCCTGCCGGTTCTGGCCGACCATGACGAACGTCGACAAGAAGATCGCTTCCAGCGACACAACGAACGTCAGGAACTGGAACGGGTACCGATCGGCGCCGAAAAGGCCGGATGCGATCCAGATGGCGAAGATGGCGACGTGGACCCAAACGAACACCATCGAACCGGCAAACGTCGTGATCCGGTCGGCGAGATGCAGCTGCCAGTCGTCGGCTCGCCTCTTCACGTGATATAGGACGACCGGCGAATGCTGTGTGGTGTGCGGCTGGTATTGCCGTTCTGGTTCGTGGACATCGGTTTCGAGCATGGACATGGTCGCCGAGCCTCCCGAGGGTTCCGCGGCGCCCTGAGTGTCCCACGGGATCGGCGGGTCGGGATGTTCGGAGCGCCTCTGCCATCCATGGTCAGCCTCAGGCTGACCGAGCCGCTGATGTCAGCTCACCTGAAGTTCCGCGCCGCCACCCCTTCCACCGGGATCGGCCTGAAGGAGCGGGCCACGAGGTTGGTAACCCCGTCGCGGTACTCCACCATCCCCTCGATCACCAGCCCGGGATTGCGGCGCGCCACCTCCCGATGGACCGTCCAAACGTCGGGAAGCACCACCACGTTGAGCAGCCCGGTCTCGTCCTCCAGGTTGAAGAAGATCACCCCAGCCGACGTCTCGGGGCGTTGACGGTGGGTGACGATGCCACCCACCGCCACCCGCGACCGCATCGCCCGCAGTTCGAGCACCTCTGCCACGGTGAGACAGCCCAACTGGCGCAATGTGTCCCTGACGAACTGGACAGGATGGGACACAGAGACACCGGTTGCCCATAGATCGGCTTGATGCCGCTCCAACTCGCTCATCGCAGGAAGGTGGGGAGGGTCGATCCCCGCACCGAGCGGGAGCCGTCCCGGGCCGATCTCCGCCATCACGCCTGCCGCCCACATCCCCTCCCGGGGAGCGAGCCCGATCGACTCCAGAGCCCCGGCGGCGGCGAGTCCCTCGAGGGCGTTGACGCGGTAGCCCAGTCCGCTGTGCCAGATCCTCTGGTGAGGTGAACTCGCCACCGAGTTGGCGCGCCGCCTCGACCCTCGTTATCTCCCCCTCGCCCAGGTTGCGCACATAGCGCAGCCCCATCCGCACCGCCACCGCCGGTCGCTGTGGGTCGTCTAATGGTCCCCTCCCCCGCCGCCATACCGCTCCGGAGAAGCTCACCGTGTCGTCTGGGTCGGCATCCCACTGCTCGATGGTGCAGTCGTGCCAGGAGCGGTTGATGTCGGCAGGGAGCACCACCACCCCGTGACGCCCTGCGTCCTGTACCAGCGAATTGGGGCTGTAGAACCCCATCGGTTGGGCATTGAGCAGCCCGACGAGGAACTCGGCGGGCCAGTGGTAGCGGAGCCAGGCCGACATGTAGACGATGTAGGCAAAGCTCACCGAATGGCTCTCGGGAAAACCGAAGCTGGCGAAGCCCTGCAGCTTCTCCCAGATCTCGTCGGCGGCTGCACCGGCGATCCCGTTGACGGCCATCCCCGCGTAGACCTCGTCGGCAGCTTCGCCATCTCCCGGTCGGAGCGCTTGTGGGTCATCGCCTGACGGAGCCGGTCGGACTGACCACCGTCGAAACCGGCGCATACCCTGGCCAACTCCATCAATTGCTCCTGGAACACCGGGACCCCGAGGGTCTTCTTCAGGATCGGCTCGGTGAGCGGATGCGGGTACCGAACCGGCTCCTCGCCGTTGCGCCGGCGCAGGTAGGGGTGGACCGATTGACCCTGGACCGGTCCGGGTCGGATCAACGCCACTTCGACCGCCAGGTCGTAGAAGGTGCGCGGCTTCATCCTGGGGAGCGTCGCCATCTGCGCCCGCGACTCGACCTGGAACAAACCCACGGTGTCTGCCCTGGTCATCATCTCGTACACCGCGGGCTCCTGGGGGATGGTGGCGAGGTCGAGGGCCACCCCGTGCACTTCCTCGACGGCATCGACGGTGAGGTGCAGAGCGTTGAGCATGCCGAGCCCGAGGAGATCGAACTTGACGATTCCGATGGCTGCGCAGTCGTCCTTGTCCCATTGGAGCACCGTCCGCCCCTCCATCCGCCCCCACTCCAATGGCACCACCTGCCACAGCGGGCGGTCGGCGATGACCATCCCCCCGGAGTGGATCCCGAGATGTCGTGGGAACCCGTCGAGGCGGTGGCACACCTCGTAGATGAGCTCGGCGGTGAGACCCTCGGGTAGCGGCGGCCTCGAGCTTCAAGTTGGGAGACGTCACGGCTGTCCACGTACTTCGACAACCCGTCGACCTGCGCCTGGGTGAACCCGAATGTCTTGCCGACATCGCGCAGGACCGATCTTGGCCTGTAGGTGATGACGTTGGCCACCATCGCCGCCCGTTCTCGACCGTAACGGCGGTAGCAGTACTGGATCACCTCCTCGCGCCGGTCGGCCTCGAGATCTAGGTCTATGTCGGGAGGACGCCCCGCTCCTCGGAGAGGAACCGCTCGAAAGGGAGGCCGAGCCGGATGGGGTCGACCCTGGTGAGCCCGAGACAGAGGCAGACCGCGGAATCGGCGCCAGACCCCCGGATCTGGCACATGATGTCCTGTCCGGGCGAACCTGACAATGTCCCACACCACGAGGAAGTACCCGGCGAACCCAAGGTTCTCGATGATGACGAGTTCATGCTCCAGCCTTGATTCCGCAACTGGGTCGATCCCTCCGGAGGAGTCGGGGTAGACCCGTCTGGCGCCGTCCAAGGTGAGGTGACGTAGGAACGCCATCTCCGATTGGAAGTGACCCGGCATCGGGAAGTCGGGAAGCTGGGGAGCAACCAGCCGCAGATCGAAAGCCAGCGCCTCGGCAAGCTCCACCGCACGGGGCACCGCACCGGGGTGACGGGCAAAGCGGCGCACCATCTCATCGGCGGGCTTGAGAAACCGTTCATCTGTTGCCGGGCGGAACCCGTCATGAGCGGCCAGGCTCCGCCGACCGCCGATGGCCGCCAGCACCTCGGAGAGGTCGGCGTCGTTCCTGTCGTGGTAGTGGACGTTGTTGGTTGCCACCACAGGGAGACTCAGCCGTCCGGCAACCTCCGCCATCAGATCGTTGCGGGGATCATCTTCGGGCATGCCGTGGTGCCACAACTCGATGTGGAGGCGCGACCCAAAGAGGTCGCGCAGCCGGGCGGCGGCAGTAACCGCTCCATCGAGATCACCGCGTCTCTGCGGCTGACGGCATCGCCCCACGGTGGCACCCGGTCAGCGCCACCAACCGCCCGCTCGAAGCGGCCTCCGCCAGGTCCTCCCAGTCATAGACCGGTCGGTCCTTCTCGCCACGGAACTGCGCTCTGGTCACCAGTCGGGAAAGGGCGGCGTGTCCCTTGGCGGAGGGGGCGAGCAGGACGAGGTGCTCGGTCTCGTCAGGCCCTGTTGGCTTGGCGCCGTGCATCCTCTTGGTCCGCCCTCTTCGGCGCCCTTCGGGCGCCGAGTCGGAAGACGGAAGACGGAAGACGGAAGATTCTCTATCCCGTTCCTCCGCTCTCGCGATCGGATCGTCCGCCGTCTGCCGTCCGCCGTCCTCCGTCTTGGGAAGCCCTACCTCGACCCCGTAGACGGCAGAAAGCCCCAATCGACGGGCAGCCTCGGAGAAGCGCACCGCCCCGTAGAAGCCGTTGTGATCGGTGATGGCCAAAGCCCGATAGCCGAGGTCTGCGGCCCGCTCCACCAGGTCATCGGGATGCGAGGCACCGTCGAGAAAGGAGAAGTTTGAGTGGCAGTGGAGCTCGGCGTAGTCGTGTCGCACCATTGGATTCTATCGAACATATGTTCGGCCCGAAGGGACGGCAGACGGCAGACGGAAGACGGCAGCCAGAACAACGTGGGATGCCTATTCGGGGCCGCCGAGGAGGCCGGGGATGGGGGCCTCATCGCCCCTGCCAAACCGCTCCCTTGGGGCGGCCCCGATCGCCACTGCCACCATGAGATCGGGTCGGCGTGACGCCAACGAGGCGGCGTCGCCGCCGAATGTCGTCCGGTGATGGCCTGCGGGGAGCACCACCAGGTCGGACGGCCCGGCGAGGTTCTGCACCGTCGCCGCCCGCGACCCGTCGGCCGGCACCGCATGGACCTGCGCCTCGGGCAGCAACTGCTCCGCCGCCCACCGCTCGGGGCAGCACACCGAGAGGGGCATCCCCGACCGAGCGAGCAGCCTGCTCACCGACACCGCAGCCTCCAGGTCGCCGGCGTGCGAATCCCTCAAGTCGTCATCGCCAAGTGCCAGCCACACCGCGGAAGGCGCTTCCCCACCGAGTCTGATCGTCACCACCGGCACGGCGCAGCCGGCGACGATCTCGTCGATCCTGCTGCCGAGCAAAACGTCCTGGATGGGAGTTAGGTCTTGCCAGCCCAGCACCAGCAGCGACGCTGCCCGCTCGGCGACGGTATGGAGTATCCCGGCGGTCGGTGACGCATCGACCCTCATCTGCAACTCGACCTCTCCCCCCTCGGCAGCCGCCGGCTGGGCGGCGTCCTCGAGCAACCGCTTCGCATCCCTCACCGCCTCCTGGTCGGTGTCCACCAGAACGTGCGTCGCCACCACCACACCGCCGTCGGCCATGGCTAGCCGGGCGGCGAACCGCGCCAGTTGGGGTGCGGAGCCGGGGTTGGCTACGGGAACAACCACCACCTCGCCCAGCCTGCGGGGCCGCTCTTGGCTCCCGTCGACCCGCGGCGCCCAACGACGCGCCGCCCACGACGAGACCACCACGGTGACGAGGATGACCAGCAGCACCGCGTTCACGACTTCCTCGTCGAAGAGCCCAATCTCGAAGGCGACGATGGTGGCGGCGAGGGTCGCCGCGGCGTGGGCGCCCGACAGCCCGAACATCACTCCTATCTCTGCCCGGCTGAATTTGAAGATCCGGCCGGTCAGCCAGGCGGCGGCAGCCTTTGCCATCAGGATGAGCACCGACACGACCGCGGCGAGGATCACCGTGTCCGGATCGGCCACTACCGCCGGGTCCACCAGCATCCCCACCGATATGAGGAAGAGCGGGACCAGCAGCGCGGCGCCGACGAACTCGATGCTCTGCATCAGCGTCCCCCGGTTGGGTACCAGGCGGTTGAGCGCCAGCCCAGCGAAGAAGGACCCCACGATCGACTCGACCCCGAGAAGCTCTCCCAGCGCCGCCGCCGAGAGGAACCCGGCGAGCACGAACACGAACCGGAGCACGGGCTCCTGCCCGAGCCCGGCGAAGAACCATTTGGCCACCCGCGGCAGCACCCAGATGCAGTAGGCGGAAAGGACACCCAGACCGAGGAACAGCCGGAGCACCACATCGAGACCGCCACCCGCGCTGGAAAGGCCGACGACCACCCCCAGCGAGGCGAGTGCCACCGTGTCGGTTATGACCGTGGCACCCACCGTCGAGGCCACCGCCCGGTTGCCCACCAATCCATAGCGGCGCACCACCGGGTAGGCGACGAGGGTCTGCGAGGCGAAGAGCAGCCCCAGAACCACTGCCTCTGCTGCGGCGAATCCGAATGCCCATCCGACTACGGCCCCGGTGGCGAAGGGGATGGCGAAGGTGAGGGCGCCGAACACTCCGGCGGCGCGCCGGTAGTGGTAGAGCTCGTCGATGTCGAGCTCGAGACCGGCGAGGAACATGAGGTAGAGCAGGCCGAGGCCGCCCAGTTGCTCCACGGTCCCGCTCCGCTCGAGGAGCCCGGTGACGTGGGGACCGAGGACGAGGCCGGCGATGACCAGCCCGACGATCCCGGGGAGCCGGATCCGCTCGGCAAGAAGTGGCGAGACCAGGATGGCGACGGCGAGGACGAGGAAGACCCAGGCCGGGTCGGTCAGCGGGAGGGTCACCGACGCGGCTTCACCCGGCCATCTCGGCCAGGGTGCGGAGGGTCGCCAGGTCGGTGGTCCCGACCAGCAGTTGGGTGGCGCCCGACTCGGCGTAGGCAGCGAGCCGGTCGCGGATCCGCTCTGGGGGGCCTACCAGCGACACCTCGTCGACCAACTCGTCGGGGACCGCCATCATCGCCTCGCTCTTGCGGCCCTCCAGATAGGCGTTCTGTACCCGCTCCACCGCCTCGCCAAAGCCGTAACGGGTGGCGAGGTCGGCATAGAAGTTGCGCCCTCTCGCCCCCATACCGCCGAGGTAGAGGGCGAGCATGGGCCGCATCGTGTCACGGCCGGATGCGAGGTCTTCGGTCACCAGCGCCTGGACAGTCGGGGCGATCTCGAAGCGGTTCGCCTTCGAATCGTCTCCCGATCGGGAAAAGCCACGGTCCAGAGCGGCGCCAAACTCCTCACCGGCCCGCTCTGGCGACCAGAAGATGGGGAGCCAGCCATCTGCGATCTCGGCGGCCAGTTCTACGTTGCGGGGCCCGATCGCAGCGAGATAGATGGGCATCTCGGGGTTCCGGGGGTGTCCGATCAGCTTGAGCGGTTTTCCCAGACCGGTCGCCCCCGGCCCGCGATAGGGGATGCTGAGCTCCTCGCCGTGGTGCTCGAGCGGCTCCTCACGGCGGAGAATCCGACGCACGACATCGAGGTACTCCCGGGTTCGTTGCAGTGGCTTCCCATACGGAACCCCATGCCAGCCCTCGACAACCTGTGGCCCGGAAACGCCCAGACCGAGCAGGAACCGGCCACCGCTCAGCTCATCGAGGGTTGCCGCCGTCATCGCCGTCATCGCCGGCGTGCGGGCGTGCATCTGGAGGATGGCCGACCCAACCCGGATCTTCTCGGTCCGGGCTGCGATCCAGGTGAGGACCGTCACCGCATCGGCGCCGTATGCCTCGGCCGCCCAGACGGCGTCGTACCCCAGGCGCTCGGCCTCATTGACCAGGTCGAGCGCCGGTCCCATGCCGGCGCCCCAATAGCCGATGTTGAGCCCGAGCCGCATGTGGGCCTCCATTCGGTCCTCTCCCCGAGGACCTCTGCCAGCCGTTCCCGGACGGCGGGCTACATTATCCGTCCGTGCACCCGACCCCGGGCCGCCGCCTCACCCTCGCACTTCCCCTGCTCGTCGCGGGTGCGCTGGCGACCGCCCTTTTCCAGGCACTGCGCGCCGGGTACCGGCGCGACCTTCCCACCTTCGAGGGGTACGACCCATCTGGCGACTTCGGCTCGCCCGACCATCCCCCGATCCGCATCGTCGCCCTGGGCGACAGCGCTCTCACCGGACCCGGGCCTGGTCGACCCCGACGACATCTGGCTCCGCCAGGTTTGCCGCGCCATCGCCACCGACCACCGCATCGAGCTTCGGTGCCTCGCCACCGGGGGACCCGCGCCGCCGATGTGCTCGCCTACCAACTCGAGGCTGCCGAGGCACAAAACCCCGACATATCGTTTCTCGCCGTCGGGACCAACGACGTGACCCACCGCACGCCGCCCCGGCTGTTCGCCGCCCAGCTATCCGAGATCGTCGAGCGGCTGACGGCATGCTCGGGTGTCGTGCTCCTCCCCGGCATGGGCGACCTGGGGACGGTTCCTCGTGCCGCCTTCCCGTCGAGCTCGCTGCTGACCACGTGGTCGGCGCTCATCAACGGCATCCAGGAGCGCGCCGCCACCAGGCACGACAATGTCTGGATGATCCCGATGCGGCGCCTCACCACCCCGGCTTTCCGACGGGAGGACGTGTTCAGCCCGGACAAGTACCACCCCAACGTCGCCGGGCACACGGTGTGGGCCGAGGCGGCGATCCCTACCTTCCGCGAAGCGGTGAACTCCATCGGCGACCGGGCGCCGGCGAGGTGACGATCGGCCGCCGCAGACTTGCGACAGTGCTCATCACGCTCGGGTGGGTCGGGGCGGTGGCCACGGTCGTTGGGGTCGTGCTGGGGTGGCGGCTCACCGACTCTCTGATCCAATCGGTCGAAGACACCGCCGTCCTGGTGGACACCTCTCTGGCGACGGTTGACGAATCGGCGGTGCTCTTGTCGGATGCGCTGGCAGACGTGGGGCCGGGCCTCGAATCGGCCGAGACGGTGCTCGCCAGCGCCGCCGAGACGGTTACCGGGATGCAGGCGGTCGCCACCGACACCGCCGATGTCATGACCACCACTCTCCCCGACAGCGTCTCCGCGGTACTCGACGCCCTCCCCGGGCTCATCTCGACGGCGGCCGTGCTCGACAGCACGTTGTCGGCATTGTCGGTGATCGGGGTCGACTACGACCCCGAGGTGCCGCTCGACGAGGCGCTCACCGAGCTGGAGGACAGTCTCGAAGGACTCCCCGAGGAGCTCATCGCCGAGGGTGAGGAACTCGACTCGCTGGCCGAGGGGACGGCAGATCTCCCCGGGGAGGTGTCAGACCTCGGCACCGCGGTCGGCGACCTGGCGACACAGGTGGACTCGGCTCAGGACCTCCTCGATGAGGTCCAGACCTCGACTTCACAGGCCCGGGTGACACTGGATGACGAAATCGCCGAACTGGCGCAGACCCGTCGATTCGCAAAGCTGGCACTGGTGGCGCTCGGCGTGGCGCTGTTCGTTGCCCAACTGGGCACCGCCGCCGTCGGCCACCTCATGAGGCAGTGGGGCTCGCCACCTGGATGAGCCCCATACTCGACCAGGCGGAGGCGCATCGACGGCTCGCCGCCGCCCGATTCGGGGTCCTGGCGACGATCACCCCAGACGGCGCCCCTCACGCCGTTCCCATCACATTTGCCATCGTGGACGACACGGTGGTGACCGCGGTGGATCACAAGCCGAAGCGAACGGCCCGGCTGCAGCGCGTCGTCAACCTGGAGAGGACTCCGACGGCCTGTCTGCTCGTCCATGCCGATGACGACGATTGGGATCGGCTTTGGTGGGTGCGCACCGACCTGCGCGGCGGCCCGGTGACCGACCCGCCCCTTCGAGATCGCGCCCTGGCCGTGCTCGCCGCGAAGTACCCCCAGTACCGTGAGCACGCGCCGGCTGGGACGGTGATTTGTCTACGGATCGAGCGCATCACCGCTTGGGCGGCCGAGTGATCAGCGCGGCACCCGATCGCTACCCTCGGCAGGCATGACCCTGCTGGCGGCTGTGCGGTCGATCTTCACCCTGGTCGCCGGTGTCGTCGCCACCATCTTCTGCTCGCTCGCCGCCCTCGTCGTCTCGGCGATTCGGCCCGGCTCGCCTTGGCTGGAGCGGGTCATCCGGACCTGGGGAATGGTGTGGATTCGGGCGGCTGGGGTGAAGGTGGTGGTCGAGGGAGCGGAGAAGGTTGATGCGACGCGTTCCTATGTCGTGGTCGGGAACCATCTGTCCGCCTACGACATCTTTGTCCACGTATCCGCCTTGCCGGTCCCGGTGAGGTTCCTGGCCAAGGCGGAGTTGTTCCGGATCCCGCTATTCGCCCAGGCCATGAGGGCGGTGGGGATGATCGAGGTCGACAGGAAAGCCGGTGCGTCGATCCACAAGCAGGTGAGCCGGGACGCTCGCACCGCCATCGCCCTGGGACGGTCGATCATCGTCTACCCCGAGGGCACAAGGGCACGGGGAGGCGAATTGGGCCCGTTCAAGAAGGGAGCATTCACCATCGCCGTCGACAACGATCTGGCCGTCCTGCCTGTGACCATCCATGGCACCCTCGAGGTGTGGCAGCCGGGGAAGCGAGTCATCAACCCGGGCGTGGTCCATGTGGTGATTTCCGCACCGATCGAAGTCAACCCCGGAGATCCACGCGAAGCCGAGCGGCTCCGCGACACTGCACGCGCCGAGATCGCCGAAAACTTCGAGCGACTCCGGGCTCTGGTGGCTTGACCGATGGCCGGGTCCCCGATGGCCAGATCCCCGGAGGATCGTCCCATAGGGTGGTGGGTCAAGGAGGTAGACCGGCTTCTGACCGAGACGCTCGACACCGCGCTGGCGAGGGAGAGCCTCGACCGGACCGGCTGGCAGGTGCTCAACACGGTGGCCGACCGCCGGCCAGGTTCCACGGGGCGAGGTGGCGTCCGCACTGGCCAGCTTCACCGACGAGGCGTCGATCGCCGCCGTGGTCGGGAACCTGGCAGAGCGGGGATGGGTGACCGACACCGACCCGATCGAGGTGACCGGGCAGGGGAGAACCTCCCACGCCGATCTGCTCGCCACGGTGACCAGTGTCCGCCGGGCCGCTGTGGACGGGATAGTCGACGAGGACTACCGGACCACGGTGCGCACCTTGGCGAGGATGGTGGACAACCTCTCTCAGTCGTAGATGCCCACCAGGTAGGTGCGGCCCTCTCGCACCAGGCAGAGGAAGGCGCCGGCACTGGTGACGATCTGGTACCGATCTGCCGGGCCCTCACCTTTCCACCATCGACCGGTGAGCCGCCAAGGTCCCGCCCACGAACTCACCGGTTCCCATCGTGACCCGAGACGGATCCGCACCGGCATACCCTCCTCCCACTCGACCTCGAGAATCGGCGGATCGGGGGGTGCCAGCGCCGGAGTCGGCGCTGGTGTCGAGCCGGGCCAAGGATCTCCCGGGTCTCGCTCGGCTGGTCCAGCCGGCTCTCCCCATGGACGCCAATGGACCCGATCCCCCGGTAGCCGACCGCCCTGGGGCCTGGCCACCAAGACCGAATCCGCCCCCAGCACCGCCTGAGCGCGGGCAAGCGAACGCTCCGCCTCCATGCGCGCCGGTATCACCTCCTGCCAGCGCCCCCACGCCTCGCTCCCTCCCGTCCCCCATGCGGGCAGGTGCTCCAGCATCGGAAGTTGCCGACCCTCACCGGAGAGATCGTCGGGAGCAAGACGAAGCCGGATCACTCCTCCAGGAACCCCACCCGACTCGATCCAGGCACGCAACTGCCACCAAACCCGATCGGCGAGCGCCGACTCGGTGAAGGGGTCGGCGCTTCGCCACACCCGTTGCCGCAGCGACCCATCACCCGCCTCCGCTTCAACCACCACCAGATGAGCGGCCACCCCGAGCCGGGCCAACCCGCTCACCAACTGGTGGGTGAGCCGTCTCGAGGCGAAACCGGCCTGGTCGAGCGTCTCCAGCGGGTCCTCGAATCGTTGCTCCACCACCGGGTCATCGGGGAGCAGGCGAGGAACCGGGTCGCGGTCCTCACCCGCTGCCAGGCGGTGGACTTCGATCCCCTGCTGCCCGAACCGAGAGGCGAGAGCAGCCCGCGGCAGGCTGGACAGCTCGCCAAGAGTGGTGATGCCCAGCCAGCGGAGCGTCGCCACCAGGTCGGAATCCCCCAATGCCCCGACCTCGAGCGAGGCGAGAAACCCAGTGTCGTCCCCCACCACCATGACACCACCGTCGGTTGTGGTGGCGGCAGCGCACCGGGCGGCGAAGGGGCCACCAGCCACCCCGATCCTCCCGCCATGGGGCCCCACCGCGGAATGCACCCGCTCAACGACCTCGGCTTCGCTCCCGTAGTAGCGAACCGCACCCTGGAGGGGGACGAAGACCAGCCCGGGCTCGGTCACCTCGACCCGGGGGATCACCTCCTCCACTGCCGAGACCACCATCTCGAAACCGACCGCCTCCACCTCGGGCAGCCGGTCGAGAACCACCCCGGTTGGGCAGAGCGCCTCAGCCTGGCGGCGGAGCATCCCCGACTCAACCCCGACGGCGGCAGCGAGCGCATTGCAGACCACCACCCGCTGCCCGCCGGTGGCGGGCTCCACCACCAGACATGGTCTATCCGGCGGCGCGTCCGGCCGGCGCAGCGGCCAGTCCGGAAACCAAACGCAAAGCGTCCGTGCCATCGTCCTCCACCATCAGCAGACGGTCCATCCCCGCCGCTCCCTTGCCCGATGCCTGCAGGGTGAGCAGGCGTTCCCGCAGCCGTCCGTGTCCCCGGCCTGCCCCATCCCATGCCACGCCTTCCGCCCTGACCCGGATGTGCGCCACTCCGTCGGGGAGATCGCCGCGCAGTGGGCGGAGCACCAGACCCGAGCGCCGCGCCCGGGCAAGAGCCCCCAGTCTCCGCAGTTGTTGATCGCCCACCCCCGAAGGGATCTCGGCATAGACCGCACGGACCCCCTCGAGCAACGCCGCCACCACCGCCGGCCACGCCTCGCTCTGCGGGCATCGGACCACCACCAGGCGTTCCGGTTCGATACCCACCTCCCACGCCGCAGAGGGGCACAGCCAGCCGCGCACATCGAGTGCCACCACCGGGGCAAGACGTGAAGGGGGGGCAAGCATGGCCAGACCAAGGCGGGTGAGCCCGCTCCCCGGAGAGCCCACCAGACCCACCACCCAGCCTGGGCGGAGTTGAAGCAGGTTCTGTTGATCGGGTTGGGTCAGGTTCAGGCCGATCACGGACCGGTCAATCTATCGAACATATGTTCGATCGGCAACCTGGATTCGATGGAGAATTGAGGGTTGTTCGGCCCTGCAACGGGGTATGAGTCCTGCAACGTCGACGAGGAGGCACTATGTCGGATGATCGCTACCCGGATCAGGATGACGACGAGCTGGTCGTAGAGGAGATCGTCATCGAGGAGGTCACAGTGGAGCCGGAACCACCCCTCCGCGAGGGGGATGAGTTAGTGGTAGAGGAGGAGGACGGCTCCGACTACGCCCGTGGGCAGGAAGTTCTCCCCGAAAGCGACGCTCGACCCGACTTCGCCCGCGGCCAGGAAGACGAGGCGCCCGAGTCGGGCAAGCCCGACTTCGCCCGCGGCCAGCGGGAAGACGAGCGCGACCCCGAGGCGCCGGACTTCGCTCGCGGCCAGCGCGAGGGCGAGTTGCTCGACTCAGAACTGCTGGAAGAAGACGAGCCCACAACCCAGCCCTGAGCACCATCTGAATGCCCGGTCGTCACCTTCGACGCTGCTCCTCGAGCTCGTCGAGGGTCCGGGGCCAGTCGTCTTTGAGAAGACGGGAGAGCGAACGATCGGCTAGCAGCCGGCCGTTTGTTTGACAGGTGGCGCAATAGTTGGTCTCGTTGCCGGCGTAGGCGATCCGCTGGACCGGGGAGTCGCACCGTGGGCACGGCTGATTGAACTTGCCGTGGACCGCCATCTCCTCTCGGAAGGCGGTCACCTTCTCCGGCCAACCCTCCCCCACCTGCTGGCGAAGTAGCTCCGTCCACTTGTCCAGCTGCTCGCGGACGGCCAGACGAAGCCGCTCCACCTCGTCGTCGCTGAGCTGCCCGGTGCGGGTAGCCGGGGAGAGCCGGGCCGCCCAGAGGATCTCGTCCGAGTATGAGTTTCCGATCCCTGAGAATATGTGGGGGTCGGTGAGCACCCGCTTCAAGGTGCGGTTCTCCCTCCGCAGCGCGGCGGCGAACTCAGAGGGATCCGCTTCGAGCGGCTCTATTCCGCCGCGATCCTCATCGGCCACGGCGTCTGCGCCGCGCAACACCCAGATCCCGGCCCGCCGCTTCGACCCCTGCTCGGTGAGGATCAGTGTCCCCTCGTCGAAGTCGAGGGCGGCGAGCCCCACCTTCTTGGGGACGGCGGTGCCTGCGGCCTTCCACTGCAGCCGCCCGGCGATCATCAGGTGGTAGACGAGGAACAGGTCGTCCTCCAGCCCGAGCACGATCCGCTTTCCGACACGGTGCAACCCGGTCACCTTCTTGCCCACCACCGCGTCATACGGCGGGTCATAGGTACGGAGCACCGCTGGCGACGCCACCCGCATTCCGGTCACCTCCCGGCCGAGCACGCGCTTCTCCAGAGCCTCGATGTACACCACGATGTCGGGAAGTTCGGGCACGCCAGCGAGGGTACCGGAGGCCGCAACCAGTTCTGGGACCACTTCTGGGACCACTTCTGAGCACTTCTGCGAGCACTACCGTCGCCCTCCATGCCCGACTTCATTTACACGATGGTGCGCGCCACACGTCATGTCCCACCGGACAGAGACGTGCTGCGCGAGATCACCCTCGGCTTCTACCACGGCGCCAAGATCGGGGTGATCGGCCCCAATGGGGCGGGGAAATCCACCCTCCTGCGGGTGATGGCGGGCGAGGACGAGCCCACATCCGGCGATGCCAGGCTCGGGGAAGGGTTCACCGTGGGTCTGCTGGCGCAGGAACCGGTGCTCGACTCCGACAAGGATGTCATCGGGAATGTGATGGACGGGGTGGCGCCTGTCCAGGCGCTCCTCGACCGCTACCAGGAGGTACTGGCGGGTTGGGCCGATCCCGACGCCGACTACGACGCCCTCGGCACCGAGCAGGCCGAGTTGGAGCGTCGGATCGAGGCGGCCGGCGCCTGGGACCTGGAACGCAAGGTCGAGATCGCCATGGACGCCCTTCGGGTGCCTCCGGGGGATGCCCCGGTAGCCACCCTGTCGGGGGGTGAGCGCCGCCGGGTTGCGCTTTGCCGCCTTCTGCTTTCCGCACCCGATCTTCTGCTGCTCGACGAGCCGACCAACCACCTCGACGCCGAGTCGGTCGCATGGCTGCAGCGCCATCTCAAGGAATATCCCGGGACTGTCATCGCCGTCACCCACGACCGCTATTTCCTCGACCAGGTCGCCGGCTGGATCCTCGAACTCGACCAGGGCCGTGCCTACCCATTCGAGGGCAACTACTCGGGCTGGCTCGAACAGAAGCAGGCGAGGCTCGCCCAGGACGAGCGCGAGTCGAAGGCGCGGCGCCGCTCGATAGAGCGCGAGTTGGAGTGGGTTCGGATGTCGCCACGGGCCAGGCAGGCGAAGGGCAAGGCGCGCCTCACCGCCTACGAGCGGCTCGTCGCCGAGGCGGCTGACGTGGAGGCCAGACCCGACCGACTCGAGCTCGTCATCCCCTTCACCCAGCGCCTCGGCGACAAGGTGATCGCTCTGTCTGGCGTCTCCAAGGGCTACGGAGACCGTCTTCTCATCGATGAGCTGGACCTCGACGTGCCACCCGCCGCCATCGTCGGGATCATCGGCCCAAACGGAGCCGGCAAGACCACGCTGTTCCGGCTCATCACCGGCCAGGAACCACCCGACGAGGGGACCATCGACCTCGGTCCATCGGTGGACCTGGCGTATGTCGACCAGAGCCGCGAGACTGCTCGACCCCGACAACACGGTGTACCAGGAGATCTCCGGCGGCGCAGACACGCTCCGGATCGGTCGGCGCGAGGTGAACGCCAGGGCCTATGTCGCCTCGCTCAACTTCAAGGGCGCCGACCAGCAGAAAAAGGTCGGCACGCTCTCAGGTGGAGAGCGGAACCGGGTCCACCTCGGGACAATGCTTCGTCGAGGCGGAAACGTGATCCTGCTCGACGAGCCATCCAACGACCTCGACGTGGACACATTGCGGGCGCTCGAGGAGGCGCTCGAGGCGTTCCCCGGGTGCGCTCTCGTGATCTCGCACGATCGCTGGTTCCTCGACAGGGTTTGCACCCACATCCTCGCCTTCGAGGGAGACTCGACCATCCGCTGGTTCGAGGGCGGCTACACCGAGTACGAGGAGTGGATGCGGCGCCAGTTCGGCGAGGAAGCACTCCAGCCACACCGGATCAAGTACAAGCCGCTGGTCAGATAGCGGGGCGAGGTGTCCGCCTCCTTGCGTGACTGAAGAACCCATCGGGTACCTCAACCACGCTAGAACGGGGCAGGCGCGAGAAGGGCGGCCCATGCGGGCCGCCCTTGCTCTCTTGGATCCGGGTCGGCTACTCGCCGTCCATCTCCTCCATCACGTCTTCGAGCGAGACCGCTGCCCGCCGCCGCTCGCCGGAGCCCTGCGCCGGTTGGGCCGGTTGGGCCGGCTGGGCCGGCTGCTGCGTCCCGCGGTCGTAGCTCGACCTCCGATCGCCGCGCCGGTCGCGTCCCGCCCCTGTCACGGTCGCGTCCCCCCCGGTCACGGTCGCGGTCGCGCCCCTGATCACGCCCGCCGTTCCGTGGACCGGAGGCCAGCTTGGCCTTCTGCTCCTCGGTCAACTCGATGGGCTCGGACAGGTCGAGGCTGACCTTGCCGTTCCTGTCCACCTCACGCACGTTCACCTTGACCGAGTCGCCCAGGCTGAGGTAGTCCTCGACCCGGTCGACACGGCGCTCGGTGTCGAGCTTGGAGATGTGGAGCAGGCCGTCGCGGCCCGGCAGGATGTTGACGAAGGCACCGAAGCTGGTGATGTTCACCACTTCGCCCTCGTAGTCGGCGCCGACCTCGACCTCCGGTGGGTTGACGATCAGGTTGATCCGATCGCGGGCGGCGTCGAGGCTCTCGGCATTGTTGGAGCCGATGCGGACGATGCCGTGGGCACCCTCCTCCTCGATCTCGATGGTCGCCCCGGTCTGCTCCTCGAGCTCACGGATCACCTTGCCCTTGGGCCCGATGACCTCGCCGATCTTGTCCTTGGGGATCTTGATCGCCTCGATGCGCGGCGCCCACTGGTTCATCTCGGTTCGAGGCGACGGGATGGCCTCGCGCATCACCTCCAGGATCCGCAGCCGTGCCTCCCTCGCCTGGGCGAGAGCGTCGGCGAGGACCTGGCTGGGCAGACCCTGGATCTTGGTGTCCAGCTGCAGGGCGGTGATCACATCGGCGGTGCCGGCCACCTTGAAGTCCATGTCGCCAAGCGCGTCCTCTGCCCCGATGATGTCGGTCAGGGTTACGAACTTGCCGTCCTGGGCGATGAGCCCCATGGCAACGCCGCCAACCGGGTCGCTGATCGGCACACCTGCATCCATCAACGACAGGCTCGAGGCGCAAACCGACGCCATCGACGTCGAACCGTTCGACGAGAGCACCTCGGAGACGAGCCGGAGTGCGTATGGGAACTCCTCCTCGTCGGGGATCACCGGGAGCAGGGCCTTCTCGGCGAGCGCACCGTGCCCGATCTCACGCCGGCGCGGCCCGCGCATGAAGCCGGCCTCCCCGGTGGAGAACGGCGGGAAGTTGTAGTGATGCATGTACCGCTTGGACTCTTCGATGGAGAGGGTGTCGAGCATCTGCTCCATCTTGAGCATCCCGAGCGTCGCCAGGTTGAGCACCTGGGTGTCGCCTCGTTGGAAAAGCCCGGAACCGTGGGTGCGCGAAACCACTCCGACCTCGGCGCTCAGCGGCCGCAGATCGGTGGGCCCGCGCCCGTCGAGGCGGATGCCCTCGTTGATGACGCGCTCGCGCATCATCCGCTTGAGCGTCGAGCCGAACGCCCTACGGGCCGCTCCCAACTCGACGGGGTCCTCGATCTTGAGCTCGAGCTCGACCGCGGCCCAAGCCGCCTCCTCGGCGGTCTTGCGGTCCACCTTGTTGGAAATGGTCACGACATCGGTAAGCGGCATGCTGCTCAGCTCGGACACCCGCTCCAGCAGTTCGGAGGGGTAGTCGGTCACCACCGGCCAGTCGCCTTCGCCGACCTCGACCAGACTTCGCAGTTCCAGCTGAAGATCTATCGACTGGGCGATATACGTCTTGGCCTCTTCCAGCCCGCGGGCGACGCTTTCCTCATCGCTCGGCGGCTGTCCGCCTGCGATGAGACGGAGCCCGTCCTCGGTGGAGCCGGCCTCGACCATCAGGATGTCGATCTCGCCGTTGTCGTTGCGCCGACCGGCAACAACGAGTTCGAACACGGATTCGTCGAGCTCCTCATAGGTTGGCATGGCGATCCAGTCGCCGTTGCGGAGCGCGACACGCACCGCACCGATCGGCCCCTGGAATGGGATGGTGCTCACCATGAGCGCCGCCGATGCCCCGTTCAGGGCGATGATGTCGTAGGCGTTCTCGTTGTCGACCGACAGGATCGTCGCCACGACTTGGGTCTCGCTGCGGAAACCATCGGCGAAGGCGGGGCGGAGCGGGCGGTCGATGAGACGGGCGGTGAGGATCGCCTTTTCTGTGGCGCGGCCCTCACGACGGAAGAACGACCCCGGAATCTTCCCGGCGGCGTACATCCGCTCTTCGACATCGACGGTGAGCGGGAAAAAGTCGACTCCCTCCCGCAGGGTCTTGTTGGCGGTCGCGGTCACCAACACCTGGGTGTCCCCCAGGCTCACTGTGACGGCGCCGTCCGCTTGCATTGCGAGCTTGCCGGCCCGGAAGACGATCTCCCGGTCACCGACAACTCCGCGTACCACAATTTCAGGCACGCTCTCTCTCCTCATGTTTCGGGGAGAGCGGCCAATTCCCAGTGGTCATCCCTCCGAAATTTCGGTCAGGGATGGCAACTGACAACTGGCGCGCTCTCCGTCCTCGTTTGTCTCGTCCCGACCCGACATGGGCCAGAACGTGGAAGAAGCGCCCTCAAAAGGGCGCTTCTCACATCTATCGGCGCAGACCTAGGCGGCCAATCAACTGCCGGTATCGCTCGACGTCCTGACGTCGCAGGTAGTTGAGCAACCGTCGGCGCCGCCCCACCATCATCAACAGACCACGACGGCTGTGGTGGTCGTGCTTGTGCTCCCTGAGGTGCTCGGTGAGGTGGTTGATCTTTTCGCTGAGCAGCGCAACCTGCACCTCGGGTGACCCGGTGTCGCTGTCGTGGTGACCGTATTCGGTGATTATTTCTTCAGTGGTTTTCATCCGCGAGCCGATGATCGGGTGGCGTGAGCCTTCGGGGTTCGGCCGTTCTGGGCCTGGCAGTACTGGACTACGTCCTCTACGGCTTGGCTTGACGGCCCGATCCCCATCACTCCCGAACGGGAGCGCTGCGCATAGTAGCACCTCTCCCGTTGGCACCCCCTCAGGCGGCGCGCATCCGGCGGCGGAGCCCAAAGTAGGCGATGGCAGCCAAGCCGACGGCCAGTGCTGCCAGCGACCCCCATGTCACCAGCGAGGGCTGGACACCACGGAACATCACGTCCTGGAGGGCTGCTATCCCGTGGGTGGCTGGGATCAACCACGCCACCGGGCGCACGGTCGGGGCGAGACGCTCCAGCGAGAGCATGAAGCCGCTGAAGAAGATCGAGACCAGCAGGGCGATCATCGACGCCTGCACCGCCTGGGCGTCGGTCTCGACCAGCGAGGACAGCACCATCCCCCACCCGAGTGACGCCACGATCACCCCGGCCAGCGAGACACCCAACTGCCACCAAGATCCCTCCATGGGCACGCCGAGGGCGAACACCGAGGCCCCCATGAGCACCGCTGCCAGCACCCCGCCGATGGCGAAGTGGCCGATGTACTTCCCCCAAAGCGTTTCGCCCGCGGTGAGCGGAGCCACCCGAAAGAGGTCGGCGGTCCCCAGGTAGCGCTCCCTGACCAGGGAGAGCGCGGCAAACGTGAGTGCGGCGTGCTGCAGGAGGAGGACGATCACAGCAGGCGCGTAGTACGAGGTGACGTCCACCGAGATCCCCTGCGCCTGTTCGGCGCTGGCACTGAACGGGGCAACCAGCACTTCGGGTTCGATCCCCTCGTACTCGCTCCCTTCGCTGAACCCGACCTCGATCCCCTGTTCCGCCAATTCGCTGAGGAGCCGGTCGTTTGCCTGATCGACCGAGGAACGGGCGAAGAAATCGATGGCGGTGCGCTCGAATGGGTCCAACTCGTCATGGACGACGAGGAACTGGGCCTGCTCGTTCTGCTGGATCGTCTCTAGCGGGTTCGGAGGCACGATTATCACCGCATCGATGTCGCCGCTCTCCAGGAGGCGGAGGCCCTCGGCCTCATCGCTTCCGGTGCCGACCACGGTCACCGCTTGACCTGAGTTCTCGGCCCAGTCGACCACCGCCTGACCGAGGATGTCGTCCTCGGGTGCGACGATGTACATGTCCAGAGGGCGAACCGATTGGTAGCCGACGCCGAAGAGCAGCAGTATCAGAAATGGCCCCAGGACGAGCGATGCCAGGAGGCGCGGCTGGCGGACCACCTCGACGATCTCCTTGCGGACGAACGCCCCGGCCCGTACCAGCGGTGCAACCCTACTTTGCATCCGTTATCTCCCTCGGTGCCTCGACCCCTCTCGCCCGCTCGACCAGCGTGACGAAAACGTCGTCGAACGGCGGCCGGTGCTCCTCCGCCACCTCCAGATCCAGCCCTCGGTCCTGAGCCCACGACACCAGATCGGGGATGGCGCGGCCCGCGTCGGGCACGACCAGTTCCAGGCTCCGCTCGTCGAGAGGACGGACACGGGTGACCCCGTCGAACCGGGCCAGCTCGGCGATCGTGTCAGGTCCGTGGACGCTGGCGAACCGGACATGGACGACATCGCCTCCCGCAGCGGCGCGCCGCAGCCCTTCTGGAGTGTCCATCATCACCAACCGACCGCCGACGATCAGCGCCACCAGGTCGCAGTACTCGGCCTCGCCCACGTACTGGGTGGTCACGAACACGGTCCTACCGTCGTCGCGCATCTCGGCGAAGTGATCCCAGAACTTGCGACGGAGCACCGGGTCGATCCCGGCGGTTGGCTCGTCGAGAAAAAGCAGCTCGGGGTTGTGCACCAGGGTGGCGGCGAGACCGAGACGCCTCTGCATCCCACCCGAGATCTCGGTCACCGTCTTCGACTCCGACCCCTCCAGTTCGACGAACTCGATCACCCGCCGGAGAACCGCCGAGCGGCCGAACCAGGGAAGCCCTGCGATCGATGCGGCGAACGTCAGGTTCTGATGCACCGTCAATTGGGGGTAGAGGGCCGACAGCTGTGGGAGGTACCCGATGCGCGACTTGGTGGCGCTGGAGAACCGGGTGGGGATCGAGCCGAGCACCTCCACCGAACCCGATGTGGGTCTGGTCAGACCGGTCAGCAACCGCACGGTGGTCGTCTTCCCCGAACCGCTCGGGCCGACAAATCCAAAGATCGTGCCCGGCGGGATGGTCATGTCGAGGTCGTGGACCCCGGTGTCGTCCTTGAACACCTTGCTCAGATCTCGCGCCGCAATGACGGCGTCATCAGCTGCACCCCCCTCAGCTGGCTCGGTCTTTGAGGTCGACACCTGGTTGGTCACGGCGCAGGGGTACCCGGTAGTCCCCCTGAGGAAACGGCGCCCGGGGCGGCCCGTTCCAGCCGCCCACGTGCCTCCTCGATGTCGGCGTGGATCTGGGCAACCAGCTCATCCACTCCAGCGAACCGATGCTCGGGGCGGATCCGGTCGACGAAATGGAGGGTGAGCGTCTTTCCATAGATGTCCAGGTCGCCGGCGACATCGAGCAGATGCGCCTCGACGGTGAGCCGCTCCCCATCGAAAGTGGGCCGCATCCCGACATTGACCGCCGCCTTGTAGGTGACGTCGCCGACATCGGCGAACGCGGCGTAAACCCCCGTTCCGGGTAGCGCCAGCCGCTCGTCGATCTCGAGGTTGGCGGTCGGTATGCCGATCGACCGGCCCCTACCGTCGCCGTGCACCACCACACCGGTGAGAGCGAAGGGCCGCCCCATTGCCTCACCACCGGCGGCGACGTCGCCCACCTCGAGCATCTCCCGTATCCGGGTGGACGACATCGGCCCATCGCCCTCGGAGAGCAACGGCACCTGGTCGACCTCGTACCCGAACCGTTCCCCCATCGCCTCGAGCAGCCCGACGTCTCCCCGTCGATCGTGTCCGAAGCGGAAATCGGTCCCCACAGCGACAACCCGGGCGCCGAGTGCCCCGACCAGAACACCCTCGACGAAGCTCTCTGCTTCCATGCTCCTCACCTCGTCGAACGGGAGCACGCCCGAGACGTCGACCCCGAGTTGCTCGAAGACAGACAACCTGTCCTCCACCGAGCTGAGGAGTCGAGGCGCCTTGTCGGGAGCGACCACTTCCAACGGGTGGCGATCGAAGGTGAGGGCAACCGTATCGAGCCGTTGGGCAGCGGCGCGTGCGGTGAGCTCCTCGATCACCTTGCGATGCCCAAGGTGGACGCCGTCGAAAACCCCGATGGTGATGGCCGACCCATGGGGTCGGAGGGGACCCCACCGCAGGGGGTCACCCCGCAGTACCCGCATCCAACACCACCTCTGGGACCGCCAGCCTGCCCTCGACACGGTAGACGGCGATCAATCCGGTATCGCCGTCGTGGACCCGGAATGGCCCTGACGAAGGCGCCTCGAACCCGAAACCGAAGCTGGCACCGTGGCGCACACCTCGCGCTGTCTCGCCATCGACCCTCACTTCAGGGAGGTCGAGCAACCCCGCCTCGCTGGGACGGAGCACTTCCGCGCCCTCTCCGATTGCGTTGACCAGGTCGTCGAGCCGGACCGCGTCGCGGTCGGTGTCGATGGAACCCACCCCGGTGCGGCGCAGCCCGCAAAGGTGGGCCCTCCCTCCTAGCGCGGCGGCGATATCGTCGGCCAGCACCCGCACATAGGTGCCCTTGCCGCATCGGACCGAGAGCACCGCTTCGGGGTAGTCGCCCGGGGCGAACTCTTCGACGGAGATGCGCTCGATCTCGACCGGACGCGGCTCCCGGTCGACGGTCTCTCCTGCCCGGTGCAGCTCATGGAGGCGGCGTCCCCCCACCCGAACAGCCGAAACCATCGGTGGGATTTGGAGCACCGTCCCGACGAACCGGGGCACCACCGCTTCCAACTCGCTCTCGGTGAACCGCATGGGCTCTCGCCACAGGACGGCGCCATCGGCATCGAGGGTGTCGGTTGCCACCCCGAACATCACACTCGCCAGATACTCCTTGGGGAGGTCCTGGACGAATCGGAGCAGCCGCGTGGCCCGACCCACGGCGACAACCAGCAGACCGGTGGCCATGGGATCGAGGGTCCCGGAATGACCGACTCTCCTCACCCCGAGAGCGCGACGGAGCGTGGCTACGACGTCGTGGGACGTGATGCCTGCAGGCTTGTCAACAAAAAGAAACCCGGAGGTCGTCTCCGCCATCAGGTGCCGGCCGCCGGCAGCAGATGGCGGATGGCGGCGATGGTCGCCTCGGGAGGGCCCGGGTGGCTGAGCCCGCTGGCGTTGTGGTGCCCCCCACCTCCCAGTTCCACTGCGACCGTCCCGACATCGACCAGACCTCGCGAGCGAAGGCTCGCCTTGATCGAGCCGTCCACCTCCTTGAGCAGCACAGCAACCTCGGCCTCCTGTGCCACCCTGATGGCGTCGATCAGCGGATCGGTGTCCTCGATGCCGACCCCGTGCCGCTCGAGGTCCGAGGCGCGCAGCACCGACCAGACCAAAGACCTTTCCGGTTCGAGAACCGCGCGGCTCAGGACGGCTGCCTGGACGCCCAGAAAGCCGAAGGGCGACTCCTCGTATACATAGCGTCCGATCTGCTCGGGACGGGCCCCTGCCTCAACCATGTCGGCCGCCGCCCGCAACGTTTCGGCTGATGTGTTCCCGTATTGGAACCGGCCGGTGTCGGTCACCAGACCGGTGAGCAGGCATGTGGCCACCACCTCGTCGATCGGCCACCCCAACTCGAGTATGAGACGGTATGCCAGTTGCGCCGATGCTGCCGCCGACGGGTCGATGAGGTTGATCGTTCCGAACCCCGGGTTGGAGGCGTGGTGGTCGACGACGATCAATTCACCGGCACGAGCCGCCGCAGCCTCCAGTTCGCCGAGGCGGTCGGCCGAGGCGACATCGAATGTGACCATCACATCGGGCTCGGCGGGGAATTCGGCGGGAGTTACCAGCAGGGAGAGCGGGAGGAACCGGTAGCTCTCACCCACCACAAATGGTGAGCCGAACGAGACCGCTGCGTCGCGTCCAGCGTTGCGGGCGGCGACGACGAAACCGAGCGCCGAACCGAGAGCGTCGCCGTCCGGATTGATATGGCAGGTCACGGCGAGACTGGTGGCGCGGGCGATGGCTTCGGCAGATCTCCGAAGCTCGGTTTCAAGACTCGTCATCTCCACCTTCCTCCATGCGGCGCAGGATCGCCGTCAGCCGTGCCCCTTCGTCGGCCCGCTCGTCGAGCTTGAAGACGAGCCGCGGGGTGAATTTGAGCCGAATGGCACGCCCCACTGCCCGCTGCACCCTCGGGGTGGCCGCGGTCAGGGCCTTGGCTGTCTCGGCCCGCTGCTCGTCGTCCCCGAGCACCGCATATCTCACAACGGCATTTCGCAGGTCGGGCGACGTGTCCACCGCGGTGATGGTCACGAACCCGAGCCTCGGGTCCTTGAGCATCTCGACCTCGGCTGCGATCACTTTGTGCAGCGATGCGTTGACCTTTCGCATCCACGATCCGGCCCCGATGCTCATGTCGCCTTCAACCTGGGTCCTCGAGATGGCTCACCCCGACGGTGAGCACCTCGACCTCGGGAACACGCTCGATGAACCTGCGCACCGAGTGCACCTGCCGGTCGAGATGGCCCGCCTGACCGGAAACAAGGGCAACCCCGAGAGTGGAACGCTTCCAGAGATCCTGATGGTCCACCTCGGCGACAGCGACGCCGAAGGTGGATCGAAGAGTCGATATCAGCGGCTTGATGACGCTTCTCTTGGTCTTGAGTGAGCGCACCTCTGGGAGCCGCAACTCGAATCGGACCAATGCCCCATGCACGTCCGGCCCCTCCCCAGGCTCAGGTGCGCGGAACCTGGCGCACCTCGTAAACCTCGATCAGGTCCCCCTCCTTGACGTCGTTGAACCCGGCGAGGCCGATGCCGCACTCGAAACCGGCCGCCACTTGGCGGACATCCTCCTTGAAGCGACGCAGCGAGCCCACGGTGCCGTCGTACACCACGACACCGTCGCGGAGCAACCGGGCTCGGGCGCCGCGCAGGATCTCCCCCTCGGTGACGTAGCACCCGGCCACGACACCCACCCGCGGAACTCGGAAGAGAGCTCTCACCTCAGCCGACCCGCGAACCAGCTCTTCCTCGGTCGGCGCCAGCCTGCCAACCAGCATCTGCTCGACCTCGTCGAGCAACTCGTAGATGATCCGGTAGGTCCGGATCTCGATGCCGGTCTGTTCGGCCAGCTTGCGCGCCTTGGGATCGGGCCGGACGGCGAACCCGATCACGATGGCATCGGTGACCTCTGCCAGCTTCACGTCCTGTTCGGTGATACCGCCGACAGCGGTGTGCATCAGCGTGATCCGGCCGCCCTCGCGTCCGATACGGGCTAGCGAGTCGCGGATCGCCTCCAGCGACCCATGAGCATCGGCCTTGATGATGAGCCGCAGCTCGGCGTCGTCGCTGGTCCGGAGCTGTTCGAGCAGTTGCTCGAGCCGCTCTCTCGCGTTGGGCACATCGACATGGCTCTGGCGAAGATCGTCGGAGCGCTGTTGGGCGATCGCCCGAGCCTCCTTCTCGGTCCCCACGACCTCGAAGCGGTCGCCGGCGGCGGGAAGCTCGTCCCACCCCATGGTGAGCACCGGACTGGAAGGCCCCGCCTCATTCACCCGGTCACCGGTGTCGTCGAGCATCGCCCGGACCCTGCCCGCCGCAAATCCGGCCACGATTGCGTCTCCCTGGCGCAGCGTGCCCCGCTGGACGATCACCGTCGCCACCGGCCCCTTACCGGTGTCGAGCTGGGTCTCGATGACTGCTCCCGAGGCGGCCGCATCGGGGTTGGCTTTGAGGTCCTCAAGCTGGGCGGTGAGGTCGAGCACCTCGATCAGCTCATCGACGCCATCGCCAGACAGTGCGGAGACCTCGACGGTGGTCACGTCACCACCGAGTTCCTCGGCGACGACACCGAACTCGGTCAGTGCCGCCCTCACCGCTGTTGCGTTGGCGGTCGGAAGATCTGACTTGTTGATGGCGACGATCATCGGGACGCCCGCGGCCTTGGTGTGACTGATGGCCTCGGCGGTCTGTGGCATGACCCCGTCGTCTGCCGCCACCACCAGGACCACGATGTCGGTGGCCTCGGCACCGCGCGCCCTTAGCGCGGTGAACGCTTCGTGACCAGGGGTGTCGAGGAAGGTGACACGCCGCCCCCCGACGTCCACCTGGTACGCACCGATGTGCTGAGTGATGCCGCCGTGCTCGCCGCCGACCACGTTGGTCTTGCGGATCGTGTCGAGCAACGTGGTCTTGCCATGGTCGACATGTCCCATGACGGTGACCACCGGGGGCCGAGGCTGGAGCGATGCCTCGTCGTCGTCATACTCGGGTTGCGCCGGTTTGACCGTCACCGGCTCGGGCTCCTCGGCAACCTTCTCGAGTCGGACCCCGAACTGCTCTGCGATGAGATCGAGCGCCTCAAGAGGTATCGGACTGGTGGCGGCGACCATCTCGCCCATCTGGAGCAGCGCCTTGACCACATCACCTGTCAGGACCCCGACGCGCTCGGCGAACACAGTGGGAGTGACGCCCGGTGGCACCTCGACGATACGTGGCTCCGTGGGAGCTTCCTCGTCTGCAACCGGTTCCTCGACTGCGGTCTCCGGCTCCGGCTCCGGCCCAGACTCCGGAAGCCCAGACTCCGGAACCTCAGGGGACTTCTCCTCTTCGTGTGCCAGCCGGATGAGGTCTGCTGCCTCATCCTCGAGGCTGGACGAAGCGGTCTTCACCTCGACGCCCAGGGCGTGGGCGCGCTCCAGTACTTCCTTGGACTCCAGGCCGAGTTCCTTGGCCAACTCGTAGACCCTGATCTTCGCCACGCTCTCTCACCGACTCCTGTCGCTGGTTCGTTTCATATCCACTAGTTATGACGGCGCCCCAAGAGGGGGCGTGCCCTTACTTCTCTGCCGCAGCCTCGGCGCGGGAGACGCTGGCCGCTTCTGGCTCGGCGTGATCCACCGATTCGTCATCTTCGGTCTCGCTCTCGGCGGTCTCGTTCTCGGCGGTCTCCGCCACCGGCTCAACCGGCTCAACGGTCTCCGCCACCGGCTCCTCAACCGGCTCAGAAGCCTCCGCCACCGGCTCAACCGGCTCAACGGTCTCCGCCACCGGCTCCTCAACCGGCTCAGAAGCCTCCGCCACCGGCTCCTCAACCTGCTCAACGGTCTCCGCCACCGGCTCCTCAACCGGCTCTACGGACTCCGCCACCGGCTCCTCAACCGGCTCAGAAGCCTCCGCCACCGGCTCCTCAACCTGCTCAGAAGCCTCCGCCACCTGCTCCTCAACCTGCTCGGCGGACTCCGCCACCTGCTCCTCAACCGGCTCGGCGGCGACGGCCTCGACGGCCAAGCTCGGCTGGGTGGCCGCTACCTCCGCCACCGGTGGGGCGGTCGCCGCTTGGCTGACAGCGGTACCACCCGCCTCTTCGCTCTCGGAGCGAATGTCGACGCGGTAGCCAGTAAGCCTGGCGGCCAATCGGGCGTTCTGGCCCTCCCGGCCGATGGCGAGCGAGAGTTGATGGTCGCTGACAACCACCACTGCCGCCCTCGCCTCCTCGTCGATGCGTACCTCTCTGACCTTGGCCGGTCCCAGAGCCTCGGCGATGAGCTGACCTGGGTCTTCGCGCCACTGGACCACGTCCACCTTCTCGGTGCGCAACTCGTTGACCACCTGGCGGACCCTCGAGCCGCGGGCACCGACGCAGGCGCCCTTGGGATCAACGTTGGGCTCATTCGAGGCGACGGCGATCTTGGTCCGATGGCCCGGTTCGCGGGCGATCGCCTTGATCTCGACCGTCCCGTCGAGCAGTTCGGGGACCTCGAGCTCGAGCAACCTGCGGACGAGGTCGGGATGACTCCGGCTGACCACGATCTGCGGTCCCTTCACGTCACGTCGCACCTCGAGAATCAGCGCCTTCACCCGGTTGCCCCGTTCCAGCCTCTCGTATGGGATCCGCTCCGACCCAGGCATGAGCGCCTCCGCATCCCCCAGATCGAGGATGGTGAACCGGTGGTCGACCTGTTGGACGATCCCGGTGACGAGATCGCCCTCCCTGCCCTCGTAGACGTCGAAAACCTGCTCGCGCTTCACCTCGCGGAGCCTCTGCGCGATCACCTGTTTTGCGGTCTGGGCTGCGATGCGGCCGAAGTCCTCGGGTGTGTCCTCCCATTCCTGGATGACGTTGCCGTCCTCGTCCAGTTCCTGGGCATAGACCCTTATGTCGCCGCTCTCCGGGTCGATCGTGACCCTCGCCTCCTCGGCGGCGCCCGGGCTCCGCTTGTAGGCGGAAACCAGCGCGTTTGCCAGGGCGTCGAGGATGGTGTCGACGTCGACGCCGCGCTCCTTTGCCAGGACTTCGAGCGCTTCCATGACCTGGTCGTCCATCCTCATCGGGAAACCTTCCTGGTCCTGGGCGACCCGGGTTGAGGGGATGGCTCCCAGCGGAACACGGTCCTGGCCGAAGTGACCGCCTCAAATGGCAACGACCGGCGGATCCCGTCGACTTCGACCAGAGCGCAATCATCCTCGGTACCTACGAGCAAGCCCCGATGGCTCGTGGATCCGTCAAAGGGCGACGAGGTCTTGACGACCACCTCACGGCCCACCGACTTCTCGTAGTGCTCCGGCCGTCTCAAATTGCGTTCCACGCCGGGTGAGGTCACCTCGAGCCGGTACGAAGTCTGCAGGCTGGGGAGTGGGTCGAGAACTCTTGACAAACCCCTCGACACTTCCGACAACCGGCCGAGGTCGACTCCGCCATCGGCGTCGACGACGACGCGCAAGACCCGGCTGCCGCCGCTGCCCCGGAGCTCGAGATCATCCAACTCGAGGTCCTCGGCGGCGAGGTAATCGGCAACCGCCTGCCACATCGCATCGGTGCGGGGATCGGTCTTCACTCTGTCCATTTCCGTTGCGTTCGTGACGGTCCCGACATGAAAAAAGCGGGCGGGGCGCCCACTTTCGCCAAGCGTCCGTCGGTTGCGGTCAAAAGTATACGCCGCGATCGGTCTGTAGGCACCAGGCCCCTCAGCCGGCGTCAATGAGACGGACCACCAGTCCGGCCAGCGGCTTCGGCGTGGCGTAGGTCGTCTTGGCGGGGAGCGTCTCGCCACCGTCGGCCACCGAGAGCACATCTTCGATGGACGGCGGGGCCAGGGCGAACCCGGCGAGCACGCCTGGTTCTGCGAGGGCGCGGAGCCCGGCGGTGGCGGGAATCGGCTCCACCCGGCCGGTGACACAGTCCTCGCCCACACCGAAGAGCGGTCCGAGAACGAAGTGGTGCAATCGGGGGGAGTCGAGGCGCATCACTCGGCTTCCTCCATCGGCGGACAGTGGCAAAGGCAGCGTGTACCAGGAATGGTCGATGACGACCGTCACCTCACCCGGTCGGGGCTCGACCGGTTCCGATGGGCGCAAACCCATCTGCCCCAACGCTTCGAGCAGCCTCCCGGGGTGCTCCTCGCCGAAGACGACCCGATGGAAGGAGGAGAGCCGCAACTGATCGGCGGGGACTATCAAGGCGAGGAAACCGGCTCCCCGGTCGGAGGCGGCGACGACACGGTGATGGCCGTCGACGATGTAGACCGCACCGGAGAGGAGATCCCCCAAACCTGGATCGACGGGCCAGAGCTTCTCGCTGGTCCCCCCGATCTCCGCCTCGATCAGTGGTGAACCCGAGATGACGTCGGCCACACCGTCGACAAGCGCTTGGTTGCTTCTGTGGGCCAGGATTACGGGCACGGTCTCGGCGCCGATCGCTCCGAGGTGACGAGCCAGCGCTGCCACCCGATCGGCCAACACCCGCTCGTGGGGCCGGACATCGTGGTCGGGCGAAACCATGGCCAACAAGCCGGTGACCACTCGCCCGTCAGCGGAGATCTCGGCTGCAAAGAGCTCACGGTGAGGTCGGTGGACGAGCAGACCATCGGCGATGAGCCGGTCGAGAGAGGCGCGTGCCGCCCCCGAAGGGAGGTGTGAGACCGCCGCCTCATCGGTCCAGTCGACGGTGGACAGGACCGAAACTGCGGCGGACGTGGCGAGGAGTGCCTCGAAGGGGATGATCACGCCGTGCCGGCGCCGGCCTTGAACTCCTCCATCCAGTCGACCAGGAGCTCGGCCGCCTCCACCGGGAGCGCGTTGTAGAGGCTGGCGCGAATGCCACCGACGCTGCGATGACCGGCCAGCCCGACGATCCCCCGCTCAGCTGCGCCGGCGACGAATCGGCGATCGTGCTCTGCGGTGGGCAGCCGGAAGACGACATTCATCAGCGACCGCGCCGCGCCAGAGACCGGGCCGCGGAAGAAGCCGTCGCTCCGGTCGATCGCCCCGTACACCAACTCGGCACGCCGGTGGGCACGCCGCTCCATCTCGGGGATGCCGCCCTGACGCTCGGTCCAGGCGAGCACCAGCCCGGTGAGCCAGATCGAGGCGACCGGCGGGGTGTTCGCCAGGGAAGACGATGCGGCATGGGTGTCGTAGCGCAGAGCCGAGCCCAGGTCCTCGGGCACGGCGTCGAGCACCCGGCGGCGTACGAAGACCACGGTCAAGCCAGCAGGCCCAAGGTTCTTCTGTGTACCTCCGTAAGCGAGGTCGAACCGGTCCCACGGGATGGGACGTGACATGAAGTCCGAGGACATGTCCGCCACCAGCGGGACGCCGACATCGGGGAACGACCTCCACTGGACGCCGTCGATCGTCTCGTTCGAGGTGATGTGGATGTAGCGAGCCCCGGACGGGACGACGATGTCTGCCCCGTCAGGGACACTCCATGGCTCGGCACCCTGCACCCAGGCGGCGGTGACGTCCCCATGCCGCCCGGCGTCGGCGAACGCTTTGCGGCTCCACGACCCGGTGAGGACGTAGCCGGCCCGCTCGCTGCTCCCCAGCAGATTGAGCGGGACCATGGAGAACTGGAGTGTCGCCCCGCCCTGGAGCAGGAGGACTTCGAAATCTTCGGGCGCCCCGCTGAGACGTCGTGCCGCGGCGATGGCCTCGTGGTGCACCTGCTCGTAGACAGCGCCGCGATGACTCATCTCGAGCAGCGACATCCCAGTCCCACCGAAGTCGACCAACTCGGCCTGAGCTTCCTCGAGCACTTCGAGTGGGAGGACGGCCGGGCCGGGGTTGAGATTGGTCACGCGACGACCCATCTGCGGAGGATAAGTCGAGGGCGGGCCAAGACGGCAGACGGCAGACGGCAGACGGCAGACGGCAGCGATCATCTTCCCATGCGGCTCGCCGTAGAGTCGCGTCGTGGTCGAGCCTCGGTCTGCCCGCTTCGACACGTTGGCCATCCATGCCGGCGCATCGCCCGACCCGGCCACCGGCGCCAGATCGGTCCCGATCCACCTCACCACGTCGTATGTGTTCGACGACGCCGACCACGCCGCCGGGTTGTTCGACCTGGCGCGGGCCGGTCACATCTACACCCGCATGTCGAACCCAACGGTGGCCGTGCTCGAGACCCGAATCGCGGCGCTCGAGGGCGGGGTTGCCGGTGTGGCCACCGCATCGGGGCAGGCAGCCATCCACCTCGCCATTGCCACCCTCATGGGGGTCGGCGGCCACATCGTGGCGTCGTCGGCGCTCTACGGCGGGACGGTGAACCTCCTCAACCACACCCTCCCCCGGTTTGGGATCGAGGCCACGCTCGTCCATCCCCGCGATCTCGACGCCGTTCGCTCCGCCTTCCGACCCGAGACCCGGTTGCTCATGGTGGAGACCATCGGCAACCCGGGTCTGGAGGTCGCCGACCTGCCCGCCATGGCCGACATGGCCCACGGGGCGGGCGTTCCGCTACTCGTCGACAACACCTTCGCCACGCCGGCCCTGTGTCGACCGATCGATCACGGTGCCGACCTCATCGTCCACTCGGCCACCAAGTGGCTCGCCGGCCACGGCGCGGTAATTGCCGGCCTCCTGGTGGACGGAGGGACATTCGACTGGGAAGGCTCTGGCCGGTTTCCGACGCTCACTGATCGCTATGAGCCGTACGGGGTGGTGTTCGCCGAAGAGTTCGGACCCACTGCATTTGCCATGCGCGCCCGGGCGGAAGGGCTACGGGACTTTGGAGCCTGCATGGACCCGGTGGTCGCCTGGTTGGTTCTCCAGGGGATAGAGACGCTCACCGCCCGGATGGAGCGCCATCAGCGTGTCACCGCCCGTGTCGTCGAGTTCCTCGGTTCCCACGCCGCAGTCGGTTGGGTGTCGCACCCCGATCTCGAGGATCACCCCGACCATGAGGTCGCCAGGCGGTTGCTCCCCAACGGGGCGGGGTCGATGGTCGCATTCGGGGTCAATGGGGGGAGAGAGCAGGGCGCCGCTTCATCGAGTCCTGCCAGTTGGCTTCGCACCTGGCCAACGTCGGTGACGTCCGCACCCTGGTCATCCACCCCGCCAGCACAACCCATCGCCAGATGAGCTCCGATCAACTCGCCGCCGCCGGCATCGGAGAGGACATGGTGCGGCTCTCTGTCGGGCTGGAGGACCCCGCCGATATCTGCGATGACCTGAACCAGGCCCTGCGCGCATCGCAGACGGGATGAGCATCGAGGTCGAGGTCAACGGAGATCCGGTCTTCGCCTCCACGGGTGGTGGGCATTTCGATGCGCGACGTCCCACGGTGGCCCTGCTCCACGGCTCGGGGAACGACCACACCGTCTGGAGCTTGCAGGCGAGGGCGCTGGCCGCCCATGGCCGATCAGTGCTGGCGCTCGATCTGCCCGGCCACGGCCGATCAGGCGGCGTTCTCCTCGACCGGGTGGAGGCGATGTCCGAGTGGCTGCTGGCGGTGCTCGACGCCGTCGGGACGCAACAGGTCGCACTCGCCGGTCACTCGCTGGGAGCGGCCGTCTCATTGGCGACCGCCGCCATAGCCGGAGAGAGGGTCACCGGCCTCGGTCTGGTGGCTGCGGCGCCCCTCATGGAGGTTCACCCCCAACTGATGTCGGCCGCCGCCAAGCGGCACCACCTGGCTCCGGAGTTGATAGCGGACTGGTCGCATCTCCGCGGTGGCGCCGTCGGGAGCCCGGTGCCGGGGCACTGGCCCCCTGCGCTCACTCTCCGACTGAATGAACGCAGCCTGGACGGACCGCTGGCGGCCGACCTCGAGGCTTCGGACCGGTACCGGGGTGCCCTGGACGCCGCCACCGCGGTGACATGCCCGACCGTTGTGGTTCTCGGGAGCGACGACAGGATGCTGCCCGTCGCCGCGGGGACGGGAATTGGCGGCAGCAATCCCACACGCCACGGTGATCGAGATCGCCGGCGGGCATCAACTGACAGCCGAGCACCCCGACCGGGTAACTGCGGCGCTCCTCTTGGTCGTGTGAATCAGCCGAAGGCGAGGACGCGGTCTCCCAGCACCCTGACGAAGGCGGCTCCGAAGAGGAGGATCATCGAGAGGTAATAGAAGAAGAGGAGCAGGACCAGGAGGAAGCTGGCGGCGCCGTAGATGTTGACGAAGGAAAGCTGATCGAGAAACAGGGCGAACAATTGCGTCCCGACAGCGACCAGAGCCGTGGTCAGCGTCGCCCCTGCCAGCACCGCCCGCCAGGGAGCCCGGTGGGTGGACATGTATTGGAACACGACCACGAACACGATGAGGAGTAGAGCTAGTGCCAGGGCGGCGCTCAGCGTGGCGATTGCCCCCGCCTCCCACTCGTCGGGGAGCCATCTGTCGAGAACGAGATCGTCGATCGTCTGCACCACCAGGTTCGCCAGCACCGAGAAAGTCACCAGCAACCCGATGCCGATGGCGGCGGCGAACGCCACGGCGCGCCGGAAGAGCATCCCGATGAACCCGTTGCGATGTCTCCGCGCCGCCTCGAAGATGTCGTCGAGCGACATCTGCACATGGATGAACACCGATGATGCGCCGAAGAAGAGGGCGATGCCGCTCACCACCCCGGCGATGGTCGTCGCGTTCGGTCGTGTGACCGCTTCGAGCAACTCACCGACGGCGTCGGCCACGATCGGGCTCACGAACTCGCTCAGCCGTTCGATGATGATCTCGTTGGCTTCGCTCGAACGTAGGACGCTCCCGGCGATGAGCACGGCGATGATGAGGAGAGGGGCAAAGGAGAAGATCCCGAAGTAGGCGATGGCGCCGGCCATGCGCGAGGCGTTCTTCTGGGCGAAGGTGTCGATCACCTCCTTGATGAAGAAGGGGAGCCGCCGGAAGGGTCCCGTGGTGGGGGGTGGAACCACCATGTCCTGCGCACCCATCTCGTCGATGAGGGTTTTCAGACGAGTGGTGAAACCGGACGGCGCTTCGGGTTGGGAGGAAGGAGGGTCCGTCCGCTCCGCCTCGTCGACCTGCTCCGGAGCGCTCACCGGCGGATGCTAGGTCACAAGCCCAGTTCAGCAGCCAATTGCGCCGCAATCGCAGCAGCCCTGGCCCTCCCATCGTCATCGGCATCGACAAACGATCCCGACGGTGGATCGAGCCTCAGGTCCACGTAGATCTTCAACTTCGGCTCGGTTCCCGATGGTCGTACCAGAGTCCTTCCCTCGGCACCAAAGCGCAGCTCGACCAGATCGTTGTTGGGCAGCCACGGCGGACGCCTCTCGCCGCCACTGCGAAGGTCGACCACATCGGTCACCGTCATGCCGCCGAGGCTATGTGGCGGGGAGGCAGCCACTCGATCGACCGCTCCACCGATCTCGGACCCCCCTTCCGGCCCCAGGCGGGTGACAGAGTGTTGAGCCGACACCCACAACCCGTGCCGCCGCGCCAAGCCCGCCAGCAGGTCCCACATCGATTGGCCCGATGATGCGGCTTCGGCGGCGATGTCGGCGAGCACGACTGCTGCCGACATGCCGTCCTTGTCGCGCACAACCTGTCCCACCGAATATCCGAGAGCTTCCTCGAACCCGAAGACGAATCGACCCTTGCCCTGCTCCTGGAGCGCCAGCGCTGCGTTCCAGATCCACTTGAACCCGGTGAGCGTCGGCTCCCAGTGTGCACCGTGGTTGGCCGCGATCTCGCCGAGCAACGGGGTCGAAACCACGCTCGACAGCACGATGGGCGACAGCCCCGACAGGCCCTGGGCGTTGCGCAGGATGTGATCGGCCATGAGCACCCCCACCTGGTTGCCGGTGAGCTGTCGCCAGCCATCGCCGGCGGGTACAGCCACCGCAAGCCGGTCGCCGTCCGGGTCGTTGGCGAGGATGAGGTCAGCGTCCCTCTCCCTGGCCAGGGCAATGGCGAGATCGAGCGCACCTGGTTCCTCGGGGTTGGGGAACTTCACCGTGGGAAAGCGCCCATCTGGCATCGCTTGCTCGGGGACGACGGCCATGTCGGTATGCCCCGCCTCGGACATGACCCGCCCGGTCATCTCGCCTGCCACCCCGTGTAGCGGGGTGTAGACGATGGTTTGCCGGCGCCCCCCCTGCGTTGTGCGCGTCGCCATGACGTCGGCGATGTAGGCAGTCTCGGTGTCCCCGGGGACGGGCTCGACGAAGGGAGCCGCCCACTCTCCCGGCTCGAGCCGGGGCACCCCGGCGGCGGGACCGACCCGCTCGATGGCATCGCCGATCTGCCGGTCCACCGGGGGGATGATCTGGGCGCTGTTGTTGTCGTAAACCTTGTACCCGTTGTCCGCTGGAGGGTTGTGGCTGGCGGTGACCACCACGGCAGCCTCGGCCCTGATCCGCTTGGCTGCATGCGCCACGAGCGGGGTTGGCGCATGGCTCCCAAATGCCAGGACCTGGATCCCGGCGGCAGCGAGAACCCCGACCGTGTCGGCGGCGAGCGACTCACTGGAGAGCCGGGCATCGCGACCCACGATCACCGGACGATCCACATCTCCCCCGTTGCGCTCGAGTAGACAGTCGGCCAACCCACGGGTGGTGCGGATGACCACGGCGCGGTTCATCCGATTCGGCCCCGCCGCCACTTCTCCCCGAATCCCGGCGGTGCCGAACTCGAGCGGACCTCCCATCCGATCCTCGAGCGCGACGAGTTCGCCTCTATCGAGCAGCGCGGTCAATTCCGTTCGGGTCGCAGGGTCGGGATCGCCTTCGATCCACTCCCGCACCCGCTGAGCCAATGCATCGCCAGAGACCACGGGGCGACCCTAACGGGGGACGGACCGGTCCGCCCCCGACCCGTATCCTCCCCGGATGGGCCCAACCACGAGCCGCTCTGTGCTCCGCGCCACGGGAAACGGCTTCGCCTTGGCGGACGACACCGTGGTCACCGAGGCTCCTCTCGAGATCAGGCTGGGCGACGTGCCGATCGCCGTCGTGATGCGGACTCCCGGCGACGACGCCAACCTCGTCAAGGGGTTCGCACTCACCGAAGGGATCCTTCTCGCCCCCACCGAGCTTGCCGAGGTGAAAGCGTCGCCCGACCCCAACCGGTGGGAGTTGGTGCTCGCCGAGGGTGTCGTCATCGATCCCGAGCAATTCCGGAGGAACCTGTACGCCTCGTCGTCCTGTGGCGTTTGCGGCAAGGCGTCGATCGATGCGGTGCGGATCGCCGCCCGGCCACTGCCCGAGGGACCATCGATCGAGCCGGCGACGCTGCTCGGGCTGCCCGGGCAGATGGGTGAGGCGCAGGACGCCTTCCGCCGGACCGGCGGGATCCATGCCGCAGCCGCCTTCACCCCCGACGGGGAGTTTCTCGACATCGCCGAGGACATCGGGCGTCACAACGCAGTCGACAAACTGGTGGGACGGCTCGCCGGCAACCGCTGGCCCATCGGGGACCTGGTAATGGCTGTGTCCGGCCGCGTCGGCTACGAGATCGCCCAGAAGGCGGCAGTGGCCGGGATTCCGGTGGTGGCGGGAATCTCAGCCGCCTCGTCACTGGCAGCCGAACTCGGTGAGGAGTTGGGTGTGACAATTATCGGATTCGTTCGGGCGGGGAGCTTCGTTGTTTACAGCCACCCAGAACGAGTCGTCGGGGCGGATCAGCCGCCGGCCGGCTAGCGGCTCGAACCGGGCCCCGCCCGGCCTGCCGTTCCTCGCTGACCCGAGCGACGACCTCGGCAACCGCCGCGTCGAGGTCGATTTCCTCGGTGACCAGACCGTGTCTGCGAGTCAACTCGACCACCCCCTGGGCGAGACCCTTGGGACCGACGGTCATACGGTGCGGGATGCCGATCAGCTCTGCGTCGGCGAACTTGACCCCTGGCCTCTCTTGACGATCGTCGAGCAGCACTTCCACCCCTTGGGCCTCCAGTTCGGCTGCGAGCCGCTCGGCCGCCTCCAGGGAATCGGCGTCCTCGACCCGAACAACCGTCACCACCACCTCGTATGGGGCTACTGCCACCGGCCACACGATCCCGCGGTCGTCGTGGGACCACTCCACCACCGCCGCCATGGCCCTCTCCAACCCGATCCCGTACGAACCCATCACGATCGGGTGGCTCATCCCCTGCTCGTCGTGGACCACAGCGCCGAAGGCCTCGGAGAACTTGGTCCCGAGTTTGAAGATGTGACCAACCTCGATGCCCTTCCACACCGCGATGGGCTCTGCCGCAGTCCGGGCACGCCTCGCCCTCGGTGACCTGGCGCAGGTCGATCCAGCGGGTCACCTCGATGTCACGGTCGACGTCCACATTGCGAACATGGACGTCGTCGCGGTTCGCTCCGGTCACCATCCCGCGTCTCCCCTGGAGGGCGAGGTCGGCGAGAACGGGCATCTCGCTCACCCCGACGGCTCCCAGGCTCCCGGGATGAGCCCCGAGCGCTTCGAGGATTTCCTCCGAGCGGGCCGGACGCACTGCGGTGGCGAGGGTGGCGTCTATCAGTTTCTGCTCCTGGAGGTCGTGGTCGCCGCGCAGCAGCACCAGGGTGAGCTCCCCATCGACCATGTAGATCAGGGTCTTGATCTGCCGCACCGGGTCGGCGTCGCCCGGAAAGCCGGCAGCCAGCGCGGCGATGGTCCGAATTCCCGGCGTGTCGAATTCCTCGATCTGGGGCACCTCGTCGGGGTCGGACACCGGATCGAGGCGCGATGTGGCTCGTTCCACGTTCGCCCGGTAGCCGCATGAGGCGCAGGTCGCGATCCGGTCCTCGCCGGCGGGGCTGCGGCACGACGAACTCCACCGACTCGGCGCCGCCCATCACCCCCGAGGATGCCTGTACATCTACGGGGTCGAGGCCCATACGACGGAAGATGCGGAGATAGGCGACGTGGTGCAGGTCGAACCCCGTGTCCAGGCCGGGCCGGTCGATATCGAGGGAGTACGAGTCCTTCATGGTGAACTCGCGTACCCGGAGTACCCCGGCCTTGGGCCGGGGCTCGTCGCGGAACTTGGTCTGGATCTGATACCAGATCTGTGGAAGGTCCCGGTAGGAGGACAACTCGGTGGCGAGCAGGGCGAACACCTCCTCGTGGGTGAACCCCAAGGCGAACTCGGCGCCCTTGCGGTCCCGCAAGCGGAACATCTCGTCACCGATCGCATCCCAGCGGCCCGACTTGCGCCAGATCTCGGCAGGGTGCATGGCGGGAAGGTGGAACTGCTGCCCGCCGATGGCATCGATCTCCTCGCGGATTATCCGCTCCACCTTCGACCGCACCCGCTGACCGAGGGGGAGCATCGAGTAGTGGCCTGCGGCGAGTTGGCGGATGTAACCGGCTCGCACCAGCAAGCGGTGGCTGACGGCCTCGGCTTCGGCTGGGTCGTCGCGCAGCGTGGGGATGAAGGCGCGGGACCATCGCATGGAGGCGCAACATTAGGTGCCGCTCCAAACTGAAGCTCACCTTTTGAAGCCGCTCCCGGTGTGGCGTGGTTCAGCTGACCTGCCTCAGCGAACCACCTCAGCTGGCGGGCCCCTTGCCGCCTCCTCGACCCGGGTGCGCCGCTCCCGTGTCCGGTTGACGTCGCCGCGTATCTCGAGAAGCTGAACCCGGTCGGCCTCGGCGATGGCGGCGGCATCCTGCTCGGCGGCCGCCAGCCTTGCCTCGATCCCTTCCTCGGCGAGGCGGCGGGCCTCCTCGACCAGGGCGGTGACCATCTCCGCCTCTGGCACCACCCTCACCACCTGCCCCTTGACGAACAGGTGTCCCCGGCCGCGGCCCGCTGCGATCCCGAGATCGGCTTCCCGCGCCTCCCCCGGCCCGTTGACCACACACCCCATCACCGCCACCTGGATCGGGATCTGCTCGGCCTCGAGCGCCTTCTGAGCAGCGGCAGCCACCCCGATGACGTCCACCTCGGCCCGTCCACATGACGGGCAGGCGATCAGGTCGAGCCCACGCCTCTCCCGCAGCCCGAGGTACTCGAGCAGCCCGCGACCTGCCTTTGCCTCTTCGACCGGGTCGGCCGTCAACGAGAACCGGATCGTGTCGCCGATGCCCTCGAGGAGCAGGGTCCCGATCCCGGCCACCGACTTGATCAGCCCGCCCGGTGGTGGGCCCGCCTCGGTGACACCGAGATGGAGTGGGTACTCGACCTTCTCGGCGAGCAGTCGGTAGGCCTCGACCATCGACGGCACGTGGGAGTGCTTGACCGAGATCTTGATGTCGAAGAACCCGACGTCCTCGAGGTAGCGGACTTCGCGTAGTGCCGATTCGACCAGGGCCTCGGGGACCGGGGCGCCGAAGGTCTCCAGCAACTCCTTGTCGAGCGACCCGGCGTTGACACCGACACGGATGGGGACTCCCGCCTCGCCCGCCGCCCGAGCCACCGTCTTGATGTGTTCCTCGTTGCGGATGTTCCCGGGGTTGAGCCGGAGCCCCTGGACGCCCGCCTCGAGCGCCGCCAACGCCAGCCGGTACTGAAAATGGATGTCGGCGATGATCGGCACGGGTGACCGGGGCACGATCTCAGCCAGTCCCTGTGCCGCCTCGACGTCGTTGCAGGTGATCCGGACGATGTCGGCTCCGGCCCCCTTGAGGGCGTACACCTGGGCCAGCGTCCCGTCGACGTCGGCCGTCTTGGTGGTGGTCATCGACTGGACCGACACCGGGGCCCCGCCGCCGACTTCGACATCGCCGACCCGAACGGGGCGGCTCTTCCTGCGAGCGATCATGGGTGAATCGTAGGTCTCGGGCCGGCTTGTCAGCCGGGAAGCCTGATCGGGTTGATCAGATCCAACACCACGCCGACCAGGCCGACAAAGGCGACCAGTGCAATTACCACCGCCGCCACCGGGGCGAGCTTGCGGACATCCGCCACCCGCCCGCTCACCTTCTCGTACAAGGCCACGGCGAAGTGCCCGCCGTCGAGCGGGTAGAGCGGCAGTACGTTGAGGGTGCCGAGGACCACGTTGACCGAGGCCAGCAGCCAGATGAGGTTGCCGATCCCGAGCGACTCCGCCTGGGTGCCGATGTTCACCATTCCGATCGGGCTCACCGGACGGATCTCGTCGGGTATATCGGTATTCCCGCCAAATACCCCGCCCAGTTGGATCAACGAGGCGGGCTGGATCATCTTGCCTAGGAAACTGAAGGTGGCGCCGATGGCATCGGCGAACGCCTCGCCGGCCAGCCCCATCGCCTCCCAGACGCCCACCGACCGAAAGGCGATCTCCGGCGACACCCCCAGGTAGCCGACCGGGCTCGTGCCTTCCTCCTCGATGCGGCTGGAAAGCTGAGTTGTCAGCGTCAACTCGGCGCCGTCGCGCTCGACAACGATCTCCACCGTCTGGTCAGGGCTCTGCTCGATGGCCGACGCGGCGTCTTCCCACTCGACAACGGGGCGCCCGTTCAGTTCGACGATCCGGTCACCGCTCTGCAGACCCGCCTCCGCCGCCGGGCTCGGCGACCCGTCGTCCAGTTCGAGGAGTACCTGGTCGAGCGTGGTGGAGGCGACGGGTTGGCCGTCGGACGTTGTCTCCGGGACACCTTCGGCGACGATGACGCCGAAGAACATGAGGTAGGCAATGAGGAAGTTCATCGCCACTCCGGAGAGCACGGCGACCGACTTCTGCCAGAACTTCTTGTCGCGGTAAGCCCGGCCGGCGTCGGCCGGATCGACGTCCTCGAGAGAGTTCATCCCCAGGATCCGGACGTAACCGCCGAAGGGGAGGGCCTTCACGCCATATTCGGTCTCACCACGTCGGAACGAGAAGAGCCTGGGACCAAAGCCGAAAAAGAACTCGGTGGCCTTCATCCCCGTCGCCTTGGCCGCGATGAAGTGACCAGCCTCATGGGCCATCACGAAGAAGACGATCGCCAGGAACGCGGCGATTCCGCCGATCATGTGATGTCGCCTCGCCGCACGTGGCGAGTATGCCAGGGCGAGGTTGCTATCAGGTGGCTGGGCATTGACTTGCTTTGTCGGCCTATCGGACGGGCCGCTTGATCAGCAAGTTCCCACCAACTCGGCCGCAATCGCCCTCGACTCCCGGTCGACGGCGATGACCTCCTCGACGCTGGTCGGTCTCGACCACTGGGCGCGGTCCAAGGTCCGCTCCACCACGGCGGGGATCCCGAGGAACCCGAGCCTTCCCTCGAGGAAGGCGGCGACAGCCACTTCGTCTGCCGCGTTGAGGGTGGCCGGGGCCGAGCCGCCACGCCGGCCCGCCTCGTAGGCAAGGCCCAGGGCCTGGAATGATTCATGGTCGGGACGCTCGAAGGTGAGGCTCCGCCCGGCGAGGTCGAGCGGGGCAACGGGCGCGGCGCGGCGCTCGGGATGGGTCAGGGCGTATTGGATGGGTACCTTCATGTCCGGCTCGCCGATCTGGGCCTTCACCGACCCATCGACGAACTCCACCATGGAGTGGACGATGCTCTCGGGGTGGACCACGACGTCGATCCGGTCGTAGTCGATGCCAAAGAGGACGTGTGCCTCGATCACCTCGAGGCCCTTGTTGATCAAGGTGGCAGAATCGACCGTGATGCGCCGGCCCATCGACCAGGTCGGGTGTCGGAGTGCCTCTGCCGGCGTGACCAGGGCGAGTCGCTCGGCGGTCCACCCCCGGAAAGGACCTCCCGACGCCGTCAGGATGATCCGCTTGACCGCATCTGCCTGCTCCCCGGCGAGACATTGGAGGACGGCGGAGTGCTCGGAATCGACCGGGACCAGCTCTCCCCCACCATTGGCAAGCGCCGCGGTGACCAGATCACCACCCGCCACCAGGCTCTCCTTGTTCGCCAGCGCCAGACGGTTCCCGGCGCCGAGCGCGGCAATCGTCGCCGAGAGCCCGGCCGAGCCGACCATGGCGTTCATCACCAAGTGACCCGGTTGGGCGGCGAGGTCATCCACCGCCTCCGCCCCGAATGAGACCCGGTTGCCCAGGAGGCTGCTGAATCGGGCGCGCTCTTCGCCTGCGCCGCCGACCACCACGATGGCGGCATCTGGGTGGGCCTCCGCCAGGGCGACCATCCGATCGGACGGAGACTTGGCGGCCAGGCCGACCACCGGGATGCCGAGCCGGGTGGCCACTTCGATGGTCTGGGAGCCGATAGAGCCTGTCGCGCCGAGCAGAACCAGGCTCATGGGATCACAGGTAGCCGGCCCAGAGGTAGATGACGTAGGCCGCCGGAACCACAAAGAGGATGGCGTCGATCCGGTCGAGCACCCCACCGTGGCCGGGCAGGATTCCACCCATGTCCTTGACCCCGAGCGCCCGCTTGAGCAGTGACTCGCTGAGGTCGCCGAGGATTCCGAGCGCCGCAACAGCGACCCCGAGCGCCAGCCCTGCACCGATCCCGATGGGCTCGAAGAAGTCGATCAAGGAGAGGCCAACGCCCACCACGATGGCGACGAGGACCCCACCGATGTAGCCCTCGACGGTCTTGTTCGGGGAGACGGCCGGGGCGAGTTGGCGGCGTCCGAGTGACCGGCCGACGAAGTACTGCGCCGTGTCGAAGGCGACCGTCACCAAAACCGCCGCCAAAATCAGTGCCACCGGCTCCGGTGCCCTGGCTATGGGAAAGGCAAAGGCGAGCAGACCGATCCAGATCGCGGCGAGGACGGTGGCGCCGGCGTTGACCAGGGCCTGGCGTCTCGGCACAACGGCGTAGAAGAGGAGCACCACGAGGATGGCCAGAGCGACCACACCGCCCATGGCTGCAGGTCCGGACAACCAGGCGGCTACCTCGGCGCCGAGAAGTCCAACCAGTGCGAACAGGGTGAGCGGCACGAGCCCGGCCGAACGCAGACCCCTGGTGAGCTCGATCAACGCCACTGCCGAGAGCGCCGCCACCAAGGCGAAGAACCACCACCCACCTGCGAAGAGCGAGGCGACGAACAAGGCGGCCAGTGCAATGCCTGTTCCCAGCCGCAGTGCCAGGTCGGAACGGGCCGGTGGCGTGTCGTCGATCTCCTTGCCCTCCGCCCCGATCACGTCCTCGAAGCCGACGACACCCGTCTCTAGCCCCGGCATGGAAGCGGCGACAGCCTGCGGCTCGTGCTCCTCCTGCTCGGCGGCGGCGATGGCCTCGGCCAGACCCTGATACTCCTGGGTGGTGGCCAGGACGTAGTCCTCGTGGGTGTAATCCTCGAGCTCCGGTGAGCTCTCGATATCGAAGGGGCGGTCCGGGGCCTGCGCTATCGGATCTTCCTCCACCGGCTCGGCCCCTTCCCTCTCCCATGGCCGGGAGCGCTCGTCGGCGCCAGGAGGGGCGGGAGGCGCATCGCGGAAACTGTCGGGTGGCGGCCGTCTACCGGGGGATGCCGTTGGCACATCGCCCGGTGTGACCGGTGCCTCCTCCCAGTCGAGGTCGAATTCCTCGCCCTCTTCCTCCCACGGCATCGGTTCGTCCTTGAGCCCGGTCTCCTCTTCGGCTGACGGCTCCTCCCAGGCCGATGGGTGCCGTCGCCCGGGAAAGCGGACGACCTCACCACCCTCGCCACTTTGGTCGTCTGCCATCTCAGACCTCGAGCAGCTCGGACTCCTTATGGCCGAGCAGCTCGTCGATCCGATGGGTGTGGTTGTCCGTGACCTCTTGGAGGGTCTTCTCGCCGCGGCGGATCTCGTCGTCGGAGATCTCCCCGGTGAACGCCTCCATTTCTTCCTTGATGTGGCGCCGTACGTTGCGCACCGCCACCCGACCCTCCTCAGCCATGTGCCGCACCAGCCTGATGAGCTCGCGCCTTCGCTCCTCGGTGAGTGGAGGGAAGGACACCCGGAGCACGGACCCGTCGGATGACGGGTTGAGGCCAAGGTCCGAGCTGCGGATGGCCTTGTCGATGGCGCTGACCGAGCTCTTGTCGTACGGCGCGATCATCAGGAGGCGGGGTTCGGGCACCGAGAACGATGCAAGCTGCTGCAGCGGCGTTGTGGAGCCGTAGTAGTCGACCATCACCCTATGGAGGATGGCGGGATTGGCGCGACCCGTGCGGACCGTTCCGAACTCGGCCTGGACGTGGTCGACCGCTTGATCCATCTTGGTCCCAGCCTCGGCCAGCAGGTCATCGATCATCCGCACTCCGATTCAGTGAACCAGGGTCCCTATCCGCTCTCCCCTGACTGCCCGGACGATGTTCCCAGGGACGGTGATGTTGAACACGACGATGGGCAGGCGGTGGTCCTTGCACATCGTAATGGCGGTGGAATCCATCACCTTGAGCTCCTGGGCGAGCACGTCCATGTAGCTCAAATCCGGGATCAGCATGGCGTCGGGGTGGGTCACCGGGTCGGCGTCATACACCCCGTCCACCATCGTCGCCTTGAGCACCACCTGGGCGTTGATCTCCACAGCGCGCAGGGCCGCCGTGGTGTCGGTGGTGAAGAACGGGTTGCCCGTCCCCGCGGCGAGCACGAGCACCCTCCCCTTCTCGAGGTGCCGGATGGCGCGCAACCTGATGTAGGGCTCGGCGAGCTGTTGCATCGAGATTGCGCTCTGGACCCTGGTGGCCACACCCGTGGCTTCGAGTGCGTCGCGCAGCGCCAACCCGTTGATCACCGTCGCCAGCATCCCCATGTAGTCGGCGCTCGCCGGGTCCATCCCAGATGCTTGGGACGACACCCCGCGGAAGATGTTCCCGCCACCCACCACGATGGCGATCTCGGCCCCTTCGCCGTGGGCAGCGACGATCTCACCCGCCACGCGGTGGACGGTCTTGGGGTCTATTCCATATCCGAGCTCAGGGTCGGCGAACGACTCGCCGGACAGCTTGAGGACAACCCGGCGCCGGATCGCCTCGCTCAAGACTCAGCCCTCCCCGACCGCAAGGCGGGCGATGCGTGTCACCGAAATGTTCTCCCCCATCCGAGTTCCCAGTTGGGTCACCATCTCACCGACCGACCCCTCGAAGATCGCCGGGTTGACGAACTCCTGCTCGTAGAGGACGTTTTGGCGGAGGAACTGCTGGATCTTCCCCTCGACTATCCGGGGCACGACGTGCTCGGGCTTCCCTTCGTTCTCGGCCTGGACGGTGGCGACCCGGCGCTCCTCCTCGAGACGGTCCTCGGGGACGTCCTCGTGGCGGAGCCATGTCGGGTTGGCCCAAGAAACGTGTTTGGCGATCTCGTCGGCGGCGGCCATGAACTCCTCGCTCTTGGCGACGAAGTCGGTCTCCGCGGCCAATTCGACCATGGCCCCTATGGTCACCCGCCCTGCCTGGCGGTGCAGGTAGGTACCAACTGCGCCCTCTGATGCCGTCCGGTCGGCTCGTTTGGCCGAGGCGGCCAGCCCGCGCTCCCTCAACAACTGGAAGGCCCGGTCGAAGTCGCCGCCCGCTTCGGTGAGCGCCGCCTTGGCGTCCATCATCCCGACTGATGCGGCCTGTCGAAGCCGCTGGACGTCCTTGGCGGACACCGCCGGCGCGCTGGTCTGCTCGGCCATCAGCCAGCCGCCCCGACGTCTACCGCGGCGGGGGCGGGCTCTGTGACGGCGATCGCGGGAGTCCCGGCAGGCTCGGTTTCGAGTTCGAACTCGGCGACCGGCTCCTCGAACGCCTCGTCGTCCTTGGAGGCGATACCGGCACCCTCGCGCAGTGCATCTGCGATGACGCCGGCGATGAGGTCCACCGCCCGGATGGCGTCGTCATTGCCGGGTATGACGTAATTGACCGGGTCGGGGTCACAGTTGCTGTCGACCAGGGCGATGATCGGCAACCCGAGGCGCGCCGCCTCGCGGATGGCCGTGTGCTCGACATTGAGGTCGACCACGAAGAGGGCGTCTGGAAGTCGGGTCAGTGACCGCACCCCACCGAGGTTCTGTTGGAGCTTGAGTAGCTTCGCGCCGCAAACGGAGACGTTCCTTCTTGGGCAGGGAGTCCATCTCCCCGGACGCCTCCATCCGCTCCAGTTCCTTCATGTAGAAGATTCGCTTCTGGATGGTGGTGAAATTGGTCAACATCCCGCCCAGCCAGCGGAAGTTGACGTACGGCATCCCGGACCGGTCCGCCGCCTCGGCGATCGCTCCCTGGGCCTGGCGCTTGGTGCCCACGAAGAGGATCACGCCGCCGTCGGTGCCCAGGTCGCGGGCGAACTCGGCGGAGCGTTCGGTGAGCTCCAGGGTCTGACGGAGGTCGATGATGTGGATCCCGTTGCGCTCGCCGTATATGTAGGGGCGCATCTTTGGGTTCCAGCGCCGGGTCTGGTGTCCAAAATGGACGCCAGCCTCGAGCAGCTGCTTCATGGTGACATGGGCCACGTTGGCTCCTCGGTCTTTCGGTTTCGGTTCCTCCGCCCACCGGTGCCGCCTGAGCCCGCCGATGACGGGTGCGATGCGACGCAGCCGGGCCTACCGGCCCCTCCACTGAAGCGTTGCCGCTCCGACCGCTGGAGGACGGCGGGCGTGTGTGATGACCGGGAGTGTAAGCCCTCGCCGCCGGCCGCCGAAGTCAGGCTGCCGGCTCGGCCATCCTGCCGCGGAGGCTCATCACCGATTTGGTGTGGATCTGACAGACCCGGCTCTCGGTGACACCGAGCACCTTGCCGATCTCGGCAAGCGTGAGTCCCTCGAAGTAGTAGAGACCGAGCACGAGCCGTTCCCGCTCGGGGAGCCGCGATATGGCGTCATGCAGCATCTGGCGCGTTTCCTCGTCCTGGAACGCCGCCTCCGGTGTGATCCCACGGCGGTCGGGGACCATGTCTCCTGCCGATGCCCCTCCTCGCTCCGGTGAGAGCATCTGGTCTAGTGCCACCATCCCGAGATTGGAGATCTCGGCGAGGGCGTCTTGGAGGCCGTCCAACGGCATCGTCATATGCTCGGCCAGCTCCTCCTCGCTGGGGGTGCGCTGCAGCCGGTGCTCCAACTCCGTCAGCGACCGCTCGATCTCGCGGGCACGTGCCCGCACCGACCGCGGAACCCAGTCGAGAGCCCTCAACTCGTCCAAGATCGCCCCGCGGATCCGGTTAATGGCATATGTCTCGAACTTGAAGCCCCGGCTGAGGTCGAACTTGTCGATGGCGTCGATCAGACCGAATACGCCGTAGCTCACCAGGTCGGAGTTCTCGACGTTGGCCGGCAGTCCGGCACCGACCCTGCCGGCGACGAACTTGACCAGCGGGGCGTAGTGGATGATCAGAGCCTCGCGCGCCTGGGCGTCGGCATTCGACTTCCACCGCTCCCAAAGGCTGCTGACCGGGTCGCTCACTTCATGCTCTCGGATGGGTGCGCTCATAGGTGGATCTGAGGTGGTGGCGGGTGACGGCAGTGTAAAGCTGTGTCGTCCCCAGTTCGCGATGGCCCAGCATCTCTTGGACGGCGCGCAGGTCGGCGCCGCCCTCGAGCAGGTGGGTTGCGAATGAATGGCGCAGGGCATGGGGGAAGGTGGCCGCCCTTTGCTGGACAACCCTGCGGACCCCCCTCGAACCGAGCGGACCGCCGCGCTGGCCGAGCCAGAGGGCATCGCCGCTCGCTGCTGACACCAACCGGGCACGGGCCGAACGGAGGTAGATGCTCACGGAGTCCTGGGCCGGGATACCAAGGGGCACCACCCTCTCGGTCCCTCCCTTGCCGACCACCCTCACCCGGTCTGCTCCATCGACATCTCCTACGGTCATCCCGGAAACCTCAGAGACGCGCAGCCCGGTCGCGTAGAGCACCTCGAGAAGCGCCCGATCGCGCAACGTCACCGGGTCATCGCCTTCGATCTTTTCCAGCATCTCACGCACGGTCCGCTGGGGTAGAGCGTGGGGCAGCGAGGTGGGTCGCTTTGGCCTGGCGACCTGGTCCGCCGGGTTTACCGGCAGTTCGCCACGACGAGTGGCGTCGGCGAAGAAGGCGCGCACCGCCGAGGCCTTGCGGGCGATCGAGCGGCGGGCGTACCGCCTCGTGTCGAGGTGAGCCAGGAAGCGTCGAACGTGCCGCCGATCGATTTCGGCGAGCGAAGCCACGCCCGATCGGTCGCAGAAGGCGAGGAATTGAGCCAGGTCGCCCCGGTAGGCGGCGACCGTGTGCGCCGACAGCCGTCGGTGGTGCCGCGCCCTGTCGAGATATGCCTCCACCGCGGTGTCAGCCCACGGCGGGATAGGGGGGATGGCCACGCCGCCATGCTACGGCGCACCTTCGCCTCCAGCCTGTCTCGCTCTCGCCTTGCCCGCCGTCGCCACGACCAGATCGGCCTGTCGACGCACCCGGCCCTCCAGCTCCAGTTGGGTGATCCGGGTCAGCAGGTCAGAGATGGGCCACCCCAACTCGCCCGCCATCCAATCGACCGGTCGTCCCACCGGGCCGGCCAGCCGAACCACCGGATCGGTGTCGTCCTCGATTCCGATAGGTGGTGGCGCCCCGGTGAGCAGCGAGAGCGCCTCGACCAGGTCTGCCTCACCAAGGACAGGATGGGCTCCGTCGCGAATCAGAAGGTTGCACCCCACCGAGGTATCGCGGTCGATGTCGCCGGGCAACGGCAAGAACCTCACGACCCTGTTCGAGCCCATATCGGGCGGTTATCAAAGCCCCGCCGTCGGGCCGAGCCTCGACGACCACAACAGCGACGGCCAGCCCCGAGATGATCCGGTTGCGCAGCGGAAACCGCCAAGGCTCGGGACGCGTGCCGGGCGGGTACTCGCTCACCACGGCCCCACCGGCGGCGAGCAGCTCCTCACCGAGCGAGCGGTGACCAGCCGGGTACCAGACGTCCACACCCGAGCCGAGAACGGCGGCACCTGGCGTGGGACCGTGAAGTCCGCCGCGGTGTGCCGCGCCGTCGACGCCACGCGCCAGCCCGCTGATCACCGGCCATCCCGCCACCGACAACGCAGTCCCAAAGCGCTCCGCCATCCGTAACCCGTAGCCGGTGGGTGTGCGCGTGCCGACGACGGCCACACCGGGCAGTTCGGGCAACTGACCCCTGACGAAGATGACGTCCGGTGCGCCGGGGAGCGACGACATCCAGGGCGGATACTCGGGGTCTTCCCGTGCCAGCACCGAGCAACGCGCCACGGCTAGCCGACGGCGCCATTCGGGCGCAGTCACCATGGAAGCCCCACGGATTGGTTGCGTCGCTTTCACCCGCCCCGCCCGGAGCGCCGCGACCACCGCGTCCGGAGTACCCGAGTGATGCCACCAGTGCCGCCGACCTCTCCGGGTGGAGCCCCGCACAGGCGAGCACGAGCCGGGCGTCGGAGATCACCACGACTCCCGGAACGAGAGCGCTTCGGCGATGTGCGCCTCGGTGACGGCATCGCTGGCGCAGAGGTCGGCCAGTGTCCGCGCCACCCGCCGCACCCGGTCGTAACCGCGACCGCTGAGGGCGCTCCTCTCCACGGCGCGTTCGAGCAGACCGACACCGGCCGATTCCCAGGGGAGGGCGTCGAGGCGGCGCCGATCGAGCGACCGGTTGAGCGACCCCCTGTCGGCCTGCCGACGGCGTGCGGCGATCACCCTGCTCCTGACATCGGCGCTGCGCTCCCCCGCCGGGCCGGAGAGCGCCGACGAGCCGGGACGGCTGACCGCAACCCTGAGGTCGAACCTGTCGAGCAGCGGTCCGGAGAGCCGTCTCCGATATCGCTCCACACCGCTCGGCCGGCAGCGGCACGCCACCGCACGATCACCTTCGAACCCACATGGGCAGGGATTGGTGGCGGCGACGAGTTGGACATTGGCCGGGAACGTGACCGACCTTCCCGAGCGGGCGACCGTCACCCAGCCCTCCTCGACCGGCTGACGAAGGGCATCGAGCAGGTTGGTGGGGAACTCACCCAACTCGTCGAGGAACAACACCCCATGGTGGGCGAGCGAGATCTCGCCGGGGGTGACGATGCCGCTCCCCCCTCCCACCAGCGCCGCAACCGTCGCGGTGTGGTGAGGGGCGCGGAAGGGCGGGTACCGGCGTGGAGCGTCGCTCCTCCCCGCGGCCGACCAAACCTGGGCCACCTCGACCGCGGCATCCGGCGTCAGCTCGGGGACCAGCCCGGGCATACACCGTGCGAGCAGCGTCTTCCCCGAACCGGGAGGGCCCCACATCAGAAGGTGATGCCCTCCCGCCGCCGCCACCTCAAGCGCCCGGCGCGCCGTGGCCTGACCCCTCACCACGGCCAGGTCGGGTGGGTCGGGTGGCTGGTCGACAACGGCGTCATCGGCGGGCGCCACCGATGAAGGCGCACCCAACGCCACGGCGACCGCCTCGGCCAGAGAGGTCACCGCCCGCGTATCGGCACCCACCACCAGCGCCCCCTCCGCCATCAGCGCCGGTGGCAGGAGACAGGGCCGGCCAGACCGGGCGGCCACCACCGCCGCCGCCATCCCTCCCCTGGCCGGACGGACGGTCCCGTCGAGTGCCAGCTCTCCCAGCGCCACCACGTCGGCCAACCCCGGGGGTGCCCCGCCCGATGCCGCGATCACCCCGAGCGCGATGGGCAGGTCATAAGCCGAACCCGCCTTTGGCAGATCGGCGGGGGCGAGGTTGACCGTGACCCTGCGGTCCGGCATTCGGAACCCGGACGACTGGAGAGCCGCCTGCACCCGGTCTTTCGCCTCGCGCACCGCCGTATCGGGCAGGCCTACGAGACGAAGCGAGGGGAGCTGACCCCCGATGTGGACCTCCACTCGGACCGGCCGTGGTTCCACGCCGACCAATGTCGCTGAGGTGACTGCGGCGAACATGGCGGCAACGTATGACCCACCTGCGACATTCTCCGTGGCCCCGGCTATTCGCTCACTGCCGGCGTAATGGGTCCAGATAGCGGACAAGGCTGTCCCACGCCCGTTGGGGTGTTTTCGGCCTCACGTATCGGCTTGGGCGCCACTTGACCGCGGCGAATTCCCCCGTGCACCCAGCGCTCCGAGTTCGAGGGCGGCGAGCGCCTCGATGACCTGGGTATCGCCCCGCAGCAATGCCGAGCCGGGGGCTGGGTCGATTGCGGCGAGCTGGCGGATAGGGCGGTTGGCCAGCGCTCGGATGGCGAAGAGGGTCACGTCGTCGCGCATGGCGTTTGCGGCCTGGGAGGCCCGGATCCAGATCAGGCGGCCCGGCAGCCACAGGATGAGAGCGAATGCAATGGGGAGTGCGGCGACGACCACCCCAACCCAGCGGGCGAGGCGGACCGCCGCTTCCTGTTGTGACTCGCCGGCGTCTGCGACACCGGCCACAGCGGACTGCGCAGACTCGAATGGGGTGGCGAGGGCATCGCCGAGCAGCGGCGCATCGGCCAAGGTGTCCGCCACCGTCCCAAACGCACCCGCCACCTCCTGGGCAGCGTCTTCGAGGAGCTCACCGGGGATGCCCAGTTGAGCGACCACCTCGTAGAGATTCACACCGACCCAGACCCACAGGATGACCCAGCCCAACACGATCAGGTCCACGGTGATCTGGCGCCGGCGCACGGTGGGGAGATCGGCATACAGTCTCATCTGCCCATTGTGCGCCGACGTCCCCTCGTGGTGGGTCCAATCGCCGACGGCGGGTCTCCCGGCAAGCTCCAGCCTCGTAGACTGCTGTCATGCCGGATCGTCCCCCGTTGACGTCACGCGCCCGCGACGCGCTCAGGGAACGGCTCTCGTTCACTGCTCGGCGGAGGATCGCCATCGCTCGGGTGACGGCGCGCCGTCCCACCTCGACGTGGCGGGCGCTCCCCGGGCTCTTGGTGATCGGCACCCAGCGGGGCGGCACCAGTTCGCTCTACCGATACCTCGGGTCTCACCCGCAGGTGGTGCCCTCGCTCCGCAAGGAGGTCGAGTACTTCACGCGGCGCTACACCGAAGGCGAAGGTTGGTACCGGGCCCACTTCCCCTTGCAACATCGAGGGACCATGACCTTCGAGGCCGACCCGTATTACATGTTCCACCCCCTCGCCGCCGAGAGGGCGGCGAAACTGCTCCCAGAGGCCCGGCTCGTCGTCATGCTGCGCGACCCGGTCAAGCGCGCCTTCTCCCATTGGCAGCACAACCGAAGACTCGGTGTCGAGCCGCTCGACTTCGCCGCCGCGATCGAAGCGGAGCCCGAGCGGCTGTCCGGCGAGGTAGAGCGGATCATGGCCGACCCCGGCTACGACCCCTGGAACCACAACATGCTGTCCTACTCGGGTCGGGGCCGCTACGCCATCCAGCTGAAGAAGTGGCTGGAGCACTATCCCGACGACCGTCTTCTCGTCATCCGGAGCGAGGACTTCTACGCCGACACACCCGCCACCTTCGACCGGGTGGTGAATTTCCTCCAACTGGAGCCGTGGCGGCCGTCTGAGTTCGCCAACTGGAGCTATTCGAGTAGCGGTGGACCGGCCAAGGAGAAGATCGACCCGGATGCCGCCACGGCGCTCGCCGAATCCTTCGCCGCCGACAACCGGGAGTTGGAGGCGATGCTCGGGTGGGATGCCAAGTGGACCTGACTGCTCAGTTCTGACTGCTCAGACCTGACCGCTCAACCACCACCTCGTCGAGCGCTCGCAGGTAGAACCGCTCCACCCTCGCCGCCACCTCGTCGGCGTCGTACTCGCTTGCCACCTCTTGGCGGGCGGCTGAGCCAAGCCGGTTCCGCTCCGCCGGGTCGGCGAAGAGTCGCGTCACCATCGCCGCGATCGCCGCCGAATCCTCCGCGGGAACCAGCACCCCGGTCTTGCCGTCGTCCACCACATCGCTCATCGGGCGCCGGTCGGTGGTCACGACGGGGAGAGCCCGGCCCATCGCCTGGAGCAGCGAGACACCCAGACCCTCGAACAGCGATGGGAAGACGAACACGTCGGCGGCGCCCAATAGCCGGGGCACATCGGAACGCCGGTCGAGGAGCATGACCCGGTCGGCGAGACCGAGTTGTTCGATGAGGGACTCCACCATCGGGCTGGATGCTCCGGGCCGACCCGCCACCAGGAGCACGGCGCCGGGAACCTGCTCCAAGATCGCCGGCATCGCCTCGATCAGGTAGCGGTGTCCCTTCTGAGGCTCGACCCGGCCCACGGCGAGCACGACAAAGGCATCGTCGGCCAAGCCCAGCTCGGAGAGGATCGATCGCCTCGCCTCGTCGCGGGAGCCACCGGCGTCGAGCTCGGCGAGGTCGATCCCCCGCGGGATGACATCGATCCGTTCGGGGCGCAGCCCGACGACGCTCTGCCACGACTCGGCAACCGCCGGGGTGAGAGCCTGGAAGCGCCTCACTGTTCTCATCGTGATCCGATCGAGCAGCCGGTGACCCTCCAGCTTGAGCTTGGTCACCCCCGGGTTGTCGGTCACCCGCACCGGCTCGTGGCTTATGTTGACCAGGCTCTCCACCACCGGGATACGGCGCCGGGCTCCGACCAGCCGGGCGGCCAGCCCGGCGTTGGCCAGCGAACCGTGGATCAGGTGGGGCCGGATCTCGGCGACCGCCCGGTCGAAGGTCCGCACCAGGTCCCAGCGGCCCGACGGCCGGGCGTCGCCCTGATAGAGCAGGTGTATCGGCACGCGCTCGGGCACCTCGTCGCTCCGGCTCCCGACGGTGTCCTCGTAGACCACGGCCAACGCGTGACGGAGGCGCGGGTCGGAGAACCGGCGCAGGTTGGCGACGAGCTGCTGTTCAGCGCCGCCAACCGTGCCGAGCGAGTCGATCACGTGCAGTACGAGCCGGGGACACATCGGGCGGCGAGGGTAACCCGGAGAGGTCCCCCGCGAGCCCGGCGAGGTCGCTTGACACCGGGTCCGTCCTACCATCGCTCCGCCATGCGCTGGAAGTCCGCTCGTCGATTGCTCACAGCCGGGCTCGTCCTGGCGCTGGTGGCGTGCAGCGGTGGGGGCGCCGGCCCCACCGGGTCAACCAGGCCGACGGACCGTCCCCGGGACTCCATCACCCGGCCAAGCAGGCCCTCGACGACGCTGCCCGCCAGGCCCTCGAGGACGACGGTTCCCTCGGCGACGCCAACCACCGCGGGCGGCCCGACCCCCACGGCGCCCGTCGGCGAGCCCACCGACGTAGACGGCCTGGTCGGTTTTGTGGGGTGCTCGATGACCGAGAACGCGGTGGACGGCTACGCCGCGATGGGCGGAGACAAGTTTCTGGCCCAGATTCGGTCGCTATGGCGGGGGTACGGTGGGACGCTGGGCGTTCGGCGCCGAGGCCGGCAGCCGTCTGTGGGCCATTTTCCGCGGCCAGTTGAGGGAGCAGCCCGACACGGCCGCCATCTGGTGGCAGCTGTGCACCTTCGCCGGAGGCGCTCAGGACGACCTCGATCGGGCGCTCGCCGTCCTCGAGGAGATCAAGGCCTCGGCGCCGGGCCTCCCCATTTACGTCTCACCCCAGCCTTCCTACACCGACGGGCACGTGTGCGAGATAGCGGGTGACGGTGGGCCCGAGCGCATGGCGCAGCTGGCCGCAGACGTGGTGGCAACCGGTGAGGTCATGGCAGGTCCACCTCAAGGCCCTCTGCCCTCCGACGTGACCCGCGACGGCTGTCATGCCGATACCGCCGGCCAGGAGATCCTCGGTGAACAACTCGAGGCGTTCTTCGACGCAGGATGACGGGCGAATCTGTGCTCAGGAGGGTGGGGGCTGCCGCCGATATACTCATCTGCTGGGTTGATCGTCGGCGCGACGCGCCGTGACCCCGTCCCGGCCGGCGATCTAGCGCCGAGTGCCACCATCGTGAGCAGGGAGACCCCAACAATGGCCGATGTCCCAGTCGGCGAGATACTCGTGTCCGTCGAGGACGTCTCCAAGGTGTATGTTCCCTCGCCCACCTGGCTCCGGGTGCTCATCCGTTCCTCGAGCAAGGAGGCGGTGACCGCCCTCGACCGGGTCGACCTCCAGGTCGGCGCAGGCGAGATCTGCGCTGTCGTCGGCCCCAACGGCGCCGGCAAGTCGACCCTCTTCCGCATCCTCACCGGTCTCACCACCCCGAGCAGGGGGCGTGCATTGGTGGGCGGGCTCGACGCCACCCGGCAGTCGTCGCGGGTGCGGCGGATAGTCGGCTTCATGCCCGCCGACGACCGCTCGCTCTACCTCCGCAACACCTGCGTGGAGAACTTGAGGTTCCACGGGCGCCTCCAGGGGATGGACACCGGCGACATCGACCGGCGGATCGACGAGGTCCTCGAGATGGTCGATCTGAGCTACGCCCGCGACCGTGTCGGCTTCGCCCTCTCCTCGGGGATGCGGGCCCGGCTCCAGTTGGCGCGTGCCATGCTCCACCGGCCACGGGTCCTGATTCTCGACGAGCCAACCTCCTCAGTCGATCCCGTCGCCGCCTACGGGCTGGTCCAGTTGATCAAGCGGGTGGCGGAGGAGGACAAGGTTGCCGTGCTCATCAGCTCTCACCGGCTCGAGGAGGTCGAGGAGCTTCACGACAACGTCGCAATGCTCAACAAGGGCCGGATCATCTACTGGGGCGACCTCGATGTGATGCGGTCCAAGTGGGAGGAGTCCACGGTAGAGATCGAGTTCGTCACCGAGGCCATGACGACCGAGGCGAGCGTCCGGCTGTCCGCCATGGATGGTGTCGAGCTGGTCGAGCTGGATGGCACCCAGATGACGGTGGCCACTGTCGCCCCCACCGGAGCTCTGCTCGCCGCACTGGACGGTCAGGTCGACGGGATCGTGTCTCTCCGTCACACCCAGATGCCGCTGCTCCGTCTCTTCAGCAAGATCGTCGAAGGCGAGGTGACGGAATGAGCGCCCTCGCCACTGCCGGGCTCGGCGTGCGCCGTGCGTCCGGCATCTCCGGGGCCTTCTTCCGGATGGGGTGGAACTACTCCACCAACTACCCACTCGGTTTCTGGCTCGGCCAGGTCAGCCAGTTGCTCCCGGTGGTGATCTTCTACTTCATCTCCCAGCTCAATGTGAACTCACCGGCCGTGGGAGGCGACTACTACACCTTCGTCGTGCTCGGCTTCGTGGGGATGATGATCATGGCGCCGGGAGTCAACGGGCTGAGCTTCGAGCTAGAGGCGGCGATGCTCCACGGCCACTGGGAGATGCTCCTGGTGGAGCCGGTCCCCTGGCGACTCCTGCCTTTCACCATGGTTGTCTGGCCCACCGGTCTCCGGCTTCTCCTCATCATGGTGATGGTCGTCCTCTCCACCGTGCTCGGTGCGGTCTACGACCCATCGGGGCTGGGTGTGGCGATGCTCATCCTGGTGCTCGGTCTCGGCACCGGGCTGGCCATCGGTGTGCTCTCCGCCAGCATCAAGGTGCTGGCCAAGAAGGGTGATCCGGTGCTCACGCTCTACATGCTCGCCACGCAGGTGCTGTCCGGGCAGTTCTTCAACATCGAGGCCCTACCCACGCCGCTCCGGATCCTGGCCTACGCCATCCCCCAGACCTACGTCAACCAGGGACTGCGCAAGGCATTGATGCCGTCGGGTGACATCATCCCCGGATTCGGGATCCCCGAGTCGCTCATCGCCCTGGCCGCGTTCAACCTGCTGCTTCTCCCGATAGCGATCTGGCTGTTCGGACGGTCGATGGAGTACGGGCGGTCGATCGGCGTCCTCAGCGGGTATTGAGCCTCACGACCTGAGTCCGCGCTCCAGAGGCGTCCCGAAGCGGGGAGTCACCCGCAAGGCTCCGAGGACGCCAGCGACTCTCTCGGCTTGCAGACCCACCGCCTCGGCGGCCTCCGGTGGGACCTCCTCCAGAAACCGTATGGCGATCTCGCCGTCCTTCCGCTGCGCCCATCCCCCCACGACCCGCCCCTCCCACCAGATCGTTGGGCCGGCGTTGCCGTTCCGGTCGAACAACCGTGGGCGATGATCACCCAGGTACCAGGACCGCTCCGACCAGCCCATGATGGTGGAGTCGAGGGCGGGGAGCAGCGCCGCCCACGGTTCTACCTCGGCCACCTGGTCGGCGTCGTCGGCGAGCACCACACCGGCCCCGGTGTCGAGCGCCACCTCGGCCAGTTTCAGCCCGGCGAGGGCGGCAGTTGTCTGTCGGGCCGTCCACCCCGTCCACCAGGTGAAGTCGCTGACCGGTGCCGGACCGAAGGCGGCGAGCCAGCGGCGGGCAAGCTCGGTCCTCGCCTCGTCCACCGCAATCTCGGGGATGCCCCCCGGTAACCAGGTTTCGCTCGGCGCCCATCGATAAAGGGTGCTCAACCATGTCCCCTTGGGGCGCCCTCTGACGATCCGGCCCTCGGCCCCGAGAAGGAACAGGACCTGGGTGGACATCCCGATCTTCCCCGCGTAGTTCTTCCCCTGGTTGACCTCGACCTGCACCCTCAACTCGGGCACATCCGAGGAGAGCTCGGCAGCGGTCGCCTCGCCCCTAGCAGTGAGGGCCTCGAGTGTCGCCTCTTCGACACGGGCGAGCCACGCCTCGGGGTCGTCCCCCACCCCGGCTTGGGCGACCAGCTGGACGATGCGGCGCCGCTGCTTGACCGCGATCTCGGCGGTGACCGCCGACTGGATCACCGCAGCCAGGCCGGCAGGTACCACGAACACGGTGCGGCGCATCCCGAGCAGCCGCACCAGCGAGCGGTCCTCGTATAGAGCCTTCTCCAGCGCAGAACCGTCCGGAGGGTTCATCCGGGCGGTCGCCCCGAGGAGCACCGTTGCCGGGTCGGTGGCGTGAAGCCCGACCAGAGCCTCGGCGACCGCAACCGGGTCGTCCGATCGGCTGGCGAGCAGGTGCCGTCTCGCCAGCCGAGCGCGCCGCTGCTCCCCGGTGATTCGGAGGGTGGTCACAGCCTCCGGCGCACTATTGCGGTGATCAGTTCTATCGCAGTTTGCTGCGCCTCGAGCGAGCGGAAGCTGCTGAGATCGCCCCGCTCTGTGACCGCCACCTCGATCCCGGGTCGAGAGCGCTCCAGGTAGTCCCCGAGAGGACCCTGGCGAAGTGACTCGAACGAAACGAGTTCGAGATCGTCGGCTCCGAAGACGAGATCGACGGTGACCCCTCGATCGCGAAGCTCGCCCATATCCGCTCGGAAGGACGCAGGGGTGAGGCTGATGTCACGCGCTTTGGGGCCGGCCGGGGCGGGGCGGAGTCGCCGTGTGGCCCACCGCGCTGCCGGCCGCCACAACTCGGGGTTGGTTGCGACGTTGGCCACGCCCCGCCATCCCATCTTGCGGGCCCTCCAGTCGGCCTTGGTCTGCTCGGCGGGGAAGGGGAAGGAGACAAGCACCAGCCCCGAAAGGTTCTCCAACTGCGGCGCCGCCGCCAGCGCCGATCGTCCGCCGAAGCAGACACCAATCACGAGCAGCCGGTCGGCGGCCCCGCTCAGTGCGTCGCACACCGCCACCACATCGCCGACAAAGGGCCGGTCGAGCACGAAACGGTCGATTTCACCGCTGCTGTCTCCGACACCATGCCAGTCGAACCTGACGACGGTGTGCCCGAGAGCGGCGATCTCCCTCGCCAGCCTCACCACGACACGGTTGCGGTTGGTCGAGGTCCCGTACCAACCGCCAGGGCAGATCACCACTCCGGTGCCGGTGGGCGTCTCGGGTCTCGTGACGACCGCCGCCAGGGCGCCCTCGGGGCCATCCACGAACATCGCCTGCTCTTTGGGCGGTGATTCCGTCACCATGCGCCATCCCCGAGCAGGAACCCGAGGGTGAGGGTGACCGCCTCGGTGGCGGTCACCTCGACCTCGAGACGCCCGCCCTTGCCGGCCGACCCGAACCACCAGGACTCTGCAGCCGCCACGGTGTCGATCCGCACATCTGCCCCTCGGCCGCGCCATTGCTCGCCGAGGTCGAGGACCGCCGGACGCGGAGTCCCCTTGCGTGACATCTCCACGATTTGGATCCGCTTGGCCGCGTTCTCGACCTCCGAAAGCGGTTGCGACCTCGCCTCGTCGAACAGCGTCCTGTCGACCGGATATCCGACAACGTCCACCGGCCCGTCGTCGGCCCGTATCCGATTCGATCGGTCTTCCTCCTTGACGGATTCACCCGAGGCGAGCTCGGACAGCCTCCGGGCCCGCATCACCTCTTTGGCATAGGCCGAGCCGTCCACCACCGGGTCCCAGAGAACAAGCGTCCCTCCGGCCGGGGTGGTGCGCGCCGCCACCACTGCGGCCAGCCGGGTCCCGACCACAGCAACCGGGAGGTCACCGAACTCGGCGAGAAGCGCCCCCATGGCGTTGGAGGCGTCGGCTGACATCGAGGCGAGGGTGAATGGGCCGTCTCCGCTCTGCCCACTCCCGATGGGGTGAAATCGCATCGCAGCCACCCCACCTTCGGCCAGACCGGTGGCGAGTTGGTGCTCGCGCCGGTAGTTGCGGGGTCCCTCGGCAAGGGGTGGCGGGCAGATCAGGGCGACCCCTCTGGGCTCGCCGGCGGGGCCGTGCACCGCGGCGAAGAGATCGCCGGTCGCCGTCTCGATGAAGCCGACCCGAACCCAGACACCGTCGGGCCTCTCGATACGATCGGGTGCTACCGATTTCCAGACACGATCGGAATTCGGCATGTCCAGAGGGTGGTCATCACCCCCTGAGTTGATGGTCACGTCAGCCCGGCTGCCGCCGGGTCTCGACCAGCCGGGCGATGGCTCCCACGGATTCGAAGTTGGCCACGGCCAGATCCTCGTCGGCGACCTCGATGTCGAATTCCTCTTCGATGAACGCCACCATCTGCTGGATCCCCATCGAGTCGAGGATCTCCGCCTCGAACAGAGATACGTCGTCGGTCAGTTCCTCGGAGGACCCCTCCCAGCCGAGGTCTTCGACGATGAAGGCTCGGATCGCGTCGGCGGTGCTCATCGACGACGTCATGGCTGCTGCTGCTCTCCCAGGTGGCTGCGGGGGCATGGTACCGCCTCGAGACGGACAGACCGCAGGCCGCTTGGCGATGGTGGTTGCCGGCAATGGGTAAGGTGCCTTGCCCGCTCTCAAGCTTCTGGCTCTTACCGCCGATGATGGCAGCTAGGTCACACCGAGCCTGCCGCAATCGGTTCGGGCGGTGCCTTTGAGGGGCGGTCCACAGATCAATGAGTGGTTTCAGATCATGAGCGATGTCGGTGATGAGATCCTTCGGTTCGTCCAGTCCGAGTTGTCGGATGGTTCCTTCCCGGTCGGCGCTGAGACCGACCTCCTGCAAGAAGAGATAATCGACTCGCTCGGGGTGTTCACCCTGATCGGGTTTCTCGAGCAGCAGTTCGGCGTCAAGATCGATGCTTCCGAGGTGGACCTGGACAACTTCCGCACCGTGACCGCCGTCGAGCAGTTGGTGGAGCGGTCGCGATGAGCGAAAGCCAGATCCTCGGCGGCATGGACCCGTTTCGGATCGCGGTGGCACAAGCCCCCGACACCGCCGCCGCCCTGCTCCATCCCGACGCTGCCGACCGTCTCACCGATCGGATCTACCGGCTGAGGGGTTCGGCTCCCACGGTCGAAGTGGTGCCGGTTCCAGACGTCCCTCTCGACCGCCTAGATCCCGCCGCCCTCATCGGAAGCGGGGCTCACGCCGTGATCCTCTCGGTCGCATCGGAGATCGATTCCCCGGCGACAGAATTTGCTGCGGCCGCCGACCGCATCATCACGGCGGTCCGCAATGAGGACGGACCGCATCTCGCCTGGTTCACCGCCTCGACCGTCGAACCGGAGGGGGGCGATGCCTACCGCACCCGACCCGAACGTTTCGCCCTTCGGGCGCTGCGGCTCGACGCCGAATTGGTCAGGCTTTCGAGGGCTCGGGGGGTGGCGCTGATCGACGCCGACCGGATCGTGGCCGAGCTCGGTGGAGCCGACCATGTGGTGGCACCGCTCCACTACTCGCCGGCCGCTTCCGAGGCGCTAGCCGAGGAGACGGTGCGCGTCCTCGACGACATCGGTTTCTTCGAGCCGCGCCCACTGGTCGCCCAGATCGGCGCCGCCGGAGGCTGAGATGCGCTACGACCTGAACCTTCCTCATCTCGACCGCAGGGTCGGACAAGCACGACTTCTGGAGTGGCACGTCGCCGAAGGCTCAGAGGTCGGCTACGGGGACCCCCTGGTCGACATCCAAGCCGATGAGCTCACCACGCTCGAAGTTCACCGTTCGGCCAAGTACCTCACAAAGCTGGCGGGACGCAAGGTGGCAACCGGGACCAAGACCACCCGGGTGAGCCTGGTGTGGCGGCTGGTTTCATCCGACCGCGGGGTGGTGCGACATCTCGTGGCAGCACCAGGCGACATGATCGAGATCGGTGACTCGCTCGCCGTGCTCACCGCCACTACCGATGAGGATCCCGCCGTGGGGCCTTCAGGAAAGTTCCGCGTGGTAACCGAGCCGGTGGCCCAATCGTGAGGAGAGCCAGATGAGCGCCGTGGCGCGCAACGTGCAGCGGCTGGTCCGCAAGATCGCCGGTGAGAACTCGGCGATCGAGCGCCGGCTGCGCGGCACATACCGGCAGGCCGCGCTTCGCAGCGAGGCCGGGGATGACTCGAAGACCGAGCGGGCGATGCGCGGCGTGGCCTCCAGCGCGCGGTTCCGCCTCCGCGGCGAGCTCACCACCCGCAGCGCCACCGTCTTTCGCAGTGGCAAGAGCGACAACCGCTTGGGCATCTACATGCTCGGTGCCTGTGACCTTCCCACCGTCTTCGCTGCAAAGCCCTTCATCGAGCAGGACCTCAACGGGGTGTGCGCCATCATGCGTGACGGTGAGGTGGCAGATGCTCGTACCGATTTTCTGCTCCAGGCACTCGACGGTGTCGACCCGGCTGCGGTCGCCGAGGCCGGTCAGTATCTCAAGCTGCCGCCCGATGCCTTCGAGCCGCGTCTGTTCAGACCCGAGTTCCGGGTCCCGGCGCTGCCCTCTCTCGGCAGCTTCCCCAAGACCGTGGTGGTTCTGTCCATCGCCGCCGACCTGAGCCGCAGCCTGTATCGCAACAACGAGCACGGCTACCTGGTGGACCCGGGCGGTTGGTGGCTGACAACGCCGATGGGAGAGGTGATGGAGCACCTCGACCGGGTGGCTTGGATGAGGGAGAACTTCACCGCCCTGGGCAAGATCCCCGTCGAGGAATTCCATCACAACTTGGGCCGGATCGTCACCGAGGTCAAGCAGCGGACCGGGGCGCATGTCGTGGTCTTCAACACCCTGACCGTGAGCCCGGGCGACCTGACCCACACCTACCAGTTCGTCAGGATCCCCCAGAACCTGAGACGTATGGAGTTCGATCTGGCCCTGGCTGACATCGCCGACCAACAAGACGTCTCGGTGGTGGATGTCGACCGTGTGCTCAAGCTCGAGGGTGTCAAGGAGCAGATCGACTTCGCCCACTTTCCGATGGACCGGATGATCCCAATCGCCCGCGAGTTCCACCGCGTGCTGCGCGATAGGGAGATCATCTGAGAGGTAGGACGGTCAGTCGGTGTAGAACCGGGCGATCTCCTCGCCGATCGGTCCAACCGCCGCCTCGGTGAGGTGGCCCAGATCGTCTCTGTAGTCAGCGCAGCTACGCACCTCGGGCGAGGCTCCCATTTGAACGCCAACCACGCTGAGGACCGTGCGTTCGATCGCCTGGTCGATGATCGGATGGTTGACCGAGGCCCTGACACTCTCCCTGCGGTCCCCCGGACATAGCTGCTCGTCGGGACCGCCGACGATTGGTTGGAGCACGATTGCGGCGCCGGGGTACTTGACCTTGGCGGTGGCTACCGCCGACGTGATGTCCTCGACCCACTGTGCCACCGGACGCTCGGCACCGGTCACCGTGAGCAACAGCCGACTCGGGGTCCCGTCCGTGCACCCCGATACCACCTGATTGCTCCAACCGACGAAACCGGGATCGGCCCATTTCTCGATCGTTGCTCCCGACTCCCAGAGGAGTTCCCACCCGGCGTCGCCCGCCACCTGCTCGAAGCCACCGCCGGTGAACCACTGCTCGGTCTGACTGAACCCGACCACCCTCGTGCAGGAGAAGGGCCCTGTTGCCGTCAGGCCGAGCGCCCGGGCGAGGAAGCTCGCCATCTGGTCGCGCCTCACCGCCTGTTCCGGGCAGAAATGGATCCCGGTCTCGTCGCACCCTGCGGTGATCGCTGCTGCGGCGATGGAGTTGATCGCCTCCTCGTGGACGCTCTCCTCGTCGTCCACGAAGGTGTCGGCGCTGGAAGCGGGGAAGGCGAAGCCTCGCACCAAGAGACTCGCCATCTGCGCCCTGGTGAGCGCCTCCGACGGGCAGAAGCGCGTTCCGGCCGAGTTGCAGCCGATCGTGATTCCCGCCTGGGCGATGGCGTTGATCGCCTCCTCGTGGACGCTTCCCTCATCGTCACCAAAGGAATCGGTCCCGGATATGGGGAGGTCGAGGGCTCGCTGCAGGAAGCTCGCCATCTGCCCCCTGGTGACCGCCCGGTCGGGGCAGTAGAGGTTCGTGCTGCAGCCAACGGTGATGCCTTCGGCAGCGATCGCCTCGATGGCGGCCTCGTGGACATTGCCATCGTCGTCGTCGAAGGTCCCCGCTGCTGCCGCCGGAGAGGCGGGGATCAACCAAACCGCTACCGCCAAGATGGCGGCACCGGCCCGGTGGATCCTCACTGGTTGCCGCAACCAGGCTCCCAGCCAGGGTTCTCGTTCCCTGGGGGAGGGGCGCCGCCGCCGCCACCACCGCCGCCACCACCGCCGCCACCGCCGCCACCGCCACCACCGCCACCGCCGCCGTTGCCGTCGTCGGAGCCAAGCGTCTTCCAGCCGTCCCAGAAGGCACCGATCTCCTCGACGCCTCCGGCGGAGGTGATCCGGTAGGCGCTGCCGTCGGTCCGCTGCACCCGGATCAGCGAGTCGGGGTGAAAGCTCACGATGTCGAAGTCCGACGGCTCGACCCCGCTCTCCACGAAGTCGTACCAGCCGCGTTCCAAGCCGACGTCGTCAACCTCGATCGCCCCGTCGAAGGAGCACTTGTAGTAGAGGGTGGCCAGCGAGCACGGCAGCGAGTGGGTCGTGAGGGTGATCGCCGGGCTTCCAGCGAACACGAACTTCTCGAATGAGAGTCGCTCGTCGGTGAGCCGGTTCTCCGGCACGGTGCACTGGGCGTGCTGGGTGAGCCCGTCGGTCGCGTTGTCGACCGACTTCGAGTTGCGGTAGTGGTACCCCCTGGTGTTGTAGGCCCCGTGGTCGATTCCCGACTGCCCGTTGTGGAAGGCGAGGTAATTGTCCACGAAGTGGGGTGTGGTGGCCGTGTTCTGCCAGACGAATATGCCGTTGGTCTCATTGTTGTGGGCTCGGCAGTTCTCGAACACCCACACGTTGGGCACACCGTTGGCCTGACTCGGCCAGTGGAACCCCGAGGAGTTGGCACCGAACCTGATGGCGGAGGCCACCGAGTTGCGGATCACGTTGCCGCTGCCTCCCCCGAGAAGGAACCCGGTGAGCTCTCGGGGGGTGGTGGCGAGCCCATCGTCGGTGCGTACCTCCACCGCCAGACAGCGGTCTATCACGATGTCGTTGGTGTCGTTCACCTCGTCGTTGGCGTCATCCTCTGGTGGGAGGTCCCACCAGTAGGCGTCGCCGACGACGTCATATGCGATGCAGGACTTGAGGGTTACCCCGTGTGAGGCATGGATGGCGAACCCGTGGTGGTTGGAGTCCCTCACCACGACCCCCTGGAGGATGCTCCCCCGCGACCCACCCCCACAAAGGTGGAAGTGGATGGGGTACTTCCCAACCTCGGTCGTGATCCCCGCATACCGCACCAGGGCGTACTTGATCTTCTGGGGCGAGGAGGACATCACGTGGATCTGTTCCATCGGATTCGATGCCGTCCCCCGGATGATCACGTTCCGGGTGAGGTTGAACACCTCCGCCTTGAATGTGCCGTGGGAAGTGTTGGCGGAGGGGACGGTTCCCCCCTTGGTGAAGTTGTGCACCGTGTAGTCGCCCTTGGCGACCGGAGTCCTCTTGAGGTCGTCGCTCGATACCCAGGTGTCGCTCTTCCCCGTCCGGTTCCAGGGGGTGCGAGTCGTGCCCTTGAGGTCGAGCTTTCCGGCGCCGAGCACCCAGAGGGTGCCGCCGTTGGTGAACCTGATCTCGTGCTTTATCCCCCGGCCCGACGGCTTCATCCGCAGCGTGCCGCGCACCGTGAGGTCACCGCTGAACTTGAGCGTGGTGTCCTTGTCGGGGTCGAAGGTGAGCGTCTTCCCGGATGGCACCACCATGTCGTCGCTGTACGTGTGGGTGCCCGATTTCTTGCCCGAGATGTTGGTGGCGGCTCTCGCCGGGCCGGCCATGGTCCCGATGGCGACGGCTGCGGTGCCCGCAACCGCGGTTGCCCCGAGCGCCTTGATGAAGGTGCGGCGGTCGGTCCCTACCTCGCTCACGTGCAGTCGAGCCATTCGAGCGCCCGGACCAGGAACGAGGCCATCTGTCCCCTGGTCACCGGCTCATTTGGGCAGAAGCTGGTGCCGCCGCATCCCTGGGTGATCCCCGCTTCGGCCAGCGCGTTGATGTCCGCCTGGAACGTGCTGGTGCCGTCATCGCTGAAACGGTCGGGGCCGGGGGGGAGGTCAAGCGTCCGGGCGAGAAATGCCGCCATCTGCCCGCGGGTCACCGAGCTGTCGGGGCAGTAGGACGAGCCGCTGCCACACCCGGTGGTGATCCCCACCGATGCGATCGAGTTGATCGAATCCTCGTGGGTGTTCCCCGAGTCGTCACCGAAGTAGTCGAACTCGGCGTCGGGGGTGACGAACGATCGAGCGAGGAACGATGCCATCTGCGCCCTGGTCACCGGTTCCTCCGGGCAGAACAGTGTCCCGGCGTCGTTGCAGCCCTTGGTGATCCCCCATTGGGCGAGGGCGACGATCGAGTCGGCGTGCACCGATCCTGCGATGTCGACGAACGGCTGGGGCTCCTGAGCGACGGCCGGTGAGGGCGCCATCGTCATCGAGGTGACTGCGGACAGCGTCAGCCAGAGCACCCAACAACGCGGCCGGCTGGCTAGGCCCCTTCGGGATGTGGTCACAACTGACCCCCGATCCGCCGACGCCTACTACCCCGCCGACAAGAGGCGGGAGTCAAACAACCTCAGGCGGCGAGGTCAAATGGAGGCGCAGAGCGCCTCCAGTACTAAGTACTCAGCCGCATGTCACACCGATACCACTTCGGGGGCGAGACCCATCGCCTCAAGCTGTTCGGATGATCTCGTGCTGGTAGATCTGGTTCATCACCACCACCAGGTCGGGCTCGATCTCGATGAGGGTTTCGGGTGCCTGCACCTCGTGGCCGGTGCCGGGGAGGAACATCCCCTGCTTGTAGGGGTTGATGTCCACCACCGCCGTCACTGTGTCGCCGAGGCCGATGGTGGTGAGGAAGGCGACCGCCTTCGACCCGCCACCCCAGATGGCAACACGCTCGCCGCGTTCGGCCAAACCCTCTAGCCGCTGGCGCCAACTCTCGATGTGGCGGTTGGCGCCGGTGGCGAAGGCGAGCACCATCTCGCCCACTTCGTCGGGTGACTCCTCGATCGGCAACGGATCATCCGATCCGCCGATGACCGAGTGGGCCAGCAGGTACTGGTCGCCGAACCCGAACCCGATGTCGGTGACGGTGAACCCGGCCTCTCTGAGGGCTCGCCCGAGCGAGCCGGGTGTGTAGTACGAGCAGTGCTCGTAGTAGATGTCCCAGAAGGCGAACTCCCTCAACACCCGTCCGGTGTCGGGGACCTCGGTGAACATCGCCGCTCCGTCGGTCTCCTCCACGGACCGTCGCAGCAGCCTGAAGAAGTCGCCGACCGGGGCGATGTGCTCCATGGTGTGGCGGGTGATGACCAGGTCGCCGGTCAGCCCGGTGTGCTCCTCCCCGTAGAAGGCCCGGATCAGCTCCACCGAGCCATCGCCTGCTCCCCCAACAGGCGGCCTCCCGAATCCAGGGTCGATCCCGATGCCCCGGCCGATGCCGAGGTCGGCCAGGAGCATCAAGAAGTCCCCCTTGCCGCTCCCCACCTCGAGCACGGTCCGCCCCTCGAGGCCGTACCTCTCGACGAGATCGCCGGCGAGTCGGCGGGCGAAGTCGGTGAACAGCGGCGAGAAGGCCTGCGACTCCTCGGTGGGCTGTCCGTAGTCCACCTTGTCGTGTTCGAAGCAGACATTGGTGATGAATCCGCATCGAGGACACAGCCCGAGCACAAGATCGCCGGTGGGGTAGGCAGCCGCCGACGGTTGGTCGGGCAGCAGCACACAGCTTTGTGTCGGGATCTCCCGCGGCGAAGAAGGCGAGGAGTCCGGTGGCGCCGCAACTCGGGCAGGTGGCTGAGGCACCGAGATCGAGTAGGTCGTCGCCCACCAGCGGGCGCAGGTCGGTCGGGCCGATCACAGGATGGTGGGTTGCGGCACCGGGACGATGAAGCGCCCGCCCCTTGCGGCGTACTCCGCTTGCTGGCGCATGATCTCGTCCCTGAAGTTCCAGGCGAGTATCAGCAGATAGTCGGGCGGGTCGTCGAGAAGCCGCTCCGGGGAATAGATGGGGAGCCGCACGCCTGGCATGTGCAGTCCGTGTTTGTGGTCGTTCCGATCCACCACGTATTCGAGGTACTCCGCCGCCCCGGTGTAGTTGAGAAGGGTGGCGCCCTTGGCCGCGGCGCCGTAGGCGGCGATCTTCGCCCCCTCGGAGGTGAGCTTGGAGAGGAGGTCGATCAGGTCCTCGCGAACCTGCTCGACCCGATCGGAGAAGGCGGCGTAGTACGCAGCCTCTGTGAGCCCGATCCTCCGCTCCTCCTCGAGGTACTCCTCCACCGACGGCTCGGCTTCGGCCACCGCCGAGAAGGTCACACGGAGAGACCCGCCGTGGATGGGGAAGTGCCTTACCCGGATCAGGTCGAGCCCGTGTCTGCCGAAGAGGGCGGCGAGCGCGGTGACGGAGAAGATGCAGTGGTGCTCGTGATAGATGGTGTCGAACTCGCAGTTGTCCACCATGTCGCGCACGTATGGGACCTCGATCTCGACCCTCCCCTCGGGGGCGAGGATCGTCGCAATGCCGGCAACGAACCGGTTCTGGTCGGGGACATGGGCGAGGACGTTGTTGCCCAGTATCACGTCTGCCCTCACTCCGTCGGCCAGCAACCGATGCGCCAACTCGGGCGTGAAGAAGTCCCCGATCGTGGGGATGCCCCTCTGCTCGGCAGCGGCTGCAGGACCGGGCGCCGGGTCGATCCCGAGGACAGGGACCCCGGCCTTGAGGAACCATTGGAGCAGGTAGCCGTCGTTGCTGGCCAGCTCCACCACCAGGTTGTCCTCGCCGAGGCCCAGCTCGTCGATCAATCCCTCGGCGTGGCTCCGGGAGTGCTCCAGGACCTGGTCGGAGAAGGACGAAAAGTATGGATAGTCCTCGTCGAAGAGCACGGTCGGGTGGCACCGTCTCCTTGATCTGGACGAGCGAGCACCGCGGGCAGAACACAACGGTGAGCGGGTAGTGGTGCTCGTCCGCAGGGGGCAGACCTGGGGCCACCAGCTCGTCGGCCAGCGGGACCATCCCGAGATCGAGCACAGGCACCAGATCGGCCGCCCCACAGCTGCGGCACCCGGCGATTACATCGTGCACAGGCACATCATGCACAGGCACCATCCGGCGCCATCGAGCTCATCAGACGGAGATCGTCGCCCAGCACGCCGGCCTCCTGGAGCGACCTCACGTGTTTGACGCGGAGGAGCTTCCCCAAGAATGCGTCGGTCCCGATGCCGTAGTTGACGAAGGCTTCGTGAAGCTGCTCGGCACCACGCCTCACCGTCCACTGCGTGGCGAAGGCGGGGAGGACTTCCTCGATCCTCGAGCAGTCGACCCGATAGTCCCTGATATCGGGCCCGGCGGTGTCGGAGAGGACGATCTCGCTCCCCGGCACTACCTGCTGGACTATGTCGGCCACATCGCGGATCTGGTAGTTCTCCACCGAGCTTCCCACGTTGAGTACCTGGTCGTGGATCCGTTCCCGCGGCGCTTCGACGGCAGCGACAAAGGCCCGGGAGATGTCCTCTATGTGCACCAGCGGTCGCCACGGACTGCCATCGCTCTTCATCAACACCCGACCCTCGGTCACCGCAAAGCCCACGAGGTTGTTGACCACCAGGTCGGCCCTCACCCGCGGCGAGTAGCCATATGCGGTGGCGCTCCGCAGGCAGGTGGGGCTGAACGACGACGAAGCCAGCGCCCGGATGTCTCCCTCCGCGTAGATCTTGGAGAACCCGTATGGCGTCACCGGGTTTATCTCCGACTCCTCGGTGACGAACGCTCCCGGCGATGCGCCGTAGATGCTGCACGACGACGAGAAGACGAACCGCCCGACACCCACGGCGGCGGCGATCTCCGCCAGGCGCGCCGCCGCATGGTGGTTGATGGCATAGGTGGTGTCGGCGTCGAGGTCGCCAACCGGGTCGTTGGAGATCCCGGCGAGGTGGCAGATCGCCTCGACCCCGGCGAGGTCGCCCGGCTCGACATCGCGCAGGTCCTTGCGGACCGCGGGTATGTCGGGCCAGTCGGGTCCGAGGGTGCAGTCGGCGAACAGGTAGCTGTCGAAACCGACGACCTCGTGGCCAGCCTGCTGCAACAGCCGCGCCAGCACCGTTCCGATGTAGCCGTTGTGGCCGGTGACCATCACCCGCATGCCCGTTCAGTCCCAGATCTTCCAGGGCGGGTCGCCGCCATCCCAGAGCCGCTCCAACAGTGCCTTGTCCCTCATCGTGTCCATGCACTGCCAGAAGCCCTCGTGGCAGTAGGCCATCAACTCGCCGTCAGCGGCGAGGTTCTCCATCGGCTCCCGCTCCCAGAGCGTGTCGTCGCCCTCGATGTAGTCGAACACACCGGGCTCGAGGACAAAGAATGCCCCATTTATCCATCCGACGTCGAGCGGCTTCTCCGAGAAGTCGACCACCCGATTTCCGTCGATATGGAGGCCGCCAAATCGAGCGGGTGGGTGGACGGCGGTAACCGTGGCGAGCTTGCCGTGTGATCGGTGGAAGGCGAGCAGCCGGGAGAGGTCGATGTCGGACACTCCGTCTCCCCAGGTGAGCATGAAGGTCTCATCGCCCAGCCAGGGCGCCAGCCTCTTGATCCGCCCGCCGGTGTCGGTCCACCGGCCGGTCTCGATGAGGTCGACCACCCACTTCTCGGCCGTACCACCGTCGTGGACCCTGACATCGCCCGTGGAGACATCGACGCGGAGGCTGGAGGTCGTGGTGAGGTAGTCAGTGAAGAACAGCTTTATCTGATCGCCCTTGTAGCCGAGGGCGATGACGAACTGGTTGTAACCGAAATGGTCGTACTGGCGCATGATGTGCCACAGGATCGGATGGCCGCCGATCTCCACCATCGGCTTGGGCCTGATCTCGGTCTCCTCGGCCAGACGGCTGCCCAGACCTCCGGCGAGGATCGCCACCTTCATGACGTAGTCATCCCAATGCGCCCCTCCGTCACTCAGCGTGGCGATCGTACCACTCGGGGCGACTCGCCGTTTCTGTGCGGTGCTGCCTACGCTCCCGGCCCCATGCCCACCGACCAGAGACCTTCGAAGATGCAGAAGCGAGTCACCGCGCTCAAGCGCAAGGCACATCTCGGTGTCGAGCATCGCTCTGAGTTCGACAACATCTACCACTGCTGTGTCCAGCGAACTGCCAGCCAGTGGCTCCGCAACATCTATAACGACGAGGTCTTCTACCGGAATACCGGGCTGCGAGCCATCCCATACAAAGAGATGGGTTTGGCCGGCGCCCACATCGACGAACCGTTCCCCAAGCGGACGATCGTCACCCACCTCTACATCTCCCACCCCACATTCGTCTCGATCCCGAAGCCACGAGCGCACCGGCACTTCTTCGTGCAGCGCGATCCGAGAGATGCGGTGGTGTCGTGGTATTACGCCGCCCGCTACTCGCACAAGCCGATGGGGTCGATCCCGGAGATGCGCCGCGACCTGGCGTCCAGGTCGCAGGAGGATGGCATCCACTACATGATCGACGCCATCAATGCACGTGGCTACTTCGATGCGCTTCGCTCATGGACGGAAGTCGAACCAACGGACTCGTTCCGTATATTCCGCTATGAAGACATCGCCCTCGATCTACGCGGCTTCCTCGGGGATCTGTTCAATTTCCTCAAGATTCCGGCGCAACCTGCCGAGTTGGATTCGTTGGCGGAGCGCAAGAGCTTCCAGCAGGCAACTGGCGGCCGCCGACAAGGCGAAGAGGACATACACGCCCATTTGAGAAAGGGGACACCGGGCGACTGGCGGACGGCGCTCGACGACAACGCCCTCGACCACCTGCGCCGGGTATCGGGTGACCTGGTGGAGGTTCTGGGGTACGAGACATGACCGTCGGGTCGCCCTTGTCGGAGAGGGATGGGAATGACCCCGCTACCCACAGTGTCTATCGGCCTGCCTGTCTATAACGGCGAGCGGCACCTCGGTGATGCCATCGATTCGATCGCATCACAGTCTTACTCAGACTTCGAACTGATCATCTCGGACAATGCATCGACCGACTCGACAAGCGAGATCTGCCGGGGATGGGCCGAGCGCGACGGACGGATCCGGTACTTCCGCAACTCCTCGAACATCGGTGCCGCGCCCAACTACCACCACGTCTTCCAGATGGCACGGGCCGATCTCTTCAAATGGTCGGCGCACGACGACATGCTCGACCCTGGCTTCATCGAGTCTTGCGTCACCGCCCTCGATGATGACGCCGGCGCCGTGCTCGCCTACTCAGCGGCTCGTCAGGTGGACGGCGATGGGAGGCCGCTCGGTGACATCCCACGCTTCTCGCAGGTGGTCTCCGCCGACCCTGTGGAGCGGTTCCGCGAAGTGGTCCGCCGGGAGCGGCTCAATCTCCCCATTTTCGGGCTCGTCAGGTCGGCGGCTCTCCGGGAGACCGCGTTACCCGGCTCCTATCACGCCAGTGCCCGGGTCCAACTCGCTGAACTGGCACTCCGCGGGACCTTCGCCTTCGTGCCCACCGTCCACTTCATCCATCGCAACCACCCGGCTGGGTCGCTGCGCGCCTACGACTCGGTCCATGCCCTCCGCAGCTGGTACGACACCGGCCGATCTGCTGGGACGTATATGCCCAGGTGGGAGTACATGATTGGCCTGATGGCCGCCGCAACCCGCGCACCTCTGTCGTGGCGGCAACGGTTCGACTGCTACGGAGAGGCCGTCAGGTGGGCGTTCGAGAAACGCCGCAGCCTGGCATTGGATGTGGCCGAGGCGGGCCGGCAGCTGCTCGCCGGCGCCGTCCCCCGTCTGCGCCGCACCTGAGCCGGGTCACCCCTTAGACCCGGCTCACTGCACGGACTACCCCTCAGCCGGCGGCCGTTCTCAGCCGGACCTCCAAGGCTTCTCGGGTGCGGTGTCATCGCTCCGACGCCTGGTGGCCCCGAGCGCAACTGCGCCCGCAACCAACAGCGCCGCACCCAGGCTCAGCCAACCACCACCGGCGCCCGGCCCGGTAAAGGGCAGGGTCTGCGCCACGGTGGTGGCGAGGATCGAGGTGCTGGTTATCGGAATCGAGGTGGTCGACGTCGTTGGGTCGGTTGTCGTCGGTGGATCGGTTGTCGAGGTGGTGGTCTCCGGTGCTGTAGTCGTGGTCTCCGGTGTCGTAGTAGTGGTCTCGGGTGTCGTAGTAGTGGTCTCGGGTGTCGTAGTAGTGGTCTCGGATGTCGTAGTGGTGGTCTCGGATGTCGTAGTAGTGGTCTGTTGAGCGGTGCAGGTGACGGTCACCGTGTAGTCCACCGAGGTGGCAACAGTCCCATTGGCATCGGGAACCATGATGTTGTACAGCTCGATGGTTGCGCCAAGCACCAGTGAGGCGTCCTGGATGACGGTCTCGACAACATTGGGCAGCGACTCGGTCTGAAGAACATCGGTCTCAACGGCGCCGGTGTCGATCACCCCATAGTTGTTGGAATGGACGCTCTGGCCATTTGCGGCCGCCACGGTGAACGTGCACGTCCTCCCAATCAGATCCCCAGAGCCGTTGGCCGCCAGGTCATATGTGGCCACCAAGCGCGGCACGCCTTCCTGGTCGGATTGGTCCACCGAACGCGGGACGTAGAAATCCGCCCCGGAGAAGCTGAAGCTGACCGTCTGGGCCAGGGCCGGTACCGCCAACACGGCAGGCACCGCCACCAACCCGGCCACGAACACTGCTCCTAGACGCCTTTTCAGCCCGGACAGGTTGAAAGAACCCCGGCTGCGTGATGCACGCACGACAAATCTCCCTTCGTCAACCCCTTGTCCCCTTCCTACCGGGACGGTTGACGACCCTGGCGTTGAGGCAACTTAGATAGATCTCAACGGAAACGCGCTCGCAAACCGACTGACTTTTTTCGCCAGCGCCAATTCGGTTGCTGCAGATCCTTTTCGGTGATCGATGAGACGGCGCGCTCGAGATCGAACCGGGGATGCGCTGCAGCCTTGCGCTGGATGTTGCCGAAGCGGGACGCCAATTGCTCGTGGAGCGGTGCCTCGCCTCAGACGCACCTGAGCCGGGCCGCTAGACCCGGCTCAAGCGCGTCCTGATTTCCTCAGCCTGAGCGCTATCTCAGCCTGAAGGCCCGCTTAGCCAGATGACCAGGGCTTGTCGGGGGCGGTGTCCTCGCTCCGACGCCTGGCCGCCCCAAGCGCCACTGCGCCCGCCACCAACAGCGCCGCACCCAGGCTCAGCCAACCGCCACCGCCGCCAGGCCCGGTGTTGGGCAGGGTCGCGCCGTGGTGGCGGAAATCGAGGTGGTGGTTATCGGAATCGTGGTGGTCGTGGTCGCCGGTTGTCGTAGTCGTGGTCTCCGGGGGTGTGGTCGTGGTGGCCGGGGGTGGTCGTGGTTGGGGCGGTCGTGGTCGTGGTTCAGGGGAGGTTGTCGATGTGGTCGTGGACTCCGGTGGTGTGTCGTGGTCTGCCCTGCGCAGAACACGGACACCAAATATCCACGGAGGTGGCCACAATGTTCTCGTCGTCGGGCACCATGATGTTGTAGAGCTCCATCGTCTGGCCGAGGACGAGTGTGGGGTCGTCGAGCACGGTCCTCAGGACATTGGGCTCCGACTCCGTCTCGAAGATGTCGGTCTCGCTGTCCCCGGTCACGATCAGCCCGAAGTTGTAGAGGTGGACGCTGTCGCCATTGGCCGCCAACACGAGGATCGCGCAGGTCTGGCCGACCAGCTCCTCGAACCCCTCGGCCACCAGGTCGAACGAGGCCACGAAGCGCGCCACATTTTCCTCTTCGGTCTGATCGGCGTCACGGGGAATGAAGAAGTCCGATCCCGTAAAGGTGAAGTCGGGGTCGAGGATCTGAGCCTGAGCCGGCACCGCCAGCACGACGGGCACCGCCAACAACGCGACAACAGCTATCGCTGCAAAACCTCTTCTCAGCCCGGAACGCGCCAGACCACTACTAGATCGGGTTCCACCCACTTCGCACTCCCTCCGTCACCCCTGATCGTCGCCTACCGGGACGGTTAACGACCCTGGCGTATTAGGCAATCTAGTCAGACCCAAAAGGAAACGTGTGCGCCTGGCCCTTTTCCGCCAGCCGGCTGAGATCTCCTTACCGGAGATCCTTACGGTGGTCGGTGAAGCGGCGAGCCTTGAGGTCGAACCGGGGAAGCGTCCCCATCGGAACTGTCGTGGCCAATGGCCTGACTCCGATCCCGGTGTGGATCTCGCGGGCTACGGCGGTGGCGAGGGCGTCGGGATCACCCGTGGTGACCTCGATCCGCAGCTCCATCACGTCGAGCTCTTCCTTGCGGTAGACGTCGACAGCGAACTCGCCGATCTCGGGGAAGCGCCGCACCAGGTTCTCCACTGCGCTGGGGAAAATGTTGACGCCGCGCACGATGAGCACGTCGTCGACCCTCCCGGTGACACCACCCTCGAAGCGCATGAAGGTCCTGCCGTCCTCGCTGGGCTCGGAGGCGACCACCACGTGGTCACCGGTGCGGTAGCGGATCACCGGGAATCCGGGCCGGCCCAGGTTGGTGATGATCAACTCGCCGTCGTTCGACTCCTCACCGGTGGCGGGATCGATCACCTCGGCGAGGAACTCCGCCTCGTTGACGAACAGACCGTTCTGGAGCTGTGACTCGAAGCCCCACGCCCCGACCTCGGTCGCTCCGGCATGGTCGTAGGCCCGTGCCCCCCACGCCTCTTCGATCCTTGCCCGTGTGGCCGGGATCCCTGCCCCGGGCTCACCGGCGTGGATGGCCACGCGGACGCCCGAGTTGGCGATGTCGATCCCCTCCTCGGCCGCCACCTCGGCGAGGTGGAGGGCGTAGGTGGGGGTGCAAACCAACACCGAGATGTCGTTGACCAGGATCGCCTTGAGCCGCTGCAACGACGACATCCCACCGCCGGGGAAGGCGAGGGCGCCGATGAGACGGGCACCTTCATAGGCGCTCCAGAAACCGATGAACGGTCCGAACGAGAAGGCGAAGAAGATTCGGTCCATCGAGGTGACACCGGCGCTGCGGTACACCTGCGACCAGCAGCGGGCCCACCACCGCCAGCTGTCCTCGGTGTCGAGGCAGCGCAGCGGCTCACCCGTGGTACCGGACGTCTGATGGATCCGGGTGTACCGGGTGCGGGCATAGGTGAGGTTGGTCCCGTAGGGAGGATTGGAGATCTGGTCGGTGGCCAGTTCCTGCTTGGTGGTGAACGGGATCTTCTTCAGGTCGTCCATGGTGCGGACGTCGTCGGAGCTGCGAATGCCGGCACGGCCAAGCTTGCCCCGGTAGAAGGCATTGCCGTCGAGCACCTCGTCCAGCAGAAGCTGGAAGCGGCGCAGCTGGACCTCCTGCAAGGCGTTGCGGCCCAGCGTCTCGGCGAACCCGGTCGAAAACTCGAACTCCATCGTCATCCCTCCATGTCTCTGACCCGCCCTCAATCGAGCGACGGAGCGGGGTCGACCCCCACTGGGAACTTCTCGTTTATCAGCATGAACGGCAGCCCATCGTGGACCACCCGGTAGGTGCGGGCGATGAACTCGCCCAGCCCTCCGAGCCCTTCCGGCGGAACGGCGTTGCGCTCCCGCCCGTACCAGAGGATGTCGCGCCTCGTCTCGAGACCGGCATCGTTCATGATCCTGCCAAGCCCACCGGGGTGGGTGGCCAGTTCATCCTGGACTCTGCTCGGAAGCCGCTCGGCGACCAGGAGCGAGGCGGCGTGGGCGAACACGACACCACGCAATGTGCCTCGCAGCAACACCTCGCGGGCGATCACCTTTGTCCCGGCGGGAGCCTCGAGCCATTCGTGGTCGGCAGGGAGGACCAACTCCTCCTGCGACAACCGCTCGACCACGACCGGCTCCATGGTGAAAGCCTCGATGAACTTCGTCACCGTGCCGTCGATCACCAGCAGCGACCGGTAAAAGGGGCTCAACGCCCTGAAGTTGACCGGCTGAAGCGTCTCCGGCCGAGCGAACTGGGCGACGAACACCTCGGCGGCGGGGTCGAACCCGGCGGTGGTGCCGACAGCGGAGCTTTGGTGCCCCATCTCAGCTCACCTGAACCTGCTGAAGCTCACCCGACTGGTACATCCGCTTGAAGTGGCTGTGACGGCGCTTGCCGCTCGACGTCTTGGTGAGCGTGCCCGTCGGGACCAGCACCACGTCGACATTGATGCCCAGCCTGAGGAAGCTCTGGCGGCGAATCTCGCCTGCGATCTCGTCGGCCGGACGGGGCATGGGGTCGGTCACCTCGCTGACGACGACGACCCGCTGCGTCCCCTGGCCGCTCTCGTCCATGCCAAAGGCGGCGAAGCACCCCTTGCGCAGCCCCTGCACCTCGAGGAGGAAGGGCTCGAAATCGCTTGGGTCGAATTTCTTCCCCCGGACCGTGATCCGCTCCCTGACGCGACCGGCCCAGTAGAGCTCGTCGTCGCGCATGTAACCCAGGTCGCCTGTACGAAGAAGTTCGCCATGGATCGCCCGCTTGGTGGCATCGGCGTTCTTCAGGTAGCCGTTCATCCGGGAAGCGGTGTCGAGGGCGATCTCGCCGACGTGACCCTCGGGGAGTGCCTCGCCGCGGGGCGAGAGGATCTGGATCTTGATCCCCGGATGGGGTCGGCCCGATCCGACGATGCTCACCGCCCTCTCGTCGGTGGGGTCGACGATCCGCGCCGTCCGCGCCTCGGCGAGGGCGTCGCGGTCCACGAACTCAACCCGGTAGGGCTCCCCGGGACGGGTGAAGGTGGCACCGCCGATGTTCTCGGCGCAGCCGAAGTTGGTGCGCAGCCGATCCCATGGCACCCCGAAGCTCTCGAACCGGCGGTGGAACTCGACAAACGTCTCGTGGTGGATGCGCTCGGCGGCGTTCCACCAGCCGCGTACCCCGCTGAGATCGACGCCCTCGAGATCGACGTCCTTGACCCTTTGTGCCGCCAGGGCGTACCCGAAGTTGGGCGACCAGGTGACGGTCGCCCCGGTGCGCTGCACTCCCTGGAGCCAAGCCGCCGGCGACTTGACGAAGTCGTGGGGGCTCATCAACACCAGGGGGATGCCGGTGGCCATGCAGGTGAGGAAGTTGTTGACCAGACCCATGTCGTGATACAGCGGGGTCCAGTTGAAGAAGACGTCCTGATCGGTCAGTTCCATGGCGGCCACCATCCCGTCGATGGCGGCGGTGAGCGCATGGTGCTCCCAAACACAGACCTTGGGGAGACCGGTTGTCCCCGAGGTGAGCTGGTACGCAACCACCTCGGAGGGATCGGGGAGGTGACGGGGAACGGCGTCCACGTCGGGAGCGCCCAGTGCCTCGTCCTCGGAGAAGAGCCAGCGCGGTCGAGCGACGGACCCGTTCCAACTGATCGCGGTCACGAGCCATCGAAGCCGGAGCCACGACCAGTTGCGCCTCTGTGCGGCGCACCGTTGCCGAGAGCACCCTGGGCAGGTCGGAGTTGGCACCGAGCAGCGAAGGCGGCGCCACCAAGAGGGGACGGGCGCCTAAGAGGAGCGAGCCAAGCACCAATGTGGCCGCCGGCTCGGCGCTGCTGAGCACGATGACGACGGCATCGCCCCGGCCGACACCGAGTTCGGCCATCCGCCCCGCCGACCCGGCGGCGGCGGCGTGGACCTCGGAGTAGGTGCGCCAGGTGGCCGTGCCGTCGGTTTGGTAGAAGGCGAGGGCGCGCTCGCTCGGGAGCGCGCTCAAGGCGCTCATAGAGCCGCGCCGGGACGGTCTCGGGGAGAATGCTTGTGCGAATCACCTGGCTCACCTCGTCAAAGGGTCCGGCCGATGGCCACCGATATCCGGCGGCACTCCTCGACCAGGTTGGAAAGCTGATCGGGAGTCACCGACTGGTCACCGTCGGACAGTGCCTGCTCCGGGTTCTGGTGCATCTCGATGAGCAGCCCATCCGCCCCGCTGGCGATGGCGGCACGCGCCATGGCCGTGACCAGCGAGCGCCGTCCGGTGGCGTGGCTCGGGTCGACCACCACCGGGAGGTGGCTCAGCTCCTTGAGCACCGGGATGGCGTTGAGGTCGAGAGTGTTACGGGTCGCCGTCTCGAAGGTGCGGATCCCCCTCTCGCAGAGGATCACGTTGGTGTTCCCCTGCGACATGATGTACTCGGCGGAGAGCAGCAGCTCCTCGATCGTGGACATCATGCCCCGCTTGAGCAGGACAGGCTTGGGCTGACGGCCCGCAGCGAAGAGCAGATGGAAGTTCTGCATATTGCGGGTACCGATCTGGAGGATGTCGGCGTACTCGGACACCAGCGGCACCGTCTCGGATGACATCACCTCCGTGATCACCGGCATGCCGGTGAGGTCCCGCGCCTCGGCGAGGATCTTGAGCCCCTCCTCGGCCATGCCCTGAAAGCTGTATGGCGAGGTTCTTGGCTTGAAGGCGCCGCCGCGGAGGACGGTGGCGCCGGCCTTCTGGGCGTGGATGGCGGCCTCGATCAGCAGGTCGCGGCTCTCGACCGAGCATGGCCCGGACATCACCACAACTTCATCTCCGCCGATGATTACGCCGCCGCCAAGCTCGATCTGGGTCGGCTCGGGCCGGTATTCACGGCTGGCCAGCCGGTAGGCGCGCTTGGTTGGGAGCACCCGCTCCACACCGCGCAGCCCCGTGAACGCCGACGGTGTCGCGTCGTCGAAGGAACCCAGGATTCCGATGAGGACCTGGCCGCCGTCCTCGGAAACGTGCGACTTGAGACCGAGGCTGTGGACCCGGGCCACGACGTACTCGACGTCCGCACGGGTCGCCGCCATCTTCATCTTGATGATCATGCTTGCAATTCTCCCCGACACTCGGACCCGGTCCGGTCCGCTCCATTGGCATGCCCTCTCGGGCATCCTGGAGCTGGCCGAAAATGCCGGATCGCCCCCTTCCCCGCAGTCATCGACTTGCGGGGGCCGGACCGGCTGCTGCTGCCGCCGTGCCCCGACCGTTGTCGATATCGGCACCGTCAGCGGGCAACTGAACAGGAAACTCCTGGTCAGGTTGCACCCTATTCGACTGGGCAAGCCCGTTGCTCGGGGCCCCGTTGGGCGTGGTCTTCCCAGAACCTCCCGATGGCCGCGGTGTCGGTACCGTCGAGCCGCAGCATCACCGTCCACGCGGTGGCGATCACCGGCGCCGCCATGCCTTCCCTGGGAGCGATGATGACGTGGCTGGCCAGTTCGTCGGCGAGGCTCCGCAGCGCGGCGAGATCCTCTTCTGCCAGGTCCGGGTCGTGCTGCACCACGACTACTCCGTGTTCCAGATCGTGCACCTGGACCACATCGGGTATGGGCTCGTCATGTACCCCGCAACGAGACCACACCGGAGCGTGCGCCCCGCTCGTGGGCGGATCCGTTCCGTACTCAGGGAGAGGGTCACCGGCTGCCAGGTGGTCGCGGCCCTCATCGGGAAAGTGCTCGACCGAACCGCTCGCGGTTGTGGCGGAACAGGCGGCGACTGCGACCAGCAGAATCGCCCCGAGGCGGGTCACCGTCCGCGAAAGGCCGGGTCACGCCCTTCGAGGAAGGCGGCGACGCCTTCCGTCAACGTCCTCCGTGCCCAGGCTGATCGCCTGTGCATGTGACTCGTGGGCCAGCATCTGCTCGAAGGTGGCGCCAAGCGAGCGGTCGAGTCCCTGCTTGATGAAGGATTGCGCCAGCGGGGCGCCTGCGGCGAGGCTCTCTGCCAACTCGGTCGCGACGGCCTCCAACTCCCCTGGCTCCACGACCTCGAGCACCAAGCCGATGCGGCGGGCCTCGTCGGCCTCGACCATCCGACCGGTCAGCGCCAGTTCCTTGGCTCTCTGCAGCCCGACGATCCGGGGCAGCAGCCAGGTGCCCGCGAAGTCCACCGCAAGACCGCGCTGGACGAAGAGCTCGGCGAACCGGGCCCGGGACGAGGCAACGACGAGGTCGCACCCCAGTGCCAGGTTCATCCCGGCACCGACGGCGGCACCATCGACCGCCGCCACAGTCGGCTTGGTCAGCCGGTGCAACGATCGCGCCGCTGCGGCCACGGTCTGCAGCCGCTCGTAGCGGTCTCGGTGTGACCCAAGCCCACTGCTGATGCCAGAGGCGGACAGGTCGGCGCCCGAGCAGAAGGCTCCACCTGCTCCGGTGATGACGAGCACCCGCTGCTCGGCCGAGGAGAAGTCGTCGAACGCCTCGGTCAGTCCCACCCATCCGTCGGGCGGTATGGCGTTGCGGCGCTCCGGTCGGTCGAGGGTGAGCCACCGCACTGGTCCGCGGTCCTCGATAGTCAGCATGGAGAGAGACGGTAGACGGAAGACGGAAGTCGGAAGGAGTGGGGGAAACCCGGCTCTCTACTCTCATTCTTCAGGAGGTGAGATGGCGTTCATTGAGTTGCTACCAGCGGAGCAGGCTGCTGAGCGGTTGTGGCTGCCTCCCGGGGAGGAGGTGCCCAATTACGCACGGTTGGGCGCGCTCCATCCGGACGCCTATGCGGGGTGGGCGGCGCTGATCGGCGCAATAAGAGATGGGATGGACCGCCGGCGCTACGAACTCGCCACGGTGGCGGCGGCAAAGCGACTCGGCTCGAGTTACTGCTCGCTTGCTCACGGCAAGGTGCTCGCTGAGCGGTTCTACGACGCCGACCGGGTACGCGACATCTTCGCCGACCGGACTTCGGCAGGACTCGACGATGTGGACGTGGCGGTGATGGATCTGGCCGAGAAGGTGGCCGCCGATGCGACCTCGGTCGGCGAGGGGGACATCAAGCTGCTGCTGGAACTCGGGCTGAGCGAGCGTGACGTGCTCGACGTGGTGCTCACCGCCGCCGCCCGCAGTTTCTTCACCAAGCTCCTGGACGCGATGGGTGTCGCCCCGGACGGCTCATACCGCCAACTCGACGCCCACCTGGTCGAAACACTCACCGTGGGACATCTGATCGAGGGGGCCGCTCCCCTCTAACCTCTGCCTGTGGGCTTCAACCCGTTCCGGCAACAGCGGCACAACGGCGCCGACGTGGCGATCGTCGTCCTGGCGGTTCTGGTCACGGCGGCGGTGGTGGCGTGGGCGCTGCTCGGAGGGTGAGCGGGAAGGGCTGGCCCGAAGCCGAGGTGGTCACGCCGGTCCAGCCGCACGCCGCCCGAAAGTCGTACGTCTGTCCGGGTTGCGAGAGCATCATCCCCCCGGGACCTACCACGTGGTGGTGGTCCCCGAGGACGCACCCGACCTGCGACGTCACTGGCATCGGGGCTGCTGGTACCGGGAGCAAAGGCGGCGCCACGGGACCGCTCCACCCGGCTAGCCCACTCCTGGGACCCAGCGCAACTCCACCGATTCTTCTCCCATCGTCACCGCCAAAAGGTCGATCCGGGTCGCCCCGAGCGCTCGTGCGCAGGGCGCGCAGCCGCTGCAGCTTCGGTCGGGGTGATGTGGGCCGCGGCGGTGATGCCCCCCACTGTCCCGGAGACGGTCTTCACCTCGACCACCACGGTGACACCGCCGATCCTGGCGAGAAGATCCACTTCGGACCTGCCGACCCTCCTGTTCCGCTCCACGATGGCGGCGCCGCGGCGTGTCAGGAAGTCGGCGGCGAGCATCTCGCCGATCGCACCGAGCTGACTCGGCGCCCGGGTGCTCCTTAGAGCCGGACCCCTGGCTCGAGCTGCTCGATGTTGACGTCGCGAAAGGTCATCACCCGGACGTTCTGGAGGAATCTGGCCGGGCGGTACATGTCCCAGACCCAGGCATCCTCCAATTCGATCTCGAAGTACGTGGAGCCATCGACGTGGCGGGTGTTGATATCCACCTTGTTGGCCAGGTAGAAGCGCCGCTCCGTCTCGACCACGAACTTGAACATCGGGAGGACGTCGCGGTACTCCTTGTAGATCTGGAGTTCGACCTCGGTCTCGTACCTCTCCAGGTCCTCTTCGTTCATCCCGCTTCTCCCGCGCCCCGTCTATCCCTCCCCGCGGAGGCATCGTGCCCGAGCCGGGATGGTGACCACGATCGTGGTCGGCGTTGCCGATACTACCTGCCGGCGGCTGGTCGACCGCCTCGATGGGGGGTTCATGCCGGGCAACCTCTACCACCGTGGTGCGACATCATCGGTACGGTGCGGCGCTCATGGTCGTGACCGGCGAATCAACCGGCCGCCGCTTCGCCCTGGTGGCCCTGCTCGCCCTGGCGATGGCGGCGGGAACCTTCATCGTCCCCGCCGTCGGTGTCCTCGCCTCCATCATCCGCCAGGATCTCGGGCTGGAGCTGTGGCAGGTCGGTCTGCTGGTCACCGGATCGCCGCTGATCGGCGCCCTGCTGGCCCCGTCCTTGGGGAGAGTCACCGATCGGGTGGGCGGCAAGCGTCCATGGTTGCCACGTTGGGGTCGGCGGCGCTCACGCTCGCCCTGTTCGCTGCCAGCCCCACATTCCTGATCCTCCTCGGCGCCACCCTCCTGACCGGGGTGAGCCAGGGCTGGGCCAACCCGGCGACCAACAAGGTCATCTCCCGCCACTATCCGCCGGGCGGCCGGGGCGTCGTCATCGGCATAAAGCAATCGGGGGTGCAGTTCGGCTCATTCCTCGCCGGGCTCGCTCTGCCGGCCGCGGCGCTCGCCCTGGGTTGGCGTGGGGCGTTGTTGGCGGCCTCGACGATCCCGCTGCTCGGGACGCTGTTGGCGGCAATTTTCGTCCCCACCGATCCGCCGGCGCCCCCGCTGGCCGACCGTGGCGAACGTCCTCCCCTCCCAGGTGAGGTTCGCTTTCTGGCCGTCTACGGCTTTCTGTTGGGACTCACCGCCAGCGCCGCCATCGCCTACACGGCGCTGTTCGCCGAGGACGTGCTCGGGCTGTCACCGGCGACCGCCGGTGCGGTCGTCGCCGTCGCTGGGCTGGTGGGCGTTCTGGGACGGGTGGTGTGGGGAGGCGTCGCCGACCTCCGCGGTCGGTCACATCGGAATTCTCGGGCTGCTCGGAGTGATCGGGGCCGTCGCCGGATTGCTCATGGTCGGCGCCGCCACGATCGATCCGCGGCTGGTGTGGCCGGCCGCGGTGGCCACAGGTGCCGGGATCAACGCGTGGAACGCCGTTGGGATGCTGGCGGTGGTCTCGGTGGTGCCCGAAGAGGCGGCCGGCCACGCCTCGGGTGTGGTCCAGTTCGGTTTCCTCATGGGCCTCGCCCTCGGCGCCCCGATCTTCGGTGCCGTGGTCGACGCCACCGGCTCCTACCTGCCTGGTTGGCTCGGGGTGGTCTTCATCTGCCTGGTGGCATCGCTTCTGACCGCGTTGCGGCGCGCGCCGCTGATCGGCGCGCTTTGAGATCTGCGCCGCTGAGCGGCCCCATAGGGATGGTGGCCGAGCTGCGAAGGGTCAGAGCCCTCCCCATCGAGAAGGCGGCCAGATCCGGACGAAGGCCCGGCCGATCACCTCTTCGACCGGGATCGGTCCGAAGACCCGGCTGTCCTGGGAGTGCTCTCTGTTGTCACCCATGACGAACAACTCGCCCGGGCCGACCTTCACCGCCCGCTCATCGGGCATCACGGTCCCCGGCGGCAGGTACGGCTCATCGATCGGATCCCCGTTGACCAGCACCTGGTTACCCGTGATCCTCACCGTGTCGCCTTCCACCGCGATGACCCGCTTTATGAAGTCGTCGGTGGCGGCGGTCCGCAGCCCGATGGCTTCAGCAATGTGCCGTAGGACCCCTTCGACCACCGACTCATCGACTTCGGGGCCATTGCTGTCGAAGACCACCACGTCTCCCCGCTGTGGGTCGCCAAAGCGGTAGGCGAGCTTGTTGACCAGCACGCGGTCGTTGATCTCGAGCGTGGGGATCATGGAGCCTGACGGTATGTAGAACGCCTGGACCAGGAAGGTCTTGATCAGGACGGCCACCGCCAATGCCACCAGCACCAAGATGGGAAGCTCGGTGAGGAAGGACCTGGCACCCGACCGCTGTGGTTTCTCGTCCACGCGGACATGCTTGCCCGGGCCGGTGCGATCGGTCCCCTGCTCGGGTGTCACCACCCCGCCGGGTGCGGGCTCAGGTGGTGCGTCGCTCACGGATTCGAGCCGACTTCCCAACCCGATCGCGCAAGTAATAGAGCTTGCCGCGCCGCACCGCTCCCCGACGTGTCACTTCGATCTTCTGGATGATGGGGGCGTGCACCGGGAAGATCCGCTCGACACCGACCGAGAAACTGATCTTGCGGACGGTGAAAGTGGCGTTGAGCCGGCTGCCGTCACGGGCGATGACCACCCCCTCGAACACCTGGACCCTTTCGCGTCCCCCCTCGACCACTCTCACGTGCACCTTGACGGTGTCACCCGGTCTGAAGTCGGGGACGTCGTCGCGCAGTTGCGCGCTCTGCACATGCTCGAGGTCGTTCATCGGGGAGGCTCCTTCGGGACGCGGCAAACACGAGCACCGCGGCGGGATCCGATGTTACCAGGTCGCTCACAGCCATCCTCCTACGGCAACTTCCTACGGCACCGTTCTACGGCACCGTTCGGCGACATTTCGGTTCCGCCATCGCATCAGGTTCCAAGGTCGGGACGGCGTTGCTCGGTCCGCTCGTTCCTCTGCTGCTCCCGCCACCGCTCGATCCTCCCGTGGTCGCCACTGAGCAGCACCTCGGGGACCGCCCATCCTCGATACTCGGCGGGCCGGGTGTACTGAGGCTCCTCCAACAGACCGGAGCGGAACGACTCCGTCTCTGTCGACAGCGGGTTCCCCACGACACCGGGGAGCAATCGGGCAATGCCCTCGATCACCGCCATCGCCGCCGGCTCGCCGCCGGCGAGGACGAAGTCGCCGAGGGAGATCTCCTCGTCGACCAGATTGTCGGCCACCCGCTGGTCCACACCTTCGTAGCGGCCGCAGACCAGGGCGACGTGCTCCAGCCCAGCCCAGCGGTCGAGCGTGGCCTGATCGAGCCTGGCACCCGCCGGCGAGAAGAGCACCTTGTGGGCATCCTCGAGACCGGCGAGGGCGTGGTCGATCGGCTCGACCATCATCACCATCCCGGCCCCGCCACCGAACGGGGAGTCGTCCACCTGACGGTGCCGGCCCAGCCCGTGTTGGCGAAGATCGAGCAGATCCACCCGGAGAGCGCCGTTTGCGATCGCCCGGGCGACGACGCTCACCCCGAGCGGCGATTCGAACCACCCGGGGAAGATGGTGACCACCGAGACCCGCACCATGCCGACGGTAGCGGCGGTAGGCTCGCCGTCCCGAAGCGGAGCAGCCAGGTGGAACCCGACGATCGAGACCCGATCACTGAGACGGGAGGCGAGGAGCGCCAGGAGGCCGTCGAGTCCGACGACTCGGCGGTCACCGCCGAGCCCGATTCGGCCACCCCGGACCAGCCGTCTCAGGATTCGGCAGATCGCCCACCTGAAGCCGGCGAAACCGGTCCCACTAGCCCCCGATGGTGCGCCCGAGGTACCGGCGGTGCCTGAGCAGGTCGAAGACCCCACGGCTCCGACACCCCTCGAGGATGACCAAAACAGCCCGGCCGAGGATGTCGCGGCGACGCCGGCAAACCAAGACGACCTGACGGCGCACGTCGGCCCGCAAGACGACCTCGGGGCGGGTGACGACGTCACCGTTGCGGACCGGCAGCCTGACCTCCCGCCCACCCAGCCGGCACCGATCGACCTTCCCTGGCCGAGCGCCGCCGAGGCACCCGCTACCAGCAGCGAGGCGGCCGCTTGGAGCATGGGTGCCGACCGATCGGGTTCCTCGGGGTGGGGCGCGCTGTGGCGGCAGTCGGCGCAGGGCTGGGTGGAGGATCCGGCGGGTCGAGCCGTGTGGCGTCCCATCGTCACTACCTCCGCCACGCTCTCCGAGTGGGAGGTCGACACCTACCTGGGGCTGGTCACCGGGGAGCTGGCCGTGTCCGTCGACAACCTCGAGGGAGGACTCCGCTCCGCCAGGCAGGACGCGGTCGAGCGGATGGTCGACGATGCGCTGGCACGCGGCGCCCACGCCGTGATCGGAGTCTCGGTGGACCTGGTCGAGGTCGCCGGGAGGGTGGTCGTATCGGCCGCAGGCACCGCGGTCACTCTCAAGACCAGCGAGTGACCGTCAGGTCGTAGCTGCAAAGGGTTGATCCCGGTCGGGGCGCGGTTCGCCGGGCAGGCCGAGGATCCTCTCGGAGATGATGTTCTTCTGGACCTCGTCGGTGCCCCCGCCGATCCGCAATCCGGGCGCTCCAAGGAATGCCGAGATCCACTCTGCCGAGCCGTCTCGCCCTTCGAGCGTTCCGAAGGGACCCAGCAGTTCGAGCCCCAGGTCGTATGCCCCGCTCAGGAACCTCGTAGCCGCCAGCTTGACCACCGAGCCCTCTGGGCCGGGTGTCCGGCCCTGGGCGAGTGCCGTCAACAAACGCAGCTTGTGGAATTGGAGGAGCCGCGACCCAATGGCGACCTGGGCGAACCGCTCCCGAACCGTGCGACGGTCACCGGTGCCGGTCTCGGCGATGAGGTCTTTGAGCGCCGCCACGACGCCCTCTGTGTCGAAGATGATCCCCGTCCTCTCGAACATGAAGGTCGTGATCACCACCGCCCACCCCTGGCCGACCTCTCCGACCACCCGGTCATCGGGCACCACGACCTCATCGAGGAAGACCTCGTTGAAGTTGGACGACCCTGTCATCTGGACGAGCGGGTTGCAGTGGACCCCGGGGTGGCGCATGTCAACCACGAAGGCGGTCAGCCCGCGGTGCTTGGGGACACCGGGATCTGTTCGGGCTATGCACAACCCCCAATCGGAGCGGTGGGCGAACGTGGTCCAGACCTTCTGGCCGGACAGAACCCATTCGTCGCCGTCACGGACCGCCCGGGTCCTCAAACCGGCGAGGTCGGAGCCGGCGTCGGGCTCGGAGAACAACTGACACCACACCTCGTCACCGCGCAAAAGGGGTGGGAGAAATCGGTCGCGCTGCTCATCACTCCCGTGTACGAGTATTGCCGGACCACACCACCCCAGACCGACGGAGAGCGCGTCGCGCGGCACATCGAAGCGGACCTCCTCCTCGTCGAAGATGACCGACTCGACCAACCCGAGACCGCGGCCCCCGAATCGGGTTGGCCAGGCGATTCCTGCCCAGCCCTGCTCGGCCTTGAGACGCTGCCAGTCGATGGCAGCGCCGAATCGGACCTTTTCTTCTTCAGGAGACCATTCGGCGACGATCGCCGACGGAGCTATCGCGGGCCCAGGCCTCTTCCGGGCATGATTCTCGAGCCAGCTTCGTGCCTCGGCGCGGAAGGCAGCTTCCTCGGCGGAATCCCTGGGGTCCACCACACCGAGGGTAGAGCCGGTAATTGCAGGCGAGTGGCTACAGGCGGCGTACCCGGAGGTCCCCGGAAACCGATCTGAAGTTGAGCCGGGCCGAGCGCTCGACCGGCTGCTCGGCGGGTGCGGGATCGGGGAGAACCACCCTGCCCGACATCGTGTCGGCTTCGAAATTCAGCTCGGTGCCGGTCACGATCCCCACCGTGAAGTCGCCGCTCACCGTCTTGACCGAAAGCCCAGCGCCGGTGAACCGTGACACGCGGACGTTCCCGCTCGCCGTCTTGACCTCGGTGGTGCCGTCGGCCTGATCGACCACGACGTCGCCCGACGCGGTGTGGAGCGAACCACTCGAGAGGCGGCCGACCCGCAGCTCGCCGGAGGCGGACGAGAAACGGAGCTCCCCGCCAACCGCTTCGACCCTCACGTCTCCAGAAGCCGTCTTCACCGCGGCATCTCCGCTGACCGACCCGAGCCGGACATCTCCCGATGCGGTGTCCGCCTGGAGCGATTCCAGTCGAAGCTCCACCACCAGGTCGGCCGAGGCGAGAGACGACTCCAAGCGCGACCCCGAAGGGGCTGTGATCGACACCCGGTGGGCGCCGCGACTACCCGTCAGCCACGACCCGGTGAAGTCCTGTCGCACCACAACCGAAGAGCCGGTCTGACTGACGGCGAACTGCTCGGGGTGGGGGCCGTCGATCGTCATCTCGACCCATCCCTCGGCACCCTCGACCACCTTGACCTCGCCAGAGCGGAGCGAGATCTCGATCCGAGGCGGCGCCTCGACCGTGAACTGCTCGTGCCTCACAGCCGGATCGTCCCCTTCATGCTCCTCCCGGATCCGGTCTGGCGCTCGGCTTCGCGCTGCTGGGCCGCCAGAGTCCGCACGACGAAGGAATTGACCGAGTCGCCGAGCTGCTGGGCAGCGGACTCCACGGCCATCTTCAGGTTGGCGGGGACGCGCAGCGTGATTCGGGCGTCGAGATCATCGGGGTCGACCAAATCGTCGGTTGCGGAGTGCCGGACACGGAGGACCGGTTCCCCTTCATCGAGGACCACATCCACCTCTCTACCGGGAAGCTGGGCGGACACCTCGTGGGCGGCTTGCTCCGCCAACTCGTACGCCACCTGTCGGAACGCGGGCCGGAGGGCGGTTAGCAGCGCCTGCGAAGCCTGCTCGACCGATGGATCGCTCCCGGTCAGGGCGAGATGGTCGGCCACCGCCCCCTCGATCTGGGTTAGTGCACCCGCGGTGTCCATCGCTCAGTTCCCCCGACCCGCCGTTCCCGGCACCGCCGGGCGACGGTCGGCTGGGCGGGTGGCGTCTGAACGGCGTGATGCCGGCCTGCTGTCCCGTCCCCGGGGACGTTGGCCCCTCGCCGCGGTGAACTGCCTTACCTTCTCTGCGTGGAAACGGTCGCTGAATCCCAAGTACATGGCTACTCCTCCCCTATCGATATTGCTGACATCACCATGATGTCATAGTGATGTCATCTTGTCAAGAGGGTTTGTTTGTCACATGTCGAGGAGCGCCCTCCAAGTGTTTGGGCCGACGACACCGTCCACATCGATGGCGGCGGCGCCTTGGATCGTCCGCACCGCTGCGTCAGTGTTCTTGCCAAAGGAACCGTCGATTTCGAGCGGCGATCTCACGCTGAGCAGGGCCTGGAGCGATCGCACCGCGGTTCCCTTGTCTCCCTTTCTCAGGTATGGCAACTGGACCTCGACCGAAGCCTTCTTGGCCGATGCAGTCTGCGACACCATGGTGCTGTCGCGTTTGACAGCGCGTTGCCCTACGATTCCATGTCGCAGCTCGTCGGGGTGACAGTCGATCTGAAAGTGCATCAGATCGGCGTCGGGCCGCCAGTGGCCGCCCCACTTCCAAACCCTCACCCCCCGCGTGGTGACGATTGCGTCCACCGCGGCGATCTGATCGGTGGTGAACCTTGTCTGGTGCCAGCCAGACCAGGGCACGTAGGGATTGGCCGCCGGGTCGAGGTCGATGGCGATCCCATAACTGTGGAGGCTGGGTAGGTCGCTGCCGGCGATGTTGCGCACGTTGAACGCCCATGAGGATTGCGGGGTGTACCCGCCGGCCCGTAGCGCCTGCTCGAGGGCTGCATAGGCCGGCGCGGCGAGGGTCGGGACACCCCCCACTCCCCTACCGAAGAACTTGACGTCGGCGAACTCCGACTTACCTGCGTACCAGGGAGCCCACCAGGAGCGGAGCGTCGATGTCGGCGCCCGGTGCTCATCCTCCAACCACTTCTTCACATCCGGATCGGAGCGCTCGGCGCCATCCGGGTCCATCTGGCCCGCCAGATCGGCGGGTGGCTCCAAGGGAACATCAGCCACGGGTCACCTCCCCACGAACTGAAAGATACGCCCCATGGCAGCCTGATACGCCGTGCCAGGTCAGTTTGCGAATGGGTGGACGACGCGCATCATGCCGTCCAACCGGTCGTGTTGGAATTATCAGCGAGCAACTCTCGGCTATCGGGTCGGGCGGACCGATACCTCGTCGAGGATCTCGTAGGTGGTGGAACGCCTGGCAGGGATGCGGTTGGCGGCGATGATGGCCGTCTCGAAGTCGGAGGGGGTGACCTCCTGGCCGTGGGCAGCGCCTGCGGAGCGGGTGATGATCTCGTTCATCAGTGTCCCCCCGAGGTCGTTGCAACCGGCGTCGAGCAGCCGCGCCCCCCCGTCGAGCCCGAGCTTGACCCACGACGCCTGGATGTTCGGGATGAGGCCGTCGAAGGCGATGCGGGCGACAGCGTGCACCAGCACCACCTCATCCCAAGTCGGGCCGGGTCGGGACCGGCCTCGCAGGAAGATCGGCGCCCCCATATGGACGAACGGCAGCGGGACGAACTCGGTGAAACCGCCGGTGCGCCGCTGGATTGCCCGCAGCACCTCGTAGTGCTCCGCCCACGACTCCGGCCCGTCGATGTGACCGAACATCAGCGTCGAAGTGGCACGCAGACCCAACTCGTGGGCGGTGACCATCACCTCGGCCCACTCGGCGGTCCTCACCTTGTCCGGGCAGAGGTGGTGGCGGACACGGTCGTCGAGCACCTCCGCCGCGGTACCGGGGAGGGTTCCCGAACCCGGCGTCGCGCAGCCTGGTGAGGAACTGCCGCACCGGCACGCCGAGCGTCTCGGCGCCCTGCCACACCTCGAGCGGTGTGAATCCGTGGATATGGATGTCGGGAAGCTCCGCCTTGATCGACTCGACCACGTTGGAGTAGAAGTCGCCGGTGAAGTCGGGGTGTATACCGCCTTGGAGACACACCTCGGTCGCCCCGCGCTCCCACGCCTCGCGGGCTCGCTCCACGATCTCCTCGACACCCATCAGATAGGGCTCGCCCCTCAGGTTGAGCGAGCGGGGGCCCTTGGAGAAGGCGCAGAACCCGCAGCGGAAGTAGCAGAGGTTTGTGTAATTGATGTTCCGGTTGACCACATAGGTCACCCGGTCGCCGTTGGTCTGTTGCCGCAGCAGGTCGGCAACCCAGGCGACTGCGTCCACCTGGTCGCCACGGGCGCGGAACAGCGCCTCCACCTCCGACTTTGTCGGCGTCATGCCGTCGAGCGATCGCTCCAGGATGGGGGCGAGGTCACCGGCGCCGTTCAACTCCTCGGGGGGCCGGCCCTCCACCCAGAGGGCGTCGCCCCACTCCGCCGAAAAGCGCCGTCCCGGTACGGGGAGCGGTTCCTCGAGCCCAGGCGCCCACCGGTAGCGGGGCCGGGCGGCCCCCGACCCGTCCACCTGGCCGAGCCAGACGGTGAAGAGCGCCGCGGGAAGCTCCGCCCGAACCTGATCGACGTCAGCCCCGACGGGGAGAGCGGTTCGCTCCACCAGGGCGTCGGGGGCGAGCGCCACGCGCAGCGCCGCCAGTTGCTCCGCCCCCCAGTCGCGCAGGAGCAGATCCCCAGCCCCCGAGCGAACCGCCGTCACCGCGTCCTCGATCGTGTCCACGAAAACCGAGACGGTGGCGACCAGACCTGGGAGCCCGGCGAGATCCGCGGCATCGGCAACGCGGCTCCTCCCGGTCCGGAGGAAGACCGCCTGCGACCGGGCCAGCGCATCGAGCACGACCTCGCGCGGGTCCTTCGTCAGCAACCGTCAAGCGGAAACCGGGTGTCCCGGCATCGGAGAGCGCCAGGGCAGTAGCCGGGAGCGCCACCCAAGCCGCCGGGACCGCCCCGACGAAATCAACACCGTCCGCCGGGTCGCCGACTTCCACCGGCAGGATCCCGCCCGATCCGGCGGCAGCGACATCGGTCTCGCTCAAACCGGCCACCTCGAGCGTGGTGGTCCCCTCGCGCCTCCGGGTGGATGCGGCGAGCTCGATTACCGGTCGGTGGGGCGGACACGCAGATAGCTGATGGTCCGGGGCATCAAGCCGCTCCTTCCAGTTGCGGGGCCGCGGCATATCCCTCGGCGTCGATCGCCCCCCGAACCTTTTCGAGCAGCGAAGCGTCGATCCACGACGGGCGGATGTACTCCGGATAGACGGGCAGGCGTGGCATCAGGCGGAAACCGGCCGCCTCGGTCCGCTCCCGCAACTCCTCGAGATGCGGCCAGGGGGCTTCCGGGTTGACCCAGTCGATGGTGAGCGGCGAGACGCCTCCCCAGTCGTTTATCCCGGCGTCGAGGTACTGCTCGAAACGCTCGGTGAGGTTGGGCGGGACCTGGAGGTTCATCTCCGGGCCGAGGATCCAACGGGCGACGGCGACCACCAAGGCGAACCAAGCCGGGACCGGCTCGGCATGTCGGCGCATCGGGGTGTCGGCCTTCGCCCTGAAGTTCTGCACGATCACCTCCTGGATGCACCCCCATCGCTGCTGCAACTGGGCGAGGGCGAAGAGCGATTCGACCACCTCGTCGCGGCGCTCCCCGATCCCGACCAGGATCCCGCTGGTGAACGGCACGCCCGCTCTCCCGGCGGCCTCGATAGTGGCAACCCGGAGACCAGGGTCCTTGTCGGGGCAGTTGTGATGGGGCATACCTGGCTCCATCAGCCGGGGTGAGATGTTCTCCAGCATCAACCCCATCGAAGGGTTGAAGGGTCGGAGGGAGAGGATCTCCGGTTCGGTCATCACACCAGGGTTGGCGTGGGGAAAGAGGGAGGTTTCGGCCGACACCCGCTGTGACATGGCGATGACGTAATCCATCGTCGTGGCGTGGCCGTGCTTGTCGAGGAACGCCCGAGCCTGTGGCCAGCGCTCCTCGGGGCGGTCGCCGAGAGTGAAGAGCGCCTCGGTGCACCGGTGGGCCTCGCCCGCCCGAGCCACGGCCATCACCTCTTCGGGTTCGAGGTAGACGCCACCAGCACCGGGAGGTTTGGCGAACGTGCAGTAGGAGCAGCGGTCGCGGCAGAGAGTCGTGAGCGGGATGAAGACCTTGCGGCTGTAGGTGACCGTCCGACCTTTCCCCTCGTCGCGCAGCCGTCTCGCCTCGGCGAGGAGCGGTCCGGGGGACGGGCACCCTCGAGGTACTCCAAGGCGAGTCCGGGGTCGGGAGCGGGGTGGGCCATGAGAGGCGGCACGCTAGTCCCGGCATCGGTGCAGCCGACCAATTTGGCCGACCACTCCGGCCGATCGAGCAGGCCGACCAATCTGGCCGACCTCCGCGGCCCCGTGCTCGAGGTCGGCGCTTTACCCTCGGCACGATGGCGATCCGGCTTCTCGCCCTCCTGATCCTGCTTGCCGGGTGCGTCGCCGACGGCGCCGAGACGACCGATGTCCCGGCGAGCACCACGGCCACCAGCGAGGTGACCACCACCACCGACCCGGGCCCGCCCCCCACGACCGTGGCCGCCGCACCCCCCTGCCTCGCAGGCGACGAGCCGTTCACCTCGCGGACGACCGGCGTGGTCGGACGGCCTGACGGCGATGCAGCCGCCATCGCCGGGCTGCGATGGGAGGACTTCGATGGGTGTCAGCGTGTGGTCGTCTCGCTCGCCACTGCCGACCAGGCGCCGGCAACCCGCAGCGGTCAGGTGGAGGTGTCGGTCCGCTCCGACCTGGGGGTGGTTCGGGTCGACTTCGGCGCAGAGGTGGAGCACACCGCCGTCGCCGACGCAGTGATGGACACAAGTCTGGTTGCCGGGGCCTTCGTGGTTCGCGACATCGAGGGCGGTCTCTTCCTCGACCTGCATACCGAGACCAGCGTCGAGGTGAGGGCGATGACCCCGAGCGCGCCCGCCCGCGTCGTGGTGGACCTGCGTCCCATCGGCAGCGAGGGCTCAGGTTCGGCAGCCACCGGACCGCTTGCGGTCCTGATGACACCCAATCAGCCGGCGTCGTCCTACCCCATCGACGTGAGCGGCTACGCCAGGACGCCCGAAGCGGCGGTGGTGATACGCCTCACCGTCGACGGGGAGCAGGTAACCAATCTCGGTACCCCCGCCACCGACTGGCTCGAGACGTGGGGGGTCTTCGCCGCCACCATCCAGGACGGGCCGCCCGGAGAAGGCGAGTTGATGGTGGGGGACGGCTCGGAGTTGGACACCGTCTTCGGATTCACGATTCGAGAAGGCCCGGAAGCAGAGCGATGACCACCGACCCCGAGTCGAGATCCACCTCGGGGACGAGCGGTTCGACAAAAGGGATCTCGAAACGGACTTCACCCCGCTCGATGACGAGCCGGTCCTGGGCGCCGCCGACGATCACGGCGACGACGCGGCCGACCACCTGGCCGTTGCCGGTTTGCGCCTCGAGCCCGACCAGGTCCTCTGGCCAGTACTCCCCTGCCTCAAGTGGCCGCAGCTGGCTTTCCTCGACGGTGAGGTCCACGTTCGCCAGTTCCTCGGCTGCGGTGATGGTCGCCACTCCGGCGAAGCTGACCAGCATCGCTCCTCGATGGGGGCGGACCTCGACGACCGTGAGCTGACGCGGCGGCTGTGTCGTCGCAGTGAGACGCGCTCCAACCACGAAGCGCTGTGGATTGTCGGTGTCGGGGAAGAGGACGAGTTCGCCGTTGAGACCGTGCGGCCGGCCCAAACGGCCCACCGTCACCGGCTGACCCATCGTGTCACTCGTCGAGGAATTCGACTCCCGCCTGGAGCCCTTCCTCGTCTGCCGCAGCTTGGGCGAGGGTGCGGATGGCCCTTGCCACGCGACCGCGCCGCCCGATGACTCTGCCCATGTCGCCGCGTGCGGTTGTCACCTCGACCACGACGTCTTCGGGGCCTTGCTCGACAACATCGAGCCGCACGGCTTCCGGTTTGGAAACGATCTGCGAGACCACGTAACCCACCACGCGCTCGGTTATGTCGCTCCGGCTCACGACTCCGCCACCGTGTGGATCTCGCCCTTTGCCACCTTGAAGCGCGACCAGGCGCCCGACGACTCGAGCAGCCTGCGGACCGGGTCGGTTGGCTGGGCACCCTTGCGGAGCCAGTCGACCGCTTTGTCGTTGTCGATCTCGATGAGAGTCGGCTCCTGGCGGGGGTCGTACCGCCCGATCTGCTCGATGTACCGGCCGTCCCGCGGGGTGCGGCCATCGGCGACAACCACCCGGTACACCGGCTGCTTCTTCTTGCCCATTCGGATGAGGCGGATCTTCACCGCCATCGCATCACCATCCTGTCCCTGTCCATCAGCGCTTGCCGCGCTTGCCGCCGAGCAACCCGGGTAGCCCGGGTATGCCCTTGCCCTCCGCCACCATCTTCATGAGCCGCTGAGTCTCACCGAACTGCTTGAGCAGCCCGTTGACCTCCTGCGACGTTGTGCCCGAGCCCGACGCGATCCGCCGCTTCCTGCTGCCGTTGATCAGCTTGGGATTGTGGCGCTCCTCGAGCGTCATCGATCGGATGATCGCCTCGACCCGTCCCACGTCGCGGTCCGAAACCTCGACGTTGCGGAGGAGGGACCCGGCGCCGGGAAGCATAGCAACCACCTGGTCGAGCGACCCCATTCGCTTCATCTGCTGGAACTGATCGAGGAAGTCGTCGAAGGTGAAGCTGGCGGTCCTCATCTTGTCGGCGAGCTTCTCCGCCTGCTGGGCGTCCCAGGTCTGCTCCGCCTTCTCGATCAGGGTGAGTACATCGCCCATCCCGAGGATGCGCGAAGCCATGCGATCGGGGTGGAACACCTCGAAGTCATCGAGCTTCTCACCCACTCCGGCGAACTTGATCGGGCTTCCCGTCACCTCGCGCACAGATATGGCCGCCCCGCCCCTCGCATCCCCGTCGAGCTTGGAGAGAACGATCCCGGTCAGTTCGACGTACTCGAGAAACCCCTTGGCGACGTTCACCGCGTCCTGGCCGGTCATGGCATCGACGACGAGCAGCGTCTCGGTGGGGTCGGAGGCCTTGTCCAGATCGGAGAGCTCGCCCATCAGCTGGCGGTCGATCTGCAGTCTCCCCGCGGTGTCAACCACCACGACGTCGCGGCCCAATCGGGTTGCCTCCTTGAGGGCGGCCTTGACGAGACGGGCGGGTCGCTGAGTGCGGTCGGTGAACACGGGAACGCCGGCGCGCTCGCCGAGCGTCTGCAGTTGCTCGATCGCCGCCGGACGTTGCAGGTCGGCTGCAACCAGCATCGGCTGCTTCCCCTGGCGGACCAGATGGCGGGAGAGCTTGGCCGCAGACGTGGTCTTTCCCGACCCCTGCAGGCCGACCATGAGGATCACGGTGGGAGGGGAAGGGGCCATGGATAGCCGCGCCGGTTCGGTCCCGAGCGTCGTCACCAACTCTTCGTTGACGATCTTCACCACCTGCTGACCGGGGGTGAGGCTCTTGGTCACCTCGGCGCCGACGGCACGTTCCTTCACACGGTTGAGCAGATCGCGGGCCACCGCGACGTTGACGTCCGCCTCGAGCAGGGCCAGCCTGATCTCGCGCAGCGAGGCGTCCACATCGGCCTCTGATAGCCGGCCCTTGCCGCGCATCCGGTCGAAGATCCCGCCGAGCCGATCGGTGAGTGTGTCGAACACGGTCGAGATGTTACGGGTATCCCGAAACTGACCGATTGTGCTAATAATTGGGGGCTTGACCGCGGTCGTAGCCGCGGGTTGCCTGGGGGGAATCGTGGAGATCTATGGATAACCTCTGGGTGGTCGTTCTATCGGCCGCGATAGCGCTCGTTATTGGGGGCATAGCGGGCTATTCACTGGCCTACTTCCGGCTTCGGCGTCTCGAAGAGCGCTGGCGCTCATTCGTTGCCAGGCACAAGCGTGAGGCGGAGGTAGCCCAGGGGCGCGCCACCGAGCTGGCCAACCGGCTGGAGGCCGTTCAATCGGGCGCCGAAACGAGCGAGTTGCAGGCCGCCCTCGATGAGGCGCAGCGCGAGCTGGCAAAAGCGGAGGGACAGACCGCGCTGCTCAGACCCGAGGTCGATGCTCTCCACCGCCTGCTCACCGAGAAGGAGCAGGAGATCCTCCTGCTCAAGGAGTCGATCAGGGAGTCGGCGGGACCGACGGCCATCGAAGGATCAACGAGGCAGCCGGTGACTGCGCCAATCATCGAAGAGGTGGCGGAGCCGGTAGCTGCGCCCGTCATCGAGGTCGAGGATGAGGTGCCCGAGATCGTGGCGCCACCCGAAGCAGATCCCGTCCTCCCGCCGCCCACCGAGTTGCCCCCCGAGTTCGCCCCACCTGTTGTCCCGAGCGCCGTCGAAGAGGCGGCAAGGCTCAACGGGGAAGTCGAGGACGATCTCACCGCCATTTCCGGGATAGGCCCGGCAACGGCCCGCCGGCTCCGCCACGAGGGGCTCACCAGTTTCGCCCAGATCGCCGAGCTCAACGACGAGGCGATCGACGAGCTCGCACCCAAGCTGAAGAACAGGGCCGAACGCATCAGACGCGACCGCTGGGTGGAGCAGGCGAGAAAGCTGGCCGCGGAACGCGCCGATTGAATCTCGCCGCTCTTCACCCGGAGCCCAGATGACCGGTCCGCCGGCGGTCGACCGCGACGAGGCGCTGCGAACCGACATCCGCCGCCTCGGGACACAGCTTGGCGAGGCGCTTGCCCGGCAACACGGCACCGGACTGCTCGACCTGGTCGAGCAGGTGCGGGCGCTCTGCAAGGCGATACGACACGACCACGACCCCGAAGCGACGAAGCAGCTCGATGAGACGCTGAGCGCGCTCGATCTCGGCACCGTCATCCAATTGGTACGAGCCTTCACCGCCTACTTCTATCTGGCCAACGTCGCCGAGCAGACCCATCGGGTTGGTGAGATGGTCGACGACGACCGCCGTTTCGAAGCCACGGTTGATCGCATCATCGAAGCCGGACTCGACAAGGACCTGATCGCGTCGGTGGTGTCCAGGCTCGAGCTCCGCCCCGTCTTTACCGCCCACCCCACCGAGGCCGCCCGCCCGACCACGCTCAACAAGCTGCGCACGGTGGCCGATCTGCTCGACGACCGGCTCGACCCACGGGCAACCGAAGCCGATCGGGTGCGGATCGACCGCAGGGTCGCCGAGGTGATCGACCAGATCTGGGAAACCGACGAGCTTCGCATGGACAAGCCCGAGCCGGTGGACGAGGCCCGCTCGGCGATCTTCTACTTCGACCGGTTGGAGAGCGACGTCCTCCCTGACCTGGGCGAGGAGTTGTCGCTCCAGTTGGACCGTCTCGATCCCAACAGGGACCGGACCCGGACGCCGATCCGCTTCGGGACATGGGTTGGTGGCGACCGCGACGGCAACCCCTCGGTCACCGCAGATGTCACCCGCCGCGTTCTCGAGCTGCAGCACGACCATGGCCTACGCCGGCTGATCGAGGCGGTCGAGCGGCTTGCCGAGGATCTGTCGATCTCCGACAGGACGTGGAATGTCTCCCCCGGGTTGATGGCATCTCTGGAGCGCGACCGTGAGCTGCTCCCTCTCACCTGGCAGCGGTTCCACGGACTGAACGCCCACGAGCCCTACCGGCTAAAGCTCGCCTACATCCACAGCCGGCTCGGGGCCACCAGGACGCGCATCCGCGAGGGCGCCCGCCATCAGCCAGGAGTCGATTATGCGGGGCCATCTGAGCTGGCCGCCGATCTCGAGCTGTTGCGGTCATCGCTGTGCGAGAACGCCGGTCTGCTCATCGCAGAGGGGTCGGTGATGCGGCTCATCAGGGTGGTGGCCACGTTCGGGTTCCACCTCGCCACGATGGATGTGCGCGAGCACGCCGACCGGATCCACGATGTCGTCGCTCAACTGCTCGACAGGGTCGGAATCGCCTACGCGGACCGCAGCTCCGAGGAGCGCCTCGAGTTGCTCGCCAGGGAGCTCGCCGAGGGCAGACCCTTGGCAACCGCGGCTGCCCGTCTTGGTGAAGGTGCCGAGGAAACCATGGCCACCTTCGCAGGCATCGCCGCCGCGCTCGACCGGTATGGGCCGGCGGTGATCGAGTCGTACATCGTCTCGATGACGAGAGGACCCGACGACATTCTCGCCGCCGCGGTGCTGGCCCGTGAGGCGGGTCTGATCGACCTCCACGACGGTCTGGCCCGGGTGGGGTTCGTGCCGCTCTTCGAGACCATCGACGAGTTGAGACGCTGCGGCGAGATCCTCGACCAGATGCTCTCGGACCCCTCCTACCGCCAGGTGGTCTCGCTGCGCGGCGATGTCCAAGAGGTGATGCTGGGGTACTCGGACTCGAACAAACAGGGCGGGATAACCACCAGCCAGTGGGAGATCTACAAGGCGCAGCGTCAGCTGCGGAACACGGCGCGCCACCACGGGGTCACGCTCCGGCTCTTCCACGGGCGTGGCGGCACCATCGGCCGGGGCGGGGGGCCGACCCACCAGGCCATCCTCGCCCAACCGTTCGGCACCATCGACGGGTCCCTCAAGGTGACCGAGCAGGGCGAAGTCATCTCCGACAAGTACGGGCTCCCCGGGCTGGCGGCGCGCAACCTGGAACTGGCGGCGGGCTCGGTGCTCGAGGCTTCGCTGCTCCACCGGTCGTCGCGCCAACCCAAGGACGTGCTCGACCGCTGGACCGAGGCGATGGAGGTGGTGTCGGAGGCGGCGCATTCGGCGTACCGCACCCTGGTTGACGACCCCGGGATGGTTCGGTTCTTCCTCTCCGCCACCCCCGTCGAGGAACTGGCGTCGATGAACATCGGGTCGCGTCCCTCGCGGCGTCCCGGCAGCGGAGCGGGGCTCGACGACCTGCGCGCCATACCTTGGGTCTTCGGGTGGACCCAGTCACGCATGATCATCCCCGGCTGGTACGGGGTGGGCACCGGTCTCGCCGAGGCACGCAAGCGCGGCTACGGGGAAGTGCTCGACGAGATGCACGAGCAGTGGTGGTTCCTCCAAACCTTCGTCTCGAACGTAGAGATGACACTGACCAAGGCCGACCTAGGGATCGCCCGACGGTACGTGGAGGAACTTGTCGACCGTGGCGTGCAACGGCTGCTCGACATGATCCTCGAGGAGCACGACACCACCATGGGCGAGGTGCTCCGGCTAACCGACCGGCCCGGGCTTCTCGCAGGCAACCCCTTGCTTCGCCGCACCCTCGAGGTGCGCGACGTCTACCTCGACCCGCTCAACTACCTCCAGGTCGCCCTCTTGGCGAGAAGCAGGGCGGGCGAGACCGATCCACTTCTGCAACGTGCCCTGCTGCTCACAGTGAACGGAATCGCCGCCGGGATGCGCAATACCGGGTGAGCTGCACGGATGATGCAGTGCAGCTGCATCATCGTGCTACCGGGCTGACGCGCTCTGGCCGCGGTCCGCCGTCCGCCGTCTGCCGTCCTGATTGGACCGGTACCCTGCCGCAGCCAAGGAGGCGAGCCGTGCCCCTGACCGTCGTCGAGCACCCATTGGCGCGTCACTACCTGTCGATCCTCCGTCGCGCCGACACCGGGTCGGAACTGTTCCGCGAGACCACCCGCCGTCTCGCCTACACCCTGGTGATGGAGGCCACATCGGATCTTCCGGTGGAAGAGATCTCCATCGAGACCCCGCTCGAGCAGGCAGCCGGCCACCGGCTGGCGAGGGACCTGGTGGCGGTGGCGGTGCTGCGCGCCGGTCTTGGACTGCTCCAAGCGGTGCTCGACCTCCTCCCCGGGGTCAAGGTCGGGTACGCCGGAGTCCAGCGCGACGAAGAGACTGCGCTCCCACTCGAGTACTACACCAAGCTCCCCAAACTGGCCGAGGCGCGCGTCCTGGTGCTCGAGCCCATGCTGGCCACGGGCGGGTCTTTGTCCTGGGCAATCGGGAAGGTCAAGGAGGGTGGTGCCCGTGACATCGTCGCTCTCTGCGTGGTGGCGGCGCCACAGGGTGCCGCCGTCATCGAGCGTGACCACCCCGATGTCCGGGTCGTGGCCGGATCGCTCGACCGCGACCTCGATGACCACTTCTACATCCGTCCCGGTCTCGGCGACATGGGAGACCGGCTGTTCGGGACGCTGTGAGCCCGTCGTTCCGCGAAGCAGTCATCGGTGTGGTGAGCTCTTTGGGACCGGGCGAGGTCGTGTCCTATGGCGAGGTGGCAGCACAGGCGGGCCGGCCGGGTGCCGGCCGGGCCGTGGGCCGCATCCTCGCCGAGGTCGAGAGCCCCATCCCCTGGTGGCGGGTGGTCGGCCACGATGGCCGGCTCCGGTCGCCGTCGGTGCATCGCCAGGCTGAAAGACTGGCCAGCGAGGGCGTCATCGTGACCGCAGGGCGGGTGCGCAGCGTCTCGGACTCCGGCCACTGAGCCCGACGTCCCTCACGGTACCGCCCGATCGCAAATCCGACCGTGGTCCGATTACACCCGACCTACGATCGTCCATAGTTCCCCTATGACGACCCGTGAGTCGCCCCTGCGAGTCTTGCGCGACGGCTACCGCCTGGTTGCCGGGTTCGTGCGCGCCCACCCTGTCTCGTTCCTGGTGGCTGTGAGCGGAGCAGCCATCTTCGCCTCAGGCGTGATCCTCTCGGCTTGGGTCATCGGCCGGGCAACCGATCAGCTCATCATCCCCGTGCTCGACGAGGGAGCTTCGCCTTCCGGTCTGGTCCTCCCCGTCGTCCTCGCCATCTTGGCGGTGGCGGTGTGGAAGGCCGCCGGGATCGTGCTCCGCCGCACCGGTGCCGGGTGGCTCCAGTTCCAGACCAGGGCCGATGTCCGCAAGAAGCTGATCTCCCACCAGCTACGGCTCGGGTTGAGCTGGTTCCGTCGCCAGTCGGTGGGCGACCTCCTTGCGGTGAGCGAGACCGATGCCAGCCAGGGAACCTTCATCCTCGCTCCGCTCCCCTTCGGCACCGGCGCCGTGCTGCTCCTGGTGGGCACGATCGTCGTGATCTTCGCGCTCGACCCGATCCTCGCCATGCTCACCTTTGTTGCGCTGGTGGTGGTGACCGCGGTGGACGTGCGCGGCTCGTGGAAGTTGTTCGAAGCCTTCCAGGAGGTGCAGCGGCTGCGCGGTGAGACCAGCACGGTGGCGCACGAGAGCTTCGACGGAGCACTCACCGTCAAGGCGCTGGGGAGGGAGGACTTCGAGACCGAGCGGTTTTCCCTGGCAGCGAACCGACTGCGCGACAAGGTGATCACCGTCGAGCGGGCGGCGGCGACCTACCGGTCGGTCGTCGAGTCGTTCCCGGCGGTCACCACCGTCCTGGTGCTGACCATCGGCACGATGCGGATCGCCGCCGGCGCCATCACGCCCGGGGAGTTGGTGTCGGTCGCCTACCTGCTCTCGCTCATCTCGGTCCCGATGCGGCTGATCGGCTACGTGTTGTGGGACCTTGCCGAGAGCCTGGCGGGCTGGAGGCGGGTGCGCGAGGTGCTCGACGCCGACGAACTGGTGGAGCACGGGATGGAGCGCGCCGTCGAGGACGAGTCCGGGGCTCGGGTCGGAGGAGAGGAGATCGGCTTCGGGTACGAAGAGGGTGACACCGTCATCTCCGACCTCGACCTGGACGTCCCACCGGGGAAGGTGGTGGCGATGGTGGGCCGCACCGCCTCGGGCAAGTCCACCCTCGCCGTCCTGCTCGCCCGGCTCTGGGACCCCTCCACGGGGACCATCCATCTCGACGGCCGCGACCTGAGATCGTTCGCCCGCTCGGAGCTGGCGAGAGAGGTCGCCTTCGTGTCCCAGGAGACGTTCCTCTTCGACGACACCGTGCGGGGCAACATCACACTCGGCCTCACCATCCCCGACGACGAGGTGAGGGAAGCCGCCCGACTCGCCGGTGCTGACGAATTCATCAGCCAGTTGCCCGATGGCTACGACACCCGCATCGGGGAGCGTGGCACCTCTCTGTCCGGCGGTCAGCGGCAACGGCTGGCGCTCGCCCGCGCCCTGGTGCGCCGTCCCCGCCTTCTCATCCTCGACGACGCCACCTCTGCGGTGGACCCCTCGGCTCGAGTCCGAGATCCTTCGCGGATTGCGCCACGCCGAGGTTGCCGTCAACGGTCATCGTGGTGGCCTACCGGCGTTCGAGCATCGTGCTGGCCGACGAGGTGATCTACATCGAGGACGGCCGCGTCGTGGCGCAGGGAAGTCACCGAGACCTGCTGGAAAGGGCTCCCGGGTATGCCCGACTTCTGCGCGCCTACGACGAGGACGCCGCCGCTCGAGAGCAGGAGGCCGAAGAGCGCAGACTTGACCGGGTCTCATCGGGCGCCCGACGAGGTCCGCACATGAGCACCATCGACCCCTTCCGCGACGACGACCTCGGCACTGAACCGCGCCTTTCGCCTGGCGCCGGCTCTGGGCCGAGGGTTATGGCTGACGATCTTGCTCGCCGTCGCCGGCACTGGATCGCAGGTCGTGGTGCCGATCCTGATCCAACAGATGACCGACAACGAGATCCTCGGCACAGGCGGCGTGGACGTTCAGGGCGCAATCACCCTCGGCGGTCTCGCGTGCTTCTCGCCATCGCCGCCGGGGTGGTTGCGCAGCGAGCGGCACTGGCGCGGCTCGCCACCTCGTCGGCCACTGGCCTCGCCGACCTCAGGGTCGGCACCTTCCGCCATCTCCATCAATTGTCGATGCTCCACGTCCAGTCACAGCGCCGGGGCGCCCTCGTGGCCCGAGTCACATCGGACCCGGAGACGATCCAGGACTTCATGGGTTGGGGTGGTGTCGGCATGTTGGTCGGATCGGCGCAGGTGGTCCTCGCCTTCGCCGTGATGGCCATCTACCGCTGGAACCTGGCGCTGCTCGTGCTCGGTGGTGTCGTGCTCTATGCCCTGCTGCTCCTCTGGTTCCAGCGCATCCTCCGCCGGGCTCACGACCACGTCAGGGAAAGGGTCGCCGACAGCCTCTCGGCGCTCAGTGAGGCGATCGCCGGTCTACCCGTGGTGCGGGCCTACGGGGCAGAGAGGGCCACCACTGCCAAGGTGGAGGGGGCTCTCGACGCCCAGTTCGAGGCCGAGTTCCGCACCGCCAGACTCGGCGCCACGCTCTTCTCGTCGGCCGACCTCTTCGCCGGGACACTCACCGCGGCGGTGGTTGCGGTGGGGGTGATCACCGGTGTCGCCGACGGCACGTCCGCCGGGACGCTTCTCGCCTTCCTATTCCTTCTCAACCTCTTGGTGGAGCCGGTCCAGATCCTGGTGGAGACGCTCGATCAGGCACAGACCGCGGGTGCCGGGTTGCGACGCATCCTCGGGGTCCTCGACACTCCGGTGGATGTGGCAGACCCCCCCGGCGGGGTGAACCTGCCCGATGGCGGGCTCGATGTCGAGATGGAGGCGGTCAACTACCGCTACCCCGATGGGGCCGAGGACGTCCTGAGCGACGTATCGGTACAGATCGACGCCGGGCGGCGTATCGCCGTGGTAGGCGAGACCGGATCGGGGAAGACGACCTTCGCCAAGCTGGTCACCAGACTGTTCGACCCCACCGGGGGCGAGGTCATCGTGGGGGGAATCCCGGTCGACCGGGTCAGATTCGCATCGCTCCGCTCCCGCGTGGCATATGTCCCACAGGAGGGCTTTCTTTTCGACGCCTCGGTAGCGGACAACGTCCGCTACGGGCGTCTCGCCGCCAGTGACGACGGCGTGCGGGCCGCCTTCTACGACCTCGGTCTCGACGAGTGGATGGAGTCGCTGCCCGAGGGGTTGGATTCCTTCGTTGGCGAGCGTGGTGGCCGATTGTCCGCCGGGGAGCGGCAACTTGTCGCCCTTGTGCGTGCCTGGATCACCGACCCCGACCTGCTCGTCCTCGACGAAGCGACGTCGGCGGTGGACCCGGCCCTCGAGGTCCAGCTCCGGCGTGCCATCGAACGCCTCACCGCCGGCCGGACCTCGATAACCGTCGCCCACCGCCTGTCGACAGCCGAGGCCGCCGACGAGATCCTGGTATTCGACCAGGGGCGTCTCGTGGAGCGGGGCCACCACGCCGAACTGCTCGAAGGAGGCGGCGTCTACGCCCGGCTCCATGCCGACTGGGCGGCAGGAACCGTCAGCGTCGCCTGATCAACCGGATAGCTTCTCGGAGATGAACGCCGTCGAGCTGATAGAGCGTAAGCGCGACCGGGGGGCCCTTACCGCCGACCAGATCCGATGGTTCATCGCAGGGGTCGCCGATGGGAAGATCCCCGACTACCAGGCGGCGGCGATGCTCATGGCGGTGTTCATCAACGGGATGGATCCCGACGAGCTGACGACTTGGACCGACGCCATGCTCCACTCTGGAGAGGTGCTCGACCTCTCCTCGATCGAGGCGCCGAAGGTGGACAAGCACTCGACCGGGGGCGTGGGTGACAAGGTGAGCATCCCGCTTGCCCCAATCGTGGCCGTCTGCGGCGCCGCGGTCCCCATGATGAGCGGGAGAGGGTTGGGGCACACCGGTGGCACCCTGGACAAGCTGGAGTCGATCCCGGGCTTCACCACCGCCCTGGAGCCCGATCGGTTCAACAAGGTGCTCGCCGCCGAGGGTCTCGTCCTGGCGGGCCAGTCGGAGAGCCTGGTTCCCGCCGACAGGCGGCTCTATGCGCTGCGAGACGCCACTGGCACCGTCCCTTCGATCCCTCTGATCGCTTCGTCGATCATGTCCAAGAAGCTCGCCGAGGATCTCGACGCCCTCGTGCTCGATGTCAAGGTGGGGTCGGGTTCGTTCATGGGCGACATCGAGCGCGCCCGCCTGCTGGCCGCCACCATGGTCGGGCTGGGGGCTGCGCATGGGCTGACCGTCGAAGCGGTCCTAACCGACATGAGCGAGCCACTCGGGGTGGAGGTCGGCAACGCCAACGAGGTTGCAGAGTCGATCGAGGTTCTGCGCGGGGAGGGGCCTGACGACCTCATCGAGTTGGTCACTGATCTTGCCACCCGGATGCTCACCGCGGCGGGCATCACCGGCTCGGCGGACGAGGCGGCGCTTTCGGTAGCAGGCGCCATCGAGTCGGGTGCTGCGCTCGACGCCTTCCGACGCGTCGTCGCCGCCCAAGGCGGCGACACCTCGGTAGTGGACGATCCGGCCAGCCTCCCGTCGGCACCCGAGATCGCCGAGGTGACGGCCGGACGTGCAGGCTGGGTCACGCGGTGCGATGCCCGTACCGTGGGGGTGGCTGCGATGCGGCTAGGTGCGGGCAGAGAACGCAAGGAGGACGAAGTGGACCATGGCGTCGGGATCACGCTCCTCGCCAAGGCGGGCGACCCGGTGGAAAAGGGACAGCCATTGGCCAGGGTTCGCTACCGCTCCCAGGAACGGTGGGAGGACACGGCTGCGTTCCTCGCCGGGGCGTGGCAAGTTGGTGATGACGCACCGAGCACTCACCCTATCGTGATCGAACGGGTCGGCTGATGCCACCTGAGCTACACGCCGCGGCACGATTCGAGACGGTCAGGGCCGGCGCCGACCTGATCGCAGAGCGCACCGGGCGCACCAGGCACGATCTCGCCCTGGTCTTGGGTAGCGGACTCGGTGGCTATGCCGCCACGCTGTCCGATCCGGTCGAGTTGGCTTACGACGAGATTCCAGGGATGCCGGTCCCCGCGGTGGAAGGGCACGGCGGTGTGCTCGTGTCGGCGATGGCAAATGGCTACCCGGTGCTCGCCTTCACCGGGCGGGTACACGCCTACGAAGGGTGGGACCTGGCGGAGGTGGTCTTTGGGGTGCGGGCCGCAGTCCTCGCCGGTTGCCGCACTGTTGTGCTCACCAATGCCGCCGGCGGTATCGGCGAAGGGCTCTCGCCCGGAGACCTGGTCGTCATCCGAGACCACCTCAACCTCACAGGACGCACCCCGCTCCAGGGCCGGAACGACGAAAGGCTCGGGTTGCGGTTCCCCGACATGACCGAGGTGTACACCGCCGGGCTGCGCCAGCGCCTGGCGGAAACCGCTGAGGGGCTCGGGGAGCCACTTGGCAGCGGTGTCTACGCCTGGCTGCTCGGTCCCGCATACGAGACGCCCGCCGAGGTGGAGATGGCACGCCGTCTCGGCGCCGATCTGGTGGGGATGTCGACGGTGCCCGAGGCGATCGCGGCCCGTCACATGGGTGCCAGGGTTGTCGGTATCTCGCTGGTGACCAACCTCGCCGCCGGGATGTCGGCGAACCCGCTGTCACACGACGAGGTGCAGGAGACCGCCACCGCGGCCAGGGAGCGGTTCACGCGGCTGCTCGACGCCGCCCTACCCGTTCTCGTTCCCTGATCTCAGATACCGAGCACCCGGTCGAGCCCCACAGTCACGCCGGCGGCGCCGACCACATGCCGGATGGATAGAACCGCCCCCAGGGCGAACGACGCATAGGTGGTGCTCTGGTGGATCACCGAGAACAGCTCACCGCTGTTGGAGAAGGCGACCTCCTGATAGGAGATGACGCCTTCCAGGCGGACCGAGTGGACTCTCACCCCGCCGACATCGGCACCCCTCGCCCCGGCGACGAGTTCCGAGGAGGCGGTAGAGGACGAGCCCCCAGCAGCCGGCGATCCGTGAGGCGGTGTTCAAAGACGTGCCCGACGGGGCGTCGGGCTTGTCGGCGTGGTGGCGCTCGATCACCTCGGCCTGGTCGAAGTGGGGCGCGGCCAGCTCGGCGAAACGCGCCATCAACACCGCCCCCACCGAGAAGTTGGGAACCACCAGGCAGCCCGGTCTTTCGTCCCCCCAGAGCTGGCGCAGCTCGTCGAGCCGTTCCTCGGTGAACCCGGATGTCCCGACGACGGCGCCAAACCCCCGCCGGCGCCAACCGCGCAGGTTGTCCATGACCACCGTCGGGTTGGTGGACTCGACCATCACGTCGGCCTCGACCTCATCGGGGTCGGCAACCACTTCCAAACCGGCGAATGGACTACCTCCGCGGTTCGGGTTGTAGGCGCCGGTGAGCTCGAGGTCGTCGGCGGCCTCGACGGCCTCGGCCACCGCGGTGGCGAGACGACCGGGCGCCCCGGAGATCGCGACACGTATCAGAGAGGAGCCCCCATCGGCGGCCGACAGTACCATCCGCCTCCCTCCTCGCCCGGAGCCTCCCTGTGCCCGATCTCGCTGCGCTCGATCTCCCCCAAACCGCTTCCGTCGTCGTCGTCGGTGGGGGCGTGACCGGTGCCAGCGCCCTCTACCACCTCACGGCGGCTGGGTGCCGGGATGTCCTGTTGCTGGAAAGGGACACGCTCTGCGCAGGCTCCACCAGCAAGGCGGCTGGGGGTATCCGTGCCCAGTTCTCCGATGAGCTCAACATCAGGATGGCCCTGGAGAACATCCGCCGTTTCGAGCGATTCGCCGACGAGATCGGAGTGGACATCGACTTCAAGCAGTGGGGCTACCTGATCATGGTCGGTTCGGGCTCGCTGCCGCAGTTCCGCGAGGCGCTCGAGTTGCAGCACCGGCTCGGGGTCCCTTCGGAGATGCTCGGTCCCGAGGAGATCGCCCGCATCGTCCCCCAACTGGCCACGGACGACCTGGCTGGGGCTACCTTCTGCCCGATCGACGGCTACGCCACCCCCGAGAGCGTGGGCCAGGGATATGCCGGAGCCGCGACCCGCCGCGGAGCTCGGGTGATACAGGGGTGCGAGGTCACCGCGGTGACCGTCGATGACGGAAGGGTGACCGGGGTATCTACCAGCAGAGGCCCGGTCTCGTCACCACTGGTGATAATCGCCGCCGGTGTGTGGTCGGTGGATCTGGCCGCAGCGGTTGGGCTCCACCTACCGGTGACACCGGAGCCGCGCCATGTCTGGCTGACCGAGCCAGGCGATCCCCTCCCCCACGAGCTGCCGCTGACCATCGACTTCGACACCGGCTTCTACTTCCAGCGCGAGGGCAAGTCTCTGCTCTTCGGTGGGCGGCAGACGACCCTGGAGGAGCTGGCGCCTTTCGCCACCCACCGGCTGCCGTTGCTGGCGGACCTCGGGATTCGCCCCGGCTGGTGGGGGTACTACGAAATGACCCCCGACCACAACGCGGTCATCGGCGCCGCCGACGAACCCGTGGGCCTGTTCTACGGCACCGGGTTCTCGGGTCACGGTTTCCAGCAGGCGCCGGTGGTGGGCGATTATCTGGCCTCGCTGGCGCTTGGATTGGAGCCGCCGCTCGATCTCAGCCCACTCTCGGTGGATCGATTCGCCACAGCAGCCGCTCGTCCGGAAACGCATGTGATCTGACTTCGTCAACCCAGAGTTGGCAACTACCCATGCGGTAGCTGGCAACCCTGGGTTGGAGTGTCGAGCTCACAGGAACTTGGCGGGGTCCTCCTCAAAACGCCGGTGGCACCCGGCCGCGCAGAACCAGTAGGTGATCCCCTCGTGCTCCGCCGAGAACCGGGCGGTCGCCGGGTCGACCTCCATCCCGCAGACCGGGTCGATCGCCGCCTCCGGGAGCACCACGGCGGGTGCGGCGGCACCGCTGGCGGCGCGCAGCGCCACCAACTCGGCCAGCACCGCCACCGCCACCTCCTCGTGGCTGGTGTGACCCAGGTCGAGACCGGCGGGCGCCCGGACCCTGGCCAACGACTCCTCGTCCACACCCTCCGCCCGCAACGCCTCCAGCACCGATGAAGCCCGCTTCCCCGATGCAACCAAGCCGATGAAGGCCGCCGGGGTAGCCAGCGCAGCGACCATCGCCGGCTCGTCGTAGTGGCCCTGGGTGGCGACGACAACGAACCCGCCCTCGCCGACAGCACCGATGTCGGGGCTGTCGACCGAGCGTGATCGCCATCCCAGCACCCCGGCCATCTCGACCAGGGCTCCGACCATGGGTGAATCGCCCACCACCACCAACTCGGGTGTTGGCAGGACCGGTTCCAGATATACCTCCATGGCACCCTCCGACTCGCACGCCATCGGCACGACCTCGACACCCTCCCGCGAGTCGTGCTCACCGAGCACGAGAACACGGGGCTTCCCGTCTTCGAGCGATTCGAGGGCCCGCCTCACCACGGTTGGAGCGGCGCATGCACCCCCGAGCCACCCCTCAACGTCCCCGGCCGGGCTGATGATCGCTTTGGATCCCTGTCGCCCCGATGACGGTGCCCGTCGCCACACGACCGTGGCGAGCACGAACGGCTGACCGGTCTCCTGCAACTCGGCGGCGCGCCGGAGTGTGCTCAAGGACCGAGGTCTGGTGTCCGCCGTCCGCCGCTCAGGGGCCCACCTCGACGCCGTTGATGGCGCCCCACACCCGGTGTGGCAGAACAGGCATATCGATGTTCTTCACCCCCGCTGACCAGAGGGCATCGATCACGGCATTGACGTATGCGGCGGGCGACCCCACCGTGGCCGACTCGCCGACCCCCTTCGCACCGATCGGGTGGTGCGGCGAAGGGGTCACCGTTGCCCCCAACTCGAACCGTGGCGTCTCCCAGGCCGTCGGCACCAGATAGTCGAGGAAGTTTGTGCCGATGCAGTTGCCCTCATCGTCGAAGGTGATCCACTGGTTGGTGGCCTTGGCGAATCCCTCGGCCAACCCACCGCGGATCTGGCCGGCGACGATCATCGGGTTGATCCGCACGCCGCAGTCATCCACGGCAACCATGCGGAGGACCTTCCAAGTGCCGTCGCCCGGGTCGACCTCGACCACGACGACGTATGTGCCAAAGGGATAGGTCATGTTTGGCGGGTCGTAATAGTGGACCCCCTCCAACCCCGCCTCCATCCCGTCGGGGAGGTTGGTGTATGCGGCGAAAGCGATGTCCTGGATGGTCACGCCCTGATCGGGCGAGCCCTTGACGAAGAACCGCCCCGGCTCCCACTCGAGATCCTCCTCGGCGGCCTCGAGCAGATGGGCGGCGATCGTCTTCGCCTTGTCCCTTATCCGGCGGGAGACGACCGCGGTGGCGGCGCCGCCCACCGGTGTGGAGCGCGAGGCATATGTGCCCAGCCCGTACGGGGTGTTGTCGGTGTCCCCCTCCTGCACCATGATGTCGTTCGCCGGGATCCCAAGCTCCTCGGCGACGATCTGGGCGAATGTGGTCTCGTGACCCTGCCCCTGGCTCTTCACCCCGAGCTTGAGGATCGCCTTACCGGTCGGATGGACGCGGAGCTCGGCCGAGTCGAACATCTTGAGCCCGGCGATGTCGTATTCCTTGGAGTGTCCGGCGCCGACCACCTCGGTGAAGGAGGCCATTCCCACCCCGATGAGCTTGCCATCGGGGTGAGGCTCGGCCTTTCTTCTGCTGCCAGCCTTCGTAATCGGCCATCTCCAGCGCCAGGTCGAGCGCGGCGTGGTAGTCGCCCGAGTCGTAGACGAACCCGGTGGCCGACTTGTAGGGGAACTGGTCGGATCGGATGAAGTTGCGCCTGCGGAACTCGGCGGGATCCATCCCCAACTCGTATGCGGCGTTCTGCACCAGCCGCTCGACCAGGTACGACGCCTCGGTCACCCGGAACGAGCACCGGTAGGCGACTCCCCCCGGCGCCTTGTTGGTGAACACCCCTTTGGCGGATACGTGCGCCACCGGGATGTCGTAGCTCCCGGTGCAGATGTGGAACAGCCCGGCGCGGAACTTGCTGGGCTGGGCATCGGCGAAGAAGGCGCCCTGGTCGGAGAGGATCGACGCCCGCATCGCCACGATCCGTCCGTCGGCGTCGAGCGCCAGCTCTCCCCGCATGTGGATAGTCACGGGCGAACCCGGTCGAGATGATGTTCTCGGAGCGCGACTCGACCCACTTCACCGGCTTGCCCAGCAGCAGCGAGGCGGCGGTGGCCACCACATACCCTGGGTAGATGGGCACCTTGTTCCCGAACCCGCCGCCGATGTCGGGGGAGATGATCCGGATGTTCTGCTCGGGCAGCCCGGCCACCAAGGCGAAGAGCGTGCGGTGGGCATGTGGTGCCTGGCTGGTGAGGTAGATCGTCGCCTGCCCGGTCGCCGGGTTGACGTCGGCGATCACCCCGCAGGTCTCCAGGGGCGACGGGTGCGACCGCGGGTAGAAGGTCTGAGCTCACCACCTTGTCGGCGCGGCGAATGCGGCGTCGGTCCCCGCCTTGTCGCCCGTCTCCCATGTGTAGGCGACGTTGTCGGTCTGGCCCTCCTTCTCGTCACGGATGAGCGGGGCATCGGGCGGCCAGGCCACGCTGGGGGGTGACGATCACGGGGAGCTCGTCGTAGTCGACGTTGATCAGCGAGAGGGCGTCGCGGGCGATGTACGGGTCGGTGGCGATCACCGCCGCCACTTCCTGGCCCTGGTAGCGGACCTTGTCGGTGGCGAGGACCGCCTGGGTGTCGCCCGACAGCGTCGGCATCCAGGCCAGGTTGTGCGCCGCCATCAACTCGCCGGTGACGACGGCGATCGACGCCGTCGACGCCTCCGCCGCGCTGGCGTCGATCGACACGATCCGGGCGTGCGCCAGCGGGGATCTGAGAATGGCCATGTGGAGCATCCCGGGGAGGACGATGTCGTCGACGTAGCGACCGGCTCCCTGGACGAAGCGGTCGTCCTCCTTGCGACGAACCGAATGACCGATGCCCCCGATCTCGGCAGTCGTGCGAGGTTCCACGGTGGTGGTCATGCCATCTCCTCGATCTTCGTGGCGGCCATCGTCTCACCCGCCGCCTGGATGGCGGTGACGATGGTGGTGTAACCCGTGCAGCGGCAGATGTTGCCCGAGATCGCCCACCGCACCTCGTCGTCGGTGGGAGTCGGGTTCTCTTCGATCAGGGCGGTGCCGACCAGCATCATCCCCGGGGTACAGAAGCCGCACTGCAGCCCATGGTGCTCCTTGAAAGCGGCCTGGATCGGGTGAAGCTGGCCGTTCTGCTTCAGGCCCTCGACGGTGCGAAGCGAAGTCCGTCGGCCTGGACGGCGAGCATGGTGCACGACTTCATCGGCATCCCATCCACCAGCACGGTGCAGGCCCCACAGTTGGTGGTGTCGCAACCGATGTGGGTCCCGGTCAGACCCAGATCGCTCCGTATGAAGTCGACAGCAGGAGTTTGCGCGGCTCGACCTCGCGTTCGTAGGCGGCCCCGTTGACGGTCACCGAGACCTGCATCACGCCACCTCCCGCTGCGCCGTGACCAGCGCCTTGGCGAAACCTCGCTCCGTATACGTCTTGACCACCGCCCGCTTGTACTCGGCGGGACCGCGCACATCGTCCTCGGGACCGCACATCATCGAGGCGAGCCGTTCCCCAGCGGCTCTGAGAAGAGTTCCGTCGGTGGGCTCCTGCCGCCCGTCATCATCCGCCGGGCCTCGGAGACTGCGATGTTGATCGGCACCGACGGGTGAGGGCCAGCCCGGACGAGGCGATTCTTCCCTCGTCGTCGAGCTCGATGTGGGTGGCCACGCCGACGGTGGCGTAGTCGCCGATCTTCCGCTCCAGCTTGAGGTAGGCTCCCCGCCCGACCGGGGGCCGTCCTCGGCACCCCACTCCACCACCATCTCCCCCGGCTGGAGCGAGTTGGTGAAGAAGTCGACCGACGAACTCGGAGATCGGGATGCGGCGCTCGCCGTCGGTGCGAACGTGCCACCACGGTTGCGCCGAGAGCCAGCAGCACGGAGTTCCAGTCACCTTCTGGGTCGCAATGCGCCACCGACCCGCACAAGGTCCCCCGGTTTCGCACCAGCGGATCTGCGATCCAGGGGGCGGCGCTCGCCATCAGCGAACTGTGCTCCGATACGACGTCGGACGCCGCCATCTGGGCATGCCGGACCAATGCCCCGACGCTGAGGTGCCCGTTGTCGACGCCGATCTGATCGAGATCGGGGATGCGGTTGATGTCGACCAGGTGTGCCGGCTCGGCGAGCCTCAGTTTCATCATCGGGATGAGGCTCTGACCGCCGGCGAGGACCCGCCCCTCCTCGCCCACCTCCGCCAACTGCGCCAATGCCTCGTCGAGGCTCCGTGGCGCCGAGTACTCGAACGGCGCGGGATACATCTCCTACCTCCTCCTCACCACAGCCCGGCCCCTCTCCCGGCGACGATAGCCGAGCAACTTTTCTCGTCGTGCCTACGTGGCGGGTTGCCTCGCCGGTTCGCGGGCCGGGAAGCATGCAATCGTCGTGCGCTACCTGGCGACGAGATGGCCGGGTGCGATCTCGACCAAACGCGCCGGGTTATCGGTGTCTGATGGCATCTCCACCACGAAGTCGTCTGCTGCCTCGGCCCGCCACTTGTGATCGATCTGGGGCACCGACGCAAGCAGCCTTTTTGTGTAGGGGTGCGCCGGACGGCTGAACACCGCTTCGGTGGGACCGAGTTCGACGGAACGCCCCCGATGGAGGATGACGGTCCTGTCACTGATGTAGTGGCCGAGCGACAGGTCATGGGTGATGAAGAGGACACCCAGGTCCGCCGTCGCAGGTCGGCGAGGAGGTTGAGCACGTCGACCCGGGTGGATGCATCGAGCATGCTGATGATCTCATCGGCGACGAGAAGGCGGATGTCGAGCAGCAGGGCCCGTGCCACCAGCAATCTCTGAAGTTGCCCACCGCTCAATTGGTGTGGGTATTTGTGCAGGCACTGGGCCGGATCGAGGCTCACGGCTTCCAGGGCATCGGAGACCTTCGACCGCCACTCGGTGTCGCTCGTTCCGGAGAAGTAGGCGTCTCGCAACAGTGCGAATAGGTGGTCCGACTTGAAGATCGGGTTGAAAGAACTGAACGGATCCTGGAACACCCCCTGGACCTGCCGGTAATAGGACCTCAGCCGACGCTTGCCAAAGCGGGAGATGTCTTCGCCGTCGAACGTGATGGAGCCCATGGTCACCGAAGAGAGGCGAAGGATCATCTTGCCGATGGTGCTCTTGCCGCTCCCGCTCTCCCCGATCAGGGACACGACTTCACCGGGCGAGACATCGAAGCTGATGTCGCGCACCGCCACCAGGTCCGAGCCGCCGAATGCACCGATCTTGTAGGTCTTGGAGACATCTTTCAGGCGAAGCATCGTTCAGGCCACCTTCCAGCAGGCCACGTGATGGTCGGGGGCGACCTCGATGAAGGGTGGCTCCTCGATGCACTTGTCGAAGGCGAACGGGCAGCGGTCTCGGAACCGGCATCCCACCGGCGGGTCGAGCAGCGAAGGAGGTCTCCCTGGGATGCCCTCCAGCCGCTCCTCCTCGTACCGAACCCCGACTTCGGGAGCGCGGCAATGAGCAGTTGTGTGTATGGGTGAAGCGGTGCATCGACGACCACGCCCACGGCCGCTTTCTCGGCCAGCCGCCCGGCGTACATGATCATGATCGAGTCGGCGACCTGGTAGAGGATCGAGACGTCGTGCGAGATCACGATCATGCTCTTGACGAAATCGCGCTCGCGGAACTCCACCAGCATCTCGGCCACGGCCCGCTGCGTCGTGACGTCGAGTGCCGAGGTGATCTCGTCTGCGACGAGGAGCGACGGGTTGAGCAGGGTGGACAACACCATCACCACCCGCTGCTTCATCCCCCCCGACAGCTCTATCGGATAGCGGTCGAGAACTTCGGCGCCGAGATTGACCAGATCGAGTCGGCGCTTCAGCTCACCGGCAATCGTCTTGTACGGGACGCCGCGTGACCGGAGCAGCTCGGCGATCATCGGCCCGATCTTGCGCGTCGGGTTGAGCGCGCTCATGGCGTACTGGGGGACGATCGAGACCTCCCTGTAACGGAACGGGTCCATCTGGTCGTCATCCCATATGGGGAGTTCCTTGCCGTCCAACTCGACGCGGCCACCCATGTACTTCATCCGCGAGCCGAGGCGGACGAGGCTGTTGCCGAGCGTGGACTTGCCACAACCCGACTCACCGGCCAGGCCCATGATCTCGCCGTCGGAGACGGTGAACGAGACCCCGTCGAGCGCTTGCACGTCGCCGCTGAAGGTCCGGTAGTGGATCTTGAGGCGGTCCACAACGAGGCTCACCTCACATCTCCCGGAGCTTGGGGTTGAAGACCTCGTCCAACCCCACGTTCATCACGTAGAGCGCACCGACGATTGCTGTGATCGCCAGACCCGGTGGGATGAACCACCACCACATGCCGAGGTGGAGAGCGCTCCACAGCACGGCGTTGTTCATCATCAGCCCGAGCGACGACCCGTCGGTGGGCCCGAGACCGATGAAGTCGAGCCCGGCGGCAATGAGTATCGAGCCTCCGAATAGCAGGATGAAAACCATCACCAGGTAGGAGCCCATGTTGGGCGCTATCTCGGTGACGATGATCCGCCAGGTACGCAACCCGGTCAGTCGGGCGAGGTCCACGAATTCGCGCGAGCTCAGCGAGAAGGTCTGCGCTCGGACCGCCCGCGCAACCCATGGCCAGGACGTGAGCCCGATGAGGACCGCCTGAGTGAGCGTCCCTCGAACCGGCAGGTAAGCAGCGACGATGATGAGGACGGCCAGCGTCGGGATCACGAGCACCACGTTGGTCATCATGGTCAGCGCTTCGTCGACCAGCCTTCCCCTGTAGCCGGAGATGAATCCCACCGTCATCCCGATGACGGCGGCGATGGCGCCACCGAGCAGACCCACCATGAACGTGGATCCGAGCCCATGGGCGAACTGGGCGAACACGTCCTGTCCGAAGGTCGTGGTACCGAACCAGTACTCGGCTGATGGAGGTGCCCCCGACGGGCCGACGTAGTCGTTGGGCGGTGCGTCGCTGAGGCGCGGGCCGACGATGGCGATGGCGACGAAGAAGATGATCACCGCCGCCCCGATCCTCAGTTTCCAGTTCCTCAGCGCGAAGTGGAGGTTCTCCCCGCGCCTGACGATCAGCGGAGCGACCGCCCCGGGCGGGGCCGCAGCCACGACCTCCACCTCCAGCAGCGGAGTGTCCAGCCTGTGGGGATCGGGCCTGTGGGGATCGGGCGCGGTCAGGTGGCACCGCCCTGCATACCGGTCCTCGTCCGGGGGTCGATCACGATGTAGACGAGATCGATGATGAAATTGGCGAAGAGCACCCCGATGATGATGAACAGGAATGCTCCCTGGAGCAGGAAGAAGTCCCGGTTGTTTATCGCCTGGAGGGTCATGTAGCCGATTCCGGGATACGAGAAGACGATCTCGGTGAGGAGAGCACCGGCCACGATCACACCTAGCTGGAGAGCCAGTCCGGTCAGCTGGGGAAGCAGCGCGTTCCTGTAGGCGTATTTCCGGATCAGCTTCTGCGGGGCGCCGAGGGACTCGAGGTAAAGGCAGTAGTCGGCCTCGAGCTCGTAGATGATCAGGTTCCTCATCCCGATTGCCCAACCACCGAACCCGACGAGGAAAAGGGTCAGGAACGGCAGGAACCAGTGCTGCAACAGGCTGCCGACGAACTCCCAGGTCAAGGACGGTCGCAGCGTGAGGCCGTATGCCCCCGATATGGGAAACACACCGGCGATGAATGCCAGCGCCCAGGCGAGCAGGAGCGCCAGCCACATGTATGGGGTCGCGGTGAGGACGTACCCGAAGGGGAGAAGTGTGTTGTCGAACCACCTTCTCCTTGCCGCGTATGCGCCGAACTTGTTGCCCGCGATCCAGCTCAAGAGGATGGCCGGAACCAGGAGGGCCAGCGTGTAAGGGACCGCGGCGAGGAGCACCCGCGAGACCGGCTGCGGGAAGAGCCAGATGCTGGTTCCGAGGTCGCCCTGGAAAAGCGACTTCCAGAAATTGAGGTATTGCTCCCAGACCGGGACATCGAGACCGAAGACGCCTGTGTAGTACTGGTACATCCGCTCCGACGCCTCAGGGCGGAGCGATGCCCTGGCGAGCATGGTGCGGATCGGGTCCCCGGGCATGAACCGGGGAATCATCCAGTCGATGGTGACTGCGATGAAGAAGGTGAGCGCGTATGTGAGCAGTTTCCGTGTGAAGAAGGGGCGCACACGTTCTCCAGTGGGAGGCGACCGTAGCAGCGGGTCCCGTCCCCCTCCGGGGAGGGGGACGGGTCGCTGCCGGGCTCAGCCGGCCGGGACCGGCTCCAGTTCGGTGAGCATCAGGACCCCGGTCATGTTCCAGTAGTTGTTCCAAGTCACGGGGAGGTAGTTGTTCTCACCCTCCGCCGACGGCCAGTTGGTCCAGGCCGTGGTGTTGGCCTGTGACCAGGCGCCGTTGTACCAGAGCGGTATCAACGGCAGCTCGGTGAGATGGATCCTCTGCAACTCAGACGAGATCCTTTGGACCGCCTCCACGTCCTCCTTCGGGGTGCGGTCGAGTTCCTGCACCAGCGCCCAGGCCTCCTCGTTCTCGTACCGACCGAAGTTGGCACTGACCTGCTGCTCGTCGATCGGCAGCGAGAAGATGTAGTCGTAGTACGCCCACGGCGTGCTACCCATCTGCCGGTCGTTGTTGATCACCATGTCGAAGTTGCCGCTGTTGCGGGCATCGAGCAGCGCGGTGAAGTCGGGGAACTCGGGCACGACATTTATCCCAACTGCCTGGGCACCCTCGGATACCACCCGGATCGACTCCATCCAGTCCGTCCACCCGTTGGGCACGATCAGCGTCAGCTCGATGGGCGACCCATCGGGCATCTCGACGAAGCCGTCACCGTCGCCGTCGGCATAGCCGGCGTCGGCGAGCATGTCGCGCGCCAGGTCGGGGTCGTAGCTGAACCCGAGCTCGTCAACCACCTGTTGGTCGATGTACTCGTCCCAAACCGGCAGCAGCCCCGTCGGGTTGGCCGGTTCGACCATGTTCCCGTAGGGCCCGTTGACGATGCGACTGACGTCGACCGAGTTGGCCAGCGCCTTGCGGAAGGCGGGGTCGTCCATCGGTGGTTTTGTTGTGTTGAGTACGAGCCAAGCCGTGTTCGCCGGGATCATGTATGGAGGTTCCGGGTAGTAGGTCGACAGCCCGTAGCCCCCCTCGACCAGCGTCGAGATACCGGGGAGGAAGTTGTTGTTCAGGTCGATGTCACCCTGCAGGACCTGACCCAGGGCGACGTTGTTGCTGATGTTGACCAGGTCCACCACCCGCTCAGGGGCGACCTCCAGATCGAGGACCTCCTGCCCCCACCAGTCCGGGTTCTTCACCCAGACCATCCGGGTCTGGTCATGGCTCTCGTACAAGTATGCGCCCGAGCCGACGGGGTTCTCGTTTGCGCCCGCCGCCACCTCTTCCTCGGTCCGGTCGGCCCAGATATGGGCCGGGAGGATGGGCACGTCGTAGAGACGCTCGCCCCATTGCTGGTACAGCGGGTCCTGGAAGGTGAAGGTGACGGTCAGGTCATCAACCGCCTCCACACCCACCAGCGAGCCGCCGTTTGACTCCCACATGCCGCTGAAGCGGGTCGAGGGATACTCGAGCAGCTCGAACGTGGTCACCACGTCCTCGGAGGTGAGGGGCTCTCCATCGCTCCAAGTGACCCCGTCCCGCAACGTGACCTGGTACTCAGTGTCGCTCGTCCAGTCACCGCTCTCCGCCAGCCACGGGATGTATTCGTCGTTGAGCGGGTTGAACAGGAAGAGTGTCTCGTAGAGCAGCCCCAGGGTGCCGGTCACGTAGTCGGGCCAGACCGGGTTCCAGTTGGCTGGCGGCCCCCATTGCTTCCCACCGGTGTAGAGCGTCGTAGCCCGATCGAAGCTGGCAGGCGCAGCCGACGGGGCAACGGTGGTCTCGGTGGCCGGCGCCGCCGTCGTGTCCGGCGCCGCCGCCGCAGTGGTTTCGGTGGCAGGTGCCGACGTCGTGTCCGGCGCCGTCGTCGTGGCCGGTTCGGCGGGTGTGGTGGTCGCCGTTCCCGTGCCTCCGGTGCAAGCGGCCGCCACCAGCGCCAGCACCATCAGCAGCATCCATGGCCTCAGCCTGTTGCGCATCGCATCTCCTCCCTGGGCGGTTGCCCCGCCTCGTTGGTTAATCACCCGCTTGGGGCGGGATCCCTTTCATTCAGCCGGCGACCGCACCTCCCACGGTCGATTGCCGGATCACCAACTCGGTGGGAAGGACCACGCGCCGCGGCCCACCCTCCGGGTCCCTGAGAAACTCGATAAGCGCTCTCGCCGCCTCCTCGCCCTGACGCTCCACCCCTTGGCGGATCGTGGTGAGCGGCGGCTGGAGTTGGTTGGCGAACTCGAGGTCGTCAAAGCCGGCGAGCGCCACGTCGTCTGGCACGCACAGACCCCGGGTCTGTATCACCTCGAGAGCGCCTTGGGCGGTGGCGTCGTTGGCACAGAAAATGGCGTCCACACCTGTATCGAGCAGAGCCGGTGTCACCGTCTGTCCCGACAGCCTGTTGAAAGAGCCTTCGACGACCAGCCCGTCGGTGGGCAGCTTGGCCCGCCCCATTGCCCGCCGGTAACCGGTGAGACGATCCTCACCCGCCACCGTCCCGCGCCTTCCCGTGATGTGCCCGATCCGCCGCCGCCCCAGTTGGATCAGGTGCGTGGTGATCGTGTCGGCCGCTTGGACGTTGTCGATATCCACGTAACTGGCGGTGAGGTCGGCGCGGCGATGGCCCACGAGCACGGTGGGCAAGTCGGAGGCGAGCAGCCCGTCGACCAGCGAGTCATCGAGGGTGTCGGCGGTGACGATGACCCCGTCGAGCAGCCCCATTCCGAGGATGGCCCCTAGCGTTTCCTCCTTGGAACGACTCCCCAGCCACAACATCATCCCCGCCGCTTGTTCGGCCAGGGCGTCGCTCATCCCATGGAGCAGGAGGGCGAAATACGGGTCGGCAAACAGCAGACCGGCAGGCACGTGCATCACCACTCCCACCACACCCGAACGGCCCGATGCCAAACTCCGAGCAGCCAGGTTGGGTCGGTAATTGGACCGGGCGAGCACTTCTTGGACACGCTGCCTTGTTGTCTCTGAGACGGGTCCGCCATTGATGACACGGGACACGGTTGCCCGGGATACCCCGCTCATCTCCGCCAGCTCATCCAGCGTCCTGCCCAAGCGCTACTCGCCTTCTCGCAGAGTGGTTCTGGTTGGAAGCGCTCTCACTATATCGACGAAACCCACACTGTCAACGGAAAGTCGGTGGTATGTTTTGCACGCTCACTGGAAACGCTCTCAACCAGGAGGACCCGCGTGACTAGTCGACGATTCCCCTCCGACTTCATCTGGGGGGCAGCCACCGCCTCCTATCAGATAGAGGGCGCCGTCGAAACCGATGGCCGGGGCGAGAGCATCTGGGACCGTTTCGCCCACACCCCAGGGCGGGTCCGCGACGGCCACACCGGCGACATCGCATGCGACCACTACAACCTCTATCGCGAGGATGTCGCCCTGATGGCCGGCTTGGGTCTGAACGCCTACCGCTTCTCTGTGGCCTGGCCCCGGGTCATCCCAACTGGAACCGGGCCGGTGAATCCGGCCGGGCTCGACTTCTACGACCGGCTGGTTGACGAGTTGCTCGCAAACAAGATCGAGCCGTTCATCACGCTCTACCACTGGGACCTGCCCCAGGTGCTCGAGGATGCCGGCGGCTGGCCGGTGCCGCGCCACCGCAGAGGCCTTCGCCGAGTACGCCTCGGTGGTGGCTGGCAAGCTGGGAGACCGGGTCCACCACATCATCACCCACAACGAGCCGCACGTTGCCTCCAACCATGGCTATCGGGGAGGCGAACATGCCCCCGGTCGGACCGATTCGCTGGCGGCGGTAGCAGCCTCGCACCACCTATTGGTCGGGCACGGCCTCGCCGTCGAGGCGATCAGAGCCGCCGCACCGCAAGCCCAGGTCGGAATCGTGCTCAACTTCACGCCGAAGCACCCCGCCACATCGCACCTGCTCGATCAAGAAGCTGCGGCAGTGGCCAATGACCAGGAGAACCGTTGGTACCTCGATCCCATCACAGGGCGCGGATACCCCGAGGATGGGCTGCGTGATTGGGGGTGGGACTGCAGCGAGATCCTCGACGGCGACATGGCTCTGATCGCCAGTCTGATCGACTTCCTTGGTGTCAACTACTACACGAGGAACCGGGTGCGGTCGCCGTTCCTCCCCGCACTCGACACGGAGCGGCATGACCTGACCCTGATGGGGTGGGAGGTCTACCCGGAGGGACTCACCGAGACCCTCGAGTTCGTCGCCTCGCGCACGGGGGACCTGCCCCTCTACATCACCGAGAACGGCGCCTCCTATCCGGCCGACGACACTGAGCCCACCAAGGACCCGGAGAGGGTCAGCTATCTACGAAGCCATCTCGGTGCCGCCTTGGATGCGATCGAGCGGGGCGTGCCGTTGCGCGGCTACTTCGTGTGGTCTCTCATGGACAATTTCGAGTGGGCGCATGGATTCCACCAGCGCTTCGGGATCGTCCACGTCGACTACGACACGCTCGAGCGCAAGGTGCGCGACAGTGGTCGGTTCTGGGGCTCGGTGGCGCGCAGCGGAGAGCTAACCCCGGTCTGACCTGACGAAAGGCCCGCTCTACGGGGCAGGTACCATCGCCGCCCGATCCAAGGAGCGGTCCATCGATGCAGGTGGTGGTGTGCGTCAAGCAGATCCCCGACCCGGCTAGCCCATCGAGGCTCGACCCTGAAACCCACCTCTTGGTCAGGCCCCCGACCAGGTGCTCGACGACACGGACCGATACGGCGTCGAGATGGGCCTCCAACTCGCTGCCGCCACCGAAGGCAGCCTCACCCTTCTGAGCATGGGCCCGGCGGGCTCCCTCCAGGGGATCCGCCAGGCGCTGGCGATGGGCGCCGACAAGGCCGTGGTGATCGATGACGAAGCACTGAAAGGCGCCGACGCACTGACGACTGCAAGGGTGCTCGCCGCCGCGGCGCAACGCGAAGGATTCGATGTGCTCATCGCCGGCACCGAGTCGACCGACGGCTATTCGGGTGTCGTCCCCCAACAGATCGCCGAGCTGCTCGATGTGCCCGCCCTCACCTACGCCAACCACGTAGAGGTCGAAGGAGATGCGGTCCGGATCCACCGCCAGACAGACCGCGGCTACGACCTGGTCGAGGCTTCCACACCCGCCCTCGTCTCGGTCACCGCTGGAGTCGTCGAGCCCAGATACCCGACCTTCAAGGGGATCATGGACGCCAAGAAGAAGCCAATCGATCAGCTAGCCGCAGCCGACCTCGATGTGGAGATCGACGTCGAGCAGAAAGTCGTCGAGGTCTCTGCCGCCCCGGAACGGCAGGCGGGCGAGAAGGTCGAGGACGGAGGCGATGCCCACCTTCGCATCGTCGAATTGCTGGAACGGGCCAAGGTGATCTGAGGTGGCTTTGTCAACTGTCTGGGCTTTCGTGGAGGAGTCCGATGGTGCGCCGGGCACGCTTGGGCTCGAGCTGCTGACCAAGGCTGCGCAGATCGGCGACGAGGTCGCGGCGATATACCTGGGAACCGGTTCTGACGAAGCCTTCGCCGCCGTCGGCGCCCACGGCGCCTGGCGGTGTTCCACATCGACACTGGGGATCCCTCCCCGCCGCACCCGTTGCCGCCGCGCTCGCCGGGCTGGTGGGGCAGCACCGCCCCGATCTCATTCTCTTCGGCCAGGCGTACACCGACCGGGATGTCGCCGGCCGGCTCTCGGCCCGCCTGGGTAGGTCGGTCATCTCGAACGCGGTGGACATCTCCCAGGGAGAGACCGGTGTCACCATCACCAATGAGATCTTCGGTGGCACCCAACTGGTCACGACCGCGCTTCACCGGAGAATCCCCCTACCTGGTGGTGGTCCGTCCCAAGTCGTTCCCCGCCCAGCCGGGCGAGGGATCTGCCCCCGAAGTCGTCGCCGTCGAGCTGCCGGACAGCGGTCGCTCGACCGGCGCGGTACTGGAGAGCCATGTAGAGGAGCGCGAGGGGCCCCAACTCGAGGACGCCGCCGTCGTGGTGACCGGCGGAAGGGGTCTCGGCACGGCCGAGGGCTACCAGTTGATCGAGGACCTGGCCAAGGTGCTCGGCGCCGCCAGCGGCGCCACCCGGGCGATCGTCGACTCCGGATGGGTCCCGTACGCCAAGCAGGTCGGCCAAACCGGGAAGACGGTCAAGCCCGACGTCTACATCGCAGCCGGTGTCTCCGGGGCGATGCAGCATCTCGTCGGGATGAAGGACTCCAAGATCATCGTGGCCATCAACAAGGATCCAGAGGCACCGATCTTCGGGATCGCCGACCTCGGGGTGGTGGGTGACGTCCACAAGGTCGTGCCCAAGCTGATCGAGGCGCTCGGGGAGCGCTGACCGCCCCCGCTCAGGGCCGGTTGGACCGGTCCTCGATGCTTGCGCCACCCGAGGCCCGGACGGCACGGGAGGTTGCCTCCAGCCCGGTCGCCAGCCGGTAGCGGTCGATGACACGCTCCCCCAACCCGGCGGCGTCGGCCCCATCGACCAGCGCCACCACCGCACCGCCGAAACCGCCGCCGGTCAGCCTGACGGCGATCGCCCCCTCCTGCCCTGCGATGTCGACCAGCAGATCTATCTCGGGTAGCGAAACCTCGTAGTCGTCCCTCAAGCTGACGTGGCTCTCCTCGAACAGCCTGCCCAGCTCGGCTAGGTCCGGACCTCCCGGCGCGGTCAGCAAGGCCTCCATCTGACGGACCCGGTCGTTCTCGGTGACCACATGACGCACCCTGCGGTAGAGCAAGTCGTTCATGCCGTCCGGGGGTTCGCCCAGGTCGGCCGGTGACACCTGCGATGGGCGATCGATCCCCATCACTGCCAGACCCTCCTCCAGCTCGCTGCGGCGTTTGGAATAGCCCGATTGCTCTAGTCGGCGGGGAACGCCCGAGTCCACAACCAGCACCACCAGCGCCGAAGGTACGGGGACGAGCCTGTAGTCGAGCGACCCGCAGTCGAGCAACACGGCGTGCCCATCGCGCCCGAGGATCGACGCCGCCTGGTCCATGACCCCCACCGGTACCCCCACGGCCCGATGCTCGGCGCGCTGGCACGTGAGAGCCAGGTCGATCGGCTCCGGGTCGTTGCCGGCGGCGGCGCAAAGGGCATAGGCGACGGCAACGAGGAGCGCCGCCGACGAGGAGAGCCCGGTGCCCTCGGGGAGATCAGAGGTGACTTCACCGCTGAACCCGACGGGTGGCCGTCCGGCCTCGGTCAGCTCGGAGACCAGAGCCGCCACGTAACGGCCCCACCCGGCCGGCACCGTGTCCCCGCCACCGGCCGCGGGGAGCCGGACGTCCCCGGCATGATGGCGGGACCGAAGCACGATCTCGCTCCCTCCTGAGTCGCCGATCACGGTCACCCCGAGATCGATCGCCATCGGGAGGACGAGGCCGCCGCTGTAATCGGTGTGCTCGCCGATCAGATTGACCCGGCCAGGGGCATGAGCAGCGAGCCGAACCATCAGGCCCTCTCGGGGATAATGCGCCGGATCAACTGTCCAGCTTGAATCCGTGAGGAAGCAACTCGTCCAGCGAGTGCTCCCGAACTTCGCCCTCGGCGGTGCCCACCAGGACACGGGGTACCCCGAACTCGAGCAGGATCTGTCTGCACCGTCCGCATGGGTAGGCGCCCTCCACCGTGGCCGCATCGATACACGCCACCGCCACCGCGCGGAACCGGCGCGCTCCTGCCGAGACGGCGGTGCCGACCGCCGTCGCCTCGGCGCACGATGACGACGGGTAGGCGGCGTTCTCGACGTTGGCACCGGTGTACACGGTCCCATCCTCGGCGAGCAGCGCAGCCCCCACCCTGAAACCCGAATAGGGGGCATAGGCGCTCTCTGCGGCCCTTCGAGCTTGGTCGATCAACTGATCGGTCATGCTTCCGCCAAGAGGGCATCGACATAGGCGCCTGGCTGGAACCTGACAAGGTCTTCGATCCTCTCCCCCACCCCGACCAGCTTCACCGGGACACCAAGCTCCTGTTCGACGGCAACGGCGATCCCGCCTCGCGCCGTCCCGTCCATCTTGGTGAGCACGATCCCGGTAACCCCCACTGCCTCGGTGAACACACGGGCTTGGGCGAGCCCGTTCTGACCGGCGGTGGCATCGAGGACGAGGAGGACCTCGTCAATGGACCCAGCCTCGCGCTGCAGCACCCTCACCACCTTGCCCAGTTCTTGCATGAGGTTGTGCTTGGAGTGGAGTCTTCCCGCGGTGTCCACCACCAGCACGTCGGCGCCGCGTCCCTTGGCGGCGTTGTAGGCATCGAAGGCGACGGCGGCCGGATCAGATCCCGGCTGACCGCCGACGACATCGACCCCCACCCTGTCGGCCCAAGTCCGGAGCTGGGCATCGGCGGCAGCGCGGAAGGTGTCGGCGGCGCCGAGCAAGGCCCGCCGGCCGTCGTTCCCCACGAGAGCGGCCAGCTTGGCGATCGTCGTGGTCTTCCCGACACCGTTCACCCCAACGACCACCATGACCGATGGCTTGGAGAGAAGGCGGAGGTCCCGGTCGTCGGACTCGAGCGCGGCGAGCAATTCGGTGCGCACCGCCTCCAACGCCTCCTGCGGGTCCTCCGGCTTCCGCTCGCGGGCGCGCTCCACGACACCGACGCTGGGAGCCACCCCGACATCGGCGGCGATCAGTGCGTCCTCGACCCGCTGCCAGAAACCGTCGTCGAGGTCGCCGCGACGGAATGCACCGCCGAGCGCGTCCCCCAGGGCGCGGCTTGCCTTGCTGAGCCCGCCGGCGAGACCACCGCGGGGCTGCGGTGAGACAGGTGCCGGTTCTGGTGCAGCAGGTGGTCGACGGCGTCGCCACACCAGATAGCCGATGGCGACCACCAGCACCACCACGACGACCCCGGCCACGACGTAGAGGATGGGATCCACCTCGCGCCGAGTCTACGGAACCACCGGCGCCCGTTCTGGCGCTGCGACGCCGATCGGTACATCATTGGCACCCGAGACGACCGAGGTGCCCAATGAGCGTCTTCACACCTGACGAGATCGAATACCTGGAGAAGAACACGTTGGGGAGGCTGGCCACAGTGGGTTCCGACGGTCAGCCACATGTCATCCCTCTCTCCTATCGGTTCAACAAGGGCGAGGACACCATCGACCTGGGCGGCATCGCGTTCGGCGAGGGGAAGAAGTGGCGCGACGCCACCAACCATCCGCTTGTCACCTTCCTGGTGGACGACGCCGACTCCGAAGGGGCTCGGGCGGTCGAGGTGCGCGGAACCGCCGAACTCCACGAGGAGGGTGGCGACTCGATCAACCCGAGGTTCCCCAACTTCGCCCCCGAGTGGCTCCGACTCCGCCCAACCCACATCGTCAGCTGGGGTGTGGACGGAAGCGGTGAGTTCAAGCCCTATTCACGACCGATTGAGTCTTGAATGCCTGTCAGGGATGGGTTGGGACTTCAACGCGCATTTGACGGGAGACGACGGATGACGATCCACCCGGCTCCATGGTGACCCCGTAGAGGGTGTCGGCGACCTCCATTGTCTGCTGCTGGTGGGTGACTATCACCAATTGAGCCCGGTCACGGAATCGATCGACCATGCGGAGGAATCGCCTCAGGTTGGCGTCGTCTAGCGCCGCCTCGACCTCGTCGAGCACATAGAAGGGCCCGGGGCGGGCCTCGAACACCGCAAACAGAAAGGCGAGTGCCGCCAACGACCGCTCGCCACCGGATAGCAGCGACAGCCGCCCCACCTTCTTTCCCAACGGCTGGGCCTCGATTTCCACCCCGCTCCCCAACGGGTCATCGGGATCTGTGAGACGGAGCCGCCCTCTTCCTCCGGGGAAGAGCACGTCGAAA
>CAVWWM010000029.1:0-423170 GCA_963758695.1 uncultured Actinomycetes bacterium
GCGCCCGACCTCACCGATGCCTCAGGCTTGTCGCTTCACAGTCACTCTCTCTGACCACGTCTCCCGTCGTCGCTAAACGCCTGGTGACCAGGGGTCTTTGGTTGTTGGCGTCAATCTGATCGCTAATGCCACGCCCCGCCTAATCAGGCCTGCCAGGGCAACGCCTTCAGTACGGAGGTGCCCCGCTTCGTATCTAGGCTGTCGACTATCCATTGACCCCCTTGAGGGTCCGGCGACATCCCGACCGTGAGTACGTGGAGTATCTATGACAGACCCCACCGACGAAGGCCGGCTGGAGACCCTCCCTGTCGGCGACATCACCGGCGACTTCTTCGTCCCTGCCTACCAGCGCGGCTACCGGTGGGGCGAGCAGGAGGTCCGACAGCTCCTGGACGACATCCGGGAGAGCAACGGGGCGACCTACTACCTGCAGCCGGTGGTCGTGAAGCGTCGTGACGACGGTTCGTGGGAGCTGGTCGACGGACAGCAACGCCTGACCACCCTCTACCTGATCTTCCAGTACCTCAAGCGCGAGCACCTGCCGAGCGCCGGCCCGAACTACTCGATCACCTACGAGACGCGGGAAGGCAGCAAGGAGTACCTGGAGCGGCTGGACTGAGGCCGATGCGGACCGACAACATCGACTTCTTCCACATGTTCCAGGCCTACCGGTGCATCGAGGAATGGTTCGCGGATTTCGAGCATCGCGCCGACCCACGAGGCGACCCGCTTCTACGGCTACCTGTTCGAGGGCGTCAAGGTGCTCTGGTACGAGGCGCCGAAGGACGTCGACTCGACCGACCTGTTCACCCGGCTGAACGTCGGGCGGATCCCGCTCACCGACGCCGAGCTGGTGAAGGCGCTGCTCCTGAGCCGCAGCCAGGGAGGCCGGGCAGACCGATCGTGCCCTGGAGATCGCGGCGCACTGGGATGGCTTCGAGCGTGACCTGAGGTCGCCCGAGGTCTGGGCGTTCGTGACCGGCGAGGCCGAGAGCAGGCGACGCACATCAGCCTCCTGCTGGACACCCTCGCCGGTGGGCCGCGAGGGCGTGAGCGGCCGCTGTTCCACACGTTCGAGAGCCTGCGGGGCGAGATCGAGGAGCGATCCCCAGGCGTTCTGGAGGCGGGTCGTCGACCTTCACTCGCTCGTGCTCGGCTGGTACGAGGACCGCGACCTCTTCCACAAGGTCGGCTACCTGATCGCGGTCGGGCTCACGTTCCAGGAGCTGGTCGAGCTCTCGGAAGGCAAGGGCCGGAGCGCCTTCGAGGCGGCGCTCGACGAGGAGATCCGCAACCATCTCGGGCTCACGGCCGACGAGCTCGCCGACCTGACCTACACCAGCCGCAAGACCTCCGACGTCCTGCTGCTGATGAACGTCGAGACGATTCGAGCGATGAAGGACTCCTCCGAGCGGTACTCGTTCAGAGCCCACGCGGCCGGCGCCTGGTCGCTGGAGCACATCCACGCCCAGAACGCCGAGGCGCTGAACACCGTCGAGCAGTGGACGGCGTGGCTGGAGTTCCACCGGCGACGCACTCGCGGACCTGCCTGACCTGGACGAGGGACGCCGGGCGGACCTGCTTGGGCGCATCGACGAGGTGCTGTCCGCCGAGGTGACCCAGCAGATCTTCAGCGCGCTGGAGCAGGAGTTGACCGCCGTGTTCTCTCCCGCCGACGAGCCCGCCGACGGCGACGTCCACTCGATCGCCAACCTCGCGCTGCTCGACCACCGCGACAACGCCGCGCTGAGCAACTCGGTGTTCGAGGTCAAGCGGCGGCAGATCATCGAGCGGGACAAGCGAGGCTCCTACATCCCGGCCTGCACCCGCAACGTCTTCTTGAAGTACTACACGGAGGCCGGCGAGCAACAACTCCACTTCTGGAGTGGGACAGATCGGCAGGCGCTACCTCGAAGCCATCCAGGACGCGGTCGGCGCCTACCTCCAGCCGGAGGAGGCTGCCGCATGAGCGCCGAGAGCCGTCGGACGTCGTTCTTCGCCCTGACCGGCGATCAACCGCGTGATCGGACTCGTGATCGAGCGCATCGAGATCCCGCACTTCCAGCGGGACTACGCGCAAGGCCGCGAGAGCGACCCGGTCAGGCGGATCCGCACGGACTTCCTCGACGTCCTCTTCACCGCCATCGGCGGCGATGACCCAAGCGCGGTCGGTCTCGACTTCGTCTACGGCGGGGTCGACGAGGGAACGCTCCGGCCACTCGACGGTCAGCAGCGCCTGACCACCCTGTTCCTTCTGCACTGGTACATCGCCTCCCGATCCGGCCACCTCGCCGAGGATCACGGGTGGAAGCGCTTCTCCTACGCCACCCGACAGAGCGCACGGATGTTCTGCGAGCGCCTGGTCGAGCATCCCTTCCAGACGGGGAGGCGGAGCCGTCGGAGTGGATCAAGGACCAGCCCTGGTACCTGTTCCTCTGGCGGCACGACCCGACCATCCAGTCGATGCTCGTGATGATCGATGCGATCCACGAGCGATTCCGAGGACGTCGATGCCGCCACGGCGTGGGCGAGGTTGACCGACGCCGACGATCCGGCGATCTGGTTCCTGCTCCTCCCGCTGTCCGGATTGGGGTCGGCTGCCGGCGAGGACATGAGGCCCGAGGACCTCTACATCAAGATGAACTCACGAGGGAAGCCCCTCACCGAGTTCGAGAACTTCAAGGCGCACTTCGAGAAGACGATCCAGTCGTCGCCTCGGTCCGAGGAGTTCGCACTCAAGGTGGACACCACGTGGTCGGACCTCCTGTGGCACCTCCGGGGCGACGACGACCTCATCGACGACGAGTTCCTGCGCTACATGGAGTTCGTCACCGAGATGTGCGAGTGGCGTGACGGCCGCGACGACGGCGCCGGCCAGCGGCTCGGCCCACGTACGGGTGCGTGTTCGGCGACGAGAACCCGCAGCGCGAGGCACACCTCGAGTTCCTCTTCCAGGCCTTCGACATCTGGGTCGGGCGCTCGATTCCCGAGACTTTCGAGAGCCTGTTCACCAGCACCGGTGATGCCGCAGGACGATGAATCCAAGGTCCGCCTCTTCTTCCGAAGCGAGCGGCGAGCAAGCAGAGCCGCTGAACCTGTTCGAGGCATGTTGCCGCTCGTACGGTCGAGACCCGAGGGCGAGCGCGGGTCTTCTCGCTCGGCCAGACCCTCATGCTCTACGCCGTCGTCCTTCACCTCATCGAGGGACACCGCCGACTTCCCGCGGCGAGTCCGGGTCCTCCGCAACCTCATCGAGGCGTCATCCGACGAGCTGCGCCTGGACAGGATGCCGAAGATCCTCGAGGACGTTCACCGCGTCATCCGCGACGGGAGCCATCGACGCGGTCGCCACGCTCAACCAGGCGCAGGTCGAGGACGAGAAGCTCAAGGCCGCCTTCCTCGAGGAGAACCCGAGCCTACGGCGTGCGGTGTTCGCGCTCGAGGACCACGAGTTCCTGCGCGGCAGCCTCGGAGCGTTCGAGCTCGACGCGGCGACCTTCGAGAGCCGAGCCACCGTGTTCCACCGCCTGATGTCGCAACCGGACCTGTGGCCAGATCTCCTCGGGGCGCTGCTCGCCGTCGGCGAGTACCAACGGCAGACGCACCAACTGCGCGGCCGTTCCTGTTCGGCACGGACTCGAAGCGCCACGACAGCGCATGGCGGGAGCTGCTGACGGGGGCCACTCGCGACCGCCTGCGGGCGACCCGAGAGGTCCTCGCCGAGTTCCTCGATCGCGTCGCTTGGAGTCGGCGGCGATTGAGCGACACCCTGAAGGCGATCACCGAGCGACTACCTCGCGGGTGCGAGAACGAGCAGCGCTTCGACTGGCGGTACTACATGGTCAAGTACCCAGCATGCGCGAGAACGGCTCCAGCACCTACTACGCCGAGCGCAGGAGGGCGAGGAGCGAGCTCGATGGGCTACTCGCTGTGCATGCTGCGCGGCGGTGCAGCGATCTCAACGGCTACTACCGGGATCCCTACCTGCTGGCGATCTGGCGGGAACTTGACGACAGCGGCGTCGTCGAGGACAAGTGGTTCACCGGCTACGAGACGGAACCTCGGCGACTGCCACTCACCCGAAGCGGACGCTGCCATCCGCTGCGTGGCCTCCGGCTTCGAGCTGTCGCCACCGCCGCTCGACGCTTACGCCGAGGCGTTCGCAGCCGTCTGTGCGGACCTCGGCGTGGACGCCGATGACATCGTTGCCGTGCCGCAGGTGGAGGTCGATGGCCGGCGGGTCGACACGGTCGATCGCATCCAGCTCGGCGCCGACATCGTGCGACGACTTGTTGCTGCCGGCCTCTGACTCACACGGTCGAAGCGCAGAAGACTACCGGAAGGTGCAGGGGCCGGTCCCGGACCGAATGGACCCTCGGCATGGCATGGCCTTGACGGTGTCATCTAGCGATCGGGCCCTTCGAAGCTGCGGGGGACTCGCCGCCCGGTTGGCCTAGCTACCCTTCCCCGACTGCCTTGGTTGAGCAACCTTTCGAGGTCACCGTCCGAGATGCGCTTTGAGGAATCCATCGATATCGACGCCGGGCAGCAGCGCGTCTGGGACGTGCTCAGCGACATCGAAGCGTGGCCGCGGCGTATCGAAACGGTCGACGTCGCCGAGTTGCTCACGCCCGCTCCGGTGGAGAAGGGCAGCCGCGTTCGCCTCAAGCAGCCGAAGTTGGGGGAGGGCACATGGGACATCACCGTCTGGGAGGCGCCGTCCTACTTCGAGATGCGCCAGAAGTCCAGCGGCGTCACCAGCGTGGCGGGCCATCGCGTCGAGGGGTTGGAGGAGGGCCGTTCGCGTCTCACGCTTAGCCTGGATATGCAGGGATGGCTTGTCCCGGTCTTCGGCCGAATTTCAAAGGGTACGACCACCCGTTACTTGACCAGCGAGGCGCAGGACATGAAGCGCGCCGCCGAATCCGCCGATACGTGACGGTCCGGCGCACGGACATCGTTTGCGGCAGGCCACACACGCCGGCGTAGGGTTTGGCGCGCCGAGAAAGGGACCACGTGATGAGAAGACGGACGACAGTCCTACTGATCGCGGCCATCGCTCTGCTCGCGGGCACGGTGCCGGCCGGTGGTGCTGAGGAGACATTCACCCCCGGCGCCCCTGGCTTGGGCGACCCCTACTTCCCGCTCGACGGGAACGGGGGTTACGACGTCGGGAGATACCACCTGCGTCTCAGATATGACCCGGCCACCGACTTGTTGAGAGGCAGAGCCACCATCAGAGCCACCGCCACCCAAGACCTCTCGGCTTTCAACCTCGATTTCGAAGGTTTGGAGATCGTGTCCATCAAAGTCAACGGAGCGTCCGCGGCCTGGTCGCGGGACGGAAACGAACTCACCGTCACACCGAAAAGACCCATTCGGGATGGCAGGAGATTCGTTACGGAGGTGCGCTATCGGGGCGTCCCGGTCACTCAGCCCGACGGAAGTGGCTTCATGCACACGGACGACGGAGCGGTCGTGATAGGACAACCAGACGTCGCCGCCAGCTGGTTCCCTGTCAACGACCATCCTCTCGACCCGGCCAAGTATCTAACCGAGATCTCCGTGCCGGCAGGTCTCGAGGCGGTGTCCAACGGTGTCCTCGAACGCAAGCGCACCTCGGGTGGGCGGACAAATTGGGTGTGGCGAGCCGACGATCCGATGGCGTCGTACCTGGCCATGATGGTGGTGGGCGAGCTCGATATCGACCGCTATCGGATCGGCAGGCTCCCTACCTGGGACGCCATCGACCCCGACCTCCTTGTCAAGCCAGAGCCCTTGACGGGAGAGGGCTTCGCCTATACGCAACAGGCTGACTTCGCGTACAAGCGTCTTGGTCGAACCATCGACGTGCCGCCGGGGGGAGCCGAGCTCTCCTTCTGGACGTCGTACGAGATCGAAGAGGGATGGGACTACCTGTTCGTCGAGGCTCGCGTGGCCGGCTCCGAGGAATGGACCACATTGCCCGATCTCAACGATCACGCCAGCCAAGACACCGGGTTCACGTGTCCCGGATGGCACGAGTTCCATCCATTCCTCCTCCACTATCAAAATCCGAACTGTGAGCCGGTCGGCACGACTGGCGAATGGTGGGCGGCCACAGGTGCAAGCGATGGTTACGAGCAATGGACGGTCGACCTGTCGCCCTACGCCGGCAGCCAGGTGGAGGTCTCGCTGACGTACGCCACGGACTTCGTTGTCCAGGACTACGGCGTGGTGGTGGACGACATCGTGGTATCCACCGGGGAGGGAAGCACCTCCTTCGAGGATGACGGTGACCCTATGGACGGGTGGGCCGTGCTGGGTGCGGCCGAAGGCAGCCCGGGCAATATCAACGACTGGATCGTGGGGGGACCCGAGATCCTCGCCCCGACCGAGGGGGATATTGCTCTCGGCTCCCTGGCCCGCCAGGACGAGGTCATAGCCTTCCTGGAGGACATCTTCGGTCGGTACCCCTTCAGGGCCGCCGGTGGAGTCGTTCCCGATTCCCCTGATTTGTTCTTCGCCCTGGAGACGCAGACCCGCCCCATCTACAGCAGGTACTTCTTCACGGACTCGATCTCTGGAGACTCCGTGGTCGTCCACGAGATCGCCCACCAGTGGACAGGTGACAAGCTGGCCCTGGCCGCCTGGCAGCACATCTGGCTCAACGAGGGCTTCGCCAGCTATGCGGAATGGCTTTGGAGCGAGGCAGAGGGCCTGGGTACCGCGGACGAGATCTTCCAGTCCGTGTACAGCATCCCGGACGACGATCCGTTCTGGTCGCTGACGATCGGTGATCCGGGGCCGGATAACCTGTTCGACATTGCGGTCTACTTCCGGGGTGCCATGACCTTGCACGCCCTACGCATGCAGATCGGTGATGACGCCTTCTTCGAGTTGTTACGGATATGGACCAGACACGGCCCGCGCAATGTCAGCACCGATGAGTTCATCGCGCTGGCGGAGCGAATCTCGGACCAGGACCTAGGGGATCTCTTCGACGCCTGGCTGTTCACCGGTTCCAAGCCGCAGGTCGAGGCTGCCGCCACGAGTGGTTTGACGACAGAAGACGCACCTGATGTGCTCCGTAGCCAAATGGTCCGTATCGACAGGAAGGACACATTCCTCAGTAAGTAGCGGGACGACCAACAATCCAAACGTCGAGGCAGAGCGTCACGAAACCCTGGTGCCCTTGGTCTGATAACCGCCACCCCCTGGGTAGACCCACTCTGCGGACAATGTCTTGCCGTCGTTGCTCATCTTTGAGATGGCGTAGGCCGGAGAGCCCTTGTCGCCTGCCCAGATCTTGACTGTTTCGTCGTCGAGTGGCTCGTAGGTGTAATCGAGCGTGTTGCCCACACTGTCGTAGAAACGAGACCTGATCTCGTTGTCGGGCTCCTCCATGAAAGGCCGGTTGTGGCCGATCACTTCGATTCCTCGTACGGTCTGGCCTTCTTGGACCAGGTCGACGTGCTGGAGGAGGAAATAGCTGCCCTCCATCCACTCATATCGGATGGTTCCTTCGGCGCCACCAGTCAACTCCCAGGTGCCAACCAGGGAGTCCAATAACTTCAGATCAGCGGCGGGCTCGGGAATCGGAGGCATGTCGTTGCTCATGGTTTCCTTTCCGATCGATCGTTAGATGTCTCTCAGAACAACCCGCTGTGTCCTTCACGGGTTGTTGGTGAAGGTACCGAGGCTCCCACTCGTTGTCTTGAACGTTTTTCACCCGCCGGCGTCGATGTCGCGCTCGCCGCGGTCAAAGGCGGGCCGTTTGACTGGGGTGGCGCCCGTGGTATCAAGTGCAGATGAGGAACGCTGGGAATGGGAGGCAGCCCACGTCCGGTCGGTCGCCGGTCGAATCTGCGCGGTCGCCGCTCATACCGGGACGGCCATCCGTGCTCCTACGCGGGGTGGTCGCCCGTGACTACGCAGGATTCACCGACGCGACCTCTCCCCATGGGGGGTTCGTGCTGCCGGCCACCGCTTCCGTGCCCGTGATCGTCAAGATCCAAGATTCGGCGTTGCGGCCACCGGTATTCGTGAACGGGCCACACGACCGTTTCACCACGGTCGCCGGTTCATGTGCTCCCTCATACCTCGAACTGTGGTTGGCGCCATTGGGTGCCTACCGAATTCTCGGTCTACCTCTCGACAAGTTGCCTGATCAGCCCGTGGATTTCGTCGACGTGCTCGGAACGGATGGTCGTCGCCTTGGCGAACAGGTTCGCGATCTCCCGACGTGGAAGGAACGGTTCAATCTCGTCGACAGTTTCCTTCTGGAGCGTATGGATCAGGGTCCCCGACCATCCCCTGAGGTCAGCCACGCTTTGACGATGTTGGTGGAGAGTCGCGGCCAGCAACCAATAGGCCAATTGGCCGCCGAGACGGGGTGGAGTCACAAGCATTTGATCACACGGTTCAAGCGCCAAGTCGGCATGGCTCCGAAGATGGCCGCCCGGCTGATCCGATTCGAAAACGTTCAACGTCGCCTTGCTGGGGGAACCTCGGCTGGGCCCGGATCGCCGCCGAGGCGGGTTACGCCGACCAGTCGCATCTCGTTCGTGAATTCCGGCAGTTCACCGGTCTCTCTCCCACTGCCTTTGTGGAGGCAAGCAAGCAGGGTTAAATCCGTCCAAGACTCCAACCATCGGTTCCTCTTACCGTGGTGGCGTGAGAACAGCGACAAGGTCCGGCCCGTTCTGGGATGGAGTAGAGGGACGGTCACCGGTTCCGCCGGCAGCCCAGACGCTCGGCTTCGAGTTCATCGCTGCCTCTGAGGAGTCGATCGAGGTCGCATTTCACGCGGGCCACGAGTTCACCACCCCTTTCGGCGAGGTGCTCGGGGGATTCCTCGCTGCCATGCTCTACGACACGGTCGGTCCCGCCGTCCTTTCCACCCTTGGCGATGGAGAGTTCATCAAGACGTTGGACCTATCCACCTACTTCCTCAGGCCTGCAAGTCCTGGGCGGCTCATCGGCCACGGTCGAATCCTCGAACGCACCGACGAGATCGTCGTTGTCGAAGCCTCGCTGGCCGACGAGAAAGCGACGGTCGCAACGGCGACAGCCACGATTCTCATAGTGTCGATCGAGACCGAGGATGCTCTTGGGCATCGACCGACCTAGCTGGAAAAGCCTTGGTCGGGCGGATGGCGGAGAGAACGGATGTTCGGTGAATGGGTCTGGCCTATCAACTGGATGCGAAACGACCGGGCCACGGTGTGCCGGGTACTGCCGGTACCGTGTCGAGTTCAGCCACAGCCTCCGGTCGGAAACCCTTCACGATCAGGTAGACGCCCAGCCCGAACTCCCATATCGCAATGGGGAGTACCGCGAACAGCGCAAGGGCCGGTGCTCCCTCCCCTGAGAAACCGACGACCACGGCGGTGTGGTAGGAAACGAGCGCGGCAGCTCCGATGAAACCAAGCACTGGTAGAGCCCGCGGCACCAGACGCGACCGGTACAGCAAGGACCCAAGCAAGAGGGCGTTGATGGCGGGGATGAAGCTCTGTCCGACGAGAAACGCTCGGTCATAGAACGCAACCAGTGCGTCTCCGATGAGCACGGCATCCGCGCCGGCACCGTTCTGTCGCAACGTCACGATCGTCCAGAGGCTTGCGACCCCTAGAAAGATGGTTGCGGCTTCGAGAACTCGCGTGCCCACAAAGCCCATGGCTACCGCCTCGTTCTGCCTCTTCACTACCGGGTACAAGGCGACGGCGGTGCCAATACAAGCCAGGCCCACGATCAGCTCCAGGACTCCTCCAACGAGAACGCCGGTGTCTGGACCGGGCCCGGCTGTGTAGCCCGACTCCTTTACCGGACCGTAGAGCGCAAAACTGGGGATTGAAATAAAGGTGAGGAGGTACAGGATTCCCGCCCAGAGCGCTGTCTTCCTCATCGAGTCCATCGACGCCCGGGGCGCCGGAACTGCTTCTTGGGATGGAGTGCCAATTGCCATTGTGTCCTCCTATCGGTTTCGAGCGCGAGCAGAAACGCTATCCCTCGCTTGAGGTCGGTCAGACCGACCACAGTGAACATGTCATACCCGCCCAATACGTTCTCCCTGAGGCGACCCACCGAGGGGAGTACCGTGAATGTGGTCATGCTGCCCACCGAATTGCACGAAGGCGATCGAATCCCAATGTCTTGGGAGGAATACGAGGCGCTGGGCGAGGACGTCCGTGGCGAGTACATCGACGGCGAGCTCGTGGTGAGCCCCTCTCCGTCGTTGCGCCATCAGAAGATCTCGGTAAATCTGTTGATAGCCATCCGTGGGGTGCTTTCTCCCACCCACGACGTCACCACAGGCTGGGCCTGGAAGCCGGCGACAGATGAGTTCATCCCCGATGTTGTCGTGTTCGAGCGGTCGTCAGAGGACAAGATGCTCACCGCGGTTCCTCAGTTGGCCGTCGAGGTGCTCTCCAGTGATCGAGCCGCCGACACAATTCGCAAGTTCGCCAAGTACGCCGCCGCCGGTTTGGAGCGGTACTGGATCGTCGACCCCGAGGGGCCGGTCATCATCGTCTACCACCTGGAGGGAGCGACGTACCGAGAGGTGGCGCGGCATCAGCCGGGCGTCGTTGCCGAGCTCGAGGTCGGTCCCGCCAAGCTCAACCTCGAACCCGGCACACTCCTCGCCGGCTGACCCCCCAGTCGATCAGTCGTCTGAGGCGAGAGATTCTTTTGCCGCCGCCGCCTCACGGTCGATCTCGGCGGCAAGCTGCTCGTCGATAGCCTTCTCGACTATGCGGTCGGCCTTGTCCAATGCCTTTCGGATCTCGACGACGGCAGTGTCCTCGACGAGCGCGATGATCCCCGCGGTATTCGGCTGCATGACATCGGCCAGGTCGTCGGCGAGGCCTTTGCGATTGAATACATTGCGTACCTTGCCGAACACGGCTCCACCAGCGCCCAGGGCTGCGGCGCTTGCGATGATCGACGGAGGGAAGATCACGCCGACAATGGCACCGCCGACGACACCCCACTTGAGGCCAGTCTTGGTGCTGTGATCGGTGACCTTGCCCAGGTGTACCTTGCCCTCGGCGTCGCAGCTTGCGATCACGACCCCATCGATCTTGAGGGAACTGCCGCGTTCGACCTCCTGGAGCGTGGTGTAGGCGGCCTCCGCATCCTCCATCGTGGGGAACTGCGCCACGATCAACGAATGGGCTCCGTCCGTGACGAGTCCAATGATGGCTTCCGGATCGGTCGACTCGGTATCGGTTGCCGGCGTCGACGTCTGATCATCCGTCATGGGGTCTCCTAGATAGGGGTCCAGACCACCCTACAGAATCGAAACAGCGGCTAGACCGACGACCTTGGCGACGGTTTGCCCACTCCGGGTGGGTGCTCTCCACTAGCAATCGGCAACCACGGGGATGGCGTCGCGCTGCAAAACGACGCGAGCAATGCTCAGAATGCGGCCGCGACCGACTCCCACTCCCGGAGGCGCTCCGCGATGAGCTGGGCCCTCTCCTCAGCGCTTCCGCCGTCGAGCACCTCGAAATCTGAGGGGTCGGCTCGAAGATAGACGCCGGCGGTTCGGGCATTCAGCCCGGGGTCGCGCTCCGACCGTGTCGTCCAGTACCCGGTGGCGCGGTCGGCGGACTCCAACTTGATCTCGCCGGTGCCCTCGAGTTGCGGGGCATTCGGGTGCCGAGGGCGCTCGCCCTTCCAAAAGTAGAAGATGCCGGCCGGATCCTTGTGCTCCTTCGATGCCTCGCTCCAGTAGCGGGCCGACAGCATGCCGTCCTCCTGCCAGGCGTGTCCGGTCATGGTCAGCCCACCGTCGCGGTCTCGCGAGATGCGCAGGAGGCCCACGGCCGACGGCTCGTCCTCGGTTCGCATGGTTAGCGAGAGCTGCCACCACAGCCCCTCGACCGGACCGCGTCGACCCTCGGTCTCGATCGCCTTGCGGAGCTTCTGGTTGATGGCGCGAATCTCCGAAGGGGGAGTGACCGGGTCGTAGCGGACGGAGGTCAGCCCGAGAAGGTCGCTCGGCAGCTTTGAGCCATTGGCGTGAATGATGAACGTGCGCCGGATTCCAAGCGCGCCTCCGAACAGCCCGGCCTCGAACACCACGTTGTCGCGCGGCGACGCCTGGCCGGGCTGGGAAGGATCTGCCGTGGTCCAGTCATCATGGGCGAACACGAACGCGGCGAAATCGACCTCCTGGGTGAGCTCGACGAGTCGGTCGAGGGTGGACCGCCCCGGGTTGAACGTGGTCGTCCACGGCTCGACGTCGGCGACATCTTCGAGCCCGCGCCTGATCGCTTGGAGCAGTTTCGCCTGCTTGCCCGACGACCCGAGGAAGATGCGCGGTTTGTTCATGAGTCGATCAAGCTGTCGGAGACAGGTCACACGCTACGCCGTGCGCGGTACAGGCAAAACCTCTGACCCAGCCGTAGCTTCAAAGGGCGAACGGCTCCGCGGGCGTGCGCGTGTGCGGTAGGAGCGCTGTATCCGATTCCGCTCAGCTCGCGGTGCAGATGCTCAACAATCCATGGTGTCGATCACCCTTGTCTCAGTCTGGGAGAAGTTCCCCGAGGTGTCGACCGCACGGATGAAGAGGTGAGCCGGGTCGACGCCAGGGTTGCCGTAGACCGTGACTCTGGCGGTGCCGGTGCCTCCGACGAACGTGCTGTTGAGGACCCCGTCGGTCCAGAACTCGTAGCTCAGGGCCTCTGGAGGGTCGATGTCGTCCGACGAATGGTTGAACCGGACGTTGATCTCGCAATCCCAGTTGCCCGAGGCGCTGAGGATCACGGGTGTGGTTGGCGGAGTTACGTCGGCCGAGTCGTCGGTCCGGACCGTGAGGGTGCCGCTGGCTGGCGACTCGTTACCGGCGTAATCGACCGCTATCACCTGGAACTGATACTCCGTATCCCGGGTGAGATGTGTGGCCCGGAAGGAGCTTCCCCACACGAATTCCTGCAGCACCTCACCGCCGAGGAGCACTCGGAAGTGGACGTTTCCGTTTTCGTCGTCACCGCCGTCCCAGTCGAGGGTCACCGTGGTGACACCGACGTCGGTCGCCCTCAGGTTGACCGGAACAGTCGGAGGAGTGTCATCGGTCGGGATCTCGACAGTCAGGGGACCTATGAACGGAGAGGTGGTCCCGTTCGGGGCGACGGTGCGCACCCGGAAGGTATGGCTGGATCCGGGACTGGCTGGCCCCCATGTGAAGTTGGGGGGCGTCTGCCACCAACAGCACACACCGTCCTGTTCGATCTGATAGCCGGTCGCACCGGCGACGGGATCCCACGCCAATTGGATCTGGAGGTCCACGACGGCGACCAGCCGCAGGTTGCTTGGCGTCGCCACAGTGGCAAACGTGGTGGTTGTGGTAGTCGTGGTGGTCGTTGGGGGTGGGCGGCGGCGAGCCAGCGCCACCGTCGGGATGAGGGCGAGCACCAAGATCAGGACCAACCCGAGTCCAACCAAACCGCGCCTGGCAGGTGAATGCTCATGGATGAACCCCTTTCGGACGGCCCGCCCCTCGCGGGCACCCCGCTGGGTATCTACGCACTCATCGGGCGGACCGGTTCGCGATTTGCGCCCTGATGGGAAGGCCCTTCCTCTCAGGGTCTCAGGAGAGTCGTTGCGAAGAGTTTGCGACCGAGCGATGAGGGTCGGCCAGCAAAGGTTTGGTCACCTCGATGGAGTGATGGCCTGGGGAGAGGCGAAGCTCGCCACTCTGTTCCTGACCGTCGACGTGAACAGTCGTTTGGTTGGTCGCTGGAGCGATGAACACGCCCGAGCTCCCGAATGGGACATCGATCTCTGCGGTGAGCACGGCATCGCCCGGAGCTCCCAAGAGATGGCCGCCTGACCGTACGGCGTGTCGATCGCAGCGCGTGCCCAATCGAGTCCGACGGCGGGCCGCGGGGCAAACACGATCCGGTGGTAGCCGGGACGATCCCGATCCGGGGCGATCCCGGCGACATTCCGGTACACCCAGTCGATCACCGCCCCGTATGCATAGTGGTTGAAAGAGAGCATGTGGCCCTCGCCAGCCTCGGTCATGTCGGGTGGTGGCTCCATCGTCCCTGGATGGATCGAGCCATCGGGCCGAATTGCGTCCCACCTCTCCCAAACGGTGGTGGCGCCTTGGTCGACCTGATAAAGCCACGATGGAGCATCGTGGCGGAGGAGCATCGAATAGGCCTCGTCGAAGAAACCGGCTCCTGTCAAGGCAGGCAGGACGAGGGGTGTCCCGAGGAAACCGGTCGCTATCCGGCCATCGGCTTCTCGGACCAGTTCTGCCAGGGTGCCTGCAAGCTTCGCCCGTTCCGCCTCCGGAACGATGTGGAACTCGAGGGCGACGGCACATCCGGTCTGGGTGGCAGAGGCATGATCGGCCCAGCGCGTCCATGTTGCCGAGGCCACTTCATCCGCCAGCGCGCGGTACCTCGAGACCATGTCCGGTTCGCCGAGGAGGCTCGCCGCCTCTGCGAGCAGGCGGGAGCTGTGGGCAAAGAACGCATTCGCCAGGAAGTCCGAATCTGTCTTCGCCTCCCAGGGGCGTCCGGCGGGAGCATCAGGGTCGAGCCAGTCTCCGAACTGCATCGAACTGCCCAGTAGCCCGTCGGCCTCGGCTCGAGCGGCCAGCGAATCAACCCAAGCCTTCATGCTGCTGAATTGACGCCGCAGCACCGAAACGTCGCCATACGTCTCATAGACCGCCCAGGGAACGATGCATGCCGCGTCGGCCCATCCCGCCCGCCCGTAGCGCGCCACCCCCTCGAGGGCGACGTCGGGCACGACGGTCGACACTCCCAATTCCTCGTCCTGATCGAGTGCGAGGTCTGTCAGCCAGCTCTCCCAAAACGACCGCGCATCGAACAGGGTGCACGCTGTCATGGCGAATGCCTGGGCGTCTCCGGTCCACCCGAGGCGTTCGTCCCGCTGGGGACAGTCCGTGGGAACTGACACGAAGTTGTCGCGTTGCGACCACACCACGTTCTCATGGAAACGGTTGAGGCTTTGATCGGAGCACTCGAATCGGCCCCGTCGCGGCGTGTCGCTGCTGATCGCGATGAACTCGGCACCGAGGATCTCGGCGTCGGTCTCGACGTCGGCGTATTGAAATCCGTGGAAGGTGAACGCCGGCTCGAGCACGATGATCTCGTCATCGGCGAGGGTGTAGCTGTCTGTTGCTTTGGCCGATCGCAACGCTGTGACGTGGAGCGACCCGTCGGGCTCGAGGACCTCGGCGTGCCTCACCGTGACCAGGTCGCCGGCATTGCCCCTGGCTGTGAGTCGGACAAACCCGGCGATGTTCTGGTTCCCGACGAGACGGACGTCACCATCGGACTTCTCGGTCAGAGCAACAGGCATGACGTCGACAGGTCGCACCGGAGGCGAAATACGGGGCTGAATGAGGGACGCGTCGAATGACACGACCTTGACCGGTAGCCATGCCTCGTCGTCGTAACCGGGGAGTTCCCAGCCTTCCCGACACTCCCTGAAGTCGATCACCGCACCGTCATAGAGATCGGCCGATCTGATTTCACCGGTCGTCACCCGCCAGGAGCCGTCGGTGGCCACTAGTTGGGAGGACCCATCCGCCAGGTCGAGCTCGAGCTGGGCGATCAAGCCCAGGTCCGTTCCATACCTACAGCGATCGTTGGTCGGGTCCCACCCCAAGCGCCCTCGATACCACCCGTCACCGAGGACGCCGGCGATCACGTTGGGCCCAGCCCTCAGTTGCGATGTGACGTCGTAGGTGGCGGCGAGCAGGCGATGTCGATAGCTGGACCAACCCGGATTGAGCTGTTCGTCGGATACGGGGGTTCCGTTGATCGACACACGATGAACCCCGAGCGAGGTGACGTACAGCCTCGCCTTGACTACTTCGGTCGAAGTCTCGAATTCGCGCCGAACCATCGGCGATGGCGACTGGCGTTCAGACCCGGGATCGTCTGGCAGAGTCACCGGCTGTGCGACCCAGTCGGATGCTTTGAGCAAGCCTGCCTCCACCTCCAAGATGGGGCTCCAGTCCGTCCAACCATCCTCGGTGGAGATACACACCCGAAGATGACGAATCTCTCTGCTCTTCATCGCCGATCCGGGCGCCGCAACCGCAATCTGGTCACTCGACTCGACCACGCTGCTTGACGCCAAGATCTCGGAGAAATCCGCGGTCAGCGATGTCTCGATCTCATAGGCGAGTTGGGTAAGACCCGCTCTCGCCGGGGACACTCGCCAGGTGAGGCGAAGGGGCTCGTTTCCTGAGCCGAGCATTCCGTGGGGGAGCTGGGATCTCAGGTCCACGACCGCCGGGAATGATTCGGACGACATGATCGGGGTCTTTCTCGAGATGGCCGTTCAGGCGACCTAGGCGGGTGTCGTGCTTACCCCTTGACCGCTCCGGCTGCCAGCCCGGAGACGATCTTCCGGCTGAAGAAGATGAACAGGATCAGTGGTGGAATGGTGATCAGGAGCACATCCATGAAGAGAAGGTTCCATCGGGTTAGGAACTGACTCTGGAAGTTGAAAAGTGCGACCTGGACGGTGGCGTTCTCGTCTCCAGGCAGGAAGTAGAGAGGGTTGACGAAATCGTTGTAGACGGCAACAGCCGACACCACGATCACGGTGATCACCGCCGGACGAATCAGGGGGAAGATCACCCGAAAGAACAGGGTCCGCGGCGATGCTCCGTCGACGATGGCCGCTTCGTCGATCTCACGGGGGATGGAGCCGATGAAGGCTCGAAGCACTATCACCGCGAACGGGATCGCGAAGGCGAGCTCGATCAGGATCAAGCCGACGAGAGTCTTGAACATCCCGAGTGCCTGAAGGACGAAGATCGTAGGGACGACGGCCGGCGGGATGATCAGGCCGGCAAGCATCAGGATGTTCACCAAGGAGCTCACCCGGTCCTTCCGCCGCTGCTGAACGAAAGCCACCATCGAGCACACGAACACGATGAGAGTCACCGAGGCAATGGTGAGAATGAGGCTGTTCGTGATCGCGGTGACAACGAGTCCGTCACGGGCAGTAAGCACTTCACGCAGGTTCTCCCACAGGCGCCACTCCGTTGGCAAGGTGAAGTCAAGAGATGATGCTTCGACTTGTTCCTTGCCCACGGTGACCAGGATGAACGCAAACGGGACGAGGAACACGACAGTGGCCACTGCCAGCGACACGACGTCGATCCACCATTTGCGGACGAGCTTCAAAGGTCGAGCTCCTTACGGTTGAAGTAGCGCATGAGGGGAAAGGCGATGAAGCTGATGGCGATGAACAGGATCACGTTTCCTGCCGTCGACAGACCGTAGAAGCCGGCTTGATACTGCTTGTAGATCGCCGAGGCGATCACGTCGGTCGTGAACCCCGGCCCACCCCCGGTCATCGTCCAGATCAGATCAAAGCTCCTGAGCCCGCCCACGAGCGAGAGGATGATCACGGTGAAAGTGGCGTTACGGCTGAGCGGGACGATTACATACCAGAACTTGGCCCACGCACCGCCATCGATCCGCACTGCATCCATGTATTCCTCCGGAATGGAGATGATGCCCGCGATGAAGATCACGAGTGCAATACCCACCCCCTTCCAAACATCGACCAGCGCCACCGACAAGAGCGCGATCTGGGGGTCTGTGAGCCAGGCCGGGCCTACGCCGCCGAGCAGTTCGATGGTCTGGTTGATAAGGCCCTCGGACGGATGCATCAAGACCTTGAAGGTGATCCCTACTGCGACCGTGCTGACAAGCACCGGGAAGAACACCATCGATCGCAGCGGTGTCTTGAGCCTGATCCTCGATGTGAACAAGACGGCAAGCAGCAGCCCGAAGACGACCTTGAGGCCGCTGGTGACGACAGCGTATATGACCGTGTTCGTCATGCTGCCCAGCAGGGCCGGTCGATTGAAGAAGAGAACGAAGTTGTCCAGCCCGATGAACTCCCAGTCAAAGAGGGTCCATCTGGTGAGGCTGAAGAAGAAGGCCATCGCGGTGGGGACGATGAAGAGCACCGCATACACCACCGCGGCCGGGATATAGAAGGTATGGGGGTACGCGCTGTCCCTCAGCGAACGTCCACTGGTACGTCGACTCGTGGTGTCGAGAACCGGCGAGGCAGATACTGCCCCGCCGGTTCGCGAGCTATCGACGTCGGAGATCGGCTCGGTTTGCTGACTCACCAACCTGGCAGGCCGAGTTGCTGCGCCTGGGCTATGACGTCTTCGTCATATTCAGCAGCAGCATCCGCGGCGCTCTTGAGGCCTGAGCCGACCTCGACGGTGAGGAACTCCAGGTTCGGGCCTTTGATCGGGGACAGGAACTCTAGGGCCGGAGATATCGCTTCGGAGTCGATGTAGGCCTGGATGTCGAGAACGGCGGGCAGAGTGTCCTCGGGTAGTTCCGACCCTTCGATCATATAGGGCCCTTGTGGTGCTACCGCCGCTGTCATGGCGTCTACACCCTCGAGCGAGGCCACGAACGCCAGGAACTGCCTGGCCGCGTCTTGCTGCTCGCTTGTACCCGCCATGTAGATGCCGGCAGGCATCCAGATCGTCGACCCGTGAGTGGCGGCGTCGTTTCCAGGCTGCCCGAAGTAGCCGATGTCCTCAACGGTGTCCGGATGGTTCTCCGCAATCGCACCGAGGGCGAACGTCAGCATCGGGTAGTGGGCGATCTCACCCGTCGCCAGCAGATTGAGCCCGTCATCGAAGGTCGCCGAGGCGAAGTTCTCCTGGTACCAACCCTTGTCGAAACCTTCTTGAAGACGCTCGAAGCCCGCCAACGCCGGCTGGTCGACGTACTTGGCTTGGTTGTTCGTGTAGTTCTCCGCCCAGTCAGGGTCCTGAGACTGGATGTTGTAGTAGTCCGCCAGCACGAACAGCTGCGAAGTCCATGTGTCAGAGTAAGTCTGACCCACAGGTGCAATGCCTGCGTCGAGGATCGCATCGTTGTTGGCGGCGAACTCATCCCACGACGTGGGAACGCTCAGACCCAGATCTTCGTAGATCGTCTTGTTGTAGAGCACGCCACCGCCGAGCCCCGTACCGGCGGGAACTCCGTAGATGTCCTCGCCTGCGGTGACGGTCGTCAGGAAGTCCTCGACGATGTCATCCACGTAGGGCTCATCAGTGATGGGGACCAAGGACTCTGTCGGGTTGAGCGCCTGGAAAAGCGAACCCGTGTTGTACCAGAAGATGTCGGTCATTTCTCCTGTGGCGAGGCGTGTCTTGACAATGTTGTCGCCCTCGCTGCCACCCGGCCGGGTCTCGATCTCGATGGCGATGTTGGGATTTGCCTCTGTGAACGCAGCGACCAAACCCTCGGCGGTGTCGATGGTCACCTGATTGTCATCGATCAGGAACGAGAGGGTCACTGCCTCTGCCGCCGCAGTGGTGGCCGGTTCCTCAGCGGCTGCCGTAGTGGCTGCCGGTTCGGCGGCTGCCGTGGTGGCCGCCGGTTCCTCAGCTGCTGCCGTGGTGGCCGTATCGCCCGATGCGGCAGTCGTGGCTGTCCCCCCGCCGGACCCACCTCCACAGGCCGCAACGAGCAAGGCGATGATCGCCGTCGTAATTACCCACCGGCGGGAATCCGTTTTCATCTCACTCCTCCTGCGAGAGCCAACGTCCCGAACAGGGTTTGAAACATTATGTGAAACATCTCAAACCGTGCCGCGACCATATTCCTGGCACTGTTCCCTTGTCAAGGGATTCCGGACAGGTGCTGCCTTTGCGCCAACTGACTGGCTTATCCCTCGGGTCGTTGATCTGGGTTGCTGTTTGGAACCCACCGGATCGGTGTTACCTTGTGATGAATCTAACATTCGACGCCAACATTTCCGGAGCGTGGGAAACCCATGACCCGGATCGGTTGGAGACACAGAATGGACGAGAGTCTCGTGAGACGGAGCTTCAACAGTCCCGAAGAGCGCCTCGGCGAAGTCCGGAGCCTGATTTCGGATCGAGGGGCTGTGAGGATCGACGAGCTCGCTATCGACTTTGGCGTGAGTGAGATGACCATTCGTCGCGATCTCGACGAGTTGGAGGCGCTCGGCGTGGCCCGAAGGGTGCGCGGCGGGGCGCTCGCCCTTGGCCCCGAGCCCTTCGCGCAACGTCACCGCCACAACGCTCGTGCCAAGGCGCGCATCGCGGAGAAGCTGCTTCCCCTCTTGCCTGTCAGCGGCACGGTGGCCTTCGATGCATCGACCACTATTCACCGCCTTGCCGCATCGCTCGAGATTGCCAGGGATCTCGTGGTCGTGACCAACGGCCTCGACACTTTCAGCACCCTCGTTGGCAAGGCAGGAATCACCGCGTCGCTCAGCGGAGGCACCCAAGAGCCACGGACCGGGAGCCTCGTTGGTCCGATGGCGGTGCGCGCCGTGGGTAGCTACCTCTACGACGCCTTCGTTTGCTCCGCCGCGGCGCTCGATCACGACGTGGGATCGTCCGAAGCGGCGCTTGCCGAGTCCGAGGTGAAGTGGGCTTTCAGCCAGACCAGCCGCCGGATCATCCTCGCCGTGGACCAGACCAAGCTTGGAACCAGGGCCCAAGCCCGGATGTTCGAGTTCGAGCAACTCGACCTGCTGGTAACCGATCTCGACCCCAACGACCCCCTGCTCGACGAGTACAGGGGTCGTGTCGAGCTGAGATAGAGAACGGCTGGCAGGCGACCGGCCGGATTCATCACCGATCCTGGGCCTCTTTCACGCTGGTGGTGACGGTCAAGGGCTTGACTTCAGGAACCTTCACGGATCACAGGCGATGCGATGTTCGTTGATGCCCACGCTCATCTCGACAAATACGACGACAAGCAGATTGAGGAAATGCTCTCGGAGATCGAGGGCAGGCGCATCCTCACGATGAGCGTGTCTGTTGATCCGGCGTCGTTCCTGCGAACCGAGTCCATTGCGGCACGGTCCCACCTCGTGGTGCCGTCCTTCGGTATCCACCCTGAGCAGGCTCCGGACTTCGTGGACTCGCTATCCGAGATCGAGGAGTTGGTGGATCGCTCCCCGACGATTGGGGAGATAGGGCTCGATCGGCGCTTCGTGACCGACACCACCCAGTACGGCCCACAGCGGGAAGTGTTCGCCGCCTTGCTGGACATGGCCAGGAACCAAGGAAAGCTGGTCAATGTCCACTGCGTTGGAGCAGAGCAAGACACGCTCGACATGCTGCAGTCAAATGGCACCGATCGAGCGATCATCCACTGGTACTCGGGGCCACTCGAAGTTCTCAGCGGCATGATCGGGGCCGGTTACCACTTCACTGTCGGGGTGGAAGTGCTGCACTCCGAGCACATCCGCAAGGTTGCATCGCTCATCCCGGACGGCCAACTCCTCACCGAGACCGACAATCCCGGCGGGCGAGAGTGGCTGACCGGCGAAGCAGGGCGACCCTCACACATCGAAGAGGTTGTCGATGAGCTGGCACGGGTGAGGGGCGTCACCTCCGCCGAGCTGATGGGCATCATCCGGGAGAATCTGAGCGGTCTCCTGAGTGGCGACGAGCATCTGGCCGGTTGGAGATCCGAGTTGGACTCCTCCTAGATCCACCGATCGCCTCCCACGCTGAGCGTTGCGAGTGGGCAGAAGAGAGCAGTTTTCGAGAAGCAACTCTCGCCGTGTTTTCGTAGGGTTGCTGCCATGACGGAACAAAGCACGGATTCGTCTCAGACGATCGCCTGGGGTGAGTTCGCCGGTCGTGAGCCGAAGCTGGCACAATTCGGGGCGGGAAGATTGACCGCAGCACCTGCGTATTTGGCGACGCTTCGTCGGTCTGGGTCGCCTCGAATCCATCCGGTCACGCCGATCTTCACTGCCGTGGGGCTGTACCTGTTCATGGAGCCGACTTCACCCAAGGGCAGAGACCTTCGCGAGCAGGGATGGTTCGCCTTGCACAACGGTGTCCCGGACAATTCGGGCACCGGCGGCGAGTTCAACGTCAGTGGCCGTGGCTTCGCTTTGGAGGATCCAGACATGTGGTCCCATGTGGCCGACGCGGCGAGCTACACGCCCCTCGACCGCTACATCCTGTTTGAGCTGCAACTGAGCGAGGCCCGCTGCCATGGGTACGGCGACGTGCCACTGCCCTCCACACGGAATTGGTCGGTCGACGATTAGCCAGTTCCGGTGCGGCTAACAAGCCGCGGTCTCCGGCCGCCTCTCCGAGGCGTGGACTTGAATGCCAGCGTGGGGTCCGTCGAGATCCGATGAGGGGAGGAAGTCTCTATGAGTGATCAGAGAGTCACGGCCCGGGCGTTTCACGACGCGGGCGGCGTAGACGACTGGCGAGTTCTGTTTTGGGGCGCCCACGCCCACTACAGGGTCGGGTCGTTCGCCGAGGGAGCCCGGTTCATCACCGCCATCGCCGAGGTGGCGGATGAATTGGGGCACTATCCCGACGTCGACCTGCGTCCCGAGGGTGTGACTTTGCGTACCTTCTCGAGAGAAGACGGCGCCCTCAGCGAGCGCGACACCGAGTTTGCCCAGCGCATCTCGGCATTGGCGGGGGAACTCGGGCTCGTGGCCGACCCGTCACAGGTACAGGTCATCGGCATAGCCGTTGCCCAAGATGCCGGCGTCGATGTGCGACCGTTCTGGGCCGCCGCCTGCGGCTACCAGTATCTCGGCGAGGAGGACGCGATCGACCCACAGCGACGGAATCCGCACTTGTGGTTCCACGAGCTTGACCCTCCCAAGCGGGGTCGAGGCCGCGTCCACATCGACGTCAGCGTGCCCGCCGATCAAGCTGAAGCGCGGGTCGCGGCCGCTGTTGCAGCCGGCGGGCGAATCGTCGATGACTCGCACGCTCCCGGTCATTGGACGATTGCCTCCCCCGACAACCACGGCGTCGATATTGCGGCGTGGCCTGACTTCGAGGACCACGAGGAGGATGAAAGCGTCTGAGAAGCAATCGGTTCGGGAAATGAGATCCCGCACCGTTCGGGGCCTTGTGGTCCTCACCGCGAGGTGAGAACGTCTCGTTTGGACCTCACGCGCTCTCAGATACTCGCCTTCCGACGTCGGGTTAGCGCCCTCGACGAGCGGCTCCCCGTAGGGCGGAGGTCTCTCCGGCGTGCTGCGTGGGCGGGTCTGCAGGACAGCATGCCCCGAGCCGCGCTCCTCTCGATCCAAGCCCGGATCGAAGGAACCACCCCGACGACATGGGAGGACCCATCGCTCGTCCAGCTCTGGGGTCCGCGCTTCAACTCCTATGTCGTTGCGGCACGCGATCTCGCGGTCTTCTCGCTGGGGCGACTGCCCGAGGAGGGGAGCCGCAGGAGGATCGGTGAGGACCTGGCCGATCGGCTCGATGCCTTCCTCGGCTGGTCGGACGATGTCGTATCGTGAGGCCGGGCAAGCGCTGGGAGTTCACCCCAGTCAGTTCAGGTACGCGGCACCGACCGGCAGGGTGATCATCCGGTGGGACGGCGCCCGATCGCCAACCATCTGGACAATCCCGCCCCCCGAGATCGAACCACGCGAGGCACGACTCGAGCTCGCGCGTCGCTACCTGCATGTGTTCGGTCCCTCCACTCCCGAAGCGTTTGCGGTGTGGGCGGGGATTGCCCCGAGATCGGGCATCGAGACTTTCGACGCGCTCCGTAGATCGCTGACGCCGGTGCGAACACCTATCGGCGACGCGTGGATCCTGACCGGCGACGAGCCCGCTCTACGCGCCCCACCGGGACCCGCCGCGCCTGCCCGGCTCCTCCCCAGTGGGGACTCCTACTTCCTCCTCCATGGCGAGGGTCGCGATCTGTTGGTCTCCGAAGCCGACCGCCGCCAGGTTCTATGGACTTCTCGTGTCTGGCCCGGCGCCGTCCTCGTCGACGGCGAGATCGTCGGCACGTGGCGACGGGCGCGAGACACGATGACAGTAGAGGCGTGGCGCCGGCTGTCCCGCGCCGAGCGCGAGGCGGTCGAGGCGGAAGCATCGGCTCTCCCCCTGCCCGGTATCGAGGGGCAAGTCGGCGTCCGCTGGGAAAGCTGACCGCGTGGAATCATGCTTCGACACTCACATCGGAGCCCGGGGCAGGCCGGGCTCCGATGGTGGGATCGTCAGGACTGAAGTGCTGCCTGGACGTCGAACTCGACGCGGAGGGACTTCGACACCAGGACGCCTCCGCCGTCGAGCGGCACATTCCAGGTGAGGCCCCACGTTTCGCGGTCGATGTCGCCAACGGCGGTGAAGGCCGCCTTGGTGTTTCCGTAGGGGTCCTTTGCCTCGCCTTCGAACGTCAAGGTGAAGGCGACTGGCTTTGTCACCCCACGGACGGTCAGGTCACCCGCAAGCCGCCAGCGGTCGTTGTTCGGCGTGACGCTTGTCGACTTGAAGACGATCTCCGGATGGCTCTCGGCGTCGAGGAAATCGGGGGAGCGGAGATGGTTGTCGCGATCGGCGGTCCCCGTGGTCACAGATGCAGCGTTGGCGACCACCTCGACGGTGGACTGAGTGGGATCCTCAGCAACGACGATGGTGCCCGAGAGGTCGTCGAAGGTGCCGCGCACCTTGGTCACCATGAGGTGTCGGGCGATGATCTTCAGGTCACTGTGGGTCGGGTCGATGACCCAGGTCCCCACCGTCGGCGTACGGGTGTCCTTCATAGTTCCGGTCGACATTCTCGTCTCCTCCGGCTCGATTATTGAGCGTTCAACCATCACAACTTGATTGATGCCTGCACTATTCCAAGTTTCAACAATTTGACGAGTAGACTGAAAAGCGTGATCCACCCAGGGACGACGCTGCGGACACGTGAGCTCGAGACATGGCGCGCCTACCTCGGTGCCACCAAACTCCTCTTCGACGAGCTCGATCGCAGGCTGCGCGACCAGTCCGACCTGCCTCTGGCGGATTACGTCCTGCTGGCGCGTCTTGGAGAGGCCGATGAGTGGGGTTTGCGGATGACCGACCTCGCCGATTCGACCGTGTTCAGCCGGAGCCGGACCACACATGCGGTCGACCGACTGGTGAAGCTTGGTTGGGTGGAGCGAAGGGCCTGTCCGACAGACCGACGGGGCAGCTATGCGGCGCTCACCGACGATGGGCGCCGAAAACTGGAGACTGCACGGCTCACCCACGACGAGGTCATCGCACAGCACCTGCTGGGAGTGATGACCGCCGATGATATGGACGTGCTGAGACACCAGATGGAGGCGGTGAGGGCCTCGCTGGAGGGAGATCGCAGCGACTAGGTGAGGCATCCGGATCTACGGCACGGCGTCGGACCCCGTCGAACGGGTCGGCCTGGTTGGACCGGGCACCTACCTGCGCATCATTCCTACGACCTCGTGGACCTGGAACATGGACGGGCTCCCAGTCGGCGACACGTGGTACCCAGCCACGCGGCGCGAACACTTCCCGCTGCCCTAACGCCTCCGGATACGCGCCCCCGCACCCACCCGCTACTAACGCGCCACCGGGTCGCGGTTGTAGAGCTTCCTGGCCCAGAGGTAGCCCGCAAGGAGGATCCCGATGCACCAGGCGACGGCGATTACTCCGCTGTTGCCGATCGGTGTGCCCAACAGAAGACCGCGGAGGGTGTCCATGATCGGAGTGAAGGGTTGATACTCGGCGAACCAACTCATCCCGGAAGCCATGCCCTCGGTGGGAACGAACCCGCTGCCGAGGAAGGGGAGAAGGATGAGCGGCAGCGGCAGGTTGCTGGCGCCCTCCACGGTCTTGGACACCAACCCGAAAGCAACGGATAGCCAGGAGAGGGCGAGGGTGAGCAAGACCATGAGTCCGATGGCCGCCAGCCAATCGAGGGGATCGGCGTTGGGGCGGAACCCAACGAGGAAGGCCAGCGCCACCACCAGCGCCAAGCCGAGCATCGTCTGGATCACGGCACCGACGACGTGCCCGGCCAGAACCGAAACCCGAGCGATGGCCATGGTGCGGAAACGTGCGATGATTCCTTCGGTCATGTCCATCGCCACCGTGATCGCCGTTGACTGGGTTCCGCCGGCGATGGCGATGAGGATGATCCCAGGGGTCACGAAGTTGACATAGTCGGCCCGTCCCGTGAACGCACCACCAAGGCCGGCGCCCAACGTGTCTCCAAAGACGTAGACGAACATGAGAAGAAGGATGATGGGCACAGCAACGACGCTGATTGTCACGGCCGGGATAACGCATCATCCGGCGCATGTTTCGCCGCAACATGGTTGCCGTATCCCGCAGCGCATAGGACTGGGTCGTCATGGGGTGAACTCCCTTGTGGTTGCGTGTCCGGTGAGGGCAAAGAAGACGTCGTCGAGGCTCGGCGTGTGGATAGCGAGGGAACCGACCTCGATCGACTCTTCATCCAAACGGTCGAGTACAGAGCCGGAGCGATGCGATCCCGCCATCGCTGGCCACCTGTAGGGCGAGTTCCTCGTCGTCGCGGCTCGTGGCGTCGAGCACATTTGCCGCCGACTCGAGGTCCGAAGGGGCGGCGAAACGCAGTTCGATGTGCCCGCCCGGTGCCATGCGCTTGAGCTCGTCTGGGGTTCCCTGAGCCACCAGGTTTCCACCATCGAGCAGGGCAACCCGATCGGCGAGCCGGTCCGCTTCCTCGAGGTACTGCGTCGTCAAGAAAATGGTGACGCCCCCCGAGGCGAGGTCTCGAATTGCTTCCCACATGGTGTGTCTGCCACGCGGTCGAGCCCCGCGGTGGGCTCGTCGAGAACACGATCCGCGGTGAGCCCACCAGACCCATGGCGAGATCGAGACGCCGCTGCATCCCTCCGGAGTAGGTCTCGGGGAACTTGTCGGCCGCTTCGACCAGGTCGAATCGCTCCAACAACTCTGTGACACGCCGCCGGGCCTCGGCCTTGGGGAGGTGGTGGAGGTCGGCCATCAACATCAGGTTCTCCTCACCGGTGAGGAGCTTGTCGATGGCGGAGAACTGTCCGGTGACCCCAATGGCGGTCCGCACCTCATCGGGCGCCGTCGCCAGGTCATGACCGGCGACCTCGACCTGGCCGGCATCGGCGCCTATCAACGTCGACAGGATCTGGACCATGGTGGTCTTGCCCGCTCCGTTGGGACCCAGGAGAGCGAAGACAGTCCCCTCTGCCACGGACAGATCGATGTCTTCGAGCACGAGATTGTCTCCATAGGACTTGCGCAGACCTCTCACCGAGATCGCCGCAGGTGGTGGTGTCGTGCTCAATTCCTTCCTCCTTGATTCGATCGGTGGACCGTGATGTCGCCAAACGAGGTCCGGGCGCGGATCTCAACCGTCTTCGCATCGGGCTCCGGAGTCGCAGCTGCCTCCAGGCTGTTATGGACCCGTCCGAACTTCGGTGCGGGCGTCTACCCATGCGATGGTGCCGTTCCCGATCCCGATCGAAACGCTCCCGGATCCCGTTGCCAGGGTCGATGTGCCAGTGACGACCTCCCCGATCTGGATGTTTCCGTTGGCGGTCCTGGCAGCGACATCGGACCCCACCTGGTCCACCGCGATGTCACCGTTGGCCGACCTGGCCCGGAGCCGAGCCGAGACCTGGCCTACCCACGTCCTTCCGTTCAGGTTCTTGATGTCGGCGTTTCCCCTGATGGAGACGATTTCGATGTCCCCTCCGGCGGTGACGTCTCCATCGCCTGCGGCATGGTTGAGGGAAACCCTCCCCGCGCCGGTGACGACATTGACCTGGCTCGTTTCGTCGAGCCGGACATCGCCTGCTCCGTTCTGTATGCGGGTGTCGGCGAGCTTCCCGTCGGCGCGGAGATCGGCGAGTCCTCCCTTGAACACGAACCGAGAGGATTCGGGGAGCTCGATGGTCACGTCCACCGAGCCTTTGACCGACTTGGGAACCTTCACGATGAGAGTGCTCCCAGAAAGGTCGATGCGGGTTCGCTGCGCGGCTTCGGCGTCGAGCTTGCGCGAGGGATCGCTCGGATTGACAACGACCGTGGTATCGGAGCGCTCGCTGGCAATGAGGTGGGCGGTTCCGAACGGCAGATCGATCACCGCCAAGATTGGATCCGGAGTCTTGAAGGAACTCATGTCAGCGCACCCAACCCGAGTAGTGGTCACCAGCAATCGGGCTCCGCCGCCTGGGTTGACCGGTTCCGCTTAGAGAGGCGACTGCGGCTCTGAGGAGCCAGGCGTTGAGCGACAGGCCTTCGGCGTTGGATGCCTCCTCGACCCGCTGCTTGAGGGCGTGGGGCATCCGGAGGTTCAGACGAGCCATGCCGCTCTCGTCATCGTCGCCGCCGGTGACCAACATCGCGTCCGACCCCGTTGCGGGACTGATGTCGTCGAAGGTGTCCTCAGCCGGCGACGGCGTCACGACGAAGGTGGGATTGCCTTCTCGCAGCCGTAGCTCGACGGTGCCTGGGGCCAATTCCCTGGTCATCTCGTCGGCGGCAGTAGATAGGGCGTCGAGGAGGACCAGTCGCGTCGCGGCTGCGAGAGGGGCCGTCAACCGCTCTGCCAATTCACGGGTTTCCTCGCTCCCAGCGGCAGCAGCCACGGCCAATTGCTCACGGAGAGCGTCGACATAGGATGATAGTTCCATAATGGTGCCATCATGGCACCAAAGTGGCACCGACGCAAGTGTCAATGTTCAGGGGAGGGGAGAATGAGCCCACCGGCCTCGTGTCAGGAGAACAGCATGCCTGCCGACATCGTCATCGTCCCACCGGGCGAAGGGAGAATGGTCCCCCGCCGATTTGGAGAACAGACGATCGTCAAGGTCGCCAAGAATGAGACGGAGGGTGCATACGCGCTGCGCGAGAACTCGATGCCCGCCTGGTTCAGCAAGGTACCGATGCACATCCATCACACCGCAGAAGAAGCCTTCTACGTGCTCGACGGTGTGATCACCGTCATCGCCGCCTCCGGGCCGTCGGAGGCACCGCCTGGTTCGTTCGTTCTGATCCCTCGAGGGTCGCCACACTCGATAGCCAACAGGACGTCGCTGTCGGTGCGCTGGCTCACACTGATATCGCCCGCTTGGGTGTCGGACTGGATCGAGGAGGAAGCTGCCGATCCTGACCGTCAGGAAGAAATCTACGAGAAGTACGGTCTCGAGATCGTCGGACCGCCACCCTCCTGATTCACCCCATTACTCAGCGAGATTCAGCCGTAGGGTGTGGTCTATGAGCCAGACCAACGAGAGAGTCAACGAGTTCTTCGACCGTTACGCCGCTGCCTTGCTCGACCGGGACGCGGAGCGGTGGCTGGGATGTATTCGGTCCCGTCGCTCATCGTGTTTCCGGGCAACATCATCCCGGTGAGCGACTCCAAGCAGACGGAAGCGTTCTTCGCTTCTTCCTGGGACCAGTACGAAGGTGTCGTCTCGGTGGACAAGGAGATCAGCGTCATGGCCGAGGCGCCCGGAACCGTGTGGGCCGACGTCACCTGGAGCTACCAGGGCGGGCCGCAGGAGCGTTTCTGTTACCAGTTGGTCGAAGGCGAGGGGGCTACCAGATCGGGGTGCTCACGCTGATGGGATGAGCACCGCAGGCTTTCAATCCTCAGACCGGTCCTCGTCGGTGCCGACGACCTGAAAGCTCTCGTCGAGTTGGACGTCAACCTGCTCGCCGCTCTCTAGCGTCACCTCGACTTCGTAATAGCTCTCCTCGTCCCTCACCTCGGTCCCAGTGACCTTTCCTCCCCCAAGGTGGTCGATCGCTGCGGCCGACGCACGGTCGAGGTCGGTCCCTGCGATCGCAACCTCGGTCGCGTCGTCATCCGGCGGGGCTTCCAGCTTGGGCGATGGCCGGCACTGCGCCTGCCGCGGCGACGGCTGCGCCGATCATGAGCACCTTTGCTCTCTTCATGTCCCTCCTTGGTCGCAAGGCAAAGTTACGACGGTTGTGCTTACCCCAGGCTGACTCCGTCGTTGTCGTTCAGCGGGGGGTCAGTTCGGAGTGGAAGACTGCCGCGGTGAAGATCCTCCTTGTCGAGGATGACATGAAGATCGCCGGCGCGGTCAAACGCGGTCTGGAATTGGAGGGGTTCAGCGTCGAGGTCTCACCCGACGGTTCCGAGGGGCTCTGGCTCGCTTCGGAGAGCAGCTACGACCTCATCATCCTCGACATCCTGCTGCCAGGCAGGAACGGGTTTCAGATCTGCGCAGATCTCAGGGCATCGGGGGATTGGACGCCGGTCCTCATGCTCACGGCCAAAGCCGGCGACCTCGATGAGGCGGAGGCGCTCGACACCGGCGCCGACGATTACATCACCAAACCGTTCTCGCTCGCTGTGCTCGTCGCCCGAGTACGTGCCCTTCTTCGACGCGGCGCCGGACGAGATCCGACACCAATCGCCGCCGGTGACCTTCGCATTGATCCGGTCCAGCGGCGCGCCTGGCGAGGCGACGCCGAGATCGAGCTGACGACACGGCAGTTCGACGTCCTCGAGTTCCTTCTGCGACGGGCCGGCCAGGTCATGAGCAAGCGGGCGATTCTCGAGGGGGTGTGGGATTACGCATTCGAGGGCGACCCCAACATCGTCGAGGTATACGTGAGAAGGCTGCGGAGCCGGATCGACGAGCCCTTCGCCAGGAACTCGATCCAAACTATCCGGGGCGCCGGTTACCGTCTCGCCTCCGACGGGGGCTGAGCCGCCTCGTGAATCCACGCAGCGTCCGCTTCCGTATCACGGCGGTAGCAGCGTTCGCGGTGGCGACGTTGCTGGTCATCGCCGGGGGCGTCCTCGTTCTGCTGCAGCGAGACACCCTGACGGCGAGCATCGATCAAACTCTCACGCAGCGCGCCGACGACATCGTCTCCCTCCTCGAAGAGGGGGGCTCGCCTGACGAGTTCGCACCGGGTCCTGATGAAGGGTTTGCCCAGCTCGTGGACGCCAATGGCGCCGTCGTGGTGGCAACTCCCAATCTCGCCGGTCAACCGCCTCTCGACATCGTGGGCGGCGGAGGCGACTCGATCCAGAACATCGAAGTGCCAACGGTCGACGATGACTTGTTTCGTGTGCTCAGCCGACCGCGTGGCTGGTGGTGTCCTCCATGTCGGGACGACCTACGACGTGGTCACCGAGAGTACGACCGCATTGGTCGGATCGCTCGCCATAACCATCCCGGTCGTCGTGGCGATCCTCGGCGTGCTGGTGTGGTGGCTGGTGGGCCGGACTCTCCGGCCCGTGGAGGACATCAGGTCCGAGGTGGCGGCGATCAGTGCGACCGATCTTCGTCGCCGGGTGCCTAGTCCCGGCACCAATGACGAGATCGACCACCTCACCTACACCATGAACGAGATGCTCGAGCGGCTCGAGGGATCGCTGGAACGCCAGCAGCGGTTCGTCGCAGACGCATCGCACGAGTTGCGTGGGCCTTTGACTCGCTTGCGGGCCGAGTTGGAGCTGGGCCTCTCGTCCGCCAGCGACCAGGCGGCGAGTGACCAGCTCGGGTCACTGCTGGACGAGGTGCTCGGCATGCAGGAGATGGTCGAGGATCTGCTCTTCCTGGCGCAATCCGATGCGGGCAAGACCGATCAAACCCGTGCCGCGATCGATCTCGACGACTTGGTGCTGCGCGAAGGAAGGCGGATCGCCGGCAACGGTCTGGTCGAGGTGAATCTTTCTGCTGTATCCGGCGCTCACCTCGTGGGCAATCGCAGCCAGCTGTCTCGGGCCGTCAAGAATCTCCTCGACAACGCCGAGCGTCACGCTGCCGGCACCGTGGGTGTCGCGCTCAAGGAGCGTGACGGATTCGCATGCCTGACGGTGGAGGACGATGGGCCGGGGATACCGCTCTCCGGAGTCGAGCAGATTTTCGAGAGGTTCGGTCGTCTCGACCTGGCGAGAGCCGCCGGCACCGGCGGCAGCGGGCTCGGACTCGCCATCGCCCGCGACATTGCGGTCCGGCACGGTGGGTCGCTCGTGGTTGTGAACCCCGGAGAAGCGGGAGCCCGCTTTGAGATGACTCTGCCACTCGACGGGTCGATCTGATCGCTTCGCATCGTTCAGGGTGGAGTCAGCCTGCGGCAAGCATCCTTCACGTAGCCGCAACCGAGGGATTCATCGATGACAAGCTCGTGCACCCAGCTTCCTTGGCGCCTCGCCCTGGTCATCGCATCCTGCTCGTCGGCCACCAGCGCGACGTCGACCGCTTCGACGAGGGACGTATCGGCGCAGTGCCCGACCGAGGGTGAGGAGTTTGAAACTGCGATGCTGTTTGTCGAGCACAATGCCACCGATGCCGACACCGGGGTTCACGGCAACTTCGGCGGCGAGGCTTGGACGGAGCTGTGCATCTGGAAACCCGATGGAGAGCTCGTTCTCTCGGTCCGGCCCAAGGGAGCACTGGCCGATCTCGGTGTCGCCGACCTGTTCTTCGAGTCGCGCGAGCCGCCCAACGACGAGCGATCCATCGATGAACTTCTCAGCGCATTCCCCGAAGGCGGTTACCTCGTCGGAGGAACCGGTTTCGACGGGACGGCGACGGGTGGCCAGCGCCGACATTCACCCACGACATCCCGACCGAGCCAGCCATCACATCTCCGCGCACTGGCAGAAGACGAAGAGGAGGCGGCAGACCACATCGTCGCTCGGAGAGATGTCGTCGTCAGCTGGGAAGCGGTCACCGAAACGCTCAGCGGCGATCCGGCCAATATCACGGGGTACGAGGTGATTATTACGAAGGTTGATCACGACGACCCCAACGGTCTCAGCAGACCGGTGTACGACGTGCACCTCGGACCCGATGTCACCTCGCTCCCGGTTCCTGATGAGTTCTTCGAACCGGCCACTCTCTACGAGCTCGAGGTTCTTGCGCTCGAAGTCAGCGGCAACCAGACCATCTCATTGGGATTCTTCACAACGAATTGACTCGATCCGACTGGCAATACTCAGACCTCGGCCGGAACCGTCACCAGGATGAGCTTGTGCGAGCCACAAATCGAAGAATCGCGCCAGACTCAGTGGATGTCGGGAGGCGAGAAAATGAGCGGGAAGAGACAGGTGGTCATTCGGCGGGGTCGTCACTTCGGGTGGTGGGTCGAGGGTCGGTCAGCCGCCGGCCGCCTGTTCATGATGACATGGTGGCCAACGGAGGGCTTGGCTCGGACGGTTGCCGGGATCTTTGGAGCGGAGATCGACCCTGGTGGCGAGGTCGGAACGAGCGAAAAGTCGCCATCGTCCTGAGTCGTGACGCACCCGAACGACCCCGTTCGCAGCGAGAGGAGCGTCGATGTCGTTTCAGGCATACCTCGACAACATCGAGGACAAGACCGGCCTTACGCCGCGTCAGTTCATCGAGATCGCCAAGGAGAAGGGCTACGACGACCCGAGCGTGAAGGCGGGGGTCATCGTCGATTGGTTGAAAGCCGATTACGACCTGGGGCGAGGGCACGCCATGGCCCTCGTGTATGTAATCAAGAACGGGCCTGAGATCGATTCCAAGCACGTCGGCTCGACCGGCAGCCATCGCGACGAATCTGACATGCTCTGGCTCGACGGCAAGGCCACGAAGCCCGAATAGCGCTCATCCACGTCATGTTCCGGGACGACTTCGACGGCGGAGAGCTCGATCGCTCGGTGTGGTTGCCGCACTATCTACCTGCGTGGAGTTCGAAAGCTGCGACCGAAGCCGCGTACCGTATCCACGACTCGAATCTCGAATTGACCATCCCGCACGGTCATCCTCTGTGGTGCGCCGATGAGCACCCCGATCCACTCCGGGTATCGGGCTTGCAATCGGGCAACTTCTCCGGACCGGTGGGTTCCACGATCGGGCAACAGCGGTTCCGCGACGGTTTGTTGGTTCGCGAGGAGCAGGAGAGGTTCGAGGGTTGGCTGCCTTCGTCTGGTCGGGTGGCGATTCGGTGCCGGATGAGCCTCTCACCTAGGTCGATGGGCGCCATGTGGCTCGCTGGGTTCGAGGAGAACCCAGTGGACGGCGGGGAGTTGTGCGTCGTGGAGGTGTTCGGCCGCAGCATCGAGGGCGGATCCGCCGAGGTCGGTGTCGGCGCCAAGCAGGTCAATGACCCGCGTCTCACGCACGACTTCGTGGCCCCGCGGCTCGCCGTCGATGTCACCGAGTACCACACCTATGCGGTGGAGTGGGACGACGTCCGGGCCGTGTTCTCGGTCGATGGTGTGCAGGTACACGACTGCGCCGACCCGCCCACCTATCCGATGCAGGTGATGTTGGCAGTCTTCGACTTTCCCGAGTGGAGCGGCGACGAAGGTCACGTACCTTCGCTGACGGTCGATTGGGTCGAGGGCTCCACCTAACCGACGCTCATCCCGTCGATCAGCCAGAGGAGACCGGTGCGAAAGTTGTCATCGGTGGGTTGGCCCGCCAGTAGCTCGGCGACTTTCCGCAATTCTGGGAATTGATTTCCGTCGAGTTCGCGGAATGCCGCTTGGCCGCGAGCTGTGCGGTCATTGGTGTCGGATTGTTGGCGGGGTGCCTGGAAGGCGGCGAAACCCAGGGTGTAGATCAACAGCGCACGGAAAGCCTCCACCGCTCGTTCGCCCTCGATCCCGCCTTGGCGGAGCAGCCGAAAGGTGATCTCACCGAGCCGGGCGGCGTTCGGTCCAACACTCTGTCTGGTCAGGAACATCGTCGCCAGTTGCGGGTGAGCCAGCACCAAACGGCGGGAAGAGTCCATGATCTCGACTAGGCCGCCTCGCCAATCTCGTTCGGCTACGTCGGGTGCTTCGATCTCGCCCAGTAGATCGTCGAGCAGCCCGGCGAGGAGGGCGTCCTTGTCGGTGAAATAGGTATAGATGGCGTTGGGCATCACTCCCAGCTCTGCCGACAGCCGGCGCATCGTCAACCGGTCCAAACCCTCGTCATCAGCGATCCGTCGCGCCGCTTCGAGGATGGCTTCGCGGGACAAGCCGGCCCGATGCCCGACTGGTCGAGGTGGTTTGGAGGCGCTTGACATCGTGACCTGTACACCGTACAGTATCAGTTGTACGTTGTCCAACTAAGGAGCTGGAGATGTCCGAGGTCACGACCGATATGGGAGCCATCGAGGGAGTTGCCTCGGGGGTGCCGTTCCTGGCCATCCCGCCGGAAAATGGTGCGAGTCCCGACAGCGCCACCGTTGTCGGGTGGCACTTGCTGGATCCGCCTCGGACCCCGGCCGCCTTCGCTGCGGCAATGCCGTTGGCGGGTCTCGATGCGTGGAGGGTGTACCTCGGTCTCCCCATGTCCGGCTCACGCAAGCCGGCCGGCGGCGACGAGGAACTGCTGCGACTCGGGTACGAGGACGGGGTCCTCAATATCCAAGGGCCGATCACCGATCAAGCAGCTCAGGAGTTCGGCCCCGCGTTTGCCGAGATCGCTGGCCAACTCGATCTCGGCTCGGGACCGTTGGGTCTGCTCGGTGGATCCGCAGGGGCGGCCGTCGCCGAGCTCGTTCTCACCGAGCAGGACATCGCCGTCGATGCCGCGGTGCTCGTCAGCCCGTTGGTCAGACTGCGCTCCCTGGTCGAGGCAATGGAGCGCCACTTCGGAGTTGAGTACAACTGGTCCGATCGGTCACGGGAGGTCGCGGCGCGGCTCGATTTCGTGGAGCGAGCCGGTGAGATCGCAGAGAAGGATCCGGCTGTGCTGCTTGTGGTTGGCGAGGACGACGACGTCGATGGAGTCCGGCGACCGGCGGAGGAATTGCGCGACGTGCTCGCTGATCGGTACGCCGATCCTGAACGCGCTCGGCTCGAGCTTGTGCCCGGAATGGGACATCAACTGGCGGATCCGCCCGGCGATGACCCGGCGCCACAGACTCCTTCTGCTGCCGAGGTCGATCGATCTCGCGGTCGACTGGTTCGAAGCGCTATCTCAGGAGGGACTGACCTCCGAACGGGCGCGGATCTCGGCCAACGCAGCCTCGACTCCACCATCCCATGGGTAGCCGTGGCCGGGCAGTACCCAAGTCGCGTTGACGTCTTCCCACTTGCTGAGCGAAGCGAGCGCCTGGGTCGTGTCGACCGTAAAGGGCGCCGGCTGCGGCCCGCGGGCACCGGTGAGAACGTGGCGAGTCGTCATCGCATCACCGACGAAGAGTGCATCGACCGCAGCGGAATGAATCGCGATGCTCCCCGGGCTATGTCCGGGCGTATGGATGATGCGGGGGTCCCCGGGCAGATCGAGTACCGCGTCATCGCCGACGGTGGTCACCTCCTCGACGTGGGTGGTGCGCATTCCGCCCTTGCGCCCGGCATACCAAAGGAACGACAGAAGAGGCCCGACTTTCACCCGGCCCCACGGAGGGTTCTTCTTCTTGACCACCCCGGTTGCCTGTTGGGCGTCGGCCTCGTGCGCATAGACCGGCACTCCATGCTCACGCAGACGCTCGGCGAACCCGAGATGGTCGGTATCGCCGTGAGTCAGGATCAGACCTCGGACGTCCGCGAGCGAGCGGCCCATTTCCGCCAACTCGCCGGTGAACTCATCCCATTGTCCGGCGAGGCCGGCATCGATGACCGTCACACCTCGCTCGTCCTCGATCAGGTAGACGTTCACCAGGTCCGAGCCGACTCGACGTAATGAGGGTGCCAGTTGCATCGCATCTCCTCTCCGATGACTTCCGGAGGTTCGCTCGGTCATGATGTGGAGCTACCGGAGTAACAGCCATGACCATATCCGTACCGCAACTGCGCGACTCGTTTCGCGGGGAGGTGATCGCCCCCGGCGATGCCAACTACGACGAGTCGCGGGCCGTCTTCTACGGAGCATTCGACCGGCACCCAGCCGTGATCATCAGACCGGCCGACGCCGAAGAGGTGGTCAGGGTGGTGAATCTCGCCGCCGAGACCGGGATGCCGCTCGCGGTGCGGTCGGGAGGCCACAGCCCAGCCGGCTACGGGGTCGTCGACGACGGGATCGTGCTCGATCTCGCCGCGCTGCGCTCGATCGATATCGGTGTGGAGAGTGGCACAGCGTGGGCGGGGACCGGCATCACCGCCAGCGAGTACACGACTGCTGCCGGCGTGCACGGGCTAGCCACCGGTTTCGGCGACACCGGGTCGGTCGGGATCGGCGGGCTGACATTGGGGGGCGGGATCGGGTACCTGGTACGGAGATTCGGGTTGACGATCGACAACCTCCTCGCCGCAGATCTGGTCACCGCTGACGGCCGGTTGCGGCGGGTCGACAGCGAGAGCGAGCCGGAATTGTTCTGGGCGATCCGCGGTGGTGGTGGCAACTTTGGTGTTGCCACGCGCTTCCAGTTCGCGCTACACGAGGTCGATCGGATCTTCGGTGGATTGCTGATTCTCCCGGCGACTTCGGAGGTCATCACCGGGGCAATGACCTTGGCGGCGGAGGCTCCCAATGAGCTTTCGACCATCGCCAATCTCATGATGGCCCCGCCGGAACCCTTTGTTCCCCTAGAGCACCACAACCGACCGGTCGTCATGCTGTTGGTGACCTATGCCGGGAGCGATGTGCAGGCGGGGGAGCGTGCCATCGCCCCGTTTCGGGCTCTCGCACCTCCGATCACCGACATGGTCGCTCCGATGCGCTACGCCGACATGTTCCAATTCACCGAAGGTGGGCCCCCGATCAAGGAAGAAACTGCCGCCTCGTTCTTCCTCGATGACGTCTCGGAGTCGGCGGCGGCAGCGATAGTCGAGCACCTCGAGGCATCGAGCGCACCGATCGCGGTTGCCCAACTCCGTGTGCTCGGTGGCGCTGCAGCAGACATCGATCCAGGCGCAACCGCTTTCGCTCACCGCCATCGCCCCATCGTGTCCGCCGTCGGTGTGGTCTACGACGATCCCGGCGAGGCAGCGGAGCACTCGGCATGGGTGAAATCCTTGGCGGGAAGTTTGCGAAGCGGTGAACCTGGTGTCTATGTCGGATTCCTCGGAGATGAGGGAGATGCCCGTGTCCGGGAGGCGTATCCCGGCGCCACCTGGGACCGATTGGCGGCGATCAAGGCGCGATACGACCCGGACAACCTCTTCCGACTCAACCAGAACATCCCACCTGCGAGCGGGTGAGAGCCGTCAACCGCCTCCCCTGGTGAGGGTGAGGCGCGAGCGAAGGGGCGGAGGGGGTGACGCCCTGATCAGCCGGCGTCGCGGCAGCGATCCAAGCCGTCGAGGGACAGGTCGAGCCCGAACTCGAATTCGAACTGGTCGTCACACCCACTCCCGACCGTGGTTTCTGCATCGTGGGTGACGGCCAACGCCAACTCGGCTACACGGAAACGGCATTCGTGTACCTTACGCCGTACACTTACAACGTACGTCCAGCAGGAGAGGTCATGTGAAGGCGATCGTTCAAGACGGCTACGGGTTACCCGACGCGCTCGAGTTGCGTGACATCGACATGCCAACGGTGGCCGACGGCGAGGTCCTGATCAGGGTGGCGGCCGCAGCGGTCAACCCGGCGGACTGGTCGTTGATGAGGGGCGTCCCCTATCTATTCCGCCCGGCGTACGGGCTGACGAAGCCGAGAAACGCAGTGAGGGGCAGCGATGTGGCCGGTTCGGTTATGGCCGTCGGTAACGGGGTCGCCCGGTTAAAGGTAGGGGACGAGGTCTTCGGATCGGGTCGGGGCACGCTCGCCGAGTACGCCGTTGCCAAAGAGGCAAACCTCGCCATCAAGCCGGCGAATCTCACCGCTGAGGAGGCCGCAGCCGTTCCCATGGCGGGTCTCACCGCCCTCCAGGCTCTCCGCGACGCGGCAAGGTGGAGCCGGGGCAGAAGGTGTTGGTGACCGGCGCCTCCGGGGGCGTGGGGAGTTTCTCCGTGCAGGTCGCCAAAGCTATGGGCGCCGAGGTGACCGCCGTCTGCAGCACCAGAAATGTTGACAGGGTCCGGTCGATCGGCGCCGACTACGTCATCGACTACACGCAGGAGGACTTCACCAGGAACGGGCGTGCCTACGACGTAATAGTCGACAATGCCGGGACCAGATCACTGCAGGACACGAAGCGTGCGATGACACCAAGAGGGACGCTGATTCCGAACAACGGTCAATTGGACAGGGTCTGGGTGGCGAGTCTTCCGTCGGCTGATGAGGACGATGGCATGGTCGCTCTTCGTCGGCCAGAAGGCGCGCATGGTGCTCTCCACGACGAAGTACGAGGATCTTGAGGCAATCAAGGAACTGATCGAAGCCGGACGGGTGAAACCACTGATCGATCGCACCTACCAACTCGCCGAGGCGCCGGAGGCCATGGCGTATCTCGGCGAAGGGCATGCGCGCGGCAAGATCGTCGTCGAGGTGTGATCGAGCACGATGTGGCAACCATGAAGGCAGTCGTTCAGACCGGGTACGGGCCACCCGACGAGGTCCTCGAGGTGCGTGAGGTCCCGATCCCGATATCGGGGACGACGAGGTCCTGGTGCGCGTCAGGGCGGCTTCTGTCCACCCCGATGTCTGGCATGTGGTGATGGGCTGGCCCTATGCCCTCCGGATAATGGGCGCAGGTCTGACCGGGCCGAGGAACCCCATTCCAGGGACAGATGTTGCGGGCTCCATCGAGGCGGTGGGGGGGAGCGTGACCCGCTTCCAGCCCGGTGACGAGGTATTTGGTGAAACGATGCGCAGCTACCAATGGCACAACGGTGGCGCCTTCGCCGAGTTCGTCGCAGTGCCCGAGGACTCCTTGTCGGTCAAACCCTCCAACATCGACTTCGAACAGGCCGCGTCCGTGCCGACTTCGGGCCTCATCGCCCTATGGAACATGCCGGCAGGCGACCGTCAGGGCCAAACCGTGTTGGTCAACGGGGCCGGGGGAGGGGTCGGTGCCATAGCCCTGCAGTTGGCGAAGAGCTCAGGAGCGGAGGTGACCGGCGTCGACCACACGGTGAAGCTGGAGATGATGCGCCGACTCGGCGCAGACCGTGTCATCGACTACACGAAGGACGATTTCACCCAGGGCGATGAGAAATACGACCTGATCTTCGATGTTCCCGGCAACCACCGGTTCACTGATTGCAGGCGCGTTCTCAAGCCGGAAGGCGGGTACGTCCTCGTCGGCCACGATCTCTTCGGGCGCCGGGGTGGCCGCTGGCTGGGGAGCCTGGGACGCTTTGCCGGATTGATGGTCACATCCATCTTCTCGAGTCAGGTGAAGACATCGTTCTCCGCACCGAGCAAGAGAGAGTCGATGGAGTTGCTCAAAGAACTCATCGAGTCCGGGAAACTCCAACCGACTGTCGCTCGGGCCTATCCGCTGAGCGAGGTCGTCCAGGCAATCGGATTGCTGCAGACCGGGCTGAGCCAGGGCAAGATCGTCATGACCGTGTGAGCGATCGGGAGGCAGGCGAAGCTCTTCAACCCAGGGTTGGTGGCTACCCAGGAGGTACTCCCCAACCCAGGGTTGGGTGGGTCAGGCGCCGTTGACCAGGGGTGCCACCTTCGTACCCAACAACTGGATCGATCGCAGCACCTGCTCGTTGGGGAGGCTCCCAACGCTGATGTGGAGCATGAAACGTTCGATCCCAAGCACCTCACGCAGCCGCAAGATCTTTGATGCGACCGTTTCCGGGTCGCCAACGAGCAACGACCCGGCCGGTGAGCGCATCGCGTCGTACTGAATCCGGGTCATCGGGGGCCATCCTCGCTCGCGGCCCAGTTGTGTCATCGCCTGGGCGTACGAGGGGTAGAACTCCTCGGCGGCCTGCTCGTCGCTGTCGGCGATGTACCCGTGGGCGTGGACGGCTAGCGGAACCTGCTTGGGGTCGTAGCCGGACGCCACCAGAGTGCGGCGGTGGATGTCCGCCATGAAGGCGAATCGGTCCGGATTGCCACCGATGATGGCCAGGGCCACGGGCAGACCCCGCTCGGCGGCACGCACCATCGATTGCGGCGTTCCTCCACCCCGACCCAGACGGGCAGTGGGTCCTGATGCGGGCCGGGGGTAGATGCCTTGTCCTTCGATCGGCGGGCGAAAACGCCCCGACCAGGTGACGACCTCTTGGTCACGAACGGCGAGCAGCAGATCGAGCTTCTCGGCGAACAGTTCGTCGTAGTCGGCGAGGTCGTACCCGAAGAGGGGGAACGATTCGATGAAGGACCCCCGACCAACGAGCAACTCCGCTCGTCCGGAGGAGACCGCATCGAGAGTGGCGTACTGCTGGAAGACACGAACCGGATCGTCGGAGCTGAGGATCACGACCGCAGGCGCCAACCTGATCCGCTCCGTCTTCCCGGCGATCGCCGCCAGCACGACCACCGGGGCCGAGGAGGCGAAGTCCCGCCTGTGGTGTTCCCCGATTCCGTAAACCTCGAGCCCGACCTGCTCGGCCACCACGGCTTCCTCGATCACTTGGCGAAGCCGCTCGGCGTGCGACACCACCTCCCCGGTGACAGGGTCGGGGTGAGTTTCGGCGAAAGTCGTGATTCCGAGTTCCATCGCGTGGTCAGCCATCGACGAGTCTGCTCTATTCCCCGATGAGTTTCCTTGCATGGCGAAGTCCGATGGAGGTACACCATGGGTCCGTCGTCCAGCGAGAGGAGGAAGCGATGGTTGAGTCGAGGATCACACGGGTGGCGACGGTGGGGATCCCGGTGACGGACCAGGACCGTTCGCTCGAGTTCTATGTCGGAATGCTCGGGTTCGAGAAGGTCATGGAAGGGCCGTTTGGAGACGGCGCCCGCTGGATCGAAGTGGCGCCTCCCGGAGCGACCACGACCGTTGCCCTGATCGCTACGTCGGAGCCACAGTCACCGAGCGTCGACGCCGCGATCAGGTATGCCACCGAGGACGCAGAGACCGACCACGCCCGGCTCACCGAACTGGGTTGCGACGTCGATCCGGAGATCATGCGTTGGGAAGGGGTGCCACCGATGTTCACCCTCCGCGACCCCGACGGCAACATCCTCGTGCTGGTCGAACGGGAGTGACGGCGATGGGCACCGACGATGCCCGGTTGATGCTCAGCAGGTTGTCCTCCGACAAGGTGCGCGAGGCGACCGGGCGTGGGTGGGAGGAATGGCTGGACGTGCTCGACGCCGCCGGCGCCACCGGACTCGATCACAAGGGGATCGTCACTTACCTCGAGCAGCACCACCCCGAGACCGATTCGTGGTGGCGTCAGTCGATCGCCGTCGGCTATGAGCAGGAGAGGGGGATGCGAAAGCTGGGTGAGACCGCTTCGGGGTTTCAGGTCTCGGTCCAGCGAAGCCTGCCTGGAGATGCCGAGGCGGTCTGGCGGCGCATCGAGGCGGCGCCCGAGTCGCTGTTCGGCGGCTCGCTCGAGTTGACCGAGGGGGCACCGTACGAGGTGCCTGGCGGCGAGGGCGCGATGGCGGCGAGCGGCGAAGTCCGTGTGGTCAAGCCAGGTGACCGAATCAGGATGACGTGGCAGCCGGTCGATTGGGAGGCGCCCGCCCTGGTCCAGGTCACCCTGCTCGAATCGGCCTCGGGGAAGACCGCCATCAACGTGCTCATCGAGAAGCTTCCCGATGCCGAGAGGCGCGAGGTCGCTCGGGCGCACTGGCGATCGGCGCTGGAAAGGCTCGTGGCCGCTGAGTCTCCGGAGTGATGGCCTGCCGGGCCCCGGGAGATCCCGGGGCCCGGTAGCGCCCGATCAGGTGTCCGCTGAGGTCTCGGCCTCATCGGCCCGTTCCTCGCACTCACCGTCCCGATGGCCGCCATGGGGCCGGTCCTCGGACGGCGCCGCCGGCTCCTCGGCCACAGTGGTGTCGGTGGTGGTGTCTGGAGCCTCCTCCTCGACTGCGGTCGTCGAGGTGGTGCTCTCCTGGGCGAAGCCCGCAGTCGGGATCGCCAGCAGCGCACCGGCGATTGCAGCGGCACCGATGGCGGAGGCCGCAGCCAGCCGCCTGCGTCGTCGGTTTCTCGTCAGGCATCGATCCTCCTTTCTCTGGGATGCCTTTCCGAGCACATCGTCCGCTACCCACCTGTGACCACCCTGGGAGAAGGCGGAGTGTTGCGAAAGAGTGCGGCCCGGCCGCATCGCGAAGTTCAAGGGACTACCTTCGGAGGTAGCGAGCCCAGGTTTATGGCTTACCTCAAAGAGCCGGTGATCGAGGGCGAAACACCGGCCGCCCAGGAGGCGAAAGCCAATTAGAGGCCCCTCAATTCTGCCTACTCCTGGGCTCGCTCAATCCGCACCGTTAGGAGTTCGTCAGCCCCCCTACCCGCTGCTTCGCAGCGGGGCCCTTCCCCCTGCGGGGGGACGGATAGGAATGGCAGACGGGCTATTCGCAAACAGATTCTCTCCCCCGGCGGGGGGAGTGCGCGACGCGGGAGGCGTGAGCGGAGGGGGGAACGGTTCACTCCCAAGGTGCGAAGGCCGCGGCTCGAGCACCGTTGGGAGTTGGGGGCTCCCCCTACCCGCTGCTCCGCAGCGGGGCCCTTCCCCCTCCGGGGGGACGGAATTCGGATTGGCCGCCGTCTGCCGTCTGCCGTTCTCCGAGGGCAGCTTCACCGTTATCGACGTGCCGGCCCCGGGCTTGCTGTCGGCGGAGACAGTGCCTCCATGGGCGGTGACGATGGCGTCGACGATCGACAGCCCGAGCCCGCTGCCGCCAGAGCGGCGTGAGCGCGAGGGGTCCGCCCGGTAGAAGCGATCGAAGACATGGGCGAGGGCGGCTGGAGGCATCCCGGGGCCATCGTCGGAGACGACGAGCTCGACCAACCCGTTGTGCCTGCCGACGGTGACGTTGGCTTGGGTGCCCGGCGGGGTATGGACCCGCACGTTGGCGAGGAGACTGGTGACCACTTGGTGGAGGCGCTCGGGGTCGCCGGGGACGAGCAGCGACTCTGGGCCGGAGACCGTCACCGGTCTCTCCGGGTCGATGGCGCCGTGATCGGCCGCTGCATCGCGGGCAGATGCCCGCCAGGTCGACCTGCTCCATCCGCAGCGGTTTCGCCTGACCGAGCCGGGTCAAGGTCAACAGGTCCTCGACCAGGCTCCCCATCCGCCGGCCCTCGCTCTCGATCCGGGACCAGGCCTTGGCCTCCTCGGCATCATCGGCGAGTGCCCCGGTGCGGTGCATCTCGGCGTATCCGGAGATCGCTGCCAGCGGCGTCCTCAACTCGTGCGACGCGTCGGCGACGAACTGGCGGAGCCGTTCGCGGCCCTCGCGCTCCGAATCGACGGCCTGCTTCGATATGGGCCAGCATCTCGTTGAGCGATCCGCCCAACCGGCCCAACTCGGTCCCCGGGTCGAGGTCGGGCACCCTCCGGGTCAGGTCCCCGGCGGCGATCGCCTCGGCCGTTTCCACCATCTCGTCAACTGGGCGCATCGCTCCCCTCACCGTCCACCACGTGGCCGCACCGCCGAGAAGGAGCACGCCACCGCCGGCGACGAGGAGGGCCCTGATGAGAGCCGATGTCGCCGTGGTGACATCGCGCAGTGGGACGGCGTGAACCACGACCGACCCGTCCGCCTCCCTCTCGACATAACCCGCGGTAGTCGATGCTCCCGTCGACGCTGGGAAGCGTGACCAGACCCTCCTCCGCCATCGAGGCCAGAGACGTCGGGAAGTGGGTCGGGATCATCGGCGAAACCCGAGGGCCGGGACTCGATCACCGCTCCCTGCGCGTCGGTCACCACGACGGCATACGGCTCGAGGAACGGGCCGTCGTCGGGGCCTGGTCCGGGAGGACCATCGCCGATAGGGGCCGGGCCCTCTGGAGACGACGCCTTGGAGGTCCTGGTCGATCTGTCCGATCAGGATCGATCGGATCGATCGGGACGCCGACCAGTCCCACGGCGGCGATCACCGCCAGGAGGAGCAGCGTGAAGGAGATGACCAGCTTGGTCCGCAGGGTCATGGTGACGGACGGATCACATAGCCCGACGCCGCGCACCGTCTGGATGAGCGAACCATCGGCATCATCGAGTTTCCGCCGCAGGTAGGAGACGTAGGTCTCGACGATCCCGTAGTTGCCGTCGAAGTCGTACTCCCAGACGTGATCGACGATCTGCGCCTTGGACATGACACGTCCCCGGTTGAGCATCAGGAAGCGCAGCAGCCTGAACTCGGTGGGGGAGAGCGTGACCTCCTTGCTCGTCGCGGAACACCTGGTGGGCTCGCTCGTCCAACACCACGTCGCCGACGGCCAGTCTTGGCCGTGTCCCCGATCCCCCTGGCCCTGCGCAGCAGCGCCTCGATCCGCAAGCCCAAGTTCCTCCAGGCTGAACGGCTTGGTCAGGTAGTCGTCGCCGCCCTGTCTGAACCCGGTTCTGAGGTCGTCGATGTCGTCGCGGGCGGTGAGGAAGATGACCGGGACCTGGAGACCGTCGCGTCTGATACGACGGCAGACCTCGAAGCCGTCGATTTCGGGCATGTTGACGTCGAGCACGACCAGGTCGGGTGTCCGGTCCTTGATGGCGCGCAAGGCGTCGAAGCCGTTGCTCTCGGTGCTCACCCCGTACCCGGCGAAGCGGAGCGCACTCGCCACCATCTCGGCGAGGCCCTCCTCGTCGTCCACGACCAGGATCTGGGCGGTGGTCCTCCATCGATCGCACCGTACGCCCCAATCCTGGGAGGTTGCTGAGAACCCGATGAGGATTCGGCAGATCGATTCGCCAGTCCCGGCTGACTGCCGGCGGGGTCTTCGGGCCAGCCATACTTGAACGATGACCGCTGTCGCCGCCAGGACACTCCGCATCGGGGGCAGCAGCTATCCCGTGGTCTTCCCAGCATTCGGGATCCCCGCCTGCACCTCGCCGGGGTGATCATCACCATCCACGTTCTCGGCCAAACAGTCGCTCGGTTTCGCCGTGTCGGTGCCGCAGATCCTCTCCGCCATCCTCGCCTGCGCCCTCATCGAACTGGTGTGGACCTTCGTCGAGAGCCAGGAAGATCGTCTGGCCGGCCAGCGCCATGCTCACCGGTAGCGGGGTCGCGCTGATCCTCCGGATCGTCGGGCAGTCTCCCGGGAGCCATTGGACATGGGACCGGTGGTACCTCTTCGCCGGGGTCGCGGCGGCATCGCTGCTCACCAAATACCTGATCAGGTATCGGGGCTCGCACGTCTTCAATCCCTCCAACGTCGGGCTGGTGGGAGCGTTCCTTCTGCTCGGGAGCACCGTCATCGAGCCGCTCGACTTCTGGTGGGGCCCGCCGAGCCCCGGGCTGCTCGTGGCGTATGCCGTGATACTCGGCGGCGGCATCGCCATCACGGCCCGGCTCCGGCTTCTACCGATGGCGGCGACGTTCTGGGTGACGCTGGCGGCGGGACTTGGACTCCTGGCCGCAACGGGTCACTGCATGACCGCCGCCTGGGCACTCCAGCCGGTGTGCGGCTTCGACTTCTGGAGGGTGGTCGTCACCTCGCCCGAGGTGCTGATCTTCGTCTTCTTCATGATCACCGACCCGAAGACCATCCCGGTGAGATCCACCGGGCGCCTGGTGTGGTCGTTCTCGCTGGCGATGGTTTGCGCCCTGCTGATGGCGCCGCAGACCACCGAGTTCGGGGTAAAGGTGGGGCTGCTCGCCGGGCTGGTGGTGATGTGCCCGGTGCGCAGTCTGTTCGACCGGTGGGCGGCCAACCGCTCTCCCATCGCCGCCCCGGGAAGCCCGCTGCTCCCGGTATTCGGCAGAGGGGTGACGATCGGGGCGTCGCTCGTTCTCATTGGGACCGTGGTGGTGGTAGCCGGGACCCCGGCGAGGAGCAGCCCTACCGCGCTGTCCTCTCCGTCAGCGGCGGAGGTCGAGGTGGAGGTTGGGACGCTGCCTGCGGTCTCGGTAGGCGACGAAGTCGCCGCCTTGAGCGGTGAGGCGGCGTCCGAAGCGGACGGCATAGGGCTAGCTCTGGCGGAGGCTCTGGCGATCGAGCGTCAGGCGATGATGACCAGCGACACCAGCCTGCTCCGATCCGCCGACGGAGGCACCCGGCTGGTGGAGATGGAGCGGGCGATCGAGGCGGCGGCGACGGCCGGCGAGCGGGTCTTGTCGGGGTTCACCTTTGACGCTCTACACCTCGACGTCGTCCACCTCGAAGGTCCCCAGGGCGGCGCCCATCTGGCGGTCGATGCCACCGGGCTCGTCGAGCAGACCACTCTGGACCAGAGCGGGGTGGAGGTGGATCGCTCTGAGAGACCGTTCGAGACGCGGTTCGTGCTCGAACGCGGCCCCGGGGAGCGGTGGGTGATCGTCGCCGAGATGCCGGCGAGCTAGCGCATGAGGGTGACTCGGGGCGGGTGGTGAGTCACCCTCCCCCCAACCCCCTCCCTCATCGGGAGGGGAAATCAAGGGAGGAGGCAGCAAGCACCCTCGGGGGTTTCGGTGGATTGGCTGCCGTCTACCGCGGCGTCCACTGGACCACATCGTCGGTGCCGCGCTCGACGACGAAGAAGGCGTTGGGGGCCAGGTCCATCCACGGGCCGACTTCACCGTCGGGCCATTGCACCCTGACCTCGGCGCGGTCGGCGTCGCCGATCCCGAAGTGGAGCCAGCCCTGTTGACCGCCGGCGTGGCCGCCGCCGACAGTGAGCTCGCGCTCGATCGTCTGGCCGCCGGCACGCACCGTGACGAAGCCGCCGATGGCGTCGACGTTGGGAGCGGGTTGCTCGACGCGAAGCGCGACCCAGTTTCCTATCGCTTCCGGGGCGTCGGCACTCCCCAGGCCGACGTTGTGCCACACCCTGACCGGCTCGCGCCGGACCACCTCGACCAGGTCGAGCATCCCGTCGAGGTCCAGGTCGACCAGCGCCGCGCCCCGGCCGCGGGCGAAGTCGACCAAACCTGCGTCGGGGGCGGCCTCGACGAAGGTGCCATCGGGTTGACCGAGTAGGAGATTGCTCGGGTCGTTGGCTGCGTAGTCGGGTTGCGCTTCGACGTTCCCCTTTGACACGAAGAGGTCGATCAGTCCGTCGTTGTTGATGTCGGCGAACTCGGGGTGCCAGGCAGTCGATGGGTAGGTGTTGTCCCCCGTATGCGGCCGGTGTGCGGTCACCCCGCTTTCGAAGGCGATGTCCTCGTACGTGGGTTGCTCCGGACCGTCGCTCAGCGTCTGCAGCTTGTTGTCACCTTGGCTGGTGAGGAACACCTCGGGGAGCCCGTCTCCGGTTAGGTCGTGGCTGGCGATCCCCATCCCCCAGATCTGCATCCGCTCCCAGCCCTCCTCGGCGGTATAGGGGCGCGGCGTCTCGCCCGGATCCATCCGCCACAATTGCTCCTCGCCATCGCGGTAGTAGTGGCGGTCATTGGTCATCCGCAGGTCGCGCCGTCCGGATCGGTCCCAGTCGCTGAAGAGCACCGAGAGCGTGCACCACCCCGGCGAGAGCGACACAGGGTCGGCGTAGGCATCTCCTGCTGGTCGCAGAAGCATGTGGTCCGAACAGCGGCCGGTTTGTTCCCCGGTCGGGCCCAGTTCGACGTAATTCCCAAAGACCATGGTCGGCCAGGTGGCGTCGTCCTCCCAGGCGGCGCTGAAGGCCACCGTCCATTCGTCGCCCCCATCGATCGACCAGGTCTCATTGGCGCGCTCGAAGTTGCAATCGCCGAGCCCCCGGAGCACGACGTTCTCCCCAAGTCTGAGCACGGCGAGATCGGTGAAGCCATCCGAATCGATGTCGATCGGGTACGCGCCGCTGACGTCGGTGAGCGCCGTAGCGCCACCATCGATCCGGGTGAAAGCCATATCGCCGACGACGCTCTCGTTGCGATACAACGAAGCCTCGTTCGCTCCTCCCGCCATGTAGAGGTCGGGCCAGCCGTCGTCGTCGCAGTCGAGCACGGCCACCCCGCCGCCGACGAAGAAGGTGAACTCACCGTCATAGACATGTTGGACCCCGATCGACTCGGCCTGCTCGACGAGATGCGGCGGCCCTGCGGCGGTTGGCGTGTTTCCCCTCACCGCTCCGAACACGATCAGCCCCAGCCCGAGGGCGGCGCATGCTCCGGCGGCGATACCAGCTGCCAGCCAGGGCACCGGCGATTGCCCGGCGGTCATGCTTGCCCGCAACGCGCCGGCGGTGAACAATCGGCGCCATGGATGAAACGATCGAAATCGACCCGGTGCGGTGGGGCGTCCTCGGCGTAGCCGGGATCGCGGTGAAGCACGTCATACCCGGGATACAGCAGTCGCAGTTGAGCCAAGTGGACACGATTGCGTCGCGCACGTCCGCCCGGGCCGAGGAGGCTGCTGCCCGGCTCTCGATCCCGCGCTGGCACGGCTCCTATGAGGACCTGCTCGCCGACCCGGCCATCGATGCCGTGTACATCCCCCTCCCCAACCACCTCCACGCCGAGTGGGCGGTCAAGGCGGCGGAGGCAGGCAAGCACGTCCTCTGTGAGAAGCCGCTCGCCATGAGCAGCGCCGAAGCGCGGGGGATGGTGCAGGCCGCCGAGGACGCCGGTGTCCTCTTGATGGAGGCGTTCATGTACCGATTGCACCCGCTGTGGGTCGGGGTGCGCCGGCTGCTCGCCGAAGGGGCCATCGGTGATCTGCTCGCCGTGCAGGTCTTTTTCTCCTATTACAACGTCGATCCAGAGGACATCCGCAACATCGCAGGTGCCGGTGGGGGCGCCCTCCTCGACATCGGGTGCTACGCGGTCAATGCCGCCCGCATGTTGTTCGGCACCGAACCAACCCGGGTGACCGGGGCGATCCGGCGCGACCCGGAATTTGGCACCGACGTCCTCACCTCTGCATTGCTCGACTTCGACGGGCGCCAAGCAACGCTCACTTGCTCTACGCAGTTGGAGCCTGATCAGCGGGTCCACATCCATGGGACCACCGGCAGGATCGTCGTCGAGATTCCGTTCAATATTCCTCCCGACCTGGCTACTCGCTTCCTGGTGGCCTCGGGAGGGGAGCCGCCGGTGGCGCCCGAGATCGTCGTCCACGAGGTGGCGGCTGCCGATCAATATGGCGTGCAGGCGGATGCATTTTCCCGCGCCGTCAGGGGCGGGACCCCGGTGCCCACTCCACCAACCGACGCCATCGCCAACCTCGAGGTCATGGAGCGGATCATCGCCGATGCCGAGCGGTCCGGTTGACGGCACTCTCAGCCGCCGCCTCCCGAGGCGGATAGAACACTGTGCCCGGCGGCGCTCGCCGGGTCGGTAACCACCGCCGAGAGAGCCAGTTCGGCGGCGCCGATCAGCGGTGCGTCGGGTCCGAGCCCGCTGCGGGTCACCTCGACCATCTCCGCCGGGGCATCGAGCCTCACCCTCGCAGCCCCTTCGAGGACCGACCGACGCATGTAGGGGTAGAGGGCGTGGTAGACGCCACCGAGCACGATCAACTCGGGGTTGAAGGCGTTTATGAGATTGCCAATGCCCAAGCCGAGCCAGCGCCCGATCTCGGCTATCCCCGTGAGCGTCCGTTGGTCTCCGGCCTCGGCCCGATCGCACACTGTCCTCACCACGTCGAGCCCGGTGATGCTGGCCGGGAGTCGGGCGGCGCGGGCCAGCGCCTTTTCCCCCGCCTCGGTCTCCCAGCAGCCGGTCGCCCCACACCTGCACCGCCGCCCGGCGGGGTTTATCAGCGTGTGCCCGACCTCACCGGCGTAGCCGGCTGACCCGAGCATCGGTTTCCCGTCGTAGATGATCCCAGCACCGATTCCCACCTCGCCCGATAGGTAGATGAGATGGCCAACGCCGACACCAACACCCCTGCGGTGCTCGGCGAGAGCGCCGAGGTCGGCCTCGTTCGCCACGGTGACCTGCTCGGACACCCCGAGCTCTGAGGCGAGCATCGACCCGAGGGGCACGTTGTGCCAACCCAGGTTGGGCGCCAGATGGACGAAGCCGTCCGAGCGCCGCACCACACCCGCAACAGCGGCACCCACGCCTCTGAGGTTGTGATCCGATGGGAGCGATGCGAGCAGGGGCTCGGCGAGCTTGGCCAGGTCCTGCACCGTCTCGGCCGGCGAGAACCGCTCGCGGGGACGCGCCACCGAAGCTTGTTGTAGACGTGTCCTCCCAGCCCAGCGGTAGCCACGGCGATGGAGTCCACCGACAACTCGAGGGCGAGCACCGCCGCCGACTCCGGCCGGGCCCCAACCAGCGGCGAGGGCCGCCCCGGACCTGAAGGTCTCGAGGCCGGGTGTTCCGCCACCAGGCCGAGCGACGACAACTCGGCGACGAGATCGCCGATGGTCGAGCGGTTGAGCCCGGTGGAGACGGTCAGATCGGAGCGCGAGAGCGGGCCTGACAGGTGCACACGTTCCAGGACGGTGGCCAGGTTGTGCCTCCGCAGCTCTTCGGCGGCCATCCCGCGTTGCGGGGCGGGTGCGGTGCGGCTGTCCAAGGTCCCCTTTTGTTGGGGAAGGCATCATATCGACCATGTCGGTGGTGCCCGCCGAAGCGAGCAGTCTCTCCGATTGCGTCTAGACGGCCTTCCGCTTACCCCAAGTTTGTTGCGACACCGAACATATGAACGTATCCTCGCCGGGGGTCCGGATAGATACCGGCATGGTGGATGCGGGCGCGCCTAGTGTCTCTCCGCCGGTTTCGCCGGCATCTGAGTTGAACCGTCCCGTTCCGGGGCGCATGTGTTGAGGAGGTCGACTTTGAAGGGCAACGCACGCTTATTGGCATGCATGGCGGTTTTCGCGCTCCTGATTGCGGCGTGTGGTGGCGGAACCGCCGACACAACCGCCGCTGGTGGTTCCGACACCACGGCGGCAGGGGGATCCGATACGACCGCAGCGGCAGGTGCCGAGGGCGACATCACCGTCGGAGTGGCCTGGAACAACTTCAACGAGCCACGCTGGGCCAATGCCGACAAGCCCGCCATCCAGGCGGTGCTGGAGGAAGCGGGAGCGACATACATCGAGACCGATGCCGGCTCCTCGGCTGAGCAGCAGCTTGCCGACGTCGAGAACCTGATCAGCCAGGGAGCGGACGCCCTGATCATCTTGGCGCAGGATGGAACCGCCATCCTGCCGGCTGTGCAGAGCGCCCTCGAGCAGGGGATTCCCGTGATCGGCTATGACCGGCTGATCGAGGATCCGGGCGCCTTCTACCTCACCTTCGACAACGTCGAGGTGGGCAGGATGCAGGCGCGGGCCATATACGAGCTCGTTCCAGAGGGGAACTACGTGTTCATCAAGGGCAACCAGGCCGATGCCAACGCCGACTTCCTTTTCGGTGGGCAGATGGAGGTCCTCACCGAGGCGACCGGCTGCGAAGAGCTCTCCGACGATTGCGCCATCGTGAATGTCGGTGAGTCCTACACGGACGACTGGCTTCCGGAGGTTGCCCAGGAGAACATGGAGAACTTCCTCACTCAGAACGACAACGACGTCCAGGCGGTCGTGGCCTCCAACGACGGCATGGCGGGCGGCGTCGTCGCCGCACTCGATGCGCAAGGCCTCGCAGGCGAGGTTCCGGTATCCGGCCAGGACGGCGACCCCGCCGCCCTCAACCGGGTGGCGCTGGGTACACAGTCCGTTTCCGTGTGGAAGAACGCCTTCGCTCTGGGACAAACGGCCGCCGAGCTCGCTTTGCAACTGGTCGGAGGGACGGCGGTGGCCGACGTCGTAGCACCAGACGACCTCGGAGACTCGGCACCGGCCGCAGGTGTGGATGCCCAACCGTTCACCACTCCTGGCGGCGTGGACGTGGAGTCCATCGTCCTGACCCCTCTGCCGATCACCCAGGAGAACCTGAGCGTGCCCATCGATGCCGGGTGGATATCGGTAGAGGAAGTCTGTCAGGGAGTCGAGGCCGGCAGCGTCGAGGTTTGCCCGTAACAGCCAGAAGAAAACTGAGTGAGGCGCACCGCGTCCATCCTGGGCTGCCCGGGAAGGACGCGGTGCCTACGCTGATAACGGTGACCAGATGAGCGTTACCGAAGCTCCCCCAACCGAACAGGAGCAACTGGAGGAGCGCCCCGGCGAACGCTGGGTGGACTGATACGCGCCACCGAGGTCGACACCCGGATGCTGGCCATGCTGGTGGCGCTGGCGGTCATCTGGACGGTATTCCACTTCATGTCGGGCGGGACTTTCCTGACCCCAAGAAATCTGTGGAATCTCTCCGTCCAGACGGCGTCGGTTGCGATCATGGCGACGGGGATGGTTCTCGTGATCGTCTCCCGCAACATCGACCTCTCGGTGGGGTCGATGCTGGGGGCGATCGGAGTTGCCATCGCCCTTCTCCAGGCAGAGATCCTCCCCGGGATGATCGGGTTCGACAATCCTGCGACGTGGATCATCGCCGTCCTGGCGGCTCTGGCTATGGGGGCACTCATCGGGACGTTCCAGGGGGTCATCATCGCCTATGTGGGGGTGCCTTCGTTCATCGTCACCCTCGGCGGTCTCCTCGTCTGGAGAGGGGTGGCTTGGGCGCTGGCCAGCGGCCGCACCATCGCTCCGATGGACCGGATCTTCCAGGTGCTCGGAGGCGGGTCGCGTGGAGCTATCGGCGAGGTAGCGAGTTGGGTGGTCGGGATCGCCGCCTGCGTCGGGATCGCGCTGTTGCTCGCCAACCGGAGGAGGCAGCGGACAAGGTACGGGTTCCGGCTGAGGCCGCTCTGGGCCGACATCACACTCGGTGTGCTGGGCTCGGCAGCGATCCTGGGTGCGGTGTGGGTGACCAACAGCTATTACCTCCCCGAGAACGTCGCCCGCCAGGTTGCGGAGGAGCAGGGCATTCCGATCCAGGAGGGCGCGCTCAACATCCCGCTCGGGATCGCCTACCCGGTCCTGATCGCAATCGGCGTCACCCTGATCATGACCTTTGTGGCGAAACGCCTCCGTTTCGGGCGATATGTGTTCTCCATCGGCGGCAACCCGGAGGCATCGGTGCTCGCCGGTATCAACACCAGGCGGGCGATCGTCAAGACCTTCATGGTGATGGGCATCCTGGTCGGAGTCGCCGCTGCGGTGTCGACGGCTCGACAGAACGCCGCAACTAGTGGGCTGGGGACGCTCGCCGAGCTCTCTGTCATCGCCGCAGCCGTCATCGGGGGGACCTCGCTCGCGGGTGGGATCGGGACCATCCCAGGGGCGGTGCTCGGGGCTTTGATCATGCAGTCGCTCCAGTCGGGCATGGTGTTGTTGGGGGTCGATGCACCGCTCCAGGACATCGTGGTCGGGATCGTCTTGGTGGCAGCGGTGGCGGTGGACGTGATCTATCGGAGGAGGACGGCGCGGTGACCGAATCCCCCCAGCCGGCTGGTCCGCGACCGGACATTCGGTTCTCGCGGAGACCAAACCCCGGACCCGATGGCGATCGAAGGCCCCTTGGTCGAGATGAAGAGCATGTTCGTGAGTTTCGGTGGAGTCCACGCCGTCCAGGACGTCAGCATCGAGCTGTTCCCGGGAGAGGTCCTCGCTCTGGTGGGGGGAAACGGCGCCGGGAAGTCGACCCTCATCAAGACGTTGTCCGGTGCCCAGCGGCCGGACTCCGGCGAGATCCTCATCGATGGCGAGTCGGTCACAATCCACAGCCCAAGGGACGCCAAGGCATATGGGGTGGAGACCATCTACCAGACGCTGGCGCTGGCCGACAACATCGATGCTCCGGGCAACGTCTTCCTCGGACGCGAGCTGACCACCCGATGGGGGACCCTCGACGACTCGGCGATGGAGGATGCCACCCGCAGGGTGATAAACCGGCTGAACCCGAAGTTCCAGAACTTCAAGTCGGCGGTGGGGTGGCTCTCAGGTGGACAGCGACAGTCGGTCGCAATCGCCCGCGCCGTTCACTTCAACGCCCGCGTCCTGATCATGGACGAGCCAACGGCGGCCCTGGGGCCGTCGGAGACCGAACAGGTGATGGACCTGATCCGGCAGTTGAAGCTCGAGGGGATCGGGGTCATCCTGATCAGCCACGACATCCACGACGTCTTCGACCTGGCGGATCGGATCAGCGTCATGCTCACCGGGAGACTGGTGGGCACTGTCAACAAGGACGAGGTGACCATGGATGAGGTGCTCGCCATGATCATCATCGGCAAGCTCCCCCAAGACGTGACCCAGTCGGAGTTGACCGACCTACACGGCTGATCCCTCGGCGAGCAGGTGGAAGCTCGGGGCGAGCGCCGGGTACAGCTCGCGGTAGCGGTCGTGCCCATCGCGGTAGAGGTCCACGAGGTCCGACGGTGCCGCCGCTGGGTCAACCCCGATGGTGGCGTCGCACGCCTCCTCCACCGTCGCGTACCTGTCCCGATCCCACCGCGGCGAGGAGCGCTGCCCCGTAGGCGGCACCCTCATCGGTCTGCACGGTGGCGATCTCGGCGCCGAGGACATCGGCGAGGATCTGCCGCCAGAGACCGCTGCGAATGCCACCACCCGAGGCCCTGATCTGGGCTGGTGGTTCTGTTCCCGCCGCCACCATGGCGTCCAGACCATCCGCCAACCCGAAGGCGACGCCCTCGAGCACCGCCCGGGTCAGATGGCGCAGGTCGTGTCGGACGGTGAGGCCCACGAAGGCGCCCCGCGCCGATGGATCGGGGTGGGGGGTCCGCTCCCCGGTCAGGTAGGGGAGGAATATCAGTCCCTCCGACCCGGCAGGGACCTCGGCGGCGGCGGCCACCAGGTCGTCAAAGGACCGGCCGGGGGCGACGGCGTCGCGCAGCCAGCGGAGACTCCCCGCTGCCGAGAGCATCACGCCCATCATGTGCCAGCGCCCGGGGACGGCGTGACAGAAGGCGTGGACCCGCCCTTTCGGTTCGATCACCGGCCCATCGGTGGTGGCGAAGACGACACCCGACGTCCCCAGCGAGAGGGCGACCACCCCGGGGGCGACGGCGCCGACCCCCACCGCGTTGGCCGCCTGATCACCGCCACCGGCGACCACCGGTGTCCCCGGGCGCAGCCCGGTGGCCTGTGCCGCGTCTGCCGACAGCACCCCGGTCACGTCGGGACCCTCGTGGGTGGTGGGGAACATCAGCGGGTCGAGGTCGAGCGCATCGAGGATCTCGGGCGACCATGTTCTCGCCGCGAGGTCGAAGAGGATCGTCCCCGACCCGTCGGCGACGTCGACGGCGTGCTCGCCGGTGAGCCGGAAGCGGACGTAGTCCTTGGGGAGAAGGACATGTTGCACCTGCCGCCACAGGTCGGGTTCGTGGTTTTGCACCCAGAGCAGCTTGGGGGCGGTGAACCCGGTGAGCGCGTCGTTCCCGGTGACCTCGATGAGGCGGTCGGCGCCGACTCGTCGCCTGATCTCGTCGCACTCCGCCCCGGTCCGCTGGTCGTTCCACAGGATCGCCGGCCGCACCACCCTGTTCTCGGCGTCGAGCAGGACCGACCCGTGCATCTGGCCGGTCAGTCCGACCGCATCCACGTCGGCCGGAGCCAAGTCGTGGTTCTCGAGCAACTGGCGGACCGCGGTCACAGAGCCGTCCCACCACAGCGCCGGGTCCTGCTCGCTCCACAGCGGCCGGGGGGTCTCGTATCCGTATTCGGCGGAGGCCACGCCGAGAACCATGCCGGCACCGTCCACCGCAACCGCCTTGGTCGCCGTGGTCGAGCAATCGATACCGATCACGACGCTCATCGGAGGGGCAGCCGGTTTGCGCCGGAGGAGAACTCCTGTGGGACTTCGCTCAACTGGACCGTATCGCCCGGTTGACCCGGTTCTCCAGTAGCTCCTGTTGCCCCGAGACGGGGGTGGGGTCGATCTCGCCCGACATCACCCGCGCCTCCAGCGAGTCGAGGCTCTCGGTGCCGTCGTGGATCGCCCGGCCCAGCGGACCAGACCAGCCGGAGTACCTCTCTGCCAGCGGCCCGGAGAGCGACTCGGACTCGACCAGGTCGGCGGCGACGAGCAGGGCGGCGGCAACCGTGTCCATGGCGCCGATGTGGCCGTGGAAGAGGTCGTTCCGGTCGATCGACTGGCGGCGCAGCTTGGTGTCGAAGTTGAGGCCGCCGGTGGTGAACCCGCCGCCGCGGAGGATCTCGTAGAGGACCAGCGCCCACTCCTCCACCGAGTTGGGGAACTGATCGGTGTCCCATCCGTTCTGGGCGTCACCGCGGTTGGCGTCGATCGAACCGAAGATCCCGTGGCCCATCGCGTACGCCACCTCGTGGTGGAAGCTGTGCCCGGCGAGCGTGGCGTGGTTCGCCTCGATATTGACCCGGTACTCGTCGGCCAGGTCGAAGCGCTGCAGGAACCCGTGGACCGTCTGTGTGTCGTAGTCGTATTGGTGCTTGGTCGGCTCCGCTGGTTTCGGCTCGATGAGCAGAGTTCCCTCAAAGCCGATGCGGTGCTTGTGCTCGGCAACCAAGGTGAGGAATCGGGCGAGTTGCTCGCCTTCGGCACGGAGGTCGGTGTTGAGCAGGGTCTCGTACCCCTCACGTCCTCCCCACAGCACGTAGTTGGCACCGCCGAGCCGGAGCGTCGCCTCCAGGGCGTGCTTCACCTGCGCCGCGGCGTATGCGAAGACCTCGGGGTCGGGGTTGGTGGCGGCACCTCCGGCATACCTGGGATGCCCGAAGAGATTGGCCGTGCCCCAGAGGAGACGGAGCCCGGTCTCCGACATCTTCTTCTCGGCGAGTTCGACCATGGCATCCAGGTTGCGGGCCGATGCCTCGAACGTGTCGCCCTCCGGTGCGATGTCGGCATCGTGGAAACAGAAGAACGGCACCCCGAGCTTCTCGAGGAACTCGAATGCGGCGTCCATCTTCTTGCGCGCCGCCTCCATCGGATCGACTCCGTGAGCCAGCCAGGGACGATCGAAGGTGCCGGCGCCGAAGACGTCACTCCCCGGCCAGTTGAAGGAATGCCAGAAGCACACGGCGGGGCGGAGGTGATCCGCCATCCGCTTCCCCATTACCAGCCGGTCGGGTTCGTATACGGCGAAAGAGAGGTCGTCGCCCCCTCCGTGGCCGATCCGCTCGCTCACCTCGGGAAAGAACTCGGCAGACATTCTCCTCCTTCATTGGCCAATGACCGGGACGCGAACACTATTCACCGGCGTCCGGGCGGGTGCCCTCACAGCGGATTCCCAGGTTCGGCTCAGCCGGTGCCCAGCACGACACCGCCAATATGGGGCCGAACAACGAGAGGAAACCCAGAGTGGTCGACACGGACAAATCTCCCAACGAGACGAAGCGTCCCCCCTGGTTGCCCATCGCCATCGGGCTCGGCATCCTGGTCGCCGCAGTGATCGGCGGTGTCATTTGGTTCTTCAGCGGTGACGCCCCCGACGCGGTTGATCTCGAGGAGACGGCTTCGGCCGTCGACGACACCTCGGCCGAGGAGACCGCAGGAAGCGCCGACGGGATCGAGGGCACCTGGACGGTGGACACCGGCGTCGGGGAGTTCAGCGTCACCGAGGAGACCACAGCCACGTTCGCCGGGTTCCGCGTCGAGGAGGTCCTCACCACCCTCGGCTCGACCACCGCCGTGGGCCGCACTCCCGCTGTCACCGGGACCATCGACATCAGCGGCACGACGCTCGAGTCGGCCGAGATCGTGGCTGACCTCACCGAGATCGTCAGTGATCAGCAGCGGAGAGAGGGTGCCATCCAGCGGACGCTCGTCACCAGCTCAAACCCTGACGCAACTTTTGTCCTCACCGAGCCGGTGGAGTTGGGCGAGAGTGCAGCATCGGGAGAGCCGGTGAGCGTCACCGCCGTCGGAGAGCTCACCGTCAACGGGACCACCAACCCGGTTGAGATTCCGCTGGAGGCTCAATTGGTGGACGGGGCGATCCTGGTCACCGGGTCCACCGACATCTCGTTCGCCGACTACGGGATCACGACACCCTCGGCACCGATCGTGGTTTCGGTTGAGGACCACGGGATCCTCGAGTTCCAGGTCTGGCTCGCCCGCTGATGCAACCCGAGAGTGACGTGCCCCAAGAACTGGTGGACGAGCCGAGCAACGAGGAGCTTCGGGCGATCAGCCGGCGCTCGGCTCTCAGGCTCCTCGGCGGTGCAGGGTTGTTCATCGTCGCCGCCTGTGCCACTGAAACCGTGGCCACCGCAACGTCGGGTGCCTCGGGCACCACGGCCGCTCCGGGAACCACAGCGGGAGCGACCGCCTCGACTGCCGCATTCGGCGCCGCCGGAAGCTGTGTTCTCATCCCGGAGGAGACCGAAGGGCCCTACGCCCTCGATCTCTCCGGCGACGAACCGATGTTCCGGTCCGAGATCACCGAGGGGCATCCAGGGGTGCCGCTCAGCCTGACGCTGGCGTTGGTGGATGCCAATGCTGACTGCGCCCCGGTCTCGGGTGCTCGGGTGGACCTCTGGCATTGCGACGCCGACGGCTCGTACTCGGGGTTCAGCCAGCCGGGGAACGACACCACGGGGGAGACCTTCTGCCGCGGCATCCAACTCACCGACGACAACGGGCAGGTGACCTTCCAGACGGTCTACCCCGGTTGGTACCAGGGACGAATCACCCACGTCCACTTCCAGGTGTTCCTCGACTCCGGACTCGCCGCCACCTCGCAGATCGCCTTTCCCGAGGAGATAACCGCAGCCGTCTACGCCGTCGACCCATACGCCGCCAAGGGCCCCAACACATCGGTGTCCAGCTTCTCCCAAGACATGGTCTTCGCCGACGGAACCCAATACCAGATGGCATCGCTCACCGGAGACCCCAACTCCGGTTACACCGCCACCCTGTTGGTCGGTATCGCGGCCTAACGGCTGATCCTCCCGGCGGGAGACGGCGGACGTCGGGCGAGGGCGGTATTCCAAGTCGTTCGCAGCGAGCCTTGGGAGTTCGCCAGCCCCCTGACCCCCGCGCTTCGCGGTGGGTCCCTTCCCCCTGCGGGGGGACGGAGCACGAATTCCCTCCCCCCCCGGCGGGGGGAGTACCCGACGCCGGAGCGTCGGGGGAGGGGGCTGGTTCATTCCCAATGGTGTGATGGCGCGGGTCGAGCACAGTTGGGAGTTCGCCAGCCCCCCTACCCACCGCTTCGCGGTGGGCCCTTCCCCCTGCGGGGGGACGGACGGATAGGCTGCCGTCCGTCGTCCGCCGTCCGACTTCGGTTAGCGTCCCAAGCAGTGACCGATCGCTACGAGGCCGGGATGAGGGTGCGGCGCGAGGTGCTCGGCGACGACCACGTCGATGCGCGCGACCTCTGAGGCAGACGCCCTCGACGCCGACTTCCAGCGGTGGATCACCGAGTCGGTGTGGGGTGGGATCTGGTCACGACCGGGGCTCGACAGGAGGACGCGCAGCCTGGTCACCATCGCCATCCTCGCTGCGCTGGGCCGGGAGGAGCTCGAGCTCCACCTTCGGTCGGCGGCGAACACAGGGGCGACACCCGAGGAGATCGCGGAGACGCTCCTCCATGTCGCCGCATACGCCGGCGTGCCCGCCGCCAACAGCGCGTTTGCCACCGCCAAGCGGGTGCTCGAGACATGACCGAGCCGATGGTCACTTTCTACGGCCCGCGGGCCTACGCCGATCACCCGCCCTTCCTCTACGCCGACTACCGCTCGACGGTGAAGCGGTCGCCGGCCAAGGAGATGGTGCGGATCGTCCAGACGCTCTCCGAGACGACAGGGCCGGGGATGGCCCGCGCCGAGTTGTCGGAGGATGATGCCGACCTCACCACCAACGCCGGCACCGGCTCGCCGGCGATCGGCGAGCGGATCATCGTCACCGGACGGGTGCTCGATGAGGGCGGCGAGCCGGTCCCCGGTGCGCTGCATCGAGGTGTGGCAGCCCAACGCCAGCGGCCGCTACGCCCATTGGCGGGAGACGGCGTTCCCGGCCCCGCTCGACCCCAACTTCCTCGGTGCCGGCCAGACGTTGACCGGCGAAGACGGCGGATACCGCTTCACCACCATCAAGCCCGGCCCCTACCCCTGGGCCAACCATCCCAACGCCTGGCGGCCGTCGCACATCCACTTCTCGCTGCTGGGCACGTCCTGGGGGAGCAGGCTGGTGACCCAGATGTACTTCGAGGGCGACCCGCTGCTCGCGCTCGACCCGATCTTCAACTCAGTCCCAGCCCATGCCAGGGACCGCCTGGTGGCCTCGCTACGACCACGACGTGACCGAGGAGAACTGGGCGATCGGATACCGCTGGGACATCGTGCTGCGCGGCCCGCTGGCGACCCCGCTCGATCAGTGATGGCGCGGCTCGGTCAGACACCGTCGCAAACCCTCGGCCCCTACTTCTCGCTCCGGCTCGGCGCCGAGGGCGAGAACCTGCTGGCCGGCCCGGGTGTCCCCGGGAAACGGATCCGGGTCGCCGGGATGGTCCTCGACGGCGACCGGCGGCCGATCGAGGACGCCCTCATCGAGGTGTGGCAGGCGAACTCCGCCGGGCGCTACCGCCACCCCGACGACAACCGGACCGAGATCGCTCTCGACGATGGTTTCACCGGTTTCGGCAGGGCGCTCACCGACTTCGAGACCGGCGAGTACCTGATCGAGACGGTCAAGCCAGGGCCGGTGCCCGATCCCGAGGGCGAGTTGCAGGCGCCCCATCTCAACCTGATCATCCAGGCGAGGGGGATGCTCAACCCGTCGTTCACCCGGGTCTACTTCTCCGACGAGGAGGAGGCCAACCGCGCCGACCTGGTGCTGGGCATGGTCCCCGCCGAGCGCCGCCACACCCTCCTCGCCAAGCGCGGCGAGCCCGGTGATCCCCAGCAGTACCGATTCGACATCCGATTCCAGGGTGACGACGAGACCGTCTTCTTCGAGTTCTGATGGCGGAACTGACCTCCCTGCGCGAGGCGATCGCCGCCACCGTGCGCGACGGTGACACCGTCGCACTCGAGGGGTTCACCCACCTCATCCCCTTCGCAGCCGGTCACGAGATCATCCGCCAGCAGCGGCGTGACCTCACCCTGATCAGGATGACCCCCGATCTCATCTACGACCAGATGATCGGGATGGGCACCGCGGCGAAGCTCGTTTTCTCCTGGGGCGGCAACCCCGGGGTCGGGTCGCTGCACCGCTTCCGCGATGCCGTGGAGAAAGGCTGGCCCCGTCCGTTGGAGTACGAGGAGCACAGCCACGCCGCCATGGCCAATGCTTGGGCGGCGGGGGCGTCAGGTCTTCCCTTCGCCGCGTTCCGCGGCTACCTGGGTACCAGCCTCCCCGGGGTGAACCCGGCGATCCGGTCCGTTACCTGCCCGTTCACCGGTGAGGAGTTGGCTGCGGTCCCCGCCCTCCGGCCCGATGTCGGGATCATCCACGCCCAGCGGGCCGATCGCACCGGCAACGTCTTGGTCGAGGGGATCGTCGGGGTGCAAAAGGAGGTCGTGCTGGCTTCCGCCCGAACAGTGGTCACCGTGGAGGAGGTGGTGGACGACCTCGACCCACCCAGCCTCAACAGCGTCGTCCTCCCCGCCTGGACGATCGACATGGTGGCGCTGGTCCCCGGCGGGGCCGCTCCCTCGTACGCCCACGGCTACTACCGGCGAGACAACGCCTTCTACCTGGCTTGGGACGCCATCTCCCGCGACCGCGACAGCTTCGTCGACTGGATGGAGGAGAACGTGCTCCGAGCATGAGCGAAGCCACTCCCGAGGAGATGATGACCATCACCGCGGCCCGGGCGCTGGCAGACGACGACGTCTGCTTCGTCGGGATCGGGGCACCGTCGGCAGCGTGCAACCTGGCCAGGCTGACGCACGCACCCGGGATCACGCTGATCTACGAGTCGGGCACGATCGGCACCAAACCCGAGGTGCTGCCTCTCTCGATCGGCGACGGGGAACTGGCGGAAACCTCGCTGACCACCGTCTCCGTCCCCGAGATGTTCCGCTACTGGCTCCAGGGAGGCCGGATCTCGGTCGGGTTTCTCGGCGCGGCGCAACTGGATCGATTCGGCAACATCAACACCACTGTGATCGGCGACTACCACCAACCAAAGGTGCGGCTCCCCGGGGGCGGCGGCGCTCCGGAGATCGCTACATCGTGCGGCCAGGTATTCGTCACCATGCGCCACACCGCCAAGAAGCATGGTCGAACGGGTGGACTTCGTCACCTCGCTCGGTTTCGGTCCCACCGGGGTGGAGCGGACGGCACTCGGGGTGACGACGCGTGGCCCGACCCTCGTCATCACCGACCTCTGCACCCTCACCCCCGACGCGGAAAGCAACGAGCTCGTGGTCGACGCACTTCACCCCGGTGTGGGCCGGAGCGAGGTAGAGGCGGCGACGGGATGGGATGTGCGCTTCTCCGCCGATCTCGGTGAGACCGAGCCACCAACGAACGAGGAACTGAGTGTGCTCCGCCTGCTGCACGAGAGGACCGAACGAGCGCACCGGGGCGGCCCCGGATGAGCGGCTGGTTCGACCCCGGGTTCACCACCGACGCATTGTCCGACGTCTTCAGCCCCGAGGCGCGGGCGGCGGCGATGGTTCGGTTCGAGGTAGCGCTCGCCGCCGCCGAGGCGGAGTGCGGGATCATCGACGTCGATGCTGCTGCTGAGATCGCCGTTGCCGCCGAGGCGATCATCGTGGACGCCACCGAGGTATTCCGCGCCGGCTGGGAAGCGGGGACACCGGTGATCCCGCTGCTCGAACAGATGAGGGAGCAACTCTCCGCCGAGGCGGGGGAGGCACTGCATCGGGGGGCGACCACCCAGGACGTCGTCGACACCGCCACCATGCTCCAGATCGCGGAGGCGTTCGGTGCTGCTGCTCGCCGACCTGGATCCTCTGGTGTCGGATTTGGCTGCCTTGGCCCGCACCAACCGGGACACGGCGGCGCTGGCGCGCACCTTTCTCCAACCGGCCGGTGCTACCACCTTCGGTTTGCGGGCGGCCAACTGGCTGGCGCCTGTTGTCAGGCACCGGGTCCTGTTGCGGCACCAACGTGACCGACTGCCCATCCAACTCGGGGGTGCGGTCGGTACCCGCAACGCGCTAGGCGGCCGTGGCCCCGATGTCGCCGCCTTGCTGGCTGGGTCGCTCGATCTGGCCAATCCGCCGTCTCCATGGCACGGCGACCGTCCCCCGTGGTGGAGCCAGTGGCGCTGGTAGCCGCCGTGGCGGGTGACATGGCCAAGATCGCGGGCGATCTCGTGTTGCTCTCGCACCTCGGGGAGGTGCGCACCAGACCGGGAAGCTCGTCGAGCATTGCCGGTAAGCAGAACCCGATCGACCCGATGCGAGCGCTGGCCGCGGCCGAGGTGAGCCGCGGGGCGGCAGCCATCGTCGCTCACGGCCCGCCCCCCGGAGTTGGAGCGGGGTGTCGGGGGTTGGCACGCAGAGTGGTGGGCCGTGCCCGCCGCATTCCAGGCGGCCGGTGCCGCCATCGAGGCCACCGCCAGAGCCGTTGCCGCCCTGGAGGTGGACGCAGAGGCGATGGCGGCCAACCTCGGAGAAGGAACGCGACATCGGCGAGGCGGGCGCCTTGGTGGACACGATTCTCGCCATGGTGGACGCCGAATGACCGACGCCCTCGATGTCGACGGTTGCCGGATCGCATACCGGGCCTTGGGCCCGGTGGATGGTCCCGGCTTGGTCCTGACGCACTCGATCGGTTGGGACCATTCGATGTGGGCTCCACAAATCGAAGCGTTGGGGGCGGACTACCGCATCGTCGCCGTCGACACCCGGGGCCACGGACAGTCCGGCTCACCTCCGGGGCCATATTCGCTCGAGATGCTGTCGGGCGACATCGTCGCCGCGGCCAAGGCAGCGGGGCTCGCACGGTTCCACATCGCCGGGGTGTCGATGGGGGGGCAGATCGCACTTTGGGTCGCCGCCCACCGCCCCGAGCTTGTGCTTTCGGTCACCGCGGCCAACACCGCCGCCCGAATCGGGGACGCAGCCTATTGGAAGGCCCGGATCGAGGCGGTGCGTGCCAATGGTATGGCCGCAATGCGAGAGTCGGTCCCGGCTCGGTTTGCACCGGGCTTCCCGTCGGCGCATCCCGACTGGTACGCGGGCGCAGTGGAGGCTCTGCTGTCCACCGACCCAGAGGGGTACGTCGGCTGTTGCGCCGCCCTGGCCGCCTCAGACTTAAGCGGTGTATTGGGGTCGATAGGCGTGCCGACTCTTCTCATCGGCGGGGAGCTCGATGCCTCGACCCCCGCCTCGGACATGGAGCGCCTGCATGCCGCCATCGTCGGCAGTCGACTCAGGATCCTCGAGGGTGCGGCCCACATTGCCAACCTCGATCGACCGGATGTCTTCACCGAGGAGCTTGCCAAGTTCCTCGGCAAGCCGTGATCAACTGAACGGGAGACCGATGTAGTTCTCGGCGAGGGCGGTCTGGGCCGCCTTGGAGGACGCCAGGTAGTCGAGTTCGGCGTGCTGGATCTTGAGCCCGAACTCGCCGTCGTCGGGGAACCGGTGCAGCATCGTCGTCATCCACCACGAGAAGCGGACCGCCTTCCAGACGCGGCGGAGCGCCTGTTCCGAGTAGCGGTTGATCCCGTCCTCGCTCTTGTTCTTGAAGAACTCGGTAAAGGCGCGGGACAGGTAGACGACGTCGGAAACGGCGAGGTTGAGGCCCTTGGCGCCGGTAGGCGGGACGATGTGCCCGGCGTCGCCGGCCAGGAACAGGTTCCCGAAGCGAAGCGGCTCGGCCACGAAGCTGCGGAGCGGGGTTATCGACTTCTCGATCGACGGCCCGATGACCATCCGGTTGCTGACCAGACGGGGAAGACGGCTCTTCAGTTCGGTCCAGAACCGGTCGTCGGGCCACTCCTCGACCGTGGTGTCGAGCGGGCACTGCACGTAGTACCGGCTCAGGTGGGGGTTCCGCATCGAGCAGAGGGCAAAACCCCGCGCGCTGTTGGCGTAGATGAGCTCGCTGCTCACGGGTGGTGTCTCCGACAGGAACCCGAGCCATCCGAACGGGTAGTCCCTCTCGTAGGTCTGGACTACATCCGGTGGGATCGTCCTCAGGCTCACGCCATGGGATCCGTCGCACCCGGCGACGAACACCGTGTCTATCCGTTCCATCCTTCCGTCACGCACGAAGGTGACGTATGGCGATTCGGTGTCAGCATCGTGGATCTCGACGTCCTCGACCTGGTCGATGACCAGTGCGCCCCGGGCATCGGCCGCGGCGAATAGGTCCTTCTGCACTTCGGTCTGCCCGTAGATGGTGACGTATTTGTCGGTCGCTTCCTTGAAGTCGATCCGCAACACCCGCTCACCGAAGGCGATGGCGACACCGCGGTGGATGAAACCCTCGCGCAGCATCCGCTCGCCGAGTCCTGCGTCGCGCAGCACCCGGGTAGTGCCGAACTCGAGGACACCGGCCCGGATCCGCTCCATGACGTGCTGCCTGGTCTGACGCTCGAGGACGACGCTCTCGACGCCCCCGAGGTGGAGCAGATGGGAGAGCAGCAGACCCGCCGGTCCGCCGCCGACGATCACCACTTGTGTGTCGATCCCGGCATTCTGCCGGAACTGAGCAGACGGAGGACGGAAGACGGAAGACGGAAGAGTGGTTTGGGCGTCTTCGTGCAGTGCAGACCGCCACTCGTTCGATACAGCGATGCTTGGGTCGGGGGTCAGCGTCGGACGATGCAGGGCCAGCACGAGAAAAACAGCGAACCGTCGGACCCTGCGGAGCGAACTGAAGAAGAGAAGGCGCGTCAACAAGCGCCGAAATGCCACCTGAGCCTGGAGGGGTGTGTCGGGTGTAGCGCCGAGCAGGGGAGTGGCGACATGGACGGCACACGAAAGGGCCGGTGGCTAGGGGCCGTCGGATCCATACTGGTTCTTCTGACGCTGGGCGCGCTACCCGCAGGGGGGCAGACACCGCCTGCGCCGGTCGAGGAGTGGCGGCACACCGTCGCCAACCACGACGGCATCATGATGGACATCGACGCCGACGACAACGTCCTCGTCGTCGGCTCGAGCGTTGTCGGCGACACCGTCCCGACCCGCAAGTACAGCCCTGACGGCGATCTGCTCTGGGAACGTCCCTACCCAACCGCCGACGAACGGGCACGCGCCTCGTGGCTCGCCACCGACCAAGTGGGCAATGTGGTGGTGAGTGCCTACTTGATCGTGGGCAACTCCAGCCCGGCGGGGTGGGTCGTCTACAAGTACGACGCCGCGGGAAACCTCCTCTGGAAGGACGTCATCTCGGTTCCGTTCGGGAGGACCGTCCGGGTGGAGACCGACGCGGCGGGCAACGCCTACGTGGTCGGGCGAATGGGGCTGCCCAATGCTTTCGGCAGCCTGACCATTGACACCGTGGTGATCAAATACGCCCCCAATGGGACCCGGCTGTGGACTCGTGCCTTCGACGGAGGAGGGGCCAACACCGCCGATGAGCCCTACTCACTGGCAGTTAGCCTCGATGGGACGCGGGTGGCCGCCGTGGGTTCCAGCGGTCTCCAGTTCTTCGCTGTCATCTACGACTCGCAGGGCAACGAGGTGGGTCGAAACATCCAACCCGAGCTCGGCACCGCCTGGGATGCGGATTTCGGACCAGGGAACGTCCTTTATGCCACGGCGAGCCGGTGGACGATTGAGACCTCGAATCAACTGGCGGTGGTCAAGCTCAATTCCAGCGCGAACCTCCTCTGGAATCGGTTCTTCTCGCAAGGTGTCTTCGGGTACCGAGTGGCGGTCGACTCTGCGGGTGACGTCATCGTCGCCGGTGTCGAGTCCCCCATTGAGACGTTCTTCTTGGATTGGGTTACGCTCAAGCTCGCCCCGGACGGAACGTTGCGTTGGTCGCAGTTCTACAGCGGGGAACCGTTCACCCACGACGAGCGCCCCTGGGCACTCGATCTCGACTCGGCGGGCGGGATATATGTCACCGGGGACGGCGGCCCGTTTCTGCGCCAAGGGGGAACCGACTACCTGCAGTTGGTGACGGTGAAATACACGCCATCGGGTTCGGTGGAGTGGGTTGCCCTCAGCGGCAACGGACGCGGCATCTCGGTCCGGGTCGCCAACGCCGGGGACGCCGTTTTCGTGCAGAGCCTTTACGACATGCTCACGCTGCGCCTGTCGAACACCGCCACCCCGCCGCCTCCGCCAACCACAACCACGACAACGGTTCCGCCTCCCCCGCCACCGCTTGATGCTCCGAGCGCGCTCATGTGACCCGTACCACTCGAACCGAGGTGCGTCTGGGGTGGACCAACGAGGATCCTGACCAGACCGCGGTCGGCGTGGAACGCTGCCGAGGCGCCGGCTGCACCACATTCGCCGAGATCGCTCAGGTCAGCGCAACGGCTACGAGTTACCGGGACGGGGGCCGCAGTCCGAATACCACCTACCGCTACCGGGTCCGGGCGTTTGACTCAGATCAGGCGTCCCCCTACTCGAACATCGTGAACGCCAAGACGAAACGATGAGGACCTTGTGGGTTCCGGCGGAGGCCTGATCTCGCGCTGCAACCAGGGTTAACCCCTGGTCGTACGGCTCGGAATCAGGTGTCAGCACTCTGGCGCTCGGACCGGGTGAAGTGGCACGATGCAACCATGATCACGGTCCTGATCGTGGATGATCATCCAAGCTTCCGAAGCTTCGCTCGCGAGCTCCTCGAGGGCGACGGATTCGATGTGATCGGCGAAGCCGTCGACGGCGAGTCTGGGTTACGGGCGGCCGTGTCCTTGCGACCGGAGGTGGTTCTCATGGACGTCCAGCTCCCCGATGCAAGCGGATTCGAGATCACCAGGCGCCTTCTCGACGAGATGATGACGACGGTTGTTTTGGTGTCGACCAGAGACGAATCCGACTACGGCGACGACATAGAGTCCTCCGGAGCAGTGGGCTTCGTCCCGAAGGCGGAACTGTCCGGCGTCCGAATCCGCCAACTGGCGGGTTATCCGGCGAACGACCAGCCAGCGGCACCGAGCAGGGAAAACACGGTCGTGCGACTCATTCAGGAGAGGTCGCCATGACAGATGCGGTGCACACTCGAGGGCTCCGATGGACCGTCGCCGGATGGACGGTGATCGTCATCGCCGCACTACTCGCCGCCTCGCTACTGATCGGCGACTACCTCCTCGATGACCTCAGCCTCGAGGAGGTTCCCCTGGCCTTCGCCTTCTTCTCCTTCGCGGTCGTCGGTGCAGTGCTGATGCTTCGAGTGCCTGGACACCGGTTAGGGCCTCTGTTCGCCTTCATTGGGCTGACTCCCATGCTGGGCGCCGCAGTGGAACTGTTGGGGGCGCAGATCGCCGCACCCGGCGCTCCTGGCGCATTGACTGCCATGGTGGGAGAGCTGTTCTTGACCCCGACGATTGCCCTCGCACTGGTTTTGCCAGCCCTGCTGTTCCCCACAGGACATGCTCCGAGTCCGCGGTGGGCCTGGGTGGGTTGGGCCACCGTTGTGCTCGCGGTGAGCTTCATGGTGTTCACCGTGTTCCAACCGTGGTTCATCACATTCGATGCGAGTGGTCAGATGCGCACGGTGCACAACCCGATCGGCATCCAGGGTCTCCCCAATGAAGAAAGAGAGATCGTCTTCTTCGTGGCGCTGGCTCTGCTCTCGGTGTTTTCGCTCGCCTCGCTGGTGGTGCGCTATCGCAGGGCCGATGCCGAGCTGCGAGCGCAGTTGAAGTGGCTGCTCTATGCCGTAGCACTCCTTGTCGCTTGGCTGGTGGCGCTTGTCTTCGTCCCGTCGCTCGCCGAATCGGAATGGAGCCGGGTGCTGATGGTTCTCGCTCTGTTGCTGGCCGGCATCCCAGTTTCGGCGGCGATCGCCATTCTCCGCTACCGGCTGTACGACATCGATGTGGTCATCAACAAGACCCTTGTGTACGGCGTTCTGGCTGTGTTCGTCACTTTGGTCTACGTAGCCCTCGTGGTGGGGATCGGTACCCTGGTTGGCGGCACGGGGAATCTGATCCTGTCGATCGTGGCCACCGCGGTGGTGGCGGTGGCCTTTCAACCCATGCGAGAGTGGGTGCAGCGTTTCGCCAATCGTGTTGTCTACGGTCAGCGGGCTACGCCCTACGAGGTGCTGTCGGATCTTTCGGGAAGGATGGCCCACACCCAGGCCACCGAGGAGCTTCTTCCCCGGATCGCGGCCATGGTGGCGGAAGGGATCGGTGCCGCCCGGGTGGAGGTCTGGCTCCGGGTCGGACCGGACTTGGTTAGGGAAGGTGTCTGGTCAGATCAGGCGAGCCCTCCGCTCGCAATCGCCCACCATGGTGGACGGCACAGTTTCGGTTCCCGACGCCGACGCCGCCGTCCCAGTCAGCCACCAGGGCGAACTCCTCGGTGTGATCAGCGTGGTCAAGCACCGCAACGATCCTCTCAATTCGGCGGAGGCGAAGCTGCTGGAGGATCTCGCCTCGCAGGCTGGGCTGGTGCTGCGCAACGTCCGGCTGGTCGAGGAGCTGCGGAGCTCGCGACAGAGGCTGGTGACGGCGCAGGACGAAGAACGTCGTCGTCTGGAACGGAACCTCCATGACGGGGCGCAGCAACGGCTTGTTTCGATAGCCCTAGCACTCCGCATGGCACGGGAGCTGGTCGATACCGATTCGAGCAGCAGGCTCGGTGAGCGGCTCGATCAGGCATCTGAGGAGTTGGCCCTCGCACTGAGCGAACTGCGCGACCTGGCGAGAGGCATCCACCCGGCGATACTCACCGATCGTGGGCTGATCCCCGCCTTGACCTCGCTCACCGAACGCAGCGCGGTGCGCGCCACGGTGGAGTCGACACTCGACAGTCGTCTTCCCGCAGCGGTCGAAGCCACCGCCTACTTCGTCGTCGCCGAGGGGCTGGCCAACGCGGCCAAGTACTCCGGAGCGACCTTGGCCCGGGTGCGCGTCCACCTGGAGGACGGGGTGGCTACCAGTCGAGGTGTCCGACGACGGCGTGGGAGGCGCCGACGCCGGGCGAGGGTCGGGTCTGCGTGGTCTGAGCGACCGAGTGGAGGCGATAGGCGGTGTCATCGAGCTGCACAGTCCGCTCGGAGAGGGGACCACTACTCCGCTGCCTGATCCCTGTCGAGACGGCGGAGTCAGTCGGGCGGGAGCGGGTCGCCGCCGCCGAGCGGGACTCCATGGCCCAACCGGCCGTGCGATGACGGATGGCACCGAAATCGCGGCGGTGCCTTCCGGCGTCAAGATCTTCCTCATCGCCGATATCCGCGGTTACACCTCATTCACCAATGAGTACGGCGACGAGGCCGCGGCTCGGCTGACTACCGCCTTTGTCGACATGACCGGTGAGGTCGCAACGGCCCATCACGGCGCGGTGATCGACTTCAAGGGCGACGAGGTGCTGGTGGGGTTCGACTCACCGCGGCAAGCAATCCTGGCGGCGATCCGTCTCCAGGCCCAGCTTGTGGAGCACGCCATCGAGGAACCCGAGATGCCCCTCTATGTTGGAATTGGGTTGGACGCGGGCGAGGCGGTCACCGTCGAGGGCGGGTACCGAGGTGGTTCGCTCAACCTGGCCGCCCGGCTCTGCAGCTTGGCCGGTCCCGGTGAGATCCTGGCATCACCCGAGGTGACCCACCTTGCTGGTGCCATCGACGATGTGGGATACGTCGCACACGGCGAGACAAGGGTGAAAGGTCTGACCGAGCCCGTAAGAGTGATCAGAGTGGTCCCCGCCGACGACCCGGCAAAGCTTCTCACCCGGACCCGAGCCGATCCTGCCCGCTCCATGCGGGTGGCACTCGCCGATGACTCGATCCTCCTTCGGGAGGGTGTGGCGCGATTGCTGTCTGACTCGGGCTTCCAAGTTGTCGCTCAGACCGGGACTGCGGATGAACTACTGGAAGCGATCAGGGCTGACCCCCCGACGTGGTGGTAGTGGACGTTCGCATGCCTCCGACGTATACCGACGAGGGCCTGCGCGCCGCCCACCAGATCCGTTCGAACGAGCCCGAAATCGGGGTGCTCGTCTTGTCCCAGTACGTAGAGACGACCTACGCCCTGGAGTTGTTCGCCGGCGGAGCCGGGGGCCTCGGCTATCTGCTCAAGGATCGAGTCGCCGATGTGCGGGAGTTCACCGATGCGGTGCGCCGCGTTGCTGCCGGTGGGTCGGTCATCGATCCGGAGGTCGTGGCGAGCCTCGTGGGGCGGGCCCGAGAGTCAAGCCCGCTCGACACGCTCACCGATCGAGAGCGCGAGGTGCTGACATTGATGGCGGAGGGCCGGTCCAACCAGGCGATCTCCGAACGGATGTATCTCAACACCGAAAACGGTGGAGGGTCACGTTCGAAGCATTTTCACCAAGCTCGGCCTGTTACCCGCCCCCGACGATCACCGAAGGGTGCTTGCCGTCCTCGCCTTCCTCCGCACTTGACGCATCAACCGGCCAACCGACCGAATCGGAGCCGGCGCCGAGTACCACCTCGAGCATGAGGCCGACCGGTTCGTCAGTAGATGTCGGGGGGTCGGGCGTGGGTGCGCCGGCGGTACTGGGCTACGAGCAGGGCGGTGATGCCGAGGAGGAGCACGACCCGGGCGAGGATGGCGAGCGGGTTGTTGAGCAGGCCGGTGGCGGGGAGTTCGGGTCCGCCTGCGGCGGCCTCGGTGTATTCGTAGGCGACCGAGGCCTCCAATTGCCCTTGGGCGACGGAGACGTTGTCCCAGTCGGAGGGGAGGGTGCGCGCGGTATCGCTTTGTAGGGCGATGTACCGGCCATGAACGGCGGTGCGTTCGTCATAAACAGCGACAACTTCTCCTCGTCCGCGTTCGACCGCGCCTTAGCGAACGAAGCGAGCATGCCGCCAAGTCCGATGACACGCCGCCGTTGCGTGCGCTGCGACGTCTCGTCGACCTGCCGGGCTGCTGAAGTCCTCTAGGGGGCGCTGGGTCCCGAGACACCGCAAAATAGGGCTTCCCGCGCTCTACCGTGTGAGGTAGTGTGAGAATTCACACCTCTGAACGTGGAGGAGGCGGTCGGGTGGGAACGGGCGTCGGGTTGATCACACTTCCGTGGACCGCGTGACCGAGGAAGCGCCCCTCCTCGTCATCGAGGGAGTGTCCAAGCGGTTCGGCGCGACGCAGGCGCTCTCCGACGTGGACCTCACGCTCCGTTCCGGCGAGATCCACGCCCTGGTCGGCGAGAACGGGGCGGGCAAGTCCACCTTGATCAAGTTGATGACCGGGATCTACGCGGCCGACGAAGGCGCCATGACCCTGGCCGGTCAACCGTTCGCTCCTCGGAATGCAGCCGAGGCACAGCAGCTCGGTGTCGCCGCCATCTACCAGGAACCGTCGATCTTCCCCGACCTGAGTGTTGCGGAGAACATTTTCATCGGTCACCAGGACAGGGGACTGCTGGTCAACCGGCAGGCGATGGCTCGGGACGCAACGCCAGATCCTGGCCACTCTCGACGTCCATATCGATCCCCGTCTGCCGGCGGCCGGTCTGACCGTCGCCGGGCAGCAGGCCGTGGAGATCGCCAAGGCGATTTCGCTCGACACCCGAGTCCTGATCATGGACGAGCCGACGGCGGCCCTGTCCGCTCACGAGGTGGATCGGCTGTTCCGCCAGGTGCGGCAGCTCAAGGCCTCCGGGGCCGCCATCCTCTTCATCACCCACCGCCTGGAGGAGATCTTTGCGATCTCGGATCGCATCTCGGTGTTCCGCGATGGGCGGCACATCTCGACCCGCATCGCCGCCGATGTGACCGAGGACTCTCTGGTCAGGGAGATGGTGGGCCGCGACCCTGCCGACTTCTTCGCGCGGACCGAGCATCACGAGGGAGATCCGGTACTCAAGGTGAGCGGCCTGGGCCGCGCCGGCGCCTTCGCAGACATCAGCTTCGAGTTGCGCCGAGGTGAGGTGCTCGGGTTCGCCGGTCTGGTCGGCGCCGGCCGGACCGACGTCGGTCTCGCTCTCTTTGGTATCGCACCCGCCGATACCGGCTCGATCGAGCTCGACGGCAAGGCAACTGACCATCTCCTCCCCTGGCGATGCTCTGAGACATGGCATCGCCTACCTGTCGGAGGACCGGAGGCGCTCGGGCCTCTCCCTCCCCCAATCGGTGACCGCCAACATCACCCTGGCAACGCTAAAGCGGTACACGGCTCGATTCGGCCTCCTCGACGCGGCGCGGGAGCGCACCGATGCCGAGTCCTTCCGGCAACGCCTCGGGATCAAGACACCGAGCCTGAGGACACCGGTGGGGCAATTGTCGGGTGGCAATCAGCAGAAGACGATGCTCGCCAAGTGGTTGAACGCCGAGCCACGGATCCTGGTTCTCGATGAGCCCACCAGAGGAATCGACGTAGGTGCCAAGGCGGACGTGCACCGCTTCATCGACGAGTTGGCGCGTTCCGGACTGGGCATCATCTTGATCTCATCGGATCTGCCGGAAGTCCTGGCGATGAGCGATCGCGTGGCTGTCATGCGGGAGGGGGTGCTCAGAGCGATCTTCCCCGGTGCAAGAGCTACCCAGGAAGAGGTGATGGCGCTGGCGGTGGGCGCCGAATGACCACGGATGCGAGCGCTGCAATAGCGCGTCCGAGGCGATTTCCGCAGCCCGATCGGATCAAGGAGATATCGCTTCTGGGGATGATCGCATTCTCCATGATCGTCTTCAGTTTCTTCATCGATGATTACCCGGGGGCGCGTTTCTTCGATCGGCTCACGACCAGCGTGGTCATCGTGGCGATCCTGGCAGTGGGCCAATCCATCGTGATCATCACCCGCAACGTCGATCTATCGGTGGGATCCATCGTCGGATTCACCGCCTATCTGACCGGCGACTTCCTTGCGACCTTTGGCTCGGCTGGGCCGATCGCGGCGATTGGCATTGCGATCTTGGCGGGAGCCGTCCTCGGCTCGATCAACGGCGCGCTCGTTGCCTTCGGTGGCGTGCCGGCCATAATCGCCACGCTGGGGACGCTGGCGGTATTTCGCACGGCTATGGGCCTGTATGCGGGCGGCGTCGACATCACGGTCGATCGATTGCCCGATTGGGTTCTCGAATTCAACCAGCGTTCTGTGCTCACCCTTGGTGGGTTCGACCTCACCCTGATATTCGTGATCACGATCGCCGTGGTTGCGTTCTTCCAATGGTTTCTTGCTCGAGTGAGAGGTGGTCGAAGGCTCTACGCAATTGGATCCAACCCCGAAGCCGCCAGCCAAGCGGGGCTGCCAGCTGCCCGGTTGATCTTCCTCGCCTTTCTCATCTCGGGTGCCCTCGCCGGGCTGGCCGGGTTCATGTACCTGACCCGGGTCGGCACCATCAGCGCTGCTGCCGGGGCTGGGCTGGAACTGCGATCGGTCGCCGCCGCCGTCGTGGGCGGGGTCAGCATCCTCGGGGGCTCGGGGACCGTGCTGGGCGCTTTCCTGGGCGCACTGCTCCTCGACGAGTTGCGGCTGAGCCTGATCAGGTTGCCGGCTATCAGCGAGTTCTGGATCGAGGCTGCTCTCGGAGCCTTGATCCTGGTAGCGGTCGTGCTCGATGCGACCCTGAGGAAGCGGCTCAATTCTCGCTGGGCGGCTGAAGTCCGTAGATCGATCGGCGAGCCGGCACCTGCCGCTCAGGGCATCCCCGAAGGCGGGTCGGCCGATGCGTGAGTGGGCCCGAAACCATCGATGGGAGGTCGTCCTTCTCGGGCTGTTGATTGCCACGACCGTGATCAACATCGCCATTACGCCGGTCTACCTCGGCGTCGGCAACTTCATCAATCTTTTCGGCCTCTCCGTTGAGAAGATCATCGTCGCCGTGGTGATGGCCTTCGTCATCATCAACGGGGAGATCGACTTGTCGGTCGCTTCCGTGATGGGTTTCTCCGCCGCTGTGATGGCTGCCCTGTACGTGGGGGGCGGCGTACCGTTTGGCGTCGCTGTCGCCATTGCGATAGCCGCAGGAGCCACAGCGGGGCTGCTTCAAGGACTCGTCGTCATCCGGTTCGGCCTGCCATCGCTCGTGGTCACATTGGCCGGTTTGATCGGCTTCCGCGGAGCGGCGCGGGTCTTGATGGAGGACACGTCGGTGGGCGATTTCCCGGAATGGTTCGACCAACTAGGTCAGCAACCGTTGCTCGGTCCGCTCCCGCTTGCCGTGGTGATCTTCATCGTCGAGTTGACAATCGCCTGGATCATTCTCGAGCGCGGGGCATTTGGCCGCAAGGTGTACGCGATCGGCAACAGCGCCGAGGTCGCCCGGTTTGCCGGGATCGGAGTAGCCGGCGTGAAGCTGAAGATCTTTGTGACTTCGGGCTTGGTGGCGGGCCTGGCGGGTGTGTTGTTCGCCGCCCGTGTCGGGATCGGTGCGCGGCGATCTGGGCCAATTCTTCGAGCTGGACATCATCACGATCGTCCTTCTCGGCGGAGTGAGCATCTTCGGAGGTTCAGGGTCGATGCTGGGGGTGGCCTTGGCCATCTTCACGGTCCTCAACATCCGCAACGGGATGGGCCTGACCAACGTGGACGGGCTCATCCAGACCGGGGTCATCGGCCTCCTGCTCATCGGGTCGGTCCTCATTCCGAATCTCGTCCAAAAGGCACGCCAAAGGCGTTCGGCACCGGCGGTAGCCCATGCCCCGCCCTGACGTCGGAGCGAAACGGAGGTCCATCGAGTCATCTACGAGCCTGTGAAGAGACCAACCAATAGAAGGAGACATCGTGACAGTGATAAAACGACGCATCCCCGCCGTCGCCCTGGTGGCGCTGGCCATCGTCGTAGCGGCATGTGGCGGTGATGCAGCCGACACGACCGTCGGAGCGGACACCACGGCTGCGGCGGCAGTCACCACGGCTGCGGCGGACACCACCGCAGCGGCGGACACCACGGTCGCGGCGGATACCACGGCTGCGGCCGACACCACGGCTGCGGCTGAAACCACCGTCGCTGCCGAAGGGCCGGTGACCATCAGCGCCGCCGATTCCATCACCGGGGCGTTCGTGGGAAAGTGCACCACCAACCCCGTCTTCCCGCAGGCGAACGATGGAGCGGTGGAAGCAGCCGAAGAACTCGGCTCCGAACCCACCGAACTGCTCGGCCCGGCGGACTGTGCCGACACCACGGCAGGCATCGACATAGTCACCAACGCGGTCACCCAACAGGTCGACGTCATCATGGTTTCGAACAACGCCGGTGATCAGCTGGGTCCGGCGGCGGCGGCTGCCCAGGAGGCTGGCATCCCGGTCGTGACCTGGGACTCCCCGATCCCATCCGCTGAGGGCGAGTCGGTGTACATCGCGCCGGCAGACTTGAGCGGAGCCGGCCAGGTGATGGCGGAGATGGCTCGCAGCATTCTCGGTGAGGAGGGAGGCCAGATGGCGATTCTCTCCGCGACGCCCGAAGCGGCCAACCAGAACATCTGGATCGCTTCACTCGAGGATCTGCTGGCGACCCCGGAGTACGAGAACATCGAACTGGTCGACACCGTCTACGGGAACGACGTTCCCCAGGACAGCCAGGATCGGGCGGAAGAGCTGCTCGAGAATCCCGACTTGGACCTGATCATGGCCCCGACCACCGTCGGCATCGTTGCGGCCGCCCAGGTCGTGACGCAGGCTGATGAATGTGATCGGGTCAAGGTCTCGGGCTTGGGAGTCTCGACAGAGATGCGCGACTACACGCTCAGCGGATGCGCCCCTGAATTCGCCTTGTGGAGCTTCCCCGACCTCGGCTATCTGTCCTATTACGTCGGCTACGGCCTCGCCACGGGCCAGATCGAGGCGGAGGCAGGTCAACAGTTCGTGGCAGGTCGCCTGGGTGAGTACACCATCGAGGAAGATCCTGGTCGCGATGCCGGCCTTCGTGTCCTGTTGGGGCCGATCAAGAAGTTCAACGCCGACAACATCGACAGCTGACCTGTGAGGGCAACCTGGGCCCGGGCTCCGGTCCGGGTCCAGACTGCCGTCACGATTGGGGGATCTGCCTAGGGATCGCTTGAGAGAGCAATGAGACATCTAACGACCGACTCAGACGGCTGCAATGACAGGTTCAGACATGCCATCCGCTGTCGCGCAGTTGATTGCGCGCTCCAACCGGCTGGGCGCCGACCGTCGCAACACCAACTACGGCGGTGGCAACACCTCGGCCAAGGCGACGGCGGTTGACCCGGCATCGGACGACGAGGTCGAGGTCATGTGGGTCAAGGGCTCGGGAGGCGATCTCGGGACGCTCGGCGTCCGACCAACTGGCCGCTCTCCGGTTGGATCGGCTGCGGGCGCTCCGCTCGGTCTACCGGGGGGAGGAGCACGAGGACGAGATGCAGCCTCTCCTCGACTACTGCGGTTTCGGGCCGCCGGGTGCGGCGCCGAGCATCGACACCGCAATGCACGGTCTGTTGGAACCGGCGCATGTCGATCATCTCCACCCCGATGCGGTCATCGCTCTGGCGGCGGCCGCCGACGGCGAGGCACTGACCAAGCAGTGCTTCGGCGACGAGGTCGGCTGGGTGCCGTGGAGGCGCCCCGGGTTCGAGTTGGGCCTCAACATCGCCGAGATGGCGCGTGACCGACCCAACCTGAAGGGCGTGGTCTTGGGCGGGCATGGGCTGACGACGTGGGGCGAGACCTCCGAGCAATGCGAGGCGACGACGCTGGCGATCATCCGCACCGCAGCGGAGTTCCTGGAGACCCACGGTCGCCCCGATCCGTCGGGACCGCTCCGCCCGGGTTCGAGCCGCTGGCCCCGGACGAGCGACGAAGGCGGGCCGCCGCCCTGGCGCCGGTGATCCGCGGCGCCTGCTCAACCGACAGCCCCGTGGTCGGCCATTGGTTCGATGACGATCTGGTGCTCGACTTCATCGGCAGCGAGGCGGCTCCCCGGGTGGTGCCGCTAGGGACCTCGTGCCCCGACCATTTCATCCGCACCAAGATCCGGCCGTTGCTGCTCGACCTGCCGCACACCGAGTCGATCGAGGCGCAGATCGAGCGGTTCAACGAACTGCACGCCGAATACCGCGACGAGTACCGCAGCTACTACCAGAGCTACGCCGACGAGGAGACACCACCGATGCGGGGGGCCGACCCCGCCATCGTCCTGGTTCCCGGGGTGGGGATGTTCAGCTTCGGGCCGGATGCTCCGAGCGCCCGGATAGCCGGCGAGTTCTACACCAACGCCATCAACGTGATCAAGGGAGCGGAATCGGTTTCCACCTACGCGCCGGTCCCCGAGCGGGAGAAGTTCCGCATCGAGTACTGGATGCTGGAGGAGATGAAGCTGAGGCGGCGACCTCCTCCCAAGCCGCTGACCGGCAAGGTGGCGTTGGTCACGGGGGGCGGCTCGGGGATCGGGCGGGCCATCGCCGCCGTCTTCAGCGAAAACGGGGCGGCGGTAGTTGTGGCCGATATCGACCTCGATGCGGCGGCCCAGACCGCCAATGAGATCGGAACGGCCGACACGGCAATGGGGGTCCAGGCCGATGTCTCCGACCCGGATGCGGTACGGGCAGCGATCGAAGAGGTACTGCTCCGTTACGGAGGGGTCGACATCGTCGTCAACAACGCCGGCCTCTCCATCTCGAAGACACTTCTCGAGACCACCGAGAAGGACTGGGATCTCCAGCACGACGTGATGGCAAAGGGCTCGTTCCTGGTGTCGAAGCACGCTGCCGCGGCGATGATCGCCCAGGGAACGGGTGGCGACATCGTCTACGTCGTGAGCAAGAACGCCGTGGTCGCCGGGCCGAACAACCTTGCATATGGGTCGGCCAAGGCGAGCCAGGCGCATCAAGTCCGGCTGCTCGCCGCCGAGCTCGGCGAGTGGGGGATCCGGGTCAACGGGATCAACCCCGACGGTGTGGTGAAAGGCTCGGGGATATTCGCCGGCGGGTGGGGGGCGGAGCGGGCCAGGGTCTACGGCGTTCCCGAGGAAGAGCTCGGCCGCTTCTACGCCGACAGGACGCTGCTCAAGCAGGAGGTGCTGCCCGAGCACGTGGCGCAGGCGGCGCTCGCCCTGGTTGGGGGGACGCTCAGCCAGACCACAGGTCTGATCATCCCGGTAGACAGCGGCGTCGCGGCGGCATTCCTACGGTAGGAGGCGTTCCATGATCGATCCGGCACGCATCGCCGAGCTGAACGCACCGCAAGAGGAGGCGCTGCGCGCCGACCTCGAGTCGTTGGGAGCGACCTTGGGGCGAACGACGAGCGTGATGCCGAGCGGTGATCGATGCCCTGGCCGACTTCTCGGTGGCGGCCCCGTCGTGGGCGGTGGGGACCGGGGGTACCCGGTTCGGGCGATTCCCGCTGGGCGGAGAGCCGAGCACCACCGAGGAGAAGATCGACGACGTGGCGACGCTCAACGCGCTCACCGCCAGCAACGGGTCGATCTCGCTCCACGTCCCCTGGGACGACCCCGACGACCCCGAGGCTCTCCGCCAGTACGCCTCGGAGCGCTCGATCGAGTTCGATGCGATGAACTCGAACACCTTCCAGGACAACCCGGCCACCACCCGCCACGGCGCGGTCACCTACAAGTTCGGCAGCCTGGCCAACGCCGACCCCGCGGTGCGGGAAGCGGCGGTGGAGCACAACCTCCATGTGATCGACCTCGGCGTGAGGCTCGGGTCGCGGGCGCTCACCGTCTGGCTGGCGGACGGGATCAACCACCCCGGCCAGGCGGACCACCGGACCCAGTTCGAGCGCGTCGCCGACGGCCTGCAGCAGATCCACGCCCATCTCCCCGACGAATGGCGCATGTTCACCGAGCACAAGCCGTACGAGCCGGCCTTCTATGCGACGGTCAACCACGACTGGGGTTCGTCGCTCCTGCTGGCGCAGGCGGCCGGTGACAGGGCATCGTGCCTGGTGGATCTCGGTCACCACCTTCCCAACGCCAACATCGAGCAGATCGTCAGCAGGTTGGCGATGGTCGGCCGGCTGGGAGGGTTCCACTTCAATGACTCCAAGTACGGCGACGACGACCTCACCACCGGGTCCATCAGGCCGTACCAGCTGTTCCTCATCTTCTGCGAGCTGATCCGCGCCGGCGACGGTCGCTTGCCCGACCTGGCGTACATGATCGACCAGAGCCACAACATCAAGGACCCGCTGGAGGACCTCATACAGTCGACGGAAGCGGTCGCCATCGCCTATGCCCAGGCGATGCTGGTTGACCGCGCCGCATTGACCGCCGCCCAGGACGACAACGACGCCGCCGCCGGGCAGGAGATCCTCCAATCCGCCTTTCGAACCGATGTTCGCCCTCTCGTCGCCGAGGCCCGCAGGAGGCAGGGTGGCGCCATCGCACCGCTGGCGGCCTACCGCGCTCTCGGCTACCGCCAGGAGATGATCGAGAAGCGGGGGCTGACGTCGGTGGCCACCGGGCTGTGACGCGCCCCGTCCGGGTGCTGGCGGTGGACCTCGGTGCCGGCTCGGTCCGGGTAGCGGCCATCGACCTTGGCGCCGCCCCGGCGGTCGAGGTGATCCACCGCTGGCCGCACGGGCCGGTCGCCGACCCGAGCGGAGCCCTCCGCTGGGACTGGGAGAGGATCGTGGCCGAGGTGGAGACCGGGCTCGAGATCGGGATCGAATCGGGTTCCGTCGAGTCGATCGGTGTCGACGGCTGGGGTGTGGACTACGGGTTGGTCGACGACGACGGTCGGGTGATCGCCGACCCCTACTCCTATCGGGACTCTCGAACCGACGGGTGGATGGCCACGGCCGAGTCGATCGGGCTCGAACACCTCTACCAGATCACGGGTATCCAGTTGATGGGGATCAACACCATCTTCCAACTCGCCGCCCACGACCGGAACGAGATGGAGCGGGCGGCACGCATCCTGCTGCTCCCCGACCTCCTCGTCTCGGCGCTGACCGGCTTCGAAGGCGCCGAGCGGTCGAACGCTTCGACGACGGGCTTGCTCGACGCCAGGAGCGGTGACTGGTCCGTTGAATTGATCGAGGCGATCGGGATGTCGCCGCAGTTGCTGCCGAGTGTGGCCGGCTGCCGGTCAGGCAGTAGGCAAGTGGCGTGGGATCCCGGTGCACCTGGTCGGTTCGCACGACACGGCTTCGGCCTTCATCGGGGTCCCGGGAGGAAGGGATCCGGGAACGGTGTTCGTGTCTACGGGCAGTTGGGTGATAGTCGGGATCGAGCGCCCCGACCCCGACACCTCTCCCGCCGCCATGGCGGCCAACTTTTCCAACGAGTCGGGCGCTCTCGGCGGGTTCCGCTTCCTCAAGAACGTGGTCGGCTTCTTGATGGTCGAGGCGTGCCGGCAGGCGTGGGGCAACCCGCCGGTCGACGTCCTCATCGACGAAGCCGCCGCGGTCACCTCACCCGTGCCCCGGTTCGACGCCGCCGACAAGCGGCTGGTGGCGCCGGTCGACATGGAAGCCGAGATTCGCGCCGCAGCCGGGCTCCCGGCAGGAGCACCCCGAGGCGTCGTCGTCCGGTCGATCCTCGAGTCGATCGCCGACGGCGTGGCGCGGGTCGTCGGTGAACTGGAGGCTCTCACCGGGACCGAAATGTCCCGGCTCGCCCTGGTTGGGGGTGGGGCGCGGACCGGTCTCCTTGCAGATCTGCTTGCCGAATCGACCGGTCTGCCCGTCCTCGTGGGCGATCCCGAGGCGACGGCCTTGGGAAATGCGGTGGTCCAGGGGATCGCCCTCGGGCACTTTGACGGCCGCGATGGAGCCGATCGCTGGCTTGCCGCGGCGAGTTGACAATGTCAGACGACCACCAGTCGATCAGCCCGGAAGAGAGGCTCATCGATGTGCGGCGTCTCATCGTCGAAAGGGGCGGGGTCCGCATCGACGATCTGGCGATCGAGTTCGGCGTGAGTGAGATGACCATCCGGCGCGACCTGGCGGAGTTGGAGGCGCTGGGTGCGGCACGCCGCGTCCGGGGTGGTGCGGTGGCGCTCGGACCCGAGCCGTTTGTCCAACGGCACAGGCACAACGCCAAGTCGAAGGGGCGTATCGCCGAAAAGCTGCTCCCGCTCATACCCACCACCGGAACCGTGGCGCTCGACGCATCGAGCACCGTCCATCGCCTCGCCAGAAGCCTCGAGGGGGGTCGGGACCTGACGGTGGTGACCAACGGCGTCGACACTTTCCAGGCGCTGACGGGGAAACCCGGGATCGCGGCGACGATCACCGGCGGGACCGAGGAGCCCCGCACCGGAAGCCTGGTTGGTGCGATGGCGGTCCGGGTGGCGCGCTCGTTCCTCTACGACGTCTTGATCTGCTCGGGGGCCGCCCTGGCGCACGACGTCGGCTCTTCGGAGGCGAGCCTGGCCGAGTCAGAGGTGAAACGAGCCTTCAGCGAGACCAGCTCGAGGCTGATCCTCGCCGTCGACCGGAGCAAGCTCGGCGGCAGGGCGCCGGCGCGCATGTTCGAACTCGAAGAGGTGGATCTCCTCGTCACCGAGCTCGACCCGGGAGATAGCCGGCTCGATCCATTCCGGGCGTCGGTCGAGCTCTTGTGAAGGAGGACCGAATGCAGCGTGTCGGCTTTGTGCTCCGGGTCCGGGAGGAACGAATCGAGGAATACCGCGCCGCGCACCAAGAGGTCTGGCCGGAGATGCTTGATGCCTTGAGCCGGCACGGATGGCACAACTACAGCCTGTTCCTCCGCGACGACGGCACCCTCTTCGGTTACTTCGAGACACCGGCGTCGTTGGAGCAGGCCCTCGCCGGGATGGCCTCTGAGGAGGTCAACACCCGCTGGCAGGAAGCGATGGCCGAGTACTTCGACGATGTCCCTGCCGACACTTTGATGGAGGAACTCACCGAGGTGTTCCACCTCGATTGAGCCGGCTCACCTCTCGGGGATCTGTTGAACCGCCCAACGGTTGCCGTCAGGATCGACGAAGTACACAAAGCGGCCCCAAGGGAAATCCGAGATCTCGCTCACCTCGACACCCTTCCCGGCAAGTTGTTCCCGGGCCGCATCCACGTCATCCACCACCAGTTGCAACCCGGGGACCGACCCGGGGGGAGCCTCGGAGAGTCCCGTCCCGAGGGCGATCGAGCATGCCGATCCTGGCGGCGTGAGTTGGACGAATCGGATCCTCTCGTCGACCTTGTGGTCGTAGTCCAGGTTGAAACCCGCCTGGTCGGTGTAGAACCCGATGGCACGATCGACGTCCGCGACCGGCACGGTTACCAGTTCGAGCTTCCAGTCCATGAATCCTCCCCTGGGGCCGGTGGCGACGAGTCGGTCAAGGTAGTCGACGCCACCGGGAAGCCCGGCAGCGTTCCTGACGTTGTGCTGGTCAATCGAGATTGGAGCCGAATGCCCATCAACCGACTCAACCATGCCGTGCTCTACGTCCGCGACGCCGATCGCAGCGCCGACTTCTACACCGAGGTCCTCGGGTTCCGCCGTCTGCCATTCGATTTCCCAGGCGGTGTGTTCCTCCAGGCCGAGGGATCGACCAACGATCACGACCTCGGGTTGTTCACCATCGGAGCGGCGGCGGGCGATTCGCCTGCGGGTCGGAGCGCGGTGGCCTCTACCACCTCGCCTGGGAGGTGGACACGCTCGGCGACCTCGCCAACCTGGCCGAGAAGCTGAGCAACGCCGGCGCATTGGTTGGAGCCACCGACCACGGAAGCACCAAGGCGCTGTATGGGCGTGACGTCGATGGGATCGAGTTCGAGGTCAGTTGGCTGGTGCCTGCCGACCTGCTCGAACCCGATCACGAACCCGGTTGCCCGGCGCCTCGATATCGACGCCGAGATAGAGCGGTTCGGATCTGACACCCTTGGCGGTGTCGGAGTGAGCCGGCCTTTGGTCGGCTGAACGCCCCTCAAGCGCGAAAAACCAGTCGCCAGCTCGGGACGACATGTGCAGCGCGCAACGATTACAGTTGTGCGGCAGCCTGGTCGTACGCGACAGCTACCCGGGCTCCGGTCCCGAGGCGGCGGCGGTGGTGCTTGACCCCCTTGGCACTACCGCCGCCCATCGGGCTTCCCTTCCCTAGGGATTCCTTTGTCGATATCGCCGGCGCACGGCACCCCCTCGAGAACGCTCCCGCCAAGGCCCCCTCGAGTGAATCCTCAGCCGTGCCCCGGTGATTTGCTGCCGATCTATCTCCCCCTCAGGGGCGCATGTTGTCCAGCCCGGCCAGGGCCGGGGCAGCCGACGCCAACATGGCGAAGAGAGTCGTGACGAAAATTGCTATCCGACGGCGGGTCATCCATACCTCCTATATCCAATATGGTCGCCCAAGGGTGTCTCTCAGGTGTCTTTCCTCTGAGGCGACATGGGCCGACCTTCGGCTCAGCCCGTACGAGTGCCCCTAGTGCGCACCGGGAAGCCCTCGGCGCGCAACATCTGAAGATCTCGCTTGACTGTCGCCGGACTGACCGCGAGGGCGGCGGCGAGGTGGTCGATCGTGGGTAATCCGCCCTGCTCCTCGGCCTGACCCAGCAGCCGGAGGAGCCGGGTGCGGCGCCGTGGAACCGTCGCCGCCCACCGCCTCTTCTGGGGCGGTTTCCAATGTCCATGTGATCTCGACAAGATCGGCCTCGGTCAGCGTCCTGCCGACGGGTACATCGTGTCGCGGCATGGCGAATGCCATCCGCCGGGGTGCGGTCTCTTCCCAGGCGTCGACGATGGCCCGGTGCTCGGGTACTTCGACGAGTGCTCTTCCCAGTTGAGCCGAGTCGAGGCCCTAGAGTACCTCCATCAGGCCGCGGTGGGCCCCATCGATCGTCCGCGCCGACTTTCGTCGGGCCGGGCCATCGCCATCACCGACGCATGGGCGTAAGGGACGAGATACCCCTGCTCGACACTGGGGCTGAGTCCTTGCATCACCGCCGATGTCGCTTCCAATGCAGAATCCAAATCTCCCTTGGCGGCGAGGGCCTTTCCACGTACGGCCATCAAACCCACTTCGACATCCCGAAGACCCAACTGACGGCAGGTGCTCTCGGCCTCCTCGATTCTCTCCAGAGCCGAACTCGCATCACCAAAATCGAGGTCGAGCAACGCAAGAGCCCGCAGTAGCTGGACCTCGAGCCAGCGACGTCCGCTCGCCTCCGCCTTCTGCATCCCCGACTCGAGCAGCCTCCGTGCCCGGCGAGCTTGCCCCGGCGGCGAGCGATCCCACCCATGACCTCGAGACACTGAGCCTGGCCCCGCTCGTCACCGATCCCCTCGAAGAACACAAGGGCAGCGCCTGCCCAGTCGGCGGCCCGGTCATCGTCTCCGAGCAACTGGTGGTACACGGAGGCTGCGTTTGCCCGGACCATCGCCTCGCCCACGCGCATTGCCGATGGCGCGGAAGACATCGAGCGCCTGCTCGTAGCAGCCGACCGCCTCACCGGTGCGCCCAGAGACGTAGTGGTGGTTGGCGAGGTTGACCAGGTTGACTCCCTCGCCGTAGCGATAACCCATCTCCTGACAGAGGGAGAGTGCCTGGCGATAGGACCGTTCCGCCGCCGAGGCGTCGCCCCGTTCCATGTGGATGGAGGCAAGGACTCCGAGCGTCTCCGCCTGCCCACGCTGATCGTTGGCTTCGACGCACAGGTCGAGGGCGGCCTCCAGTTGATCGACCGCCTCGTCGTACTCCCCGTAGCTGAGGGCCGTCCCCAGGGCCAGGCGGGCTTCGGGCTCCTTGCTCGCGTTGCCCTTGTAGACCTCTAGGGCGGCTCGGAGGTGGGGGATGGCCTGGCGGACCTTCCCCGACCAGCTCAGCGCCGCCCCAGGGCGGCGAGGGCGCCACCCTCGGCCTCGGTGCCGGGTCCGGCAAGCTCCAACGAGCGTCGGGCCGCCTGCTCTGCTTCGGTGAAGCGGTCGGTGTTGGCCAGCAGCCAGGCTCGGCGCCGCTCCACCTCGCCCAAGCGGTCGGGCTGGTCGCCGGCCAGCACCGCCATGTCGGCGAGGACCGCGTCCTGCTCGTGACGCCGGCCCAGCACGCCGAGGGTGGCCTCATAGGCGCCGAACAGCTCGAACCGCTTGTCGTCTGGAAGACCGGCGCTCTCGGCCAAACCGACGGCGGCGCCGTAATGGCGGGCTGCCGTCTCGTAACCGAACAACCTCTCGGCGCGCCGCGCCGCTTCCCACGTCGCCGCAGCCGCCTTGTCGGCCACGCCACCCTCTGAGTAGTGGTGTGCCAACTCCTCACACCGGTCTGGGTGCAACTGCTCGAGCGCCTCGGCCACTCTGACGTGGAGGGATCGACGCCGCTCCGCCGGTATCTCTCCGTATACGACCCGCCGGACGGCGTCGTGGTGGAACTCATATCCGTCCCGGCCACCGACCAGCAGACCGGTACGTTCTGCTTCGTCGACAGCCGCCAGGAGGGTGGAGCGAGAGCCCTCGGCCACCGCCAGCAGCGCCTGGAGGTCCACCTCGGTCGAATGGACGGCGACGGTCTCCAGCACCAACCGGACATCGCCTCCGAGCGCAGCCACTCTGTCGGCCACCAGGTGGTAGATGCTGGCGGGAAGCGGAAGCTGTGATGTCTCCAACTCGGCCAGCGAGTGTCCTTCCGCGTACAGGGCTCGGAGGGTCTCCAAGACGAAGAGGGGCGTTCCGCTTGTCTCCCGGTGGAGACGGGTGACGAAACGGTTCGGGACCCGCGTCGCCCCGAATCCCCGCCCGACCAACTCGGCGGTGTCGAAAACCGACAGAGGACCGAGCAATACCCGCCCCCGGCCCGCCTTGCGGTCGAGTTCACGGATGGCGTCCCACACGTCGGCGCGTTGCCGGGCCTCGTCATGCCGGTAGGTGACGCACAGCAGCACTTGGCTCGTCGAGACCCGGTCGGCCAACAGGGTCAAGGCCCGCAAGGTGTCCTTGTCGGCCCACTGCAGGTCGTCGATGACGACGATGTGAGGGGCGAGGCGACCGATGGCCAGCACGAGCTGGACCAGGGCCTCCTGCTTGCGCTCCTGGGCTTCCTTCCCCCAAAGCGAGCTCGACGGCGGCAGCGTCGAAGCCCACTGTTGGAGTGACGGGATGAGTTGAGCTGCTTCACGCAGCCAGATGCCATCGACCTGTTGCGAGAGCTGCTCGGTGCGGAGGACGGTCAGCCCCCCGGCGAGGGCTGCTGTCAGCGACTCGTACGGCCGGAGGGCGCCGAGTTGGCTGCAGGCACCCCACAGCACATCGAAGCCCCGCCAGCGGGCGTCTTCGGTGATCTCGCGGACCAGGCGGGTCTTGCCGATCCCGGCCTCTCCCTCGACAACCACAACCCCGCCGCGCGACGCAAGCGCGCCCTCCAGGGCGTCGACCAGGATGCCCCGTTCCTCGGCCCTCCCCACGAACGGGGCTTCGCCACCCGGCTGGAAAAGGGGAGGAGGTGGCTCGGACTCGAGCGGGCGGAGCCCGATCTGGCGGTAGCGGGCGATCTTGTCGTGAAGCGCCGTGGTGTCGGGGGAGGGCTCGGTCCCAAGTTCCTCGGCGAGCACCGAGGCACATCGCTGGTATTGGGCCATCGCCTCGTTCACCCTGCCCAGCAGGAAGCAGAGCCTCATCACCTCCTGGTGCGATGCCTCCCGCAGCGGATCGTGGTGGGTCAGCCGGCGGGCGTAGGTGAGGGCCTCTTCGTGGTTGCCGTGGGCCTTCTCCAGAGACACGAGTCTGCTCGAGGGCGCTGAGGAAGAGCTGCTGGTAGCGCTCCTGTTCGAGAACGACCCATTCCTCGTAGAAGCCGGGCAAGAGATCGCCGCGGTACAACTCGACGCAGCGGCGGAGCCGCTCCAGGTCGGCAGCCGGGGCCTGCTTCGGGTCGGGTCTGCCAACTTCCTCGAAGGTGCGCTCGAACTCTTCTGCATCGAGCCAGTAGGGGGAGGCGGGCATGAAGGCGAGCTCGTCGGGTGTCACCGTCAAGAAGCGCTGCGGATCGCAGACCTCGGAAAGGGCGTCCTGCACCTGCCACAGGGTGTGGCTGAGCCGTCGCCGGGCACGCCCTTCGGGCAGGTCGGGCCAGAACATCCCACCGAGGTACTCGCGCCTCTGGGGCCGGTTCCGGTTGACCACCAGGTAGGCGAGCAGGGACCTGCCCATCCGCGAGGGGATGGGCGGCACCGGATGATCGCCCCACTCGAGGAGGAATCCACCCAGCAGGTGGATCCGTAACTCGTCCATTACCGGAATGCTACGCCCGGTGTCCGAGAAGAGCTATCTGCTCACCAACGCTCGCGGTGGACGACTTCGTCGAGGGGTCGCCTGTCGGGCTTGACGATCGGGGTAAGCGGACGGTCTTCGGGGTAGCCCAGAGCCATCATCCAGGCCACGAAGCGGTCCTCAGGGACGCCGAGCAACTGCCTTGCCAGGTCCTGGTCCTCGACCGAGGAGTGTCCTGTCCCGATCCCGAGGTCGGCAGCCGCCAGCATGATCGACATCGTGACCTGGCCGAGGTCGTACTGGATCAGATCGCGGGGGCGGGTGCCTTCGACCTCCGGGGCCACCAGCATGATCGCCGCCTGACCGCGTGACATGTGCCCTGCGCCTCGCCAGAGCCGCGGGAGCTCGGCCAGCACGTCGGGGTCGGTGACCACGACGAAGTCCCATGGCTGCCTGTTCCCCGCCGAAGGCGTGCGCCGCGCCGCCTCGAGTATCCGATCGAGATCGTCGGCCGAGATCGGCTGTTGTGAGAACTGACGAACGTTGCGTCGCGAGGTGATCGCGTCCCAGGTTTCCATCAGCTCACCCTAAGGGTTATGGGTCAGGAAGATACCCAGAACCGCCAGACGGAAGGCGGAAGACGGAAGACGGAAGCAGGGAGGAGGGCGAGCGGAGCAGCGGAGGGGTAACGGTTCTCTTGCCAATCACCCCTCCCCCAACCCCCTCCCTTCAGGGAGGGGGCGCTGAAAACCCAGAGCGGGCGAGTGGAGGGAGGGAGTGGACGCATGACCTCTCTCCCCCGACGGGGGGAGTACCCGACGCCGGAGGCGTCGGGGGAGGGGGGAACGGCTCACTCCCAGACGTGTGATGCCGCGGAAAGATCACCGTTGGGAGGTTCGGTACCCCCCCTACCCGCTGCTCCGCAGCGGGGCCCTTCCCCCCTTCGGGGGGACGGAGGACGAATGGGCGCGGCGGCCTCTCCCAACGACTCTCTCCCCCCGACGGGGGGAGTACCCGACGCCGGAGGCGTCGGGGGAGGGGGAAAGGTTCACTCCCAGAGGTGCGACGCCGCGGGAAGGCCGTCTGCCGTCCGCCGTCTGCCGTCTCTAGTTCAGATAGCCGCTGAGGTCGTCGAGGAGGTTGGAGGAGAACAACAGGCTGCGGAAGCGGACGAGGTCGTCGTGGAGGACGCGGTTGTTGTCGTACTGCTCGAAATGCTCGCCGAGCACGGCGTGGCACGCGGGCGGTGCCGGTGCCGAGGCCGCTAGCGCCCCTGAAGCTGAGCGCTTGCATGGCGACGAGGACTTCGAGGGTGAGGATGTGCTTTGCGTTCTCCACGGAGCGCAGCGCCTTGCGCGCCGCTACCGGGGACATGGGGACCACGTCCTGGTTGGCGGCATTGGTCGAGATGGTCTGCGTGCTCACCGGGTTGGCCAGTTGGCGGTTCTCGGCGGTGGTGGACGTCGCCAGGTACTGCGAGCCCATGAATCCCATGGTGAGCCCGACCGTGCCCGCGATGAGAAATTCCGGCAGACCCTGGTTGAGCTTCACATCGAGGTACTTGGCGATGCGCCGCTCCGAGAGGTTGCACAGCGTCGAGATGGCCATCGCAAGCATGTCGGATACGAACCCGACGCTCTGGCCGTGGAAGTTCCCGCCATGCACCACCTTGCGCTGCTCGGGGAAAACCAAGGGGTTGTCGTTGGTCGAGTTCGCCTCAACCTCGAGCACCCGCTTCGCCTCGTCGATGGCCTCGACGACCGGCGCCAGGATCTGGGGCGTGCACCTGATCGAGTAGACGTCCTGGACGGTGAGGCTCGTCTCGAAGACAGGGCCCGTGGTCTCCTCCTGGCGGATCAGCGAGTGGATCCCCTCGCGGCTGGTCACGTTGCTCGAATCGCGGCACAGCAGGCGGATGGTGTCGGCTATCTGCTGCTGCCCGCGGTGCGGCTTGACCCGGTGCAGGTCCTCGTCGAAGGCGTCGTCGAGACCGGCGAACACCTCTATCCCAAAGGCTCCGGTGACACATGCCAGGTTGAGCAGGCGGCGGGCGTCGTGGATTGCGAAAACGGCGATGGCGGTGGCGGCGGCGGTCCCGTTCATCATCGCCAGGCCTTCCTTGAAGGCGAGGCGCACCGGGGTGAGGCCCTCCTCGGCGAGCACCTCCTGGGCCCGGCCGAGCCGTCCCTTGTAGAAGAGTTGGCCCTCTCCGATCACGCCGAGAGCCAGGTGGGCAAGGTGGGTCAGGTCGCCGCTGGCGCCGACGCTGCCGTTCTCCGGGATGTAGGGGGCGATGCCCCGGTTGATCATCTCTGCGAGGAAGTCGAGCAACTCGAGGCGGACGCCGCTGTACCCCTTGACCAGGGTGTTGAGCCGGACGGCGGTGACGGCTGTTGCGATCGCCGGATCGAGCGGGTCGCCCAGCCCGGCGGCATGGCTCCGGATGAGGTTGACCTGGAGCGCCTCGATCTCCTCATCGCTGATGATCTTGTTGCACATCGGGCCAAACGAGGTGTTGACGCCGTAGATCACTTTCCCGGCGGCGACCTCCTCCTCGAGGAAGCTGCGACTGGCGATGCACCGTTCGACGGCGGCCGGATCGAGCGTGACTGCCCGTTCACCGCGCCCGATTGCAGACGATCTCCTCGACGGTGAGGCTCGAACCGTCGAGCACGACCGCTGTTCTGGACTCCACCAACCGCCCTTTCGTCGATCGACCGGTGCGGCCACGATAGCCAGGAACCGGTCTTTGCCCCTGGGTCCCCCCTTGATATCGGCTCTGGGAGCCGGTCTCTTGACTCAGCGCGCAACGCACCGGCAGCGAGAAGCTCACCGTCGTGCCGCCTTCCGCCGGAGACAAGGCGGCGATCGAGCCGCCATGCGCTTCCACCAGGTCGCGGGCGATGGTCAACCCGAGCCCCGTCCCGGTCGAGTCGGCGGACTTGACGAAGCGGTCGAACACATGTGGCAGGACATCTGGTGGTATCCCGGCGCCATCGTCGCCCACCGATACCCGAACCTCGGCTGAGCCGGCCACCACGTCCACCTGGATGTGCCCGGTGGGTGGCGTGTGGCGTAGGGCGTTGATCACCAGGTTGGTCACCACCTCCCTGACGCGCACCGGGTCGACCTCCAACTCGGGGAGGTCTGGCGCCACGTCGACCTTCACCGACACACCGGCGTCATCGGCCTGGGAGAGGAGCGAGGACACGGCGTCGTCGACCAGCGCGCCGAGATCGGTCCATTCGAGTTGGAGAGACAATCGACCCGCCTCGGCCAGCGTGACCGTCCGCAGATCGTCGAGCAGCCTGCTCAGGACACGGGTCTCCTCGAGCAGCCGGGAGAGGTGCTCCTCGTCAGCGGCGTGGACCCCGTCGAGCATCGCCTCGACGCTTCCCTGGATGACGGTGAGTGGAGTCCGCAACTCGTGGCTGAGGTCAGCGAGGAGCCTCCGGCGCTGTTCGTCCGCAGCTTCGATCCGGCCCGCCATCCGGTTGAAGGCACCCATCACCTCGCGCAACTGTGGCGGTCCGGCCGGCTCCACCCGCGCCCCATACTCGCCTTCGGCCAATCGTCCTGTGGCATCCATGAGGCTTCCCAGGGGCGCCCAGGTACGGCGGAACCCGCGTCCTGCCACGAACAGGATCAAGAGCGTGATCGGGATGACGAACCAGGGGAAGAAGAAACGTCCCTGGCGGCCCTCTCCGCCAAAGTAGAAGTACCCCGCTACCGCCCAGGCGAGGACGAGGGCCCCAAAGGCGATGAGGGCGATCCGGATGGTCCTTCGCCGCCATGCCTTCCAAGCGTTGGGGCCCATGCCGCGCTGCGGTGGCCAACCTTCACCCTCGGGCCACCACGGGGGCGCCCTGTGGTGACGGTCAGGCATCGGTGAACCGGTAGCCCACGCCGTAGACGGTCTGGATGTAAAGGGGCTGGCGCGGGTCGGGCTCCAACTTCCGCCGGATGTTCTTGATATGGGCGTCGATCGCCCGCTCGTACGAATCGAAGGCAACACCATGGACCGCGTCGAGCAACTGTGCGCGGGTGAAGACCTGCCCCGGCCGGCGCACCATCGTGGTCAAGAGGTCGAACTCGGTGGCGGTCAGGTCAACCGTCCGCTCGCCGACCGTGACCCGCATCCGGGGAAGGTCGATCGTGACGTCTCCTGCCCTGATCACCTCTGCCCCGGGGTGTGCTGCACCGACCCTGCGGAGAACGGCGCGCACCCTCGCCACCAGCTCCTTGGGGCTGAACGGCTTGACGACGTAGTCGTCGGCGCCCAGCTCGAGCCCCACCACTCGGTCGGTCTCTTCGCTTCTGGCGGTGAGCACGATGATCGGGATTGAGCTCGAGCGGCGAAGGTGGGTTGTCACATCGAGCCCGCTCATCCCGGGGAGCCCCAGGTCGAGGATGACGAGGTCGGGTTTGGCCGCCCGGACCGCCGCCAGCGCCCCCGGGCCGTCCGATGCGGTGAGCACGGCGATGCCGGCCTGCTCGAGGTAGTCGCGCACCAGCCGGGTGATCTTGAGCTCGTCATCTACGACCAGAACGGTGGTCATGTCGCCATTCTCCCGATGTCGCGAGCGAAGGCGCGGCCGGGACGACCCCGGCCGCGCCATGGATCACTCTTTCTTGTCTGCGTGCGCTTGTTCGTGCCACGTCTGGAGACGCTTCTCGACGTGGGGCGGGACCTCGCCCTCGGCGCCGCCGTACGGCCCGCCTCCGTTCGGCCCGCGCCATCCACCCCGCCAGGGCCCCCACCAGAACGCCTTCCCGATGAAGAACAGGAAGAAGAAGAACAGCGGGAAGATGAACCAAGGGGAAGAATCCCCACCCGTAGCCGCGGTGACCGACCTGGACCACCGTGGTCGTTTCGCCGGCTGTTGCCGCAACCCCCTGATCGAAGCCGATCTGGTACACGCCGTAGCCGATTGCGGCGACGACACCGATAACGAGCACGGTGAGCAACACGCTCAACCAGACTCGACGGTTCATGGTCACTCCTTTCATGACGCTGTGACAATCGTCGGGGACGATCGTGAAGGAGCTGTGAGCGTCGTGTGGAGGTCTCGGGATAGGCGGAAGACGGAAGACGGAAGACGGAAGTGAAGAATGGGGGACGCGGGATGGGATGGGGTAGGCGGATCTCTGGTCTTGTCTCCGGTTCTGGGAGATGACCGACATGCCCAGAGGCTTCCTCTTCTCGCGGGCTGACGCGACCGCAAGACAAGGGCAGTTCGACGGCCTCCGCACTTCATCAGTTTGGGAAGTGGTTCTTCCTTCCGACTTCCGACTTCCGTCTTCCGACTAATTGGTCCGCCAATACGGCCATTGCGGCGTTGCGGCCGTTGACGGCGATGACGCTGCCGCCGGGGTGGGTGGCGGCGCCGCATAGGTAGACGCCGTCGGCACCGGTGCGGTAGGGGAGGCGGCGGTCCCACATGAAGGCGGGGAGGCACTCGCCCTGGAAGATGTGGCCCCCGGCCAGACCAATGCGCTCCTCGACGTCGGGTGGCCCATCTATGTGTCGCTGCTCGACCAGGTCGGAGAACCCTGGGGCAAACCGTTCGATCGAGCGCGTCACCAGGTCGCCCACCTCGTCACGCCTCTCGTCCCAATTGCCCTCGGCGAACGTGTGAGGGACGTACTGGCAGAAAGCCGAGAGCACGTGCTTATCGGGAGGTGCGATCGAAGGGTCGTACACCGTTTGGAAGTAGAGCTCGCACCACAGGTCCTCGGCCAACTCGCCGCGACCGGCGGCGAGAAAGGAGTCGTGCATTGCCTTCGGGCCAGTGGTGATCTCCACCTGGGCCGAGGTGGCGTGTTCGGCGCCGAAGTCGGGCAGGGCTCGCAAGGCGAATGTGACCTTCACGACCGGGGAAGTACGGGGCACCTCCTCGACCCGTCTCAGAAAGGACGCTGGCGCCGCCGCTCCGAGCAACGCGGCCGCCCGTTCAGGGTCGGCGTTGCAAAGCACGACCGGCGCATGGAGGACGCCGCCGTCGGCCAGTTCCACACCCTCGCCAGGAAGGATGCTGCCCACCTCGACACCGGTAGCCAGCGTCGCACCAGCCTCGCGGGCGGCATCGGCCAACGCCGCCGACACCGACCCCATCCCACCGGCGACAAACCCCCACGTCCCCGCCTGCCCTTCGAGACGGCCGGAGGAATGGTGGAACTCGATCGAGGCGGTCCCAGGGTCGAATGGCGAGGCGTTGGTCCCGATCACCCCTTGACCGGCGTAGGCGGTCACCAGCCTGTCGTCTTTGAAGTAGCTCGTCAGATGGTCGATCTGGGATTGCTCGAAGAGGACGTGGATGAGCTCAGGGTCATCGCCCAACCGCTCTTCGATCTCCGACCGCGAGGGCGGCTCGCCGAGCCAGACGTCGCCGTCATCATCGGGTCGTAGCGCATCCCTTATCCGGTCCCAGAGTTGCTGGCGGGCGAGGTAGCCATCGACGTCGGGGGGAGATAGCCGTGCGATCTCAGCGACGGTGCGGTCGGGGTCGGACCAGCAGGTCAATGAGGTGCCGTCTGCGAACGGGACGAAGAGATCGGGATCGATGGTCGTCACCGCGAATCCATGGCGGCGCAGGTCGAGGTCGTCGATCACCCTCGTGTGGAGCAGCCCGGCGAGGTAGGCGCAAGGCGAGACGTGATAGCCCGGCCACATCTCTTCGACCGTGGCGGCGCCGCCAAGTCGGTCTCGCCTCTCCACCACAATGACCTGCTTGCCTGCTTTTGCGAGGTACGCGGCGGCTGCGAGACCGTTGTGGCCCCCGCCGACCACGATGGCGTCCCATCGCTTCGTGGAGAGGTCTCCGGGGCTAACCGGTGCGCGCAGACGGTCGAGCAGGTTCACGGTGGCGTCACGGTATCAGCGGGAGGAGTCTGGGTGGATCTGGCCCTGAGCCGGAGCGCCACCGCCGGAAAGAGGATCACCGAGACCATCCCGGCGCCGACGAGGGCTGTGGCCAACCCGGAACCCATGCGGCCGGTGGACACCCCGATCTCGGTGATCACCACGACCAGTGGGAGTGCTGTGGCGGAAATTAGGGCGAGCGGCACGAGGTCGTTGCGTTCGACGTCCGAGCGATAGAGCAGGATCGGCAGGCCCCTCACCACGAAGAAGAGAGAGAGGAACAGGGGGAGCAGAAGCAGGTTCTCGGCGTCGGCGAAGAGGCCGGCGAGGTCGAAGGTCACGCCGGTCATGACGAAGAAGATCGGGATGAAGAACCCGAATCCGATCGACTCCAGCCTGCTGCCGAGTTCTTTCGCCTGGTCACCGGTGGAGGCGAGCCGGATGACCATGCCGGCGGCGAAGGCGCCGAGCAGCACGTCGAGCCCGAACTCGACGGTCAGCCAGATCAGCGCCACCAGGATGAGCACCGCCAGTCGTACCGGTAGCTGGCCGGTGGTATGAAGACTGTCGCCGAGGAATCGCATCGCTGCAGGTGATTGGGGGCGGGAGGCGAGGAAGCCGACGAGAACTGTCACCGCCACGAACGCCAGAAGCAGCAGCGTGGTGTTGACCGGGTTGTCGCCGGTGAGCAACAGGGCGATGGCGACGATCGGAGCGAACTCGCCGACGGTACCTATAGCCAGGGCATGGGTGCCGAATTTCTCCTCGAGGACGCCGGCGTCCCGCAGGATGGGAAGCAACGTGCCGAGTGCGGTGGTGGTCAACGCCAGCCCAACGACGAGGGCGGACACGTTCCCCGACCTGGCAAGCAGCGCCCCGGCACCTAAGCCGGCAACAAGCGAGATGAACCAGCCCCCTGATGCCAGCCGGAGGGGACGGCCGCGGATTCGAGCCGGGTCGACCTCGAAACCGGCGAGGAAGATGAGCATGGACAGCCCGAAGTTGGCGAGGTCCTCGGTGACTGCATCCTGACTGGCCAGCCCGAGCACCGCGGGACCGATGAGGATCCCGGCGCCGATCTCCAACACAACGGCGGGTACTGGGACCCCTTTGAGCCATCTCGCCAGGATCGGGGTGAGGGCTGCGGCGACGAACACAACGAGCAGCGTGTCGATCGTCGCCTCGGGCATGGCGGCAGGCTATTGCCACGCCGCCATCTCATCTGGTTCCGTCAACCGACGGAACCGGGTGTCAGCTTGCGACGCGCCCCTCGAGCAGTTCCTCGGAGAGGACATCTGCGCTATGGAATGTGACCGAGTCGCCGGCCGTGTGGTACGGCTCGGTGAGGATCATGACGATTCTGCTCGGTCCACGGGTCAGGACGTGCCCCACGTACTCGTGTTCTCCGTCCCGCTGCTTGGTCCGAATTTTGACAACCATTCCCTACTCCCCAGGACTACCAAGCTCTTCTATCGGCTGCCCGCTGCCGGGTCTTGACCGATTTGTCGTCCAACCCCCCAAGAGACCCCATGAACGCTACACGATGTCGCGCGGCCACGCAACGAGTTAATCCCACAATCTGTGGTTGATTTTGTGCGGAGTGTGGTCGGCGCTCTCTATCTTCTTCAGGTGCGCTCTTCGGCGCGGGCGAGAATCTCGGCGGCGTCCTCCATGCTGAAACGCCCCACGGTGACCTCACGCCCCACCACAACACCGGCGAGCCTGCGGCCCGAGGCCTCGAGTTCGGTGAGGGCGGTGAGATCGGCCAGGTTCCGGACCCCGCCTGCGGCGATGACCGGTTGTTCAACCGTCGCCAAGGCAGTGCGGATGACGTCGAAGTTCGGCGGTTCGGCCAGTGTGTCCCGGCCCGCCTCCGCCACCATGAACGAGGCGACCCCGGCCGACGACAGCTCGATGAGGACCTCCTCAAGGAATCGGCCGCTGTTCGATGTCCACCCTCGGGTGGCGAGCTCCTCGTCCTCGAGGACATCGAGGCTGACAGATATCCGATCCGGATAGAGCCGGCAAAGTTCCCAGACCATGTTCTGGTTCTCGATGGCGGCTGTCCCCATCGCCACACGCCATGCGCCGGCGGTGAGCATCCGCTCGACCTCGCCGGGCGACCGGATTCCACCGGCGACCTGGACGGGAATGTCCAGCTCCGAGAGCATGCGGTGGACCAAGAGCCTGGTTGCCGCCATCGCGACGGGCAGCGGCGTCGAGGTCAACGATGAGCAGCCGCGGTGCACCACGGCCCACCCACCGGCGCGCCCAGGCGAGCGGATCGGCATCAAGGGCGATGGCCTGGTTTATGTCGCCCCGAGGCAGCCTCACGGCGCGGCCACCGAGGATGTTGACACGGGCGTAAAGATCCACGATCCGGCGAGGCTACTCGGGAGTCCCCGCGCCATCCTGGGTGGCGGCGCATCTCGGTCCGTCGACTCGGCTCGTCTCAGCGGGGGCGGCGGTCGGCGGCGAGCACGAAGAGTTGGTCGGCGGCCTCTCCCAAATCGGCGAACCGGGCGTCGCGAGTCTGACCACGCAACCAGCGGACATGAATCTGCTGGAGGATCACGGCCATCTTGAAGCTCCCGAATACCAGGTACCAGGGGAGGTCGGAGAGATCTCGGCCGCTGCCATCGGCGTAGCGGCGGGCAGCCTCCTCCCGGTCGAGGAACCCCGGCACCGTCGTCGGCATCGGGTTGAGCGCCGACGGGATCTCGTCGGGTCGGTACCAGACGGCCAGCAATGTCCCCAGGTCGGCCAGGGGGTCACCGCGCGTCGTCATATCCCAGTCGTAGACGGCGACACACCTGCCCGGATCTTCGGGGTGGACCGCCATGTTGTCCAGCCGCCAGTCGTTGTGGACGAGCGTGGGTGCGGGCGAGGGGGGCATGTGCTCGGGGAGCCATGCCGCCAGGTCGTTGGCGACCGGGTTGGAGTCCGGGGTCGCCCGGTGGAGGCGCTCGATCCAACCTCCCACCTGTCGCTCGATGAACCCGGCGGGGTGCCCCAGGTCCGCCAGGCCGGCCACGGCAGGGTCCACCGCATGGAACGCCACCAGGGTGTCGATCACGACCTCGGACAGCTTCTGGTTGGCGATTCGGTCGCTGCCGCCACCGAATTCGATGGGCACCCGCTCACGCACCACCACGCCGTGGCGCCGCTCCATCACAAAGAACTCGGTCCCGATCACCGAGAGGTCATCGCAATGGAGATAGGCGCGCGGCGCCAGGGGAAAGGCCGACCACAGCGAGGTCAGAACCCGGAACTCGCGACCCATGTCGTGCGATGTCGGAGCCACTGGGCCGAGAGGCGGCCTGCGGAGCACGTACTCGGTGCTGCCGAATCGCAACAGGTAGGTGAGATTGGCTTTGCCCCCGGCGAACTGGGCCACCTCCATCGGGCCATCAGCGCCGGGCAGCCTGGGCAGCAGATATGAAGCGAGCCGCTCGCGATCGAGGTCCTCGTCGGGTCGGACGGGGATCACCTCGGGGCGGTTCTCGGCCTCGACCGCCTCCATCGCAACGAGACTACCGGTTACCGTCCCGGCGAGACGAGGAGGCGCAGAACTGACCGAACGAGCGATGTTTCCGTTGTCCGATCAGATCGTGGATGACTTGGTCGAGATGAGCCCGATGATGGCCGTCAACCTCGGCATTCGGAACGATCGGTCGGAGTGGGATGACCTGAGCCCCGAAGGCTTGGATGCCATCGACGAGATGCGCGCCAGGCACCGGCAGGCCATCGACCGACTGCCGCCCCCTGTTGACAGATGGGATCGTCTGGCCCGAGAGGTGGCCATCGAGATGATCGAGGAGGAGCGCGACGAGCACGCACAGGGGAGAGGACCTGCGCGATCTCAACAGCATTTCCTCGCCATTTCAATTGTTGCGGGAGACCTTGGACATCATGTCTCTGGACACTCCCGAGGAGCAGGACCTCGTCATCCGGCGTATCGGATCGCTCGACCGGTTCTACCAAGGTTTGCGCGCCAGTCTGGAGGAGGGGCGAAGCCGAGGGCTGACCGTGGCTCGCCGTCAGGTGGAGTCGGTGATCGATCAGACGGAAAAGCTGGCGAGCGAAGAAGGGTTCCAGTCGGTTGCCCGGCGCCTGCCAGAGGATTGCGCCGAACAGGATCGCTTCGAAGCCGCCGTCGCAACGGCGAAGACGGCCGCGGCCGAGTTCGGTGAATACCTTCGTACCACCTATCTCGGAGCGTCCCGCGACGAGGACGGGGTGGGGGAAGAGCGGTACGTCATCGCGGCGCGGGGCTTCCTTGGGTGCGAGATCGATCCAGCCGAGGCCTATCAGTGGGGGTGGGAGGAGGTATCGGCGTTGACGGCGAGAGCCCTTTCCCTGGCCGATCAGATATCGCCAGGGAGCTCCCCCTCCGAGGTCGTGGAGATGCTTCGCTCCGGCCCGGATCATGCCGCCGCATCGCACGAGGAATTCGTCGAGGTGATGCAGGAGAGGCAAGAGGCGGCGCTGACGGCGCTCGAGGGCGTCCACTTCGATGTTCCCAGCAAGATCCGGGCGATCACCATCAACCTGGCGCCCCCGGGTACGAGTCTCGGAGCCTTCTACCAGGCTCCCTCCGAGGACTTCTCGCGACCGGGCGGGGTTTGGTATTCCCTTCCCGACGATCCGCACGTACCCCTGTATGAAGAGGTCTCGGTGGCCTATCACGAAGGATTCCCCGGACACCATCTCCAGATCGGGACCCAGATGTTGATGGGGGACCGGCTCAGCCGATTGCATCGCAGCGTGATGTGGTACTCGGGCTCGGGAGAGGGCTGGGCTCTGTACGCCGAGCGTCTCATGGAAGAGTTGGGTTACTTCGAGCGGCCGGAGTACGTGCTGGGAATGGTGGTCTCGCATCTGCTGCGTGCCTGCCGGGTCGTCATCGACATCGGGTGCCACGTCGGGTATCAGGTGCCCGAGACGGCACCCTTCGCCGGGGGAGGCCCGTGGACCTTCGACCTCGGGGTCAAGGTGCTCGAGGAACTGGCATTCCAGCCCAACGACTACGCCGTGAGCGAAGTCACACGATACCTCGGCTGGCCGGGTCAGGCAATCTTCCTACAAGCTGGGGGAGCGGGTGATCCTCGAATTCCGCGAGAGCGAGAAGCGCCGAGCTCGGCGAGCGGTTCAGCCTGAGGGACTTCCACCACAGAGTCCTCGAAATCGGCCCCGTCGGCCTCGACCTCCTCACCAGAGAGGTCTCGAGCACGGACTGAGAGGACGGAAGACGCAAGACAGGCGGGGGTCAAGCACCGTTGGGAGTTCGCCAGCCCCCTACCCGCTGCTTCGCAGCGGGGCCCTTCCCCCTGCGGGGGGACGAAAAGACTCAAATCTCTCCCCCGGCGGGGGGAATACCCGACGCCGGAGGCGTCGGGGGAGGGGGGAACGGTTCACTCCCAGAGGTGCAACCGCCGCGGGTCATGCACCGGTTGGGAGTTCGCCAGCCCCCCTACCCGCTGCTCCGCAGCGGGACCCTTCCCCCCTGCGGGGGGACGGAGAAGAAGGCGGTTGGCCAAGACGGCTTGTCTTCCGTCTTCCGTCTCCGTTCCGTCTAATCCTCACCCACAGGCGCGCACGAGCATGGCGTAGGGGTTGACCGCCGCGCCGCCGTTGGGGTGGAACTCGAAGTGGGCATGAGGAGGACTGCCCTTCCCGTTGCCGCTGTTCCCGACGTATCCGATCACGGTGCCGCCCTCCACCCAGCCGCCGGCGCCGAAGGCGCTGAGATGGCTGGATGGTAGTCAGTGCCCGTTGTCGCCGATGAGACGTACCTGTCTGCCGCCGATGTCGCCGACCCAGGCAGCGACCCACCCCGAGGCTGGCGCCCTGACCGGGGTCCCCCTCGCAGCGAAGAGGTCGATTCCGGCGTGAGTCGCGACCGCCCGGCGCGGCGCCCCGAAGTCGTTGATGAACTGGGCACCTCTCACAGGGCATTTCATCGATGGGATCACGCGGGCTGGCACCACCGTTCGGCACGCGCAACCTCATCCCGATTGTCAAAGCATCCGGATTCGGGATGTCATTGGCCCGGATCAGCTCACCGGCAGTGGTCCCGTAGCGAAGCGCTATCTGCCAAAGCATCTCACCGGGTCGCACGACGTGGATCCCCCATCCCGATGGAGCGTCACCGCCGCCGCCGCCACCACCGCCACCGCCACCGCCGCCACCGCCATTGCCTCCGGTGTCATCGCCTCCGCCCCCGGGGACACGTAGCCGCATTCCGATTCTCAGCGCGTCCGGGTTGGGTATGTCGTTTGCCCGGATGAGAGCCCCGGCGGTCGTGTCGTAGCGGAGGGCGATCTCCCACAACACCTCACCCCGCCGGACGACGTGGATCCCCCATCCCGATGGAGCGTCACCGCCGCCACCACCGCCACCGCCACCGCCATTGCCTCCGGTGTCACCGCTGCCCCCCCCGGGAACACGTAGCCGCATTCCGATCCTCAAAGCGTCCGGGTTGGGGATGTTGTTGGCTCGAACCAGGACGGCGGTCGTGGTGTCGTAGCGGATGGCGATCTCCCAAAGCAGATCGCCGGCAGCCACCACGTGGATGCTCCATCCCCCGCCCCGCTGTCCCGTACCCGACCCCCCGCCACTCCCTGAACCGTTGCCCGAACCGCCGCCGGAGTCGCTCCCGCTGCCGGGAACCACCAGACGCGTCCCGGGGAAGATCACGTTGGGGTTGTCTATGCCGTTGGCACGCACCAATGCACCAACGGTCGTGCCGTAGCGCACCACGATCTGCCAGAGGGTTTCTCCGAGCTGGACCACGTGGTAGCGGGGCCCGCTGCGCGCCGTAGCGACGAGGGGAGTGGCTGACGCATACGGGGCCAGGAGCGGAATCGAGACAAGGCTGAGGATGGCGGTCATGACGATGACGGCATGCCGGTTGCGCTGGGTGGGACGCTTGATGAGCGTGGCCATTTCGAGGTACCTCCCGCGTCTCCGCCCGCTTCGGTCATCCCAACCTAACCGCCCCTTGTTCGAGGGTGCAATAGAAGATTCACCCAGACGGTATACACCTCTACTAGAGATTAAAGGTTAGGTAGACAAGATGAGTTAATAGGTATGCAGCGACTGATGGCAGTGCGCTACATCGGGTCGGTAATGGTTGCCGCTAACCCATTGAGAGTGCCGAGAGGTCGGTGATTGGGGCAAAGTTGCTGGTCAGAATGCCCGATTCGGGCCAACCGAATATCGAGCACCTGGTCGCCGGCGCGCCGCTCCAATCGACTGAATCCATGAGGCGAGACGAATTGCATTATGTAGATCTGGCGCAAATTTCGGGGCGTCGTAATCTCATAGCAGTGAGCGGGCGCCAGGGGGATGACGGTACGTGGTCCGCCGAGCCGGCTTCATTGCAGCAGCGACGGTTCGGCGCTTTCAGTCTTGCCGCCATCTGGGCGACGCTCGTGCTGAGCGGCCCGACGGTCCTCCTCGGCTTCAGTCTGTCGTCCGAGGGTCTGAGTCTCTCGATGGAGCAGATGGTCATCGCGGTGCCGATCGGCGCCGTGGTGGGTGGCACCATCCTTTCGCTCGCCGCATGGGCCGGTGCGTACAACGGGGTGCCCACCGTGCTGGCACTACGTCCTGCTTTTGGCTCGAGCGGGCGGCGTTGTTCGGGTTGATGGTGGTTCTGACTTTGGGAGGCTGGGCAGCCGTCCAGCTTCAGGCCGCCTCAGGCACTGTGGCCATGGCTTTTACCGGCGTCGGGCTGGCCGCTCCCCCAGATGCAGCGACCATCTCGATCATTGGTCTCGTCGCGGTCGTTCTCGCTCTCGTCGGTCCGGCCAAGGTCACGGCGCGGATCGATCAGCCGCGTCGTGTTCTGGGGTGGCGTTCGTGACCGTCGGCCTCGTCATCTGGTTGTTGTCCACCCAACAGGTCCCGTCAGGTCCGCCCGGGCCCGAACAGGCCAATGCGCTTCTGGCTGGGAATCGACGCTGTCATCGCCCTCGGGATTCTCTGGTTCCCGCTGATCGGCGATGTGAGCCGGTTTGCCTCAGACGAGCCGGTCGCGGCGTCGGGGACGGCCGTCGGATCGGTCTGACCGTCGTCATCGGCTCGTTGATCGGTGGAACGGCGGCACTGCTCGGTGAAGGGCCGGCCGACATCGCCGCCGGGATCACGTCGTCGCTGCCGGGCTACGCCGGGTTGGCCTTGATCGTGGTGTGGATGCTGACGGTCCAGGCGCTGCTGCCTTTCGCAGTCGGGTACGCAGCCGGGATGTGCGTTCTCTCGCTCACTGGCCGTCGCATTGGAAAAGTCGTCGCCGCGGTAACCGTGGTCGGGATCGTGGCCGTCGCCATCGTGCTCCGGCTCGGAATCGGTCGCCGCTCTCGAGCTTCCACTGGTGATAGTTGCGGCGGTCGCCGCCGTATACCTCGTCGACTTCTATGTCGTCAGGAGACAGGTCTACCGGACCGACCATCTCTATGGCAACGGAGGCACCTATGGGGTGATCAACCTTTGGGGCTGGCTGGCGGTCGCTATCGGTGTGATCGGCTCACTACCTGGTCCACCCCGTAGGGCCGGCCCCGATGGTGGAATGGATCGAAGGACTCGCCTTCCGGGCCCCACTGGACGACGTGGCACTCCCTGGGCTGATCACTTCCATAGTCCTCGCAGGCCTCGCATATTTGATAATGGGTCGGATGATGGTTCGCGAGGAGGTCGTGGTCTCCCACGTCCGGCTCTAACGATCAGCCGCTCTACCCACCATCGTCTGCGCCTTGCTCACCCAATCGGCGGCGCGTCCCTCCGGTACTTGGGCGGCGCTCGCCAATTCAGCGGGCGACGCCTCGGCGAGTGCGGCCAGCGTGTCGAACCCGGCGGCGTAGAGGCGGCTCTGGTAGACGGGCCCGATCCCAGCGATCACTGTTAGATCTTCGTGCTCGCGTGCGGCGGGGCCACCGGCGGTGGCGGTGCCACCCGGAAGGTCGGAGGCTCGGGCTCGCGCGGTACGACGAGGGAGATGAACCGGTCGCGGATGGCCCACAACAGGGCGGCGATGCCGGCGATGACAGCGATCACCCGCGCCGTGCGCCATGTCCTCCCTGATTCGTCATCCTCCAGGACGACAATCTCGGCGACCTCCTCGGAGATGGGTTCGTCCATCGTTGCCGGAATCGTAGACGCCGACCCAAGCGACGGTTCGGCTCGCCTATGGTCGCCCGGTGCTGTTCCCAAGAGGTTCTGGAGGGGATCTCTGCCGGCTCGGTGACCGCCGCCTTCCGGCGTTGGAAACGGGCGCGGGTGCTGGCCGGACGGCGCTACCGGACCGCAGCCGGGATCATCGAAGTGGAGTCGGTGGATTCGGTGGTTCCCGACGAGATCGATGACCGCGCTGCTTGCTCCGCCGGATATGGGTCGGCCGAAGATCTGGTGGCCGATCTGAAGGGTGATCCGGCACACCCTCTCTATCGGGTGCGGTTCCACATGGTGGATGAGCCCGACCCACGCCTCTTGCTGTCGCAGACCGCCGATCTGTCGTCGGACGATGTCAAGCGAATCGAACAGCGCCTTGCCCGGCTCGACAGGGCATCCTCCAACGGTCCGTGGACCGCGGCAGCCCTGATGGCGATAGCGGAGAGCCCGGCGGTCCGCGCCGGCGACCTGGCCGCTTCGCTCCAGGTCGAGCGGGATGTGTTCAAGCGGAACGTGCGCAAGCTGAAGGAACTCGGGCTGACCTGGAGCCTGGAGCGGGGATACCGGCTCTCACCGCGGGGAGAGGCGTACATGGCACGACGGGAAGCGCCGTCGGCATGAAGGTCGATGCGGCACTGCCCGCCGGGTCACTGAGCCAGGTTGCCGAAAAGGCCGGGTGGGCGAGCCGGATCGGGTTTGACGGTGTGGTCACGGTTGAAACCGCGCACGACCCCTTCCTGGCACTGGCGGTCGCAGCCACCACCGCGCCGGAACTCGACCTCGAGACCGGGATCGCGGTGCCTTCCCCGGTCGCCCACAGTCACCGCCCCACCGCATGGGACCTTGCGCAAGCAGCGGAGGGAGGCCACCCTGGGATTGGGAACCCAGGTCGGGCTCACATCACCCGTCGCTTCGGCGGAACCTGGAGCCGCCGGTGCCACGGATGAGGGAGTACATCCAGGCGGTCCGGGCAGTGTGGCGGCGTGGCAGGAGGGAGGCCCTCTCCGTTTCGACGGTGACCACTACCGGCTCTCTCTGATGACGCCCTTCTTCAACCCCGGGCCAATCGACCACCCGGATATCCCGGTGTCGTCGCCGCGGTCGAATCCGGCCATGTGCCGTTTGGCGGGCGAGCTCTGCCAGGGGCTCGTGGTCCACCCCTTCCACACGATCGACTACCTCGATGGGGTGGTGGCACCCGCGGTGGCCGAGGGAGCCGAGCGCACCGGGCGGTCGGCCAAGAGGTCGGACTCCATGCCGCAGTCATGGTGGTGACCGGACGAGACGGGGGTGAGATGGAGCGGGCGGCCGCCCAGGCACGCCAGCAGATCGCCTTCTACGCCTCGACCCCCTCCTACCGGCTGGTGGTGGAGCGTGCCGGTTGGGATGTCGGACCCGCGCTGTCGAGTCTCGCCAGGCAGGGGCGGTGGAGCGAGATGGGGGACCTGATCGACGACGGGATGCTCGACCAGGTTGCGGTCGTGGCCCCGATCGAGGAGGTCGGCGGGGCGATCCGCCACCGATACGGAGACCGGCTGGCCCGGCTCAGCCTCTACGAACTGGGCGCAGGGCTGTCGGCGACCGACCACGACTCCTGGGCACGGCTCATTTCGGCGATCCGGGGTGATCGGGCCGGGTGCGGAAGGGGAGCGTCACCTCGGCCAAAAGCCCGCCGGCGAGGTGCCCGACGTCGTTGTAGCCCAAGAGGCGGGGCCGGGGAGCCGGATAGTGCTGATCGAGGCGTTGAGGATCGCCCCGAATGAGCCGCGGAAGATGTTGCCCTCCCAGGTGATACCGGCTGCCCACATCACCAACTGCAGCGCCGGACCTCCGTGAAGTGGACACCACAACGACTTCATCCGGCGCGGCGCCGTCGGCGACCTCGCTCACAGCCTCGACAACCCTGGCGCGGACGTCTGCCCACCGCTCCCCTCCGGGCCGGGGACGTCCTCTCCAACCGGTACTCGTCCCACATCTCGGGCCATAGCTGCTCGATCTCGGAAGCAAGCAAACCCGACCACTCGCCGTTCTCGATCTCGCGCAGTCCCTTGTTGGTATCCACCGCCAACTGGAGCATCTCGGCGAGAGGGCTGACCGTGTCACGTGCCCGCTGCAGGTCGCTCGACACGATCCGCGAGATGGGCACCTCGGTGAGGCGGTCGGCGATGGCGAGGGCCTGACGGCGTCCCAGACCGGAGAGCGGGACGTCGGACTGCCCGATGAAGCGTCGTTCCTTGTTCCCCTCGGCTTCCCCGTGCCGAACGAGGAGCAGGGTGACGTCGTGATCCACCACTCGCCGGATGGTACGCGGGGCGTCTGTCGCCTCCGCCGTCCCGTCGTGGGAGAATTCAGGCGAGGAAAGGGACGGATCTGCCTGTTGTCGAAACCGATGCGCCCGACGCGCTCGACTGCCGCCCGGGACTCACTCAATAGGCATGCCTGGCAGGAGGCCCTCGACCTCTTCACCACTGCGGACAAGCAAACCGAGCTCTCGGGGCTCGATCTGAAGAGGATGGCCGAGGCTGCCTGGTTCACCGGCCAGGTCGATCTCATGATCGAGTCATTTGAGCGGGCTTTCAAAGTCTTCGTTTCCGATGGAGAACGCGCCCAAGCGGCGAAGACGTCGGTCGATCTGCCCAGGCAGTACGCCTACAAGGGCCAAGGCTCGATCGCAGGTGCCTGGTTGCGGCGGAGTGAACGCTTGATCGCCGGAGAGCCGGAGGGTCCCGCCCATGGCTACCTGTCGCTGAGCAAGTCTGGTATGGCTCGCAACGAGGGAAACGTTGAAGAGGCGATCGGGCTGGCCGAGGAGGCGGTGAGGATCGGCACCGAAACCGGCGACGCCGACCTGGAGGCGATGGCCCTCGTCACGCTCGGAACGTTGAGGATCGCCGGCGGCGCCGTCGTGGATGGCTTCCAGCTACTCGAAGAGGCCTCGGTCGCCGCAGTCAACGGTGAGCTGTCGCCGCTGGTGACTGGGATCACCTACTGCAACATGATCTCCGCCTGCCGCGACCTGACCGACTACGTGCGCGCCGGGGAGTGGACTCAAGCCACCGAGAAGTGGTGTGAGAAGCAGTCGATCTCCGGCTTCCCCGGGATCTGCCGTGTCCACCGTGCCGAGGTGGTTGCGATGTCCGGAGCGTGGGACCAGGCCGAGGCAGAGCTGGAACGCGCCACCGTCGAGCTCGAGGCGTACAACGCCACCCCACCACGGGCTGACGGCTTCTACGCCCTGGCCGTCTTGCGCTTCCGTAGAGGAAATCTCGAGGCGGCAGAGAGACACTCCGCCAATCCCATGCACTCGGCCACTCGACGCAGCCGCTCCTCTCGTTGATAAGGCTGGCCCAGGGAAACACCCGTACCGCCGCCGCTGGGATCAGGTCGGCGCTCCAAGAGGAATCCTGGGACCAATGGACCAGGACGCGCATGCTCCCCGTCCAGGTCGAGATCGCCATCGCTGCCGGAGAGCATGCGATCGCCCGCGAGGCCGCTGAGGAACTGGACGGGCTCGTAGAGACGTTCGACACGGTGGCCAGGCAGGCGGAGCGGGAGCTTGCCTGGGGAAGGGTTCTCCTCGCCGAGGGTGACCCGGTCGGAGCCGCCAACCGGCTGCGAGCCGCCATCGTGCTGTGGGGCAGGGTCATGGCGCCATACGAGACGGCCATTTCACGCCGGCTGCTGGCCAAGGCCCTGCGGGCGGTCCATGACGATGACCAGGCCGATCTGGAGCTCGACGCATGCATTCAAGGATCTCGACACGCTCGGTGCCAAGCGGGACGCCGATGCTGTCGCTGCTGAGATCGCCGCGGTGTCGGCGCGTCGGAGCGGATCAACGCAGACCCGGCGCACCTTTGTCTTTACCGACATCGTCGGCTCGACCAACCTGGCCGAGCTGTTGGGCGATCAGGCGTGGGACCAATTGATCCGCTGGCACGACGACACGTTGCGCGAGCTGTTCGTCGCCCACGGCGGGGAGGTGGTGAACTCGACGGGTGACGGGTTTTTCGTCGCCTTCGAGACGTCGGCGCTCTGCCATCGATGCCGCGGTTGCCGTCCAGCAGCGGCTCGCCGAGCACCGTCGCACCACCGGCTTCGCCCCGATGGTGCGCATCGGCCTCCACGCCGCCGAAGCCAATCGCCACGGGTCGGACTACTCGGGGGTCGGAGTCCATGCAGCAGCCGTGTGGCGGCGCTGGCTCAGGGTGGCGAGATCCTGGCGACGTTCGACACGCTCGACGGCGTCGCCGGAGTAACGACCTGGCCCCGAGGGAAGCGGGGTTGAAGGGCATCGACGCACCGGTTCAGGTCGTCGCAGTCGATTGGGACTGATTAGATGACCACTGCGTTTGCGGTCGCTACCCGGGGGTCGGCGGCTGCAGTTCTGACATCTTCTCTGTCGACGGTGATGACCGACACCGGCCCCCATCCGGGCTGAATCTCGTCGGCCACCTCGACATCGTGGCCGCGTAGCCGCAGTCCTTCCACCACTTCGGCTGGGGTCGAGGGCTCGACCCCGAGCGAAGTGGCACCCCCAAAGCCGGCGGGTGCGACCTCCAACGCGGCGCACTTTGCGCATCGGCGGGCGACACGCCTCCCAGCAAAGATGCGCTGCCATCTGGATCAGCAATTGCGGTTGGTGGTGGCCACCCCTCGTCCCTAGGACCATGGTGAGATCCCCTTCGGAATCGGTCCACAGCGTGGGCGACAAGGTGTGGAGGGGCCGCATGCCTGGTGCCAGTTCGTTGGGCGCCCGGCAGGAGGTCGAATCCGGCGCCCCGGTTGTGGAGGAAGAACCCCGCCTCGCCGACGCCGATGCCCGAGCCGATCCCCACGGAGTTCGACTGGATGAAAGAAACGCCGGTGCCGTGACGGTCCACCACGCAGAGGTAGGCCGTGCCCGAGGGCACCTCCCGGCTGGGCGGCCAGTCGGCCACCGAGTCGGGGGCGATCCGCGCCAGTCGATCGGCCAGCCGCGCCGGTTCGAGCAGTTGCTCCGGATCGACGGGGGCCCTTTGCGGTCGGCAACGAGGTCGTCGCGGTCCCACGCCGCCGCTCGGTATGCCTCGATCCTGACCGTGCCAGTAGCCAGGATCCTCGAGAGTCCCCCGAGGTGCTCAGCCGCTCCAGCAGCCACAGGCCGGCCAGGACGAGGTATCCCTGCGAGTTGGGCGGGAAAGTCCAGCCGGCGTGCCCGAGCACATCGAGCGATATCGGGTCCACCCAGTCGGATCTGCTCGCCGCCATGTCCTCCGCGGTGACCAACCCGGATGTCGCTGTGGCTACGGCCGCAGCAGTCTCACCTCGATAGAAGCCATCACGGCCTTCCTTGGCGATGGAGCGCAAGGTCTTGGCGAGCCCGGGGCGATGGAGAAGATCACCCGGAGCGGGAGCGGTCCCGGCTGGGTAGAGCCCGGCGGCTGCTGGCTGATCCCTCAGCCTCGATTCGAGACGGCGGAGCGACCCGCCAACTCGTCAGATGCATCGAAGCCATCCTCGGCGAGCGCGACGGCCCGAGCGAGGAGGCCGTCGAGTTGGATCGAGCAGAAGCGGTCACCCAGGGCAGCCCAACCGTCCACGCATCCTGGGACCGTCGCGTCGCCGGGTGGTCCCAGGGATCTCGGCATGGCCTTCGCTTCGCATCGCCTCGGCGTCAACCGCCAGAACCGGCGCGGCCCGATGCGTTGAGTGCCGCCGGCACGCGGTTCCCGGCCCGGTGCACCAAGGCGAAGAGGTCGCCGCCGATCCCGCATGCCTCGGGAGCGACCACTCCGAGCACGGCATCGGCAGCGATGGCGGCGTCGACCCCGTTGCCCCCAGCTTCGAGGATTTCGATCGCGGCTGCGGTCGCCAGGTAGTGGGGTGTCACCACGGCGTCGCCCGTCCCGGAAACCTGAGCCGGCACTCCCTCCTCGGGAGCGGTTCCCGTCACCGCCTGGCGGCCGATCCAGCCTCGGTGCGTGCCCCGTGCTTGAACCACCGGACCGGCTGACGCAGTTCGTGCTCGAGGACCCGCGCCAGACCGACAGCCAGGAACACATCGCCGAGCGAGATGACCTGGCCGAAACCGAGCAGCCTGAGGGGGATCACGTCAGCGAGGAAGGGCAGCGCCGTCGAGGTGTCGAGCAGAACGTGCTTGGCGCTGGCGATGATGTCGGCGTCGGCGTTGGTGCCGCCGGCGACGTAGGCCGCCTCGCTCAGCACGGGCATGCCGCCGTTGGCGACTATCACCGTGAAGTTCATCAGTATGCCGAGACCGATCAGCCACATCCCCGGCGTCCCCCGATTCACTGCGACGAGTACCAGCAGCGGCACATAGGACCCGAGCACGAGTGACATCGTCACACCCCGCGACCAGCCGGCGAGATCGGGCACGACCTCGGCGGCGAGTTGCAGGGCGAAGGCCATCGGCAGCAGCCACCACTGTCTGATCCGGACGTCGCTCAGGTTGCGGAACCTGCCGCCGCGCATGAGCGCAACGAGCATCCCGACGAGCAACACCGCCAGAACAAGGACCATTCGAGCACGGTACCAACCGGTGGAGGAGTGGCAAGTAGCGTGGTGACCCGTCGAGCGAGAGCGCGGAATGTTTCGCTATGAGGTGCGTGGACCGGCCGCCTGGCTGGTCATCGACGATCCCGACCGGCGCAACCCGTTGTCGCTCCCGGTGATCGAGAAGCTTGGCGAAGCGCTCGCCTCTGCTGGTGCCGATCCCGCCGTGAGAGTTGTTGTCATCACCGGGGCAGGCGATCGTGTCTTCTCGGCCGGGGGGGATCTGGCCGGGGGGTTCTTCGACAAGCCGATCGAACTGCACCACGCCCGCGGGGTATTTGCCGACGTGTTGCGGGCCATGCGGCGCCTGGGGAAGCCGACCATCGCCCGGGTAAACGGTCACGCACTTGCCGGTGGCTTTGGCCTGGCGGCGGCGTGCGACATCGTGGTTGCCTCCGAGCACGCCAAATTCGGCACTCCCGAGATCGACGTCGGGCTCTGGCCGATGATGATCGGCGCCGTCCTGGTGCGATGCATGCCGCGTCGAGCAGTACTTGAACTGATGATGACCGGCCGGCTGATCGATGCCGACGAGGCGAAGTCGCTCGGGGCAGTCTCGAGGGTTGTCGCTCCCGATCGCCTCGACGAGGAGATCAATGCTCTGGTGGAGCAACTTGCCGCCAAGAGCCCGGCGACGATCCGGTTGGGACGCGATGCCTTCTACGCGGTTGACGACCTGGATTTTGACGAGTCGCTCGACCATCTCCATGCTGCATTGACGTCGGTGGCCTCGACCGAGGACGCCGCAGAGGGGGTCAGGGCCTTCCTCGAGAAGCGGCCGCCGGAGTGGATGGGCCGCTGAACCCATAGGACTACCGTCCATAAGCTGATAACTTTGACCAACCGATGAAGAAACGGATCCGTGTCGTCGGCTGGGGGTTGATGGCCGCCGGGCTGGTTGTGCTCGGCTTTCTCGCCTACCAGTACTGGTACACCGACCTTGCCGCAGAGCGGGGTCAGTTGGAAGGCGCGCGCCAGCTTGCGATCAGGCTCGAGGAGGCCGCGCCACAGGTCACCCCATCTGGGCAGCCCGACGCCAATCCCCGTCCCAATAAGGTCGTCATTCCACCCGCCGAGCTGTTCACTGAGGAACCGCCCGAAGCAGGAACCGCTTTCGCCGAGATCCAGATACCGTCGATCGAAGTCAAAGAGGTCGTGTTCGAGGGGGTAGACGTACCCACGCTCCAACTCGGGCCAGGGCACATGCCGTGGACGCCGCTCCCCGGTCAGCCCGGCAACGCAGTGATGAGCGGGCACCGCACCACATACGGCGCCCCCTTCAACCGGATCGACGAGTTGGGCGTCGGCGACAAGATCGTCGTGATCAGTGCGGTGGGACGTCACGTGTACAAGGTGCGTGAAGCGCTCGTTGTAAATCCGACCGACATCTGGGTGACCGATGCCCGCTCCGGTGGGTGGCTCACCCTCACCACCTGCCACCCCGAGTTCTCCGCCCAGCAGCGCTACATCGTCCACGCCGAGATGGTCAAGGGACCCAACCTGCGGTACATCCGAGAAAACCCAGACCACCAGTTGGCGGCGGCGGCCCAGTCGGGCTGAGTCTGGTCGGGCTCGAAGCCTCAGCCGGTCAATTCCTCCAAGAGTTCGAGCAACTGCTCCTCGGGGACCCGGCTGGTGATCTGCCGGACCACGGTTCCATCCGAGTCGATCGCCACCGTGATCGGTAGCCCGAACGTCTGGTAGGCAGTGGACACGGTCCCGGTGTCGTCGAAGCCGAGCGGGAACCGGACTCCTACCTCCTCGGCGAACTCTCGGGCCGCCGCTTCCTGGTCCTCTACGGCCACACCGAGAAACGCCACCTCGGGGTGCTCCGCCGCCACCCGATCAAACTCGGGTAGCTCGTCACGGCAGGGGATACACCACGAGGCCCAAAGGTTGAGGATCAGCGGTCGTCCGTCGTCGGCGATGTGCTCGGACAGGGTGAACTCACCGCCGCCGAGAAGTGGGACAGTGAAATCCGGTGCCTGCGATCCGGTCAGCCCGGCAGCGCCTGTGGACGGCGGCGCTTGATCTTGCTCACCACCGAATAGGGCTGCTGCCGCGACCCCTAGTCCCACTACCGCGAGGGTGACGATGGTCAATAGACCAAAGCGCGTCGGCAGTGGACCCTGCGGCGCCTCGCCGGCGGGCGGACCTGATTCATCGGGAACAGTCACACCGAGAGGGTATCCCCGGTCTGGATTGACACCGATCGCCGGGGCGTCGAACACCTCCTGTTGATAGGGGTAGGTTTGAACCGCGCTCGGCAGGGGGTCGGGCCGGCGATCGAGGAGGTCGTATATGCGCATCAGACCACCCACTCCCTCGGGCATAGCCATTGGGGTTGCTCTTGTAGTAGTCCTCACCGCCGGGGCTGCCGCCGGCCAGGCACTCATCACATCGGCGGACATCAAGGACAACACGATCCAGAGTGTCGACATCAAGGGCGAGACGATCGTCAGCGGTGACATCAAGAACGAGACGATCGCCAGCGGTGACATAAAGAACGGAACAATCGCGGGCGGCGATCTGAAGAACGGCGCAGTCAACAGTTCGAAGGTCGCCGACAACAGCCTCACCGCCGCCGATATCAAGGCCAATGGGGTCGGGAGCAGCGAGCTTGCAGCCAATGCGGTCACCAACGCCAAGATCGCAGGTAACGCGGTCAACAGCGCCAAGGTCGCCGACAACAGCCTTACGGCAGCCGATCTGGCGCCGAACTCGGTGGGCACCAGCGAGATCGCCAATGGATCGGTAGGCGAGGCCGATGTAGACCCCGATCTCTTGGCTGGCGTGGACACCAGGGTCAGCGAGTTGACCGGACTGTGGAGGGTAAGCAACGACACCGTTTCGATGACGCCCGACGGCGTTGAGTTCGGCCCCTACGCAAACGGTGCCGCCGAGGGCGGCACGATTTTCTTCAATGGGTTGAATGGTATGACGCTGGCCGATGTGGAGAACCTCGTCTATTACGCCCGCTACACCACTGATGGCGACACCGGAGGAGTGGGGGTGCCGTCCCTGCGCATCTTCCTCGAGGATGCCGGTGGTGGTCCAGACCACAGCGCGATCTTCTCGCCGAACACCCAGGCGCCCGACGCGGACATCGCCGAGGGCCCGTTCCACGAGTGGGTGGCCACGAGCGGTGGGTGGCGGTACGACGATGATGCGCGGCACCGGGCCCGATGTGCCGTTCAGCGAATTGGTAGACGAGCACGGCACCGAAGTGATCGCGGATATCCTGATCACAACCGGGTTCACAGCTGGACAGGATCTGTCTGTACTCCTGCGCTGGATGGAGGTCAATGGGCAAACCTACGAATTCGGTGGCTGACCAGTTGTGGCAACGGCGCGCAGGCCAGTTGTCCGCGGCGCTAACGGCAGTTAATACGCCGCGCTGCGTGCCGACGTCAGTTCCATCACGTCTCGGCCATGTCGTCGAGCCAATGGGAACGGAGCAACCCGTTGCCCATTGAGCGATGACCAAACTTCGAACGGTGACGCCGGCTTGTTGACCTTGGTGAGCCGACTGTCAGAAACGACTACTGAACTGAGCAGACCCGCCCTCTGTCAGTTGCTGAAAGCCTCGAAGAGGAGAAGATGTGGCGACCCTGCTGGGCAGCAGAGGGCGGAGGGCGGTGGCGGCCGTGTTTGGCCGGTGCGCCGATCCCGACCTCGGCCACGGTGACGATGGAGTGCGTTTGGATCCGCATCACAACAGGCTTCGGCGGAGGGGCAAGCAATCTCACGGCGCTTCTTGCTGGATGGAGGCTCGGCACGCGCGCGTTCGTGGTGATATGAGGCGCGCCTTGCGCCGACCTCAATATGTCAGATTCTCGCGCCTTGTAATCAAGCCGACGGGACGTAACAACTGCCGCCGGTCTGGATTGAGACCTGATCGTCAAAGGCGTTCCGACTTAAGTTTGATGGGGTGCGTAGGGTTTGAATCGAGCCCGGCAGGGGGCCGGGCCGGAGACCGAGGAGGTCCCATGCGTTTTAGACCACCCACCCCGTCGGGCATCGCCATTGGTGTAGCTCTTGTCGTCGTCCTCACTGCTGGTGCGGCTGCCGGCCAGGCGCTCATCACGTCGGCGGACATCAAGGACGGCACCATCCAAAGCGTCGACATTAAGAACGAGACGATCGCCAGCGCTGACATCAAGAACGGGACGATCACCAGCGGTGATATCAAGAACAGCACTATCACCAGGGACGACATCAAGAACGGGACCATCAACGGCGGAGAGGTCAGTGACAACAGCCTCACCGCGGCCGATATCAAGGCCAATGGGGTCGGCAGCAGCGAGCTTGCAGCCAACGCGGTCACCAACGCCAAGATCGCAGCCAACGCGGTCAACAGCGCCAAGGTCGCCGACAACAGCCTTACGGCAGCCGATCTGGCGGCGAACTCGGTGGGACCAGCGAGATCGCCAATGGAGCGGTAGGCGAGGCCGACGTCGACCCGGCTCTGTGGCTGGCTTGGGCGGATTCGACGGCCCCAACTGGGGAATCGTGGACCGTAACGTGATCGGCAATGGCGACTCCTACCTCCGAGCTGGGCCGATCGCTTCACTGAGGAAGGAGAGAGGACGGAGCCACCGGCAGGCATCGGGAGCCTGGGGATCCGGACTGGCAGTGAAGATGACAAGGCGGCCTTCGGAAACCAAGTCGACTTCATCGGCGATGAACTCCTTGCGCATTACAATCGCTCAGCTTCTGGGTCTTCACAACCGCGGAGAACAACGCAATATGCCCCGGCAACATGCCGAATCTCGCATTCGAGATCAATCCCCAATCTCGACGGCGAATCCGACCAACACTTCTCGACGCTGGTAAACGATCCTGACAACACTCGCCGAACTTTGGACCGAGATCGACGCCACTGGGAGCGGACAGCTTGTGGTATGACAGGTGCGGCCGGCGAGAACCACCAGGGTGTGACTCGCCCTCATCCGTGCACCTGGGATGAGCTGTGAGGTCGCATTGAACGACGGTGGCGATCCAGCCGATAATTCTCACCGTGCAGTTCCAACAAGGGTCGTGAAGCCCGCTTCTCTGGTGCGGTCGACGCCCTCACCATCAACGAACGACCTACGACTTCGAGCCAACGGGGGTGACGGAAACTCCCGCCGGGTGAGGTCTTCAGCTAGGCGGATGGTGTCCCGCGGCTCGCCGCGGGACACCCATCCCCTGATCGTGTACTGAACTGGGCCATCGCGCCCTCTGTCAGACTCGGGTGAGCCTCGAGGGGAGAAGAGGTGGTAACGCTGCTGTCGCGGCAGAGGGCGAAGGTGGCGGCGGTGGCGGCCGTGTTCGGTCAACCACCGCTGCGACGCCTCGAGTTGGCCTTCTTCGGGTTCGGCCTGGCGGAGTGGGCCACGTGGGTGGCGATCCTGGTCTATGCGTACCAGGTGGGTGGTTCGGCGACGGTCGGGTTGGTGGCGGCGCTCCAGTTGCTCCCCGCCGCGGTAGCGGCGCCTGTACTGTCAGCAGCCGCCGATCGGCTCCCCCGGCACCGCGCTTTGGTGCTGGGCTACGCCTCGCAGGCGGTCGCCGCCGCTCTGACGTGGTGGGCGATGGCGACTGGGCGGGCTCCACCGCTGGTGGTCGGGTTCGCTGCGCTGACCGCAATCCTGATCACCGCAACCCGGCCCGCACACATCGCCCTCATTCCCGAGCTCAGCGCCGGGCCCGATCAGACGATTGCGGCCAATGTGGTATCGGCCATGGTGGAAGGCTTCGCCGCACTCACGGGTCCGCTCATCGCCGGGCTACTGCTCGAGGTCGGCGACCCGGCACTTGTCTTCTCGGCGATGGCGGTTGTGTTGGCGGCGTCGGCTGTGACCGTCGCCGGCGCATCGGCGCGCCATGCTCCGGCATTGGTCGTACGTGTCTCGCCGATCCGGACCCTCCTCGGAGGTGTCTCGATGGTGCTCTCCGAACGCCGCACACGTGTCATCGTCGGTCTCGGGGGATTGCAGTCGATCGTGGACGGAGCGCTCGATGTGCTCCTCGTGGTTCTGGCCATCGAGCTGCTGGGTATAGGCGAGCCAGGAGTCGGCTATCTCGGGGCAATCGTCGGGGTTGGGGCCCTGTTCGGCGCCATGGGAGCGGCCGGGCTCGTCGGTCGACCTCGATCTGGCGCCATCGCTGTTGGGCGGTGCGCTCGCCCGAGGATTGCCCATCACCTTGGTTGGGGTCATCCCAGCGACGGCGCCGTTGTTGGCGGTTTCGGGTGCGGGTGTTGGCTTGGGCGATGTAGCCGGTCGCACCCTCCTGCAACGGTTGGCGCCGCGCGAGGTGATGGCTCGCGTCTTTGGAGTGCTCGAAGGGATGGCAATGGCCGGGCTCGCCGTCGGCGCTGTCGTCGCCCCGATTCTCATCAACCTGGTCGGCGCCCAGGGCGCCTTTGTGGTGATCGGATTGTTGCTCCCGGTTGCTGCGGTCGCCGGATGGCCAATGATCCGCGCCGCCGACATCTCGGCCTATGCGCCAGAGGCGGAGGTCGGCATCCTGGAGCGGGTCCCCATGTTGCGGCTCCTCGACCCAACCGCCCTCGAGGCGCTGGCGCTGGGATCGCATGTCGAAGTGGTGGAACGGGGCCGCGTCGTTATCCGCCAAGGAGACGCCGGCGACCGCGTCTATGTGATCGATGCCGGTCGATACGACGTCATCGCAGATGGACACCTGGTCAACACGCTCGCGAGCGGCGACATCTTTGGCGAGATCGCGCTGATTGCGGACGTCCCCCGGACGGCGACGGTGGCGGCTGTCGAAGACGGGCGGTTGCTCGCCATCGATAGGGCCACCTTTCTCGAGACCCTGGCGCAATGCCCGGGGACGCTCGCTACCTTCGAGGAGGTCGTTGGCCAGCGACTTTCCGGTTTGGGAGAGGTCGATTGAGTCTCAACCGGTCCCATCGCGGACGAAGGCGATCATCTCATCAGCCAGCCCGCGCCGGTCGAGGGCCCCATCGGGCCGGAACCAGCGCTCGACGGCGTTGAGGATGGAGAGGATGAAGATGGCGTCGAGCTTGGGATCGACGGTGCGACGGAAGACGCCTTGCTCGATCCCCTGCTGTAGGACTTGTCGGAACGAGTCCTCGTATCTGTCCCGGGCGGCGATGACCCGGTCGCGGTAATCCGGTTCCAGCGCCGACGCCTCATTGAGGAAGGTCCTCACCTCGTCGAGGTTGTCCAGCACGACGTCGAGGTGGCCGGAAACGAGCGCCTTGAGCCTGACTTCAGCCCCTCCATCGACCTCCTCCGCTCGGGCCGCCGACTCCTGGAACAGCTGCGCCCCGGCGGCCACCACCTCCACCAGTAGCTCCTGCTTCGACCCGACGTGCGAGTAGAGCGAGGAGCCGAACAGACCCAACTCGGCACCGAGGTCGCGCATCGATGTGCCGTGGTATCCCCGCTCGGCAAAGAGCCGCGCCGCCGCCCTGACGACGTCGTCCCGGCTGTTGCGCGCCGATGCCGCCGAACTCACCACGCCGGTGCTGCCTTTCGCGAGACGAGCACCGTTGGGAGTTCGGCAGCCCCCCTACCCGCTGCTGTCGCAGCGGGGCCCTTCCCCCCTACGGGGGGACGGGAAAGAACGGCGCGGCGGTGCTTGCCCAACGATTCTCTCCCCCCGGCGGGGGGAGTACCCGACGCCGCAGGCGTCGGGGGAGGGGGGAATGGCGCACTCCCAAAGGTGCGAAAGCCGCGTGTCGAGCTCCGTTGGGAGTTTGGGATTCCCACCTACCCGCTGCTCCGCAGCGGGGCCCCTCCCCCCTGCGGGGGGACGGAATCGGAATGGCGCGAAGGGGCCTTCCCCTCCAGTGAGGGGACGGGGAGGAACTTGCCGTCTTCCGTCTTCCGTCTTCCGTCTTGTTCCTCATACGTCGTAGTCCAGGACGACGCGGTCGGTCAGGGGGTGGCTCTGGCAGGTGAGGATCAATCCTTGCTCCAGGTCGGTGTCGACCAGGGCGTAGTTCTTCTCCATCTCGACCTCACCCTCGAGGAGGCGGGCCTTGCATGAGGCGCACATTCCTCCCTTGCAGGAGAAGGGGAGCTCTCGGCGCACCCTCAATGCGGCGTCGAGGATCTTCTCCTCGGGGCGCATCCGCACCTCCGACTTCCGTCCGGCGAGGGTGAACTCGACGCCGACTGCGCCTTCGCCCGGCGGTGGCTCGGTGGGGAGCGCCTCCACGTCGAGGGGACCGGCAAAGAAGAGCTCGTCGTGGATCTGTTTCGGCTCGACGCCGCGCTGCTCGAGCAATTCACGGGCGATGCCCACCATCTCGAAGGGACCGCAAAGGAACCATTCGTCGACCGTTGCGGCGTCGGCGACGGTGGCAAAGAGCTTCTCCAGCTTGTCCCGGTCGATCCGCCCGGCGAAGAGCGGTACTTCGGGCATCTCCTGGCTGAGTACGTGCACCAGTTGCAGGCGGTCGGGGTAGCGGTCCTTGAGTCCTTGAAGCTCGTCGAGAAACATCACCGTGCGGGCCGACCGGTTTCCCAAGATCACTGTCCAACGGCTTTCCGGCTCCGATTCGAGTGTGGTGGACACCAGCGAGAGCACTGGTGTGACCCCCGAACCGGCGACGATGGCGGCGTAGTGATGCGCCGCCTCGGGATCCGGGGTGATGGTGAATTCGCCCACCGGGGGCATCACGTCGAGTAGATCGTCTGCCCGGAGATCGCGCAGTGCCCAGGTGGAGAAGGCACCTCCCCCGAGTCGCTTTATGCCGACGCGAAGAACTCCGGTGTTGGCGTTGGCGCAGATCGAGTAGGAGCGCCGCACGTCATGACCGTCGATCATGGCCCGCAGCGTCACGTGCTGGCCGGGGAGATACTCGAAGGTGCCGGCCAGCGACTCGGGCACCTCGAGGGTCACCGCCACCGAGTCTTCGGTGAGCGGAGCGACGTCGGCTACCCGCAAGGGGTGAAAGCTGGGGGCGACCAGCTCAGTGCTCCTTGAAGAGATCGAAGGGCTCGCCGCATTCGGAGCAGACCAGCAGTGCCTTGCATGCGGTGGACCCGAAGAAGGAAACGGTGCGGGCGCCGGCGGACCTGCAGCGGGGACAGCGAGCCTCGTGGGCCGGGGCCGGTGGGGCGATGCCGCACTCTTCGAGCTTGCGGCGGCCCTCGGCGCTCATCCATTCGGTCGTCCACGCCGGGGTGTGGACGGTGCGCACCTCGACGATTCGGCCCGGGACCGAGTGGGAGATCGCATCGCTGATCGCGTCCATCGCCGGGCAACCCGAGTAGGTCGGAGTGATGGTGGCCACCACGCGCCCCTCTTCGATGGTGACGTCGCGCAAGATCCCGAGGTCGTCGATGGTCAGAACCGGGATCTCCGGGTCGGTCACCGAGGCGATCACGGAACGAATCTCGGTCAGCTCGTCGATGGTCGCGTTCACCACGTCGCCTCCGGCATTGCGCGTGCCAGCCACTGCATCTCGGCTACAGCTTGCCGAGGTGTTCCGTGTGGTAGCCCTGACGCCCGCCGACCCGCTGCGACGCGCCGCCAGGCGGCTCGAGACGGGCCTCGGCGAGGACCTCGCCGATCCTCTTCTCCCAACCGGGCCGCAGCGATGCCGGGTCCACCCCTATCCCGGCCGCCGCAGCCTCCCCATCGGTGTCGTCACCATCGAACAACTCCCCGGTGAACCGCCAGAGGATGGCGAGCGCCTCCTCGGTCCGCCTCCGGCTTTCCTCGGTCCCGTCACCGAGGCGGTCAACCATGTCGAGGAATGGCGGAAGTGGTAGCTGGCTTCCTTGAGCGCCTTGGCTGCTATCCCGGCCAACGTGTCGTCGACCGACCCGCTCAGGGCTTCCCACAGTTCCAACTGATAGGCGTCGAGGAGCACCTGGCGGGTCATGGTGTGGGCGAAGTCGCCGTTGGGTTGCTCGACGAGGAGGAGGTTGGTGAACTCGCGCTCGGAGCGGCCCATGGCGAAGTCGTCCTCGCTGCGAGCCCCGCCCTCGAGCACTCCGGCATAGTGAGGAGGGCCCGGGCCACGCCGAGGTGGTCGAGCGCGATGTTGGCCAGGGCGATGTCGTCTTCCAGCTCCGGGCCGCGGCTGATCCACTCGCCGAGGCGTTGCGCCACCACGAGGTTGTCATCGGCATGACGCAACACGTATCGCAGATGGGCGTCGCCCTGAGGAATCGGGGTGCCTTGGGGCGCTCCGACGAGAGTCATGTGGGAACACTAACGAACGATCGTTCGTTTGGCAACCGGTCAGTCGGGGTGGAACGGCCTCCCCAGACCGGAGGGCGCCGGGCCGGCGATCAGGAACCGCAGCGCCTGGTTGCGCTCGGAGAGGTGGCGCAACCAGGGCCGGTTGATCAACACCAGCGTGAAGATCATCAGCGGGAAGGGGAGCAGCGGGAGCACCTGTGAGAGTCCGGGTAGGACCGGTTGCAGGCGGAGCGCAACGACCTGGAGCACCCCGAAGAGATAGGCGCCGAAGGCAGCCCGGACCGGGTTCCACCCCCCGAAGATGACGATCGCCAGTGCGATCCAACCAAAGTTTGCGGTGAGCCCCTCGCGCCACCCCAGCTTGACGTCGAGCGAGAAGGCGGCACCGGCTATCCCCACCAATGCTCCGCCGGCGAGCGTCGCCAGGACGCGGGACCGGGTCACCTGGATCCCACGGGCGAACGCCGCCTCGGGTCTTTCACCAACCCCGCGCAGCGCCAGTCCGCTCCGGGTGCGGTAAAGGAAGAGCGCCGAGCCAATCAGCAGCAGGTAGCTGGCGTAGACCACGATGTTCTGCGAGAAGAGGACCGGACCGAGCACGGGGATCTCGGAGAGCAGCGGGATGGGGAGCGAGGGCACTCCCGGCCCGGCCACGCCGACGAAGGGCGTGCCGAGGTAGTCGCTGAGGTCGATGCAGAGGATGGTGAGGACGAAACCGGCGGCGATCTGGCCGACACCGAGGCGGATCCCGGCGAAGGCGACCACACCCGCTACCGCCATCGATACCAGAGCAGCGGCGACAAACCCGAGCACGGTGCTCCCGGTGGTCACCGCCACGGCGAAGCCGCTCATCGCCGAGAGCATGAGGCTTCCCTCCAGCCCCAGGTTGACCACCCCGGAGCGCTCGGTGATGGTCTCTCCTACTGCGGCGAACACCAGCGGGGTGGCGGCGGCGACTATCGAGGCGAGGGCCGCTTCCATCTCAGGGTTCCTCCACCAGCGGCGGCGCCTCCTTGGCACCACGGGATCCGAGGAGGAGTGCCACCAGCACCCCGACGCCGAGAACGACTCCGGAGAGCGAGGAGTCGACGTCCAGCCGTAGCTGAAGTTGAGTGCCACCCGCTGCCACCGCCACGAAGACGAGGGCGAGCGGACCGATCCAGACGGTGCGGAAGCCGGCCAGCAGTACCACCAGGATTCCGAGGAAGCCGTATCCCCCGGAGACGGCGGGTACCAGCTTGTGGTGGAACCCGATCGCCTGCGTGGCGCCGGCCAGCCCGGCGAGAGCGCCGCACAGGGCGAAGGCGCCCAGGAGGTAGCGCTCGGTGGGGATCCCGAGCACCAGGGCGCTCGCCGGGTTTCCTCCCACCGCCCGCAGCCGCAGCCCGGGTCGGGTGCCCCGGAACAGGAGCCCGACTCCCACGAGCCCGACGAGGGCGATCCCGATGGCGAGCGGCGAGAGCCTCAGATTGGGCAGCGTGGGGAGCCAGGCCTCGACCCGGAAGACGTCGGTGCCGCTGGTGGAGGCGATCCCCTGCCGCTGCCACGGTCCCAGTATCAGGTAGACGGCAAGACCTGCAGCAACGAAGTCGAGCCCGAGGCCGCCGAAGATCTCGTTGACGCCGCCCCTGGTGCGGAGCAACCCGGCCAGCAGCGCCCAGACCACGCCGCCCGCCAACGCGGCGAGCAAGGCTGCCGGGACCACGACCCATCCCGGTCCGGGGAGCGACCTCGCCACCCAGGTGGCTGCGATCGCCCCCGCCACGATCTGCCCCTCGATTCCGATGTTCCACAAACCGGCGGTAAAGGTCACCACCAGGCCGGTGGCGGCGAGCACCAGGGGCACCCAGGCCATCAGCGTGTCGGAGACCTTGGCGGCGGAGCCAAAGGCACCCTCCCAAACCAGTCCGACAGCGTCGCTGGGCGGGACACCCGATAGTGCAAGCAGGACGGCCCCGACGGCAAGCGCGGCGATGACCGGAAGGGCGAACCGGACGACTCGCCTCACGAGCTCACGCCGGCGCCAGCCCACCGATGAGGTGACCCAACTCGGAGATGGTGGCGGTGGCGGGATCGACCACCCCCACGACCTCGCCGGCGAAGAACACCGCGATCCGGTCGCTCTGGGCGACTAGCTCGTCGAGGTCGCTCGAGGTGAACACGACGGTCGCGCCCTCGCCGCGTCGTCGGTCGAGTTCCGACCAGACCCAACGGGCCGACTCGAGGTCGAGACCCCGGGTGGGCTGCTCCAACAGGAGGAGCCGCGCCTTTTCCGGGGCCATCGCCAGCATCAGCCTCTGCTGGTTGCCGCCGGAGAGCACTTCGGCCAGCGTTCCCGGTCTTCCTCTGATCTGGTAACTGGCGATGATCGAGTCCGCCCGCTTCTCGGATGCTCCCCAATCGATGGTGAATGAGTCGTTTGCTGCCGTCAGTTCGAGGTGCTCGGTGACGCTGAGACCGGGGATGAGTCCCTCCTCGAGCCGCCCCGCCGGCACGTAATGGATCTCGTCCAGATGGGTCTCTGGGTCTGACCCTTCGAAATCGATCCTCCCCGAGGACGGCCGCAACCGGCCGGCGCAGGCCCGCAAGAGAAGCCGTTGCCCGCTTCCCTCCAAGCCAGCCAGCCCGAGCGCCTCCCCGCGGCGCACCTCGAGGCTGATCGGACCGGCGCTCGCCCCGTCCTCGGCGAGTTCGACCCCTTCGATGTCGAGGGTCACATCTCCAAGCGCTATCCGCTCCCTCGATGGCGGTTCCACCGAGCGGCCGAACATCATCTCGACCAGTTGTCGGGGAGGGGCGGGCATCTCGGTGTGACCGGCAACGCTGCCGTGGCGGAGCACCGTTACCCGCACGCACAGATCGGCCACCTCTTCGAGCTTGTGGGACACGAAGAGCACGATCAGTCCCTCGCCGGCCAGCGTGCGAAGGGCAGAGAAGAGCTGGTCGCGCTGCTTTTCGGTGATGCCGGTGGTCGGTTCGTCGAGGATCAGCACGTTCACCCCGAGCCAGAGCAGTCGGATCATCTCGTGCTGCTGCCGGGCTCCGACGCTCAACCTCGCCGCGTTCACCGCGGGCAGGAAAGGGAACCCAAGCCGGTCGGCGATGTCGGCTAGCTGCTCGGCGGCGATGCGGCTGCTGCGTTCCGACCCGAGCAGAGCGTTGTCGAGCATCGTCATGGGGAGGAACACCAGCGGATCCTGATGGAGCATCCCGATCCCTGCCTCGGCGGCGTGGCGTGGCGATCCGGGTGGGAGCGGTTTGCCGTCGATCAACACCTCTCCCGAATCGGGCGCGAGGAAACCGGAGATGATCTTCATCAGAGTCGACTTGCCTGCGCCGTTCTCCCCGAGGACGGCGTGGATCGTCCCCGATTCCACGCCGAGCGAGATGTCGCGGTTGGCCACGGTCTGGCCGAACCGCTTCTCGATGTTCCGCAGCTCGAGGTGCATCCGCCGTCCCCGGCCGGTCTATTCGCTCGAGCTCGCTCCCACCATGCCTTCGAGCAACTGGGGCATGTACCAGATCTGGGTGTCGGTCGCCTCCTCGCCGTCCTCGAGGAACACCGACCCATCCTGGAAGTTGAGCGGCCCGGTGAACAGGTTCGTCGACCCATCGGCCAGGGTCTCGATGAATGCCTCGACCTCGGTGGCAGCCTCAGGGGAGAGGCCCTCGCCGTTGATCCACCCCACAGCCGAGGACTCCGGGTTGTTGATGTCGGACCAATCGGGTGCGTTCCACTCGAACCCGGCTTCGAATGTCCCGTCCACCACCGATTGGGCGATCTCGAGATACGCAGGGCCCCAGTTGAAGTAGGGGACGCCGAGGCACGCCGCCGGCGCCTCTTCGCAGGCACCCTCGAAGTCGTAGGGAACCGCCCACACCGCCTCGTCTGCGGCGAACCGCTGTCCGGCCCGCACCACGGCCTCGGTGGTGTCGATCCCGCTGATCACCACGTCCGCCCCCGAGTCGAAGAACTCGTTGGTCACCTGGGTCGGGTCGAGCGTCTGTCCGGGGATGTTGAACCAGAATCCGATCCAGTTGACGGTGAAGCTGAGGTCGGCGGGATCGTTCCCGGCACCCTCCCAGCAGTGGCGGGCACCGAGGTAGGCCGAGTTGACCAAACGCCTGGTCTCGTCGTTGATCAACGGCCCGAGATAGCCGATCTGCCCGGTCTGGGTGGTGAGGGCGGCGGCGCACCCGGCGATCATCTTGCCGTACTCCATGCGACCCATCACGTTGCCCAGGTTGGTGAGATCTGGGCCGGTAGTCCTGGCCCTCTTCCCAGGCGCTGTCACCCGACGACCAGATCATGGGAACGTCGGGGTTGGCGGCGGCGGCCGCCAGGATGCCGTCCTTCATGTCGTCCGAGGTGGCGAACACCAGTTGCGCCCCCTGGGAGACCATGTCCTCCACGACCTGCTCGACGCTCGTCTCGGGGCGGTCGGCCGGGTTGACCGTGTCGAGCGAGATCATCGAGGCGCCGAGTTGCTCCTCGACATACTGCCCGGCCTCGAAGTGCGCTTGCGACCAACCGTGGTCGTTCTCGGGGCCGACCAGGACCATCCCGAAGGTGAGCTCGCCGCCGGCCGATGCGGTGGTCTCGGTGGCAGAGGTGGTCTCGGTAGGCGACGTGGTCTCGGCACCGCTGGTTTCGGTGGCCACCGTCGTCTGCACCTCGCCGGTGGTCTCAGAGGTGGTTTCTGCGGTGGTCCCCGAGTCGGCAGGTGTGGTGTCGGTCGGGCCCTGCGTGCATGCGGTAGCGACCAGAGCCAACAGCACGGTGAGTGAGAGGACGGGTCGAACCGGCTGTCGTCTCCGCATTTGATGCACCTCCGCTCGGAGGGGGGATCATACGGTGCGGGGTGGGCCGCCCGGCTGACGCGCTTGAATCAAATAATGCGCGGATCTGGTCAGGGCACTGCCCAAGGCGGAGCTCCATGTCCACATCGAGGGGACCCTCGAGCCGGAGATGATGTTCCGGCTTGCGGCGCGCAACGGGGTCGAGGTCGGGTACCGCACCGTCGAGGAGGTGCACGCCGCTTACCGATTTGTCGATCTGCAGTCGTTCCTCGACATCTACTACCGGGGAGCGGCCGTCCTCCGCACCGCAGAGGATTTCGGAGACCTGATGCTCGCCTATCTGGAGCGTGCCGCCGCCGATGGTGTCCGGCACGCCGAGGTCTTCTTCGACCCCCAGACCCACACCGGCCGGGGTGTCGGGTTCGACGTCTTCCTGCCGGCGCTGCACCGGGCGTCGGTCGAGTCCGCAGAACGGCTCGGGATCACCTCGTCGCTCATCATGTGCTTCCTCCGCCATCTCACCGCCGCCGAGGCTGAGGCGACGCTCGAGGCGGCGCTCCCGTACCGGGAGATGATCCTCGGTGTCGGACTCGATTCGAGCGAGGTCGGCAACCCGCCGGAGAAGTTCGCCGATGTGTTCCAACGGGCGCGCCATCTTGGTTTCCGGATCGTGGCCCATGCCGGTGAGGAAGCCCCCGCCTCGTACATGTGGGGTGCGCTCGACGTCCTCGGCGCAGAGAGGATCGACCACGGTGTCCGCAGCGAAGAGGATCCTGCCCTCCTCGAGCGACTCACCGAGCAGCGCATCCCGCTGACGATGTGCCCGCTGTCGAACCGTGCCCTGCGGGTCGTCGACCGGCTCGAGGACCACAACCTGAAGCGGCTACTCGACCGAGACATTGTGGTGACGGTCAACTCAGACGACCCGGCGTACTTCGGGGGGTACGTCCTCGACAACTACATGGCTTCTGCGGCGGCGCTCGACCTCTCGGCGGGGGACCTGTGCCGTCTCAGCCGCAACTCGATCGAGGCGAGCTTCATGAGCGAAGAGAGCAAGGAGCGAATGGTCGCCGAATTGCTCGTCGTTGCGGAGCAGCACGGGGTGGCCATCACCCCCGCACCGTGAGTGCCCTGGTGGACCTCGTGGTGCGCGGGGCGCGAGTGGCGCTTCCCGACGGCATGCGGCCGGCGGACGTGCTGGTCGCCGGCGGCCGTATCTCGGGGGTGGTCGGCCATGGCGACGCACCGCCGGGGCCGGCTGTCCTCGATGCCGGCGGCCGGATTGTGTTCCCCGGATTGGTGGACAGCCACGTCCACGTCAACGAGCCGGGTCGGACCCATTGGGAGGGGTTCGCCACCGCCACCAGAGCCGCCGCTGCCGGTGGCACCACCGCCATCGTCGACATGCCGCTCAACTCGATACCCCCACCATCGACCTATCGGCGCTCGAGATCAAGCGCCGTGCCGCCGCCGGACAGTGCGCCGTGGACGTCGCCTTCTGGGGTGGTCTCACCCCCGATTCGGTGGACGACATCGAGTCGCTCGCCGGTGGTGGGGTTTGCGGCTTCAAGGCGTTCCTCGTCGACTCGGGTGTCCCCGAGTTCCCCCCCGTGACCGAGGATGTGCTCAGAAAGGCACTACCAAAGCTGGGCGCCCTCGATCTTCCGCTCTTGGTCCACGCCGAGCTTCCCGGGCTCATCAGGAACTGCCCGGCGGGTGGCTCGTACCTCGATCACCTGGAGGCGCGCCCTTCGGTGGCGGAGGACGCCGCGGTGAAGATGCTCGCCGAACTCGTCGAAGAGACCGGTGCCGCGGTCCATGTGCTCCACCTCGCATCGGGCGACGCCGTCGCGTTGATCGCCGCCGCCCAGGAGCGTGGTCTCCCCATCACCGCTGAAACGTGCCCCCACTACCTGGTCTTCGCCGCCGAGGAGATCGATCCCCGGGCGACCGTGTTCAAGTGCGCCCCGCCGATAAGGGAGAGGCGGCATCGCGAATTGCTTTGGGAGGGTCTGACCACAGGAGTGGTGGGGATGGTGGTGTCCGACCACTCCCCGGCGCCACCTGAGATGAAAGAGTCGGCGGGCGACTTCTCCGCCGCCTGGGGTGGGATCTCGTCGCTGCAGCTCAGGTTGGCGGCCACCTGGACGGCGGCGAGCGCCCGTGGCATCGCCGTCGAGGCGCTCGTCGGCTGGCTTGCCACCGCCCCGGCACGCCTCGCCGGTCTGGAAAAGGGGACGATCGAAGTGGGGAAGGACGCCGACCTGATCGTGTGGGACCCCGATGCCGAGTTCGTCGTTGAGGCGTCCGGCCTCCACCATCGTCACCCGCTGAGCCCATACGAAGGGATGACGATGAGGGGAATCGTCGAGACGACGATCCTGCGCGGTGAGGTGGTGTCCGGGAAGGGCGGAGTAGGGCCAACCCCATGGGGCACGCTGGGGTGAGGTGAGGGAGCACCGATGAGCGAGGGCCCGATCGATCTCGCTGCGGAATCGGTGGGTGGAGCGGTGCTCGCCGCCAACGACGAGTTCTTCGCCCCGGCGTCCAACTTGATCAAGGGCACCGCCCCGGAGTGGCGGGAGGGCGTCTACACCGACCGCGGCAAGTGGATGGACGGATGGGAGAGCCGGCGGCGCCGGTCGCCGGGACATGACTGGTGCATCCTTCGCCTCGGTATCCCCGGCGAGATAAGCCGGGTCCTGGTCGACACCACCCACTTCCGGGGCAACTACCCAGAAGCCTGCTCGTTGGAAGCGTGTGGGGTGGGCCCGGACGACGCTCTCGCCGGGAGCCCGATGGGAGGAATTGCTCCCCCGCAGCGATTTGATGGGCGATGCGGTCAACGGCTTCGACCTCGATGGGGGACGAAGGGTCACCCACGTCCGACTCAACATCTTCCCCGATGGCGGTGTCGCCCGTCTCCGGGTCCTCGGTGTTCCGCTTCCCGCTCTCCAGGAGGTGGCGCCCGAAGGAGGACTCCCCGATCTCGCCAGTGCCGCGCTCGGGGGAAGCGTCGTCGAATCCAGTGACGACTTCTTCGGGTCGGCCGATGCGATGCTCCGCCCCGGTCCCTCCTCTGGGATGTTCGATGGTTGGGAGACTCGTCGCAGGAGAGGCGAGGGGAACGACTGGGCCAAGGTGCGGCTCGGGCTGCCCGGAACCCCGCGTCGGGTCCTGGTGGACACATCGCACTTCAAGGGCAACGCCCCGGGGTGGGTTGCGGTCGAGGCCTCGGCCGACGGCGAGCGATGGACCCCGATCGTCGGGAGGCGCTGGGTCGGCGCCAACCGCCAGCATCTCTTCGAGGTGGAGGGCGAAGTCGAGGCGCGCCCTGGTCCGCCTCGACATCTTCCCCGATGGCGGCGTGGCCCGTTTCCGGGTCTACGGCGACGCCACCCCTTCGGCGAAGGAGCAGGTGCGGGTCCGCTATCTGAACGCGCTCTTCGTGGATGAAGCACATCGCTTCTTCGGAACAGCCTGCGGGTCGGAGCGCTGGGTAGAACAGATGGCGGCAGGCCGGCCCTATGCGAGCGGGTCAGCCGTGCTCGAGGCGGCAACGGCAGGTTTCGACACCCTGGAGGATTCGGACTGGGAGGTGGCCTTCGCCGCCCACCCTCGGATCGGCGAGCGCGCCGGAGGGATCCCAGGGCGGGAACAGGCGGTAGCGGCGGCGACCGCCTCAGGTCGGGAGCAGGAACTGGTCGAGGGAAACAACCGGTACGAAGAGCGGTTCGGGCGGTCTTTCATCATCGCCGCCGCCGGGAAGACCACGGGTGAGATCATCGATGCCCTGGAGCAACGCATGAACAACGAACCAGAGGCGGAGCGTGACGTCGCCGCCGCCGAACAGCGAATGATCACCGAGCGGCGCCTGCGGCACATGCTCTGTCTGGGACCGGTCCCGACATGACCACGGTGAGCACCCACGTCCTCGACCTGCAGACGGGGCGTCCCGGGGCGGGGATCACCGTCCGGCTGGAGCGGCTCGGTCCCGATGGGGCGGTCCTGGTGGGCACCGGCCGTGACCGACAGAGACGGCCGGGTGGACGACTTCGGTGGCGTGGTGGGCTCCGGCGATCATCTGATCACTTTTGAGACCGCCGATCATCCCTTCTATCCGGAGGTGGCTGTCGTCTTCCGTGTTGGTGACGGCGACGATCACCTCCACATTCCGCTGCTGCTCAGCAGTTATGGATACACCACCTATCGGGGGAGTTGATGCTCGGTCCAAACCGCTATGGGAAGTCGGGGGTGCGGGTCTTCAAGCTGCATCGGGGGCGCGACCGCGACGAGATAACCGATCTGACGGTGCGTGTGCTGCTCACAGGCGACTACGGCGATGCTCACCTCGCCGGTGACAACCAAGAGGTTTTCCCCACCGACACCATGAAGAACACCCTCTACGGTCTGGCCCAGGACCACCTCGGGCCCGAGATCGAGCGGTTTGGGCTCCACGTCGGTCGTCATCTGCTCGAAGCCTCGGGTGCCGACCAGGTCTCGGTGACACTCTCCGAACAGCGGTGGGACCACCTCCCCGGGGCGGCTCACGGGTTTTCTGCTGCGGGTTCGGAGCGCAGGGTGGCGCGGGTGGTCGTCACCGGGGAGGGTGAGAGCGTGTCGGCGGGCTTGACCGGTCTGCTGCTCCTCAAGAGCTCAGGGTCGAGATTCTCCGGCTTCCCCCGGGACAGATTCACCACCCTGGTGGAGACCGACGACCGGATACTCGCCACCCGGCTCAGCGCCCGGTGGACATATCCCGACCCGCTCGACGACTACGTCGAAACCTGGGAGCAAGTGCGGGCCACCCTCCTCGAGTCCTTCGCCTCCTTCGCCAGCGCTTCGGCGCAGAACCAGGGATACGAGATGGGGCGGGCGGTGCTCGCATCGCACCCCGAAGTCGGCGAGATCCGACTCCGACTGCCCAACGTCCACCACCTCGAGGTCGACCTCGCCCGCTTTGCGATCGACGACCAAGGAGTCATCTTCCAACCCGTCGACGAGCCCTACGGCGACATCGCACTAACGGTGCAGAGAGACGGAAGACGGAAGACGGAAGACGGAAGTTGAAGAGCGCTCTTTCCTGGTTTCTCTCCCCCCGGCGGGGGGAGTACCCGACGCCCGAGGCGTCGGGGGAGGGGGGCTGGTTCAATCCCAACGGTGCGAATCACCGTCGGGACGTTCGGTAGCCCCCTACCCGCTGCTCCGCAGCGGGTCCCTTCCCCCTCCGGGGGGACGGAGCAGAATCCGCCGTCCGCCGCCTTCGACGCGGCGTCCCTCCAGGATGCGGAGGAACGATCGGGTGCGAAGCTCGTCGACGGTCAAGCCGGTCAGGGCGGTACCTCTTCCTCGGTGACGGCACCGCAGTTGAGCGCCCGCAGGAAAGAGTTGAGAAGGCCCTGGCCGGTGGCGGCATCGTCGAAAACCTCTCCCACCAGGGTGGCGGTCGCCGCCTGGTCCATGAAGGCGCGCAGCCGGGCGCCGGCGGGTTCGATGCTCTCCAGAAAGAACGAGTACACCGCGGCGTAGCGGCTGGGGAGTTGGGCGGGATGAAGATCCCAACCCTGGTAGTACCCGTGGGCGAGCGAGTGCCTGATGTCGTTGTAATGGAGCCGCCATGCGCCGTGGATGGTGCGCCGGTTCTCCTCTTGCTGCTGTCGGTCAGGTCGGCGCCCGCTGTGCACCGGAACCGGCAGGACGTTGGTGGCGCCGTCGCTGAGCCACACCCCGCTGCCCGCCAGGCTCACCTGCTGGACATTGCGGGCGAAGTCGCAAGCCGGATGGGTCATCGACTGGTAGGCGGCGGTGATCGAGCAGGATGCGGTGTAGTCGTATGTGCCGAAGTGAGCGGCGATGACCCGTCCGCTGCCGGCATCGACCAGCCGTCGCACCCCGGTGAGACCATCGTCGCCGATGATCGCCTGCGGTGTCTCCACCATGAGCTCGCAAGGCACCCTGCCGATCGCCGAGCGCTCCCTCCAACTCGGTAGAGCGCCGCATCGAGCACCGCCACCTGCTCGGGGTCGACCACCTTGGGCATGGTGACGACGAAGCCGTCGGGAAGGCCGCCCGAACTTCTCGACGAGTGTGGTGAGGAACAGGTCGAGGGTGCGCAGCGACCTGCGGTGGAGGTCCGCTGAGAGGGGCTTGATTCGGATCCCGATGAAAGGCGGTGCGGTTCCCTCCGCCGTTGCCGCGGCCACCTCGGTGGCGGCCGAGCGGGCGTGCCCGTCCTCCTCGTCATCGGGACGGTTCCCGTACCCGTCCTCGAAATCGAGCCGGAAGTCCTCGACCGGTTCGCGCTCCAATTTGTCGACGACTCGTTGGTAGACCCGCTCGACGAGGCCTGCTCCCCAGCATCCCGAGGGCGCCACCGAGCGTCTCGGCGTCCGGGCGCATGCGTCTGGAGGGCCCTCCGAGCCAGTTCGCCGAGCTTTGGCGCCGTCGCTGCGTGAATAGGTGGGCTCCGCCGTAGACGGTGTGCACCGGCTGGCGCTTCCCGATTCTCCGGGAAAGCGGGCGGCGATCCGATCGTTGACCGGGCGAAGCCTCTCGCTGAGTGTGTCGATGCTGTGATCGCCGAGCGTCATGCGGTCACGGTACCGTCGCCGCCCATGGGGACGCTTCTGCTCCGCCATGCCGCCGTGCTGGTGACGATGGACGATCGAGGAACCGAGATCTCCGATGGCGCCGTGTTCGTCCGTGACGGGTGGATCGAACAGGTCGGCCCCACGGCAGTCCTCCCGGACACCGCCGATGAGGTGGTCGATCTCACCGACCACCTGCTTCTCCCTGGACTGGTCAACACCCACCATCACTTCACCCAGACCCTGACCCGGGCGGTCCCCGGCGCCCAGGACGCCAACCTCTTCGACTGGCTCACCACGCTCTATCCAATTTGGGGGAGGATCACCCCCGACCACGTCCGGGTCTCGACGACAGTGGCGCTGGCCGAACTGGCGCTCTCCGGGTGCACCACCGCCGCCGACCACACCTATCTCTGGCCGGGCGGGACCCGGCTCGATGACCAGGTGGAAGGTTCCGCCGATGTCGGGATCAGGGTCCACCTCTCGCGCGGCTCGATGAGCGTTGGCGAAAGCAGCGGTGGGCTTCCTCCCGATGACGTGGTGGAGGATGAAGCCGCCATCCTTGCGGACAGCGAGCGAGTCATCGAAAGCTTCCACGACCCTGCTCCTGGGGCGATGTTGCAGGTGGCTTTGGCGCCTTGCTCCCCGTTCACGGTGAGCCCGGACTTGATGACCGCCTCCGCCACGATGGCGAGGAGCGCCGGTGTGCGGCTCCACACCCATCTCGCCGAGACGGTCGACGAGGAGCGCTATTGCAGGGAGCGGTTTGGCGTCGCACCCGGTTGAACTTGCCGAGCGATTGGGCTGGCTGGGTGACGATGTCTGGTGGGCCCACGCCGTCCATGTCGGGGACGATGGAGTCCGTCGTCTCGCCGAGACCGGGACCGGAGTGGCGCACTGCCCGACCTCGAACATGCGGCTCGGTTCGGGAATCGCTCCGCTACAGCGCTACCTGGATGACGGTGTGCCGGTGGGGATCGGGGTTGACGGCTCCGCCTCCAACGACGGAGGGAGCCTGCTGGCCGAGGCGCGCCAGGCGATGCTCCTCGCTCGCCTCGCCGCCGCCCCCGACGGGCCACTGCTCGCGGCGCGCGCCGCGCTGCGGCTGGCGACGGCCGGTGGCGCCGAGGTGCTGGGAAGACGGGACATCGGGTCGCTCGAAGCGGGAAAGGCAGCGGACATGGTGGCGGTGCGGGTCGGCCGCCTCGAATACGCCGGGGCAGGGTGGGATCCGGTCGCGGCTCTGCTGCTCTGCGCCCCGGTGGGGATCGACCGGTCGTGGGTGCACGGCGTCTCCGTGGTGGTGGACGGTGAGTTGGTCACGGTCGATGTCCCGCCCCTGATCGAGGGGCACAACGCCATGGCGAAGGCGCTCGCGGGCTGAGCGGAGTGGTCCTCGGCTAGCTTCGGCGGGGGAGTGGATGCCTATCTCGCCCCCGGCCTCGACGAGGCGCTCGGGTTCCTCCAGGAGTGGCCCGACGCCACGCCGCTGGCTGGAGGAACCGATCTGATGGTCGAGGTGAACGCGGGGCGGGCCCGTCCGCAGAGGGTGCTCTCGCTGCGGCGCGTGCCCGAACTGCAGGAATGGGAGGACGGCAGGATCGGGTCCGGTGTGACCTGGCGGAGGTTGCAGGACGCCGGCCACCCGGCGCTGGCCCAGGCGGCGCGGACCATCGGCTCACCTCAGATCCGAAACGCCGGCACTCTGGGAGGCAACGTGGGCACCGCCAGCCCGGCGGGCGATGGGCTCGTTTTTCTCGCCGCCGCCGACGCCGACATCGAACTGGCAGCGGCAGGTGCCAGCCGGAAGGTGGGTTGGGAAGAGTTCTTCGCCGGCGTCAAGCAGACCTCGAGACGGCCCGACGAGCTCATCACTGCGGTGACGATCCCCGGCGACATCCCGGGGCGACAGGCCTTCGGGAAGGTGGGGATCCGATCGGCGATGGTGATCTCCATCGTGGTCTGTTGCGTGCTGCGCGCACGAAGACGGTGCCACCCGGGTGGCACTGGGCTCGGTGGCGCCGACCCCGATGAGGGCTCGGGATGCCGAGCGGATGATCTCGGCGGAGCGCCATCCCTCGGCCGCCGCGCTCGATGAGTTCGCTCGCTTGGTCGCCGGGGAGGTGCGGCCGATCACCGACCATCGCTCGACCGCCGACTATCGGCGTCACGCCGCCGGGGTGCTGGCCCGGCGGCTGCTGGAGCGGGTGCTGTGATCGTCAACGTCGTCGTCAACGGTGAGAACCGCTCTGCGCACGCGTCCGGGAAGCGAGAGCCTGCTCACCATGCTGCGCGACGAGTTGCGGCTTGCCGGTTCGAAGAACGCTTGCGAGGAAGGCGAGTGTGGTTCCTGCTCGGTGATCCTCGATGGCCGGTTGGTGTGCTCTTGTCTGGTGATGGCAGCGGACACCGATGGCTCGACCGTGTCGACCGTCGAGGGGGTCGCTGGAGGCACCGGCTCGATCCATCCCGTGCAACAGGCGCTGCTCGAAGCGGGGGCGACCCAATGCGGGTTCTGCACGCCGGGGTTCGTGATGGCGATCGTCGACCTGCTCGACCGTGTGCCCCATCCCGACACCGCCGACATCGGGGAGGCGCTGGCGGGGAACATCTGCCGTTGCACCGGCTACGGGTCGATCGTGCGGGCGGTGCGCCGGCTCTCCGTCGCTGAGGGGCCGGGAGAGGTGAAGTGACCGCACCGACCCGGACCGTCCAGCGACCACCGGCGGGTGTCGCTGCCGGGGTGGGGACCTCCGCCGACCGGCCCGACGCCATCCCCAAGCTCACCGGGAGCTTCGCCTACCCCTCTGATCTATGGGCAGAGGGGATGCTGTGGGGCGCCACGGTGAGGAGCCCGTATGCCCGCGCCCGTATCGGGGCGATCGACGTGGGCCCTGCCCTGGCGGTCCCCGGGGTCGTGGTGGCGCTCACCCAGGACGATGTCCCCGGCAGGAAGACCTTCGGGTTGGAGCACACCGACCAACCAGTGCTCGCCGATGGCGAGGCGCGCTTCTTCGGGGAGCCCGTCGCCCTGGTGGTGGGTCGTGACGAAGAGACGGCAAGACAGGGAGCCGACGCGGTGGTGGTCGAGTTCGAAGAACTGGAGCCGCTGGTCGACCCGGAAGAGGCCGACAGTCGCGACGAGGTGTTCCGCCGGCTGCAGATCAGACGGGGAGACCCCGAGCTCCATGGCGACGTCGTCGTCAAGGGGTACTACGAGGTGGGCATCCAGGACCAGGCGCCTTTGGGACCGGAAGCGGGTCTCGCCGTGCCCGACGGGGACGGTGGGGTCGATCTCTACGCCACCAGCCAGTGGGTCCACGTCGACCACACCCAGATCGTCGCCTCACTCGGGCTTCGGCCCGACCAGGTGAGGGTCCACCCCGCCGGGATGGGTGGCGCATTCGGAGCCCGCGAGGACCTCAACCTCCACATCCACCTCTGCCTGCTTGCGCTACGCACCGGGAAGCCGGTGAAGATGGCGTACCGGCGTGCCGAGTCGTTCGCCGGCCACGTCCACCGTCATCCGGCGCGGATGTGGTACCGGCACGAGGCGGACATGTCGGGGAGGCTGGTACGGGTCGAGGCCCGGATCCTCCTCGATGGCGGCGCCTACGCATCGTCCACCACTGCGGTGGTGGCCAACGCCTCCTATTTCGCCGTGGGCCCGTACAGGTGCGACACGGTCGTGGTCGAAGGGGTCGGGGTACGCACCAACAACCCGCCGTGTGGTGCGATGCGCGGGTTCGGTGCGGTCCAGTCGTGCTTCGCCTACGAGTCGCAGATGGACCGCCTCGCCGCCGCCCTGGAGATGGACCCCCTCGAGTTGCGCCGCCGTAACGCACTGGCCACCGGTGATGTGCTCGCCACCACCGGTCAGGAGATCGAAGGTCCGCTTCCCACCATCGAAGTCATCGACTCGGTTGCTTCGCTGCCGCTCCCCGCACCGATGACCGGGGACGACCCCCGATTGCTCCCGGGCGGGGTCGGTTTGACCACGCCCCCGTCAGCCGTGAGGCGCGGTGTCGGCTACGCCGTCGGAATGAAGAACCTCGCCTTCTCGGAGGGGTTCGACGACTACGCCGAGGCCCGGGTCACGCTCACCCCCAGGGAGCCACGGTGGAGACCGCCGCCGTCGAGGTCGGGCAGGGACTATTGGCGGTTCTCGCCCAGATCGCCCGCACCGCCCTCGGTCTCAGCGAGGTGACGGTTCAGGCGGTGGATACCTCGCGGCTCGGGTCGGCCGGGTCGACCTCGGCGTCGCGCCAGACCCAGATGTCCGGTGGTGCCGTGCTCGAGGCTGCCGACCGTCTCCGTCAGCGGCTGCTCGACGACTGGGAGGCCGACCAACTCGACGACGCCGGGCTATGGCGCGGCGAGCAGCTCATCGCCGGTCTCGACGAGGTGTGCGCCAGCGGTGATTGGGTCGAGGAGACGCGCTTCCGCCATCCGCCAACGTCGCTTCCCGATGACGACGGCCAGGGGCGGGTCCACGCCGACTTCGTGGTGGCCGCCCACCGCGCCGTGGTCGATGTCGACCCCGAGCTCGGACTGGTGAGGGTGGTCAGCATCGACACCGCCCAGGACGTGGGCCGGGCGCTCAACCCCGGACTGGTGCGGGGGCAGATCGAGGGGGGGATCATGCAGGGGCTGGGTTTGGCGCTGATGGAGGAACTGGTGGTGGACGATGGTGTGATCCGGAACGCCAACTTCACCGACTACCTGCTCCCCACCATCGCCGACGCACCGCCGGTGGAGATGGTGCTCGTCGAGCAGCCCGGCTCATGGGGACCATTCGGGGCGAAGGGTGTGGGGGAGCCGCCGACGATCTCGTCGACCGCGGCGATCGTGGCGGCGATACGCGACGCCGTGGGAAGACCGCTGACCCGGGTCCCGGTGCGCCCAACCGACATCGTCGGGGTCTGAAACCCAGTTTTGGCGTCACCAAACGCGGTTGTGGCCCGTCAAGTGACGCCGAGACGGGTTTCTACATCAGGCTCATCTCGGGACGCGGCAGCGCCGCCCGAAGGCGGCGCACCGCTCGATCGACGTTGGTCGGCCCGGTGTTACGGAGCTGTTGGGGCGTTCCCCTCTCGCACCTGCACGTGACTGAACGTGATCCTCGAAGCACGCTGCTGAATGGCGGGCGCTTCCCGGACTTGGACGTCGGTCTGCGTGATTCCAGCCGCCGGCCTCTGAACGGCTGTGGCTTCCCGGACCTGCACATCGGTCTGGGTGATCCCCGCAGCCGGCGCCTGCACCGCTGGCGCCTCCCGGACATGCACGTCGCTCCAGGTGATGCCTGCAGTTCCGGCACGCCCCGCGGTGATCGCTGTGGCTGGCTTGGTTCCAAGCCACCACGCCACCTCCGACCAGCGTCGCCGCAACCAGGGCGTATATCACCCAGTTCAAACGGCTCTTCCTCGCCGCGGGTATCGCCTCGATTTGCCTGCGCTCGGTCGTGACTGCCATCAGACACCTCCTGTCTTTCGCTCTGATGGAGCGAATCGATCGTCTCTCGGATCTGGCAGGGCGTCGTCGGGGCGGTCCATGGAATCGACCACGTTCTCTCCCGACTTCCGCGGTCAGGGTGTGCCCTGAGGCGCTCGCTCGTGGAAAGCGCGAGGATGAATCGAGATGCTGACGGTCCTGATCGTCGATGACGACCAAGGCTTCCGGGCGCAGGCCCGGGTCCTTTTGGAGCGTGCGGGTCATGAGGTCGTCGGAGAAGCCGTCGACGGGGCGTCGGCTGTAGTCGCCGCAGATGCGTTGGCACCCGAGCTGGTGCTGTTGGATGTGATGCTCCCCGACGTGAGTGGTCTCGACGTCGCCGACCGGCTCGCTGTTACCTGCCCCGCGGCGGCGGTGGTGCTGATCTCGACCCGTGAGGCCTCCGACTACGGCCGAAGGTTGAAGTCATCTCCGGCGCAGGGCTTCATATCCAAGGCCGAGCTCTCGGAACGATCACTCCGCGCTGTCCTGACGCCCGGCTGAGAGTTGCGCGCTCACCCGCTCCGCTGATAGCTCTCCTGGACGACGAAGGCGGCGCTGCCGGTCTCGTCCCTCACCACGTCGACCGCTGCAGCGGAGCAGTCGCCGAATTCGTCGCAGACGAGGTGCCCACTGGCACCCTGATGGTCGGTCGAGTACATCGCTTCCCTCAGTTCGGCGAGATCGACCGTCATCCCTGCGCCGGTAGGCCGAGCCGCCCGGTCGATAGCATTGAGGAGGATCGTGGCAGCGTCGTAGTTCGAGGCGGCATATGGGGTCAAGGCTTCCTCTCCATAGCGCTGCTCGTAGTCGGCGTTGAACTCACGGGCCTCCGACCGGGAGAGCGTCACGTCTTGGGGAATCGTGTGGTACATGCCGGTTCGCGTCGACCCGAGATACATGTCCTCGTCGGATGGGTTCGAGACGTTCCAGCCCCAGCTGATCAAGTCCGCCTGCGCCAAGCCGTCCACCTTCGCGATCTCATCGAGGATGTCTGGCGTCTCCCCGTATGCGGTCAGGAAGATGACTCCCGGTTGAGCTTGGCCCGCCTGTTGGAGGAGTGCAGGGATGTCTGCCGCCTCTTGCCCGACGGCCAAAGAAGCAGCGATCGTCCCACCTGCTGCCTCGAAGCTGGTGGCGAACTCTGTGGCGGTGGCCTCGGCAAAAAGGTCACCGGCGAGGCGATCGTGATCGCGGTATCCGCCTCCAGGGCGTTGGCGGCGAATTCTCCCGCGGCGTCACCCTGGAACGCCACTCCCCCGGTGGTGGTGAAGTAGCCCTCGTTCCACTCCTCGCCGCGCTCGCCACCGATCGAGGTGAGGAGGGGCGAGTCCGTCGTGCCCGAGACCAGCACCCGCCCGGTGGAGGTCACGATCGGCGCCGCGGTGACCGCGGCGTCCGAGAAGCTTGGGCCGATCACTCCGACGATGTCGGGATGCGACACGATCGTCTCGGCTCCGGCCCGTCCACCAGGACCATTGCACAGATCGTCCTCGGTCAGAGCGAGCCGAACCGGGCGACCTTGGATCTGACCATGGTCCTCGATTGCCATCTCTGAGGCACGAATCGCGTCCGTACCAAGCTGGGGGTAATCACCGGATATGCAGGCGAGTAGGGCAACCGAGAAGGGGTCGCCCCCTTCCAAGTGAGATCACGTCTTCGGCTCCCTGCGACATCGAGGTGCCGGTCGCATCCGGAACGGCAAGTGTGGATCCCGGACCGGTGGCCGCTTCCGACCCGCATGCAGCGATGACCAGCCCTGCCAAGACGACGGCCAGACGCTGTTGCACGCCTCGATACCCGGTGGCTCCGCCCATTCCTACCTCTCTCACTCCGCGGCCTCGACGGCCGTTGCGGCTTAACGTTATCGGCGCCGACTTCCGCCAAATAGAGAGCAGACCCTGTTCGGCCCCCGGGGAGGTCCCTACCGATCCGGTCAGGGGCTACCCGGATGCCGGTGGCGGGTTGCGGTGGGAGGATTGGACGTGGCATCTGACATCGCGGTCGGCTCGGCTGATGCTGACCCGCGCCTCGCTGGCGGTGCCGCCATGCTCGTCCGCCGACGCCGTTGGGAGATCGCTGTCGTGGCTGCTGCCGGTGGAGCCGCCGCTCTCCTTGCGAGCTGGCTGCTGGCCAGATCCGGGTTCCCGCTCTCGGAAATCGTCCTCACCGTCGCCACCGGTTCAGCTTTCATCGGCTGCGGTCTGATCATCTGGGCCCGCTACCCGAACATCGCCACCGGCAGGCTCCTCGTACTCACTGGTTTTGCCTCATACGTGGGAGCCCTGGCCGGCTTCCGGACGTACTGGCTGGCCTTCGCCGCGTTCTGGCTCCGGGCCCTTTTCTCCCCGTTTTGGACCCACGCCGTTCTCTCCTTCCCGGGGGGTCGGATGAAGCCTGCGGCCCGTGCCGTCGTCGGGATCACCTGGGTATGGACCCTCGCCGGCGGCCTGGCCACGGCCCTCACCTACGACCCCCTGGTCTACGTCGGATGTGACTGCCCGCGTCCGGGACCGTTCCCACCCGTTGATCGAGAATCATGAACTGGCCGTGGCCGTGGACGCGGTCTACTACTACGGCTGGGCCGTCATAGCGGTGGCCCTGTTGTCGGTGGTGGTGCGGCAATGGATCCGTGCCTCGCCCTCGACCCGTCGGACCGCATTGCCGGTCTGGTCGCTCACCGGCCTGATCCTTGTCCTTTTTGTTGTGGGCTACCTGCCGATCTCGTTCGAGGCGGCGGAAGCCGCCGGATGGGTCGTTGACGTCGCCTTCCTGCTGACGCCGTTCGCCTTTCTGGCCGGACTCTTGGGCATGCGCCTCGACTCAGTTGGTGTGGGGCGGCTAGCCGTTGATCTCGCCGCCGACCCGCGTCCGGGCCGTGTTCGCTATCTACTGGCTCGGGCATTGCGTGACCCGGGTCTCGGCATCGCCTTTTGGGTTCGAGACGGCTCCGGATACGTCGACGAGGCCGGTTTGCCGATATCCGAGCCCGCATGGGCGGGTGGCCGGGCTGTCAGCAGGATCGACGGCGACGACGCCCCGCTGGCGATGCTCGCTCTCGACCCGGAGGTGGCAGAACAGCATGAACTGATCGACGCGGTGGGCGCCGTGGCTCGGCTGGCGTTGGAGAACGAGCGTCTCCACGCCGAGGTGCTCGCCCAGCTCGAAGAGGTGCGGGCATCGCGGGTTCGCCTCGTCGACGCTGCCGATGCCGAGCGGCGACGGGTCGAGCGGAATCTGCACGACGGTGCGCAGCAGCGGCTGGTGACGCTATCGCTCGCCCTCGGCCAGGCGCAGTCGCTGGTCGACGATGGGGACTCCGAGCTCGCAACGACGCTGGCTGACGCCTCCGAAGAGCTGCGACGGGCGCTGGCCGAGCTGCGCGAGTTGGCTCGGGGTATCCACCCGACGCTGCTCACCGAGGAGGGGTTGGTGGCAGCGGCGGAATCGCTGGCGGAGAGGTCGCCGATCCCGGTCGTGGTCTCGTCGGAGGTGACGAGCCGCCTTCCTCCGCATGTCGAGGCGACCGGGTACTTCCTCGTCGCCGAGGCCCTGGCCAACATCGTTCGCCACGCCGGCGCCTCGCAGGCAATGGTGTCGTTCACCGCCGCCGACGGTCTCCTCCGGGTCGAGGTCCACGACGACGGGCGGGGCGGTGCGGACCCGAGTGCTGGCAGCGGACTGCGCGGTCTCGAGGACCGGGTCGTCGCCCTCGGCGGGACATTGTCGATCGACAGCACACCGGAATTCGGCACCAGGGTGGTGGCGGTGCTGCCTTGCGGGTAGTGCTCGCCGACGACTCGGTGCTCTTCCGTGAAGGCACGGCAAGTCTGCTCGCCAACGCCGGGTTCGAGGTGGTCGGCCAGGCCGGTGACGCGACATCGCTGCTGAACCTCGTCGCCGTCCACGTCCCCGATGTGGCCATCGTCGACATCCGCATGCCGCCAACTCATACCGACGAGGGGCTGGTGGCGGCACAGCAGATCCGTACCAAGCACCCGGAGGTCGGCGTCCTGGTGCTGTCCCAGTACGTCGAGACCCATCACGCCATGAAGCTCATCGGCGACGGGGCCGACGGGATCGGCTACCTGCTCAAGGACCGTGTCGCCAACACGGACGATTTCGTCGAGGCAGTGCGCCGAGTCGGCACCGGAGGCTCGGCGATCGATGGGGAGGTGGTGAGCAGGCTGGTCTCCCGGCGCCGGGTCGAGGATCCGCTCGACCGGCTCACCAACCGCGAACGAGAGGTGTTGTCGCTGATGGCCGAGGGCCTCTCCAACCAGGCGATTGGTGACCGGCTATTCGTCGGGCAGAAGACGGTGGAATCACACATCGCCAGCATCTTCACCAAGCTCGGCCTGCTTCCCACCGACGGTCACCGCCGGGTTTTGGCCGTGCTCTCCCACCTCCGAACTTGACCGGATCTACATCTGGCCGACTTCGTCGGGGATCTCGTATGCCGTGGCGTGGCGGTACGGCTTGTCGATCACATCGAAGAACGCCACCGAGTCGTCCGGATCGGATGCGGTGATCTCCGAGGAGGGAACCACCCAGATGCTGGCGGCCTCACCGCGCCGCGAGTAGACGTCGCGCCCGGCTTGGAGAGCGGTCTCGGCGTCGGGGGCGTGGAGGCTGCCGGCGTGGACGTAGGACAACCCGCGCCTGGGTCGGACGAAAACCTCCCACATGCGGTAGCCGCCGCCGGGTTCGGTCATGCCGTGGCTGCGGTCTCCCGGCGAGCCGCGTACGCGGCCGCCGCCTGGCGCACCCAGGCGCCCTCATCCCAAGCGCGTCGCTTGTGGTCGATCCGCTCCCGGTTCATCGGACCGTCCCCCTTCACCACCGCCCAGAACTCATTCCAATCGATCTCGCCAAAGTCATAGTGCCCCCGCTCCTCGTTCCAGCGCAGTTCGGGGTCGGGGATGGTCAGCCCGAGATATTCGGCCTGGGGGACGGTCATATCCACGAACTGCTGGCGGAGGTCGTCGTTGGATACCCGCTTGATCTTCCATGCGGTGGACTGCTCGGAGTGGGGCGAGGCCGAGTCGTGTGGGCCGAACATCATCAGCGATGGCCACCACCAACGGTCGAGCGAGTCCTGCGCCATCGCCTTCTGCTCCTCGGTGCCTTGGCACAGCGCGATGAGGATCTCGTATCCCTGCCGCTGGTGGAACGATTCCTCGCGGCAGATCCGCACCATGGCCCTGGCGTAGGGGCCGTAGGAGCACCTCGTCAGCATCACCTGGTTGGTGATGGCGGCACCGTCGACCAGCCAGCCGATCGTGCCCATGTCCGCCCACGACAGGGTGGGGTAGTTGAAGATCGACGAGTACTTGTGACGCCCCCGGTGGAGCAGGTCGACCATCTCGTCGCGGCTGATCCCCAGCGTTTCGGCGGCCGAGTAGAGGTAGAGCCCGTGCCCAGCCTCGTCCTGCACCTTGGCCATGAGTATCGCCTTGCGCTTCAACGAAGGCGCCCGGGTGATCCAGTTCCCTTCGGGCTGCATCCCGATGATCTCGGAGTGGGCGTGCTGGGCGATCTGACGGATCAGCGTCTTGCGGTACCCGTCGGGCATCCAATCAGCGGGTTCGACCTTCTCCTCGGCATCGAGCAGTGCCTGGAACCGGTCCTCTGGTGACATCGACCGAAACGTAGCGAACGATCGTTCGTTAGTCAATCGGTCGCCTTGAGTCGGAGCATCGGGTGACCGAAATAGGTATACGCCAGTAGGTCCCGATCCCATACCGGTTCTTCATGGTGAGGATCCGAACGAAGGAGCCGCATTGCTTCGCCGGCCCGGTCGACTCCACCCAGGACGTGCTCGTAGAACCCGAGTGCGACCTGCCCGGCGGGGCGGTCTCCCACCTTCCAAAGGGGGGCGATCACCCCGCTGGCCCCTTCCTTGAGACAAGCTCCGACGAGACCGCCGAACCCGTCGAGTCCCTGTAGCGGGGTCCCTGCCTCGCAGGCGTTGATGAAGATGAACGGATGGCGATGGCCGATGAGCGGGGCGCCGCGTATCACGTCTGGGCTCAGCGATGTCCATCTCCCCGGTCCGGACAAAATGAGGAGTCCGCTCCGGGAGGGCGCCGCGGGGTCAGCCTCACCGTGACAAGCCAAGTGGAGCACGTCGGGCACCACCACGCGTCCGCCGGCGCCGTACCTCTCCTCGAGCAGAGCGGCGGTCTCTTCAACGTGGGCGGGCACGACGACCGCGCCGTAGTCGGTGTGCAGCCGCTCAGCCTCCTCGAGAGCAGCAGGGAGCGGGGCAAAGCCTTGGTCGGCTCGATGCACCACCACGGCCATCGAGGCGACATCGATCGCCACGGGTGGGGGGAGGCTTGGATGGCGCGGGTTGAGCCCGTCGGTGGCGTCGGGAGGCATCCACCTTCCAGTGACCATTTGGCATCCGAGCAGCGGCGGCGACTCTGGGTCGAGGCGGAGTTTTTCCGGGACCATGGCCAGGTCCCATGGCACGTATGGCTCTTCGCTGACCACGAGGAGCACCGGGGATCGCCCCTCGGCGGTGGCGAAGGGGGCGACGCTCTCGAGCGTTCTCCACGTCTCGGATGGGATCCTGCCACCGATCACTTTGGAGATACCGGTGAGCTTCATCCGGATGAAACCAGGGTCGGTCTGTGCCACTGAGAGCACCGCGTCGTGGGCAAAGGCGCGCGGATTGTCCTGCTCCAGGTCGGTGGTGACCCGTACCAGAGGAAGCGTCACCGGGTGCGGGCTGCCAAACCCCCAGTCGAGGTAACGGGGATTGCCCGCCCGGGTGAGGGTGAGGGTCAGGTCGGGAGGAGCCCCAACTGCCTTCCCCAGCGGAATCGCCGCGGTTGTCGCTTGGCCGGGGGGAACTGGGTCACCGGGGGTACGACCGTGGGGGAGGTCTGTGCCCACCCCACGAGATGACCCTGCTGGAAGAGGAAGGCCACCACGCGCCTTACTTCCGGCGATTCTGTGGGTTGTGCCATCAGGGGCAGTGTCGCCGACGCCGACCCGTCGCCGACGCCGACCAATGGCTGGCGAAGGCCCTGCGGGGCCAGGTAGCCATCGGCGGCGAACTGCACCTCGACGGGTCCGGGTGGGTCGCCATCGAGTCGAAGACGAGCTTCGAACGGTTCGCCGGCGACCACTCCGGCCGGCGCGTCGAAACGGGGAATCAGCGGACCCGGAGGAGGTGGAGGCCGGTCCGGGTGCCGAGGTAGTCTCGTCATTAGGACATACACGCCACCGGCGAGCAGCAACAGGGCGGCGCCGACCGCCGCCACCTGAATCGGGGAGATCCCGGCCCCGCCAACCTCGAAGCCGACGGCGCCGAGCACTCTCTGGTCGCGCGGGATCGGTCACCTCCAGGTTGTTGATGCCCAGGGCGATTCCCTCAGGGACCACGATGCTCCGATCATCCTCCTCACCAGCGACGAGCAGGAATTGTTCCGATACCTGTTCCCCCCCGAGGAGGAGGATCACAGGGCATCGCGGTGGTATCTGGTCGGCGACGACAAAGCTCACCACCACCACATCGCCAGGATCCCCACCCGCCGGGTCAATACGGAGCGAGTCCGACGCCAGGCTGCATTGGTCTCCGCCTGGCATGGTTCCGGCAGTGCTGGACGAAGGGACGCTGGTAGGCGAGGACGTGGTTTGGCCGGAGAGGGTGGTGGCTGGTTCGCCCGGGAGCACGGTAAACACGACATCGATATCGCATCGCACCGGGAGGCAGACGCGGAGTGTGACCGGCCCCTCGGGAGCATCCTCGGGGACGACGATCTCGCCGCTCAATGTGCCCTCGCCGACCTGCAATTTCCCCCAAACGGTCTCGGTGCCCGTCTCCACCAGGTCACCCTGGTTTCCCGAGCAGCACCAACCCTCTCCGCTCATCCGGAAGGTCGCTCCTGGCAGTGCTTCGGGAGGATCTATGACCACTGTTGGCTGGGTGACCTCGAAGCCCACCAAGGGCGCGCAGGTGTCGGCGTCGACATCGAGAACACAAACCTCGATTGACCCTGCTCCCTCGGTGAGATCGAGCGGTATCTGGACCTGCCCGAAGGCGGTGCCCTGCTCGTCGATGGTCGCCTGGCCCAACTCGCGCCCGTCCTGCTGCCAGAAGACCGTGGCCGAGAGTCCCGACCAGCCCTCACCGGTCACTTCGACGATCTGGCCCGGGGGACCCGAACCCGGAGTGACCGAGGCCACCGGCGTCACGGAGAAGAAGGCACGGGCGCACTGTTCGCCCCCAGCCGAGGGAACCACGCACACCTCGATACCTCCCGGCCCTCCAGGAAACGGGATGGGGATTGCGGCGGAGCCGGCAAGGATCCCGTTTGTGATCGAGGCTTCGCCAAGGTCCATGTCGGTGAACTGCCAGGTGACGTCGATCACCGAACTGTCGGGCCATCCAGAGCCGCTGAGCGCCACCACCGTGCCCGGCGGACCCTGGTCGACCGACAGTTCCAGCTCGGGTGGCGGCTCCTGGGCGACGGCGGTCACCGGGCCGAGGATCGCAGCCAAGAAGAGGGCGGCGACCAAGAGTGGCAACGTACGCCTCGCCATTTCCCTTCCCGATCGGTTACTGCTGAGAGAGATGCGCCCCCCGCCAGCGGATACAGCCAAAGCTATCGGGAACGGCGCCTCCCCGATTGGTGCCGCCGCACGGTGCGCCTTGGGGGATTCCGGCTTCGATCGTCAGGAGGCGCGCTGCTCGAGCCGGTCGAGTGGCAATGGCTGTCTGAAGAGTCCTTGCGGGATGGGCGATCCGGTACGGACCAGAGCGAGGTGCCACGAGGGCGAGGCGCCCAACGCCCAGCGGAGGAATCCCACCGCCGCCCGGCCCGCTCTCCGGGCACCGGGGCGGGGGGAGAGACCGAGCACCGACCGGAGCCGGGCGGGGATCGTGGAGACCGCGGCATGGAAGAGGACCTGGTAGCCGGCGCGAACTCCTGGGGTCAGCGGTGGCGACTCGAGGAAGGAGAGAGCCTCGACCATCCCCGGTGAAGGGGAGGCACTCGGGTGTGTCGCCATCCAGAGACGCAACTCGCGGGCCGTGGTGGGGAGCGGGTCGGCGCCAAGCAGTCGCCCAACCTTCGTCTGCTCTTCGACGAACCGATCGGCGTCTCGTTCCGCCAGCGGAGTGGGTGCGTAGGTCTGGTAGGTGGCGAGGAAGGAATCGGTGAGTGCGTTGTGCACCCAGGCGGCGAACTCGGCGGTATCGGCGGTATAGGCCTTGCCGCGATGCGATGTGCCGACCACGGTCCGGTGGGCGCGCCGCACCAGAGCCACAGCGTGCTCGACCTCGGGGATGGCGCCGTAGGTGGTGGCGGTGACGTAGGCCGAGGTGCGAGACAACCGGCCGAGCGGGTCCTCCCGATAGCGGGAGTGGTCGGCGACACCGGCCACCACCTCGGGATGCGCCGCCTGCACCAACAGCGCCCTGATTCCTCCGGCGAAGGTGCTTGCGTCGCCGATCACCGTCCAGCTGACCGAGCCGGGTCCGAACAGCCCCGGGTCGCCCGGGTAGGCGAGGGTGCGTGCCAGTGGGTAGGGGGCGTGCTGGAACGGTCCGGTCGCCGACGCCACCACCCGCTGTCGCAAGGACTCCGAGAGACCTCCGAGATCAACCACCGATGGAGTGTCCCATACGGCGACGACTACCAGCTTTCGACCCGTTGTGATAGCACGACTGCCCGGAAGCTTTCAGAGGTGGCCGAGGCGCGCCGCCCACTCCGACCAGGGAACGGCCACGAAGCGCTCCCTGTCGATGTAGTCGGTGTCGGCCTCCGCCGCGAGGCACCAGCCGAGGTCGGGGCTGTTCTTCACCTCTTCACGCTCCACCAATGCCAGTTCGCGGTGTTCACCGGATTCGCCGACCTCCGATATCCGTCGTACCCGGATGCTCATCTGTCTCCTTTCTCAACGGGTCCGAACCGCTCTTGGTAGTCCTCCATCGACGCCTCGACGACCGCGAAGGCGTGGACCGCGTCGTACCGCTCGCGGATCGCGGTGGTCGGCGGCTTGCCCGGGATCAGCTTGTACGTCTCGAAGTAGTGGATCAGCCGGTCCATGAGGGTGACCGGCAGATCGTCCATCTCCCGCACCGAGCTCCAAATCGGGTCGTCCTTGAGCACGGCCACGATCTTGTCGTCGGCCTCGCCTTGGTCGATCATCCGCAGACCCCCGACGACACGGGCGGTGAGCAGGATGTCGGCGCGCTCGATGGGACGCTCCGAGAGGACACATATGTCCATGGGATCGCCGTCGCCGGCGGTCGCCTCCGGGTAGAGGTTGGCCACCCGGTCACCGCAATAGGTCCGAGGGATGAACCCATACAGCACCGGCGGGGAGCTCGAGGTGAGTTGCGGACGGTCCACCCTCAGATACCCGGTCGTCTTGTCTACCTCGTACTTGACCAGGTCGAATGGTGTGATCTCGATGTAGGCGGTGACGAGGCGCGGCGGTTCGGGGCCAACCTCGAGCCCATGCCAAGGGTGCGGTCGCTCGGCGCGGAAGTCGGAGGTCACGGCGAGCAAGCTACCCGTCTGCAAGTATCCATCAGCGTCCGAAGGCTCGCGCCTCGTGAAGGGGGTGCCCGATGGATCAATTAGATCGCCGCGCAGCCGTCATGCAAGCTCCCGCCCGGCTCTTGTTTCGAGCCGCCCTGCTCATCTTTGTGGTGACCATCGTCATCGGGATCCTCAACGGGCTCAATGTGTGGGAGCCGAGCCACAACATGCTGCTCACCCACGTCCACGCCGGCACTCTGGGCTGGATCACTCTGGCTGTGGCCGGATCGGCGATGCTGATGTTCGGAGAAGGAGCGGATCCCGGCAACGTCTCCGCCGCCAACCGGCTCGCAGTCTCGCTGGTCGTGGTCACCGTGCTCTACGTGGTGGCGTTCGCCACCGGGACCGGGTTCTTCCGCCCCATCGCCGGGACCCTGATGCTGATCGCAGTGATTTGGGCGCTGTCGTGGACCGCCGGGCGATACAGGAAGACGGCAACTACCACATCTCGTCTGGCATTGCTGCTGGCGATGATCTCGCTCACCATCGGAGCGGTCCTCGGTGTCTTGCTCGGCCTCTTCATCGCCAACGGGTCGGTTCCGGGTCTGACCCAGGAACAAGCGGGTGCGCTCGCCGGCGCCCATCCGCCGGCGATGCTCATCGGCTATCTCGTTCTGGCGGGGGTGGCGGTATCCCACTGGGTGCTCAATGGCCGCGATACGCGCCTTGGTTACGTGGTGGCGTGGGGACTCTTCGTCTCCGGAGTCATTGCCAACATTGCCTTCATCTTCGAGATCGAGGCGTTGATCCAGGTGTTCTCGTTGCTCGAGGTGGTGGCGATCTTGCTGTTCATTGTGTTGATGTGGCCCCAGATCCGGCCCGATGCCTGGAGGGATGGAGGGTCCAGCAACTTCGGCCGGATGGCCGTGGTATTCCTGGCAGTTGGGATCGGTCTCCTCGTCTATACCGTCCAACTCGTTGTCTCGGGCCAGCTTGACCCAGAGACCGGGGCCGGGCCTATCGGAGTGCTTCTCGCCTTCGACCACGCCATGTTCGTCGGGGTCATGACCAACGCCCTCTTTGCCATTGTGGGCACCGAGGCCACGGAAAGCCGCGGGCGCCTCGCCATCATGTGGGGCGTCAACATCGGGCTGGCGGTTTTCCTCGTCGGCTTGGTTGCCGATGTGCCCGTGCTCATCGCCATCGGCGCGCCGCTAATGGGGCTCGCCCTCCTAGCGGGCATATATGTTCTGCTGACCGGTATGCGGCTGCAGCCCGCTTCGCATTGACCGAACGGCACTACAGCCACCCACCCAAGAAGCCCGACAGGACCACCGACGACCGATCGTGGCGGTCGGCGGCGCTCAGCTCGCAGCCATCCTCCGCAGCACGGTGTGGAGGATGCCTCCGTTGCGGTAGTACTCGACCTCGACCGGAGTATCCACCCGGCAGGTGGCGACGAACTCGATCACGTCTCCGTCGGTTCGAGTCGCCCGGACCGCGACCGGTTGGCGAGGAGCCAGCGCGTCGTCAACCTCGAAGTCAAAAGTCTCGGTCCCGTCGAGCCCGAGCGTCTCGGCACTCTCGCCCGGCTTGTAGGTGAGGGGGAGGACACCCATCCCCACCAGGTTGGAGCGGTGTATCCGCTCGAAGCTCTCGGCGATGACGGCGCGCGCCCCGAGCAGGAAGGTCCCTTTCGCAGCCCAGTCCCGCGAGCTGCCCATCCCGTAGTCCTTGCCGGCGAGCACCACCAGCGGCACCCCGGCCTCCTGATAATGCATCGCCGCCTCGTAGACGCTCTTCACCTCGCCGTCGAGCAGGTCGGTGGTCCACCCGCCCTCGGTCCCCGGCGCCAACTCGTTGCGCACCCGAATGTTGGCGAACGTACCCCTTGTCATCACGCGATCGTTGCCCCGGCGTGACCCGTAGCTGTTGAAGTCGGCGACGCTCACACCCCGCTCGATCAGGTACTCCCCGGCGGGTGACTCCGTCTTGATCGAACCCGCCGGGCTGATGTGATCGGTGGTCACCGAGTCACCAACCTTGACCAGAACCCGGGCGCCACTGATCGGTGCGATGGGGAGTGGTGCGGGAGGGAGGTCGGTGAAGAAGGGCGGCTCTTGGATGTAGGTGCTCTCCTCGCGCCACTGATAGATGTCACCACCGGAGGTGTCGATCGCCCGCCACTCGTCCGATCCGTGGAAGACCTGGCCGTATTGCTCGGTGAACTGGTCACGATCGAGGCTGGCGGAGACCGCATCGATGATCTCCTGTTGGCTGGGCCACAGATCGCGCAGGTACACCGGCTCGCCGTCGCTCCCAGTCCCGATCGGCTCGGTGGTCGAGGTCGATATCCACCGATCCTGCGATGGCGTATGCGACCACCAGTGGGGGTGAGGCGAGGTAGTTGGCCCGAACCTCGGGGTGGATCCGTCCTTCGAAATTCCGGTTGCCGGAGAGCACCGAGGCGACCACCAGGTCGCCTTGTCCGATGGCATCGGAGATCGGCTCGGGGAGGGGTCCGGAGTTGCCGATGCACGTCGTGCACCCGTAGCCGACCAGGTAGAACCCGAGCGCTTCGAGATCGTCCATCAACCCTGCCCGCTCCAGATACTCGGTGACCACTTTCGACCCCGGGGCGAGCGACGTCTTGACCCAGGGCTTGCGGGTGAGGCCCCGCTCCCGCGCCTTGCGCGCCACCAGGCCGGCGCCGACCATCACATCGGGGTTGGAGGTGTTGGTGCACGAGGTGATGGCGGCGATGACGACATCGCCGTCATCGAGATGGAAGGTGGCACCCTCGAGCGTGGTCTCCACCCCGGTCCGCTCGAGCACCGCCACCGCCCCCGATCCCGCTTCGCCGCTGGCGGGCCGGCGGGCGAATCGGCCCGCCAGATCGGACTTCCAGCCGCTCTTCATCCCCGTGAGCGGGACGCGGTCCTGGGGGCGGGTGGGGCCGGCGAGCGACGGAACGACCGAGCCGAGGTCGAGGCGTGAGTTCGGCGCTGTATGTGATGTCACGGCTGTCATCCCGCCACATCCCCTGCTCGCGGTAGTACTGCTCGACCGTCTCGATCAGGTCCTCGTCGCGACCGGTTAGCCGCAGGTAGGCAAGCACCTGCTCGTCGACCGGGAAGAACCCGACGGTGGCGCCGTACTCGGGGGCCATGTTTCCGATGGTCGCCCGGTTGGCCACCGGCATCTCGGCCAGCCCGGGCCCGTGGAACTCGACGAACTTCCCGACCACGCCGTGCTCGCGGAGCATCTGGGTGATCCGCAGCACCAGGTCGGTGGCGGTGGAGCCTTCGGGAAGTTTTCCGGTGAGCCGGAACCCCACCACCTCGGGGATGAGCATCGAGAGGGGCTGCCCGAGCATCGCCGCCTCGGCTTCGATCCCACCGACCCCCCACCCGAGGACGCCGAGGCCGTTGATCATCGTGGTGTGCGAGTCGGTGCCGATCAGGCTGTCTGGGTAGAGCGTCCCCTCGTGGTCCCAAACCACCCGAGCCAGATACTCCAGGTTCACCTGATGGACGATCCCGGTGGCCGGCGGGACCACCCTGAAGTTGCTGAACGCCGACTGCCCCCACTTGAGGAACTCGTACCGCTCCTTGTTGCGCTCGAACTCGCGCTCGGCGTTGATCGTCAGCGCCATGCCCGGAGTTGAAGGCGTCGACCTGGACCGAGTGATCGATGACCAGGTCGCAGGGGACCAAGGGGTTGATCTTGGTGGCGCTGGCCTCGTCGCCGGTCATCCTCACCACGGCGGAGCGCATAGCGGCCAGATCGACCATGGCGGGCACGCCGGTGAAGTCCTGGAGGACCACCCGCCCCGGGATGAATGGGATCTCCATCTCGCCTACCGCTCTTGCGTCGAAATCGGCGAGGGCCCGCACGTCGGCTTCGGTCACCAGGTGGCCGTCGAGATGGCGCAGCGCCGCCTCGAGCAGGACCTTGATCGAATAGGGGAGGCGCTCCACATCCCCGAGGGCATCGAGGCGGTGGATGGTCCGTTCGCCGAGCGGGGTGGAGATCTGTTTGGCGGCGCCAAAGGGGTCAAGGGCCATGCCCGAAGTGTATTCCGGGGGACCGGGTAGGTCCCGGGGGCAGAGAGCGGAAGGTCTGCGAGGTTTCGGGTGGTCAGCGTCCCTGTTGACGGCGGATTTCCTCGAGGGTGCGCCGCAGGAGGGGGAGAGTCGCCTGGTCCTTCTCTCGATTGGCCGCTTCCTTCGATCGGATTACATCCTCGAGAGCCGCAACGGGTACATCGACGGACATCACAGTGATGTGGACGAGCCGGTCTACTAGGTCGCCGTAGCCCTCCGTGCCCGCAGGTTTCAGCGAGATATCGAGGTTGCCGTAAGTTGTCGTGAGGCTCCACACCGAGACCTCGCTCAACGACTGGCCGGTGTGGTCAAACCGCAAACCCTCCGGAATGTCCGCGGTACGGACGCGGGCATCCAGGTCGCGCAAGGCATGGCTGAGTCGATCCATGTTTTCGACGGTTGTCTCGGGTGTGATGTCGACGTCAAAAGTCACGGTAGGAGCGCCTTGTATGACGGCGGCCAAACCCCCGATGACTGCGTAGAGGACTCCTCTCCGCTCCAACGCGGCCAGGATCAGCTCAGGCCGAAACTCGCTCACCGGACGAGCTTGATCTAGCAGCGGTAACAAACCTGACGAAGTTGAGCATGGTCTCGACTCGTTGCGTTGGGGTGCGACGCAACGCCTGGAGGATCAGTGCCAGGTCGTGGCCGTCATCGGATTGGTAGATCCCCAATCCGAGGTCGAGACCACATGCTCGGATCAGGTCCACGACGGTCTCGAGCGGTGGCTTGACCTCCCCGCGTTCCCACCTGCCTATCACCGATGGTGCCTTGCCGGCGCGCTCGGCCAGTTGACGCTGGGTGAGGCCGGCACGACGGCGCGCTTCGCGGATCAGGTCCCCGGAGATCATCAGCCTACGGTAGCGCATATCTGCGGTCAGACGTCGAACTCGAGAATTGTGCGAGTCTCTGCGTGATGCGATTTGCGGTCAACGTCCCCAACTTCGGTCCCTTCGAGGACCCCCACACGGTGGTGGACCTGGCACGGAGGGCCGAGGCGGCAGGGTGGGATGGTCTATTCGTCTGGGACCATCTCGTCTTCGAGGATGGCAACTCGGTGGCAGACCCCTGGGTGCTGCTGGCGGCGGCCGCAATGGCCACCGAACGGCTGTTGTTGGCGCCCATGGTCACTCCGCTGCCGAGGCGCCGCCCTTGGGTGGTGGCGCGTCAGGCGGTGTCGCTCGACCGGCTGAGCGATGGGCGGCTCATCCTCGGAGTGGGGATCGGAGAGCCCGCCGATCTCGACTTCGAGATCTGGGGTGAGGACCCCGATCGCAAGGTCCGCGCCGCCCAGTTGGATGAGGGTCTCGAAGTGCTGACCGGTCTGTGGAGCGGCGAGCCCTTCCGCTTCAGCGGCGAGCACTACGAGGTTGGGCCGGTGACGTTCCTCCCACGTCCGGTGCAGCAGCCGCGCATCCCGATTTGGGTAGCCGGGGTGTGGCCCAACAAGCGCCCCTTCCGCCGGGCGGCGCGCTTTGACGGTGTGGCTCCCTTGGTGGCCGAGGATGGCGTCTTCCCCGCGCCGCTGACACCCGACAAGGTCCGCCTCATCCTGGAGTACGTCTGGGCGCACCGCGCCAGCGATCAGCCATTCGACCTGCTCGCCGGCGGTCCGCTGCCAGATGATCCCGCCGCTGCCACCGACCGTTTGGTCGAGCTGGAGGAGGCCGGCGCCACCTGGTGGCAGCGCGGCTGGGATCAGTGGAGCGGCGAGGACGTTGAGGACTTTCTCCACACGGTCGATGGGGGACCGCCGGGGTGACCACCGCAGGCCAATCGACGAGGTTGGAGTCTCTGGGGACGGTGGGCCGGTCAGCCCCAGGCCGCCTCCTGCTGCTCTACACCGGTGGAACGATCGGCATGACCGAGGACGAGGACGGCAGGCTGGTCCCGCTCGATCTCAGCCAGTTGGTCAGCCACCTCCCCATCATCGACCGATTGCCGGTCTCGGTGACCTTGACCGCCTTCGCCGACCCGATCGACTCGGCGGCGCTTCGGCCTCAGCATTGGCTGGACATCGCCGATGCCATCGTCGAGCACGCACCGGGACACGCCGGGGTGGTGGTGCTCCATGGGACCGACACCATGGCCTACACCGCCGCCGCGTTGAGCTTCCTCCTCGAAGGGCTCGACATCCCGATAGTGCTCACAGGGGCGCAGCGCCCGATCACCGCCATCCGCTCCGACGGGAGGGAGAATCTGGTGACCGCTGCCGCAATAGCGCTCGCCCAGTTCGATGGCACCGCTGCGGTGCCCGAGGTGACGATCTTCTTCGACGACGTGCTGCTTCGGGGAAACCGGACGTCGAAGGTTCACGCCGACAGCTACCGGGGGTTCGCCTCACCCAACCTGTCACCGCTGGCAACGGCCGGCGTCACCATCGAATACGACCTCGGGGCGATACGTCCGGCCGGGTTTCCTCCGTTGCGGCGCTCCGGCGGGTTGTGCACTGACGTCGCCACTCTCCGACTCCACCCCGCCATCGACGAAGTGGATCTGACCTCGGTTGTCTCACGGCCGAGTTTGCGCGGACTGGTCATCGAGGCGTACGGGGCGGGCAACGGTCCCGACGCGGCATGGTTCCTCGATGGTTTGACCGCCGCCAGCGAGCGGGGCGTGGTCGTCGTGGTGACCACCCAGTGCGGCGCCGGCTCGGTTCGTGGTGGCGCCTACGCAACCGGCGCCGCACTCCTCGACACCGGTGCGGTTCCCGCCCTCGACATGACCTTCGAGGCTGCGATCACCAAGCTCATGGTCCTGCTCGATCGCCACTCGGCCGATGAGGCGCGGCTGCTGATGCAACAAGATCTCGCCGGCGAACTGACCCCGGTGTGATCGAGGGCGGGCGCGTTCTTGCGTGGCTGAGTTGTCGATCGGACTCTCTGTCACGCAGAACAAGGGGTCGGCCGGCGATCCGTTCTTGCGTGGCTGAGCTGTCGATCGGACTCTTCTGTCACGCAAGTACGACTGGCTCGGTAGCGGCTAACTGGTGGCCAGTCGGCGGAGGGTTCCCCGATCCACCTTCCCGAGGTGGGTCTGGGGGAGCGCATCCACAACGATCACCCGCCGGGGGTTCTTGTAGCGCTCGAGTCTGTCGAGGACGTGTTGCTGCAACTCCTTCTCGAGCCCGGGAGACGCTTCCGCCACGACAAAGGCGACCGGTTCGAGCAGACCGACCTGGTTCTCGACCGCGATCACGGCGCACTCGCGCACCGCAGGGTGGGTGAGCAGTGCTCCCTCCACCTCCTGGGGGCGGAGCCATTTCCCCTTGACCTTGACGGCGTCGTCGGCCCTGCCCCGATGGGTGATGAACCCATCGCCGTCGCGCGAAGCGAGATCACCCCCGACGAACCACTCGCCGCGGAAGGCCTCGGCGGTGCGGTCGATGTCCTGCCAGTAGCCCCAAGCGCGTGATCCACCTCGGACCCAGAGGCGGCCTACCTCGCCGTCGGGGACCTCTTCGCCCTCCTCGTCGCAGATCCGGACCTCGAAGCCCGGGAACAACCCGGCCCACGGTTCCCCGCCGCACCTCGCCGGGACGGTTGGTGACGAAAATGTGCCACATCTCTGCGGTCCCCAGCCCGTCGAGCAGGTCGACCCCGAAGGTCTCATCCCACTGGCTGTGGAGCTCGGCAGGTAGGGCTTCTCCGGCCGAGGTGGCGAAGCGGAGCGATGACAAGTCCTGGGCGGGGGCATCGGGGTGGGCCACCATCGCCGCCACCATCGAGGGGACGTTCACCAGGATCGTGGGCCGGTGCCGCCGGATCTTCTCAAAGAGGACCTCGGGCGTGGGTCGCTCCGGGAAGAGGACGGCGCTGGCGCCCACCGAGAAGGGGAAGAAGAGATTGGAGCCGGTGGCGTAGCCGAAGTAGAGCTTGGGGACCGACAGCGTGATGTCGTCGGCCCGGTAGCCGAGGGTCTCCTGGGCGTAGCGCTCGGTGGTGTTGTGGAATGAGCGGTGGGTCTGCACCACGATCTTGGGAACACCGGTGGTCCCACCCGAGAAGAGCCAGATGGCAGGATCGTCGCGGTGGGTCGGGTACGGCTCGATCATTTCTGGATCACCAACGTCGTAGTCCCCAGCGGCCAGAACCCGAGGGACTCCCGCCGTCTCGAATCGCTCCACGTCCTCCGCCACCGCCAGTGGCGACCGGCTGGCCGTGACCACGGCGGCGAGATGCTCGGGCCGCATCTCGGGCCCGATCATCACCGCCACGGCTCCGACCGCCAGCGTCCCGAACAGGGCTCCCACGAACTCGGCTCCATCGGGCGAACGCGATCAACACCCGCTGCTCCGGCTGGACACCGTCCTCGGTGAGCCGCCTCGCGGAACCCGCAGCGAGACCAGCCACCTCGCGATATGAGTACGTCCTGTCATCGAGGCGGAGCGCGACTCGTTCTCCATTGCCTGCCCGAATGCGCTCGAACAGGAAGGCGTCGGCGATGTTGAGTTGCGGCCCCGACATCGAGCATCGACGGTAACGCGCAGTGGTGGCGGGGGCGGCGCAGGCCGTGGTAGCCCTCGAACCCAGGGTTCGAGCGGTTGCGGTGGCGCGCTTCGAACCCAGGGTTCGTAGTCTTGGGTAGGTGACGGACAGCCCCCTCTACTACGGCGAATATCTGCAGCTTGACGCACTGTTGAGTGCCCAGCGGCTGGAGAGCGCCCGCGACGGGCCGCCGGTGCACGACGAGATGCTCTTTGTGATCGTCCATCAGGCATACGAGCTGTGGTTCAAGCAGGTTCTCTGGGAGCTGGACGAGGTGCGGGCGATCTTCGCTCACGAGCGGGTCGACGAGTCGGACATGGGACGGGTCGTGGCGCTGTTGCATCGCATCATCGAGATCCAGAAGGTGCTGCTCCAACAGATATCGGTGCTGGAGACGATGACCCCGCTCGACTTCCTCGAATTCCGCGACCACCTCTTCCCGGCCTCCGGTTTCCAGAGCGCCCAGTTCCGGATGGTCGAGAACAAGCTCGGGTGTGCGAGCCGGTGACCGGATCCGTCTTGCCGGCGCCGACTACACGGCCCGATTCGACGAGGACGACCGAGTCCTGGTCGAGCGGACCGAGCGCGAGCCATCGCTCCACGACCTGGTCGAGGCCTGGTTGGAGCGGACGCCCTTCCTCGAACTCGGGGACTTCGACTTCTGGGAGGCCTACCGCAAGGCGGTGCTTGGGATGCTCGACCATGACCGCGCCGTGGTGGAGGCAAACCCGAACCTGACAGAAGAGGAGCGGGCCGAGCAGCTTGCCGGTTTCGTGCAGACATACGTCCAGAACGAAGCGGTCTTCGACGAGGCGAAGCACAAGGCGTTGGTGGCGTCGGGAGAGCGGCGGTTCTCGTACCGCGCCTTTCAGGCGGCGCTCTTCATCACCCTCTACCGCGACCAGCCGGCACTCCACGACGGCAACCGGGTGCTCACCTTGCTGATGGACATCGACGAGGGGTTCACCACGTGGCGCCACCGCCACGCCCTCATGGCCCTACGGATGATCGGCCGCCGTGTCGGCACCGGTGGTTCGGCTGGGTTCGCCTACCTGTCCCGGTCTGCGGAGAAGAGCAGGGTCTTTACGGATCTGTTCAACCTGGCCACGTTCCTCATCCCCCGCTCCGCCCGCCCCGCCCTACCACCCGAGGTCGCCGCCACCATGAGGTTTCGCTTCGAGGATTGAGTGGACAAGGGGCGGTGGTCCTGACCCGTCCCACCCCGAACGCTGCCTTACCGCTCGGCGAGAAACACGAGTGCCGCGCTCGGTGACCTGGGTGGTGGCTCCCTCGTCGTAGGACGGCAGGCTGGAATCGGTGAACAGATGCTGGTCGCCCGGGTAGACGAACAGCTCGGCGTTAGGGACCGAATCGACCAACGCTCGCGGCGGCGTCGATGTCCCCCTCGTCAACGAAGATGGGGTCGGCGTCCATGCCGTGGATCTGCACCGGCACATCGTCGGGCCAACTACCGAACTCCTCCACCGGCAGGCAGGCGTGAAAGAACAACGCCCCCCGCGCACCAGATCGGGTTTGTGCCAGTTTCTGTGCGGGCATCACGCCGAGTGAAAAGCCTGCGTAGACCAAATCGTCGGTGAGCTCGTCCGCCGCCCGCACCCCGCGTTCCATGACCTCGCCAAAGCCGACCTGGGCGGCATAGGCGATGCCCTCATCGAGGGTGGTCGAACGTATTTCCGTCGTAGAGGTCGGGGGTGTGCACGACGTGCCCCGCTCGACGCAGTTCTTCGGCAAAGTCCTCCACACCGGTCGTGAGACCCTGTGCGTGGTGCAATAGCAATACCTCAGCCATTCAGCCCTCCTCAAACCCCGGCCACTTCGGGGATCCGCGCCATTGCCTCTTGGACCTTCTCCTCGGGATAATCGAAGTCCTCGAGCCGGCCGTGGAGGAAGTCGTCGTAGGCGGCCATGTCGAAATGGCCGTGGCCACACAGCGCGGTGAGGATCACCTTCTCCTCACCGGTCTCCCTGGCCCGCAGCGCCTCCCGTGCCGCCGAGGCGATGGCGTGGGTCGGCTCGGGGGCGGGGATGATCCCCTCGGCACGGGCGAACTCCACCCCACGCTCGAAGCATTCCACCTGCCCGATCGCCTCTGCCTCGATCAACCCCAACTCGTAGATGTGGGAGAGGAGAGGCGACATGCCGTGGTAGCGGAGGCCCCCGGCGTGGATGCTCTCGGGGACGAAGTCGTGACCCAGGGTGTGCATCTTGAGCAGCGGGGTCATCCCGATGGTGTCCCCGAAGTCGTAGCGATACACACCCTTGGTGAAGCTGGGACAGGCCGCCGGCTCGACACAGCGGATCACCGGATCCATCTTCCCCGACAGCTTCTCCCGCAGGAACGGGAAGGACAGACCGGCGAAGTTCGATCCGCCACCGGTGCAGCCAACAAGCACGTCGGGCGTCTCACCCATCGAGACGAGTTGGGCGAGAGCCTCTTCGCCGATCACCGTCTGGTGCATCAGCACGTGGTTGAGCACGCTCCCCAGCGCGTAGTGCGTCGCCGGGTCGCTGACCGCTGCCTCGACCGCCTCGGAGATGGCGATCCCCAGGCTTCCGGGACTGTCGGGAGTCTCGGCCAGGATCTTCCGTCCCGCCTCGGTGAGATCGGAGGGACTCGGGTGAACCGTCGCTCCCCAGGTCTCCATCATCACCCTGCGGTACGGCTTCTGGTCGAACGAGGCGCGCACCTGCCACACCTCGCAGCCCAGACCGAAGATGCTGCAGGCGAGGGCGAGAGCGCTGCCCCACTGGCCGGCACCGGTCTCGGTGGTGATCCGCTCGATCCCCTCCTCGGCGTTGTAGTACGCCTGGGGCACGGCGGTGTTTGGCTTGTGCGACCCTGCCGGGCTGACCCCCTCGTACTTGAAGTAGATGCGCGCCGGGGTGTCGAGTGCCTTCTCCAACCGGTGCGCCCGGTAGAGCGGGGTCGGACGCCACATCGTGTAGACGTCGAGCACCGCACCGGGGATGTCGATGTAGCGATCCCCGGAAACCTCCTGGCCGATGAGTGCCATGGGAAACAGAGGAGCGAGGTCGTCGGGACCGACGGGTTCGTGAGTGCCGGGGTGGAGCGGTGGTGGCGGCGGCTGGGGGAGGTCGGGCACCACGTTGTACCAGGTGGTGGGCATCTCCGACTCGTCGAGAATGTACTTGGTGCGCTCGGCCACAGTCCCGCTCCCTTCCGTTCGGTGGAGCGACGCTAACAACGGTGCCGGGGCTCAGCCTCCCCGAGGGCGGAGTCTCATGATCGGTCGGCGCGGCGACCTTCGCTCCACCTCCTCGAACCCCGCTTGCCGGAAGGTCGAGGCGACCCCGTAGTAGAGCTCGGACCCGCCCCGTCGTTCCTCGTCGGTGTCATAGGGATACGCCTCGATAAGCCGAGCGCCGTTGTCTTTTGCGTACTCGACAGCAGCGTCGAGCAGTGCTCGGGTGAGGCCACCGCGGCGGGCGCCCGGCTTGATGTAGAAGCAAACGATCGACCAAGCCGGCTCGTCGTCGACCGGCTTGGTTACACGGGAGCGCTCCACCCTGCCGAACTCTTCACGGGGAGCCACCGACACCCACCCCACCGCCTCGCCATCGGCGATTGCAATGAGCCCGGGCACGCCGCCCTCGTCGCAAACCAACCGGGACATGTCCTCGCGGTTGCCCTCGCCCCAGCCGTCGTTGAACTCGCGGCTGGTGAGTCTGAAGTACATGCACCAGCAGCCCCGCACCGTCCCGTCCGCGGCGAACAGTGCGTCGAGGAGGTCCCAGTTGTCCGCGGTGACCGGTCTGATGTCGACCGCGCTCAACCGGGCACCACCGCGGTGCAGACCAGTTCGACCAGGGCGGAAGGATCGAACAAAGAGCTCACCTCGAAGAGAGAGATGGCCGGGTAGTGGCGGCCCAGCAACCGGCGATACACCTCACCTAGCTCACCCAGCGCCTCCCGGTAACCGGCGAGGTCGGTGACGAAGATCTGCATGGAGACGATGTGCTCGGGAGCACCGCCGGCTGCTTCGAGCGCGATGGCTACGTTCTTCGCCGCCTGTTCGAACTGCTCCTCGACGGTCTGGTCGATCGAGCCATCGGCGCGTTGACCGGTCTGGCCGGCGAGAAACACCAGCCGTCCAGGAGCGGCCACGACGGCGTGGGTGAAGCCAGTCGGCCTGGGCAGCGTGCTCGGGTTGAGCATCTCGTGTGGCGTGTTCACCGTCCGGTCCACGACGGCTCCCTCTTGGCGGTGAAGGCGCGGAAGAACTCGGCGTGGTCGTCGCTCGACATGAGGAGCGCTTGAGCGAAGGCCTCGAGTTCGATGGCGCCGTTGAGGCTCATGTCGAGTTCCCTGGTGAGCAGCAGCTTGGTGGTGGCGTGAGCCAGGGTCGGTCCCGACGCCAACCGGGCGGCCAGGCCCGCGGCCTCGGTGGCGAGGTCGGCCTCGCCGACCACGCGGTTGGTCAGACCGATGTCGAGGGCGGTGGCCGAGTCGACCGGCTCTCCCAGCAAGAGAAGTTCCGTGGCTCGACCGAGCCCGATCAGGCGGGGGAGCAGGTAGGCCGAGCCCATATCCGCCCCGGCGAGCCCCACCTTGGTGAAGAGAAAGTGGAACCTGGCCGGTTCGGCTAGGACCCTGATGTCGGCGGCGAGCGCAATCACCGCTCCGGCACCTGCAGCGACACCGTTGACCGCAGCGACCACGGGCAGAGGGAGCTCGCGAAGGCCCTGGACCACCGCCCCCGTCATACGGGTGAATTCGAGTAACCGACGGCGGTCGGCGCCCTGCAGTTGGCCGATGATGGCGTCGACGTCTCCTCCCGAGCAGAACCCGCGGCCGGTCCCTGTGATGACCAGCACCGATACATCACCGCGGTGGGGGAGTTCGGCGAGAAGGTCACGGAGGTCGGCGTACACCTCGAAGGTGAGAGCATTGAGCTTCTCCGGTCGGGCGAAGGTGACAGTGGCCACCCCGGCGTCGATCACCAGGTCGAAGTTCTCCCACCGCTCGGTGAACGCCGCCGACCCGCGAAATGGCATGCCCCGACGTTACCGGCCAACCAGCGCCGGGACGGGGGCTACGTCGAGGCGAGCACCATGGGGAGTTTGGGGCTCCCCCTACCCGCTGCTTTCGCAGCGGGGCCCTTCCCCCCTGCGGGGGACAGAGCGGAAATCGCGGCGGATCACTTCCCCACACGGGGGGACGGAGCAGTTCCGCCGTCTTCCGTCTTCCGTCTTCCGTCTCAGGAGAGCGGCCAGTAGACCTCGGTTTGGAGGTTCTCTACGTCGACGGTCCCCGGATCGGCGACGTAGGACTCCCAGGGGCCAGGACCTTCCTCACGTCCTTGGTCGTGGATCCAGGTGTGGAGCCGGTCGTAGGCCTGCGGCAATCCGTCGTAGCTCCCCCGGTGAATCGCCACCGCAGTCTCGCCGCCGGGCAACTCACCGGCACCGACCTCGCCTGGTGCGACCTCTGCCAACGGAGGCACATCGGGGGGCGGGGTGCCGACAGGGAATCCCATCTCGACGTCGACCTCCTGGTCCCCGAACTCGTGATAGCGGGCGAAAGGTGGTCCGGCGGGTGGCACCCCCGAGGTCTGGATCCGCTGCATGACGGCGGGCAGATGGGTGTCGAACAGGCTGGCGAGGGAGTCGGTTGGTGCCCGCAGACGGACGCAGACGGTCGGCACCGGTTCGAGGGTCACCATCTTCGTGTCGGGCTGATCTGTCATCGGTTGATCACCTCCGATGGATGGGGAGGCCGACCATACCGAGCGACTCAATTGTCGGAGGGCCGGCCTCCGTCTTGAGCGCTCGGCGCTCAGGCGATGAAGGTGCGGTGGTAGCGCCAAGGGTCGAGCAGACAGAGGTCGGCTCTGCCCGCCGCCACCAGGGTGTCGATCTGGTCGAATGTGGTTATCGCTCCCCTGACCAGCACTGGGATCTCGGCCTCGTGCTTGATGCGGTCGGCATGGCCGGCGAGATAGAGGCGGCGGTAGTCGGGAGCGGCATCGGGGAGGGCTCCGCCACCGGCTACCTCGATCAGGTCGGTGCCAGCTTGGCGGAGTCCTACGGCAGCTTTCACCGAATCGTCCATTGAAATCCCGGACCGGTGCCAGTCGGTGACGGTGAGACGCACCGCCATGGGTCGGTCGTCGCGCCACTCGGCGCGCACTGCCTCCACCACATCGAGAGGAAACCGCAGCCTGTTCGACAGGTCGCCCCCATAGCGGTCGGTCCGGGCATTGGACAGAGGGGAGAGGAACCCACCGAGGAGGTAACCCCCGCCGAGGTCGATCGAGACGAGATCGAAACCGCTCTCGGCGGCATGGGCCGCCGCCTCTCCGAACGCCTGACGGATCCGGGTCATCCCTTCCTCGTCGATCTCGGCCGGAACCCGGCCCTGTCTGGTGAAGGCGAGTGGGGATGCGGCGATCAAGGGCCACCCCTCGTCGCCCAGGGACCGATCGGAGCCACGAGTGCGCGACCGGGTGGCGGCACGACGTCCCGCATGGGACAGCACGATCCCGGCGAGGGACCCGGTGCGGTGGACGGCGTCGACCGCCGTTCGCCATTCTCCGGCCGAAACCTCGTCGAGCATCGGCGAGTCTGGGGAGATCCTCCCGTCGGGACTCACCGCTACCTCAGCGGTCAGGCACAAACCCGCGCCGGCACCGGCCAATGCTGCAAGGTCGGTCGAGGCCTGACCGTCGGCGGCGAACACGATGCGATTCGGCATCCTCACCGATCTCGAGGTGAACGGAACGAGGTGGGGAGGGGGTGCTACGACCGTGCCCGTGTGGCCCGCGGCCAGAGACCTCGACACGGCCACGGCGAGAGCCGGGTCTCGCTGCTCTATGGCGCCGTGGGTAACCCTTCCGGACCTGGTCAGGAGGTTGTAGGTGAAACGCACCGGGTCTAGATCGAGGTAGCGGGCTCACTTGCTCGAAGTATCCGCTGCTCTCCAGCGCGGCCTGCTGGAACCGATCGACCGCAGGCATCCGGTCGGTCTCGTAGTCGGCGAACGCAACGGCGAGGTCATCGGGGTGCTCGCTGAGCGCCCGATGCAGCGAGGCGGCGTCTTCCATGGCCAGCTTGGTCCCCGACCCGATCGAGAAGTGGGCGGTGTGAGCGGCGTCGCCCACCATCGCCAGTCGGCGGGTATGCCATGTGCGGCAGCGGAGAGTGGCGAATTGGAGCCATTCCGAACGGTTGGAGAGCAGCCGGTGGCCATCGAGCACATCGGCGAACACCTTCTCGCAGAAGAGCAGGCTCGCCTCCTCGTCCATCGCGTCGAGACCGTTGCCCCGCCACACCTCCTCGGTGCACTCGACGATGAACGTCGAGTTGGCCCGGTCGTATGGGTAGGCGTGTACCTGCATCAGCCCTGCCGGCGTGTCCTCGAAAACGAAGGTGAAGGCGTCGAGCGGCAGGGTCGTCCCGTACCACACGTACCGGGTGGGGTGGGGCTTCAGTTCGGGGCGGAAGACGCCCCGGTGGAGTTCTCGGATCTGGCTGCGGACGCCGTCGGCAGCCACTACCAGATCGGCGCCTGGGAAGGGGTCGGCGGGATCCACCTCCTCTTCGAACCGGAGTTGCACCGACCGGCTCTCACACACCTCTTGGAGCGCCTCGAGCAGGCCGCGACGCGACACGGCAGAGAATCCATGACCAGTCGAATGGACCGTCTGGCCGCCGACGAGAACCTCGATGGCGCTCCACTGCACCGCTCGCTCGTCGATGACGCGGTGAACCTCGCGGTCGATCTCGGCAAGCGCCCCCAGCGTCCCTTCGGAGAAGACCACCCCCCACCCATACGTTGCGCCCCTGGGGTTGCGCTCGCTAAGCGTGACGTCGTGCCCGCTCTTGGCCGCCAGCGCTGCGAAGAAGAGCCCGGCGGGGCCTCCCCCTGCCACGGCGATCTTCACGGCCCAACCACCTCGGACAACCGCTCGAGTTGATCGAGATCGGACACCGTCGGCAGGAGGACAAGGTGATCACATCCGGCATCCCGGTAGCCCCGCACCAGGTCGGACACTGCGTTTGGGGTGGTGAGGTTGGCGGCGGCAATCCGCTCGGCGAATCCCCCGGTGAAGGCGTAGTAGTCGCGCAGGTAGGCAGCGCCCTCTTCGACATCGCCCAGCGCGAAGTACGCCTGACCCCAGAGTTGGGGCGACCCATGGCGTCCTGCTTCGACCCAAGCCGAACGTGCTCGTTCGGCGGCGGCGGCGAAGGCACGGGGAGGCCCTCCACCGTGCACGTAACCGTCGCTGGAGCGCGCCATCCTCTGCATGGCCGCGCCACCAGAACCACCGACGAGGAGATCGGGGCCACCGGACTGGCTGGGGATCGGGCCCGCCGAGTCTTCCTCCCAGATGCGACGGATCTCAGCGAGTTGGTCGCTGAGCATCTCGCCGCGCCGGCGTGGGTCGACCCCGCACACCTCGTAGTCGTCGTGACGGGCGCCGATCGAGAGCCCTAGGGTGAGCCGGCCGTTGCTGAGCATGTCGAGCGTCGCCGCCTGCTGAGCCAACAGTGCCGCCGATCGAAGCGGTCCGATCACGACCATGGTGACCAGTCGCACCCGCTCGGTGATTGCCGCGGCGGCGGACAGAGCCGCCATCGGCTCGAGGCTGTGGTAGGCGACCCGATCAACCACTCCGAGGCTGGAGAACGGCCCGGCGTCGGCGCGGCGGGCCCACTCCAACACGAGGTCGCCGTCGGTCCCAGGAGTCGTTGTGGGCAGACCAACACCGATCCGCACGCTCATCAGGCTACCGGCACAGGTCGTCGGTAGGTTGACCGGGTGACCGATCAGGTGGCGAGCGCCGAAGAGCAGGGGCGGGAGCTGAGGTCGCTGGCGTCTTCGGGGATATCGGGTCGGGTCAATCGCCCCTTGGTGAAGGCGCTTGGTGACAGGGGTCTCCTCCGCGCGGTGTTCCCCGAAAACGGCCCGGTGAGCGCCAGGACGCTCTGCGCCCTGCGACAGGGCCTGGCGCGCAGCTGCACCGAAGCCGAGACGGCGCTCGCGCTGCAGGGCCTGGGGACGTATCCAATCGTGCAGTCGGGGACCGACGAACAGATCGCCCGGTGGGTCGGCCCGGTGGCCGAAGGCGATGCGGTCGCGGCTTTCGCCCTCACCGAGCCCGGAGCCGGCTCCGATGCCGCCGCTCTCGAGTTGGCGGCCGAGCCAGACGGCGACGGATACCGGCTGAGCGGGGAGAAGACCTATATCTCCAATGCTCCCGATGCAGACTTCTACACCGTTTTCGCCCGAACGGGGAGCGGCCGCGGCGGCATAACGGCATTCATCGTGACCGGTGACGCCCCAGGTTTGGGAGGGGCACCGATTGCAATGCTGGCTCCGCACCCCATCGGCCGGATCTGGTTCGACGGCGCGCCGGCGGAGCCTCTCGGCCTCCCTGGCGAAGGACTAGCAGTGGCGCTACGCACTCTCGACCTCTTCCGCCCCAGCGTCGGGGCATTCGCCGTCGGGATGGCGGAAGCGGCCCTGGCGCTGGCGGTGGAGCACGCCAAGGAGCGCCAAGCATTCGGCCGGCCCATATCCAAATTCCAGGCGGTATCGCACCGCATCGCCGAGATGGCCACACGAATCGAGGCAGCCCGGCTATTGGTTTACGCCGCAGCCGATGCCTACGACGCCGGTGAGAAGACCGGGCTCAGCGCCAAAGCCGCCATGGCCAAGCTGGCAGCCACCGAGACCGCCCAGTATGTCGTCGACGGTGCCATCCAGATCCTCGGTGCCAGGGCTCTCGAGGAGACCCATCCACTGAGCCATCTCTACCGCGAAGTGCGGGCGCCAAGGATCTACGAGGGAACATCAGAGATCCAACGGAACGTGATCGCCAAATGGATCCTGGGTTCTGGATAACCAAGACGGCAGACGGCAGACGGAGGACAACGATTCCGTCCCCCCGCAGTGGGGGAGGGACTGAATGCAGAGCAGTGGGTAGGGGGGAGCCCCCGAACCTCCCATCGGTGCTCGACAAGCGGCTTTCGCACCTTTGGGAGTGAGCCAGCCCCCTCCCCCGACGCCTCCGGCGTCGGGTACTCCCCCCCGCCGGGGGGAGGAAAATCTTCCGTCTTCCGACTAGATGCTTGTAACGCACTCCTCGGCGTCGGCGGGGTGGGGGTGAGGGTTACTAGACGCCAGGGTTGGTGGAGAGCCTCGAGGAGACCGGTGACCATCCCCCGATCCAATGAGCAAACCACCTCGGGGTGGGCGATGGCGGCGGTCCCAAACGGGCAGAAACTGGTGAGCAGCCGGTGGGCATCGGGCTCTGCGTCGATCTCGAATCCCGCCATGGTCATCGCCTGGGCGACCGACCGGACGGCTTGTTCGTAGCCCGGTTCTTCGGGGAACCCGATCTCCGCGGCGAGGTCTCGTCCGTAGTCGCGACCCACATCTTCGGCCACCGCCGCCAGGTCGGCCGGTGCCAACCGATCGACCAGGCGCAGCAGCAACTCGGCCAAAAGGTCGAAGCGGCGGGTTGGGAGATTTACGTCGATCTCCTTCTCGGTCGCCTCGTACCACTTGGCCGGCCTCCCGGCTCCGGGTCCGCCCCGGCCCTCGGGGCGCCGCCGGGTAACCCGCAAATAGCCGTCACCGGCAAGACGGTCGAGATGGTGGCGGGCCACGTTCGGGTGGATATCGAAGATCGAGGCGATATCAGACGTGGTCAGCGGCTCGGACGAAGCACGGACCGTGAGATAAATGCCGCGCCGGGTTGGGTCACCCAGGCTGGCGGTGAGATCGCCGATGTTCCGGTCGAGTTGGGTCACGTCCATGCGGCGTCCCGGAAAGTGATTACCAGGCCAGAACTATAGTGAGAGCGGTCCTTCTAAACCCCACCCCTGTAGGGAAATTGTGGCAGACGCGTCCGCTCTGAGATCATCTATCGACCGGGTCCTAGACCCGATACTTCTCCGCCCCCTGGGCGATCTTGGCATGGTGGGCAAGGTGCATTCCGGCCTCCTCGGCCGGACCACCGTTGACCTGGTCGTACCCGTCCCAAATTATCCGCAGCTCGACGAGCTCGAAAAGCGAGTGCGCACCGCGCTTGCCGCCGATGGGGTCTCTTCCGCCGAAGTGACCTTCACCGTGATGGATGATCAGGCGCGGACGGCGATGATGAGCCGGGTCCGCCCGGAGAGTGCCCCCAAGGTCGGGCAACCGAGCTCGCGCACCAGGGTCGTGGCGGTCACCAGCGGCAAGGGCGGCGTGGGCAAATCATCGGTCTCCACCAACCTGGCAGTGGCGCTGGCAGCAAGCGGCCGTTCGGTTGGGGTGCTCGACGCCGACGTATGGGGTTTCTCCATCCCCCGGATGCTCGGGATCACCCACCCGCCATTGGTGATCGAGGAATCGATCATCCCACCGGCGGCTCACGGGGTGCGCGCCGTGTCGATGGACTACTTCGTTGGCGACGACCAGGCGGTGATCTGGCGAGGCCCGATGCTCCACAAGGCAATCCAGCAGTTTCTCGAGGATGTGTTCTGGGACGACCCCGAGTTCCTCTTGGTGGACATGCCCCCCGGAACCGGGGACGTAGCAATCTCGATGTCCCAGTTCCTCCCCCGGGCCCAGGTGATCGTCGTCACCACGCCCCAGCCGACGGCGCAGCGAGTCGCCAAGCGGGCCGCACTGATGGCCCGGAAGGTCAACCAGGAGGTTGTCGGGGTGGTGGAGAACATGTCGTGGTTCACCGGCGACGACGGCACCAGGTATCAGATATTCGGTGAGGGTGGCGGGGCGGCGCTGGCCGGCGAATTGGTGGTGCCGCTCCTCGGCCAGATCCCGCTCCTTCCCGCCATGGGTCGTGGTGCCGACGATGGCATCCCGGTCGGACTGGCGGCCCCCGGTTCCGAAGCGGCGCAAGCATTCTCGGATCTCGCCGTCGCGATCGTGGGTCGCAAGCCGCGGGTTCGGACCCGCCCCGAATTGGTCATCCGCTGACATGAGTGTCGTCACGCCATCGTCCTCGATCATTCGGCGCGGGCGGGTGCTCGCCGTCGCTCTCTACCTATTCGGGCTGGCCACCACCGGGTTCGTCATCAGCGTGTGGGGACGGGCGGTCACCACCGATCAAGAGACGGTCACCCAGGCGGCCTCAGCCATCGGTCGTCTCGACGCGGTCGAGGATCGCCTCCTCGGGTGGGTCGGCGCCCTAGCGGGAACCGATGGCGCTGCCACCGGTCAGGTTGTCCAGGACCTTCGAGAAGCCCCCGGGGTCGAGGAGGCGTTGCGCGGTCTGATCGGCGAGGTCATCGCCGCATCGATGTCCCCGGCCGGTCCACCAGTCACCGTCGACCCCGCCACCCGCCTGACACCGCTTGCTCCCGAGGTGGCGGACGTGCTCCAAGAGAACGGCATCAGCGTCGATGTCGCCCAGGTGGAGGCTGCTCTGGCGACAGTCGAACCGCTGGTGATCGACCCGGGCGACCCGGAAGGGCCGGCGGCCGCGGTGACCGGTGTGCAGAACGGATTGACGACCGCTGCTCTGGTCACGGCTGCCTTGGTCGTGCTGCTCGGAGCGGGCGCGGTCGTGCTGAGCGACGATCGTCGTGCCCAGCTCAAGAGTCTCGGCTGGAGGCTGGTGCTGTCCGGTGTCTCCTTCACCATCGTCACCAGTCTCTCCGCCTGGCTGCTCGACCCAGGTGGCGGGGCCTCGCCCGCCCGATCCGCTCTCGCATCGGTGTTGCGGAGCAACCGCCAGGTCCCCGTCCTGGTGGCAGTGGCCGGAGCGGCTATTGCAGGGCTGGTGGTGGTCCTCTGGCGACGGCGCGACGTCATCCTGCGACGGCGCGGACCCGACGATGAGAACGACAACACCGGCGAGCGGGAACTGGTCCGGGTCGGCTGAACCAGATAGCGTCCCCCGGGTGACGACGACCGCCCACCCTGTCGCCCTCCGTCTCTTCCGCCCATTGGGCCAGAGCTACGAGCGTTGGGCTTCGGTGCTCAGCATGGGCCAGGACAGACGGTGGCGAAACACCATGGTGGCCGGCCTCGATGTACGCCCCGGCATGCGGGTCCTCGATGTGGCCGCGGGAACCGGATCGATCACGCGGCTGCTCAGCGATGCCGGTGCCGCCGTTGTCTCGCTCGACCAGAGCGATCAGATGCTCGGAGAGGCGGTGGCGAGGGGCGCCACAGGAGTTCGGGCCACCGCAGAAGCGCTGCCATTCCCCGATGGTTCATTCGACCGGGTCACCTTCGGATACCTTCTCCGGTACGTCGCCGACGTGCCAGCCGCACTGCTCGAACTGACGCGGGTGCTGCGCCCCGGCGGGCGAATAGGGATGGTCGAGTTCGGCAGGCCGAGCGGGATTTGGGGACCGCCGTGGTGGTTGTACACCCGTGTCGGGTTGCCGGCAGCGGGGACCATCATCGGTGGTGGTTGGAGGGAGGTGGGGAGCTTCCTCGGTCCGAGCATCGACCGTTTCGCCGATGAGTGGCCTGAAGAGCGTCTCGTCGATGCTTGGCGCGCCGCCGGGCTCAACGACGTGACGGTGGAGAGACCATCGCTGGGTGGAGGCCTGCTCATGTGGGCAAGTCGATGACAGTGTTTGCACCCACCCACCCGCCCCCACCGCCCCTCGTCGGGCCAGAGGCCCGCCGATGACAGTGTTGGTTCCCACCCACCCGCCCCCACCGCCCCTCGTCGGGCCAGAGGCCCGCCGATGACAGTGTTTGCTCCCACCCGCCCGCCCCCGCCGCCCCTCGACGGGCCAGAGGCCCGTCGATGACCGGTCGGACACCGGCTTGGTACGCCCAACGAGGGGGGCGAGCCGCCGATCTGGTCACGCTGCTCCACATTCCGTACACCGCATGGCATCTCGGATATGTGGCCATTGGTGCGGCCCTGGCACCCGTGATCGAGTGGCGGGTCCTGGTGGGGACGCTGTTGGCCTTTGCCGTCGGTCTCGGGGTCTCGGCCCACGCCCTCGATGAACTCCACGGCAGGCCGCTGCGGACGGGTTTGAGCGACGGCCAGTTGGTCGGGCTTGCCGTCGCCGGTTTTGTGATCGTGGGCGCGTCTGTCGGTCGCCGGAGCCATGCTCGTCTCGCCCTGGATCCTGGCGTGGGCTGCCGCGGGAATCCTCATCTCGGCCGCATACAGCCTGGAATGGATCCCGGCACTCCACACCCTCGTCGGGTTCGGGCTCGCCTGGGGCGCATTCCCGGTGCTGGCCGGCTTCTGGGCGCAGACCAAGTCGTTCTCGGCCGCGTCGCTGGGCGTCGCTGCCGCTTGCACACTCTTATCGATGGCCCAGCGGGCGCTGAGCACACCTGCCCGTTTCGTGCGCCGGCGAACCGAGGAGGCTTCGGTGAGCTTCGATCCAGGGACAGCCGGCTGGGACGGCGAGACGCTGCTCGCCACATGGGAGGTCGCCCTGCGGCTGCTCGGGTGGGGGTGGTGGCGCTGGCGGTCGGGCTGCTTCTCACCCACATCTGATGCCTCCACCGAGGAGCTCAGGGCTGCTCGTGTACCGGGTCGGGTCCGGCAAGGTCGAGGTGCTGTTGGCCCACCCAGGCGGTCCGTTCTGGCAGAAGCAGGACGAAGGCGTCTGGTCGGTGTTGAAGGGCGAGATCGACGATGGCGAGGATCCGTTGGCTGCGGCGCGCCGCGAGTTCGAGGAGGAGACCGGGTTGACCCCTCCTTCGGGCCCGACGACGTCGCTTGGGTCCATCACCCAGAAGGCGGGCAAGGTGGTGGAGGTGTGGGCGGTCGAAGGGGAGGTAGAGCCCGATTCGGTTGTCCCAGGCACTTTCCGGATGGAGTGGCCACCCCGCTCGGGCAGGTTCTCCGACTTCCCCGAGGTGGACCGGGTCGCCTGGTTCGACCCCGCCACCGCCAAGCGGAAGTTGAACCCCGCCCAGGTCGAGCTGCTGGACAGACTGGTGTCCCATCTCGGGATCGAATAGAGCAGGGCACCGTCCGCCGTCCGCCGTCCGCTAGGTCCGAGATGCTTCCGTCGTCCGTCTTCCGACTTCTGTCTCTCTTCGAACCCATTGACGCTCGATGAAAGCCGTGTTACAAACCTCCCCCAACGGCCAGTTGAAACGTTTCAACAGCATGATTTCAGCGGGAGTCGTCCGACCTGGGGGCTGAGGTGGGTCGAACCACCATCAAGGACGTGTCGGAAAGGGCCGGTGTCTCGGTCGGCACCGTGTCGAACGTGCTGAACGCTCCCCACGTCGTTGCGCCCCAGACGAGGGACAGGGTGCTCCAGGTGGTGTCCGAGCTCGGATACCAGCCCAATCGGGCGGCGCGAGGGCTCCAGGCGCGACGCACCTACCTGATCGGTTATCTGATGCCGGCGCGGAGCCAGCGTCAACACCGCGCTCGACTCTTTCCTCCACGAACTGGTCTCGACAGCGTCGCCTCACGGTTTGGAGGTGGTGCTGTTTGCCCCCCGACCCGGCCAGACCCCGCTGGAGGGATACCGCGATCTGATTCGGCGGGGCGACGTGGACGGCTTCGTTCTCTCGGAGACCAACTACGACGATCCCGCGGATTGCGCTACTTGCAGAGATGGGATTTCCCTTCGTCTCGTTTGGCCGCAGCTTGGTCAGGGATCTGTTCGCATGGGTCGACGTCGATGGCGACGCTGGTATCGGCGATGCGGTGCGGCATCTTCTCGGGGCCGGTCACCGACGTATCGCACTGGTGGCATGGCCCGAGGGATCCGAGAGCGGTGACGACCGGGTAGCCGGCTACCGACGCGCTTGACCCGTGCGGGCGTGACGCCGGATCCTCGTCTGGAGGTGCGCTGCCTCAACGGTGTGGATCAGGGCAGGGAAGCGTGGCGACGCCTCTCTCTACTCGATTCTCCACCTAGTGCAGTGGTAGCCGTCCAGGACCAACTCGCTATCGGGGTCTTGCTGGAGGCGCAATCGATGGCGCTCCAACCGGGAGTCGATCTCGCTGTGACCGGGTTCGACGACACCCCTGCCGGTGCCTTGCTCTGGGGCTGAGCAGTGTGCGTCAGCCGATGGCCGAGGTGTGCCGACTACTGGTTGAGCACCTGGTCGGCCGGATCGAGGAACCCGGATCCGAGCCGGGCCACGACCTGGTGCGACCGGAGTTCGTCCCCCGACCGAGCAGCGGGGCAGAGGTGAAGGTCGCACCGGGGCCAGAGCGGGATTCCGGAATTGCACCGCTACCGGAGGCGGGACCGCCGATGACCGGCTGGGAACTTGCCGAGGACTCTCTCGTCCCGACCCTGCTTCCGTGGAAGGAATCGCTGTTCACGATATCCAACGGGTATCTCGGGACCCGGGGGACATTCGAGGAGGGGATTGCCGGCGAGACCAGAGCCACCTTCATCAATGGATTGTTCGTCACCCCACCGGGTGAGCTACCGCTCCTGGGAGCCGTCCCCGATTGGACCGGGTGGTCATTGCCGTGGACGGCGAGCCGCTCGATCTCGGCCAGCGGCCCCCGGCCGGGTACCGCAGGGTGCTCGATCTCCGGCACGGGTCTGTTGGAGCGGTCGTGCTGTGGAAGGGGGCAGAGAGCGGTGCCGTCCGCTTTCGCTTCCGCCGGCTGGCCTCGATGGAGCAGCCGCATCTGGTGGGGCTCGAGGTGGAGGCCGAGGCGCTTACCGATCCTGTGGACCTGACGATGGCGACCGGTATCGATACCACCGTGGGCAGCCCCAGCGACCCGGCGTGGCGGACGGAGGAGGTGGAGCGGCCGGGCCAAGGACAACTCCGGGTCGAAGTCGCTTCGGTCGACGGTTCGCACCGCCTCGAGGTGGCTACGTCGATTAGGGCAAGCGGTTACGGGGATGGGTTCGAGATGGTGAGACGAGCCCGATCATCCCCGTCTGCGGATGCAACGGTCCCTGCAACCCGGGGACGTCTTCACCCTTACCAAATTCGTCACCTATCACGCTGACCGCGACTCCGGTCCCACGCCGACCCTGCCCGCTGAGGGAACCGGATTCGATGCGGTGGCGGCAGCGACGGCGGCCGCCTGGGAAGAGCGGTGGTCGACCTCCGAGATCGAGGTAGACGGCGACCCCGACTCGCAGTTGGCGCTCCGTTTCGCCGCCTGGAGCCTGGCGGGCGCCGTGTCATCCACCGATCCCGGGGCGGCTGCCGGCGCCAGGCTCCTTTCCGGTTTCGGCTACCGGCACCACGTCTTCTGGGACACCGACATATTCATCATCCCCTATCTGACGGTGACCCACCCGGCAGCGGCCCGCAACCACATCGCCTACCGCTTCCGCGGGCTGCCCGGGGCACGGCGCAAGGCGGAGCACTACGGAAGGGAGGGCGCCTTCTTCGCCTGGGAGTCGGCCGATACCGGGGACGAGGTCACTCCGGAGTGGACGAACTCGACGAAGGCGACCGGGTTCGGATCTGGACCGGCGAGCTTGAAGAGCACATCGTGGCCGACATCGCCTGGGCGATCGACCACTACCTGGATTGGACCGGCGATGAGGACTGTCTCCTCGACCAAGGAGCGGAGATCGTCCTCGATGGCGCCCGCTACTGGGCCGGTCGGTTCGAGGAGGACGCCAACGGAGCACACCTGCGAGGGGTGATCGGACCCGACGAGTACCACACCAAGGTCGACGACAACCTGTTCACCAATGCCATGGCGGCTTGGCAACTGCGAAGGGCCGCCGCGCTGGTCGATGTGCTCTTCGGCCCACCATCCGGGTCGGGCGCGTGTGCTCCTGGAAGGCTTGGGGGTCGATGCCAGTGTCGCCGAGTCCTGGCGAGCGTCTGGCTGGACGGGTCGTCCTCCGGCAGCACGGTTCGGGTGTCTGGGAGCAACACCACGGTTTCTTCGAGTTGCAGCCGCTCGATCTCGACCGGTTCCGGCCGCGTAACTCGCCGATGTACGACATCATCGGCGAGAAAGGGGTCGAGCGGTCCCAAGTGGTGAAGCAGGCGGACGTCGTCATGGCGATGGCATTGCTCGGAGAGACACTCGGTGACGTGGCAGTCCAGAGGGCGAACTGGGACTTCTACTGGCCCCGCACCGACCACGGGTCGTCGCTCTCGCTGGCGATTCACTCGCTGCTGGCGAGCAGGCTGGGAATGCGGCCGATGCGTACGACGCCTTCCGGCAAGCCGCAGCCATCGACATGGCCGACTCCATGGGAAACGGCATGGCCGGCATCCACGCCGCCACCCAGGGTGGGCTGCTCCAGGCGGCGCTCTTCGGGTTCGCCGGGGTTCACCTCGAGGACGGCGAGGTGAAGGTGGCGTCCAGGCTTCCCGAGCACTGGGGCTGCCTTGGTTTCAGCATCGTTCATCGGGGGTCCCGCGATAGAGCGGGAGGTACGTGACGAGAGATGGGTGCGGGCCGGCCCGCGCTCCGATAGAGGAGGACCGAGTGCAACGCAACCTGAGATGGACCGCGCTGCTGTTCGTGCTCGCTCTTGTGATCGCCGCATGCGGCGGCGGCGGAGGGGCGGACACGACGGCTGCGGGCGGCGAAGGAGCCGTCACCACCGCAGCCGGCGGTGAGGGTGCGGCCACGACCGCGGCTGGAGGCGAGGCCGCCGAGACCACGGCTGGAGGTGAGGGCACGGCGACCACGGCGGAGGCGAGGCCGCCGCTGATCTCGCCGGAGTGGAGCTGAACGTGATGGGGTGGTCGTCATCGACTGCCGAGGACGAGGCGCTCACCGGGTTGCTCGATCAGTTCAACGAGGAGACCGGCGCCGCCGCTGAATTCAACCCTGTCACCCGAGCTACGACACCGACGCTGCAGACGGCGCTGGCGGGAGGCGAGCCGCCCGACCTGTTCTACGTGGACAGCTTCCGGCTGCCCGACCTGTGTCGAGGACGGCGTTGGCACCGGCTCCCCGGAGGGAGCGATCAGCGATCCGGACGACATCGACCCCTCGCTGCGCGAGGCGTTCACCTACGACGGCACCTTCTACTGCCCGCCCAAGGACTTCTCGACCTTGCAGCTGCAGTACGACCCGGCGGCCCTCGAGGCGGCCGGCGTGAGGTCCCCGACCACCTGGGAGGAGCTCGCGCCGCCGCCGAGGCGTTGACCACCGAAGATCAGGCCGCCATCGTCAGACCAGGTGCAGTACCCACGCTGGGGGGAGTTCCTCTTCCAGAACGGCGCGGCGCTGACCAACGCGGACGTCACCGAGATGACCCTCGACACCCCGGAGGCCAGGGAGGCGCTCGAGTTGATCGACGAGCTGTATGCCGACGGGTCGATGGTGAGCCCCACCGCAGTCGACGCCGGGTGGTCCGGTGAGGCCTTTGGCCAGGGCAATGCGGCGATGACGATCGAGGGCAACTGGATCGTCAACTTCCTGGCCGACACCTACCCCGACCGCGAGGTGGCCTACGCGAGCTTGCCCACGGGCCCGGGTCGGGACCCAGGGCACCTTCGCCTTCACCGTGTGCTACGGAGTGCCGGCCAACGCCGCCAACCCCGAGGCATCGTGGGCGCTGGCCAACTACCTCACCAACGCGGACGGCGCGCTGGCGTGGACAAACGCCTTCAACGTGATGCCCGCCCGAGTCTCGGCGCGGAGCCATGGCTGGAGGGGCATCCCGAGCTGGAGCCATTCCTCGCCGGTGTCGAGTACGCCTCCAAGTTCCAGTTCATCCCGGGATTCGGACGGTGACTCGATGTTCAACGCGCAGGCCCAGGCGATAGTCGACGGGGACGGCAGCGTTGAACAACTGGTGGAGGAGACAACCTCCGCCGGCGAGGACATCCTCGGAGGCTGAGCCGACCAGCCGTGGGGGGCCGCTTCACGGCGGCCCCCCGGCTCTTCAACAAAGGAGGCGGTGATGATCGGTCGTGGTCTCGGACCATCGCGCGGGCGGCGGAGCGGGGCCGAGGCGCGGGCGCTGACCGGCTGGCGGCGTGGTTCCGCCGCCCACAGGACCAACGTCCTGAGATCCTCAAGGGCGAGCGGACGTTGGGTTGGCGGTTCGCCGCCCCCGCGCTGATCGGGCTGATCGTGTTCTTGGTGGTCCCGATCATCTTCACCGTGTGGATGAGCTTCACCAATTGGAACGGGCTCGTGTCGCCATTGGATGCGGAGTGCGTTGGGCTCGAGAACTACCGGGAGACGTTGTTCGAGGAGGGGATCCGCCGCAGGACTTCGCCAATCGCTGCGAAACGCCCTCTACTTCGTGCTAGGGTGGTCCCCATCCAGACCTTCGTCGCCTTCGTGCTGGCGGTGATCGTCAACCAGAAGTTCCTCAAGGGAAGGGGCTTTTTCCGCACTTCCTACTACTTCCCCTCGATCACCAGCTCGATCGCGGTCTCGCTGATCTTCATCTTCCTCTTCCAGATCAACGGGGTGGTCAACGCATCCTCCCCTTCGAGGACATCAACTGGCTGGAAAACGCCAACGGCATATTCCATCTGATCCTCGGGGCGTTCGGGGTGACCGAGGCGCCGGCATGGCTGGCCGACACCGAGTTCATGAGCCTGTCGCTCTGGGATTGGATCGCCGGGCCCGCGATCACCTGGATCTCGATCATGATCCTGGACATCTGGACCACGATCGGGACCTTGATGCTCATCTTCCTCGCCGGGCTGCAGAACGTCTCGCCCTCGCTGGAGGAGGCGGCAGCGGTGGACGGCGCCACCGGGATCCAGCGGTTCCGCAGCATCACCGTCCCGCTGATGCGCCCGATCATCTTCTTCGTGGTCACCTTGGGCGTGATCGGCACCTGGCAGGTGTTCGACCAGGTCTTCGCCATCTCCGCCGGCGGCCCGCAGAAGACCACCCTCACTCCCGCCTATCTGATCTACACCAGCGCTTTCCGCGATTCCCGGGCGGGGTCGGCGGCGGCGATCGCCGTGATCCTCTTCTTCATCATCATCTTCTTCACCCTGGTGCAGAGGCGCATCACCCGGGAGGAGCGCTGACATGGCCACCGATGTGAACCGCTCCCCCTAGAGCGGGCACCAGATCGGTGATGGTGGGTGAGGGCGCCCGGTCGCCGGTATGGCGCTCGATCAAGCGCTTCCTCGCCTATGCGGTCCTGATCGCCTTCGCCCTCGCCTTCATCTACCCCTTCATCCTCTCCGCCTTCACGGTGTTCAAGACGTTGCCCGACATCCGGCCAACCCGGTGCGGCTCACCCCCACCGAGCCCTACAGCTGGACGATGGAAGGGATCGAGGGGCTCAACCGGGGCAGCATCAGATTCCGCTGCTGGGCGCTGAATTCGGTGATCGTCACCGTGACGGTGGTGCTGGGCCGTGTGTTGCTCTGCTCGCTGGCCGGGTACGCCCTTGCCCGGATGCGGTTCGTCGGCCGGTAGTTGGTGTTCGGGCTGGTGGTAGCGGTGATGGCGATGCCCGGGGTGGTGCTGATGATCCCGCGCTTCATCATCATGAAGCAGCTGGGGATCCTCAACAGCTATGCCGGGACTGATCCTTCCGCTGATGTTCGACGCCTTCGGCATCTTCCTGATGAAGCAGTATCTTCGAACAGATGCCCGAGCGACCTCGAGGAGGCGGCGGCGATCGACGGCGCCACCACCTTTCAGGTGTTCTTCCGGGTGATGCTCCCCTCGCCGCCCCCGGGTTGATCGCGCTCACCATCCTCAGCACCCAGGGGGCGTGGAACGAGTTCATGCACCCGCTGATCGCCGTCGGCGGCAACAACGAGCTGCGACCTTGCCGCTGGGTCTGGCCGCTGCTACCGGGTGCCTTCGGTCAGGCGCACCCCTGGAACACGATCCTGGCCGGGGCGCTGATCACCACCATCCCGATGGCGATCATCTTCTTCGCCTTCCAGCGCTACTTCGTCCAGGGGGTGGCCGCCTCGGGCGGCAAGGAGTGACGGGGGGCGATCAGGCGGCGCGGGGTCGGGCGCTTCGATGTGGTGGGCCGGCCTCGACAGGGCGCCGACCACGGCGCTGTACCGCCGCCGTCGCCGATCCGGCCGGGCGGTTGAGCGCGTAGAGAGTGCGGTGCAACCCGGGTAGCGGGACCAGGCGCGCCCCGGCGGGCAGCGGGTCGCCGCCAGCCCGGGGATGATCGCCACCGCCAGCCCGGCGGCGACGATGTCGAGCATCACCACTCCGTCGTCGGTCTGGTAGCGGACCTCGGGCTCGAACCCGGCGGCCCGGCAGAGTTGCTCGGCGGCACGCCGGCACTCCCCGGCCTCCTGGTCGCGCCCCGCGGCCCAGTGCATCCCGGCGAGCGGCGCCAAGCCCGTCCGGCCCGGGCGGGTCGGCCTCGAGGTCTCGGGGGACCGCCAGGTAGAGCGGATCGACATCAGGTCGTTCCGGTCCAGGCCCGGTTCCGGAGGCTTGGGCAGGTGCGAGTACTCCTGCTCGACCGCGATGTCGATCGTCCCCAGTCTGAGCTCGCGCAGCAGTTGGTCGTCCGCCAGATGCACGAAGTAGAGGTCGATCCCGGGGTGCTTCCGCAAGCAGCAGGTCGAAGGCGGGTGGGATCAGGGTCGAGGCCGACACTGGCATAACCCCCGACCCTGACGGTGCCCGCCACTTCGTGGACCGGTGAGGGCAACCGCGGCCTCGGCCTGCTCGACGGCATCGAGCACCCGGCGGGCATGATCCACCAGCACCTGGCCGGCGGCGGTGAGCGCCACGCCCGCGGCCTCTCCGTTCCAGCACCTCGACGCCCGCCTCCTGCTCGAGGGCGGTGAGCTGTTGCGACACCGCCGACGGCGTGTAGGCAAGGGCGTCGGCGGCGGCGGCGATGGTGCCCCGCTCCGCCACCTCCAGCAGGAATCTGAGTCTTCTTGGATCGATCATCCAGGAACTCTAACGCATTGGATCAAGAAACATCACTGGACGTGATGCATTTCTTCGGGCACGATGCCAGAAGAGAGGAGGCCGAGATGTTCGCTGCTGTATGCGACCGGACCGGGCGGAGGGTGCTGACTGGACATGAGCGATGTGGTGTCGCTCGAGAGTGCCGAGGACGGATTCCGTCTGCGCTATCGGTGCCTGTGCGGAGACCTGGCGTCCACCTGCTTGAGCCGTCGCCATCGCCCCGCTGCCTGAAGGGCTCAGCCCTCCATACGCCGCTTCGACGGTTGCACCCGGGGAGGCTCGCCGGGCATCTTGGGGTACATCGGGGGCCATGGTGCGTCGCCGATCCCGTTCTCCTCGTCCCGAGCCATCCACTCCAGGAGCAGGTCGATCCGCCCTGGGTCGTCGTCGATTCCGGCGGTGATGTCGCCCACGCCGCGGTAGCGATCGCCAAACCGGTCGAGCGGGAAGTCCTCGATGTGGACGTCGTCTAGCTCCTCCCAGCGGAATGGGGCCGAGACGAAACCGGTGGGTCGGATCCCGTACGCCGATGAGACCGTCTTGTCGCGGGCGTTCTGGTTGAAGTCGACGAACACGCCCTGACGCTCCTCTTTCCACCACTTGGTGGTCACCAGGTCGGGCATTCGCCGCTCCAACTCGCGGGCGAAGGCGAGCACCGCCCTCCTCGTCTGGATGAAGTCCCACAGCGGCTCGATCCGGATGTAGACGTGGATCCCCCTGCTCCCCGAGGTCTTGGGCCATCCCACCAGGCCGATCTCGTCGAGCAGTTCCTTGGCCCCGCCCGCAGCCTTTCTCACGTGCTCGAAGTCGTATCCAGGGGTGGGATCGAAGTCGAACCGCAGCTCGTCGGGATGGTCGATGTCCTCGGCACGTGATGGCCAGGGGTGAAAGTCGAGGCAGCCGAGTTGTGCCAGGCGGAGGACGTCGGCCTCGGTGCGCGGCACGTTCATGATCCCGGGGCGTTGCGAGGGGAAGACGATCGGCACCGTCTCGAATGGCGTGTTGGCCGCAGCCCGCTTGTGATAGACGGGGTCGTGGTCGACATCCTGCATGTACCGCTTGAGCATGGTCGGGCGTCCGAAGATGCCCCGCAGCGCCCCTTCGGCCACGGTCACAAAGTGCTCGACGACGTCGCGTTTGGTCCAGCCCTGCTTGGGAAAGACGACCCGATCGGGGCTGGTGATGCGGACCTTCTCGCCCCCGACGTCGACATTGAGCTCGTCGGCCATCACAGGAGACGGTAGACGGCAGCCGGGCGGACGGGATCTGTAGGGTCGAGATCCTGCCGGGAGCGAGGAGACCTCTGATGACGGTGGGCAGTGAGGTCGAGGAGGCGTTCGTCGCCCGCTGGATCGACAACGCCTACGGCTGCTTCAGCTCGGGGCACAAGTTCTGCCGCGAGGTGTGCCCGGTGATGCAGGTGACCCGCAACGAGAACCACACCCCAACGGCTTCCACGCCTACATCGTCGCGATGGGCCAGGGAGGCTCGGGGTGGAGGACGTGATCGACGACTACGTCCACTGCACCATGTGCGGCGCCTGCGAGCTCCGCTGTCCCAACACCCTGTTCACCGGTGACTTCTACCGGCACCGCACCCAGACGGTCAAGGTGGTCAAGGCGATGCGGGCTCTGGCGGTGGAATGGGGATCGAGCAGCCTAACTGGCAGCGCTGGAACTCGGTCACCGACGAGCAGCGCAACGAGCCGGTGGTCGATGGGGTCAGCCAGGACCGTGTCGCCGATTGGGCCGAGGGGTTGGGCCTGCCAACGGCGGCGAGACCATCCTGTTCTGCGATTGCGAGGCGGCGTTCTACCGCACCTCGGTCGCCCGGGCCACCGCCATGATCCTCCAAGCGGGTGGTGTCGAGTTCGGGCTGATGGCGAGCAGTGGTGCTGCGGCGGACCTGCCGCAGAGATGGGCTACGTCGAGCAGGCCCGGCGGTTCGCCGAGCACAACGTTGCCGATTGGCGGGCGGCGGGGGCGAGGCGGATCATCACCATCGACCCCCACGACTACATCGCCTTCACCGAGGACTACCCCGACTACTTCGGTGACGACTACGACTTCGAGATCGTCTACATCACCGAGCTGGTGGCCGTCGCTGATCGAAGATGGGAGAGCTCCGGACTGGACAACCCGATCGACCGCGTCGTCACCTACCACGACCCATGCCGGCTCAACAAGCGGAAGGGCATCTACGAGTCGCCCCGCAAGATCCTGGCCGCCATCCCCGGCATCACCTTCAAGCGACATCGACCGTGTGACGCAGTGGTCGTACTGCTCGGGCGCCGGGGCGGGCTCGCCATCGAGCAGCCCGAGATTGACCGAGGAGATCAGCCGGCGGCGGGTGGAGCGGGCCGCCGAACTCGACGTGGACACCCTGGTCAGCGCCTGCGTCTGGTCGGAGCGGCCACTCGCCGAGCGGGGCAGAGAGCGGGACCCGGTGATAGAGGTGCAGCGACCTGATGGAGATCGTCGCCGAGCCGCCGGGCTCGACTTCGGGGGGATCCCGGTATGACCTCCCTCGGGCTCGCCGACCCGGTGATCGACGAGTTGCGTGGCATCGTCGGTGACGAGCACCTCCTCACCGGAAGTCGGCCCGCTACAGCCGGACCAGGGTGCCCTCGCCTTTCCCGGTGCACCGCTGGGCCGAGATGATCCCGGACGCGGTGGTGCTCCCCACCTCGGCCCAGCCAGATCTCCGAGGTGGTCAAGCTGGCGAACCGTCACAAGGATCCCACGTGGGCCGCGGCGGGGGCACCGGGTTCGCCGACGGGGCGGTGCCGACTACGGGGAGGCATCATCGTCGACGTCAAGCTGATGAACCGGATTCTCGAGATCGACATGGTCGATCGCACGGTCACCGTTCAGCCGGGGATCAACATGCTCAAGCTCAACGAGGAGCTGCGCCGTACGGGGTCTTCTACCCGGACAACCCCGCCTCCTACCCCGTCTCGATCGTCGGGGGGCCGGATCGGCACCAGCGGCTGGTCGCTGATCGGAGGCCGGTACGGGCATACCCGTGACCTGGTGATCAGCTTCGAGATCGTCCTGCCGACCGGCGAGCATCATCGAGGTCGGGGACGGGGGAGGCAGAAAGCTGCGCAAGTCGTCGACGGGCTACCAGCTCAAGCACCTCTTCATGGGGCATCAGGGCAGCCTGGGGATCGTCACCGAGGTGACTCTCGAGCTGGTGCCTCGACCCGAAGCCGAGTTCGCCGCCTTTTTCGGCTACCCCGACTACGACACCGCGTGGAAGTGCACCGGGGCCATGGCCAAGTCGGGCTGGCGACCTTGGCCGGGGTCGTGCTGTTCGATGAGAAGAAGGTCGAGTACCTGCGGCGCGACGACGAGGCCTACATCCCCCAACCCGACGACCTCCGCTGCGTGGTGGCCACCGCGATGTACGGCACAACCGATGAGGTGCGGCCGGCGGCGAAGCGACTGATGAGGATCGGCAAGGAGACCGGGGGCGAACTTCCTGGGCGACGAGGTCTCGCAGGGCGACTGGGCGTCGCGCCACGACCGTTACGCCACCCCGCTCCACGGGCGCCTCCGCGACGGGCAGGTGGTGCCGATGAGCTGGCACTGCGAGGACTCGGCGCTCAACTACAGCGTGCTCCCCCAGGTGCGCGAGGAGTGGCACGCCATCGCCGAGAGGTCCATCGAGCGCTACGGGATATTCGACGACTGGGGGATGTTCTGTCTACACCAACGCCGCCTACAAGCCTTGGGGCGACTACCTGGTGGAGATCGACATCGGGATCTGGGAGCAAAGATGGACGAGGAGACTGCGGGCCGCTTGGGTGCAGTGCAAGCGGGAGATCACCGAGGTGACTCTCAAGTACGGCGGGTCGATCACCGCCTGCCATGGCTCGACCCGCGAGGGTGACGCCGAGTTCGTGCCCCCAGGAGATGGGAGGGGGGTTCGAGGTGATGAAGAAGATCAAGCGGGCCCTCGACCCCAACAACATCATGAACCCGGGCAAGAACATGCTCGACCTGGCCTACGAGGAGGACTGATGTTCGGTTTCACACTCAGAGCGCAGCGACCACCCGACCCCCGGCCGGTTACCGACGGGGTGGTGATGCGTTTCGAGCACGTCTACGAAGTCGACCCGGAGCGGATGGAGATCTTCCCCCAGCAGGAGATGCCGGCCTGGGACACGATGCGAATCGTCGCCTCCCGCTGGGATCATCTCGCCTGGATGCACGACCACTTCGCCGACACGGTGGTCGCCGGTGAGGAACTGATGCCGAGTTGGAAGCCGAGGAGAGTTCGTAGTCGACTGCGCTGGTCCGTAGCCCGCAAGCGCCCGAGGGACTGGCAGCTCGCATGCCGCTGATGCTCAGCCCAGAGCGGGCATCACCCGGTCGTGAATCAGTTGCAGTTGCCCGGCGGCGTCGGGGCAGTTGTCGATGGTGCTTCCCGGTGAACACGTTCACCAGATAGGGGTCGGTGATGGCTGCCACCACATGGTTGATCCCGGTGGGGAGGATGTCGGCCTGCAGCTTGGCGACACATTCCTCGGGTGTCCCCGAGATCGACAGCTTCTCGCCCAGTTCCGGGCTGGTGAGATCGACCGCCTTCTGCACGTCACCGGCACCGAATGCCTCGAAGATCGGGGCCAGGTCGGCTGAGGAGATCCCGTGCCGCTTCAACTGGGGCTCAGGCATAGCCGAGAGGTAGAAGGCGACCATGATCCGGGCCACCTCCTTGGCCGCCGCCGAGTCCTCGCCGCAAACCCAGACCACCCAGGCGGCGAGGTCGAGATCCGTCCAGTCACGTCCCGCCTTCTCGGCGCCGTCCTTGACGTGCTGCATGACGTACTCGTAGTTCTCCCGTGAGTAGCCGAGCGCGTGGTGTAGGCCGTCGAACCGCTCCCCGGCCACCTCGAACGAGCGGGGACCGCCCATGGCGCCCAGCTTGATCGGCATCCGCTCCTGCACCGGGCGGGCCAGCGTCCACAATCCGGAGTAGCTGAAGAAATCGCCCTCGTGGGTGACCGCACCCTCGTCCAACAGGCTGCGCATCACATCCTGTGCCTCGATCACCCGGGAGAGCGGCTTGGTGCCCTTCCACGGCCGGTTGTACTGGGCGAGCAGTGAGATGTTCCCGAAGCTGACCACCAGGTCGGCCCGACCCCCGGAAAGCTCGTCGAGCGTGGCCAGCTGCTGGACGATCAGCGTCGGGTCGCGCAGGATGACGTGGGTGACACTCGGCCCCATCTTGATCTGGCTGGTGCGGGCGGAGGCGGCGGCGAAGAGGAGCCACATGTCCTTCCACCATGTCTCGTCAACCGAGTAGGCGCCGTAAAACCCCAACTGGTCCGCCTTCTCGATCAGCCGATCGACTGGTCAGTGGGTAGGCCGGCAGATGCATGTAGCTGAAATTGACCATCGCTGAACCTCCTCCGCCTTTGGGCACTCCCGTCGGGCGAGACTATCAATGCCTGACGGCCGGGCCTGCTCACAGCGTGATATTCGACATCACATGCTTGAGCCGGGTGTACTCCTCGAAGGAGTAGATCGAGAGGTCCTTGCCGTAGCCGGACTGCTTGAAACCGCCGTGGGGCATCTCGGCCACCAACGGGATATGAGCAGTTGATCCAGACGCACCCGTAGTCGAGCTGCTTCGCCATCCGCATTGCCCGCCCGTGGTCCCGGGTCCACACGCTGGAAGCCAGCCCATACTTGACTCCGTTCGCCCAGACCAGGGCCTTCTCCTCGTCGTCGAAGCGCTGCACGGTGATGACGGGCCCGAAGATCTCTTCCTGGCTCATCTCGTCGTCCTGGGCGAGACCTGCCAACACCGTCGGCTGGTGGAAGAACACCGGGGCGGTCGAGGCGGGACCCCCCGGCGACGACCTCGACGCCGTCACCGGCCCGTCCAGGAAGGCCTCGACTCGGGCTATTTGGTCGGCGTTGTTGAGCGGCCCGTAGGCGGTGTCCTCGTCGAACGGGTCGCCGGTGATCGTCGCCTCAGCTCGGGCGGCCAGGGCAGCGACCAGCTCGTCGTGGACCCCTCCTCCCGCCAGTATCCGGGTGGCCGCGGTGCAGTCCTGGCCGGCGTTGTAATAGCCGGCCCCGGCGATGGCCTCGGCCGCCGCTTCGACATCGGCGTCGTCGAACACCAGCACCGGGGCCTTTCCCCCGAGCTCGAGGTGGACCCGCTTCAATTGGTCGGCTGCCGCCGCCGCCACCTCTTTGCCGGCGCGGATGCTCCCGGTCACCGAGACCATCTGCGGGACAGGGTGCGAGACCAGGGCCCGGCCGGTGTCTCGGTCGCCGCACACCACGTTGAGCACCCCTGCGGGGAGGAACTCGGCGGCGAGCTCGGCGAGCCGTACCGAGGTCACCGGGGTGGTGTCGGATGGCTTGAGGACCACCGTGTTGCCTGCGGCCAGTGCCGGCCCCACCTTCCAGACCGCCATCATCAGCGGGTAGTTCCACGGGGCCACCTGGGCGCACACTCCCACCGGCTCGCGCCGGATCGATGAGGTGTGGCCCTCCATGTACTCGGCGGTGGCCAGCCCGGCCAGCATCCGGGCGGCGCCGGCGAAGAACCGGAGCTGGTCGAGCGCCGGCGGCAGCTCGTCACCCAGGGTGAGCCTAAACGGCTTCCCGGTGTTCTCGACCTCGAGCCGGGCGAGCTCCTCGGCGTGGTCCTCGACGGCGTCGGCGATCCGGAGCAACGCCCTGCTCCGCTCCGAGGGCGTGGTCTCCCGCCAGGTCTCGAAGGCTCGCTCCGCCGCCCGCATGGCGGCGTCGACGTCCTCTGGTCCGGACAGCGCAGCACTGGCGAATTCCTGGCCAGTCACCGGGTCGATCAGCGGTGCTGTCGCCCCGCTGGCTGTATCGCGCAACTCACCGTCTATGAAGTTACGCACTGTGGTGGTCATGAACGCTCCTCCTCCCTGACGGGAGAAAGGTACCGCCCTCCGCTTGAGAAATGCCCCCTAGCATCCTCCGGCAATGAGCGACTGGCCCTTCTCCCCACCTCTGTCCCCTATGAAGGCCCAGGTGCGCGAGCAGATCCCCGTCGGCGACTGGGCGTACGAGCCGAAGTGGGACGGTTTTCGGATGCTCGCCTGGAGCGGTCCGGAAGTCCGGCTCGACAGCCGCAACGGCAGGCCTCTACTCCGCTACCTGCCCGAGTTGACCCCGGCGCTGGAGCGGCTCCCCGCGGGGACGGTGGTCGACGGCGAGGTCGTGGTGGTGATCGATGACCGGGTGAGCTTCGACGCCCTGGGGAACCGGATACACCCGGCGGCGTCACGGGTGGCGATGCTGGCCGAGGAGACCCCCGCCGCCTTGGTCGCTTTCGACCTGCTGGCACATGATGGAGAGGATCTCCGCCACCAGCCCTTCTCCGAGCGGAGGCGACGGCTAGAAGGGCTCGTCGCCGGACTCGGGCTCGCCGTGGAACCTGAGCCCGCTCACCACCGATCCCGACGAGGCGGGGCGCTGGTTTGTCGAGTACGAGGCGGCCGGGTGCGACGGCCTGGTCTGCAAGCGGCTCGACCAGCGCTATGTCGAGGAGAAGCGGGAGATGGTCAAGGTGAAGCACCGCCGCACCGTCGACGTCGTGATCGGGGGCTATCGCGAGCACAAGGATGGCGGCAAGGTGGGATCGCTTCTCCTCGGGATGTACGCCCCAAATGGTCAACTCCACTTCGTCGGCCACACCTCCGGGTTCTCCGAGAAGGACCGCAAGGCCGTCTTCGAGCAACTGCAGCCACTTGTGGGTGGGGCCAGTTTCGGCGCCGACGTGCGGGTGCCGGGCGCGGAGAGCCGCTGGTCGGGTGGGAAGGACCTGTCGTGGGTGCCGCTGCGCAACGAACTGGTGGCCGAGGTCAGCTTCGACCAGCTTGCCGAGGGAAGGTTCCGGCACGCCGCCCGTTTCGAGAGATGGAGGGTCGACAAGCCGCCGGAGGAGTGCACACTCGACCAGATCGACCCGCCAGAGGGGGCCGGGTTCGACCAGGTGGTCGGCAGCTGAATTCCACGGGCGCTGCGCCGGCGGCGGTCCTACCCTTGCCCCATGGGTATCTTCACGGTGCGCCGCCGTGGCGGAGCGCACCGCTCGGGACCGACGGCGACGTAGCCTCGGTCAGAATTTTCTCGTAGACCATTCTCTTGCCCGGCGCATGGCCGCGACGGTCGGCGCAGGGGAGGTGGTCCTCGATCTCGGGGCGGGGACCGGCGCGCTGACCATCCCGCTTCCGCGGGCCGGAGCCAGGGTGGTTGCTGTGGAGGCCGACCCGGTGTGGGCCGAGAGGCTCTCTGGGAGGCTCGTCGGGGCAGGGCTGTCCGGCACCGTCGAGTTGGTGGTTGGTCACATTCTCGAGGTGCCTCTTCCTTCCGAGCCTTACCGGGTGGTATCTAACCCGCCGTACGGGATCACCACCGCATTGCTGCGACGGCTGCTCGAGCGGCCCGAGCACGGCCCATACCGCGCCGATCTCTTGCTCCAGTGGGAGGTGGCGCGCAAGCGGTCCCAGGCGCCCCCCGCCAGCCTGCTCTCCACGACCTGGGCTCCATGGTGGGAAATGACGACCGTGGAGCGCGTCCCCCAGGTCCGCCTTTTCCCCTGTGCCGCGGGTGGATGCCGGCTGGCTCGAGGTAGTGAAACGTGTGCCACCGTTGCTCCCATCCCGGCTCGCGTCGGGGTATGCCCGTTTCCTCCGAGCCGAGTGGGACCGCCCACCCGGCGTACCCTGACCGGGTGGATTCGGTGCGGTTGGTGGAGGTCGGTCCCCGTGACGGTCTCCAGAACGAAGCGGTGGAGTTGTCCACCACCGACAAGATCGGGTTGATCACCCGACTGGTCGATGCCGGGCTGGGCAGGATCGAGGCGGTGAGCTTCGCCCATCCCAAGCGCGTCCCGCAGATGGCCGATGCCGAGGAGGTGATGGCGGCGATGCCCACCCCGTCCGGTGCCAGTCTCATCGGTTTGGTGATGAACTGGAAGGGATGGCAGCGGGCTGTCGCCACCGAGGTGGATGAGGTCAACATCCCGGTCTTTGCCACCGAGACCTTCAACGAGCGCAACCAGGGGGCGCCGATTGCCGAGACCGTCGCTCAGCTTGCCGACATTGTCGCTGCCGCGGGGGAGAGGGGGGTGGCTGTGACCGGCACGGTGAGCGCTGCCTGGGGGTGCCCCTTCGAGGGCGAAGTCGCCGTCGACCAGGTGGTCGGGTTGGCAGAGGCAGTTGCCGGTACCGGGGTGGGGGAGTTGGCACTCGCCGACACCATCGGGGTGGCCGACCCTTGGTCGGTGGAGAGCCTGCTCGAAGCGGTGGGTTCCGCCGTGGGCGGGGTTCCGCTGCGGGTCCACTTCCACGACACCCGCAACACCGGTCTGGCCAACGTCCATGCCGCCATCCAGAACGGGGTGGGCACCGTCGATGCCGCCGCCGGGGGGATCGGCGGATGCCCATTCGCGCCGGCGGCAACCGGGAACATCGCCACCGAGGACGTCGTGTTCATGCTCCACCGCGCCGGGTTTGATACCGGTGTCGACCTGGCTCGGCTCCTCGAGGCATCGGCCTGGCTAGAGGCGAAGCTCGGTCACCCGGTCCCGTCGATGCTCCTCAAGGCGGGTGCCTGGCCGGCTTGAGGTTTCAGCCTCCCCGGTTCAGGAAGGGGCGCCAAGCGGTGCCGTCTATTCCCGGTGCCCGACTGCCACAAGACTCTCGAAAGGAAACTCGAGTCGACCTTCCACGGTGACATATGGAGCAAACAGCTCGTTCGCTTCAATGCGGAGCCGCTCGTAGACGGCCTCGGAGATCCGCTCACCGAGTGGGGTGCTCTCGACTTCGGTGGCAACGGCTGCATCGATCGAGGGGGATGTGTAGAGACCGGCGTGGGAGGTAACGGCGGTTGATTTCAGCCCGGCATGATCGAACAACTCGCCCAACTCGAGAGCGTCGCCGCAGACGAAGTAGGTGGTGAGAAGTGACCGTGCCTCGGGTCCGGCATGTCGCGCCGCCATTTCGACGAAGGACTTGTATGCCGGCTGGGCATCGAGCGAACTGGGCACCAGGACACCGACAGAGCCGCCGGGCCGGGTCACTCGGGCCATTTCCCTCAGGGCGGCTGGTCGGTCGGGGAAGAACATCAACGCCATTTGGCACAGCACGGTGTCAAAGGAGGAGTCGGGGAATGGAAGGGCCGCGACGTCACCCTGACGCCAGTCGATGTCCGGATTCACCCGGCCGGCAACGGTGAGCATCGCCTTGTTGAGATCGAGGCCGATCACATTCTCGGGCCCAACGATGCGGGCAGCATTTCGGGCGACGATCCCGGTGCCGCATGCCACGTCGAGGACCCGCTTCCCTGCGGTCAAGCAGGACTGACTCGCAGAGCAGCGGAGCCCACTGAGCGAAGAACGCCGGGACAAAGGCTTCCTCATACGCTTCGGCCGCTTCGATCGGGATCTGGAAGGACTCAGTCGTTGTCGTCATGACCGTCATAATCGAGGAATGGCCGGTCGAGCACATCGGGCAGTTGCCCGATACTGCGTCCGGTTCTATTCGCCGGACGAAGGCAGCCTGGTTGACATCCGAGCGTGGCGACGGCATGGGCCGCCGCCTCACTCCGGTTGCGCAGGTTCAGCTTGGCGAGAATGCTGCTGACGTGGTGTGAGGCGGTCTTTCGGCTGACAAAGAGACGCTCAGCTATCTCAGGGTTTGAGAGACCGGCGCCAAGCAGGCGAAGCACCTCTTCTTCGCGCCTGGTGAGCACACCGCCGGACTTGGGAACCGATCGGCCGGTGACACCGGCGGAGCGCAGAAAGGCCGCGGTCCTATCGACCTCGACCGAGGCGCCGAGTTTCTCGAATCCCGCCAAGGCGATCCGGGCGTGGTCGATGGCGACGTCTGGCTGGGCGGAGACGAGCGCTGTGGCGAGATCAAGTCTCGTCCGGGAAACCTCATACGGGAGTTGGAGGGCAGACCAGATCTTGAGGGAGACATCGAACCGGGCGACGGCTTCTTCGGTGTTACCCCGGGCGGTGAAGAGCCGGCCGGTGGCGCCCGCAGCGAGCGCTGAGATCTGAGAACTGCTGGCGGTGGCGGCGACTTCATCGAGTCGCTGAGCGGCGGTGGCGGCCCCGGCGAGGTTGCCTGCCGAGAGGCGGGCGTCGACCAATAGGTCCAGGGCGATCCCCAGGTGGGTGCGGCGCTCGGCCAGTCGCCGCAATCGCTGCTCGAGCCCCCGACTCGCTGACTTCTCATCTCCCCGGGCAAGCGCCAGGGCAGCGGTCCACAGGGCGACTTCGTTCTCCTCCTCCACCGCATTGCCGGCATGGGTCAAGAGCGCCTCGGCTTCGTCGAGCCGCCCCTGTCGTAGCCGAAGCCCCGCCAGACGCGTCAGGCCCCGGCTGTGAAGCCCAGGGCTGGAACTCTCCGCGGTCTGCAGTCCGAGGAGGAGCTCCCGCTCCGCTTCATCCCATCGACCCTTGGCGACCAGGACGCTTCCGTAGTAGATGCGGCACTCGGCATAGAGGAAGGGGGACCCGTACTCCTCGACAAAGCTGTCGGCGACATCGCACCACTTGGCGGCGCGCTCGATGTCGCTCGCCAGTTCGCAGGCATTGAGCATGTCGCAACAGGCGTAGACCACGGTGGTCAGGCTCCTGCCCTCACCGCCCAGCACCCCAGCCATCGCCTCGTCGATCAGGGCAAAACCGGCGTCGGTGTCACCCATGCCCACACGGATCAGCCCCAGCTGGGTCATCCCTGTCAGTTCCAGGTCAGGATCGCCCGATGCCCGGGCCAGCTCGATGGCTCGTTGCGACAGCTTCTCGGCGGCGCCGAGGTCATTCATGCGGTAGGCGCGGGTGACCATGCTCAGCGCATGGAGTGGTCCGGGGTCGAGATGCGCCAGCATCCGATCCGCCCGGGAGATCCAGCCGTTGGCGGCTGCATGGTTGTCGAAGTCAGCCTTGTAGGTGATGGCAAGCCACAGGGCGCACTCGACCGCTCGGTCCACTCTCCCGCCCTGCCTGAACAATGCGTAGGCCTGAGTGCATTCGGCCACGCTCTCACGGCTCGCGCCAAGCCACCAGGAGGCATGACCCAGGCCGAGATGGCCATCGGCGGAATCTTCGGCGGCCAGGGCACGCTCGAATGCTGTTCGAGCTTCCTCCCAGTGGCCTGTGGCGAGCGCAGCCTCACCGGTGGCGAGAAGGTCCGCCGATTCCATCGGGACCATTCTGCCTCTCCGCGGTCTGATGCTCAGATGCCGAGAACGTTCTTGGCGAGTTCGACGTCCTGGGTTCCGATGACTGCCCTTCCGTCGGGGCTGAAGTAGGCGATGTAGACACCGACGCCTGCGTCGGCCAGTCGCCGGGCAACTCCGGATAGGCCCTGTTCACTGGCGTCGATGATGAGCACGTCACGCTCGTCGAGCACAGTGTGGCCCGAGTCGATGATGACCTCACGCGCCTGGTCGGCGAGATCGTCATCGAAGGCGACGTGGGCGATCCGTCCTTCGAGGCGGGGAAAGAAGCAACCGGCGACAGGTGGGATGCCTGCCTCGGCGAGACGCTCGAGCAAGGCGGCCACCGTGCCCGGCCTCGTGTCGATGAGCAGGGCCAGATCTCTCATGTCAGATCTCTCACTATTGCCTCCAAGTTTCGTCCCGGGTTCCCGTCAGCGGGAGCCGGGGATCGGGTTCGATCTCTTCCCAAACTCTGCCGCACCAAGGCGTGGGCCGGATCGTCACATGCTTGCCAAACACGCTCGTCGCCTGGTCCGGCCATCACGTTGAGGTAATAGAGGTGGTGTCCGGGGGCTGCCACACACGGGCCGTGATAACCGCGGGGTATGAGGAAAACATCTCCGTCCTCGACCGAGACGGTGGTGTCGATCGATCGGTCCTCTGTGTAGGTGCGGTGCAACCCGAACCCACCCTCTCCCTGCACGCGGAAGTAGTAGATCTCCTCGAGCGGGACCTCACAGGGCGACCACTCGTCGTGCTTGTGCGGCGGCCACGACGACCAATTCCCCCCGGGAGTCAGCACCTCGACGACGATGATCCGTTGGGCATGGTCCACGTCGGCGGGGAGCAGGTTGTTGACCTGACGAGTTGCGGTTCCCCGCCCACGGATCTCCACCGCAACCTCGGCGGCGTCGAAGCGACGCGGCGGGTACCCGGCGGTGGCGGGAGCGGTTGCCACCGCCAGTTCACCTCCGGCACTGCCGGACAATTCGGTGGTCGTACCGGGGGGGAGGTACATCAGGTCGGTCACAGCAGCGAAAACGTCCTCCCGGCCCTCCAAGACGAAAGTGTTGTCGCCCGCGATCCGGAAGGATCCCGAAAGCGGCACCAGAACCGCTTCGTCACCGCCGGTTTGAAGGGTGCGGGTCTGGCCGCCGGCGAAGGACATGACGCGCAGACCGCAGTAATCCCATCCCGCCTGCGCAGGGTCGAGCGCCACCGGGTCGGCGCCGTCGGCCAGAGTTCCGGCGGGGCGGAAGAGGTCGGCGCTCACTGTCCTCCCCGGACCACCGCCACCGCCCGGTCGACCGCTGCTGCGACGTCATCATCGGGGGGGTAGAGGAGACTGCGACCGGCGACCAGTCCTCGGGCCTGAGGCAGCGCCATGGCACCCGCCCAACCGGCGAAGAGCTGATCGGACTCTTCACCCGGGTCGCCCCCGAGGAGCAGACAGGGGAGGGTGGTCGCCGCCAGCACCCGCTCCATCTCCTCCGACGTCGGCAGCTTGAGCCAGGTGTAGGCCGAAATGGGGCCCAGCGCAGACGCCACGGCCACCGCCTCGACAAGCAGATCGGGGTCATCCACCACTCGGACCCTGCCATCGGGATCGCGCCGCGCCGGGAGCGGTTCGACTATGGCGATCAGGTTGCTCTCGGCGAGAGCGCTGACCGCCCGGGAGCAAGCCACCAGCGTTTCGTTGGTTCCCGGGTCCGAGTAGTCGATCCGGAGGAGCATCTTGCCGCCGTCGAGGCCCATGGCGGCGATGGTGGGAACGTCGTAGGCGGTAAACCGATCGTCCAACTCCCACGAAGACCCTGTAAGCCCTCCCCGATTCATCGAGCCGAACACCAGATGGCCGTCCAATTCTCCGAGCCGCAGGAGATCCTCGAAGATGTCGGGGGTGGCAAGCAGCCCGTCGACGCCGCGGCGACGCAGTGCCACGACGATGCGCTCGAGCAACTGGCGGCGGTCGGCCATTGCCCATGGTTCGTCACCCACACCAAGGATGCGCCGCGCCGGATGGTCGGCGGCGACTATCACGAGTCGCCCGTCTTCGCCAAGGAGCGGCCGCCGCTCCCGGCGCGACGCAAGGTCGAACACCCGCTCGGGGTGCAGGGCTCGATCGCCGAGCAGCCAACGCCACCGCTCGTCGTCGATCAACAAGGCACACCGGCACCAGGCACAATCAGGAGATGCGCCGGCAGGTGACAGTGGTGGTGGCAGCAGCCTCTCTGGCCGTGGCCGGGCTTGGCGCTTCCGCGCCGCCACCCCAACTGGTACTGACATCGACCACACCCGATGACGTCGCGGTGCTCGCTGCGGCCACGTTCGACCGGTTCATCGAGGCGGCGCCCGCCACGAGGAAATGCATCGGGACCGTCCGCTTGGCGGCTGCATGGAGTCATGGTGACCGTGGCAGCTACGACGCCGACACAGCCACCATCACCCTCCGCATCCCAGGCACGGCACCGAGGCTGGCGTCGACGCTGGTGCACGAACTCGCCCACCATGTGGACACTGCCTGCCTCCCCGAGCAGATCCGTGCTTCGTTCCGCTCGGCGCAGCGGGTGTCCGGCGACGCTCCGTGGGACGAGGGCGCATCGTGGGCGGAGGTCCCAGCGGAGCAGTTCGCCGAGACGATGGTCGAGGTCGTGTTGGGACGCCGAACTCCAACGCTGGGGGTGAGGATCGACCCGGCAGCGCTCGAACTCGTCGGGCACTGGGCGGGCGGTGGGTGACTCAGTCACCAAGCAACTCCATCACCTCGTCTTCGTTTGGCATGGCATCGGCACAGGCGAGACGGGCGGCGACGTAGGCACCGGCGGCGTTGGCGAAGCGGACGGTCTTGGTCGCATCCCAACCCTGGAGCATCCCGTGACACAATGCGGCGCCAAAGGCATCGCCGGCCCCAAGCCCGTTGACCACCGTCACCTCAACCGGTTCGACCTTGCTCCGACCACCCGCCCAGGCGACCAACACCCCAGCGGGGCCCAGCTTTACGACGGCGAGGTCGAGACCGATGTCGAGGAGTCGATCAGCCAACTCATCTGGCTCGCCTCGCCCCACGGCGACGGCGCACTCTTCGAGGTTGCCCACGGCGACAGTGGCGTGCGCCAGAGCCTCTCGTTGCCAATGACCGGCCTCCTCGGGCCTTTTCCAGAACATGGCCCGGTAGTCGAGGTCGTGGACGGTGGGCGGCTTCCTGCCCCGCTCGATGAGTGCCGTGAGCGTGGCGTCCCGGCTCGGTTGTGCAGACAGCCCCGTACCCGTCGTCCAGAAGACCCGACTTGCCCTCACCGAATCGAAGTCGATCTCCTCTGGGGTGATCGTCATGTCCGGTGCCGTCGGATCGCGGTAGAACAGAAGCGGGAAGTTGTCGGGTGGAAACAGCTCACAGAAAACCACCGGGGTGCGCAGGGTCGGGTGGGTCCCCACAAATTGGTCGTCCACGCCAAACCCTCTGAGAGCCTGGCGCACGTAGTCCCCGAATCCGTCGCCGCCAACCTTGGTGATCACCCCGGCCCGGTGGCCGTAGCGCGCCGCCCCCACCGCGACGTTGGTGGCCGTTCCTCCCAAAGACTTTGCAAAGGAGGCGACGTCGGCGAGGGGCACCCCCGACTGCTCGGGATAAAGATCCACGCCCACCCGTCCCATCGTCAGGACGTCGAAGGGGATCATTCGCTGGCTGGGCCGTCCTCCGGTGCCCCCGACGTCTCGCTCTCCTCGGCTTCGGCGAGGAACGTGGCGGCGGCCGCCCGCAGTTCGTCTGCTCCCTCGCCACCCTGGCGGGAAGCCGACTCCAACTCATGGGAAAGAACCTCGAGATCAGCACCGCCTGCCATCATCTGGACCAACTGCTCGAGAGCTATTTCGGCCTTTGCGTAGTCCCCGAAGACCTGGCCGCGCCGCAGGATGACGAAGTGGTCTCCGACCGGATAGGCGTGATGGGGGTTGTGCGTGATGAAGATCACTCCGATACCGCGCTGCTTGGCCTGCACTATGTAGCGCAGTACCACGCCCGCCTGCTTTACCCCCAAGGCCGCCGTCGGCTCGTCGAGGATCAGCACCTTGGCACCAAAGAAGACGGCGCGGGCGATGGCGACCGATTGGCGCTCACCACCGGAGAGCGTCCCCACTGGCTGGTCGGGATCGCGGATGTCGATCCCCATCTTCGACATCTCCTCGCGGGTGGTCCGCTTGGCGAAATCGATGTCGTAACGACGGAACGGGCCCCAGCCGCGGGTGGGTTCCGAGCCCAGGAAGAAGTTCCGCCAGATGCTCATCAGAGGGATCATCGCCAGGTCCTGGTATACGGTCGCGATCCCCTTCTCCAACGCATGGCGGGGTGAGGAGAACTCGACCTCCTCACCCTCGAATCGGTACACGCCCTCGTCGGGCTTGTGCACGCCGGACAGGGTCTTGATCAGAGTGGACTTCCCCGCCCCGTTGTCGCCGAGGAGGCACGTCACCTCGCCGGCACGGACGAAAACCGAGATGTCCTGGAGGGCGATGACGTTTCCGAAGTACTTCGAGATGTGGTCCACCTCGAGCAGAGGGGAGCCATTGGAGTGTTCCGCTTCAGCGGTGCTTGTCGCCGTCATCGCTTCGCCGCCTTTCCCCTGATCCAGTTGTTGAAGAGCACCGCTGCCACCAGCACGCCGCCCAACACCACCTGGAACCAGTCGGCATCGACGCCGGTGAGCCTTATCCCTTGGTCGATCATGGCGAAGGTGAGCGCACCGAGCGAGGCGCCAACCGCAGATCCATAGCCGCCGGTGAGCAGGTTCCCCCCGACCACCGCGGCGATTATGGCCCGGAACTCGAGTTGGGTCCCTCTGAGGGTGTCCGCCCCGGTGAACTGGACCACCTGGAGCAACGCCACCAGGAAGGCAGCCAGAGCCGTTGTCATGAACAGGGCCACCTTGAGTTTGGTGACCGGCACGCCAACGTTGCGCGCTGCGTTGGCATCGCCCCCCGCTCCGAAGATCCAATTGCCTTGGCGTGTCCGGAGCAACACCCAGGTGGCGAGGATCGTCAGCAGAATCCACCAGAGGATGGTGATGCTGAAGCGCGCCCCGCCGAATGTGAGTTGACCGGCGAGGAGCGCCCGCGCCGACTCGTACCCGGCCACCTGGTCGAGATCGCCCAACTGGGTCCTGTTGGTCAACGACCGCGTGAGGGCGATGGTCAGGCCGCGGAATATGAAGAGCGAACCGAGAGTGATGATGAACGAGGGGAGCTTGGTGCTCATCACCAATGCCCCGTTGAAGGCGCCGATCAGCAGCGAGAGCACAAGTGCCACCGCCACTGCGGGCCAGAACGACCAGCCGAAGCCGCCGCCCGCCTGCGCCGTGACCAGCACCATGATCGTCATCCCGGCGAATCCCACGATCGACCCGATCGAGAGGTCGAATTCGCCGGCGATCATCAGAAGAGCGACGGCCACGGCGAGGATCCCTAGGGGCGCCGCGGTGTTGAGGACGGCGGCGGTGGCCTGCCAACTCACGAAGTTGTTGTCGAACGCCACCACGGCGAGGAAGGCGTAAACGAGGACCACGGCCACGATCGCCCCGACCTCGGGGCGGGCGAGGAGCCGGCTCACCAACCCGCTCTTTCGAACCCGTTCGTCGGCCGGGGGCGCCACAGGTGGTGGCGCGGTGTCTGCGGTCACGCTCTACCTCCTCTCCGCACCTCTCTCGAATCTATCGGAGGTGGCCCGCCCCCCGGCGGGCCACCATCCGATCTCAGCGGAGCCCAGCCTCCGAGAAGCTGACTACGTCGGCTGCGTTGTCCGCCGTGACCAATTGCGGTCCGGTGAGGATCACCCGCTCGACGCTTCCCAGCGGGACCGCACCGGTCTCCAGGTACTGGGTGAGCAACACGATCGGCAGGTACCCCTGGAGGTACTGCGCCTGATCGATGGCGAACGCCATGTCACCGTCGGTTATCGCCTGGAGCACCTCTGGAGAGAGGTCGAAGGTGGCGAACGTGATCGTTCCCAGCGACCCCGCCTCGTCGAGCGCCGCCAACGTCGGGATGGCGCCGGTCGGGCCGAGGGTGAGGATGCCGTTGGCGTCGGCGTTGGCCTGGAGGGCCGAGGCCACCGACTGCTGAGCGCCGGTCGGATCGTTCAGATCGACCGGGATCACCTCGACCGTTCCGCCCAATCCCTCTTCGAACCCCTCGCAGCGGAGGTCGAGGGCGACGTTGCCCACCTCTTGGTTGATGCAGAGGGCGTTGGTGACACCCGCTTCGGCGAACGCCAGTCCGGCGATGAGCCCCGCCTCGCGCTCGGTCTGTCCCACATGCGCCAGTACCCCGAGGTCGGCGAACACGTCGCTACCCGAGTTCATCGAGATCACCGGGATGCCGGCGTCGACTGCCGCTTGGATCGAGGGCCCGAGGGCGTCGGCATCTGGAATCGACACGACCAGGCCGTCTGGCTGACCGGCGACTGCGGTGTCGATGATCTGGCTCATGGCGACCATGTCGAAGGTTCCCGGCGCCTGGTAGTTGGCCGTCACACCCATGTCCTCGGCGGCGGCGGCCACACCGTTCGCCGCCACAGACCAGAAGGGGTCGGAGGCCTGACCGTGTGTGACCACCTCGAAGGTGTAATCGCGCTGCGCGTCACCCCACCGCCTGCCTCGGTGCTCCCGGTGGCGGCGGCGGTCGTGTCGGTCCCACCGGCGGCGGTCGTGTCGGTCCCGCCGTCACCGGCCGTGGTAGCCGTGCCGCCGTCCCCGCCGCACAGCAGCGAGCACCACCAAGATCACACCTGTCAACGCGAGCCATGACTTTCGTGTCACATCCTCCTCCTTCTGCTTCACATGGGTCTGTTGGGACCCCTTGTCGCGCCCGGTCATCCGGGCGACACCTTTTTCGAGAACTGGTCCTCCAGCCACCGCATACTCTCGGAAGCGTCCGCCACCGGTCCGTTGCCCGGCTCTGGTTCTGCTCCTGACTACTACATCCTGCTCCAGGACGTACCAGCCGTCGTACCCGGCCTCCTCGAGGGCGGTGATCACCGTGACCAGGTCCACGTCGCCCCCGCCAAGGGGGCGGTAGAGGCCATCGGAGACGGCACGGTGGTAGGTCGACTCGCCCCGCCGGACCTGCGCCGCCATGGCGGCATCGACGTCCTTGAGATGGACGTGGGCGACGCGGTCCCTGTACTCGAGCGCGATCTTCACCGGGTCGCCACCCCCGGCGAGCACGTGGCCGGTGTCGAGGCACAACGGCACTGTCGACTCCGCCAGCGCCCTCTCGATCTGCTCTGGCGTTTCGACCACCGTCCCCAAGTGGGGATGGAGCGATACGGAGAGGCCGTGTTTGCTGCAGACCTCGGCTGCCTCCCCCAACGCACTGCCGAGATGGCGCCACTCGTCGTCGTCCAACTCGTCCGAGGTCTCGTACGAATCGTCGCTACCCGAGGCGGCCAGGACCGCGGCATCGGCACCGGCTTCGGCCATCGAGATGACGGCTGCCTCCAGAGCGGCGAGCTCTTCCTGCCAGCGACTCGGGGCGGTGCAGCACCACCGGCACGAAGCCGCCAACCAATCGGAGTCCGTGGCTGCGGAGCACCTCCTGCAGGGCCGAGGGATCAGTCGGGAGGAAGCCCGCCGGTCCCAACTCGGTGGCCCGCATTCCGATCGACGCCATCTCGGACAGCACGCGGTCGGGCTCCATCCGGTGACCCCAAGCAGGCACCTCGCACACGCCCCACGTAATGGGGGCGCCGGCGACGCGATCGAGGAGATCGGTCATGTCGGGGTCTCCACCGGAGTCACCACGCGGCCGGTCAAGAGACCTCCTCGAGCCGTACCGGGCGGTGCTCGGCCCGCGACAGATCGCAGGCCACGGCCACACGGAGTGCCTCGAGGGCGTCTTCCGGCGTGCACGGGTTCTGCCGCCGCCCCGCGGCCACCTCGAGAAAGCAGCAAGCTCAGCTCTGTAGGCGGGCTCGAAACGCTGTTGGAAATTCGACCATGCCTCTGCGGGTGGCGGTGGCATCCCCGGCTCGACCGAGCGCAGTGGCATCCGCTCGTCCCAACCGACCGCAATCGCTGTCCTCGGATCCGATCAACTCCATCCGGATGTCGTAGCCACGCGGGTCGTGTCGGTTGACCGAGAGCACGCCGAGTGCCCCACCGCGGAGGCGCACCGTTGCCACCGCCGTGTCCACGTCGTCGTACGAGGCGAACACCGGGAATCCGATGACCGAGCCGTCGGCGTACACCTCCTCCACCTTCGCGACCGGTGACAAAGCGGAGGGCGTCGAAGTCATGGACGCTGAAGTCGCGGAAGATGCCCCCCGACACCGGGATGTACGACTCGTGGGGTGGGGCCGGGTCGTGACCCGCCATCCGCACCAGGTAGAGGTTGCCGAGTCCGCCACCAAGCACAAGCTCGGATGCCGCTCGAAATCCAGGATCGAATCGCCGCTGGAATCCCATCTGGAGAGTGCTCCTGGAGCGCCGCACATGCTCCACGACCGAGCGCGTCGACTCGAGGTCGAGCGAGATCGGCTTTTCGCAGAAGGTGGGAAGCCCGGCATCGACGCTGGCATGGATCAATTCGGCGTGGGTGTCGGTGGAACTTGTAATCACCACCGCGCCAACTTTCCCAAGCAGGTCGTCCACCGAGCTTGCCTCTTCGTATCCCCGCTCGGCTGCGAGGGACGCGGCGCGTTCCGCGTCGACATCGTTGATCACGACCCGATCGACCGAGGGGAGCGAAGCGAGAGTGGCGGCATGGAACGCTCCGATGCGGCCCACCCCGATGACACCTATGTCCATGGACTGCCTCGCTTGCACCCAGGATTGGAACGTTCCAAAGAGCGCCGGTACCATAGGGTGCCAGGCGCAACACTGTCAAGGGTCAACGTGCCGGTTACAGGTCGAGGAGGTCGTCGATGGAGACCGTGCGGCTCACCACAGCCCAGGCCATCGTCCGCTACCTGATTGCCCAGCGGGTGGAGGACGGGAGCGCAGATCTTCCGCTGTTCGCCGGCGTCTTCGCAATCTTCGGCCACGGGAATGTCACCTGCCTGGGCGAGGCGCTGGAGAAGGAGAAGGACCGACTCCCTACCTGGCGCGGGCAGAACGAGCAGACCATGGCGATGGCGGCGGTGGCTTTCGCCAAGGCGCGTCGACGGCGTCAGATGATGGTGGCCACGTCGTCGATCGGGCCAGGTGCCGCCAACATGGTCACTGCGGCCGGCATCGCCATGGCCAACCGACTCCCGTTGTTGCTCCTCTCGGGCGACACGTTCGCCAACCGGCTTCCCGACCCGGTACTCCAACAGGTGGAGCATTTCGGCGATCCGACCCTGACCGTCAACGACGCCTTCAAGGCTGTGTGCCGCTATTGGGACCGCATCACTCACCCGGCACAGATCATCAACAGCTTGCCCCGGGCCGTCGCCACCATGCTCGACCCCGGAGGGTGCGGTCCCGCGTTTCTCGGGTTGGCCCAAGACGTCCAAGCCGAGGCATTCGACTATCCCGTCGAGTTCTTCACCGAACGGGTACATCGGGTTCGGCGACCCGATCCCGACCCATCCGAGTTGGAGACTGCAGCAGCCCTGCTCCGTTCGGCCATCCGCCCGCTGGTAATCGCAGGCGGTGGTGTGCACTACAGCGACGCGGTGGAATCGCTGCGTCGCCTCGCCGAGCAATGCCGGCTGCCCGTGGTGGAGACGGTCGCCGGCAAGTCGACGCTGCGATGGGATCACCCCAATTTCGCCGGCCCCATCGGGGTGACGGGGAGCACGTCCGCCAACGAGTTGGCCGCCGAGGCCGATGTCGTCCTGGCTGTGGGAACCCGGCTTCAGGACTTCACCACCGGTTCATGGTCGGTCTTCCGAAACCCGGATCTCCGCTTGGTGATGCTCAACGCCGCCGTCCACGATGCCGCCAAGCACATGGCAACTCCGTTGGTCGCCGATGCGCGCCGCGGGCTCGATGCACTGGTAGAGGCGCTGGGCGAGTGGCAGGCACCAGCGGCTTGGCTGACTCGAGGTCAGCAGTTGTACCAGTCGTGGAACTCCTACCTCGACGAGGCGGCGAAGCCGCCGGCCCCGGGCGAGGCCCCCTCGTACCAGGCTGTCATCAGAGTGGTCAACGACCACGTCACGGCGCAGGACTACGTGGTGGCCGCGGCCGGCGGACTGCCCGGCGAGCTCAACAAGGGCTGGCGATCGGTGGGCGTCGGCACCTTCGATTGCGAGTACGGGTTCAGCTGCATGGGCTATGAGATCGGAGGCGCCTGGGGGGCAGCAATGGCACGGGGCACCGACGGAGTGGGCGATGTAGGCAGGGTCATCTCCTTCTGTGGCGATGGTTCCTACCTGATGGCCAACTCCGAGTTGTACAGCTCGGTGCTCTCCGGGCATCCTTTCGTCCTGGTCCTGTGCGACAACGGCGGTTACGCCGTTATCGATCGGTTACAGACCTTCAAGGGCGGCGCCTCGTTCAACAACATGCTCGAGGACACCCTCCACCACGACATGGTGCGGGTCGATTTCGCCAAACACGCCGAGGCACTCGGAGCCTGGGTTGAAGGGGTCCCTTCGCTCGATGCCCTCCCCGATGCGCTGGCCCGCGCCAGGAATGCGAACCGGACCGCAGTGCTGGTGATCGCCACCGATCCCCACAAATGGACCGGGGGAGACGCCTGGTGGGATGTCGGCGTGCCCGAGGTCAGTGATCGTGAGCAGGTGCTCGTCGCACGGGGCGAGCACGACGCGGAGCGCAAGCACCAACGCATCGGGGTGTGACCGCAGGGCGGACGTCCGGCCCGCCGTTGCGGTTGGAACGTTCCAACGAGATACGACTAGGATCGAGGGGTGGCGTCGAGCCATCCAACAATCATCGACGTCGCCAGTCGCGCCGGCGTGTCGAAATCACTCGTCTCGATGGTCATGCGGGGTGCATCGAACGTCGGCGCCGAGCGGAGGGCGAGAGTGCTCGCCGCGGCGGAGGAACTCGGATACCGCCCGAACGCGGTGGCCCGGAGCTTGGTCCGGCAGCGCACCAACCTGGTGGGGATCGTCCTCTCCGACCTTCACAACCCCTACTTCACCGAGGTGGTGGAGGGGATAGAGGAGTCGGCTTCTGCCGACGAGTACCGAGTGCTCATCACCAGCGGGAGCCGTGAGCAGGCTCGAGAAGCGCGGGCGCTGGAGACTCTCCTCCAACTCAGGGTCGACGGGCTCATCCTCGCCGGCACCGTGCTCGACTCGAGGTCGATCAGGAACGCCGCCCGCACTTGCCCGGTCGTCCTGGTCGCCCGCGCCACACGGGCGGCCGGGGTCGACAGCGTCGTCAACGACGACCGCGCCGGGGCGGCGATGGCGGTCGATCATCTACACGCCCTCGGGCACACCCACATCGCCCATATCGACGGTGGGGCCGGCGCCGGTGCGGCGAGCAGGCGATCCGGGTTCCTCGCCGCGATGCGCCGCCATGGGTTGGAACGCACTGCCCAAGTGTTGCCGGGGGACTTCACCGAGGCCGGAGGGACAGCCGGGGCCGACGCGATCCTCAGCGCGGGCGAACGTCCCAGTGCAGTGTTCGTCTCCAACGACCTCGCCGCCATCGGGGCCCTTCACACCCTCGAGCATGCCGGCCTCACCGTTCCCGAGGACATATCGCTTGTCGGGTACGACAACACCTCTCTCGCCGCGTTGGGCCACATAGGACTGACCACCATCGACCAACCGAGACACGAGATGGGGAGAACGGGAGTCGAGCTTCTGCTGGAGCGGGTCGAATCGGGACGCACCGCCCCTCGCCACCTCGTGATCGCCCCGCGGTTGGTGGTCCGCCGCACCACCGCACCCCCCCGGACCTGAGCCCAGATGCGTGGGTTCCGAGGATGTGGTGCGCCGGTACTGTGGATGGCCCGACCTGAGGAGCCCGTATGAGCAACTTGGCGGACCGGCCCAACACGGCCGTCATCGTGATCGACGTGCAGAAGGGCATCGTCGGCAGCGCTCACCAGCGCGACGTGGTGATCGGCAACATCAGTGACGTGGTCGACAAGGCTCGGGCGGCTGACGTTCCCGTGATCTGGGTTCAGCACTCCTCCGACAACCTGCCCCGGGACAGTGACGAATGGCAGTACGTCGACGAGCTCCAGCGGACCGGGTCGGAGCCGGTGGTTCACAAGCGCTACGCCGACTCGTTCGAGGACACCGACCTCGAGTCTGAACTGGCGTCAAAGGGAGTGGGCCGCCTCGTGATCACCGGCGCCCAGACCGACGAATGCGTCCGCTCCACACTGCACGGTGCCGTCACCCGGGGCTACGACACGATCCTCGTCGGCGACGCCCACACGACGGAGGACCTCACCGAGTGGGGCGCCCCCACACCCGACAAGGTGATCTCGCACACCAACATGTACTGGTCGGGGCACTCGGCGCCTGGTAGGACTGCGGCGGTCGTAGACACGGCGGACCTCAGCTTCGAAGCCTGAAGGCGGTCCCTAGAGGAGCGTCGCCGAAGGGTCTACGTCCGAGGTCCGCGCCGTCACCCGTCAAGCTCGGTAGAGTCGGTGCCGGCGGGCGGGTGAGGGTTAGAGCACGGTGGTGGGCCGTTGAGACGGCTTCTCAGGACGTTCCTTGTCGTGGCGCTCGTCGTCTTCGTCGTTTATGCGGCGGCCGGGTGGTATTTCTCCGAGGAATTGCGGCGCGATGCCTTGGAGACGGCACCCTCGGAAGATGAGCCGACCGTCGAGGTCATTGGGATGGATGGGGGCCAGATCACCCTGGCGCAGGGCGATCCCGAGGACGATGAGTTGACCGCACCCGGGACCTTCGGCCTCTCCTGGGACGGCGGCTACGGGCGAGTCACCGGGATCCTCGAGGAGGAGGACGATGAAGTGGTCCGCCGCTTCACCGCCGTCGAGCGGGGCCGTCCCGAGACCGGGACCCTCACCGATGTCGATGCGACCACCTTCCCCGGCAACCCTTTGCGGGCACTCGGGATCCCCTTCGAGGAGGTCACGTACGAGACACCTATCGGGCCGATGGACGCCTGGTTGGTGCCAGGGACGGGACGCACCTGGATGGTGATGGTCCACGGAAAGGGAGCGTCCCGATCGGAAGGCATGCGGATGCTGTCCGCCACAACCGACCTCGGTTGGCCCACCATGATGATCAGCTACCGCAACGATCCGGGGCAGCCTCCCGACCCGAGCGGTTGGCACCGGTATGGCGAAACCGAGTGGCAGGACCTAGAGGGCGCAGTGCGGTTCGCCGTCGACGAGGGGGCGCAACGGGTGGTTCTCGTCGGGTTGTCAACCGGTGCCGCCATCTCGCTTTCGTTCCTATACGAGTCGGAACTGGCCGACCGGGTGGTCGGGGCGGTGTTCGACTCTCCCAACATCGACTTTCTCCAGACCATCGAGTACGGGGCCTCGCAACGGAACCTCCCCATCCCGCTCATCGACATCGGATTGCCCGCTTCGCTCACCGCGGTTGCCACCTGGATCTCGGCGTGGCGATTCGATCTCGATTGGGAGGCTCTCGATTACATCGCTCGCGCCGACGAGCTCGAAGTTCCCGTCCTCGTACTCCACGGGGACGCCGACACCACCGTCCCGGTCGAGCAGAGCCAGGAGTTCGCCGAGGCGCGGCCCGATCTCGTCCGGCTGGTTGTGGTTGAGCGGGCGGGGCACGTCCAATCGTGGAACGCCATCCCGCAGCGATACGGTGAAACGGTCAACCGCTTCCTCCGGGGTCTGCGGCCGAGCTAGGGAGAACCGAGGGCGGCCACGAGTTCGGGGAGCACTTCTCCTGCCTTGCCCTCGATCCTGACAGTCGCCACCCCATCCCAATCGGTGGGTCCGAGGTTGAGGATGACCAGCGGGGCTCCACGCCCGGTGGGTGCGATGGCAAAGTCTGCCGCCGGGTACACCGAGAGCGTGCTCCCCACGACCAGGACTGCATCAGCAGAATCGGACATGCGCTCGGCCGCCTCCAATGCGGCTGCGGGGAGCAACTCGCCGAACATCACCGTGGTCGTCTTGACCAATCCGCCACAATCGATGCAGTGGGGGTCGTCATCGCCCTCGCCCACCCGCGCCAGGATCTCTGCCACCGTCCAGGATTCCCCGCAGCCGAGACAGCTGGCCCGTTGCGCATTCCCATGGAGTTCGGCGACCTCGCCGTCGGGGAGCCCGGCCGCTTGGTGAAGTCCGTCGATGTTCTGCGTGATGCAACCGGCCCAGCGCCCGCCTCTCCAGAGGTCCACCACCGCCCGGTGTGCCCGGTTGGGCTCGATCCCTGCCGTCCCCAACTCGCGTCCGTCGAGGTGGAGCCTCCATCCCTGACGGCGGACCTCCGGGTCGGCCATCCACCGTCCGATGGTGAACAGGTCAGGATCGACCCGCTTCCACAGGCCATCGGGCCCCCTGAAGTCGGGTATCCCCGACTCGGTCGATATCCCGGCACCGGTGAAGACGAGGATCCTCTGGGCATCCGAGAGCACATTCACAGCGTCGGCGAGGAAGCTCACGGGCGACACCGTAACTAGGGGGCCGGCGATACCCAGGTGCCAGGCTTACAGCAGCCTCAATTGCTCCGGCCGCCACGCCTTGGGCCGGGCGGGGCGGGGCCGCCATCGCTCGGTGCCTCCGGCCTGGCGGACGAGGTCGGTGACGCTCTCCGCCAGGCGGTCCCGGTCTGCTTGCGGTGGATACGCGCCGCGGTACATCTCCCGGTGCATGGGTACGAGCTCCGGTCGCTCCTCTTGGAGCCAATCCATGTAGAGCTCTCTGACCCCGGGTCGAAGGTGGAGCAGGATGGGCGTGACGTAGCTGGCCCCGGCTTCGACACAGGCGGCGACGACTTGACGGACCTGCTCGGGGTCGTCGGACAACCCCGGCAGGATGGGTGCCACCAGGACACCGGACCTGATCCCGGCGGCGGTGAGCTTGGCGACGGCGTCCACTCGCTTCCTCGGGTGAGGCGTTCCAGGTTCGGTGGCCTTCCACACCGACTCGTCGAGCGTTCCGATGGAGAAGTCCACCTTGACGTCGGCGCCCGCTGCCGCGTCGACCAGCACATCGAGGTCCCTCAAGACGAGTGGGGACTTGGTGAGAATCGAAAACGGGTTCTCCTGCTCCGCAAGCACCTCGATGATCCCGCGGGTGAGCCGGTACTTGCCCTCGGCTGCCTGATAGGGGTCGGTGTTGGTCCCCATCGCGATGGGATCTCCCCGCCAGCGATGGGGTGCGGTCTCCGCCCTCGCCAACTCGACGGCATTGGTCTTGACGACGATCTTGGTCTCGAAGTCCTTCCCCGGATCCAGGTCGAGGTAGCGGTGGGTGGGTCTGGCGTAGCAGTAGCGGCAAGCGTGGCTGCATCCTCTGTAGGCGTTGATGGTCCAACGGAAGGGCATGCGGGACGAGGCGGGGACCTCGTTGATTATCCGCTTTGACTCGACCTCGAGGAACTCGAGACCGCGGTACTCGCCACGGCCCACGACGCGGTTGCTCTCGAACAGCACCGGGTCGCCCTGCTCTCGTTGCCTCCAGCGGAGGTCACCCATGGAGCGATTGTAGCGAACATGTGTTCGATTGGAGGACGTGGGAGACTCTGCCCCAGCCGACCCGGAGGATTGTCGTGTGGAGGACCGCGCTCACCATCTTCGGCGCCATGTTCCTGGCCGAGCTGGGGGACAAGACCCAATTGGCGGTGATTGCATTCTCGGCCGACAACAACCCTTGGGTGGTGTTCTTCTCGGCTTCTTTGGCGCTGGTGGCGTCGACCGCGCTGGCGGCCCTGTTCGGACAGGCGCTGTTGCGGATCGTCCCCGTCGAGTGGCTCCGGCTGGGTGCCGGTGTGCTCTTCCTGGTCGTCGGGGTCATCGTGCTCATCGACGCCGTCCCCGCAGTGATCAGGAGGTGAGCAAGCCTCCCGCCCCCTCCAACTCGGGGAGCGGCACCCAAAGCCGAGCCTGCTCGGCCAGGTCCATTGCCGGTGGCAGTTCTCTTCCCGAAGGCAGCGATGAGAGCGTGTCGAGCAACGCCGTGGGCACGAGGTCGCCAGTCAGCACTCGGCTCGACGACAAGGAACGGACCAGCCCGAGATACCAATGGATCTCGGGATCTGGCAGGTCCCGAGCGACCAGGTAGAAGTCGGGGAGCGATCCGCCGGCGGTGCCGATCGCGACCTCGAGATCGTTTTCCTCCCCTCGGAGCCGGCGCGCCCATTGGGCAACCACCGCCCCCATGGGGTCGGCATCCACCAGGGTGTAGACCGAGCCGTGCCGTCTCGCTCTCGACCAGGTCTGCGCCAGTACCGCTGCCGCCTCGATCGGGCCATCGGGTATCTCACCCGCGATTTCGACCGTGACATTTGCGGCAAGCTCGGAGGAGGCGGCGATTACCGCACCCGCATTGGGTCCTATCACCGCCACCAAGGTCGTCATCGCCGGCATGACGGGATCATCATTGCGTCCCCTCGGTCATAGACTCACAATGCAGATGTCAACCCGCATGTGGCGTGAGGCGGTGGTAGGGATACCGCGGGTCGACCATGCCGAATGGGACCGACTCGACCCGGTGAGCCGGTGGCTCATCGCCAGCAGGGCCGCTGTGCTGGTCATGACCCTCATCTCGGCGGCCATCGCCGGGATCCTGGCATGGCAGGCCGACCTTTTCGACCCTCTGTCTTTCGTGCTGCTGACCGTTGGGTTGTTGACGGCGCACGCCGCAAACAATCTGCTCAACGATCTCACCGACCACTGGACCGGCACGGACCGCGACAACTCCTTCCGCACCCAATATGGTTCGCAGCCCCTGGAGAGTGGGCTCATGACGGTGCGTCAGAGCATCGTGTACGCCGCGCTGACCGGGTTGGTCGGCCTGGCCATTGGGGTTTGGTTCATCGTTCAACGGGGACCGCTCGTGGCGTTGCTGCTCGGTCTCGGGTCGTTCTTCGTCATCGCCTACACCTGGCCGCTCAAGCACATTGGCCTGGGCGAGCCGTCCGTCCTCATCGTGTGGGGCCCGCTCATGGTCGGCGGTGGGTACTTCGTCATCACCGGGTCCTGGTCGTGGGACGTCGTGATCGCCTCGCTCCCATATGCGCTCGGGGTGACCGCCGTCCTCTTTGGCAAGCACATCGACAAGATCCCCAACGACGAGGAGCGAGGCATTCACACCCTCCCCGTGATCATGGGCGAGACCGCCTCACGCTGGACGGTGCTGGCGATGATCACCACCCAGTACCTTCTCGCCGTCTACCTCGTTGCCACCGGGTTCCTTCCCTGGCCGGTGCTGGCGGTGCTCGGGGCGACGCCCCTGCTCCGATACGTCTGGCCGGTCTTCACCAACCCGAAGCCGGCGGCGCCCCCGCCCGATTACCCGAAGGGCGCCTGGCCGCTCTGGTACGTCAGCATCGCCTTCGTCCACAACCGCCGATTTGGTGTCCTGTATGTTCTCGGACTGGTCGCCGGTGCCATCTTCTTCTGACAAGCGCTCCTCGGTAGAGCACCAGATCCAGGATGCGATGGAGCGCGGCGAGTTCGACCAGTTGGCGGGGATGGGGCAGCCCATTCCGGGGATCGATGGCGACGATCAGCCCGACTGGTGGGCCCGCAAGAGGATCGAGGCGGAACGGACCCTTCAGACCGCCATCGATGCAGCCGCCACCGTGCAGCGGGCGATACCGGGTATCTGGGCTCTCGAAGACGCCGCCGAGGTGACCGATGAGGTCAATCGGCTCAACCGGCTGCTGGCGCGGGCCTGCGCCGAGGTCCCCCACAGCCAGCGACCCGAGTTGCTCGACCTGGGGGTGGTCCTCGAGGAGTGGAGGCGGATGCACCGGGTTCGCAGTGGTCTCGGCTCCTGGCGGTGGGTGACCAGAAGAAGCGCAGCGTTGGGCCGAACGGCCCATACCGCTAGCTGGAATTCCCCTTTATTGTGATCTCTGTGAGCCGGCGAGAACGGGGTGAGCGGGGAGCTGGTCTTCCCGAGTACGTGATTCTTGTCGTGGTCGTGGCACTGGCAGCGGTGTTCGCTGTTTCGTTGCTAGGTGAGTCCACGGCCGGGCTGTTCGAACGCGGTTCGTCGGCGGTGAGCAACGAAGCCCCACCACCCGACAATGGCGGAGGGGGAAACACCGGGGGCGGCGGTGGCGGAAATGGCGGTGGGGGTGTCGGACCTGGCGAGCTCAACCCTCCCACGACTGTCGCCTGCGACCCGATCACCCAGCCCTGCCCTTAGCGACCTAGCGCCGGTTGCGGCTGCCAGCATGGCGCCTTGACCGATCACCTCTCCGATTCGCGCCTCGCCGCGATGGCCGCACGGGCGATCGTCGGTGGCCTCGACCAGTACGCCGATCACTTTCGAATAATCACCCGCCGGGCACGCATCCGCTTCGACGAGCGCGACTGGCCGGGTATGCAATCAGATGCAGCCGACCGGCTCGATCTCTACAGCCGTGTCGTCTCCTCGGTGGTCACCGACCTCCGCCATCTCCTCGTCGTCAGGGCCGAGGACCGCTCGCTGTGGGCCGCGATGAAGGCGGTGTACTCCGGGCTCATCGAGGGCCGTGACGATTGGGACCAAGCCGAAACATTCTTCAACTCAGCCACCCGCAAGATCTTCTCCACGGTCGGTGTCGATCCGCGGATCGAGTTCGTCGACACCGACTTCGACACGCCGCCGACCCAGCCGCGGCACCCGCTCCACACCGCTTTTGGTCGAAGATCGTCCACCACCGAGCTCGTCGAGGAGATCCTCGCATCACAACCACTCGGTCTGTCCGAGCCCGGGGCGGAAGCCGTAGGGGTGGCCGCAAGGGTCGAAACGCACCTGAGGAGCATCGGCGCACTGCAGAGCGTGGAGAGGGCCGAGATGATCGACGCCATCTTCTACCGGGGCCAGAGCGCATATCTGATCGGCCGGCTGTTCAGCGGCTCGCACCTGGTCCCGTTCGTGCTGGTGGTGCTCAACCTACCCGAAGGACCAGTGGTCGACGCCGTGCTGCTCACCGAGAATCAGGTGAGCATTCTCTTCAGCTTCACGAGGGCCTACTTCCACGTTGACGTCGAGCGTCCGCACGACCTCGTCGATTTCCTCCGCACTCTCATGCCGCGCAAGCGTCTCGCCGAGCTTTACACGTCGCTCGGTTACCACAAGCACGGCAAGACCGTTCTCTACCGCGAGCTGACCCACCATCTCGCTCGGTCGGGAGAGATGTTCGAGCTGGCACGCGGTGCCGAGGGGCTGGTGATGACCGTCTTCACCATGCCCGGGTTCGACATCGTGTTCAAGGTGATCAACGACACCTTTCCCTCTCCAAAGATGACGACACCGGACCGGGTCCGCGGCCGCTATCGACTCGTGTTCCGTCACGACAGGGTCGGCCGGCTGGTCGATGCGCAGGAGTTCGAGCTCCTCGAATTCGAACGGGACCGTTTCTCTCCCCAGCTGCTCGACAAGCTGGCAGCTGATTGCACGACCGCCGTGGCGATCGAACCAGACCGGGTGGTCATCAGGCACGCCTATGTGGAGCGGCGGGTGATCCCTCTCGATATCTATGTGCGCGAAGCCGACCCGGCGGGAGCGAGCGCGGCGATGCTCGACTACGGCACCTGCATCGAGGAGCTTGCCGCAGCGGGGATCTTTCCTGGGGACCTGCTTCTGAAGAACTTCGGTGTGACCAGACACGGCCGTGTGGTCTTCTACGACTATGACGAGCTCGCCCTGCTGGAGGATTGCCGCTTCAGGGCTCTCCCCGGGGCGCAATCACATGAGGAGGAGATGGCGGTCGAGCCCTGGTTCGCCGTCGGACCGAACGACGTCTTCCCCGAGGAGTTCCGGCGATTCGTGGGGATCGACGGCGCCCCTCGTGCCGACTTCGAGGCCGCCAACGCCCATCTCTTTGATCCGGCGTGGTGGCGCTCGATGCAGGAACGTGTCAGGGACGGTGAGCTGATCCCGGTGTTCCCGTACGAGCCAGCAGCCAGGTTATGAGCGTCTGCCGTCTCCCGTCTGCCGTCTAGCTCTTCCGCGATGCCCGGCGGCGGCGGAAGGCGGCGACGTTTTCACGGGTGCCGCAGGTGACGGAGCAATGGCGGCGCGACCGGTTGCGCGAGGTGTCCACATAGACGTCGGCACAGGTCTCCGATGAGCAGACCCCGAGGCGGTCTATTCCGTACTCGCAGACCACCGTTGCCAGCCCCATCGCGGTGATTGCTCCGAGCCAGCGGCCCACTCCCTGTCTGGTGGATTCGAAGTGGAAGTGAGGATCGACTCCCGTGTGAGCGCTCACCCTGGGGACCGCCCCCGACGCCATGAGCTCGCGGTTGAGCTCATCGACTGCCCGCTCGACGTCGTCGGTTTCGAAGACCCGCCGAATGCCGCCCCGCAGCCGGCGTACCGCCGTCAAGTCGCGCTCGTTCAGGTCGACCCATTCCACCCGCCACTCCTTCGGAACATCGGCGAGGAATGATCGGAGCCCGTCGAGGTCGGCGATCAGGTCCTCGCCCGTGATCGGATGGATCGTGTTGGCCAGGGCAACGGCCAGCCCCACGGGGGCGTCGGTGTAATGCGAGAAATCCATTTCGAGCCTTACGAAGTTGTGCTAAGGTGTAATGAGTCTAGAGCCGATTAGCTGTTACGAACAACAACAACAAGTTGAATGTCGAGATTGGAGCATCGCCGTGTGGCACGTCATGTCAGACCCCAAGTTCTATCAGCACCGCGCTGACGAGCTGCGGGTTGAGGCCAGCCAGGCCCGTTTGCGACGAGCCTTGAAGAAGACTCTTAAGCATTCTCGTCCCGCCGAACCTCGTCGCGAAGACTGACCGGCTGGCCCTAACCAGCAGCAGGGCCGCCCATAGCTGGCAGACTCGGGGCTTCCAGAACAGGGGAGCCCCGAGTTGGCCGATTACCCGTCCGACTATGAGTTCGACATCGTCCTACGGGATGGTGCCGTGGCCCGTTTCCGCCCCCTCCGCCCCGTCGATGCGCCACTGCTCCTCGCTCTCTTCGAACACACCGGCGCCCAGTCGCGGTACTACCGGTTCTTTCGCGCCAAGAACGAGCTGACACCCGAGGAACTCGAGCACTTCACAACCGTCGACTACCGCAACCGCATGGCCTTTGGCGCCTTTGAGGACGAGGAGATGGTGGGGGTGGGGCGGTACGACCGAGAGGCGAACGAGCCGGAGGCTGCCGAAGTCGCATTTCTGGTGGCCGACAACCACCAGGGCCGCGGCATCGGGACTGCCCTGCTCCAGATGCTGGGCAGCTATGGCCGGGCCCATGGTGTGACCGCCTTCCGTGCCTTCGTGCTCCCAGAGAACCTGCAGATGATGCGGGTGTTCCGCGCCTCGGGTTACGAGCTCAGCCGCACTCTGGAAGAGGGCGTCTACTCGCTGGACTTCCCCACTGCGGTCTCTGTTGGGAGCAGGGCGGCCGAAGAAGAGAGGGAGAAGCGGGCCGTTGCCGCTTCGATCCTCCCCATCTTTTACCCGCGCTCCATCGCCGTCATCGGGGCCAGCCGCACGCCAGGGTCGATCGGAGCGCGTCTCTTTTCCAACCTGGTGGGCTCGGGGTTCACCGGTGCGGTGTACCCGGTCAACCCCAAGGCCGGGGTGGTCCATTCGGTCCGGGCATACCCGTCGATCCTCGACATCCCCGACCCGGTGGACCTCGCCTTCATCGTGGTCCCCGCCCATTTCGCCCTCGACGCGGTGAGGGAGTGCGCCCAGAAGCATGTCAAGGGGCTGGTCGTGATCACCGCCGGGTTCTCCGAGGTGCCCGGTGGGGAGGACCTCGAGCATCAACTCCTCGAGGTCGCCAGGTCGGCCGGGATGCGGATGGTCGGCCCCAATTGCATGGGGGTGCTCAACACCGACCCGGCTGTCCAGATGAACGGGACCTTCGCCCCGGTCTACCCGCCCCGGGGCAACGTTGCCATGTCGAGCCAGTCGGGGGCGCTTGGAATCGCCATCCTCGACTACGCCAGGCAGAACAACATCGGGATCTCCACCTTCATCTCGGTGGGCAACAAGGCAGACGTGTCGGGTAATGACCTGCTGCTCGCCTGGGAGGAGGACCCGGCCACCGACGTCATCGTCCTCTACCTCGAATCGTTCGGGAACCCACGCCGCTTCGCCCGTCTCGCCCGGCGCATCGCTCGCAAGAAGCCGATCGTGGCGGTCAAGTCGGGCCGGACCACCGCCGGCACCAGGGCGGCATCGAGCCACACCGGCGCCCTCGCCAGCCTCGACGTCGCCGTCGATGCGCTCTTCAACCAGGCGGGGGTGATAAGGACCACCACCATCGAGGAGTTGTTCGGAGTGGCTTCGCTGCTGGCAAGCCAGCCGGTTCCGGAGGGGAGACGGGTGGGGGTGATCACCAATGCCGGGGGGCCGGGAATCCTCGCCGCCGACGCCCTCGAATCGGAGGAACTAGAGCTTCCCGAGCTGTCGGAGGCCCTGCGGGCCAAGCTGGCCGCGGCCCTTTCCGCCGAGGCCTCGACCCGCAACCCCATCGATCTGATCGCCTCGGCCGGGCCCGACCACTACCGGCACTGCATCGAGACGCTCATCGACAGCGACGAGGTAGACGCAGTGATGGTGATCTACATCCCGACCACCCCCGACGGTCTGCAGGGTGTGGCGGCTGTGGTGCGCGAGGCGGCAATGGCCCACCACGGGAAGAAGACATTCATCACCGTTTTCATGGAGAGCGAGCACTCTGCTGCGCTCTTCGAGGACGCCCGTGTCCCCACCTTCATCTTTCCCGAGGCGGCGGCGCTGGCACTGAGCCGCGCCGCAAGGTACGGCGAGTGGCTCAGCAGGCCCGAGGGGACCATCCCCGCCTTGGCGGGTCTCGACCCGGCTGCAGCCCGAGAGGTGGTGGCCGCCGCCATCGAGCGCATCGGCGCCGACGGTGGCTGGCTCGAACCGGGCGAGGTCGACGCCGTGCTCGGTGCATTCGGGATCCGGCTCCCGGCGAGCCGGGTGGTGGTCAGCGCCGACGAGGCCGCGGCGGCCGCCTCCGAGATCGGTGGGAACGTGGTGCTGAAAGTGATCGCTCCTTCCGCCCTCCACAAGACCGATGTTGGCGGGGTCCTCCTCGATGTCGAGGGCGAGGGAGCGATCCGCGCCGGGTTCGACCATTTGATGGGCGTGGTTGACGATCCCGAGGGGGTGCTGGTCCAGGAGATGGTGGCGGGCGGTCACGAGGTGCTGATCGGCGTCACCGAGGACCCGTCGTTCGGTCCGTTGCTCGTCTTTGGTCTTGGCGGGGTGTATGTCGAGTTGCTCAAGGATGTCGCGGTGCGGATCGCCCCTATCACCGACCGGGACGCCGCCGAGATGATCGGGGAGATCAAGACGGCCCCACTCCTCCAGGGCCGCTACCGCAACTTCCCCGCCGGCGACCTAGATGCGCTCCAGGAGGCGCTGCTGAGGGTGTCGGCGCTGGTGGAGGCAGTTCCCGAACTGGTCGAGATGGACATGAACCCGGTCAAGGTGCTCCCACCGGGCGAGGGGGTACGAGTGGTGGACGCGAGGATCAAGATCCGCCCGCTCGAAGCGGGTTGGTCGCCGGAGTTGTTGGACATACCTGGGCTCGCCGGGCACCGCTGAACAAGTTTTGGCGTCACTCAGCGGGGAATGACCGCGTTTGGTGACGCCAAAACTGGGTTTCCCAGGTAGGCGTTGCCCACCATGGCGTAGAACTGGTGGAGAGTGCTCTCCCTGCTGCTGAGCGGTCCGGGCAGGTAGGCGCCACCGCTCAAGCCCCTCTGGACTCCCTCACATGCCGACCAATCCTCACGGTTGGTCACATCCCAGAAGTCGACGGCGTACGCCGGGTCGAACCCTTGGTGTGACCGTGCCTCGGGCGGGAACAGCCAGACGCACTCCACGTGGGTCCGATCGGCGGCGAGCGGTGTCAACCGGTGGGTCATGACGTAGTCGGGATGGGCCGAGATGAGCAGGTTGGGGAACAGCCCCACATAGAGGACCTGGCGGAGGCGTTGCGGGTCGAGCCCGGGCAGCTTGACCCCGTGCGATCTGCCATCGAACGCCATCGTCTCGGCGGCGTCGGCGAGTTGCATCGGCCCGCCGCACCACCGGCCGGTGGGCACCAGATCAACCCCGCTGTCCGGGGGCGAGACCTTGCACAGCGCAGGATGGATCGAGGTGCAGTGGTAGCACTCGTGGTAGTTCTCGACCAGCAGCTTCCAGTTGGCGTGTACCTCGTATTCGTGTCTCGCCGCCTCGGTGAGATTTCCCGGCTGGTACGGGTCGAGCAATTCGTCGAGGTTGCCGAGGTGCGCTTCCAGCCCCTCGCCATCGTCGACGGTGTGGACGAAGATCCATCCTTGCCACTCGGCCAGTCGCACCTGGATCAGTGGGTACACCGCCGGGTCGAAGCCGTCGGTGCCGGTGAAGGAAGGCGCCGAACGGAGCGAGCCGTCCAAGGCGTAAGTCCAAGAGTGGTAGGGGCAGCGAAGCTGGCGCAGCGCCGCCACATCTCCCTCGGGGAGCAACTCGTGACCACGGTGACGGCAGGTGTTGTGAAAGGCGCGCAGCTCGCCGGCGGCGTCGCGCATCATGAGCAACCGGGCGCGGCCGGCACTCATCGCCCTCGCTTGCCCCGGGCCGGGCATGCCGTCGGTCCTCCCCAGACAGAGCCACGAGCCGCTGAAGATGTGCTCGACCTCCCAGGCGAACACCTGCGGGGAGAGGTAGGCCTCGGCGGGGAGCGTCCGGCTTTGGCCGAACGGCTCAAGGGCTCGGAGTACCGTGCCCCGGTCGATCGGCGCCGGGGAGAACCGGAGGGCAGAGCTCACACCGAGCCGGCCGATTCCGCTCCGCCGAGTGCTGCCTGGGCCGCCGCCAGCCGGGCAACCGGGACCCGGGGTGGGCTGGCGGAGACGTAATCGAGACCGATCCGGTGGCACATGGCGATCGATGCTGGGTCCCCGCCATGCTCCCCACACACCCCGACCTCGAGTGTCGGGTTGGCCTCTTTTCCGGCGGTGGTCCCCATCTCGACCAGCCGTCCGACGCCGTGCTCGTCCATCGTCTGGAAGGGGTTCGAGGGGTAGATCCCGTGTTCGATGAAGAAGGGGAGGAACGACCGGTCGGCGTCATCGCGGCTCAGCCCGTACGTCGTCTGGGTGAGGTCATTGGTGCCGAACGAGAAGAAGTCGGCCACGCCGGCGATCTCACCCGCCAGCAGAGCCGCCCGCGGAAGCTCGATCATCGTCCCGATGGGCACCTCGACCACCTCGTCCGGGAACACATCGGCGATCTCGGCCTCGATCATGCTGCGGACCCTTCGAAGCTCCTCGGCAGTGGACACCAGGGGCACCATGATCTCGAGATGGGGCGCACCCCCGGCCAGACGGCGGCGCTTCATTGCCTGGAGGGCCGCCTGTACCTGGATCCGGTACAGCTCGGGGACGAGCAGCCCGAGGCGGACGCCGCGCAGCCCGAGCATGGGGTTTGTCTCCTCCCACTTGGCCACAGCGCGCTCCAACTCGGCGATCCGGTCGTCGGGCGCCTGCCCCTTCTCGGCGCGCTGCCGGCGCTCCCTCTCCAACTCGAGCCGGGAGGGGAGGAACTCGTGGAGTGGCGGATCGAGCAGCCGGATGATCACGGGGAGCCCGTCCATCGCTTCGAGCAGGCCCTCAAAATCTTCGGTCTGCTGGACGCGCAGCCGTTCCAGGGCGGGGTCACGCACCTCGGGGTCCTCGTTGAGGATGATCTGCTGAACGATGGCCAGCCGCTCGCCCATGAACATGTGCTCGGTGCGAGCCAGACCGATCCCCTCGGCCCCCGCCTCACGGGCACGGGTAGCGTCGGAAGGTGTGTCGGCGTTGGCCCGGACGCCCATCGTGCGGAATTCGTCCGCCCAGGTCAGCAGCATCTCCAGTTGGGGCGTGTCGGAGGCGGGCTCGAGCGGCACTTCACCGCCGTACACGTTGCCGCTGGTTCCGTCGATGGTGACCACTTCCCCCTCGTTGATGGTGACGGGACCGACGGTCAGCAAGCCGGACCCCTCGTCCACGTTGAGTGCCGAGGCCCCGGTCACCGCCGGCTTCCCCATACCGCGGGCCACCACGGCGGCGTGGCTGGTTTTGCCTCCCCGGCTGGTGAGGATTCCCTGTGCGGCCGCCATCCCGTGGATGTCGTCCGGAGTGGTCTCGTGCCGCACCAGCACCACAGCCACGTCCTGGCCGGCGCGCTCGACTGCCCGGTCGGAATCGAAGACGGCCTCGCCCGAGGCAGCACCCGGAGACGCCGCCACCCCGTGCGCCAGCGGCTCGACCCCGGCGTCTTCGGCGATGGTGGGCCGCTGGAACTGCTCCAGGGCCGCAGGGTCGACCCGCAGTACCGCCTGACGCCGATCGATGAGGCCTTCGTTGGCCATGTCCACCGCCAAGCGCACAGCCGCCCTGGCTGTCCGTTTGCCCACCCGGGTCTGCAGGATCCAGAGCGTGCCGTTCTCCACGGTGAACTCGATGTCGCACATGTCCCGGTAGTGGTTCTCCAGTGTCTTCATCACCCCGAGCAACTCGGCGTGGACGCCGGGACGTTGGTCCTCCAGGTCGGCAAGCGACAGGGTGTTCCTGGTCCCGGCCACTACGTCCTCACCCTGGGCGTTGACCAGGTAGTCGCCATACGGTTGAGGCTCGCCGCTCGATGGATCGCGGGTGAAGCAGACGCCGGTACCGGAGTCCTCGCCCAGGTCCCCAAAGACCATGGTCTGCACGGTGCACGCCGTGCCCAGATCACCTGGGATGTTGTGGAGCCGTCGATAGTCGACCGCCCTCCGGTTGCCCCACGAGGAGAACACCGCGGTGACCGCCGCTCGCAGTTGCTCCATCGGCTCGGCCGGGATGCTCTTCCCGGCATCCTCGATGAGGCCGCGGAACCGCCCGGTTGCCGTCTCGAGATCGCCGGCGTCCAGTTCGGCGTCGCTCTCGACTCCGCTCGTCCGCCGCAGTTCGGTGAGCACTTCCTCGAAATGGTCTCCGGGAACGCCGAGGACCACCTTGCCGAACATCTGGAGGAAACGCCGGTATATGTCCCAAGCCACCCGTTCACGCCCCGCCCGCTCGGCGATCTCCTTGACCACGATTTCGTTGATCCCCAGATTGAGCACCGTGTCCATCATCCCCGGCATCGAGAACTTGGCCCCGGAGCGGACCGAAACCAGTAGCGGTGTGGTGCCCCCACCGCCAAAGGTCCTTCCTGTGCTCTCTTCGAGCTTGCGGATGGCACCGGCAACCTCATCCCAAAGTCCGGCCGGAGCTTCGCCGCCCCCCATGAATGCACGGCATGCCTCGGTGGTGATGGTGAAACCGGGTGGGACACGCAGCCCGAGGTTGGTCATCTCGGCCAAACCGGCGCCCTTGCCCCCCAAGAGGTCCTTTTGGTCGTTCGACCCCTCCGCAAAGTCGTACACGTAACGCATGCGCTCTCCGGCCTCCCCGTGGATGAGGGGACGGTACTCGTCACCTCCCCGTCGGGATGAGGCCGCAATGCGGAAAGACTCGCCGTGTTTCCGCCCGATCACAGGATTGGCCCATGAATTCGCAGTGTTCGGCGCTGAGACGATCGCCGCGGTCAATGCGTCGAGAATCTGACCGCTTTCGAGGAAGGACGGGCGTCGGGTAGCGAGGTCGGCTCGGAGCGGATGCGGGGGTAGTCGCCTCGGTAGCCTGCCGGTTAAGCGGTAACGACCCGGAGGATCGATGCGGGTAGGCGACGTGATGACCAGCGAGGTGCTCACCATCAAGGGTGAGGAGAGCCTCAAGACCGCCGCCCGGCTCATGGTCGAAGCCGGGGTCAGCGGGCTACCAGTGCTCGATGAAAGCGGTGCTTTGGTCGGGATCATCACCGAGGCCGACTTTGTCAGACGCCAGGCACGGGAGGATCGGGGACGTCTGCTCAACGTGGTGCTCCAGCGGCACGCTCCAGTGTCGGAGGGGACAACGGTGCGGGAGGTGATGACGCCGTCGCCGGTCGTGATCTATCCCGAGGCCACGGTCACAGAAGCGGCCCGGTTGATGCTCGCCCATCGGGTGAAGCGGCTACCGGTGGTTGACGATGGCGGTGGACTCGTCGGCGTCGTCAGCAGGGCGGACCTGATGAGCGCCTTCACCATCCCCGACGATGAGTTGGCCGAGACGGTGCGCCAGGACGTCCTGAAGCGTGTGCTCTTGCTAGACCCGAAGTCGCTCGACGTCGTGGTGCGCGATGGTGTCGCCTCGATCAGCGGGGAGGTGCCGCGTCGCAGCGACGCCCGCATCCTCGAAGAACTGACCGGGCGACTCGACGGAATCGTTGACGTCGAGACCGACCTCAGCTGGGAAATGGACGACACCAGGACCGGTCGACCGCCGTCGAACCTGCCCTGACCCCGGCGACGATGCCGTTCCTCGGCCCGATTACCCTGCCCCGCCATGGCACGACCGCGGGGAAGAGCGCTCGCCCAGCAGCGCGTCGCCAAGGATGAGGCCCGTGAAGAGGCGAAGCGCCATACCTCGCGTCGCAACCTCTGGATCGGCATCGGCGTCGCCGTCGCCATCATCGGCGGGCTGGTCGCCTTCGTGCTCACCCGCCCCGACCCGCTCGAGGGCGCTGACATAACCACATACCCGGATCTGGGCGTCGAGCACCTGGCGGCGGGCGATCCTGCGCCCGAGTACAACTCCAACCCGCCTACCAGCGGCCCGCACGCCATCCAGCCGGCGGCTTGCGGCATCTACCGGGAGCCGGTGGCCGACATCCAGCAGGTTCACACCCTCGAGCACGGGGCCATCGTCGTGCAGTACGACCCGTCGATCCCCGAGGAGGACATCGAGCGGCTGGAGGAACTGGCCCGCTCCATCGGCGACCAGATCCTCGTGGCCCCCCGTTCGGGGATGCCGGCGCCGGTCGCTGTCTCCTCATGGGCCACGGTCATGCTCCTCGACGGCGTCGACGAAGACATGATCAACGCCTTCCACCTCCGCTACGAGGACCAGAGCCCCGAGCCGCTCGCCGTCTGCCCGCTCCAGGTGGACGAGGCCGCTTGATCGAAGAGGGTCCCGGCCCGCCTGCGTCGGCGAGGTGGACCGGGGAAGCGCCACCGCTGCTTCTGGCGCACGCCACAGGCTTCTGCAAGGAGGTGTGGCGTCCGGTCGTAGACGAGTTGCGGCTCGCCGGCGCCGGAAACGAGATCGTTGCGTTCGATTTCAGCGGTCACGGTGAAAGCCCACCCCGAGCGGACCCCGCCGACTGGTCGGGGTATGCCGCAGACGTGGGGACGATGCTCGACAGCTTGGCGGCGTCACCGGTGGGTGTGGGGCATTCGATGGGCGCCACCGCCATGCTCATGGCGGAACTCGACCAGCCGGGAAGCTTCTCGGCGCTGGTGCTGGTCGAGCCTGTCGTGTTCCCAGACAGGGAGCGCGACGCAGCTACTGGAACGGCTCCACCGGGCGACCGGGCGCCGCAAGGACCGGTTCCCCGACCGGGTGACGGCGGCAGCCAACCTATTGGCCAAACCCGCCTTCGCCCGATGGCACCCTGCGGCGCTCCAGGGATATGTCGATGGCGGCCTGGTCGATGATGGTGGGGGAGTGCGGTTGGCCTGCCCTCCCGCACTGGAGGCGGCGATCTACCCAGCGGCCAACCGGCATCGTGCCTGGTACCGGCTCGGAGAGCTCAACCTCCCTGTGGTGGTCATGGCCAGCGGAGCATCGGCCGAATATCCGCCCGGGTTCCTCGAACAGACAGTGGCACGGATCCCGGGAGCCCGGGCAGTCGAGGTCACGGGAACCAGCCATTTCCTCCCCATGGAGCGACCAGACGCGGTGTCGGCCGAGGTGCTGAGACACCTCTCGACAGGCCGGTAGGCCGAGGCGTACCGACAATCATCGGTTCATTGATCGGCTTGTCGCTTATCCTCCTGCGTGCCGTCTCTGAGAGCAACGTGCTGGCCTAACCGGTGAACCCCGACCCCTCCCAGTCCTCAAGGAGCGTTTCACCGTGCCTGGCATCCACTTCGACAAGCTTTCGTTCAGATACACCTCCGCGGTCGATTTGTTCGACCACCTCGACCTTCACCTCGGTTCTGGCTGGACCGGGGTGGTCGGAGAGAACGGGACCGGCAAGACCACCCTGCTCCGCCTCGCTGCCGGGGAGTTGCGACCCTCCTCGGGGAGGGTGCTGCTCGATCCGCCTGGTGGGAGGGTCACGTCATGTCCGCAGACAGTCGAGGACCTCACCGATCAGGTAGAAGAGTTCGCCCGCTCCTGGGACGGGTTCGACGCCGCGCTCCGTAGCCGTCTCGGGCTCGACCCTGTCGACCTGGAGCGCTGGGAGACGTTGTCTCCTGGTGAGCGGAAGCGGTGGCAGGTAGGCGCAGCGTTGGTGGCGGCTCCGGATGTGTTGTTGGTCGACGAGCCCACCAACCATCTCGACTCTGACACCCGCCAGGTGCTCGTAGCCGCTCTGGCCGGGTTCGGAGGCGCAGGGATGGTTGTCTCCCACGACCGCGAACTGCTCGACGCTCTCTGCCGTCGGGTTCTCCGGGTCGAAGCGGACAGGGTCAGGATGTGGAGCGGGGACTACACGACGGCGCGGCAAGCCTGGGAGGCCGAGGCGGACCGACAACTCGCCGAGCTCGAAGCGCTGCGGTCCCAAGGCAAGAGGATGGAGCGTGAATTGACCGAACGGAGGCGGGAGCTCGAGCAGAAGCAGGCGGGGCGCCGCCGCGAGATGCGCCGCGCCGCCGGCGACCATGACGTGACCTCGGCCGTTGCCACCTATCGCGCCGCCGCCGGCCAGCGTGCCGCCTCCCGCGAGTCTGGAGTGGTGCGCCGCAAATTGGACAAGGTCGAGCAGCGGCGGCGGGCGGTCGCTCCGTCCTCGGAGCACGGAGGGCGGGTCTCGTTCGGTCATGAGCCGGCCGCCCGGCGGCGGCTGCTAACCCATCGGGGCCTTCTGCTCGCCGGTGATGAGGTCATCCTCGACGACGCCTCGGTGGTGGTGGAGCGCGACGACCGCATTCGACTGTCGGGGAGAAACGGAGCGGGGAAGTCAACCCTGTTGCGAGCCCTGGTCGAAGGGTCGGATCTGCCCTCCGAAAGCCTTCTCTTCCTCCCGCAAGAGCTCGATGCGACCGGCCGGGTAGAGGTGCGGCGCACCCTGCTGAGACTGGGGCCGGAGGAGCGGGGCGAGGTGTTGGCGATGGTTGGCTCGCTGGGGACCGACCCGGAGCGGATTCTGGCGACCGAGATGCCTTCACCAGGGGAGGCGCGCAAGCTGACGCTGGCGATGGCACTAGCTCGCCGTGTCTGGTGCCTCGTCCTCGATGAGCCCACCAATCATCTCGATCTTCCATCGGTGGAGCGGGTCGAGACCGCCCTCAGCGGCTTCGCCGGGGCAATCCTGCTGGTGACCCACGATGATCGCCTGGCACGAGCCGTGACCACCGTCGAGTGGAGGATCGATCGCGGCGCCATCACCATCGTGTGAGGATGTCATCCTCATGGGTGCCGGTGACGCTGAGGACCTGCGGGTGACCGATCAGATCGTGATCCCCCGCCACGAGTTGGTGGAGCGTTTCGACCCATCGGGGGGCCCGGGCGGGCAGCACGCCAATCGCTCGAGCACCAGGGTCGAGCTTTCGTTCGACCTCGGGTCGAGCATGTCGTTGCCTGCTGATGTCAAGCACCGTGCGGTTGAGCGACTCTCCGACCGCTTCCCCGATGGCGTGGTGATGGTCATCGCATCCGACACCCGGTCGCAATGGAGAAACCGCAAGATCGCCCGGGTCCGGCTGGTGGAACTGCTCGGAGCGGCTCTGGCGCCTCCAGCGCCGCCCCGGCGCCCGACCAAGCCAACACCGACCTCACGGCGGCAGAGGCTCGATGAGAAGCGGTTGCGGGCCGAGGTGAAGCGGCTGCGTCGGCGGCCCGAGCCCGAATGAACGGCAATATCGCCAACGTCGGGCCGGGCGATCCGTGGTGGCAGGGTGCCGTCGTCTACGAGATCTACGTGCGCAGCTTCGCCGACTCCGATGGTGACGGGGTGGGCGACCTCGACGGGATCCGGTCGAAGCTCGATCATCTGAGCGAGACCCTCGGCGTCGACGCCATCTGGATCACACCGTTCTTCCCGTCCCCGATGCGCGACTTCGGCTATGACGTCGCCGACTACTGCGACGTGGACCCGCTCTTCGGTGACCTCTTGGCCTTCGACGCCCTGCTCGAAGAGTGCCACCGGCGCGGGCTGCGGCTGATCATCGACTGGGTGCCCAACCACACCTCGGACCTCCATCCGTGGTTCATCGAGTCCCGCTCGTCGAGAGAGAGCGCCAAGCGTGATTGGTACGTATGGCGAGACCCGGCCGAGGACGGCTCGCCGCCCAACAACTGGCTGGCGATGTTCGGCGGTCCATCGTGGGAATGGGACGAGGCGACCGGTCAGTACTACCTCCACTCTTTCCTCCCCGAGCAGCCAGACCTGAACTGGCGCAACCCCGAAGTCGAGTCGGCGATGCTCGACACCCTGCGCTTCTGGCTCGACAGAGGGGTGGATGGCATCCGCATCGATGTCGCCCACTACCTGATGAAGGATCCGGATCTGACCGATAACCCGGTCGCGGCTGGCCCATCGAGCTACAGGCCGCTCGGCGAGCCAGACAGCCAACGTCATGTCAACGACCGGGGGCACCCCGACATCCTCCCGTTGTTCAGGCGGATACGCGCCGTGCTCGACACCTACCCGGGGGACCGCTTCGCCATCGCCGAGATCCACGAGTCCGACTGGGACGTCTGGGCCTCCTACTACCAGCCGCCGGCGCTCGACAGCATCCACATGCCGTTCAACTTCTCGCTTCTCTTTGCGCCCTGGGATGCGGAGGCCCTCGGGCAGAGCATCGGTGCCGCTGAGGCAGCGGTGCCACCTGGCGCCTGGCCCAACCATGTGCTGGGGAACCACGACGAGGCCCGGGTCGCCACCCGTTTCGGTGAGGGGCGGACCGCCGCGGCGGCCATGTTGCTCCTCACGCTCCGGGGCACGGTCACCATGTACTACGGCGACGAGATCGGGATGCCCGAGGTCCAATTTCAACCCGGAGAGATCAGAGATCCCCAAGGGATCCGGCTGGGCACCCCGACACGGGATGGCTGTCGCACCCCGATGCAGTGGAGCGACCGACCGCACGCCGGGTTCTCCCCCGAAACGGCACCAGACACCTGGCTCCCTTTGTCGCCCGACTGGAGAGAACGCAACGTCGCCGGTCAACTTGGCGAGCCGGATTCATTGCTGGGGCTATACCGCCGGCTCCTCGCCGCCCGCCGTTCCCCAACGCTGCGCCGGGGCGATTTCAGCATGCTCCCCGCTCCCCAGGGGTGCCTCATCTACCGGCGCTCCGCTCCGGGGTCGGCCGCGGTAGTCGTGGCGATCAACATGACAGAGAGCACCGCAATCGTCGAAGTGCCGCAAGGGAGGGTGATCGTCGCCACCGACCAGGAGCGCGAGGGCACCTCGGTGTCCGGTCCCATTGAGTTGGCGGGGAACGAGGGTCTGGTCGTTGAGTTGAGCTGAGATGTGGGCGCCGGTCTGAACGAGGCAGCGGCGCAAATGGGTGGCAGCTTGAGGAAAATGCCACCATGGGGCGGGTGAAAAGGAAACCTCGAGTGGTTGTCGTCGCCAACCGGCTGCCGGTGCGACGAGAGGGCGATGACTGGGAAGTGAGCCCGGGCGGTTTGGTGAGCGCCCTCACCCCGATACTCGAGAAGCGTGACGGGTCGTGGGTGGGCTGGACCGGCATCCCCGACTTCTCCCATCCCCCTTTCACGCTCGAAGGCATCGAGCAGAGGCCGGTGCTGCTGAGCGCAGACGAGTTGGAGACCTTCTATCTGGGGTTCTGCAACGGAACCATCTGGCCGCTCTACCACGACGCCCTGCGCACTCCAGAGTTCCACCGGCACTGGTGGCGGCCGTATCTGGCCGCCAATCAGCGGTTCGCCGAGGAGGCCGCCGCCGCCTCCGACGGCGGTGACGTTGTGTGGGTTCAGGACTACCAGTTGCAGTTGGTGCCGGCGATGCTCCGTCGTCTCCGCAGCGATGTTTCGATCGGATTCTTCCTCCACATACCGTTCCCCGCCGTCGAGCTCTTTGCCCGGCTTCCCTGGCGAACCCAGATGCTCGAGGGCCTTCTTGGCGCCGATGTGGTCGCTTTCCAGACACGGCTGGCGGCGCAGAACTTCGCCCGCTCGGCGGTCCGCTTCACCAGCGCCACCGGTACGACCCGTCAGCTCGAGTACGAGGGGCGGACAATCCAGATCCAGGTCGCCCCCATCTCGATCGACACCGCCCGCTATCGGGCCGTAGCCGGGTCCGAGGAGGTCGAGGAGATCACCAGGCGGCTCCGCGCCGACCTCGGGCCGGATCGCATCATCCTGCTCGGCGTCGACCGGCTCGATTACACCAAGGGGATCGACGTCCGGCTGCGCGCCTTCGAGACCCTCCTGACGACCAACCCCGAACTGGCACGCCGCGCCGTCCTCGTTCAGATCGCCGTGCCCAGTCGTGAGGAGATCGAGGACTACGTCGAGATGCGCAACCAGGTCGAGCAGCTCACCGGCCGGATAAACGGCGAATTCGGTGATTCCGAATGGACGCCGGTCCTCTACCTCTACCGCAACCTGCCACCCGAGGAGCTCATCGCCTACTACCGCGTCGCCGACGTCATGATCGTCACCCCGCTGCGCGATGGCATGAACCTGGTGTGCAAGGAGTTTGTCGCCAGCAGAGTCGACGGGGACGGCGTGCTCGTGCTGAGCGAGTTCGCCGGGGCTGCCCAGGAGCTGGGGGACGCCATCATCGTCAACCCCCACGACCTCGACGGCACCGCCGCCGCTCTGGAGAGGGCGATGACCCTTCCGTCGAAGGAGGCTCGTCGCCGCATGGGGCGGATGAGGGCGATGGTGGAGCGCCAAGATGTCTTCGGGTGGGCCGCCGACTGCCTGGCTGCGCTGGGGGTCGAGACATGACGACGGCGATCGCACCGAGCCTCGAGGAGGCAATTCGGCTCGTCGCGTCCACCGAGCATCTGCTGGTGGCGAGCGACTTCGACGGCACGCTTGCTGAGATCGTCGATAGACCCGAGCTGGCCGTCGCCCATCCCGGTGCCATCGCCGCCCTCACCGACCTGGCCAGGGTCCCGGCCACCGACGCGGCAGTCATCTCGGGCCGAACCCGTGCCGATCTGGCCCTGCTCACCGGAGAACCGGCCGCACTTACCCTCGTGGGGGGTCATGGTGCCGAGTGGAGCGATCGGCTCGATCTCACCGTGGCGCAAGAGGAGGCGCTGGACGCGGCGACCAAGCTGGTCGAAGAAGTCGCCGCTCGGCACCGCGGGTCGCTCGTCGAGCGGAAGCAGACATCATCGGTTCTCCACACCAGGGGAATTGAAGAGGCCGTCGAGGCGGAACGGGCCGCCACGGCGGTCCGCGAGGCGGCGGCCGAGATCCCGGGGGTGATCGTCCTCGACGGCAAGCAGGTAGTCGAGCTGACGGTGACCCCTCATACCAAGGGTTCGGCGCTGGCCACGCTTCGTCGCCGGGTGGCGGCGACCGCTGCGGTGTTCGTCGGTGACGATCTGACCGATGAGGCGGCATTCGAGGTGCTCGGACCGTCGGACCTGGCGGTCAAGGTGGGTCCTGGTCCAACCTCCGCCCGGCACCGTGTCGCCACCGTGCCTGAGGTGGTCGACCTGCTCGTGCGTCTCCTCGACCTGCGCCGAAGTAGCGCCTAGATCGCCTCGAGGACGGCCGGATCGCCAAGTGCCTCGCGGACACCCGCCGCCGCCACCGGGACCAGGTGTGAGCGGTTGTTCAACTCCCAGGAGAGCTCGCGAACTGCCTTCTCGATCATGGTGGCATCGAGCAGCAGGGTCAGCTCCTCGGCATCGATGGGTAGAAGTTGTCCGTCGCTCGACTCGAGGTAGGTCCTGAGGAACGCCGAGGACATCCACGACCACCAAGCCCTCGCCCAGGGCTCGTATTCGGCGACCGCCTCTGGTGCGATAGCCCCCCGCTCGACCTCGGCCAACAGTGTCGAGAAAGCCGCATAGTGGAGCGATCGCATCAAGTCGGAAATGTCGCGGGCAGGTGACTCCTTCAACCGACGCTGGCTGAGAGGCTCGGAGGTGTCGCCGGCGAAGTCGAACGGCATGAAGTCACGACCGGTCGCCAGGATCTCGTCGAGCCGGTAGTCGCCGTGGCAGCGGATCCTCATACCCCCGACCCGCTCGTCGGTAACGGCGCGGGCGACTGCGAGGATGGCCTCTTCCCGCTCGCACAGCGCGGCGACCGCATCGGCAATCGGTGGCGATAGCTCCGGAGCCCGTCGCCGTGCCATCGCCAGCGTCTGCCGGATAGATGTTCGATAGCTCTGCGCCAGCGAACGCCGATACAGAGATGTGAGAGGCTCGGGGCGGAAGTCGGGGTCCTCCAGGTCGGATGCCAACGCCCGGTGAAGGTCGGCGGTGAGCCGGCCAAGCGCTTCGCCGACCTGGAGGTCGGTGTCGATGCGCTCCGCCAACCACACGGGTGGCGCCGATCCGATCAGCCGCAGCGGATGGCGCCGGGTCGGCGGGTTGTGGCGGAACTCGAGGGGAGCCGCGGCCAACTCGTCGTAGAACAGCCCGAGCGAATCGGTGAGCAACTCCCATGCGGTTCCCTCGTGCGGTACGTACTCCTGGAGAAGGGCGACAGTGCTGGCTTCCTCGGGCCCGTCGCGGTAGTCGAGCGCACCGAGCACGGAAGGGAGAGAGTGGAATGAGGTGCGCTCGGTGAGAAAGCGGCGCAGTTCGAGGTCGGGGTGAATTCCCGGCTCGGTGCGACGGAACAACTTGACGGCCAGCCCCCCGCCGAAGACGACGTTGGTGTGACCTTCGGGGGAGTCGTGGAGGTAGACCTGCTCGTCCAGGGCAGCAGAGACCCGCTCAGGGTCGATCCCGCCGCCCGGGGTGCCCACCAGGGCAGCCGAGGCGCCGTGGCGTCTCCCTCCCTCGGCCATCAGGCGCAATGTCGCCGCCCGGAGTTGAGGGTCCCACAGACCGTCGATGACGGTCGCCATCCCGTCATCGAGTTTGAGATGGGCGATGGCGGGCCTGTCGGGAGGTGGGTGCGGCTCGTCGGGAGCCACGGCAAGCGGTATCACGTAGCGCTCCGGCTCACCCTCCGAGTAGTCCACCGCCAGCGTCGCCAGCCAGGATGTCTGCCCATCAACTCCCAGGGGGACCACCTCGGGATCCGGGCGCCCACCGCACGACGCAGCCGACTGCGGAACCAGGCGCGCTTGCGGGCATAGCGGAGGAGTGCCAGGGGAAAGCCGGTCCGCTCATCGAAGAGCGAATCCAGCGAACCGCGGATCGTCAGTTCCGGGACCACCTCGCCGGTGGATGTGATCGGCTCGAAGCTGGGGACCAACTCGAACCAGTAGAACGAGTGGGGTCCCAAGGTGAGCACCCATGGCCCCTCGCCGATCCGGGGGAACTCGGTGCGTCCGAAGAGTTCGACGGGGACCGAGCCGCCGAAGGCGGTCAGATCGAGCTCGACGAACTGGCTGAACCGAGAGAGGTTGGCCACGACGACCACGGTTTCCTCCCCGTACCGGCGGAGGAAGGCGAGAACCCGCGGGTTCTCCGGATGGAGGAACTCGATGTCGCCCCGGCCGAAAACCTGGTGGCGGCGCCTGAGTGCGACGATCCGTCTCGTCCACCACAGCAGCGAGCTCGGGTTGGACTGCTGCGCCTCGACGTTGACCGTCTCATAGTGGTACTCGGGGTCGATGATCACCGGCAGGTAGAGGCTCTGCGGGTTCGCCACCGAGAACCCGGCGTTGCGGTCGCTCGACCATTGCATCGGGGTTCTCACCCCGTTGCGGTCTCCCAGGTAGATGTTGTCGCCCATGCCGATCTCGTCGCCGTAGTAGAGGACCGGGGTCCCCGGTAGCGAGAGGAGGAGGGCGTTCATCAACTCGATCCTGCGGCGGCTGTTGTCGAGCAGCGGGGACAGCCTCCGCCTGATCCCGAGGTTGAGCCGGGCCCGGCGGTCCCTGGCGTAGGTGCGGTACATGAAGTCGCGCTCTTCCTCGGTGACCATCTCCAGCGTGAGCTCGTCGTGGTTGCGGAGGAAGATGGCCCACTGGCTGTTCTCCGGAATGGCCGGTGTCTGCTCGAGGATGTCCACGACGGGGAACCGGTTCTCCATCTGGATCGACATGAAGAGCCGTGGCATCAGCGGGAAGTGGAACGCCATGTGGCACTCGTCGCCGTCTCCGAAGTAGGCGGCGGCGTCTTCCGGCCACTGGTTGGCCTCGGCGAGGAGCATCCGCTCCTGATAGCGCTCCGACAGTGACGGCGCAGGTCCTTGAGCTGCTGATGGGTCTCCGGAAGGTTCTCGCACATCGTCCCTTCCCGTTCGTACAGGTAGGGGACGGCGTCGAGGCGGAGCCCATCCACGCCCAGGTCGAGCCAGAAGTCGAGCACCGAGTGCAACGCCTCCTCCACCTGGGGGTTGTCGTAGTTCAGGTCTGGCTGGTGGCTGAAGAAGCGGTGCCAGAAGTAGGCGCGGGCGACCGGGTCCCAGGACCAGTTGGAGGTCTCGGTGTCCTGGAAGATGATCCGGGCCTGGCGGTACTTGTCGGGGGTGTCGCTCCACACGTAGAAGTCACGCTCGGGCTGCCCGCCGGCGACCTCCTGGCTCGTTGGAACCAGGGGTGCTGATCAGAGGTGTGGTTGATGACGAGCTCCGTGATGACCCGCAACCCCCGGCGGTGTGCCTCGCCGAGAAACTCCTCGAAGTCGTCGATGGCGCCATATGCGGGGTGGACGCTCGTGTAGTCGGCGATGTCGTACCCGTCGTCACGCAGAGGTGATGGGTAGAAGGGGAGCAACCACACCGCGGTGACTCCTAGATCCTGGAGGTGGTCGAGCCGGCTGGTGAGACCGCGGAAGTCGCCGATGCCGTCGGCGTTGGAGTCCTGGAAGGCGCGGACGTGCACCTCGTAGATGACTGCGTCCTTGTACCAGAGAGGGTCCTGGGTCAGCAGCGACGTCATCGCGGTGTGTCGTGGTCCTCTACCTCGTGCCCGGCATCCCCGAGCGCCGTCCTCGCCTCGCTGAGACGATCAGCCGGTATCAGGATGAAGTCCGTGTCAAAGGTGGACACGGCGAGCACGCTGATCTCCGACTCGGCCAGTGCCACCAGCAGGGGGGCGAGTATCCCGGCCTCATCGTGGTCGGGGGGGTTGGCCAGCCGAAGGGCGGCGATGCCGGTGCGCGCCTCCTGGCCGGGGGGCACGTCGCGCTCGTCACAGATGACCGACAGCTCGTCGGCGCTCCTCGTGATTGAGAAGAACGGACTGGTCAGCGCCCACTGCGGGGGTGGCTGCCACGGGTCGAGCCGACAGGCGGCGAGCCGGTAGTTCATGAGGATGAGCCGCACGATGCGAAGTCTGCCAGGGTTGAGAGGGGTGCGGCGACTCAGCCTTCAAGGTTGGGCAGCGGTCCTTGGGAGCGCACCACCGCTTCGCTCAGAAAGGCGGGGACGGGGACCGGTTTGAAATCGGTGTGATCGACGATCACCTGGACCTGGACCGCCTCGGCAACGGTGCGCCCGCTCGCCTCATCCCAGGTGCGCAACTCGAAGACCAGCGAGGTATTGCCGATCCGCTTCACCCGCGCCCCAGTGATCAAAACGTCGCCCAGCCGGCCCGACGACCGAAAATCGATCTCGACGTGCGCCAGGACCATGTCATGACCGCTGTCGTTGAGCGCCCCCCACGGCACCCCGATGGCATCGAAGTAGTCCGTGATCGTGTCGTCGAAGTAGGTGGCATACATCCCGTTGAACACCACCCCTTGGGCGTCGGTGTCGGAAAACCGCACCTTGCGCTCATACGTCACGGGCCACTCCATGCCGAGCGAGGCTAGGGGCTCTGGCGGAAGACGGAAGACGGAAGACGGAAGACGGAAGACGGAAGACGGAAGACGGAAGACGGAAGACGGAAGACGGAAGACGGAAGACGGAAGACGGAAGAAAGACGAAGACGGAAGACGGAAGACGGAAGACGGAAGACGGAAGACGTGAAGACGGCGGCATGGTGGTGACTGTCGGGGCCTCAAGTGGGACAATCCCTCGCGCCAAGTATGGGAAAGGCGGGCGTGGAGGAGATCCGAGAGAGTACAAGCCCTGTTGCCATCGTTCTGGGGTTGGTCGCGCTCGCTCTGCAGCTCGTGGTGGGGTACTTCGTGCTCGGCGTCCGGCTTGGTGGCACCTTTGTGGGCTGTGCTGATGCTCGTCGTGGTGTGGGTGGTTGCGTTGATCGTCGGATGGCGTATATGGCGTTCCCACCCCGCCGTTGCCGTTGCGGTACCCGTCGTCACCGCTCTCATCTGGCTCGCCGTCATCTTCGCCGGCGGCCAGTTTCTCGGGTGGACCGCCTAGTCGGGGAGGGAGAGGAAGGGGCGCGGGAAGGCTCGCTCCAACGTTTCCCTCCCCCCGCGCCCCGGCGGGGGACGGAAAGAAAGCGTGGCCCTGCCGCCTTCCGTCTCCGTCTTGCTAGCTATCCCCATCCGTGTCGCCGAACATCAGGGTTACCCCGAGCACGGAGACGACCTCGGTGGACAACGTGCGGTGGAGCGCTCTCGCCGCCTCTTCCGCCGCAGCCAGGTCGGCGGGGTCAGCCTCTTCGAACGAGTCGGGCAGTGCGGCGAGCAGTTCGGAGAGGTCTGATATGCGGGTGAGGACTCGCTCGTCGGTAGCGGCGAAACCTGCAGACACCAATGGAGACAGCCCTCCATCGCCACCGCCCTCGTAGACAGCGCCGACACCCTCGATGACGGCCTCCGCCTCGCGTGCTCCGATGCCCGCCGCACCCTGGGCTTCCTCCGGCGCAGGGACGCCGTCGTTTGTGCTGCCGGTGGCGATCCCGAGTCGTCGGTCCGCCACCTCCTGAACGGCGAAGATGAGATCGTTGACCACGTCATCGAGCTCGTCCTGCGATGAATGCTCCGACGGTCCGAGGGCCTCCGTCACCGCAACCGCAGCCTCCTCTACCAGGGTCGATGCAGATGCAGCCATCTGGCATCGCCGCTCGGCTCCCTCGGACAGCTCTCCGGAGCCGGGACCGAACAACAGCCATTCGATGGCGCGCAGCCCCCGCTGGTCGGCCCCCAGCCGCCCGACCGCCTCGACCGTCACCGGATCTTCGCTCTCGAGATGTGCCTCGATGCCATCGATGTCCGGGGCGAAGGCAAAACTGGCTTCGAGCCGCATCTCATCGACCCGGGCGCTGTGGGCGGTGGTCCGCAGCCACGCCAGCCAGGCCTCCTCCCATGCGGCCCTCACCTCGGTGAGCGAATCATCGGAGGGTTGCGAGCAGAGGGTGTCGGTTGCATCGACCAGGTCAGCGGCGCTGTCGGCCAACGAGCCATATGCCGGAATGATCACGGCTTCGTTGATCTGGTCGAGCGCCGCTCTTCGGTCGGTCTCTCCTTCGGCGGTTGTCGGTGGTGCGCTCGAGACCGATCCGCCCGAAGCGCTACACCCGGCGACGACTAGAGCCACGAGGATCACCGCTGGCTTCCTCACAGCGACTCCAGGAACGCCAAGAGGGCAGCCCTCTGCTCGGCGGTGAGGGCCTCGAACCTGGAGCGGGCGCCCTCTGCCTCCCCCCCGTGCCAGAGGATCGCCTCCTCCAGGCTGCGTGCCCTTCCATCGTGGAGGAACCGGGTGTGACCCGACACGACCTCGGTCAGCCCGATCCCCCACAGCGGTGGGGTCCTCCATTCGGATCCGCTCGCCTCGAAGTCTGGGCGGTCGTCGGCCAGGCCGGCACCCATGTCATGGAGCAGGAGATCGGTGTAGGGGTGGATCACCTGCGATGCCAGCCCATCGATCTCGGAATCGCCGGTGTGGAGCGTTTCCCGATGACAGGCGGTGCACCCCACCGTGGCGAAGAGGGATTCTCCTCCTCGACCACTCGGGTCGTCGGTGTCGCGCCGTGCCGGCACCGCAAGGGTCGAGGAGTAGAAGGTCACCCGTTCCAGCTTGTGGTCATCCAGTTCGGGATCGCCACCCGTAGGTGCTTGGACGCAGGCGCGCTCGGTGGGAGTGCACGGCTGCTCGGGAAACAACGACGAGGTGATCCCGATATCGCCCTCGAAAGCCGAAGCGACCTGCTGCTCCAAAGTGGGGACATTCGCCTTCCAGCCAAACCGGCCGATGACGCTGTTCGCCGGTGGCGATTTCCCACACCCTGTTGGGACGACCCGAGACCCCATCGCCGTCGGCGTCAACCGGGTCGGCCGCAGCCAGGATCTCTTCTTCGGGCACCGCTTCGAGCAATCCGCTGCCGTGGATCGGTGGTGCCACCCGCGGCGAGAACATCGATGCGGTCATCGGACCATATGCGGGTTCGGCGATCAGATGAGTGGGTTCGGAGAGGGTGATGGTGGTGCCGTCCGGGTAGGTGTGGTCGACCAGGTTCTCGAGGATCCGGATCATCCCCTCGGGGAGGACACCGTTGATGGCACGGTCCTGCAGTTGGCCGCCGTACGCCGGGTCGGGACGTGGCTCCCCATGCGGGCCGACGCAGGGACCGAGAGCCGGAGCAACATTCCCCTCTCCGGATCCTCGTCATTCTCGGGCGGTTGGCCACGCCCATCGCGGAAGTGGCACGACGAGCAGGATTGAGCATTGAACAGGGGCCCGAGCCCGTCGCGACCATCGGTCGATGCGGGCGCCGTCACCCAGTTGTCGTTGAAGAAGTTGTTGCCCACGGCGAATGCCCGCCGCTCGAGTGAGGTCAGCGAAGGGATGGCGAGGCCGAACGCATTCGAGGAGACATCGAAAACGGTTGCGTCGCCACCGGAGCGCGCTTCTGCCGGGATTGTGGTGGTCGACGACGGGCTTGTGCCGGCCGTCTGACCACTGGTGCAAGCAGCCAGCAACGCCAGCACGCAGAGCTGCGCCCGGCGCCGCAACGCTTAGATCTCCAGGTTGATGGTGACCCCCAGAGCCTGCGCGGCACGGGCGATGCTTTCGCCCTGGGCCTCGAGAGACTCGATGACGGCGAGCAATGCCTCTCTCGCCGGGTCACCATCCGGTGCCTGGATCATCTGATCGAATGTCGTTGGAAAGTCTTCGGCAAGCGAGACGCTGTCGTCGAGTTGTTCGCGGAGCGTGATGTCGAGGTCGGGGTCGGACTCGGCGACCAGGTCCGACAAGGACGGCCCATCGACGCCTTCCATCTCCGCCAGGTACACCATCCTGACGCCGCGGGCGTTCCCCAACACGTCGGCGTTCGTGTTGTCGGAGAAGCAGGAATGCTCATCCTCTTGGTCCCTCGTCTCGTATGCGACCGCCATCCGCTCGCCGGCAAGCTCACCGGCGGAGAGGGCGCCGATCCCGCGCAGCATCTTCTGTAGCGCTGCCTGGGGATCATCGAGGAATTCGGAGCGGTAGCCGTCGCTTGACTCCGGATCCCACGCATCGCGCACTGCGGTGAGATCGGTGACCAACTGCTCGGTGGCAAGCCGCAGGTACTCGGCGCGACGTTCGGAGTTTTCGGCATCGACATAGTCGGTCACCGTTCTAGCTCCCGGTCCGTCGGCGCTCAGATCCTGGCCCCAGAGGAGGAACTCGACGGCATGCCAACCGGTGGAGATGTTGGTTTCGCCACCCTCCTCGTTGGCAGACAACCAGGAGGTCGGGAGTGATCTCGGGGAACTCGTCGACCATGTTGATGATCCCTGCGTCGGCATCGCCTTCCACGTAGTCGACGTAGGCCTCGTCCATCGGCCATGCGTTGATTTGCCCTTCGGGGCCGGTCTCGGGGTTGTCGATGGGCCCGTCGTAGAAGCGGAAGGCCTCGGTCGGGCTGTAGTCGTCGCGGGCCTCCAGCCAAGCCTGTTGTGCCGCCGCCAAGTTGTCTTCGGTGGGGTCGGCCAGGAATGTGTCGATAGCCGATTGCATCTCGGTAGCGGACGCCACCGAGGCGTCGTAAGCGGCGTATACGAGATCGGCGTATGTCTCGGCTACAGCTTCGGGGGTGGCCTCTTCCGAGCCTCCACAAGCGGCCAGCATGGCCAGCGCACTACCGCGATCATCCCTTTGCGCATCCCAGCCCTCCGTTTGGGTATTCCGCTGTAAGGCGAACCTAATATCCACTATCGCCGTCGTGCAAAACCCCAAAATCCGTGTCCTGGAGTGGCACCGCGCCCTCGGCCGGCCGGTCGATGGCGCATCGCTCGCGGTGTGTCGGATCGCCGTCGGGGTGGTGGGAGCGGTGTCGATAGGGCGCCTGTTCGCCAACGGATGGATCGAGGCGCTCTACGTGGCTCCGCAGAATCATCTGCGTTTTCCCGGGCTGGCGTGGGTTCCGGTGCCGCCTCCATGGGGGATCAGGACGCTGGCCGTGGTGGCCGGCCTCGCCGCCCTCGCCACCGCCCTCGGTTGGCGACACCGTGCCGCCGCCGCGCTGTTCGCCCTCGCCTTCACCTGGCTCGAGTTCGTCGAGGCCACCACTTTTCTCAACCACTACTGGTTGGTCTCGTTGATGGCGGCGCTGATGGTGGTGGTGCCCGCCAACCGTGCCTGGTCGCTCGACGCGAGGGCGGGGAGAGCAGGCGGACCGGTCCCGGTTGGCGCGGTTTGGGCCATCAGGCTCCAACTGGCAGCGGTCTACTTCTTCGCCGGTGTGGCCAAGCTGCATCCGGACTGGCTCTTCGACGGCGACCCTTTGCGGCTCTGGCTCCCCGGGCGCGTGGAAGTCCCGTTGTTCGGCCCACTGTTGGCCGCCCCCGGCTGCCGCGCTGGCATTGAGCTGGGCGGGAGCGCTCTTCGACCTGACAATCGTCGGCTTCCTCCTGATGAGAAGGACACGCCTCTGGGCATGGTTGGCGGTCGTGGTCTTCCACGTGGCCACCTGGGCGCTGTTTCCCCAGATCGGGGTGTTCCCCTGGGTGATGATCGCCCTCACCACGATCTTCTTCGCACCCGACTGGCCGCGACGGTTGGTGGCGCGCACCGTGACGAAGCCGACTCCGGCCGTGCCAGAGAATGCCGGCTGGCCGGCGTTCGCCACCGCGGCGCTTGTGATCTGGGTAACGGTGCAGGTGCTTCTACCGATCCGACATCTCGCCTACCCCGGGGACGCCCGATGGACGGGGGAGGGGTTCCGGTTTGCATGGAACGTCCTTGCGGTGGAGAAAGTCGGATGGGTCAGCTTCCATATCACCGACTCAGAAGGCCGCACCTGGGTCGATGATGGGTCCGGGATGTACACCGCATCGCAACTCAGGGTGGCCGCAGCGGAGCCGGACATGATCGCCCAGATGGCGCGGGCGCTTGCCGATGAGGAAGGCGCCGGCGCCGAGGTGCGGGTCGATGCCTTCGTGTCGATCAACGGCGGCGAGGCGGAGAGGATGATCGACCCCAACATCGACCTGGCCTCACTCCACCCGGGGACGCGGCCCATCGATTTCGTGTTGGCACAACGTCGCGGCGGGATCACCGCCGCGGAAAGGAGCGACCCATGAGCGTGGTGCGGATCAATGTGATCGAGGTGCCCGAGGGAAGGGGCGAGGAGTTGGAGAGGCGCTTCGCCAATAGGGCAGGTGCGGTCGACCAGGCTGCGGGCTTCCTCGGCTTCGAGCTGCTCCGACCCACCGACGGAGCGACCAGCTACTTCGTCTACACCCGATGGGAAACCGAGGAGGCATTCGAGGCTTGGCGCTCCAGTGCGGCCTTCGGTAGCGGGCATGCTCAGCACACCGCCGAGGGGCCGGTGGGCACCGGTTCCGATCTGCTCAGCTTCGAAGTCGTTACCGAGTCGAAGGGAGCTCAGCCGGACAGGGCCGGGATCACCGACTCGCCGTAGGCCTCGAGCGTGCCGTCGGCATCGTCGTGCATCAGGTAGAGGGCGAATTGGTCGACACCCAGACCGCGTAGCTCCTCGAGCCGCTCGACGTGGCGGCCGACCGGGCCGAGTATGCAGAAGCGATCGACGATGTCATCGGGGACGAAGTCGGTGGTCGGGTTGCCCGCCCGTCCGTGGTGGCTGTAGTCGTACTCCTGGCGTTCCTTGATGTACGAGGAGAGCACCGCCGGAACCTTGCTTTCATCGGTCCCGTATCTGTTGACCAGGTCGACGACGTGATTGCCCACCATCCCGCCAAACCAACGCAGTTGTTCTCGCTGGTGCTCGATGTCGTCCCCGATGTACGCCGGTGCGGCCACGCATATGGTCACCGCCGACGGGTCCCGCCCAGCGGCCGCCGCCGCCTGGCGAACGGCACCCGCGGTCCACTCCAAGAGCTGCGGGTCGGCGAGTTGGAGGATGAACCCGTCCGCCTCACGCCCGACCAACTCGAGAGCCTTGGGCCCATAGCCCGCCACCCAGATCGGTAGGTCCCACCCGCCATCGGGCAACCAAGGGAGGCTCAAGTCCTTGTCGCGCACGGTCACCGTTTCCCCGGCGACTAGTCGCTTGATCACCCCCATCGACTCGGACATGGTGGCCAGCGTGGCGGGAGGGCGGCCGATGAAGCGGAGCGCCGAGTCGCCTCGACCCATCCCGCAGATGGTGCGCGGTCCGTACATCTCGTTGAGGGTGGCGAATAGGGATGCCAGCACCGTCCAGTCCCGGGTGCCGGGATTGGTCACCATCGGCCCGACAACCATCCGCTCGGTGGCGGCGAGCATCGCCGAGTAGATGACGAAGGGCTCCTCCCAGAGAACATGCGAGTCGAACGTCCACCCGTGGGTGAAACCGAGCGACTCGGCCTTGGCGGCCATTTCGATCACCCGGCTCGCCGGTGGGTTGGTCTGGAGGACAACCCCGAAGTCCATGACGCCAACCCTATGCCGCCTCACCTCGAGTCCGGCGACCATCGGGATTTCGACCGGAACGGATCTACCAGACCTTCCCGAAACGGGAGGATGTCACCGCACCCAGGTCACCAGTTTGGATCGGCTCCCGACTCCGATCCCTGGGGCGTTATGCCACTTGGGCGGCGACCAATCCGGCGTCGACCAATCCGGCGTCGACCTGCTCCAGCGGCATGAAGAACCAGTGGCCCGCCTCGCAGTCGATCGTCCCGTGGACAACGGGCCCATGTGTCGACGGAAGAGCCCTCATCTCGCCGATCGAGGCCGGGGCGCCACACCCCGGCTCGGGGCATTCGACTCTCTTGCTCATTCTCGACCCTCTCAAGTCTGCTGGTCCCGCTCCTCTCGGCGGGCTTCTCCACCTATGTACTCAGGGGGCGTGTCGAGATCGTGTCTGCACCGTGTCTGCACGATCTGTTCGCCGCACCGGCGTGCCGGGGGCGCCGACGCACCCACGACTAACCTCGTTTCAGGCTCTCGACGAGCCTGGTCGATCCCCTCACCAGTCGAACCGCAGCCATGGTCGAGCAGTTGAGGATCCGGGCACTCGGTCCGCCCGACATCACCGTGGGTGACCGCATCGTGACGGACCTGATCCCCGCCAAGGGGAGGGCCCTGCTGATTCGCCTCGCCCTTGGCCAGGGTCCGAAGGGAAGGTCCGAACTGGCAGGGCTGTTGTGGAGCGACTTCGACGAGACGGCAGCACGGGGAAATCTGCGCCTCACCTTGAGCCGGTTGCGCAAGATGGTCCCCGACCATCTCGAGGTGAGCCGCGGGGTGGTAGGGCTCGTTGCCGGCTCCGTATCCACCGACGTCGGGCAACTCGAAGAGCTAGCTAGCGGCGGCGAGGTTGACCATCTGGACCCGCGGCTCCCGATCTACGAAGGCGATTTCCTCGGCGACTTCTCGGTTACGGGCGCCGAGCTGTTCGACGAGTGGGCATCGCGGAAGCGAGAGGAGTTGCGGGCCACTGCCCTCGGTCTGTTGGACAGGATCGTGGCCGCGGCGCGGGCGGCCACCGACACCGGTCGCGGCATCGTCGCCGCCCGCAGGATCCTGGAACTCGAGCCTTGGCACGAAGAGGCCCACCGTGCCCTGATGTGGTTCTTCGCAGCCGCCGACCAGCGCAGCGCGGCGTTGGCTCAATTCGAGACGTGCCGTCACGTTCTGGCCGAGGAGCTCGGAGTGGAACCCGACGCGACCACCTTGGCCCTGGCCGAAGACATCCAACGGCGTGGCGGCTTTGGCTCGGCGCCCGAGCCGGCTCTGGAGCGCCCCGCCAGCTCGCTCGTGGGGCGTGACCAGGAGATTGCCACGCTCCATCGTCTGCTCGACGATCCATCGTGCCGGATGGTGACGATCGTCGGACCGGGGGAATCGGAAAGACCGTGTTGGCACGGGAAGTGGCGAACATGAGGGCGTCCCGGCATCGCAGCGGTGCGGTAACGGTTTCCCTGGTCGGGACGCGAGCGGCCCATGGTGAGAACGCCTCGCCTCTCGTGATCGCCGGACTGGCATCGGCGTTGGGAGTTTCGCTCAGATCGGAGCGGGACCCCCAAGAATTGCTCGCCGAACGGCTGGCCTCCGAGGACATGTTGCTGCTGCTCGACAACTTCGAGCAGGTGGTCAGTGCCGTGCCGGTACTGGTTTCGATCCTCGCCGCCGCCCCAGGCGTCAAGATGCTGGTGACCTCGCGCCGGCGCGCCGGCGCAGGTCCTGAGTGGGTCTTCGAGCTCGGAGGGCTCGCCTGTCCTCCGCCAGAGGCGGTTGCCGACCTTGCCAGTTATGACGCGGTCAGACTCTTCGAAGCAAGGGCACAGCGTCTCGGGGGGCAACCTCAGCCGATCAGGCGACGGTGGGGAGAATCACCCGTCTCGTCGAGGGTGTGCCGCTCTCCATCGAGTTGGCGGCGCGGTGGGTCCGCGCCGCCACCCTGGAGCAGATCGAACAGGATCTCTCTCGGGATATCGACCTGCTCGCCACCGCCGACCCCGACGTCGAACCCCGACATCGCAGCGTCCGTTCGGTGTTCGAATGGTCATGGTCGCTTCTCGACCCGAGCCAGCAGGCATCGCTGGCCCGGCTCTCGGTGCTGCGGGGCCGATTCGACGCGGCTACGGCTTCCGAGGCCGCCCAATCCGACCTTGCCGATCTCGCCGCCTTGGTCGACCATTCGTTGGTCCAGATGGACGAGAGCGGCTTCTACTCGTTGCATGAGCAGCTGCGGCAGTTCGCCTCCGCCAAGCTCGCTGCAGATACCGTGACCGATGCCGCGACCCGCCGTCGCCATGCCGATTACTTCCGCGACCGAGCGGTGCGATGGGCCGAATTGTCCCCCGAAGACGAACGTGGGCCGACTCTGGACGATCTGGACAATCTCCGTGCCGCCACCACGTGGATGATTGACCATGGTGATATCGGTTTCCTCGACGACCACGTCGAGGCGGTGTGGCGCGTATACCGACTGCGAGGGTGGTACCGAGAGACGGTGGCAACTTTCAGCGCCGCCGCCGATCGGCCAGATGGCACGGCAAATTTCAAGGCCCGCTGCCATTTGCTCATCGCCGAGGCCTACCGCCAGATCGGTGATCTCGCCGAGGCCGTCGAGGCTGCGGCTCGCAGCCTCGAGGTGCTGGACAGACGGGTACCGTGGACGTCTGCCGGTTGGTCCGCCCGAACGCTTGGCGAGGCGGCACGCCAGGTCGGACATCGAGCGATGTTGGGCCAAACCCTCGCCGGTTCGGAAGGGCGGCGACGGTCCGCGTCGCTCAGAGCCGGTGCCTTGATCCTTATGGGTGAGATGATGAACGTCCTGGAGAACCAGAGGCTGGCCACGGCCGCCTTGTGGAGCCTCAACGAGGCGGAGCGCTCCGGATCGGCAGCGAAACTTGCGCAGGCCGCCACCGGGATCGGGTTCGGGATGGCAGTGACCGGATCCCACCGCCTGGCCAACTGGTATGCGCAGCGCGGCTTGCGTGCCGCCGAGACGGCAGGAGCCGACGCCGCCGCCTTTTCCAGGATGGTGGCGGGCGCCTTCTTCTGGACCGAGGGCCAATGGGAACAGGCGAATGCTGTCCTGCCGCTCGCAATGGAACAGGCCCGTCAGACAGGGATGCGCCGTCTCGAGGACATGTCCCGGCTGATTTTCGGCTTCGTCGCAATGCACACCGGCTACGTCGGTGACGCCCTGACCATTGCACGAGATGTAGCCGAGTCGGGTCGGAATCGAGGGCACCCTGGGACCCACGTGTGGGGCGCGGTCTGCACGGTCGAATGGCTGATCCGGGCAGGCCGATGGGAGGAGGCCGAGTCATGCCTCGGCGACGCGGCCGCAGCGGGTGCGAAGGCAGGGCAACGGGTCGACACCGCCCGAGTGCAGGCTGCGGCGGCCCGGTTCAACCTCCGCCACGGGGACCTCGAGGGAGCATGGGGGGCCATCGTGGGCGCAGAGGCCGCGCTGGGGGGCAGGCGGCGCTAGTTCCCTGGGGATTGGAGGCCCACGCCAGCATCGCCGAGGTGGCGCTGGAACTGCTTGACGTCGGACTGCCCCAAGGGGTCACCGATGCTGAAGCGGAGCAAACGGTGAAACGTGGCGAGAGTCTGTTGCGTGACTTCGTAAAGGGAGTACCCATCGCCCGGCCCCGGCTTCATCTGGTCAGAGGAAGGCAGGCCGCCCACCGAGGACGGCGGAAGGCGGCGCTGCGATGGTGGGTTTCGGCGGCTAGAGAGGCGTCGACCATGGGCTTGCCTTGGGAGGAGGCGGTAGCCAACCGACAGCTTGCGCAGGCGCTCGGCGTGGACGAGCGATCAGCGCTGGGACTCGACCGGGATGGACACAAGCGGAGAGCAGCAGATCTGCTGGCTTCGATGGGCGTGGTGTTCCCCGAAGGAGATGCCGGTGCTGGCGGCGGGCGATCGGCGCACGGTGGGGCGAACCCATCGCCGCCGATGGAGGGGGCGAACCCCCCGATGATTGTTCGGCCGCCCGCGTGCTTCAGCGGTGTTGGGGAAAACCGAGGTCGACGCCGCGGTGGATCGGGTCGGGCCAGCGGCCGATCACCACCTTGGGTCTGGTGTAGAAGCGGACCCCGTCGGGGCCGTATATGGCGTGGTCGCCGAAGATCGAGTTCTTCCATCCGCCGAACGAGTAGAAGCTCAACGGGACCGGTATCGGGACGTTGATCCCCACCATCCCCACCTGGATCTCGTTCTGGAACTTCCTCGCCGCGCCCCCGTCGTTGGTGAAGATCGCGGTCCCATTTCCGTATGGGTTGCGGTTGACGAGGTCGATGGCCTCCTCGTAGTGGTCCACCCTCACCACGCTCAACACCGGTCCGAAGATCTCGTCCCGGTAGATCGACATGTCCGGGGTGACCTGGTCGAAGAGACACGGGCCGAGGAAGAAGCCTTCCTCGTGACCGCTGACCTTGAGGTCCCTGCCGTCCTCGATCAGTTGCGGCTCCCTCGTCGATCCCCTTGTCTACGTACCCGGCGACCTTGTCGCGGTGCTCGGCGGTGATCAGCGGGCCCATCTCGGCGTCGGGGTCGAGACCGCTGCCCACGGTGAGCCCGCCGATCCGCTCCCGCATGGCGCCGAGCAGCGAATCGCCGGCGTCGCCGACGGTGACCACCACCGAGATCGCCATGCAACGCTCACCCGCCGACCCGTAGCCGGCGGAGACGGCAGCGTCGGCGGCCAGTTCCATGTCGGCGTCTGGGAGCACCACCATGTGGTTCTTGGCGCCGCCCAGCGCCTGCACCCGCTTGCCGTGGGCGGTTCCCGTCTCGTAGATGTGGCGGGCGATCGGGGTGGAGCCGACGAAGCTCGACCGCGGCGATGTCGGGGTGTTCGAGGATGCGGTCCACCGCCACCTTGTCACCGTGGACCACGTTGAAGACACCGTCGGGCAGCCCGGCCTCGGCGAGCAGCTCGGCGCAGAAGAGCGACGCCGACGGGTCCTTCTCCGAGGGCTTGAGCACGAAGGTGTTGCCGCAGGCGATGGCGATCGGGTACATCCACATCGGGACCATCGCCGGGAAGTTGAACGGGGTGATCCCGGCGACGACGCCGAGCGGCTGGCGGATCATGTAGGTGTCGACACCGCGCGAAACGTTCTCGGAGTAGTCCCCCTTGAGCAGGTGGGGGATTCCGCAGGCGAACTCGATGACCTCCAGCCCGCGCTGCACCTCGCCGAGGGCATCTGCGAGCGTTTTGCCGTGCTCCCTGGTGAGGATCCGTCCGATGTCCTCTTTGTGCTCGACCGCAAGGCGGCGGAACTCGAACATGACATTGGCCCGCGTGGTGAGGGCGCTGTTCTTCCAGGTCTCGAAGGCGGCCTTGGCCGCGCCGACGGCCTCGTCGACGACGTCTGCGTTGGCGAAGGCGACGTCAGCCTGGACCTGACCGGACGCCGGGTCGAACACAGGCCCGGTGCGTTCCGGCGTGCCGTCCCAGGGTTTGCCGTTGATCCAGTGGTTGATCAGCTTCATGGTGTCCTCCGGCTCGCTCCGAGCCTAGGACGCCTCACCAACGTGGGAGTCAGGCGAGGTACTGGTTGGTCTCACGGGGCAGATAGCGCCCGTCGCCGGGCGAGCCGTGGTACTCGCCGTCGGCGATGACCACTTTGCCTCTGGATAGGACGGTGTCGATCGACCCGGCGACCTCCAAGCCCTCGTAGCAGGAGTAGTCGGTGCGCATGTGCTGGGTCTCGGCGGAGATGACCATGGGGCGGTCGGGGTCGAACACGACGATGTCTGCATCGGATCCCACCGCGATCGTGCCCTTGCTCGGGTAAAGCCCGAACATCCTCGCCGGGGTGGTGGCGCACACCTCGACCCACCGGTTGATCGAGAGCCGCTCCTCGGCGACGGCACCGTGGTAGATGAGCTGCATGCGGTGCTCCACCCCGGGCAATCCGTTGGGGATCTTGGAGAAGTCGCCCTCACCGAGCCGCTTCTGCCTGCCCAGTTCGGGATGGTCGTCGAAGCAGAAGGGGCAGTGGTCGGTCGACACCACCTGCAGATCGTTGGTCGCCAGACCGGCCCACAACGCCTCCTGATGGCCCTCCGCCCGATCACGGAGCGGTGGCGAGCACACGTACTTGGCGCCCTCGAAGCCGTTGCCGAGGTCGTCCAATTCGAGGAAGAGGTACTGCGGACAGGTCTCGGCGAAGACGTTGCTCGCCATGTCGCGGGCGATGGCCACCTCTTCGAGTGCTTCCTGCGCCGAGAGGTGGACGATGTAGAGCGGGCAGCCCGCCACCTCGGCCAGCTTGATGGCGCGGTGGGTCGCCTCGCCCTCCAGCACCGATCGCCGGACGAGGCCGTGGTAGATCGGATCGGTCTCACCACGGGCCAGCGCCTGTTCGATCAGCACGTCGATGGCGATGCCGTTCTCGGCGTGCATCATGATCGTCGACCCGTTCTCCGCTGCCTTCTGCATAGCCCGGAGGATCTCGCCGTCGGTCGAGTAGAAGACGCCGGGATAGGCCATGAACATCTTGAAGGAGGTGACTCCTTCGTCCATTGCCAGGTCCATCTCCTTGAGCGACTGTTCGGTGACGTCGCCAACGATGAGATGGAATCCGTAGTCGATGGCGCAATTCCCCTCGGCCTTTGCCATCCAGGCCTCAAAACCCTCCATCAGCGACTGACCCTTGGTCTGGACGGCGAAGTCGACGATGGCGGTCGTCCCGCCCCATGCCGCTGCCCGGGTGCCGGTCTCGAAGCTGTCCGAGGCGGCCGTGCCGCCGAAGGGAAGCTCCATGTGGGTGTGGACGTCGATCCCGCCGGGAACGACGAACTTGGCGGTGGCGTCGATGGTTTGATCGGCGGTGCCTTCAAAGCTCCCCGGTGCGAGCAGCGCCGCAACCCGCTCGTCCTCGATCAGTACATCGGCGGCGGTACTGTCGGTGGCGGTGACGACCGTCCCGTTGGCGATGAGCGTCCGCATCGCGCCTCCCTGTGTCGCTGCGCGCCCACGCTAATCGGGTGCCTGTCCGCCAAGGCCTGTGAGGAGACGTGCTCCGACGCGGGCACCGCCGGCCTCAGGGGAGTGTCACGAATGGGTGGCCGATCCACTCACTTCATGTGTTCTCCGCTTCGCAACGATGTGGTCGACGATGTGTTCGGCGTCGCGCCCCACTCCTCCCACCAGCGCCGAACTCAGCGAGTAGAGGAAGAGAAGCCCCATGAGGTAGAGCCCGGGGCAGGACTCCACGATGCCCCGAACGTGAATCGGGACGCCGTTATGAGTGGACAGTGGGAGATCGATCCAGTCGTAATTGGGCGTGAATCCGGTGGACCAGATGACGTTGGACACGTCCAAGACACGTCCGTCTTCGAGCATCGGATAACCATCCTTCACACCGGTCGTCTTCCCCACCCTTTCGATACCGGCTGCGGCGATGTCCTTGCGTCGCACCCTGCCGAGGGGAATGCCGCGAGGCGGGTCGAGGAAATGGTCGCGCATCTTCCTCCCGGGTGGCGTATTCACCGTGAACCGCGTCGCCATGAACCAGAGCACGGGTGTGAGAAGGAGGTCCGTACGGCTACCGGCACGGGTGGGCTCTTGACCGGTGTCCCGGCCCGACAACCATGTCTGGTGGTGGGGAGCGACTTCGATGGCTATCTCCGCACCAGAGTTGCCCGCCCCCACCACCAGCACCCCGCCCTCGCGGAGTTGGGAGGGGTTGCGGTAGTCCTTGGAGTGGAGCTGAACGATGCTCTCATCGAGTTCGGCGGCGAACGGCGGGATCCTGGGGTTGTTGTAGGCGCCCGTAGCCACGATCACGTTGTCGGCGAGCAGAGTGCCGCTCGCACAAACAACCTCGAATCGATCGCCCGTCCCGCGACAGTCCTTCGACTTTGACCCCGGTTCGGACGGGGAGGTCGAAATGGCGGGCGTACATCTCCAGATAGTCGGCGAGCTCATCCTTTGTCGGGTAGTGGGAAGGCGATCCGGGGAACGGCAGCCCAGGAAGGCCGTCATATCGGCCCGGCGTGAACAGATGCAGCGAGTCCCATCTCCTCCGCCAGGCATCACCGATCCTGTCGTTTTCGTCCAGGATCACAAACGGAAGACCCCTTTGAGAGAGGTGATACCCAACGGCCAGACCCGACTGGCTTCCGCCGATGACCACGGTTTCGACTTCGTGATTACTCACTTGTGTACTCCTGTTGCGGGTGTACCGCCGAACCTAAGAAGATCCCCAGTGGCCGCCTATCGGGAATTCTCCCCAGATGATCAGGCGACTACGCAGACCTTTGCCGGCCGATCCGCATCATCGCGGAGTAACGCAGGTACCAGACGAGCATGAGCCCTGTAGTGACGAGGTAGAAGGTGTGGAGGCCCCAGATGGGACCGACGGGCAGACTGACGACATAGATCGAATGAACCACGTTTCCCAGGTTCGCCAAGAGGAGGTTGCTCAAGCTGTATGACTTCAGGTCCTTGCTCTGTCGGGCCTTGATCAGCATCGGGAGCGTGCTGAGGGCGAAGATCACCGTGGAGACGGCACCGGCGGCGAGCGGAATGCTCACGAGGCAGACGGTATGGGTCGGGGTCTCCCGGCTATCGGGAGTTCTCCCCAGTCCGGGGCGCCCTGCGGCGTATCTTTCCATCTTCCGGACTCCACTAGTGGGGCAACCGATCGGTGGTGGAATGCCTGGCAGACCCGAGGATTCCGTTGAGCGCGTCCGTACCGCAGAGGTGATAGCGGCGACATGCCTGGCGACCGACTTGGGCATGGGGTTTCCCTTCGAGCATGGTCTCCACACCACCCTGATGGCGATGCGTATCGCCGACCTCCTCTCCGTCTCGCACGAGATGGCTTCGCAGACCTACTACGCGTCGCTGCTCACCTATTCGGGATGCACCACCGACGCCGATCTGGCCACAGAAGTCTTCGGGGGGAGCGCTCTCGACAACTTGACTCCCCGTCAGTTCGGGTCGGGGGCCGAGCACTTGATCGGAGCAGTGAGATCAATGCCCCCTCCGGATACTCCGGCGTTGCGCCGGCCCTACGAGGTGGCGAAGCGGCTCCCGCTGGCATATCGGTTCAGGGACCCTCACTTCGAGGCGATGTGCGAGGTGGCGGGGATGCTGGCAGAGCGGCTCGGTGTGCCGTCGTCGGTCCATCGGCTGTTTTTCAAGCTCACCGAGCGTTGGGACGGCAAGAGCGTGCTCCGCCGGGCCAAGGGAGACGAGGTCCCTCTGCCCATACGTATCACCCATGTCGCCGAGGACGCCGCCTTCCAACGGGTGATCGGAGGCGAGGAGCACGCCGTCGAGACCATCCGCAGCCGGGCGGGCCACGCCTTCGATCCGGCCGTTGCCGAGGCTTTCACGCGGCATGCCGATGAGGTCTTCTCGGCGACCGAAGGGGAGTCGGCTTGGGAGGCGACACTTCGAGCCGAGCCCCGGCCCCACCTTCATCTCGAGGGTGAGGCGATCGACCGCGCCATCGCTGCCATGGGCGACTTCGCCGACATGGTCTCGCCCACTTTCACCGGCCACTCGAGAGGTGTTGCCGACCTGGCCGCGGCGGCCGCCTTTGTCAGCGGTTTCGATGGCGATGGCATCACGGGGTACGGCGGGCTGCGCTGGTCCACGACTTGGGCCGGGTGGCGGTCCATCCTCGGGTGTGGCTGAAGACGGGCCCGCTAACCGCAGACGACTGGGAGCAGGTCAGGCTCCATCCCTACCACACGGAGCGGGTGCTCTCCCGCTCCTCCTTCCTAACCCCCATGTCGGGGTCGGCCCGGGCCCATCACGAGCGGCTCGACGGCACCGGGTACCACCGAGGGGTCTCCGCACCTTCGTTGAGTGCGTCTGATCGGCTCATCGCAGCCGCCGACTCGTTCCGGGCGATGACCGAGTCGAGACCGCACCGTGGGGGGGTCGCCCCCGAGGAGGCGGCTCGTCGTCTCGTCGAGGATTCACGGGCTGGCCGACTCGACGCCGACATCGTCTCTGCCGTGTGCGCAGCCGCCGGGCAACCGGGACCTCGGGTGGAGCGTCCCGCCGGGTTGACCGAGCGGGAGGCCGAGGTGATCGGCCTCCTCGGGCGGGGTTTGCAGACCAAGCAGGTGGCGCGCCGGCTCGACATCTCGGTCAAGACCGCAGACCGTCACATCCAGAACGCCTATCGGAAGATGGGGGTGTCTACCCGGGCCGGGGCGACGCTCTTCGCGGTGGAATACGGGCTGATCCCGCCCTCCGACTAGGAACAGGAAATCGGGCGGAGCCGGGAGCGTGTCCCATTGATATGTCGAACAAGTGTTCGGTTTGTCGTAGCCCTGTGGTACGTTGAACGCTCTTCCCCACTGTGAACCGCGTTGCGGAGATGATGATGACGTTGGTTGGGGAAGCGCCGGGTTGGCTCGAGGACCGCTCTGAACCCAGAGCGGTGCCGCTGCCGGTGGGATTGGCGGAGATGCCACCCGGTCCGGAGCTTGGCTGCAGTCCTGGGAGGCATCGATCGGTCCCGGTTGTGCGGTGACGATGTGGTCACGCTGCTGCAGGTGCATCGCCCGCCAGGTCGCCTTCTACCAGGCCGAGTTGTACGCCGTCATGGCCGAGGTGGCCCACTGTTCCTCGGACCCGACCTCGGCGGAGCGGGTGGAAGCGATCGACGAGTTCGCCGCCGAGGAGATCGGAGCGGCGTTGTGTCTCACCCGGCGAGCCGCCGACACGCACCTCGGGCTGGCGCTCGATCTCGTTGAACGGCTCCCCGCGGTGGGGGATGCCCTGCGCCGGGGCCGGATCGATCTGCCCCGGGCCCGGGTGATCTGCGATGGGACGGGTCACCTCGAGGAGGCAGAGGCCCGCCGTGTGGCCGACACCGTGTTGGAGCAGGCGGAGAGTCTCACCACCGGTCAACTGGGAGCCCGGGTCCGCCGGCTCACCATGGCCACCCACCCCGAGGAGGCTGCACGGCGCTACGAAGCGGCGGTGGAGGAACGGCGGGTGATGTGCCTCCCCAACGCCGATGGGACCGCCGACCTCCTTGCGTGCAACCTTCCCGCCGAGCGGGCGGTGGCGTGCCTGCGGACACTCGACACCGAGGCCCATAGCGCGAAGCGGGCCGGTGATCCCCGCAGCATCGACCAGTTGCGCAGCGACATCCTCTTGGACCGCCTCATGGGGACCGCTCCACCAAGGGGCGGCGCGGGGTGGTCGACCTCCACATCGATCTCACCACCCTGGCCGGGCTCGACGCCAACCCGGGGGAGATCCCCGGGTTCGGGCCGATCATCGCCGACGTCGCCCGCCAGGTGGCCGCCAGGCAGCACGACTCGGAGTGGCGGGTCACCGTCACCGACCCGGAGAGCGGGTCTGTGGTGTGGAACGGGATCACCCGCCGCCGACCCACCCTCACCCAACGCCGCTACCTCGAGGCTCGCAACCGAACCTGTGTGTTCCCCGGGTGCCGGATGCCGGCGATGGGCTCGGACATCGACCACACCAGGGACTTCGCCAAGGGCGGCCGCACCGATCCTTCGAATCTGGGACCGCTGTGCCGCCACCATCATCGGTTGAAGCACGAAGGTGAGTGGAAGCTGGAGCAACTCCGAGCCGGGGGTCTTCCGCTGGACCAGCCGACTGGGACACGTCTACACAGTCGGGCCGGGACCGCCGTGAGTTTGGCGGGCTGGCGTGGCGCCCACGCGGCGCAACCTCCCCCACGCGCTACCTGACTGTGGCGATCTTCGCAAGCGGCGAGGGTGCCCCGGCTGACCGGGACCTCACTCCGAGAGAATCGTGTTCAGTGCTTCGCCGAAGGCTGCGGGCTGTTCTGCGATAGGAAGGTGACCGGCGTCATCAATAGGAAACAGCGGCCAGCCAAATTTCCGACTCGCCCTCTCGGCGATCCCGAACTTCATCACCCGGTCATGGCGGCCCCAGATGAGGGACACCGGCGCCGCGATGCGACGGAGTTCGTCGTCGGGGATTCGCTTCGTTCCCAGCGTGCGGAGGAGAGCTCGGTTGGCCGAGCGTACCGTCGGCTGCTTCGCTCGTTCGATCTGGTAATCGAGCAATGCCGTCAATCGCTCACCCATCTGGGCCCGAACGCTCTGTGCGTCATAGAAGATCACCTCCTGCATCCTCTTCGCAGTGACGAGGTTTGGGGCTCTAGAGAATCGGATTAGAGCAAGCAGCATTGAGGGCGCGGGTCGGAACGCCGCCAGCGACCCGGAGTCCATCAGGATGAGCTTGACGAGTTCGTCTGGGTGTTGGATGGCGAAACGCGCCGCGATGCTGCCGCCAAGCGACGCTCCGAACAGGATCGGAGGTTGGTCGCAGGTCTCGGCGACGAGCTCGCGCAGCCAACCGATAACTCGGTTTGGGTCAATGGGGCCGTTGCCAATCTTGGAGCGTCCCAGTCCGGGAAGGTCGGGTACCACCACCCGGTAGCGGTCGACGAGCTGCGCCGCCATTCCACCCATGAACGCTCCGAAGCCACCCTGCCCGTGGAGCAAGATCATCGGCGGCCCTTCACCGCCCTCCAATATGACCGTCGAGACATCGGCGAGAGAACTCGTCCTCTCTGCCAAAGGGAGACCCTCGATCGCCCTGGCCGCAAGGCGGTCCGCGTCCATAGCGTCCCTGGTGCTGGATGTGGCCTCAGACATGTTGCTCCTCCTTGCCTCGAGAAGGACGCTATGGGTGGTGAGGCCCATTTGACCATGGGGAGTTCTCCCCAGGGCACGAGCCCATGCTCGGTGGCGAAAAGGGTCGCTCCGGCACGGGTGGATACGCCGATCTTCCGATAGGCATTTTGGATGTGGTGGTCGGCGGTCTTTGCCGATATGTCGAGCGCGCGGGCCACCTGCTTGGTCTGCAGACCCCGTGCCAGCAGCCCGATCACCTCGGCCTCCCGCACGGTGAGTCCGGCGGGGCGATCGATCTGCGGGCGGGGCTGTCCGGCTGCCTCCAGCACGGCGGCCACCATCTCGGCGTCGAGGCGCCCCAAGCGTGCCTGTTCCCCGAGGAGCGGTCCGGCGGTCAAGGGCGTGAGCGGGTCCCGGTGCGGGCGCGGCTCGGTCATGGCGTGGAATGCGTCTGCAGCGGCAAGGAGCCGCGCCGGCGGAGGGAGGGAGGGCGCCGTGGCATGGCGGTGATAACCGGTCCCATCGAGCCGCTCGTGGTGAGCGGATGCGACGGTGCCCAATGTGGCGAGGAAGGGGGAGCGTGAGAAGACCCGCTCGGTGTGGTAGGCATGCAGCCTGACCTGCTCCCACTCGTCGGCGCTGAGCGGCCCGATCTTCTGCCAGACGCGTGGGTGTACCGCTACTCGGCCCACGTCGTGAACCAGCGCCGCCCTCCGCGTCGACGCGACCTCCTCCCCGTCAAGGCCGCACAACCCGGCGGCCGCCACGGCGAGTGCAGCCACGCCGTTGGAGTGCCCAGTAAAGAAGGGCGACATCAGATCGGCGAACTCGCCAAGGGCCGCAAGGGCTCGGTCGATGCCATCGCCCTCGAGTTCGAGCCAGGGTCGTGGTTCCGCTGCCAGAGTCGGCTCCCATGCGGATTCGGCAACATCAGCCGCACTCAAGACCGAATCTGAGTTGTCGATGAAGACTCGGGCAATCTCGGGATCGAAGGAATGTCCAGCCCGCTCACGTACTGTGCTTACGGCGTGCTCGTTGCCGCCGATCAATCTTTGGAAGGCGGCATCGCGGGCGATATGAACAATGCGAATCGGGAGCGGAATTTGCACTTCCTTCGCCCGTTTGAGCACGCCCTTGCCGTCCCAGCGCTCGGTTAGCAGAGGAAACAATCCTTGAATTGCTGGGGGAAGGCCAAACCGTGCCGCGAGCATCGCCGCCACTTCACACATTGCGGCGAAGTGCGGTTTGCGGTGTGCGCCCGCTTCCGGGAGCCGGCTTGCGATCTGGACGACCCGCCGCGGGACCGAGGTGCCCTGATCGGCTAGGGCGCGGATCACGCCGCCCAGGGCCTCGGTGGCCGAGCCGAATTGCCGGGGGACAATATTCGGGGTCATATCCGCGCCAAAGATCGCCGCCGCGATCTCAGCATCGACCGTGCAACCCGAGTACATGAGCAGACTCGCGTAATAGATCTGCGACGAGGTATCCCTATCGACGTCGACAAGGTCGGCGAGTCGCATCGCCATCAATGTGGCATGCAGGCCATGCTCGAACGGGAACCCCATGCCCAAGTCGGTCGCAAGGCATGTCGCGGCCATCAGCTCCGCGGTCCGGGTCCGGTCGCCGCCGACTGCCGAAATCGCCACTCCACGTGGAGCCTAACGGAGCAGCACGGGGAACCCCCGAGCCCGGTTGATCAATGGCCGGTGCTTGTCGCCTCCTCCAGCGCCTCCTGCAGTATCTCGAAACCCTCGTCGGCTTCGGCCTCGGTGAGGGAGAGCGGGGGAGCGATACGGAGGACGTTGCCGTGGAGGCCGCCCTTCCCGATCAGCAGACCGCGTTGCTTGGTTCCCTCCATCACCACCGCCGCCGCTTCTGCGTTGGGCTCGCGACCACCAGGATGAACCAACTCGACGCCGATCATGAGACCCTTGCCCCTCACCTCGCCCACGATGGCGACCTCGTCCACCAAGGGATCGATCCGGGCGCGCAGGTGGTTCCCCACCTTGTGGGCGTTGGTCTGGAGGTCGTGCTCCAGCATGTAGTCGAGGTTTGCCAGCGCCCCGGCCATCACCAACGGGTTGCCCCCGAATGTCGAGATCGAGTTGGCGCCGATCGAGTCCATCACGTCCGCCCTCGCCACGACACCACCGATGGCGAGGCCGTTCCCCGCACCCTTGGCGAAGGTCATGATGTCGGGGACGACTCCGTGGGCCTCGATACCCCAGAAGTTCTCCCCGGTGCGACCCCAGCCGGTTTGCACCTCGTCGGCCACGAGGAGGATCCCGCTCTCGTCGAGCACCTCCTTCATAGCCCCGAGAAGCCCGTCCGGTGGGGTGGCGAAACCACCTACTCCCTGGATGGGCTCGGCGATGAGACAGGCGACATCGCCGCTGGTAGCTACCTGGAGCATGTCCCTCAGGTCGGCGACGCAGGCCGCGACGTACTCGGCGTCGGGTAGGTGGCCGAACGGGGAGCGGTATCTGTATCCGCCGTGGACGTACGTGACCTGGAGCGGGCTGAAGCTCGACGACGACCAGGAACGGTTCCCCGTGATCGCCATCGAGGAGTAGGACCGTCCGTGGTAGCTGTTGCGCAACGCCAGCACCTGGTTGGAACGCCGGTAGGACGTGGCGAGCAACAGGGCGGTGTCGTTCGCCTCGGTCCCCGAATTGGTGAAGAACACCTTGGCGTTGGGGATGGGGGAGAGGGCGGCGATCCGCTCCGCCAGCTCGATCTGCTGCTCGATCAGGTAGAGCGTCGATGTGTGGACCATCCGTCCCGCCTGCTCCCTGACCGCTTTGACCACCTCGGGCACGTTGTACCCCGAGATGGTGGTGAGGATCCCACCGAAGAAATCGAGGTACTCCCGGCCCTCGCCGTCACGCACCCGACGCCCTTCACCGTCGACCAGGGCGATCGGCTGCTGGTAATACAGCGCCAGCCAAGACGGGAGCACCTTGCGGTGACGTTCCAGCAGATCGGCGTGGATGCCCGGTTCGCTCATGATGTGGCCTCCTCTCCTGCGAAGTTAGTTCCCCGGTCTTCGGCGCGGCCTGACCGTTGGCTACGGTGAACCCATGGGCTGGATCATCCTCATTGTCGTGGCGGCGCTTGTTTTTTCGGTGCCGGCCTGTTCTTCACCGCACTCCGCTGGCTGTTGATCATCGGGGCCGTTCTGTTGGTGATCGGATTGATCAGCGGCTGGCGACAGCGCAGCGGCGGTCCACCGGCTTCCTGACGATCCGCCGCCGCCAGCGGCCCTCAGGAGTCAGTCCCCGGTCTGGACGAGGATGCCGCCCGATCCGGTGTCGACGGTGATGGTGCGCTCCGCCGCCGGGTCGTTGACAACGCCCTCGATCGTCTCTGAGCCAGAGGAGCTATCCAGATTGACGGCATAGGTGCCCTCGGGAACGGTGACCTCGACGCTGCCCGACCCGGTGGACACCTCGACCACGTCCGGGGCGGAGGCAAATTCGAGGGCGACGCCACCTGACCCGGTGGAGGCGGAGGTCAAGGTCGAGACCAGTGACGAGCCTTCGATGCTCCCCGAGCCGGTATCGGCGGACAGCTCACCGCCCACACCTTCCAGGTCGATGCCCCCTGAGCCGGTGTCGAGCCTGCCCCCACCGGTGATGCCGTCGACATCGATGCCCCCTGATCCGGTGTCGATCTCGAGAGCCACATCCGCAGGAGCGGTGATCACGTAATCGGCCCCGCATCCCCCGATGAGGAACCCGCCGCCCTGACACTGCACCGAGAGGGTGAGCACCCCATCCTCGACTTGCTCGATGACCTCGGGCCGCTCGCTCCCGTAACTGAGGGTGCGCTCCACCTCGACGATCTCGCCGCCCGCGTTCACCTCCACCCCACCGGAGGGCGTGTCCACCAGGATCAAGCTGATCGGCTCCGAGAAGGCGACCTGCTCGGTGACCGTGGTCGCCGGTCCGAAAGCCCCCCCGCCGGTGAAGATGAGGACGGCCGCGATGACCACACCGGCGATGATCAACGGGGTGGACCCTCCCTCGGAGCGGGACAGTGCCACGAGGGCGATGCCGACACCGATGAGGGACACGGCGAGCACCATCTCCCAGCGGATGCCGACCCCGAGAGAGGAGAGCAGCCAGACGAGCCCGGCGAGGAGCACCAGCGCCCCGGCGATGAGCGTGCCCCGCCCCGGCCCCGGTCGGTCGGTCATGCCGTTACGGAGCCACCAGGTCGCCGTAGGCGTCCGGGCGGCGGTCTCGATAGAAGGCCCAGGTCGTCCGGACCTGGTCGATCATGTCGAGGTCGAGGTCGCGCACGACCAGTTCCTCGTCGGTGTCCGAGGCTGTCTCGCCGATGACCTGACCGCGAGGGTCACAGAAGTACGAGGACCCGTAGAAGTCGTTGTCACCGAACGGCTCGGTCCCTACCCGGTTTATGGCGGCGACGAAGTACTCGTTGGCGACGGCGGCGGCCGGCTGCTCCAGACTCCACAGGTACATCGAGAGCCCGCGGCTGGTGGCGGAGGGGTTGAACACGATCTTGGCGCCCCTGAGACCGAGCGCCCGCCACCCCTCGGGGAAATGGCGGTCGTAGCAGACGTACACGCCGATCCGACCTATCGCTGTGTCGAAGATCGGGTACCCGAGGTTTCCCGGACGGAAGTAGTACTTCTCGAAGAACCCCTTGACGTGCGGTATGTGGGTCTTGCGATACTTGCCGAGGTAGGTGCCATCGGCGTCGACCACCGCTGCCGTGTTGTAGAAGAACCCGGCGTCCTCCTCCTCGAAGATCGGGATGACGAACACCATCCCGGTCTCCTTGGCCAGGTCCTGCATGAGCTTGGTGGTGGGGCCGTCGGGTATCGGCTCGGCGTACCCGAAGTGCTCGTCATCCTGCACCTGGCAGAAGTAGGGACTCGAGAAGAGTTCTTGGAAGCACATGACCCTGGCGCCTTGGTCTGCCGCGTCCCTGGCGTACTTGACCGCCTTCTCGATCATCGAGTCCTTGTCGCCGGTCCACTCGGTCTGCACCACCGCAGCGCGTACGAGGTTGGCCATGATCGATCTCCTCGGTCCTACTCGACGACCCTACTGATCCCGGACGGATTGGAGAGGAGGGCGGCTCACTCTGCCGACGTTTGGGTCGACCCTCCGAACAGCCGGCGGAAGAAGCGGCCAATGGAGGAGAGGAGCGACGAGAAGAACAGCGATATCCCCTTTACATCGGGTGCGCTCACCTCGGCGGCCGCCGCCGCGGTCGGCGCCGCAAGCTTGCCCTCCAAGCAGGTGACGAAGTCACCGATGAGCCGCTGTGACATCTCGTTGATCAGCCCGGTGCGACCGAACTGTGCCGCCGCTCCCGAGAGTTGGACGTCGGCGTCGATCGCCACCGCCGTCCCGTCACCTACCGGCTTCAGCCTGTAGTCGACCGTGACCTGCCCGCGGCTTCCGCCGCGCCGGTCTACGCCCTTCCCTTTGATCGACGCCGTCCGATTCGCCTCGTCCGGGGTGACCGTGGCCTCCCCTTCGAAGGTGGCGGTTAGCGGCCCCAGCTTGACCCCCAGCTTGCCGCCGTAGACCCCGTCGCCCTTATCGTCGGTGAGCTCCGCCCCTGGCAGGCACTGGGCTACCGAAGGGACGTCCTGGAAGAAGTCCCACACCTGCTCGATGGGTCGCTGCACCTCGAATGCGTGGGCGATTTTCACTCGACGCTCCTGGCGGATCGGGCTTGCCGCACCCTACCGCCTCGGGGTAGGCACCGCCGGGTGGAGCTATGCCCTTATCCGGTCGAGGCGTAGCCCTGGATCCTGGAGCGGTTGCCGTATGCGCCACCGCTCCAGCTGACGATGTCGGTGAGGATGGCCAGTCCCAACCAGACCCAGTCGAGGGCGCTGATTCCCAGCGGGTAGACCGCGACGTACATGAGCGTGGTCCAGGGCGCGAGTATGAAACCGGCGAGCGGCCATATGAAAGTGTCGAAGGCGAGCGACCAGCGTGCGGGGTCGATGAGACCCCATATGAGGATGGCAAAGCGGGGACCGAGGAAGACGAGAACGGTGAAGACACAGCACATGCGGATGATGTCTAGTCGGTGCCGGTGAGTCGATGTCGGCAATACGGGAGTAAGGGACCGATGGCGCGATGACTTCCCTTGAGCGAGGGACGAGTTCGAAGGGCGACATGGTGTGGATCGCCGGGGGAGAATTCACCATGGGGTCCGACCGGCACTACCCCGAGGAGCGGCCGGCGCACCGTGTGCTGGTGGATGGGTTCTGGATCGACCGGTACCAGGTGACAAACGATGATTTCGCTGCCTTTGTCGCCGACACCGGTCACGTCACCCTCGCCGAGCGCGTCCCGGACGCGGCCGACTACCCGGGCGCAATCCCCGACCTGCTGGTGGCGGCATCGATGGTGTTCGTCAACCCGGGCCACAAGGTGGACCTCCGGAATCATTACAACTGGTGGGCATGGATTCCCGGGGCCGATTGGCGTCACCCCCAAGGAGCGGACAGCGGGATCGAAGGCAACGGCAACCATCCCGTGGTCCATGTCGCATGGGACGATGTGACTGCATATGCCGCCTGGGTGGGCAAGGATCTGCCAACCGAAGCGGAGTGGGAGTTCGCCAGCAGGGGCGGGATCGACGGCGCCGAGTACGCCTGGGGTGATGACCTCAACCCCGACGGTCGTTGGATGGCAAACACCTGGCAAGGGGAATTCCCGGTGGTCAACGAGGGGCTGGACGGTTTCGAGGGCACCGCCCCGGTGGGGTCGTTCCCGGCGAACGGATATGGGCTGCTCGACATGACTGGGAACGCCTGGGAGTGGACCGATGATTGGTACGAGTCGATGCGAGAGCCGACGGCAAGCTGCTGTGTGCCCCGCAACCCCCGGGGCGGGGAGATGGAACAGAGCTTCGATCCGGACATGGCCGACATCCCGATCCCGCGCAAGGTGATCAAGGGAGGCTCTCACCTCTGCGCCCCCAACTACTGCAGGAGATACCGCCCCGCGGCAGCGTATGGCACAGGCGGTCGACACCTCGACCAGCCACCTCGGCTTCCGCCTGGTTTCCCGCGCCTGAGGGTGATGGATTCGTCGTGCCGCTTGCGGTTGAATGATGCGAGCGCGCCGCCCCATTGACCGGTGGCGACGCGGCGTCACATGCACCCGAGCAGTGGAGGACCCATGACCGAAGACCAGTACGTGACCGAGTACCGAGAGCCCAGCCCCGGAGCCGCTGGCCTGATCATCTTCGCCGGCACGATCATGATCATGATCGGGATCTTCCACGCGATCTCGGGATTCGTTGCTCTCATCCAGAGCGACTTCTACGTGGTTGCTCCAAATCATGTCTTCGAGTTCGACACGACGAGTTGGGGATGGATCCACCTGCTCGCCGGTATCGTCGTGCTGCTCGCCGGGTTCGGCGTGCTTGCCGGACAGACATGGGCCCGCGTCGTGGGGATCGTGGTGGCGACACTCAGCGCCATCGCCAACTTCATGTTCATCCCCTACTACCCCATCTGGTCCATTCTGATCATTGCCTTGGACGTCTTTGTGATCTGGGCGTTGGCGGTGCACGGCCGGGAGTTCGCCTCGGCTTGAGTCCGCGTTAGTGACGGAGGGCCGGGGAAGGCACCGGCCCTCCGTTGTAGCATCGTCCGCCCGCACGATCCTGGAGGCGCCTGCTGAACGACTCCGACGGACAGGGGATCCAACCCGCCGAGCGCCACTCCACCAGGCTCCTCATCGTCGTCGGGTTGGTGCTGGTCGGGATCCTCGGCCTGATACTGGCTCGCGGCGTGCTGGTGACGGTGATCGTCGCCTCTCTGATCGCCTTTCTGCTGGCCCCGACGGTCAAGTGGCTGGATCGCTACATGCCCCGCTGGCTTGCGATCCTGCTGGCCTACCTGCTGTTCGTTGCCGGGGTCATCTTCTTGTTCTTCGTTGTCCCGGTCCTCTTCGTCGGGTCGATCGACGAGATCGATCTCACCGCGATCTCGGACTCGATCGACGACTGGGTGATCGATTTCCTCACCGATATCAGCAGTATCACGGTTTTCGGATTCACGGTCGACCTCACCTCGATCACCCAGCCAATGATCGATGCCATCCTGGTTTCATCTCCGCCGGCTCTGGCGCTGACCGCCGACCAGGTGAGCGCCCTTCTCTTTGGTGCGCTGGAGGCGACGGCCGGGCTGTTCGGCGTGGTCGTGTCGATCCTGAGCTTTGTGATCTTCACACTCCTCATCGCCCTCTACCTCAGCGGTAGCGGCGCCCGGTTCGCTCACGCCACGCTCGGGTTGTTCCCGGCCAAGCATCAAGCCGAGGCCGCCGCACTGGGGAGAAGGTTCTCCGGGGTGTGGAACGACTACATCAGAGGCGAGTTGACCCTGATGGTGATAATGGGTGTGACCACAGGGATCGCCGTGTGGCTCATTGGCGTCCCCGGTGCCTTCGTGCTCGGGTTGATTGCCGGACTGCTCGAGGTCATCCCTACTTTCGGTCCGATCTTCGCCACCATCCCCGCTGTGCTGGTGGCGCTCGTACAGGGGTCGATCCGGTTTCCCGACATGAACAACGTTCTCTTCGGGGTGTTGGTGATCGTCGTCTACGTGCTCCTGCAGCAACTGGAGAGCCAGCTCGTCTCGCCGAGGGTGTTGGGAGGGTCGGTTCAGATCCCGGCACTCGTAGTGCTGCTGGCAATCACGGTCGGGTTCTCGGTGGCTGGCGTCCTCGGCGCCATCCTCGCCGTGCCCACGGTGGCCTCGGCCCGGATGTTCGGCGCCTACGGATGGGCCAAGGCCACAGGCGTCGATGTATCGGCGATGCACGTTGAACGGGCCCCGCCAATCGAGGATGACACAGACGTCGTCATGACCGGCACGGCCGCACCCGCCGGCGATTGGCCGCCCCCCCCGCCGTGAGCCAGTCCGAGACCCGAGAACCGTCCGCCGCCGAGGGTGACGGCTTGATCTCCCGGGTCAAGACAACGACCGACCTGGCACGTCAGCGCGCCCTCGAGACACTCGAGCGCGAGCGGATCCGCAACCCGATGGTGAGAGTCGCTTACCAGTCGTATGAACGCGACAAGCGATTTGCTGGAGGAGTGCTCGCAGGCGGCCTCTCATATCGCTTGTTCCTGTTTCTGCTCCCCTTCTCGCTCTTCTCAGTGACTGCACTGGGCGCCGTCGTGGACGGCTTGGAGGGAGAGCTATCAGACGTGGCTCAACATGCCGGGCTGAGTGCTTCGCTGGCAGCAAGCGTCGGGGCCGCAGTGAACACCTCCGACCGCGGCCTTTTCCTCATTCTGGGCGCTGCCATAGTGCTGACCTTGGCCTCTGGTATCGGCGTGATAAAGACGATGCGTCTCATAAGTGCCATTGCTTGGCAGGTGGAACCAGGCCGCACGCCCCGCCGACTTGTCGCATCGGCGATTCTCGCCGGGGCGTTCTTAGTGCTCATCACGGTACGCGCCCTGCTTCTCCAGATTTCGGCCGGTCCACTGACAGAGACCATCCTCATCGCCGTCGAACTACTGATAGTGGTCGCCGTAGTCGTCTTAGCGTTCCGATTTCTTCCCAGGGCCGATGGGACGGGATGGCCCCACCTGGTCCCGGGCGCGCTATTGGTTGCCTTGGGCTTTGGCGTTCTTCGCATCGTCACCATCGTGTGGTTCTCCAACCGGCTCGATCGGGTTGATGACCTGTATGGAGCGTTGGGTGTCGCCACGGTGTTCCTCGCCTGGTTGTTCGTCATCGCCCACGTTCTGGTGGCCGCGATCTCGCTCAATGCCACTCTCTGGCATGGTCGCCTTGGGAAGACCGCGGCCAAAGAGGAACTTGTGGACCGTGCGCCGGACTAGCGGGTCGAGGCGCTCAACGCCGAGTGGTTGCCACCGGCTGGGGCGGGACGGTTGGTAGAGGCATTTCTCGTCGGGGCGCTGGCTGCGGCCACGCTGGTTATTGGCGCGCTAGTGGTTTTCGTCCGCAGACCGGCCGAGCGGACCCTGGGTCTGGTGATGGCCTTTGGTGCTGGGGTGTTGGTGAGCGCAGTCTCATTCGAGTTGGTGGAGGAGGCAACCGAGATGGCAGGTGGGGCAGGCGCTGCCTTCATCGGTCTCTTTGCCGGTGCGACCGTTTTCACGGTTGGCGACACCCTGTTGGCCCGCTCTGGGGCCCGTCACCGCAAGGACATCGGCGGTGCCCCGCTCGATGCTTCGGGTCCTGCGATCGTCCTCGGTGCGGTGCTCGACGGCGTCCCGGAGTCGGCTGTGCTCGGGTTGACCCTCCTCCAAACGGGCAACGTGTCGATCTCGATGCTGGTGGCGGTGTTGGTCTCCAACCTCCCCGAAGCGATCGCTGCGTCGAGCAGCCTCGAGTCGTCGGGTTGGAGCCGGATGCGGATCACAGGAATGTGGATGGCTATTGCGGTTATCTCCGGGCTTTCCTCGGCCGCCGGCTTCGTGTTACTCGATGGTGCCTCTGCCGAGACTCTCGCCTTTGTCCTCACCTTCGCCGGGGGTGCCATCCTCACCATGCTGGCGACGACGATGATGCCTGAGGCCTTCAAGCACGCCGGGGAATGGGCGGGTCTGGCGACGGTGCTCGGGTTTGCCGTTGCCTATGGCATCGGCTTGGTCGCCGGGTGACTGCACCGGCCACGTCTAGGGTCGGCAACGTGCGTCCCGTGGCGGTGACACAGACCATTGATGAACTCGAAGCCGCTCTGGCAGGAACCCAGATCACCGGATGGGACATCGTCTGGGCCGTTGTGGCGCTCATCGTGGCAGTCATCCTTTCGCGGCTTGCCCGCGGGGTCATGGCGCGGCTGTTGCGCAACGTCGGCGGGCTGTCGGTCGACGCCAAGCAACTGATTTGTCGAGTGACCGCCTGGGTCGTGATCCTGCTCGGGATCGCCATCGCGATAAGCCTGATAGGGGGGAACTCCGCCCCGATCGTCATCGTTCTCGTCATCGGCGGGGTGGTTCTGGCATTGGCGCTGCGGGGAACCGCCGAGAACTTTTCGGCTGGGATCGTTCTCCAAACCCGGGGTTCCATCAAGGTTGGAGACGAGATCTCTGCCTTGGGCTTCACCGGAGTCGTCGAGGAGCTCAACGGGCGGAGCGTCGTCGTTCGCACCATCGACGGGAGGATGATCCACCTGCCAAATGCCAAGGTGATCGAGGAGCCCTTGGCCAATCACTCGACTCTGGGTGCACGGCGCTCGGAATTGTCGATCGAATGCGCCAGATCGGCTGACATTGCAGCCACGATCGAGTCGATCACCCGCGCCGCCAGCGAAAGCGAAGGCGTGCTGGCCGACCCGGCGCCGTGGGTCGCGGTGATCTCGGCGGGCGGGGAGAGCACGAACCTCGTGCTCCGCTTCTGGCATGTGCCGTCGCAAGGTCCGGTCGTGACCGCCCTGGTGGTGGCGGCGGTCGCCGGGTCGATGGACGACACCGGAGTCATCTCGGTTGGGCCCGTCGCCCCCCGTACCCCTGGCCGCCCAAGTGATCTGTGGTTCAGTGCGCCGTGTCGCCGGCGAGCAACTGGAGCGCATGCGGTAGGACGGGGAGGATCGCTTCCAGGTTCTCCACCGCCCCCTTCGGGCTCCCCGGGAGATTGACCACCAGCGTTTGACCCATCGACCCGGCGGCAGGGCGCGACAGCGCTGCCATGGGTGTCGCCGACAGCCCAGCGGTCATCATCAGGTGGACCAACCCGGGAGCCTCCCGCTCTAGCACGGCCCGGGTCGCCTCGGGGGTGACGTCGCGCGGTCCGAAGCCGGTGCCACCGGTGGTCACGACCAGGCTCGCCACCGAGGCGAGTTCTCTTATCGCCTCCTCGATCAACGGACGATCGTCGGGAACCGTGCGGCGAGTTATCCCGGTGTACCCGGCCGCCCCGAGAAGCTCCTCGAGTGCGTCGCCCGACCGATCCTCACACGTCCCGACGCTGACACCGTCCGAGACCGTGAGCACTGCTGCTCCCGTCACGGGCGATCGCCATTGCTGGAGTTGCTCGGCTCGTCCTGCTCGAGCTCACGTCGAGCCGCCTCCGCCCTTGCACGCCGCTCGGCGCGCCTGAGCAACCAAATGGTCGCCAGCGCCGGGAGGGCGAACATGAGGATCTCGTCCCAGCCGCCTTGGTGGAGCAAGACCACCGGCAGTCGGGAGATCATCCGAGCGCAGTGACGGTCATGACGGCGAGGGTGAGCGTCACCATGAGGAGAAGCATCCCATACTCTCGCCCCACTGCATCACTCCCCAACGACTTCATGCGCCGGTGCACCACGATGATCGAAGCGACCCCGCCGGCTACGAAGCCGGCAGCCTGAAACCACCACAGAGTGGCCGGGGTGGCAAAGAAGGCGATCTTGTGGTCGGCGGTACCGAAGAGGTCCCACCCCAGCCCCATTGGGTCGCTGATGGCCGAGAAGAGAAGTTGCCCCTCGAAGAGAAGCACTGGGAGGTGGTGGCCCAGCGTCGCCGCCAGCGCCAGAGGCGCCAACGCCGGTGCGAGCAGCGTGAGCATCGACCGACCGGGGAGTCCGCCGGCCGATCGAGACGCCAGATACATGACGGCGAGCACCAGTGCGGATGTGATCACCAAACCAAGCGTGCCCAGCCAAGCGCGCCTGCCGCATTCCCCACCGTCCCCAGCCACCAGGGTGTGAAGGAGAATCCGTCCCACAACACCGCTCCGATCATCACCGCGACGAACCCGGCGAGCCCGGGTGGCGATGCCATGCGGGTCAACGGGGCGAGCCAAACCCGCTTCCGCCCGCCGTCCGCTGCCCTCCCGAGCGGTGAGATTGCGCCGGCTAGCCCGTTGTACGTGGTGAAAGGGTCGGCCATCCGGAGCGATGTTTCCCGGCCAGCCACGGCAGCCAGTCCCATCAGGCCAACCGTCAACGCCACCGCCCCCCACCCGATTGCCGTCGCTCTTCCCCGGAGAGGAGACACCACCTGGAACCAGACGAAGACGAGGTACCCGATGGTGGCCGGCCAGATCCCAATTCCTCCGGCCGGTCTCTCCTTCTCGCCGAGACCTGTCCATCGGGCCAGGGTGCGCCAAGGGTTGAGCGAGGCGTACAGGTCACCGAAAACTATCTCCACCAGTGGCAACCCGAGCCAGAACAAGACGTTGACCAGCACCGGGACCAGATTCCGCGAGGGGTTGTCCACACCGGCGATCCCGACGACCACCACCAGGACCAGACCGGTCACACCGATCACCCCGGCGGCGCGGGACGGCCGCCCAATAGGGCGACCCGAGATCGCCTCATCTGGCTCCACCGAGAGGTCGGGACCCGGGCGGGACACAACCATGGCGAAAGCCACCACCAGGATCAGACCGGCGCCGAAGAGGAAGACCTCGAGGGGCAGGGGCAGGTCTCCCTGTGGACCCATCCCATGCGCAGCCGTCGGGAGGGGGAGGAGGAGCAGTGCGAGGAAGAACCCGCCGGCGCTCCACCACCGGCGGAGCGATCCCCCGGTCACGGGGTGAGCGTACCGGGCAGGCGGAAGCTGACGCTCTGTCCCCCGAAGGAGGAGGCCCCACCGCGCAGACGGTGGAGGGAGCCCCAAATCTCCAACGGTGCTCGCTAGGCGGCCGTGGCACCTTTGGGAGTGAACCCCGTTGCCTCAGGGAGTGCGCGACGGCATCTTCACGACAATCGAGAAGGATGGACGTTTTCTTCGAGGCGGCGTTGGCGGAGGCGCGACAGGGGGGTAGCGAGGGCGGGATCCCGATCGGGTCGGTGTTGGTGATAGATGGTGAAGTGGTGGGGAGGGGTCACAACAGAAGGGTCCAACAGAGGAGCGCCGTCCTCCACGCCGAGATGGATGCGCTCGAGGACGCAGGGCGCCGGACTGCTGCCGAGTACCGCAGATCGACCTTGTACTCGACTCTCTCGCCCTGCGACATGTGCTCCGGAGCCGTGCTGCTCTATGGCATCCCGAGAGTCGTGGTGGGGGAGCACCGCACCTTCCAAGGCCCCGAGTCCTACCTTCGGTCTCGCCGGGTCGAGGTGGTCGTCCTCGACGACCCCGATTGCCTCCGGCTGATGACGCGCTTCATCGCCGAGCACCCCGACCTCTGGAACGAGGACATCGGCGAGTGAAACAGCCGACGCCGACGGGTGGCGCATCCTGCCGCCCCGGGTAGCCTCGCCACCGTCATGGCACACACCTCCGACGACCTGGTCGATGTCCACCCCAGGAGACAGATACTCGCCCTGGTCCTGGCGGTGGTCGCCACCGTCCCCGGAATCATCATCCGATTCACCGAACCGGAGTTGTCGGCCCCCATCGCGGCGATCACATTCGGCTTGGCCATCGTCGGCGCCGCCTTCGTTCTGGCCTGGGCCGCCGAGGTAGCGCAACTCGACATCTCGGCGGGGCTCGCCATAGCTGTGCTCGCCCTCATCGCCGTGCTCCCCGAGTATGCCGTGGACATGGTGTTCGCCTGGAGGGGTGGCGAGGCGTACGAGATGTACGGCGCCGCCTGTGGCCCGGCCGGGGTCGATTACAACGACACGCCGTGCTCGTTCGCCCTGGCCAACATGACAGGGGCCAACCGTCTGCTCATCGGGGTGGGCTGGTCGATGGTGGTCCTCCTCGCATCGTGGCGCTACCGGACACTGACGCGCCGCAGGGCCAAAACACCCGAGCGGGTGACCACCGCCCAGCTACGTGATCTCGAGGGCCAGACCGGCTCCGGGATCACCCTCGACCGGGGGCACACCATCGAGGTGGCATTCCTCGCTGCAGCCACGATCTACTCGCTGACACTGCCGCTCAAGACGAGCATCACGTTGATCGACGCCGTGGTGCTCGTCGGGATCTTTGTGTTGTACACGATTCGCATCTCGCGAGCCCCAGCCGAGGAGCCGCATCTCGTCGGGCCGGCTCGCTATCTGGGCACCTTCTCAGACGTCCCGCGAAGAGTGGCTGTGGTGGCGATGTTCGTCTTCGCCGCCACGGTCATCCTGCTCTGTGCCGAGCACTTCGCAGAGGCCCTGGTGGAGTCTGGGGAGGCGGTCGGAGTCCCCGCCTTCTTCCTCGTGCAATGGTTGGCGCCTCTTGCTTCCGAAGCCCCCGAGTTGTTGGTGGCGGCGCTGTACGCCTGGAGGCTCAACACGAGCAGCGCCCTGGGAACCCTGGTCTCGTCGAAAGTCAACCAGTGGACCCTGCTGGTGGGAACTCTCCCCATCGTGTTCGCCATCTCTGCCGGGGAACTGGTCGGGTTGCCTCTCGACTCCCTCCAGCGCGAAGAATTGTTCCTCACCGCGGCCCAGTCGCTTTTCGCAGTGGCGCTGCTGAGCAACCTCTCGCTCGGGGTGCGCGAGGCGCTGGCACTTGCGGGGCTCTTCTTTGCGCAGTTCGTGCTTGGCGCGGTCGTCCCCGAGCAGTTCATCGCAGCGGAGCGCATCGGGCTCGGTGTCCTCTATCTGGTGCTCGGCTTGGTGATCTTCCTACGTGATCGCAAGAGGCTGCCCCACTTGCTCCACGACGGGTTCCGCGCTCCCTACGCCGAGTTGGTCGCAGAGACCAAAGGACCAACTCAGCCGGCCGGGTAGCCCTGCACGAACCCGTCCACGCGGGCTCGGTCTCAGGTCGAAGCCCACTCCCGGAGTTGGCGATGGAGACGCCGCTCTTGGGCGAAGAGGTCGCTGTCCACGGCCCCTCGTGCGGCATGCGGGCTCTTGAAGTAGAACCCGAGCCATTCCTGAATGCCCGTGTTGCCGCGTCGGGCCGAAAGGTCCAACAGGAGCGCCAGGTCGAGCACGATTGGGGCGGCGAGAATCGAGTCCTTGCATAGGAAATCGACTTTGATCTGCATCGGGTACCCCATCCAGCCGAACAGGTCGATGTTGTCCCAGCCCTCCTTGTCGTCTCCCGCGGTGGGTAATAGTTGATTCTCACCTGATGGTGCATCTCGCCATACAGTTCGGGATGAAGCTCGGGACGGAGGATCTCCTCTAGGACGCCCAGCTTGGACACTTCCTTCGTGCGGAAATTGGCCGGATCGTCGAGTACTTCACCATCGCGATTCCCCAGGATGTTGGTGCTGTACCAACCATTGAGCCCGAGGAGGCGAGCCCGAATTGCGGGGGCAATGGACGTCTTGATCATCGTCTGGCCCGTCTTGAAATCCTTGCCCGCAATCGGTGCACCCGTTTCGGTCAGCTAATTCGCGCAAGGCAGGTATTTCAGCGGTGAGATTGGGTGCCCCATTGGCAAAGGGAACGCCGGCACGGAGGGCGGCATAGGCGTATATCTGACTGGGGGCGATCGTCGGATCACTCTCCTTGAGCCCTCGCTCGAAGGCGTCCAGCGTCTCGTGGACGGGTCCGGCCTCGGAGAAGGCCTCGGTACTGGCACACCAGACCATGACGAGGCGACTGCATGCGTTGATGGCGGAGAACCGCTCGATGTCCTCGATGACCTGCTCGGCCAGGTCCATCAGATTGGCGCCGGTCTTGACATTGTCGGTGCCCTCGAGCCGGCGCACCCATGCCGGGTCGAAGACGGCGGGCATCGGCTCTATCGCCTCGAGAGCAGAGCGGGCCTCCTCGAGGTCCTCCGGTCGGAGTACCCCGGCGCGCGCGCCGCGCCAGTACCCGTTGTCGCTGTATGGATCCCACGCCCCAAAGACGAGATCGTCGAGCGAGGCGAGGTCGAGCATCTCTGTGGCCAGTCCCAGGTCGTCACCGTCCTCGCTCCGAAGGTGCCCGATCTGGGTGAGCGAGCCGACCGGCACGGCTCGACCACGGCGGACAGCGTCGACTCCAGCGATGAAGGTGGTGGTCACGGCGCCCAACCCAGGGATGAGCACACCGAGGGTCCCCTGAGAAGATGTCGAGTCGTTCACCGTGTCTCCATTCCTGCGGTTGGGCGGGAAGGTAGAGGAGAGCGATCGATCATGCAATCTGATGGAACCTGATACACTCGATAAGTAATACTTATGTCAACTCGTTTCACGGCCTTGGGCTCACTCTCGGCGGTGCGGATCCAGCAGCTGTCGTATTTACAGGCAGTGGTCGACGCTCCCAGTTGGACGGATGCCGCTGAGTTGTCGGACGTCACCCAATCGGCCGTGTCTCAGGGCATCGCCCAGTTGGAGAAGAGCATCGGTGTTCCCCTCTTCATCCGCACGGGGCGGCGCCCGTTGTTGACCGACGACGGAGCTGAGGTGCTGCGTTTCGCCGCCATCGTGCTGGCAGAGGCCGGCCGCTTGGAGCAGCGCCTCGACCAGCGACGCCATGGTTTGTCCGGGACGCTGCGGGTGGGGATGATCGACGCCGGCGGTCTCTACCTGTTCCCAGGTGCCTTGAGGGAGTTCCGCGGGCAGCAGCCCGGGATCGAGCTCAAGTTGGTGATCGACAGCAGCGAGGCCCTGCTCGAAATGGTGCAGCGCGGGACACTCGACCTCGCGGTCGTAGTGGCTCCGGCTCGGGGCCTCGAGTCTGAGGAATTGCTCGCCGAGCCGTTGTTCGTCTACGCCGGCCGCGGAATGAGGGGAGGTCCCGGGCCGACCGCCGAGTGGGCCCTCTACCCGGAGGGATCACATACCAGGGCGGCGATCGACGAGGGATTCGCCCGGCTGGGGATCCGACCGACGGTCATGGCGGAGAGCCCAAACCCCTCGGTGCTCCGGCAGGTGGCTGACCTGGGTCTCGGGTGGACCGTTCTCCCCCCCGCCGTCGCCGAGCAGGGTCCCCGGCTCCGCCGCTGGGGCGACGCCATCGCAGAGCGCCTGCTGCTCGCCGTCCACCACCCCGGGGGCCCTGATCCCCGCAGCTCTCGCCTCCTCGAGATGATTCGTAAAGTCGACACGTGGAGGAGATAGGACCGCTCGAGCCGGCGATCGATGTCGCCGTCCTCGCCGACGCCGTCCAGGCGGCGTCGGGAAAGCTCTACGTGCTCGGCGGCGGATGGGACACGCTCCTGGTACCCCGGTTCCCGGCGCGGCACAGCATCGGGATCGGCGTCAAGGTCCGTGTGCCGTGGACGATGACCGATCGTGATCTCAGCCTTGCCGTCGAGCTTCAGGACGAGGATGGGAGGCCCGTCCCCAACGCGGCCAGGCTCCGCCACTCCTTCCGACCCGGCAGACCGCCCCACCACCCCGAGGGCATCGACGTGAGCGTGGTTCGGGCCCTCACCTTCGCCAACGTGCCCCTCCCCGCACCGGGCGGGTACGCCTTTTCGATCATGCTCGGCGACCTCGAGCGAGCACGTCTCAGCTTCCGGGTGATCGCACGGCCGAAAAGAGCCTGAGAGGGTTGTAAGTGGTACGTGTTAGGTGGTAAGTCAAAGACACCAACCACCTACCACCTACGACCCGCGGATACCATCTCCCCTGTGGCTGTCGTGGAGGTCAGGGGACTGAAGAAGTCCTATGGCGATGTCGTTGCCGTGGGTGGCATCGACCTCGAGGTCGCTACGGGCGAGGTGGTGGCAATGCTCGGCCCCAACGGGGCGGGCAAGACGACAACGGTCGAGATACTCGAGGGCTTCCGAACGCCCGACGAAGGTTCGGTCACCGTGCTCGGGGCCGCCCCGGACGCCGGCGGCCGGCCATTCCGCGACAGGATCGGGATCGTCCTCCAGTCGAGCGGAATCGAGACGACGCTCACCGTGGGGGAGTCGCTGGCCATGTACTCGGCGTACTACAGCCACCCCCGATCACCGGACGAGGTAATCGAGTTGGCGGGTCTGGTGGAGAAGCGCCGTAGCCGCGTCTCCACGCTCTCGGGGGGTCAGCGCCGGAGGCTCGATCTGGCATTGGGCATCCTGGGTGACCCGGAGTTGCTCTTCCTGGACGAGCCCACCACCGGATTCGACCCCGCCGCCCGACGACAGGCTTGGGAGGTGATCGATCAGCTCCGCCGATCGGGGACGACGATCCTGCTCACCACCCATTATCTCGAGGAGGCGCAGCGGCTGGCAGACCGAGTGGTCGTGATCGACCGCGGTCTGATCGTCGCTGAAGGCGACCCGACGACCCTCGGCGGGCGGGACACCGCGGGGGCGGCCATTGTCTTCAGACTGCCCGAAGGTGCTGCCGAGGACGACATCCCTCAAGTCGGGTCGATCGAGGTCTCCGACCGGACGGTGACCGTCACAACCGATCGTCCCACCGCCGCTCTGCACGAGTTGACCACGTGGGCGATCAGCGGTGGAGGTGAGCTAGAGGGTCTCGAGGTGAAGCGGCCGACGCTCGAGGACGTCTACCTCGGCCTGGTCGATCAACCGACGAGCGAGGAGCAGGTCCCGATATGAACACGGGGCATCTGGCGTCGGGGTGGCGACTCCTGGTCCGACAGATCGGATGGGAATGGCGCATCTTCTGGCGGACCCCCATCTCAGCCTTCTTCACCTTCGTCTTCCCGTTGATGTTCCTGGTCCTCTTCAACCTGCTCTTTTCCGGGTCCACCTTCGGCGAGGGGACGGGGGTTGCCTTCGCCCAGGGATTCACCCCGGCGATCGCGGTGTTCGCCCTCGTCACGTCGTGTTACACCAGCCTGGCAATCGGGACGGCCATCTCGCGCGACGAGGGCGTTCTCAAACGGGCATGGGGCACACCGCTCCCGAGATGGGCCTACCTCGGTGGGCGGATCGGGGCGACGGTGGTGATCGGGTTGTTCTCGGTGGCAGTGATGTTCGCGGTCGGCGCGGTGTTCTACGACGTGGTCATTCCCTGGGAACGCACCCCGGTGATCGTCCTCCTGCTTGTGGTCGGAGCCGGCTGCTTTGCCGCGCTGGGGGTGGCGGTGGCCGGGTTGACGCCAAACGGTCAGGCGGCACCGGCGATCACCAACGCCACGCTGCTCCCGTTGGCCTTCATCTCAGGGGTGTTCTTCCCGCTCAGCTTTGCCCCGGAGTGGCTGAGCACGCTGGCCAGCATCTTCCCGCTGCGACCCATGGTCGAGGCGGTCAGCGAGCAGTTCGACCCAGCGGCGACACCCGTCTTTCCCTGGGCAGAGATCGGGGTGATGGTGGCGTGGGGAGTGCTCGGTGTGATCCTGGCGGCCCGCTTCTTCACCTGGGAGCCGCGTGCCGGCGGAGCAAGGCGGAGACGTCGTGCCCCTCAAGCCGCCTGATCGTCAGAGATAGACGCCCGGGTAGGACCGCTGCTCTTCCTCGGCCTCGCCCTGTCCCTGGAGCGCCCGCTGCTGATGCAGTTGTTGCAACTGCGACTGAGCCGCCGCCTGCTGGCTCCACAGGCTCGCCTGGATCCCATGGAACACGCCCTCGAGCCATCCCACCAGTTGGGCCTGGGCTACGCGAAGTTCCGACTCGCTCGGCACCTCGTTGCGTATCGGGATGAACATCTCGTCGAACTCGTCGAGCAACTCGGGTGAGAGGATCTCGCGCAATTCGGTGAGTGTCCGCTCGTGTATCTCGAGCAACCGCCGCCGCCCGGCATCATCGAGCGGTGCCTGGCGCACCTCTTCGAGCATCGCCCGTGTCATCGAGGCGATCCGGATCAATTTGGTCGGATGACTCACCGGTGGCCCGGAGCCACGCTCGGCGGGAACGGGCGCCTCGACGGCGTCTGGCACCATTGGTTCGGCAGCTTGGGCGTCCTCGGGCATCGCTCCTCCTCGTCCCGGGTGAGGGTAGGGGCTGAGGGTGACAGCGGCGGCCTATCGTATGACAAGGCGCGGCGACTCATTGGAAAGTGTTGCGCTATGATGTAGACTATCGCCGAGTACCTCCGGGGGACGGGAGCCATGTACCGTTCCACGGGGCACCGTGATCCGGACGGTGACAGCCGCCTTCGGCGGCGGAATGTTGCGATGTGGCCGGGGGAAGGGGGGAGCGCATCGCTTGGGCCGTCCGCAGCGTGCATGCACGCAGGGGACTGGAGGAAGGACGAAGAATCGAGATGGATGCCAACGATTACCCGCCGATCCTCGATGCTGCCCATGTCTCCGAGTTGCTGGGGATGAATGTGCAGATGGTCCGCAAGTACGCCCGTGAGGGCAGGATTCCCCGCGTACCGTCTTCCCGGCGGCCGGACCTTCCGATTCTTCCGTGACGAGATCTTCGGGTTCCTCCGCGAGCATCCGGTCGTCGAGAGCGTGGACGGCTCGGCCGCACTCCAGACAGCCTCCGAAACCGGCTGACCAAGTCCCTCATGTCGCCCGGGAGCTGGGAGACCCACCCCGATCTTCGAAAGCTCCGGCAGGAGACCGACCGGGAATTCCGTGAAGAGGCGGCTGCCGAGGAGGCCGATGCCACCCAGCTGCTGCTGCGGAGCCGCACATTGGCCAACGCTGCCTTCGAGTCCATGGTCCGTGGTGACGAGGTGACGATCGCCGCCGGTGGGAAGGAATGGGGAGGCAGGCTGGTCGAGGCCGCAGGCGATTTGGCCGTGGTCGACACTGGCTCGCATCGGGTTTGCATCAGCCTCCCGGCGCTGCGCTGGTTGCGGATCGACGCGAGGGGGCGGGGCGATGGGCAACGGAGCACAGGGACTGTCGGGTCTCTCCGGGCACAACTAGGCGTTTACGAGATGGACACCGAGCGGGTTGAGATAGTGACCGCAGAGGGTGGATCGGTCGAGGGCCGGGTGCGTGCCGTGGGTCGAGATCATGTGGACCTCATCGGGTCCCACCGGGCTGCATTGGATGGTTGCGCTCAACGCGGTGGCAGCCGTGGTCGTGCGGCAATGACCCTTCCAGCTTGCGTGTCCGTAGCCCACCTAGTACGAAAGTGGAGTCGAGGGGCTGAAATGACAGGCGGCCGGTGTCACCAATGGGGGCGCGTCGGCTCGTCGGCGCCCATCGGTCGCGGCCCCATCGGTCCTGGCAGGGCACCGCTGCGGCCCGGTCCCGTTTCGAACATCCACCTCGGGAGACTCCCGTGACCACCGAGACAGAGCGCACCACGCGCCGCACCATTCCACAGGCCGAGCCCCAGCCACCACCCCGTCGCGGGCTACTCACCCGGGTCAAGCTGGGTCACGTCGTGGCAATCGTCGCCGGGTTGCTGGCGGCGGTCACCACACTGGCCGTGCTCCGCTCCAACCAGAGCACGGTGGCGGTCGTCACCGCAGCCGCACCCATCGCCTCCGGTGCCGTGCTGACCTCCGAGGACGTGGTGGTCGAAGAGGTCCTCCTCTCGCCGCAGTTCGGGGCCCAGTTCGTCACTGCCGACGAGATCGACCGTGTTGCCGGGTCGGTGGCGCGGCGACCGATCATCCCCGGTGAGCCGCTTCTCGACACCGACCTGGGGAGGGTTGCGGCCTCCGAGGGTCTTCGTGCCATGTCTGTTCCCATCGAGGAGGGCCGTGCGGTTGCCGGGGGGCTCTCGGTGGGTGACCGGGTCGACGTGATCGCCGTCGTCGATGGCGTTGCCCGTTTCATCGCCACCAATGTCGAGGTGCTCGGCGTGCCCACCGAGGATTCCGACCGGTGGTCTCACCGTCGACCACCGGCGGTTTTGCGCCCACACTGGCGGTGGACGACGAGCAGGCGCTTCAGATCGCGTCCGCTCTGGGCACTAGCCGAAGTCCACCTGGTCCGCTCGACCGGGGCCCCAGACGTGAGCGTCGAGGAGGTCGCGCCCATCGAGGGTACCGATCGAGGGCCCACTCGAAGGCCGCGACGAGACGACCGTGACCACGATCCCGTGAGCACGGCGTGACCGAGCGTCGCCGGGCCCGGGTCGAGCCGGCGGTGGCGCTGGGATCGTCGGCCCGCTCCTGGGCCGGCGAGTTGATGAGCTACGCCAAGGACCATCCCGGGGTGCGCGGTGGTGGGGACGATCCTTTCCTCGGCGGACGCCATGGAGCTCGGGTACGACGTGCTGATCCTCGATGACACCTCGAGCTTCCTCACCCCCCGCCTGGTCGACCGGTTGCAGCGAGCCGACCGGGCGGTTATCGGGGTCTACGACCCGGAACGGGGCGGTCCGGGGCAGGCCCGGCTGCTCGAGATGGGCGTGGATGCTGTCATCGTCGCCTCGGCCTCGCCCGAGGAGTTGGTGGAGGCGATCGAGGAGGTGGTCGAACGGCGCGATCTGGTCCAGCGATTTGCCGAGGTTCTCGGGCCCGATCTCACCACCGAGGCCATTCCCCAGCCCACGACCCCGGCTCCAGCCGGCGGTGGAAGTTGGAGGGTCAGGGCGGCTGATAGCGGTAACCGGTGCCAGCGGGGTTCTCGAGGTCGTGGTGGGGCTTGGCACCCATCTGGCCGGCTGGCGGCGGCCGACGCTGCTTGGCCGATCTCGACACACTGGAGCCGGCGCTGGCGCAGCGTCTCGATGTCGAACTGACCCCGAACGTGGTCACCGCGCTCGAAGCGCTCCGCTTCCGCTCGCGACCTGACCCGTGAGTTCGCCTATCACGCCGGTGGGTTCGCCGTGCTCGGCGGGCTCCCCAACCCGCGGGAGTGGGCGACGCTCGCCGAGGACGAGGTCGTCGATCTGCTCGAGCAGCTGACCCTCGCCTTCGAGATCGTGCTGGTCCGCATCGACCGCCATCTCGAGGACCTCTCCACCCTCACCGGGGCGGCCGGCAGGTTCGGCGCCAGCCCGGCGGTCGCCGCCACGGCCGATGCCATCGTCGGCGTCGGCGATCCGTCGCCCGTCGGGGTTGCCGGGATGCTCGGCTGGCTGGGCGACCTGAGCACGGTCACCTCGGCACCGGTGCACCTGGTGTTCAACCGGATCCGACCGGGGCCCTTTCAGCGCCACGAGGTGATGGAGGAGTTGCGCCGCTCGTTCACCCCGGCTTCGGTGACCTTGCTCCCCGAGGACCATCGACTGCCACGGGCCTCCTGGCAGGGTGAGCCGGTCTACTCGGGCAAGTTCATGAAGGCGCTGGCGCCGCTCGCCGCCGCTCTCGGCGCGGTCGGCGGCTCCGGCGCGCACCCAGGTGGGAGGCCGGCAGGTGACCGTCCGGCGCTCCAGCGCATACGAGAGCCTGCGGATGGCTACCGCGGAGACGGATCGAAGAGCTCAAGCTCGACCCCGAGCGCAGCCCCGAGGACGTCCGGCAGGTGATCACCGACCTGGTCGGCGCCTACCAGCGGACGGCGCACACCGGGCGCAGCCTCCCGCTGCGCGACCCGGGGGAGATGGAACAGCGGTTGTGGGAGTCGGTGGCCGGATACGGGCCGCTCACCGAGCCTGCTCACCGATCCGTTCATCGAGGAGATCTTCATCGAGGGTGGCCGGGTCACCTTCATCGACGGCTCGGGGCGGCTACGGGCACTCGTGGCCGCCACCAACGAGGAGGAGAACCGTCAGGTGGTCGACCGGCTGCTCGCCGGCACCAACCGACGGCTCGACGCGTCCAACGCCATCGAACAGGCCCGGGTGCTCGACGGCGAGGGCCGGTTGACCGCGGTGGTTCCGCCGGTGTCCGATCGGCTCTCGGTGACCCTTCGGAAGTACACCGTCTCGGACGAGACGCTCGGGTCGCTCGTCGAGCGCAACTCGCTCACGCCGGAGGCGGCCGCCTTCATGTGGGTGCTCGCCCAGGCATCGATGTCGGTGCTCATCTCCGGTGCCACCGGTGCCGGGAAGACCACCATGCTGAGCGCCTGGTTGCGGGCGGTCCCCGACGACCAGTGCATCCGCATCTGCGAGGAGGTGCGCGAGATCCACGTGCCCCTCCCGCCACACTCCAGCGCGTACGAGGCGAGCCCGGTGACATTGGAGGGCCAGCGGCGGTACGGGTTGCGCGACCTGGTCAAGGTGTGTCTGGCACAGCGCGTCGACCTGCTCTGTGTCGGCGAGGTGCGTGGCGCAGAGGCCTTCGAGTTGACCAGGGCGGTAAACGCCGGTTGTGGTTTTGCCTGCACGGTCCACGCCAACTCGGCGCGCGATGCCCTCTACGCCATCGTCAACGCCGCCCTGATGGCGGGTGAGAACGTCCCGGAACCGGCGGTGCGCAAGATCTTCGCCCAGTCGCTCGACTTCGTGATCCACCTCGACAGGGACCTGCGCCGTCCCCGTGATGGTGACGAGGGGCTGCGTCGTCAGGTCCGCGAGATCCTGGCGGTCGCTCCTTCGCTTTCCACCGACGATTTCACCACAGAGCCGATCTTCTTGCGCCGGGCGCTTGGCGAGCCGCTGATGTGGACCGGTTCGATGCCGCCCGAGCCGGTGACCGAGATGATCGAGCGGGCCCTTCCCCGCGATGTGCGGCTCAAGGATCTCCTGAGCGGGGACTGGAGACCGGAGCCATGAGGGTGCTCGCGGCGCTCTTCGCTGGGCTCTTCTTCTACCTGCTGGTCGCCTACCTGACCGGCAACGGCCCCCGATTCGAGGTGCGGCGGTCACCCGCCACCCAGGTCTCCCCGCGGCAGCTGTGGCTCATCCAGGCGGGGTCGGATCTGACCCCGCGCCAGTTCCGCGCCGGGTCGATCGCCGCCGCCGGCATCACCTTCGTCCTCTTCCTCTTTCTCACCGGCGCCTGGTGGATCGCGCTGGTCCCCGCGGTCGTCGTCGGGCTATGGCCCCGCGCCTACTACTCGCGGCGGCGCAACCAGCGACTCGCCGAGCTGAGGCGGGCCTGGCCCGACGGGATCCGCGACATCGTCGCCTACGTCAAGTCGGGAGCAAGCCTCCCGGTGGCGCTCGAGGCGCTGGCGCGGAAGGGTCCCGAGCCGCTCCGGCTCGCCTTCGAGCGGTTCCCGCTCCAGGCGCGCATGTTCGGGATGATCCCGGCGCTGGAGATGGTCAAGGAGGAACTGGCCGACCCGACCTCGGACAAGGTGATCGAGGTGCTCATCCTCGCCCATCAGCACGGCGGAGACCTGGTCGAGGACGTCTTGCGAGACCTGATCGACACCACCGTCGCCGACCTTGCCACCCAGGAGGGGATCCGCACCGCCAACTTCGAGCAGCGGCTGGAGAGCTGGGTGGTGGTGGCGGCGCCGTGGATATTGCTCCTGTCTTCCTGGCCACGATCCCCGAGAGCTACGTCGCCTTCTACCGATCGCCGCCGGGACGGTTCACCGTTCTCGTGGGAGCGGTGTGGGCCGGCATCGGCTGGCTGTCTGATGCGCTTCATCGCCCGCCAGCAGGACGAGCCACGGGTGCTCGGCGGTGGCTCGGCGGTGAGCAAGACCCGTTCCGCAACGCGCCGTCGCCAGGCGGCGCCGGCCGCCGGCCAGCCCGCGCCGGCGCGGCCAGGTCGTGCTCGATGCACCGGAGATGCGATGACCGCCGGTCTCAGCTGGATGGAACTGACCGCGGTGGCCGCTGCCACCGTGTTCGCCGCGGTGGTGGCCTGGTTGCTGGTCCGGCCCTACCGGGGGCTGGCCGGACGGCTCAGGCCGTATGTGGCCGTGGCCCGGACCCGACTGGCGCGCAGCGTCGACGTCGGCCGGTCAGGCCGCGACCGGTCCGGTCTTCGGACAGGGAACCTTCCGGCGGTTGTTCGGCCCCATCGTCGAGGGGGTCCTCGCCAGGTTCTCCCGGCTGATCTCGTTCGGCTCGGAGGCGCAACTGGCGACCAAGCTGCGGCAGGCCGGGCTCTACCCTGGGCTCACCGCCCGCGACCGGGTGCGCGAGTACCGGGTGCGGTCGTTCCTCTTCTCCGCCGGCCTCACCGTGCTCGGCGGGCTCTTCGGTCTCGCCCTGCGAGGGGTGGCGGCGATGCTGTTGTTCGGCGCCGTCGGGATTCGTCATCGGCGTCCTCTTCTCGCGCAGCCGGGTCGACGGCGCCGTCGGGCGCCGGCGTGAGCGGATCCGCTCCGAGCTATATACGGTGAACCAGTTGATCGCCATGCGCACCCGGGTCGGAGGGGGGGTGGTGGACGCCCTGCGACACACAGTTGATCGGGCCAACGGCGTGTTCGTCGATGAACTCGCCGAGATCCTCCGGCTCCACGAGGGGGCTCCCCATCGGTGTCGCCTTGCACAGGGCCGCACAGCTCACCCCGGAGCCAGAGGCGGCGCGCAACCTACAACGTGCTCGCCACCGCCCAGGAACGCGGCTCCGACCTCGCCGACGCGCTGCTGGCGCTCAGCAAGGACCTCCGCCAGGCGAGGCGTGAGGATCTGCAACGTGACGCCGCTCGGAGGCGGCTTCTCTTGGTCTTCCCGATGATCGTGGTCCTGGCGCCGCTGGTGCTCCTGTTCCTGGGAGCCCCGCTGCCCAGCCTCATCTTCGGGGGGTTGTGATGAGACGTTCCTACAAGGAGGGAAGCTGATGGATGGTGTCAAGAGCATCATCGACAGAGTCGTGATCGAGCTGCGTCAGGACGAGGGCGCCGTCGAGACCACCCAGATCTTTGCCTGGATCGCGGTGGTTGTGGTGGCGGTGGTCGCTGCCGGTGTCTTGATCCAGGCCCTCGGTGTCGATGTCATCAACTGGGTGCGGGGGCAGATCGGGGTCTGAGCGGCGTGCCAGTATCCCCATGAGGGCTATCGCGGTTCGCTGGCGGTCCGACCGAGGGATGACCACGGTCGCCACCATGCTTGCGATCGGCTTCACCCTGATCGCCGCGGTGGCGATGCTCCAGGTGCTCCTGTTCATGTACGGGCGGATGGTGATCCGCTCGGCGGTGGATGAGGGCGCAAGGGCCGGGTCGCGGATCGACACCGACGCTTCGGTCTGTCTGAGCCGAGGCCAACGACGTACTTGGCGACCTGCTGGGCGGTCCACTTGGCAATGACGTCTCGGTGTCGTGCGGGTCTAACGGGGCCGAGATGGTGGCGGTGGCCAATGCCACGTTGCGAAGCCCTCTCCCCGGTTTGCCCGCCTGGTCGTTCCAGACGGTGGCGAGGGCGGTGGAGGAGCAGGAACCGTGAGGCGAGTTCTTCGCCGCCTGCACTGTGAGGAGAAGGGGGCCGCCTACTCGGTAGTCGAACTCGCCGGGGTGCTGGCACTGATGATCTTTCCCACAGTCATGGCGCTCTCCCAACTTCCGTTGTGGATCGACGCCAACTCGACAGCCGATCTCGCCGCCCAGGAAGCGGCCAGGGCCGTCGTGATCGCCGATACCTATTCGGCCGGTTTGGCACACGGCGCCAATGTCGCCGAGCAACTCGGTGCAAACCACGGGCTCTCGCCCGATGAGTTGTCGGTCGGGTTCTCGCTGACGGGTGGCGGCGAGGGCGGCGGTTTCGCCCGGGGGTCGACGGTGACCGCCACGGTGACGGTGTCGGTGCCCGGGATCCTCGTCCCCGGGGTCGGCTACGTGGGTGGGCCCTTCACCGTGACCCGCGCCTCCTCGGAGCGGGTGGACGACTACCGGAGCTTCCCATGAGCCTTCCATCCGATCCGTCGCGCCGGTGGCGGTCCGAGCGGGGGAGCGTGACGCTGTGGGGGATCGGGCTGACGCTGGTGCTCTTCGGCTTCGCCGGGGTGGTGGTGGACGCATGGCGCGCCTTCGCCGTTCGCCAGGACCTCGCCGGGATGGCCGACTCAGCCGCCGCGGCAGGAGCCACCGCGCTCGACGAGGACGCCTACCGGGCGAGCGGGGCCGTGGTGCTCGACCCGGGCGTGGCGCAGTCCAGGGCCGCCGAGTACCTCGGCCGCCAGGAGGGGTTCGAGGGCGCCGATATCGGTGGCGATCGAGGCGACGCCCGGAGAACGTCGCGGTCACGTTGGAACAGGATGTCCACTTCACCATCCTCTCGGGGTTCCTCGAAGGGGAGGGTCCGCTCCGCGTCGGGGTGACCGGCCTCGCCGTTCCCTCAGATCCTGCCGGCTGAGTGACCGAGGACGACCCTGGGCCGGAAGGCGGTGAGCGCCTCTGGCCGGGCCTTGTGGTCGTGGCTGCCCTCGCAATCGCCCTCACCGCGGTCCTCGTCCTCGACGGAGGCGGATCATCCCCCGTGACGACACCCACGGTGACCTTCGGGACCGACCCCACCTTGCTGCCTGCGACCACGCCCGCCCCGACCTCGACCTCGGAGGAGCTGCCGACGACGAGCGATGTTCCGCCGACGACCCAGCAGCCTCCCACCACGGTCGTCCCCGTCACGACGGTTGCTCCCGTCACCACGGCAGCGGTCACGACCACCAGCATCACTGCATCGCCCATCGGTGCAGCCAGGGACGCCTTGGCGGCGTGGGGTCGGTTCGCGGTGAGCGGGGACCTCGACGATCTCGATGGCTACTTCCACCCGGACGGCCCGCAGTGGGGGCAACTGGCCGAGGAGGCGGAGACGCTGGCGGACGACCCCCTGGGTCCCCCTGCATACACGGTGACGCTTCGGCAGGCCCGGGTCGCCGAGAGCGAGCCGAACGGTGATGTGGTCCGGGGATGGGTCACCTTCGTCCGGCGCGGTGAACCCGATCAGGGATACCGGTGGGATCTGGTCATGGTCCCCGGTGACGAGGGCGAATGGCTGCTGTGGACCGTGGCCGAAAGGGGATGAGCGGCGCTGGGCGGCTGTTGCGGTGACGGTCGGCGGGCGTCCGACTGTGACACTGTGACGGCGAGGTGGCACAATCCAGGTCACCGATCTCTCGAAGGAGTTGTCCCCAATGGAAGTCGTACTGCGCGCCGAGCCGGGTCGCGCCACGGGCAGTTCCGCCTCGCGGCGATTGCGCCGCGATGGCAAGGTGCCCGCAGTGGTCTACGGGAGGGACATCGAGCCCACGCCGGTGGCCGTTTCCGCCCGTGAGTTGAACACGGCGCTTCGGGGCGAGTCGGGCGCCAACGTCCTGCTGCGCCTCGATGTCGATGGAGCGGAGCATCTCGCCTTGGCCCGCCAGATCCAACGCCATCCATGGCGTGGGGAGATCCGGCATGTCGACTTCATCACGGTGACTCTGACCGAGACGGTCGAAGCCGAGGTCACAATCCACCTCGAAGGCGAGTCGGTGGGTGTCCAAGAAGGGGGCATCGTTGAGACGGTCCGGTCAACGATCCGGCTCGCCGCCCTCGTGACCAACATCCCGAGCGCCATCGTGCTCGACATCTCAGATCTCGATGTGGGAGACCACCTGCGGGTCGCCGACCTCCCGGCGCTCGAAGGCGTCGAGTATCTAGATGATCCCGACGAGTTGCTGGTAACCGTCGTCCTTCCTGCTGCCGAAGTCGCCGAAGCGGCCGAAGGCGAAGAGGGGGAAGAGGGCGTCGAAGGCGAGGAAGAGGGCGCCGAAGGAGACGAGGACTCGGAGGAGTCTTCCTCCGAAGGCTGATCGGGGCGGATTTGGCTTCGGCCTCCGCCTTGGGATCATGAGCCGGCCCACCGTCGATCGGGTGATCGTCGGGTTGCGTAACCCGGGTGCTGACTACGCGGGCACACGGCACAACGTCGGTGCCGAGGTCGTCGGCCTGCTCGCCGGCCGCCACGGCGTGAGTCTGGCCCGCGGCCCGCTCCGGGTCAGGGCCGAGATGGGTCAAGGGACTGTCGGGGAAGTGCCGGTCGCCCTGGTGCTCCCGCTTCCCTTCATGAACGATGCAGGGCCCGTGGTCGCGGCAGCGCTGCGCTGGTACCACCTGGGGCCGGAAGAGTTGCTGGTGATCCACGACGACATCGACCTCCCCTTCGGCAAGCTCCGTATCGCCGCCGGGCGCGGCTCAGGTGGGCACAACGGAGTGCGATCGGTGATGCGGTCGCTGGGCGATGCCGAGTTCACCCGGCTCAAGCTCGGGGTGGGGCGGCCACCGGGACGGATGGACCCTGCCGCCTTCGTGCTTCGGCGGTTCGATCCTGGGGAGCGAACCGAAGTCGATCTGCTCGTCGAGGATGCTGCGGATGTGGTGGAGGCATCTCTAACCGACCCTTCTCAGGCGGTGCGGATGGCGGGCAGCAGGCGGCCACCGTCTTGATCCGGCCGGGGCTACCGTCAAGGCGATGATCCGAGGTGGGGCGACTCTCGCGTTGTTCCTGCTTGCGATCCCACCGACTGCGGTCTCGGCCGAGTCCGTCCCCAGGCCGCTCAACCGGTGAACCAGGATTGGGAGCCGGGGTGCGGCAACGGCGACGCCGGTCCACTGTTCCGCGCTTCGATCGATCCGGCGCCGGTCGAACGAATGGAGTACTCCTGGCGTGTCGGGTGCCCGGTTGGCACCGGCGATCTCCGGCTGCTGACGCTCACCTACCGCGGTTTCGACGGCAGCGGTCCACCTCGGCGAGCTCGTGGTGCACGAGGACCACGCCCTGGGAGTGGTCGGTGTGTTCAAGATGCTCTTCGAGGCTGGCTTCCCCATCCAGCGGATGAAGCTGGTTGACGAGTACCTGGGCGACGACGACGCCTCGATGGAGGCGAACAACACATCGGCCTTCAACTGCCGTCTCGTCACCGGGAGCGACGACACCTGGTCGCAACACGCATACGGCTGGGCGATCGACATCAACCCGATCCAGAACCCCTACGTCAACGACGGAACCGTGCTCCCCCCGAGCCGGCACCGCCTACCTCGACCGCACCGACGTCCGCAAGGGAATGGTGGTCGACGGCGACGAGGTTGTCGCCGCCTTCGCCTCGATCGGCTGGGAGTGGGGCGGCGACTGGGTGTCCCTCAAGGACTATCAGCACTTCAGCGCCACCGGGCGCTGAACATGTGGCTGTAGCGCCACGGGCGCTGAAGAAGTGTGGCTGCAGCGCCACCGGGCGCTGAACGGCAGCCAGTCCCCCCGGCGGGGGGAGTACCCGACGCCGGAGGCGTCGGGGGAGGGGGGAACGGTTCACTCCCAAGGGTGCGAGAGCCGCCGGGATTGGCCGCCGTCTGCCGTCCGCCATCTGCCGTCTGGTTGGATCTCGGTCCTCGGTACAGTGACCTGGTTCTCGGCCGATTGGAACCGAAATCGGCATCCCGATCGAAAGTAGAACGCGATCCGAGATGTCGAGCATGGCCCCGTCCCTGAAATCGAGAGCCCGCCAAGCCGTTCTGGCCGTTGTCTTGGGGGCGCTGGTCGTGCTCCACCCCCAGCCGGCGTTGGCTCACGCCGAGTTGGCGACGACCGAGCCAGCCGATCATGCCTCGCTCGACGAGCCGCCCACCGAGGTGGTCCTCACCTTCACCGAGGAGGTGACCGCCCTACCGGGCGCCATCCGAGTGTTCGATGCCACGGGGGAGCGGGTGGACCAGGGATCGGTCCAGGGAGCCGAGGGGTCGACCGAGCTGAGCACCGCTCTCGTCCCGGATCTGGCTGACGGCGCCTACATCGTCTCCTGGAGTGTCGTGTCGCTCGATGATCACCCGATCCGCGGCGCCTTCGTGTTCCAGGTTGGCTCCGGCCCTGCCGCCGATGACGACCTGATCACCTCGATCCTCAGCGGCGCCGACGCCTCGGGGGCAAGGACCGCCGGGGTCGTGGTGCGGTGGATCACGTACTCCGGGTCTTTGGTGGCGGTGGGTGCCACCGCCATGCTCTTCTCGCTGCCGCGCCGCGAATGCCCGGCTCGCCGTACGCAGGTTGGTGCTCATCGCCGCAGCCGTCGGCGTGATCGGATCGGTCCTGTCTGTGCCCGTCCAGGCGGCCGAGGTGAGTGGTCTGGGCTGGTCAGTGGTTTCCGCCCCCGACCTGCTCTCCGAGGTGCTTTCCGGCGGGGTGGGGCGAGCCGCCATTGTGAGGATCGCCGGTCTGGTCGCGTTGATGATCGCCGTCTGGGCTCTGGGGAAGTCGAGGAGCCTCCCGGTTGCGCTCGCCGGCCCGGCGGCAGCGGTGGTGCTGGTCGCCGACCTCCTTACCGGGCACACCGTCACCACCGAGCCGACCTGGCTGGCGATGGCCGCCGACACCGTGCACCTGTTGGCGGCAGCGTTGTGGACCGGTGGCCTGGCCGCACTGCTGGTGGCGCTCCGGTCGCTCAGGGCCGACGACGATCCGCTCGGTGCGGCCGAAGGCGTGAGGGCATTCTCCAGAATGGCGACATGGAGCGTCGTCGCGCTAGCAGCCGCCGGTGCCGTGTTGGGTTGGCTCGAGGTCCGTACATTCGATGCGCTCATCAGTACGACCTACGGCCGAACACTCCTGGTCAAAGTCGCTTTGGGCGGGGCGGTGATCGCCGTCGGTGCGTACAACAATCGGGCGCTGGTTCCGGCGATACAGCGGTCCGTCGTAGCGGCCCCCGTGCCGGTGTCGGTTGGTGCGGGGAGCGCCGATCCTCCTGAGCCGCCACCCTCGGAATCAACCGCCGCTTGGAGGAGGCTGCGCCGCACCATGACCTGGGAGCTGGTCGGGATCGGGCTGGTGATCGCCGTCACCTCGGTGCTGGTCAACCTCCAACCGGCGGCCGAGGCCGCCGGTGTGACCGGTGCCTTCTCCACCTATGTCCCGCTGGGTGACGACGGGAGCCAGGTGAATCTGGTGATCGACCCCAACAGGGCCGGGCCCAACCAGGTTCACGCCTACCTGATCGACCCGAGCGGGAGACCGGCCGACCTCGGCGATGGGGTCGGGTTCGTCTTCTCGCTGCCCGAGCGCGATGTCGGGCCGATCGAGCGGGAACCGATCCATGCCGGAACGGGGCACTATCTCCACGTCGGCCAGGAGCTGGCGATTCCGGGCACCTGGGAGATCGAGGTCGTGGTCAGGTCGGAGTTCGAGGACACCACCGCCACGGTCGAGGTCGCGGTCAACCCATGAGACGGCGAGTCGCCACCTGTCCTCGTCATCGCCGGCGCGGTCCTGCATCGCCTCCCCGGTCTGGGCCCACGTCGAGGTGAGCCCGACCGAACTCCCCGAGTCGAGCGCGCAGGAACTGGTGTTCAGCTTCCACCACGGGTGCGACGGATTGGCCACAGACGGTCTCGACATCCTGCTGCCTGAGGGGGTCGAGGTGACAGACGTGGGTGGTCCGGAGGGGTGGCAGTCGACCATCGAAGAGACGCGACGACGGGCAGGTGATCGTGTGGTCCGGTCCCGCCGTTCCCGACGGGGTGGAGGCGGAGTACCCCGTCGAGTTGAACCTGCCCCCCGGGGCGGGGACGACGTTGTACTTCCCGACCATCCAGCGGTGCGGGCCAGACGACCGGGTCCGATGGATCGAGATCCCGGCCGAGGGCCAGGATCCGGAGGAGCTTGCCGAGCCGGCGCCGGCGGTTCTCGCTGGTGGACAACCCGGACGCAACCACATCCACCTCGAGCGAGGCCACGACGACCACGAGGCGACGACCACCACCGCCGAGACGGCGACGACCGCAGAGGCGACGACAACAACCGCTGAGATCACCACCACCGCGGCACCCGACACGACAGCCCCGGCCACCACCTCTACCGCGTCGGTCACGACCACAACGCCGTCACCGTCGACCACGGTGGCCGAGTCCGAGGGTGGTGGGACCCTGCCCGTGGCGCTTGCAGTGGGAGGGGCGGCGGTGGTTGCAGTCGGGGCATACGCGCTCGCCAGGAGTCGGAACAAGCAGTGAGGCGGTGGCTCACCGCAGGCGGGCTCATTCCTCATGGTGCTCGTCGTGGGAGCAGGCCCGGCGTGGGCCGACCCTGCTCGACCGTCGAACTTCGTATCCGAGGTGGTACGGGTCGATCCGGCGGGGCTTCCCGCCGAATTCCGTGTGGTCGGGGGTGACTCGTTTCTCGAGGTGACGGTCGAACCGGGGCACACGGCCGAGATCCCGCGGCTACCAGGAAGAGCCCTACATCCGGGTCGAGGCCGACGGGACGGTGCTGGTCAACGACCGCTCACCCACTCGCTGGGTCAACGACGACCGCTACGGGTTGGTCACCCCGCCGAGCGATGCCGCCGCCGATGCCCCGCCCGAATGGGTGGAGGTGGCCACAGGGGGTCGTTACGCGTGGCACGACCATCGCATTCACTGGATGACACCCGATCAACCGCCGCCGGTTGTTCAAGGCGAGCCGGTGGAGGTTATGGAGTGGACCGTCCCGGTCGTGGTTGACGGCGAGCCCGCAGAGGTCATGGGCACCCTCCGATGGCTCCCGGCGGTGAGTCCATTGCCGGCACTGGGCCTGGGGCTCCTGACGGCCGTGCCGGTCCTCTTTGTGTGGAGGGCGAGTCCCTTCCTCGCCGGGGTCATCGCGGTGGGCGCCGCCGGAGTTGCCGCCCTCGTCGTGGCGTTCTCATTGCTTTCGGCGTCCCCACCCGGTGCCGGGGGTGAATTCCTCATCTGGGCACCTCCCGCGCTGGCGGTGGGCGGTGCAGTCGCCGCACCGCTGCTTCGGCGTCGGCGCCCCGAGATCGCCGAGCTGCCGGTGATAGCGGGCGCCGTGCTGCTGATCGTGTGGGCTCTGCTCCGGCTTTCGACATTGTGGATGCCGTCGCTGCCCTCGGGTTTGCCCCCGGGTGTCGAGCGGGCCTTGTTGGCAACGACTGCCGTGCTCGCCGTCGTCGGTCTCGCTGTTTCCATATTGGGACGTCAGCCGTTGGACGAAACCGGTGAGCACTGATCGCATCGGGGGTCGCTTCTGTGGGCCCGAACGTCCCTGTGGCGTGGCCGAACCCTGGGTTCGAGGGCTTAGGGACTCAGTCGACCACAACCGTGAGGACGGTGGTCTGCACGATGACCCCGTTCCAGCGCCATCGCCCGACAAACTTGTAGGTGCCCGGCCGCATCGAGCGGAACTGGTAGACGAACACCTTCTTGGCCCTGCCGCCTGCCGTCCTCAAGCGTCGGTCCATCCGGGTCCAGCGTCTCGCCATCGACGGTCAGGGCGAAGCGGGTGGCGTCTGACATGAAGATCGAGCGCTCCCCGGTCTGGTAGGGGAGGTCGTGGACGATGCCCTCGCGGACCACGTATGTCCGCCCGGAGGGAAAGTGCTCGGTCCCGGTGCACCGGGTCCGATCTGCCTTGCAGCCTCCGCGGAAGCGGCCGCTCAGGCTGATCGTGGGGTAGATCAAATCGAGGTCGAGCGCCCTGGCGAGGAAGCTCGCCATCTGGGCGCGGGTCACCGGGTCCTCGGGGCAGTAGAGCGTCTCGGTGCAACCCTGGGTGATCCCGTCGGCGGCGATGGCCGCGATGGCACGGGCATGCGTGCTCCCCGGGCTCACGTCATCGAACACCCGTCCGGGACGTCCGGCGAGTCCCTCGGCCCGGGCCAGGAAGCTGGCCATTTGGGCGCGGGTCACCGGTTCGTCCGGGCAGAAGAGCCTGGGAGTACATCCCTCGGTGATCCCTTCTTCCTCGAGGGCGGCGATGGCGCCGGCGTGCGTGCTCCCCGGGGTCACGTCGTTGAACACCCGTCCTCCCCGTGTCCCCAATCGGTAGGCGCGGGCCAGGAAACTCGCCATCTGCGCCCTGGTCACCGAAAGCATGGGGCAGTAGAGGTCTTCGGCGCATCCCTCGGTGATCCCAGCGGCGGCGATGGCGTTGATAGCCGCCTCGTGGTAATCGCCGTTGTCATCCTTGAAGGCCCCGCCTGTGTTGGGGAGGTCGCTCTGACCTGCTGCGGGCGGCACGGCCAGCGCCGCCACCATCGCAGCCACCACCATCGCCCCCACGAATGCCACTCTCATCGTTCCACCTCGAGGGTGGACAGGAGCTGGTTGACCTCCTCGACCAGTGCCCTCCGGGATGCGTGGCTGCCAAGCACGACATACAGGCAGAAGGCGCGGTCCCCCTTCCGAGAAGAAGCGTTGAACACCGCTCTGCCCGGGGATCAGCCGCTGCAGCGTCGAGGTCGAGAAGTCGTCCGGGTCCAGGTGGTCGGGGCGGTCGGCGGCGAAGAGCGTCTGGGTCGCCGAGGCCGGCTCGAATTCGAAGAGAGAGACGAAGATGTCGTCGGAGCCGCATCATCTCGACGGCTCCGCCGCCGTAGTCGCCTCGCTCGACGGGAAGTGGGAAGGTTGCGGCATGGAGGACGGCGCGGTTGGTGCCTTCGGCCTGGGGCACGGCGCGTGGTCCGGTACACCTCTCCCTCCCACCCCGTGGGGAGGTCGATCCGGATCCGTTCGGAGTCGATCTGCATCGCAGTCACCAAATCACGATCAGTGCGCGATGGCGGCGAGGGCGACCAATGGTGGCGATGCGGGCATATGGGGCGACCGCGGTCAGGCGGCGGTGGAGCACTCGCAGCCCGCCAGGGTCGCTCACCCGGGACGAAGCGAGAAGGCGTCGATGCCCTTGCTGCCCCGAATATCGCCCCGACCACGATCCGCTGCGCACCGACCCGGTGAGAGCAGCCAAGACAAAGGTGGCGTAGACCGCGGCGGTTGTGACGATCGTCACCACACCGAGTCCCAGTTGAAATCCGAAGCCGGCGCCATAGACCCAGCCGCGGTAGCGGTGCAGCCAGTCGTCGTCGACCTGCCGTCTCACCCCGGGAAGACGTCTCCCCGATGCATCGAGCAGCGCGGCCGCAGAGACAGACGACGACGGCCAGCCACGCCACCACCACAGGACTAGGTGAGGTGATCGCCCAAAGCGCAGCCCCCATGGCGCCGGCGATGCCCCCGGCGACAGCGCCGCCCGCCACCGACCCGGCGATGTAGGCGGTGGTGGTTACCCAGAATCGGTTGTGTCTTGCCCGCTCACCGAGCGGGTGGATGCTGGCCAGCATCGATTCCCCTCAGGGTGACCACGCCGAGCGGAGCCCTGCCATGAGGGCCACCAGCGACGCTCCCGCAAAAAGCATCACGCTCATCTCGTTCATGTGGCATCCGCCGGCGTGTCGTCATTCCCGGTCGGATAGAGGCTGGGGTGACCAGGTCCGATCCCGCCGGCGAGCAGGTCTCGGGTCTCCCGGTCGGCAACCGGCCCATTCGCCATCGAGCCATCGGCCTGTGCCCTTTCGAGGAGCGAGACCATCTGCCGCCAGGTGGCGGCGGCACCCTCACCTGCGACCCGCCCCGATGGCCCGTCAACCAGGATGAAGTAGGGCGCCACCGGGACCCGGTAGTGATCCCAGGCGTCGCTCGACATGGCGATCGTGACACCCGTCGGGGCGAGCGCCGCCACCGTCGACTCGCTCTCCGCCTCGGGTCCCTTGGTGACGACCACCAATCGCACCCCGGCGGGCATCCGCCTGTCTTCGCCAAATGCCTTCCAGAACCCGGCGCAGGTAACGCAGCCGCTGGTGAGGAAAGCGAGCAGCGTCTGGCGCTCGACACCGACGACGGCCACCTTCACCGCCCCGCCTCCGGGGCGATTGCCAGAGATGTCGACCGCGGTGGTGCCCTCGGCACGGGGCGCCGGCACCCCCGGTCTGGTCCGGAGCGGCACCGCTGCCTCACCGACGTCCTCGCTATCGCCCAGTCGGTGCAGGCTGCGCAGGATGTCTGCGTGGCTCCGCAACAGGCCGAACACCAGGACGCCGAGCACGGCGATCACCACCGCCTCGAGCACAACGAGGGTGAGCAGTGCGGTGTCCATCACGAAACCCCCCAGACCAAAGGGATTCCGTCTGATGGCCCGAAATCGAAGGTGATCTGGGCACCCCCCCGGTGGGGGTCTGGCGCAACCGCCATGATCCCGAGTTGAAGACCCCGATCCCGTCGGTCCCGTCACCGTTCCAGTCACCGACAACCGGGATCCCGGCGGCGGTGCCGAAGGTGAAGATGTGATCGGCGGTCCCGCTCGATCAGCGAGTCTCGCAGCAGCCACTCACCGTCGCGATAAAGCCCGGGAGAGTCGCCCCCGGTGTCATCCCAGTCGCCCACCACGGGTATTCCGTCGCCCCCGCCGTAACTCGAACTCGATGTCGGGTGGTCCGGACTCGAGGCTGTGTCCGCAGCATCCACGATCCGCCGCGCACCACGCCGGGAAGATCTCGGCCCATCGCCAAGTCCAGTCGCCCACCACCGGGATGTCCCCGATTCGGCCGTACTCGAAGACGATGTCCGGCTCGCCGTCGCCCGGTTCGCTGCGGAGCAGCCAAACAAGGGCTGTGATCGGAGACACGGCTAAATCGGGTCCCCCGGACGATTCCCGCGCGTTGCGGTCCCCGAAGCCGTCCAGTCGCCCATCACCGGATGGTCGCCGATTATCCCGTACTCGAACTTCCGGTTGGCGCCGCCATCGGTCAGCGAGTTGCGCAGCCGCCATGTGTTCCCGTTGACGACCGCGGGACGTGCCATCAAGCGGGGGAGGAGCATGCAGGCAGGGCCGGTCGTGGAAGCGGGTGTTGTTGTCGGTGGCGACCGTCGTCGTGCACGAGTCGTCGATCTCCCATGGTGGGGTGCAAGTCACCACCCGGCACACGATCGGGCCCACGCAGGCGACGTCCTGGTTGCACTGGCCATAGCGGAAGGCGGCGCAGCACGCCTTGCGGTTGCCGCAGGATGCCGGCGCCACAGCCGCAGTCGCACAACCCGACACAACCCGACCCGCACGACCCCGACGAACCGCATCCGCAGCTGCCGCAGTTGTCCACATTGCAGTCGATGTAGTACCGGGGCAGATCGACGCCATCCTCGACACAGAACCCGGAGACGTCGGCCTTCCACCACCCGGCGGCGAGCGTTCCGGGTGGGCACGAGTTGGAGCCGTAGAGAGTGCAGCAGAACTCGGTGTAGCCGTCGCAGCACAGCGCCGAGCAGTCGCACGACGAGCCAGAGCAGCTGCAGATTGCCGAATACGCCGTCACCGGCCTGAGCGCATATGCCATCGGGGCGGTTGCCAGGGCCGAGCCAACTAGAGCGGCGTTCCGGAGGAAGCCGCGCCTGCTGGTCCTCGAGGCGAGGAACCGGCTGCCCGCGTCAACCAGCCTGACGCTCACCGACCAGCCCGGGCCGCATTGAGGCGGGGGAGTTCCGTCATCGCCATCACCACTCCCGCCACCCCCATCAGGAGGAAGGCGAGGAATGGGATCCCGGCCCACGGCTGCGTGGCGACGATGTCGAGCGATCCCGGGCGGGGGTGAGGCGATGGCCGCCGTCAGGCACACCGCGGCGGCGACGAGATCTATGACCAGATGCGTCATGCCGGGAGGCGCATCCTCCCGGCCGAAGCAGCCACACGAGGCCACCTGGACCCGGCCCGACATCGCTGCGGCGACGAAACCGGCAAAGACCACATAGAACCCGCCGACGACCAGCGCCGCCGCCCGACCGCCGACGACAAGTGCCGCCGAGCCGGCAATCAGCTCGGCCGCTCCCATCAACCGCGCCGTTGCCGGCGCAGCTGGGACATGGAGCGCAGCCAGAGCACCGGCGGCGGGACCCGGACGGACCAACTTCATCGCCCCACCCACGGCCAGCACCGCCGCGGCCAGGGCGAATGGACCGCTCAACACGCGGCGAGCATAGGCAGAGACCCCCCTGATGGCCATGTGACCCACATGGCCCAGCGATCGTGCCGGGGTATCATCGAAACCCCAGCTGGCAGGAGGATCCAATCTCCATCCCCGACGCGCTCGCGTTGGTCCGGGTGCTCCTGGTGCCGGTCATCATGTGGCTGATCAGCGCCAACGAGCGGATCGAGAACGGCTTCGGCATCGCCGCCGTCCTGTTCTTCGTGGCGGCGCTGACGGACTTTCTCGATGGCTATTTCGCCAGGCGCTGGGGGATTACCACCGTGCTCGGGGCATTCCTCGACACCACCGCCGACAAATTCCTCGTCACGGGATCCTTGCTCGCCCTGATCGCAGTCGGCCGGGCATCGATCTGGGTGACGCTCATCATCGTGCTCAGGGAGTTCGTGGTGATGGCGCTGCGAGGTCTGGCGGCGATGAGCGGGACGATGGTGAAGCCTTCCATCTGGGGAAAGCTCAAGGCGAGCATCCAGTTCCTCGCCATCCTCCTCGCCATCCTCCGGCTTCCCGAGCCGTTGGGCCGGCTCTATCTCGACGAGTGGGTCATGTGGCTGGCCGCGATCGTGACCATCGCCTCGGGGTGGCAGTACGTGGCCAGCTTCTGGTCGGTGGTGCGCGCGGTCGATACCCGGACGCCGTGAGCGAGACGCGTCGCCGGGACCCGTCATGGTGACTGGTGCCACCGGTGTGGTCGGGGCGCCGATCCTGCGGCTTCTGGTCGAATCGGGTCGCCAGGTGGGGGCGCTGGTTCGCTCCGATCGGGTCGGCCGAGTCCGTCGAGAGAACCGGGGCGGTGGCAGTGAACGGGGACATGCTCAACCATCGTTCGCTGGTCCGAGCCTTCTCCGGGTTCGAGGCGGTGTACCACGTCGGCGGTGTCAACCAGTTCTGTGTCTCGGACCCCGAAGCCATGGACGCCGCCAACATCGACGGCTCTCGCAATGTGCGTCAGAGCGTGCGCCGCCGCCGGCGTTCGGCGTCTGGTGTACACCTCGTCGGCCGCGGCGATCGGCGAGGAGAGAGGCACTGTCGGAGACGAGGGCTCACCTCACCGCGGACGCTTCCTCTCCCACTACGAGAGGTCCAAGTACCTGGCCGAACAGGCGGTGTTCGCCGAGCGGACCCCGGTCGAGGTGGTGGCGGTCAACCCGTCCTCCGTCCAGGGTGCCGGGCAGGGCCAGCGGCACGGGCAAGCTCATCCTCCAGGTGATCGATGGGAAGCTCCCCGTCCTGGTGGACACCAGGGTGAGCATGGTCGACATCGACGATTGCGCTCGCGGGCCACCTGCTGGCCGAGGAGAAGGGCACGCCGGGACAGCGCTACATCCTGAGTGGTTTCACCCTCGACATCCGGCAGGCGCTCGACCTCCTCGGGGAGGTGACCGGAAGGCGCGCCAAGGTTCGCTTCCTTCCCGGGTGGGTGGCGCTGGCCGGTGCCGGCGCCTATGGAGCAGTCTCGAGGATGATCGGCAGACACCCCAGGTTCTGTTCGGAGATGGCGCGCACCATGCTCCACGGCCACGCCTATGACGGCTCCAGGGCGACCCGAGACCTGGGTCTGGTCTATACGCCGGCGGAGGACACGTTGCGCCGTCTCTACACGTGGGCGCTCGGCCAGGGCCTCGTCGGGCCGCTACCGACCACGCCGGCACCGGCATGACCCGTTCGATTGGGCTCACCGCCGACGAGGTGAACGCCTATTTCCATTCCGACTATCCGTCTGCCGCCGAGTCCGGCATCCGCTGCGAGGAACTTGGTGATGGTTGGGCAGTGGCCCGCTGGACCTACAACCTGGCTCAACTCCGGCCGGGCGAATACATCAGCGGCCCGACGCAGTTCACCCTCGCCGACACAGCCATCTGGTTCGCTGTCTTCACCGTGATCGGGATCGCCCCGATGGCGGTGACCACCGATCTCTCCATCTCGTTCTTGCGGCCCGCCACGGGGGCCGACCTCTTGGCCCGTGCCGACCTCGACCGGGTAGGGCGGACCCGGATGTCCGCCCGGGTGCTGCTGTGGGTGGACGGCGCCCCCGACCGTCCCGTCTCCCATGCAATAGGCAGCTATGCCCGCCCCCAGGATCTGTGAGCCTGGCATGGCTCTGACCGGCGGGTCGGTGGGTTCCGGCTAGGCTCCCCCGCCCCGGGAACCGGGCGCTCCTCGGCGCCGTCTCATTCCCCGTCACCACTCACTAGTCGGGTTCGACCCAATCGAGTTGCCACATGGATACATTGACCCAGCCGCAAACCAACCCTTCTCGACCTCCCTCCCGGCAACCGGTGCGCCGCCGCCGTCGGAGGGGCCGGGGGTGGGTGCTCTTCTTCCTGTTCCTGGCGGTACTCGCCGTCTTCGCCGCTGCCGGGTACGTCTATCTCGACCAACTCGCCATGGATCGGGTTCCTGTGGACACGCTGTCGGCCGCAGGGGGACCCACCAACTACCTGATCGTCGGTTCCGACACCCGTGAGGACCTCCCCGATGATCTCGAAGGGAACTTCGGCGATTTCAGCGGCGCCCGCTCCGACGTGATCATCCTCGCCCATGTCACCGATGGGCGGCGGCAACTGCTCAGCCTGCCGCGCGACCTCAAGGTCGACATCCCCGGTGAAGGCACCAACCGGATCAACGCCGCCTACGCCTTCGGCGGTCCTGAGCTGCTCACCGAGACGGTCGTCGACGCCACAGGTGTTCCTGTCCACCACTATCTCGAGGTCGACTTCGGCGGGTTCGCATCGATCATCGATGCCGTCGGTGGGATCGAACTCGACATCCCGTACCCGGCTCGCGACTCAAGTCCGGTCTCGAGATAGATGCGGGCAAGCAGACCGTGGACGGCGCAACCGCCCTCGCTTATGCCCGGTCGCGACAGTACGAGGAACTGCGCGATGGAGAGTGGGTTTCTCAGGGTGGCGGCGACCCGGGGAGGACGTCGCGTCAGCGCGAGGTGATGCTCCAGGTGTTGGCCAAGGTGGGCAGCCAGCTGTCCTCGTTCGCACGCCCGGCCTAGTCACCGCCGTGTCCTCCAACCTCACCGCCGACGAGGGCCTCTCGCTGTGGGATCTGCTCCGGACCGGTGTGGGGATGCGGTTTGCCGGCGAGACCGACACCGTCTCCCTGCCGGTGGTCGAGCGCGCCGGAAAACGGCGTTGCCTACGTGGCACGTGACGAGCCCGCGGCAAGCGACATGATCGACGACTTTCTCGACGGCCGCCCCCTGGAGACCGCGGAGTAAGGACTGCCTGCCCCCCGCTGCTCAGCGGGCAGCGGGGGGGACTCGTAGCTGCGCCAATCACTCGACGCCCGTCGCTCGCGGGGAGGGGGAGTCGATCCCCTGCCAGCCCCGGTGCGGGGGGACTGAGTACCTCTTCCGATCTTCCGTCTTCCGTCTTCCGTCTAAGGCAGGCCTCCTACCATCTGGCGGGCCCGTGCCTGCTCCGCTTGCTTCGCTGGTCGACCGGTGGCGGCGCCACGATCTTCCCGGCGAAACCGGGCGGTTGGTGGTGCCGCCCAATGCCCGCGCCATCCTTCTCGCAGGTCTGGCCGCCAAGGCCACTGGGCGGTGTTGGCCGTCGTTCCCAGCGAGCGCGATGCCGAGGAGCTTGCCGAGGACCTCGGGCTTTTCGTCGAGCGAGTGGCGCTGCTCCCGGCGTGGGAGACGCTGCCTTTCGAGCACGTGTCACCGAACGTCGGGACCATGGCCCGCCGTGCCCATGGCCAGGCACCTGCTCCGCCGGAGCGAGCCGGGGACCGTGGTCGTGGCATCGGCCCGCTCGGTGTCGCAGCGGGTCAGCCCGTCGCCGGTCGAGCCCGGTCACGGCGGCGCCGGGCGAGGAAGTGGGGTTCGACCGGCTGATCAGTGGCTTGGCCGCGGCGGATACCACCGGACCGATCGGGTGGAGGCACGCGGCGAGGTGGCGGTGCGGGGTGGGATCATCGATGTGTTCCCCGCACAGGGCGAGGAACCGGTGCGGACTCGAGTTCTGGGGTGACGAGGTGGAGCTGGATCACGGGTGTTCTCCGTGGCCAGTCAGCGATCGATCGAGCCTGCGCCCGCGCTGGTCGCGTACCCGGCCCGCGAGTTCCGCGCCGAAGGGCGAAGTGGCGACGAGGCGCGCCGTTGCTCGCCACCGAGCAGTGGGCCGCCGCCACCTGGGATCGCCTGGCCGAAGGGCTCGTCTTTCGCCGGGATGGAGTCGTGGCTCCCGTGGATGGCGCCGCCGGGTCACGTTCTCGACGAGCTGCCCGCCAGGTGCCGGCTGGTGGTCTTCGACCCGGTGAGGGCGGGGACCGCAGCCGCGACCTGGTCAAGGAGGAGGCGGAGCTGGCTGCGGCGCTGGCGCCTACCTGGGGCCATGGCGCGCCCAGGCCGGTGAGCATCCCGCCCTGTACCTCGATCTCGGCGCAGGCGCTGGAGGGCCGCGACCTGTTGGACCGCGCCCACCGCTGGCGGCCGGTCCTGGCGACGAGCGGATCGAGGTGCGGGGACTCGACGCCACGTCCCGGGCGACCCCGAGTCGGTGGCCCGCGGGCTCGACCGGCTTGATGGCTGCCGGGACCACGGTGGTGGTGGCCATGGACGGCGAAGGCTGCAGCCGATCGTGTCGCCGGGGTGCTGGCCGAGGAAGGCGTCGCCCTGCCGCGCCGATCTCGCTCGACAAGGCTCGAGTCGGCGGTGCTCCCGGTGGGGATTCACCGCGGGTTCATCCTGCCCCGGCTCCGGCGTCGCCGTGCTCGGCGAGCAGGAGATCGCCGGGGAGACGCCGCGCCCACCGCCGCGTCGGCCGCGCCGCGCACGCGGCCGGGGCGGACTACCGGGACCTCACCCCGGGCGACTACGTGGTCCATCACCGGCACGGGATCGGCCGGTTCGAGGGATGGTGACCCGGAGCATCGCCGGGGTGGAGCGGGACTACCTGGTGGTGGCTTATGCCGCCGGTGACCGGCTCTATGTCCCCACCGACCAACTCGCCGCGGTGCGCAAGTACACCGGCGGCGAGGAGCCGCGGATTTCCCGCATGGGGGGCAAGGACTGGGCGGAGACGCGCGCCCGGGTGCGGCGGGCGGTGGCTGCGGTGGCGGAACAGGTGGTGGCGCTGCACCGCGCCACGGGCGGCCGCCGTCGGGCACGCCTACCCGCGAGGACGCGCCCTGGCAACGCGAGATGGAGTCCGCCTTCCCGTACGAGGAGACGCCCGACCAGCTGACCGCCATCGTCCGAGGTCAAGGAGGACATGGAGGACAGGACCGGCCCATGGACCGGCTGGTCTTCGGCGATGTCGGCTACGGCAAGACCGAGGTGGCGATCCGGGCCGCCTTCAAGGCGGTGCTCGATGGCAAGCAGGTGGCGGTACTGTGCCCGACCACCCTCCTGGCCCAGCAGCACCACCAGACCTTCTCCGAGCGCTTCGCTCCCTACCCGGTCAGGGTGGAGGTGCTCTCCCGGTTCCTCACCCAGCGTCAGCAGCGAGGCGGTCATCGCGGGGATCCGGCGGGGCGATGTCGACGTGGTGATCGGGACCCACCGGCTTGCTCTCCGATGACATCCACTGGAAGGATCTCGGTCTGCTGGTGGTCGATGAGGAGCAGCGTTTCGGGGTCAACGCCAAGGACGCCATCAAACAGCTCCGGGTAGGGGTGGACGTCCTCACTCTCACCGCCACCCCCATCCCGCGCACGCTGGAGATGGCGCTCACCGGGATACGCGAGGTGAGCCACATCCGGACCCCGCCGGAGGACCGGCACCCCATCCTCACCTACGTCGGGCCTTACGACGAGCAGGCGGTGGCGGCGGCGATCCGGCGGGAGATGCTGCGCGAGGGCCAGGTCTTCTATGTCCACAACAGGGTCCGGTCGATCGACACGTGCGGTGGCTCGGCTCCGTGAACTGGTCCCCGACGCCCGCTACGCGGTGGCCCACGGCCAGATGTCGGAGGGGCAGCTCGAGCAGGTGATGCTCGACTTCTGGAACCGTGAGGCCGACGTGCTGGTGGCCACGACCATCATCGAGTCCGGGCCTCGATCTGCCCCAGGTGAACACGCTCGTCGTGGAGCGGGCCGACCTGCTCGGGCCTCGCCCAGCTCTATCAGCTGCGGGGACGGGTCGGCCGGTCCAGCCAGCGTGCCTACGCCTACCTGTTCCACCCGCCGGACCAGTCGATCACCGAGGAGGCGCACCGCCGGCTCGAGGCGATCGGTGAGGCCACCGACCTCGGGTCGGGGTTCCAGTTGGCGCTCCGCGACCTCGAGATCCGGGGCGCCGGCTCGGTCCTCGGCGAGATCCAATCGGGGCAGATCGCCGCGGTCGGCTTCGATCTCTACGCCGAGATGGTGGCCGATGCGATACGCCAGATGGAGGGGAGGGAGGAGGCGCCACCCGAGCCGTCCGAGGTTCGGATCGAGCTGCCGGTGGTGGCCCATCTGCCCGCCCGAGTACGTCGGGTGACGACGAGGCCCGGCTGGAGGCCTACCGCCGTCTGGCCGAGGCCGACACGGGGCCGCCGTGGACGATGTCGCCGTCGAGTGGCAGGACCGATACGGGCCGCCGCCCGAGGCGGCGCTCCAGTTGCTCGACGTGGCGAAGCTCAGGGTCGAGGCGCTCCGGGTGGGGATCACCGAGGTGGTCCAGTTGCGGCACGAGGTTCGGACTGGCCCCGGTCGACCTCACGACGTCGCAGGAGGTCCGGCTGCAACGGCTCTCGCCGAGGGCGGTGCTTCGGCCGGCCGACAGCGCCATGTTCATACCGGCTCCGGTGCCGCTGGTCACCGGGTTGATCGACTTTCTCGCCGCCGATGTGGCCCCGGCTGCAACCCGCCGCGGAGGAGTGATGGAAAAACGGGCCCGGTTGGCGGTCGGCGCGGTCTTCCTGATCAACGGCCTGGGGATAGCCACCTTTCTGCCTCGGCTCCCGGAGATCCAGCAACGCCTCGGGCTGAGCGACGCCGGGCTGGGAGCCGCCCTCACCGGTGTCGGGTTCGGGGGCCTCATCGGCAGCCTGGCTGCCGGGCCGATCGTCTCCCGGCTGGGGAGCCGCCGGGCGACCCTCGGTCGCCGGGTACGCTCCTCGGTCTCGCCCTGTTCCCGTTGGGGATCGCCCCGAGCGGCGCCGTGCTCGCTATCGCCCTCGCGCTTGTCGGGTTTGCCGACGCCGTGACCGACATCGCCATGAACGCCCACGGGATGCGAGTCCAGAGGCTCTACCCCCGGCCCATAGTCAACAGGTTCCACGCCGCCTGGAGCGTCGGCGCCATGACCGGCGCATTGTTCGGGAAGTCTGGCGGTGGCGCTGGCACTGCCGCTCCAGGTCCAGATGGCGGTGCTTGCCGTACTGGTCGTGGTGGCGCTCTGGGTGTCGGTGGCGTCGTTTCTCGCCGACGATCCGGCGGGTGCCGTCGTCCCCGGTGCCCGTCCCCGTTTGCGCGGGCTGGGAACCCTGGCGGTGGTGGCACTTGGCACCGGGATAATCGAGGGGGCACCCGGCGATTGGGGGGCGGTGTATCTGGACGGGACTGTCGGTGCCAGTGCCGCCGTCGCCGGGCTTGGCTACACGGTCTTCGCCGGCGCCATGCTGGTCGGGCGGATGGTGGCCGACCGCGTCGTCCACCGCTTCGGTCGGGTGGCGGTGGTCCGAGTGGGGAGCCTGCTCGGTGTCGCCGGGTTTCTGACCGCTCTCGCCCTGCCCACCGTTTGGGGGGTGATGGTCGGTTTCGCCGTGGCCGGCATCGGGCTCGCCGCCTTGTTCCCGGCCATGTTCGCCGCCGGGAGTGAAGTGCCCGGACTGGGGGAGGGCGTGGGAATCGCCGGCACCTCGCTCCTCGCCCGGATCGGGTTCATGGTCGGTCCTCTTACGATCGGGGCGCTCGCCGAGGCAACCGGCAGTCTTCGCTGGGGGTTGCTGGTCGCCCCCGTCGCCGGGTTGGCGGTCGCCGTCGCCGCCAGGGCGGTCGGTGAGCGCCACACACTCGAGCCGTTGGAAACGTGATTCCCCGATTCCCCTAGAATGCTCGGGTTCCCCTTGGCGAGAGGTGACCGTCCTGTGTTCAAGTTGATTTCGGTATCTTTCGACCGCGGCCGTCCTGTTGGTCGCCTGCAACGGGATCGACCGGTGAGGCTGCAACGGTCAATGGTGAGCCGATCACCGTGGACGAAGTCGAGGCGATGCGGATAAGCGAGGGTGAGGAGGTCCCGCCCGACGCCTTCGCCGCCGACCTCACCACCGCCATCGTCGAGGTGATCGCTCTCCAGGCAGCCGAAGAGGAGTTCGACGTAACCCCGGACGACGACGCCGCCGAGGCCAAGCTCGATGAGATCGAGGGGGAGATAGAGGCCAGCGGTCAGACGCTCGAAGAGGTGCTCACCGCCCAGAGCATCCCCGAGGAGCGCGCCATCGAGATCGCCCGCCTCCAGGTGCTGCGTGACCAGGTGCTCGAGCAACTCCAGGAAGGTGAGGAAGTTGCCGAGGCCGACATCGTGGCCGCCTACCGGATGCGCGAACTCGGCGCCATCGAGGTCTGCGCCCACCATCTCCTGGTCGCCAGCGAGGAAGAGGCCAATGAGGCCATCCAGCGCATCGAGGACGGAGAGGACTTCGAGGAAGTGGCCGCTGACGTATCCACCGACCCAGGTGCCGCTGAGAACTCGGGCGACCTCGGGTGTCAGCCGGCGAGCAGCTACGTCCTCCCCTTCGCCGAAGCGGCTGCAAGCGCCGAGATCGGCGAGTTGACCGAACCGGTCCAGACCGACTTCGGCTACCACGTCATCCGGGTGGACGAGCGCAACGAGCTCTCCGAGGTTCCGCCTCTGGAGGATGTGCGTGCCGACATCGAGACCCAGATCCGCACGGAACTGGGTGGCACACTGTTCGAAGAGTGGCTGCAGCGTGTTGTCCAGGCGGCCGAGGTCGAGGTCGACGAGGAGTTCGGAACCTGGTCGGCCGATCCGGCCCCACAGGTGACCCCGCCCGGTGGTGAGGAAGGCGAGACGCCAGCTCCTAGCTCGACTGTGGGAGAGCAGACCGGCACCACGGTCGCTCCGACAACCACCACCCCGTGATCACGGTCGTCGGGCTCGGGCCCGGCGATCTCGAACGCGTCGGGTCGGCCACGCTCGCCCGGCTCACGGACCCGGCCAACCGGGTGATCGTGCGCACTCTCCGCCACCCCGCTGCCGCCACGCTGGCGCAGCAGAGGCCGGTGGAGACCTGTGACGACCTCTACGAGGAGGCGGAGTGCTCCGACGACCTCTACGCCGCCGTTGCCGAGCGGTTGCTCGAGGCAGGTGATCGCGGCAACGTGATCTATGCCGTTCCCGGCAGCCCCCTGGTGGGGGAATTCGCCGTTGCAACCCTGCGACTGCTGGCGAAGGAGCGCGCCATCGGAATGGAGGTGATCGCCGCCGAGTCTTTCATCGACGCCGTTTTGGCTGCGGTGGGCTACGACCCCCTCGACCGCGGTTTGATCGTTCTCAACGGTCAAAGTCTGCCCGATCCTCTCGTGCTCGACCACCCCACCATCATCGGGCACCTCCCCGATCGGATGCTGCTGTCAGAGGTGATATCGCGCATCGACAGGGTGCTCCCCGAGGACACCGAGGCGACGGTGCTCATCGATCTCGGGACGCCCGCCGCCCAGGCGGTCACCACCACTGTCGCCACGATCGACCCCGGGTACGCCGGACTCCGAACCTCGCTGTTCCTCGATCCGGCCCCATCTGGTCTGGTCGGTGCGGTGACCGTGATGCGCCGTCTGCGGCGCGAGTGCCCATGGGACAGGGGGCAGACACACCGATCTCTGCTCACCCATCTCCTCGAGGAGTCATCAGAATTGGTTGATGCCGTTTCCGCCCTTCCCGTCGAGGCTCCAGGTGGCGAGCCGGACTGGGTCGCCTACTCCGCTGTCGAGGACGAGTTGGGCGACGTCTTGCTCCAGGTGCTGTTCCATACGGTGATGGCGGAGGAAGCCGGGGCGTTCACTATCGACGACGTCGCCGAGGGTCTGCGGCGCAAGCTGGTCCGCCGCCACCCCCACGTCTTCGGCGATGTCGAGGCGAGCACGCCCGGTGAGGTGCTGCGCAACTGGGAAGCGATCAAGTCGGACGAGAAGACCGGCACTCGTTCCCTGATGGACGGGGTACCCGTTTCGATGGGTGGTCTGACCCGTGCCGCCAAGTTGCAGAAGAGGGCCGCATCAGCGGGGTTCGACTGGGAAAGCCCTGACGGGGTCATCCCCAAGCTGACCGAGGAGTTGACCGAGCTCTCCGAGGTCATCGACCAGCCCGAGGAGGCCGAGCGGGAGATCGGCGACCTCTTCTTCACGCTGGTCAACCTCGCTCGACACCTCGGTCTCGATAGCGAGGTGGCGTTGCGCGGCGCAGTCTCCAGGTTCGAGAATCGGTTCCGCCGGATGGAGGAGCTCGGGGGGAACCTGTCGGGGCGCTCGCTCGAACAACTCGACGAGTTGTGGGAGCAGGCCAAAGTCGAGGAGAGCCTCAGGGAACGCTGATGAGCTTTACCTTGCCGCCCCGCTGTGCGACCCAGGCCGCCGGGTCACCGAGCCGTGTCCCTGGCTCGGGCAGAGCGGTGGACCGCACCACCTGGGGGAGCCGAGTCTCCACCAGCTGTTCACGGTCCAAGGTGGCCAGCACCCGCCCACCCTCGACCAGCTTTACTGTCTCGGTAGGCGCCGATCCAAGAGTGGCAGCGTCTGCGGTGTCCCCGATCCCTTGCAACAGCAGGTCCACCTCGGCCTGGTCGATCTCCGGTGCGGAGAAGACGACGAGGGTTGTTCCATCGGGCAGCGCCGGTGCCGTGAATGGCGGCACGCCGGCCACGACCAATACCCCAGAGATCACCCGCGGGATTGTGCCGCCCGATTCCTCTGCCTGCCAGCGAGACCGACCCCTTGGGTGACACCTGCGCCGTTGTCCTCGCCGCCGGAGGTGGTAATCGGGTGGCGGCGGCTGAGAACAAGGTCTATCTCGAGCTGGCGGGGCGTCCCCTTCTCTTCTGGTCGATTGCGGCCGTTTCTGATCAGTCCGATCACGTCATGGTCGTTGTCCGCCCTGGAGAGGAGGCAAAGGCGATCGATGCGGCAGGGGCGGTCCAGGTGGAGATCGTCCAGGGTGGCGAAACCCGATTCCGCAGCGAGCTCGCCGCTTTGGAAGCGCTGGCAGACCGAATCGACGACGGTCGGATCGACCTGGTGTTGTTGCACGACGGCGCCCGTCCCCTGTTGTCCGAGGACGTCGTCGCCCGGGTGATCGCCGAGGCGCGGCGGAGCGGTGGTGCGGTCCCGGCGACCGCCGCCCCTCCACTGCTGGCCAGACAAGACGGCGATCTCGTTCCCGTCGAGGGAGAGGTGGTGAGCGTTCAGACCCCACAGGGATTCTTCGCCCGCACCCTGCTCGAGGCTTTCCGAGCCGCGGCCACCGCCGGCGTCGAGGCAACCGACACCGCCGCCACGATGGAGAGGTTCTCCGATCTGGTGGTGAGAACCGTGCCCGGCGATCCCGACAACATCAAGGTCACATGGCCCGAGGACATGGTGCGCGCCGCCGACCTGCTTGCCCTTCGAGGAAGCTGAACAACGCCTCGGCGGCACTTGCCCGAAGGGAAATGACGGGGCGAGAGCTGCCGAGCAGAGCCGATCATCGTCGGGGCTCAGAAGTCCCCGTGGTAGTTTCTGGCACCGATCTACCAGGAGTTTCCCGTCGAATCCGCCATCTCTTCGGTCAACGCCCGTGAGATCCTCGACTCCAGGGGCAACCCTACAGTCGAGGTCGAGGTGTTCCTCGCCGGTGGCGGTTTCGGTAGGGCGGCAGTTCCGTCGGGCGCCTCCACCGGGACTCGAGAAGCGATCGAACTGCGTGATGACGAGGCCCGGTTCGGGGGCAAGGGTGTGCAGCGCGCCCTCGGGCATATCCGCGACACGATCACCCCGGCACTGCTCGGTACGGATGCCATCCGCCAGGAGGACGTCGACCAGAGGATGCTCGACCTCGACGGGACGCCGAACAAACAGGCTCTCGGTGCCAATGCCATCCTCGGGGTCTCGTTGGCGGTCGCCCGAGCCGCCGCCTCCTCCGTCGGTCTTCCCCTCTACCGGTACCTCGGTGGGCCGGCGGCCCGCGTACTTCCCGTTCCCTGCTTCAACGTGATCAACGGCGGTGCCCACGCCGCCAACTCGATCGACATCCAGGAGTTCATGGTGGTGCCGGGTGGCGCACCCTCGTATCGCGAGGCGCTGCGCGCCGGCACCGAGATCTACCACTCTCTCGCCAAGATCCTCGCCGGCAAGGGCCTCCCCACCAACGTCGGCGACGAGGGAGGTTTCGCCCCCGATCTCTCGGATAGCCGGGAGGCGCTCCAGGTGATGGTCGACGCGGTCGAGGCTGCCGGGTACCAGGTGGGGGAGGAGGTAGGACTCGCCGTCGACGCCGCCGCCTCCGAGTTCGAGACCGACGGCAAGTACCACCTCGAAGGGGAAGACCTCGATAGCGCCGGGCTGGTGGCTCTCTGGGAGGGCATCACCGCCGACCTGCCCGTGGTCTCACTCGAGGACGGGCTCGCCGAGGGTGATTGGGAGGGTTGGCGGCTGCTCACCGAACGAATTGGCGGCGAGGTCCAACTCGTCGGTGACGACCTCTTCGTGACCAACGAGGAAATAGTCCGCCGCGGCATCCAGGAGGGAGTGGCCAACGCGGTCCTGGTCAAGGTCAACCAGATCGGGACGCTCAGCGAGACCCTCCACACCATGGCGATGGCGGAGCGAGCCTCATACCGATGCATGGTTAGCCACCGATCGGGGGAGACCGAGGACTCGTTCATCGCTCACTTGGCGGTGGCGACCAACGCCGGTCAGATCAAGTCGGGTGCACCGGCGCGCGGGGAGCGGACCGCCAAGTACAACCAACTACTCCGGATCGAAGAATCACTCGGTCCCGCTGCTCGCTACGCCGGGTGGGGGGCGTTTCGGAGGCGACCATGAGGCTGGCCACTCGGCTCGCCGTGGTGGTGTCGGTCCTGCTCGTGGTGGGTTTGGCCGTGGTCCTGACCAACGTGGTGCCGGTGCGGCAGATCGTGGCGCAATACGAGCAGGTGGAGACGGCCGAGGACCAACTCACCGCCCTCCGCCGTGAGAACCGGATTCTCGAAGCGAAGGCAGAGGCGTTGCAGACTCCGACCGAGGTGGAGCGAATCGCCCGGGAGACCCTCGGCTATGTCGACCCAGGTGAGGTTGCGTTCCGGGTGGTAGATCCTGACGGTGACGAAGCCGACACCGCTTCCGGCAAGAAGGAAGGCCCAGCGGAGCCAACTGCCGATCGGGCCTGGTACGAGGATGTGTGGGACTTCGTAACCGGCGCCGACCTGGCTTCCAGCACCGGGTCGTGATCGACGAGGCGGCCGTGGTGGCCGCCCAGGTGGGTCGCCCCCTTCGCTCGGAGGTCACGGTTCTGGGGCGGTGCCATCTCGGGTTGCCGGTTGTGGTCGAAGTCCCGCCGCTGCTCGACGACGGCACCCCGTTTCCCACCAGGTACTGGTTGAGCTGCCCGCTGGCTGTCCGCAGAATCGGCCGCCTCGAGGCGGCGGGCGGTGTCAAGGAGATGGACCGACTGGCCGGCGATGATGCCGTATTCGGCGAGCGTCTCGCTGCGGCGCATTCTCGTTACGCAGCCGAACGTGATGCTCTCGTGCCCGACGACGCCCTCCACCGCCCCAGCGGAGGTGTTGGCGGGTCGTCCTCGGTCAAGTGCCTCCACGCCCATTACGCCGACGAGGCCGCGGGAAACGAGAACCCGGTCGGCGAGATGACTGCTTTGGAGATCGAGCCGCTCGATTGCCCGATTCCTTGCGTGGTCGAGGCGCCAGGAGGGGCGGTGCGCAATCCGGAGTGGGTCGAACCTCGCTGACCGTCGGGTAGCGTCGCTGTCCAATGCGGGTCGCAGCCGTTGACATTGGAACCAACTCGATGAGGCTCTTCATCGCCGACGAGATCGACGAAGGGCTCGAGGAGGTGGAGCGGTACTCGGTTGTCACCCGGTTGGGACAAGGCGTCGACCGGGAGCGGCGGTTGGGCGAGGAGCCCATGCGCCGCACCATCGAGACACTCGCCGGCTTCGGGGAACGGATTGCCGCCCTTGGACCGGAGCGCGTCCGAGTGGTCGCTACCTCCGCCAGCCGCGACGCGATCAACCGCGAAGAGTTCTTCGACCGGGCAGAAGCTGCGCTAGGCCACCGTCCCGAGCTGATTCCGGGCAACGAGGAGGCCACTCTCGCCTTCAAAGGTGCCACGCTCGGGTCGAGTGCAACATCGGCACTCGTCGTGGACATCGGCGGAGGCAGTACCGAGCTCGTCTTCGGCTCGGATGGCCCGGATATGGCACGCAGTATCGACATCGGTTCGGTCCGGGTGACAGAGCGCGCCGTCCCTGATCGTCCCGCCCCGCCGCATCAGGTCGAAGCCGGAAGAAAGCTGGTGGAGGGCGCGCTGGCCGGAGTCGTTTTGCCAGGAGCGCCTGAACTGACCATCGGCGTTGCCGGGACGATCACCTCGCTTTCAGCCATGACGATGCGGCTCGCCGCCTACGACCCCCAGGTCGTCCATGGGAGCGACCTGACCATGGCCAATGTGACCCGGCTGATCGAAGAGCTATCGCAACTCAGCATCGAGAAGACGGCTTCGACCTTTCCGGCGCTCGATCCGGGGAGGGCACCAGTGATCCTCGGCGGTGCCATTTGCGCCGAAGCCGTGCTGCGCCACTTCGGCCTCGCTGGATACCACGTCTCCGAGAGCGACATGCTCGATGCCATCGCGCTCTCTCTGCTCGACTGACCGGTTTACCCTCGACCCACCGCCCGGGTGTCGGAATTGGTAGACGAGGGGCTCTTAAACAGCTCTGCTCTCCGAGCGTGTGGGTTCGAATCCCACCCCGGGCACGCTGCCGTTTCGCCGGCGGCCCCGGCTACTCCTTGGGCTTCTTCCCGATAAGTTCCTCGCGGGACTGCTCGGCGCGGGCTTGACCGATGGCGGTACTGACGGTCTTCTGCTCCTCGGGGGGCGGAAGCACCGCTGGCATCCCAAGTGACTCGATCCACAGTTCCCGAGTCCAGCCCTGGGTGTGATAGAGGTGGTGGTCCTCTTCTTCTTCAACCTGCTCGTAGGCTTCTTGCAGCACCGAGGCGATCTTTCCTGTCGCCTTCTCGGCGACGCGGCCGATTAGTTCCCAGTTGGCGTGGTCCTTTATCTCGGCGTCAACTACCGCCTCGGCGGCGACCAACTGCGCTGCGTCCGGGTTGCCGGCGGCGAGTGCCATCTCCATCGACTTGATGAGTGATTGGCCCTTGAAGCGAACAACTTCCCGACCTGGTGTCTCCTTCTCCGGGTCGAGGTCCAACTCTTCGAAGACCGTGCTCACGATGCGGACGTGGTTCTCCGTCTCGCTGAGGTACTTCTGCCACTCCTCGCGCAGGCCGTCGTTCACTGCGCACCTGATCGCAGTGTTGTAGACCTGCACCCCTCCCAGTTCGGTCTCCAGCGCTTGGTAGAGCAATTCTTCGACTTGGGCGTCGTCCACGATCCCTCCCGTTTCTGCGGTGCCTTCAATGGCGGGATCCGGTGCTACCCCGGTCGGGTGGTGTGCAAACCCGCGGTCTACTTGGCCGCGGCGTCGGTCTCGGCGATACGGGCCGTGACCAACTTCTGCACCAGTAGGGAGGGGAGTGGCGCTTCCGGGGTGAAATGGACGGTGCCTTTGGCTGTGTCGTATCCCTCGAGGTCGTCTCGGTGCGCTTCCATGACAGCCGGACTTTGAACGTAGAACGAGCAATGCGTCTTACTCGACCCGTAGGAGACGAGAGGCCGCCCCCGGTACTTGAAAGCGGGCACCCCGTAGCTGACCGATTCCACCGCATCGGGCGCGGCCTCGGCGATGTCATCGCGGAACGCGAGGAGAGCGGTGCGTCTGTCGTCCGACAGCGCAGCCAGGAAAGCCTCGACTTCTGGTGGAGGGCTCACCACGACCGGCACCCTAGACGCCGACCAGACCGATGAGAACTTCGCCGAGATGACGTCATTTACTGGAACACGACATGGAGATGTATGGCCACCTACGTCCTGATCCACGGCGCATCCTCGGACTCCTGGTACTGGCACCGGGTCGTCCCTTTGCTGGAGGAGCGCGGTCACTCCGTGGTTGCCCCCGACCTTCCCTCCGACAGCGATTCGGCCGGGTTCCCCGAGTACGCCTGCGCGGTGGCACGCGCCGTGGCCGAGTGGTCGGGAGTGATAGTGGTGGCGCAGTCGATGGGGGCGTTCACCGTGCCGCTGGTGTGCGATCTGGTCCCCGTCGACCTGATCGTCCTGGTCGCCCCCATGATCCCGCTCCCGGGTAAGCACCCCGGCGAGTGGTGGGTGGCGAGCGACCAGGAGGCGGCGAGGCGCGCCTTCGACGTTCAAGAAGGCCGTGACCCCGACGCGCCATTCGACGTTCGGACGACGTACTTCCACGACGTGCCCGAACCGGTGGTCGCCGAGGCATTCGCCCGCGGGGAGAGATATCAGTCGGGGAGCCCATTCGAGCAGCCGTGGCCGGCGGATAGGTGGCCGGCCGTGCCGACCCGGGTGGTGGCGGGGCGAAAGGACCGGTTGTTCCCGCTGGATATGGTGCGCCGGCTCTCGCGCGACCGGCTCGGGATCACCCCTGACGTGATCGATAGCGGTCATCTCCCCGCGCTCAGCAAACCTGGCGAACTGGTGGAACTGGTCGAGTCCTATCGGTTGGAGCTTTCGTCCGAGGAACCAGACGCCAGGACTTTGCTGTAGCGGACCTCGGTCGCATCGCGCCCGAAGATGACCATCTTCTTGGAGGCGCCGTCCCCGGTCCATCCGACCGCTTCGTAGAAGCGACGCGCTCTCGCGTTCTGATCGAGCACCCAGAGGTTCGCTGTGGCAAAGCGCTCGCTGAGCATCTCCTCCGACGAGAGCATCAGAGCCCGCCCGATTCCACGCCGCCATGCCAAAGGGTCGAGGTAGATGGCGCGTACCTCACCCTTCGATCGGTCGTCACGATCGGGGCCGAGTAGGGCGAATCCGAGAACGATTCCATCGATTTCGGCGACGAGCGTGGCGCTGTCGTCATCGGCCAGATGCCGTTCCCATAACGGCAACCGGTCCTCCACCGTCAGGCGATCGAGCCACTCGTCCGGGAAGAAGCCGCGATATGCCAACCGCCATGACCTGACATTGACCCCCGCGATCTGATATGCATCATCGGGCCTGCCTGGTCTGATAGCTAGCCCGCTGGGTGTAGTCACGACCTCGCAGGCTATTGCTCAAACGGAGCGCCGAAGCCGCTCCTTGAGCACCTCGTCCGTGCGACGACGACGCGTTCGCGCACCTACGACGATTATTGCCAAGGCGGCACCCGCCCCGATCACCCACCCGATCGGGCCGCCGATCACCAGCGCGAGCATGACACCGATAAGGACGCCGCAACCCGCGATCGCCCACGACAAGAGAGAATCCATCAACTCCTCATATCCCTGACCCCCGGGAACATCCCTGACCGTTGGCGTATATCGGCTCCGGAGGCGGGTAGCTGAATACGTGTCGGGGGGTATTGGCGGGCCGGTTCGGGTACCTTGGCCGGATAGACCTAGGAGAAACATGCAGTTCAAGGCCGGAATGGATGTGTTCCTCTGGGATGGGACGCAAGTTGGCCGTATCGACCGGATCGTGATCGATCCGGTCACCGCCCAGGTCACCGACCTTGTCGTGCACAAGGGGTTCTTCTTCAAGGAGGACCGCGTGGTTCCCGTCGACGCCGTGGTCAGCACCGACGAGGGTGCCGTGGTCCTGGAGCAGCGTTGGACGGTTGACAGCCTTTCCCACTTCGTTGAGACCAGTTACGTGACGGTTGACGAGGAAACCCGCGCCCGCGGCCAGCTCCCTGGCGACTCGGTGATCTGGATCACGCCGATGGGCGGCGGACCGGACTCCGTTGTGATGCCTGCTGAGGGCGGAGCACCTCGCCGTGACAAGCAGAACATCCCCGAGGGCACGGTGGCGGTCGAGGTGGGATCACCAGTGCTCGGTGTCGACGGCTCTCATCTGGGGAGGGTCCACGAGGTCATCGTGGATGGCAATACCGAGCGGATGACCCATATCGTCGTCGAGCACGGGTTAGTCAGCAGAGAGCGCCGTCTAATCCCGACCGAATGGGTGGAGGTTCTCACCGAGCGCGAGGTCCGTCTCGCCGTCGCCGCCGAGGCTGTGGACCAGCTGCCCCTCTACGAAGAATGAACGAGACCGAGTACGACGCGTCCACCGCGCTGCTTGTCGTTGACATGCAGAACGACTTCGCCCATCCCGATGGCAGCCTCTACGTCGGCGGTGGCGAAGACGTGGTCCACGCCGTCAACCGGGAGATAGAGAAGGCCGAGGCGGCCGATGCCCTCGTGGTCTACACCCAGGACTGGCACCCGCCGGTGACCCCTCACTTCGAGAAGGACGGGGGCATCTGGCCGGTGCACACCGTCGGCGACACCTGGGGAGCCGAGTTCGTCGATGGACTGAGAGTCACCGGAACGTCGGTCAAGAAGGGCACCGGCGGTGAAGACGGCTATTCGGGTTTCACCGTCCGGCACCCGGAGAGCGGCCACGAGACCAACACCGAGATGGCCGACCTTCTCGAGGCGAGGGGCATCACTCGGGTGGTGGTGGTCGGTCTGGCGCTCGACTACTGCGTCAAGGAAACCGCCATCGATTCCGCCGAGCTCGGTCTCCCCACCACCGTGCTGCTCGAGGCGACCCGGCCGGTGGACCTCAAAGAGGGCGATGGCGACCGCGCCACCGAGAAAATGCGCTCCGCCGGGGTGACGGTGGCGTAGCCAGCAGTCGTTCTGGCGTGACTGATGTACCTATCCGGTTGTTCAGCCACGTCAGAACGGATCGTCGCCGTCCGCCGTCCTCCAACCATGGCGCGGTACGCTTCGCCCGCTTCATGACTCCCCGGCATCTTCTCGGCGGGATCCTCTTCACCGACCTCTACCAGTTGACGATGGCCCAGGTCTATCTCCGTATGGGCCTCCAGGATCAGCGGGCGCAGTTCGATCAGTTCTTCAGGAAGTACCCCGACTACGGAAACCACCAGGCCGGCTACTGCATCGCCGCCGGCTTGGAGTGGCTGGTGGAGTGGATGCAGACCACGCGGGTGACCAACGAGGATCTCGATGCTCTGCGCTCGATCTCCGGGGTCACCGGGAAACCCCCTGTTCGGCGAGGACTTCCTTTCCTGGCTCGGTCGCCAGGGGGGGTTCGAGTCGCTGACGCTGCGGGCGATCCCCGAGGGGAGGGTGATCCACATCGACGTGCCGCAGGCGGTGGTGGAGGGCCCCTTGGCGATGGCCCAGATCGTGGAGACATCGCTGCTCAACCATCTCAACTACCCGACGCTGGTTGCCACCAAGGCATCACGCGTCGTGGACGCCGGGCGCGGACGCCCGGTGATCGAGTTCGGCTTGCGACGAGGTCCCGAGCGCGCCGCCAACGCCGGGGCCAGGGCCGCTCTGGTCGGGGGTGCCGTCTCCACCTCGAACGTGGGTGTGGCCGTTTCCCTCGGTTTCGCCCCGAAGGGTACTCACGCCCACTCCCTCGTACAGGTGTACCTCGCCATGGGGAGGGGTGAGCTCGAGGCGTTCCGGGCCTTCGCCGAGGTTTATCCCGATGACACCGTCCTCCTCGTCGACACTGTCGACACCCTCGAGTCGGGCGTTCCCAACGCCATCACCGTGTTCGAAGAGCTGAGGGCTCGGGGCCACGAGCCGCTCGGGATCAGGCTCGACTCGGGCGACCTCGCCTACCTTGCGATCCGCTCCGCCGAGATGCTCGACAAAGCCGGGTTCCCCGACGCCTCGATAGTCCTCTCCAGCGGCCTCGACGAGCTCTCCATCTGGCAGATCCTCCGTCAGATCGAGGACGAGGCGCCCCGCTACGGGATGGATGCCGATGGCGTGATTGGCCGGCTCACTTACGGCGTCGGCTCCAACCTGATCACGTCGCAGGGTGACGCCGTGCAGGACGGCGTGTACAAGTTGGTGGCGCTGCACCACGACGGGGGCTGGGTGCCGGCCATCAAGATCTCGGAGACCGCAGAGAAGGTGCCTAACCCGGGCCGCAAGTCGGTGTGGCGTGTCTATGACGAACGGGGGAGGGCGACTGCCGACCTGATGGCCACCGAGGACGAGGAAGTGACTGCGGGCGGACGGCTCGAGTTGCACCACCCGACCCGGCACGAGCTGCGGCGGGTGCTCGAAGCCGGAAGGGTGTCCGAGGTGGAGCCGCTGCTGACCGATGTTCTGGTTGAGGGCGACCTGGTCGGTGACCTGCCGCCGATCGAGGTACTACAGGAGCGCCGCCTACGCGACCTGGAGCGGCTCGACCCCGGGGTGCGCCGTCTGGTCAACCCGCACATCTACCACGTGTCTCTCACACCGAAGCTATGGGCCTTGAAGCAGCGTCTCATCGAAGAGGCGCTTGGCCCCAATGTTGACCCGGAGTCCGGCGGAACCGCCGATGGCTGAGCTCGACATCCTGTGGGCAGGCTGGCGATCGCAGTATGTGCAGGGTCTCGGGCAGGGGAGGCGAGGATGCATCTTCTGCCGTCTGCCCGGGCAAGACGACGAGGAGGGGCTCATCATCCGGCGGGGCGACCATGCCTTCGCGGTGCTCAACCGCTACCCGTACGCCAGCGGGCATCTCATGGTTGGCCCCTACCGGCACGTCGCCGGGCCTGGCGATCTCGATGATGACGAGCGCTCCGAGATGTGGTCGCTGCTCGCACTCGGTGAAGAGCTTACCGCCGCGCCTCAATCCCGACGGCTTCAACATCGGCGCCAATCTGGGGCGCGTGGCGGCGCAGGGGTGCCCGGCCACCTCCACCTCCACCTGGTTCCCCGATGGGCGGGCGACACCAATTTCATGAGCGTCGTGGGCGGCACCCGGGTGATCCCGGAGGACCTGGCCGACACCTGGACCCGGCTCCACGCTCAGCTGTGAGCGACCTCCGGTGGAATTCCGGCTTCCCCACGAGAGGTCGCGTCGCATGCCCAACCCGGTCCTGCAGCGTCAATTCGCGCCGACTCCCACCATCAACAACGGTGCGGGTTCGGCGACAGCCACCGCCGACACTGCAATGACCACCTCGGCGCCTCCTGCGCCCACCGTTCCGGTGACCGAAGGTGGCATGTCGATTGGCGGTACCACCCGGGCCACGTTCGTCCTCCTGGTGATCCTCATGGGTGCGGGAGTGTTTCGGGTGGCGCTCGGTGGACGAGTTCGAGGGGATGCAGAACCCGGGCTTGCTGTTTGGCGCGCTGATCGGCGCCGTCGCCCTCGCCATCGCGGCGTCGTTCATACCCAAGTTGGCGGCGGTGCTCGGTCCGCTCTACGCCCGCGGTCGAGGGCTTCCTGCTCGGGGCCATCTCCCACGTCTACGAGATCCAGTTCGAGGGGATCGTCCTCCAGGCCGTGCTGGCGACCGGTGCGGTGTTCGTGGTGATGCTCACCCTCTTCGTCACCCGCACCATCAAGGTGACCCAGCGGATGCGGTCCTGGGTGATCGGCGCCACGATCGGAGTGGCTCTGTTCTACCTGGTGTCGATCATGCTCTCGTTCTTCAACGTCAGCATCCCCTTCGTCTGGGACACCGGCCCTATCGGGATCATCTTCAGCCTGGTGGTGATCGGTGTGGCCGCCTTCAACCTGCTGCTCGACTTCGACCTGATCGAACGGGGCACCGCGGCGGGGATGCCCCGCTTCATGAACTGGTACGCCGCGTTCGGCTTGATGGTGACGATCGTCTGGTTGTACCTGGAGATGCTGCGGCTGCTGGCCAGGGTTCGGCAGTAGAGGTACTCAGCTGAAGGGGGAGCGGGGCCGCTCCTGGGCGACACCGTCGATCTCCATATCCACCTTCTCGTTGTAGAAGCACACCATCCCGGCCACGCCCATGCTCTCGGGCAGGGGATAGGGATAGCTCCACACCGCGTTCGAATACTCCACCCCGTTGACGGTGAGGGACCAGTAGCTGGCGGTCCCCTTGTAGGGGCACCGGGTGTGACGATCGGTGGGGGTGAGCAGGTCGAACCGCACGTCGGTCTTGGGGAGGTAGTAGCGCACCGGTAGACCGGTTTCGAAGAGCAGCGTCGGGTGGTTGCTGTCGGCGACCTTCACGCCGTCGACCTCGATCACGACGTGACGTGAGCTGGGGAGAGTGTCGATCCGGGTATAGGGGTCTCTGGCGTGTGTGTGGACTTCGACGTCCTCCTCGAACCACGAATCCATGGCATCCCAGCGAAAGGCGTACAGGTCGCGAAGCGCCTCCACCGGCGATTCGGGATGGTGGTAGGCGCCGTCCACCACCTCGCCGTCGCCGTTCTTGACGGTCAAGTACCTGATGTCACCCCTGCTCGGCATCCGTTCGGTGGTCGAGCTTGGGATGAGGAGGTCGGTGCGAACATCCTCTTTCGGGAAGTAATAGGTCGGGTAGAACGGCTTCTCCCAAACCAACCACGGCTCGGTGGAGTCGGCGACGGCGACGCCGCCGAGGTAGATGCGGACCCTCTTGGCCGACCGCTCCATGCGGACCCGTTGCCGCTCCTCTGCCATAGCTCCTCCCGGGTGGCCGCTGCGACGGGCAAACCACTGCGACCGCCTGGTGACCTCAGACCCAGCCGGCCATCCCCGCAAGGTAGCCGACGATCCCACCGATCGGGATGAGGACCAACCCGCTGACCCGGGTTCGGAGGACCAGGGCCAATGCCAGGAGCCCGATGACGGCGGGAGCCCAGCCGGTGATCACCCTCTGGCCCAGTTGGATGGTCACCGCCGCCATCACACCGACCACGGCGGCCACCAGGCCCCGTAAAACGGGCCTGGCCCAGGCCGCCTGCTCCAGTGCCGGCATGAAGCGGCCCACCAACATGGCGATCAGGAAGGCGGGTAGGAACATGGCGACTGTGGCCACGGCGGCGCCGGGCACGCCCAGGACCAGGTAACCGATGGCGGTCGAGGTGGTGAAGAGCGGTCCTGGAGTGATCTCTCCGATGGCCACGGAGGCGATCAACTGGTCGGGGTCGAGCCATCCCAATTGGTCGACCAGGACCGAGTCGAGATAGGCGACCAGCAGGTAGCCACTACCGAAGAGGGTGGCCCCGAAGCGGAGGAACAGCGACCAAGGCTTCCAAGCGTCGGTGGATCATCTGCCGAGGCGCCCTGCAACCACAACGGCAGGACGAGGAGAGCTGGTGCGGCCGGCCGGTAGAAGGAAGCGAGACCGATGATCGCCCCACCGGCCAGCACGACGAGCTCGTTGCCACCGAGCAGCACCGCCACCAATGCGGTCACCGCCACCGCCCAGGCCACCGGGTGGTCGAGTGCCTGACGCGCCAGCTTGACCAGGGCAGCGGCAACCAGAGCAACAACGACCGCGTAGACCCCGACGAGGAAGTTCTGGACGGCGGGCAGAGCTCCGTACTCGACGTAAGCCCAGCTGATCGCCAGGGTTATGAGAGCGGCCGGGACGATGAACCCTGCCCCCGCCGCCCAAACCCCCCGTACCCCCAGCTGCACGTAGCCAACGTGCATCGTCATCTCGGTCGAGTTGGGGCCTGGGAGGAGATTGGTCACCCCGATGAGGTCGAGAAAGTGCTCCCGCGTCACCCACCGGCGCCGCTCGACCACCTCCCGCTCCATCACGCTGATGTGCGCCACCGGCCCCCCGAACGCCACCACCCCCAGCCATAGGAAGAAGCGAAGCAGCTGACCGAGGCTGGCGGACTCCTCGGCGTATTGCGGTTGGTGTGGGGGCTTCGCCAACGGCGAGCCGCTCACCTTCCCAGCCGATCGAGCACCCCATACCACCCGGCGGCCACGGGGAGGAACCAAGGGCGGCGCCGGTAGTACCACCTCGCCGGGTGCAACAGCTTCTCGAAGGAGCCCGGGCTGGGGGTCTCGCCGCTGATCCTCCCCGCCACCTCGTCTCCCAAATAGGTGGCCAGCGCCACACCATGGCCGCCGTACCCAAGGGCATACCACACCTCGCCGATCCGGCCGATGTGGGGGAGGAGGTCGAAGGTGGCGCCGAGCGTGCCGCCCCAACTGTGCGTGATGACGACGTCGGCAAGCTCGGGGAAGATGGCGGCGATGCGCCTTCGGAGCTTGGCAGCGCTGTCCGCGAGGTCTCTTCCGGTCCGAAGGTCGTGACGTCCACCCAGCAGCAGACGATCGTCCGGGGTGCGGCGGAAGTAGGTGAGCAGCCGCTCCATGGTCCAGAGCATCCGGTTGCCCGGGATGAGCCGCTCGGCCAGCCCGCCCGGCAGTGGCTCGGTCACTGCGATGTAGCTGCCAACCGGCACCACTCTGCGGCGGAGCCAAGGGACGAGGTCACCGGTGAGCCCGTTGGTTGCCACCAGCACCGACTTCGCTTCGATCTTGCCATCGGGGTGCTGACACGCACACCCGAACCGGTCGGCGTCAGTTCGAGCGCCGGGGTCTGCTCGCAGAGCACCGCACCCGCCGCCACCACGACTTGGGCCAGCCCGAAGGCATATCGAGCCGGATGCAGTCCACCGCCGGCCGGCTCGTTGACGGCGGCGGCGAACCGGTCGCTCCCCACCACGTCATGGATCCTGTCCTGCCCCACCACTTCGGTCGGATATCCCATTTCAGCCTCGAACCAGGCAGCCTCATCTCGAAGCTCGGGCAGCAACTCGGGCCGCTCGGTCAGCCCTGCCATCCCCGCCCGCCGCCACCCGGCGTCGATGCCCTCGCTGGCGACGATCTCCTCGACCAGATCCACGGCGCGCTCGGTGGCCTTCCACATCTCCCGGGCGACGTCCATACCCCGCTCTTTGGCAACGGCCCGGACCCCGCGCTTGACGTCGGGGCTGACCATCCCGGCGTTGATGCTCGATGCACCCGAGGCAACGTTTCCTGCATCGAGGATCACCACGTCCCGTCCCGATCGCACCAGCCGTCGAGCCGCAGAAAGTCCGGTGTAGCCCGAGCCGACCACGACCACATCGCACTTGGCGGGAAGGTCGGACGAGAGCCCTGACGGAGGGGGATGGTCCTCGATCCAGAACGGCACCGTGGACAGTCGCGGTCCTGCCGTGCCGTCTCCAGTGCTCACGGAGCTGTGGACGCCTCGATCCCTCGCCGTAGGCCATCGGCGAGCTCGTCGACCTGCTCGGTGGTGAGGATCAGTGGCGGGGAAACCTGGAGGGCGCCACCACCCATTGCCCGGGTGATGACACCGGCATCGCGGCAAGCCGATGCCGTCGCTCCCGCCCTGGCCGGGTCGTCTGCGGTGAGCTGCACCGCGCCAAGGACCCCAACGCCTCCCCTGATGTGGTCTACTGCGTCCAGGTCGGCCAGCGGGGCAAGCGCCGTCTTTAGTTCGCTCTCCAGTTCCCGGGCGCGGTCGAGGACGCCCTCCCGTTCGAGGATGTCGAGCACCACCAGGGCGGCGACGCAGGCAGGTGGCATGGCCCGAGTAGGTGTAGCCGTGGCGCCAGATCACCCCGGGACGCTCGAAGAAGGGGGCGGCGATGTCGGGGAGCGGCGATGACCCCACCGAGCGGGAGGTATCCGGCGGTGACTCCCTTGGCAAAGGTGATGATGTCGGGCTCGAGATCGAAGCGACTAGAGGCGAACCAGTCACCACACCGTCCGAACCCGGTGATCACCTCATCGGCGATGAAGAGCGCGCCGGCTCGCCGCACCAGGTCGCGCACCTCTGGGAGATAGCCCTCCGGCGCTGGTCTGACCCCGCCGGCGCCGATCACCGGCTCGCAGAAGATAGCCGCGACCCGTTCCGGGCCGACGTGGTCGATCGCCTTCTCCACCGCCTCGGCATCATCGTGCGCCACCAGCACCACGTCTTCGATCAGCGGGCCGTAGCCGAGCCGGTTCGGCTCCATCCCCCCCAGCGAGGTGCCGTAAGCGTGCATCCCGTGATAGGCCCACTCCCGGGCGAGGAGCACGGTCCGCTGCGGCTCACCGATCTCGTGGAAGTAGCGACGGGCCAGCTTGGCGGCGGTATCGACCGCGTCGGAGCCGCCACTGGTGAGAAAGACCTTGCTCTCGATGGGAGCGGCGCCACTGGCGATGCGGTCGGCGAGCTGCAGCGCCGGAGGCGTGACGAAATCGACGAAGGTGTGGTAGGCGTGGAGCGCTGCATCTGCCGGGCGACGGCTTCGGCCACTTCGGGCCGCCCGTACCCGATGTTGGCGAACCACAGCGAAGCGGTGCCATCGAGATAGCGGCGCCCGGCATCGTCGAACACGTAAGCGCCTTCGCCGCGGACAACCACGAAGGGGTGCTCGGCGACGTGGGCCATCGGGGCGAATGGATGCCAGAAGCTGCCCATGGGGGGTCGGACATAGACGGAGGCAAGCGTCGATTTGCTCGCTCGCCGTCAGGGGGGGGGCTTGGCTCCGAGCAGCGGGCAGGGGGTTGGCGGACGCCAGACATCCGAGTCCTTGGCATACTGCCCGGCCATGCCGCCAGCCTCGCCTTCGTCAACGGTGCGGTGTTCACCGCCGACGCGGCGCGCAGCTGGGGTCGGGCCGTGGCGGTCGAGGGTGGCCGGATTACCGCCGTCGGCAGCGACAGAGAGATCGTCGAGCACATCGGGCCCGGGACAGACGTCGTAGATCTCGGCGGCCGTCTGCTACTCCCCGGGTTCCAGGACGCCCACTGTCCATCCCGTCACCTCGCGGGCTGGACCTGCTCGGGCTGGCCATGTTGGGGATAGAGACCCGTTCCGAATAGCTCGAGGCGATCGCCGCCTATGTCGCCGTCACACCCGGAGAAGGAGTGGATCCTGGGCGGCGGTTGGTCGATGGGGGCATTCCCCGGTGGGACCCCGCTGCGGGAGGATCTCGATGCGATCGTCCCCTACCGGCCCGTCTTCCTCACCAATCGAGACGGCCATGGCGCCTGGGTCAACAGCCGCGCCCTCGAGATCGCCGGTGTGGACGATGCGGCACCCCCGATCCTCCCGATGGCCGGATCGAGCGAAGACCAGACGGCACCCCGGCGGGAACGCTCCATGAGGGGGCCATGGCTCTCGTCCAGCGCCATCAGCCCCCGACCACCGACGAAGAGTGGCGCGCCGCGCTCGAAGCGGGTCAGCGGTACATGCTCGATCTCGGGATCACCGGATGGCAGGACGCATCGGTGGTAGAGCGACGTTGAGGGTGCATACCGCTGGGCGGCGGCCAACGGCAAGCTGCGGGCGCGGGTCGTCGGTTGCTTGTGGTGGGAGCGGAATCGGGGCGCCGGGCAGATCGAAGAGTTGACCGAGAGGCGGGAGCGTCACCGGTCGGTTCTCGCCGACCACGGTCAAGTTGATGCTCGACGGGGTCGCCGAGAATTTCACCGCCTCGATGCTCGAGCCATACCTCGACGATGAAGGCCGGCCGATCGGATCGCCGCGGGATCGACTTCATCGATCCAGACAGGCTCGGCGCCTACGTTGCCGGACTCGACGCGGCCGGGTTCCAGTGCCACTTCCACGCCATCGGTGACCGAGCCGTCCGTAGCGCCCTCGATGCGGTCGCCGCGGCCCGCGGCGCCAACGGGTGGACCGACCTCCGGCACCACGTAGCGCACATCCAGGTCGTTCACCCCGACGACCTGCCCCGCTTCCGCCGCCTCGGTGTCGCAGCCAATGCCCAGCCCCTTTGGGCCCAGCACGAGGAGTACCAGCGCGACCTCACCATCCCCTATCTCGGAGAACCGCGCTGGCGCTGGCAGTACCCCTTCGCCAGCCTCGTCCGCCAGCGGAGCCCAGTTGGCGGTGGGGAGCGACTGGGGTGTTTCCACAGCCGACCCCTGGAAGATCCTCGAGGTGGCGGTGCGCCGCATCGACCCGGAGAATCGGGGCAGCCGACCCCTTCCTGCCAGAGGAGCGGCTGGATCTGCCCACGGCGCTGGCTGCCGCTACGGCAGGGTCGGCTTGGGTCAACCACCTCGACCGGGATACCGGGACCATCGAGGCGGGAAAGCTCGCCGACCTCGTCGTGGCCGACCGCAACCCATTCGAGGCACTCGATGCGATCGGCGACACCCGGACGGCGGCGACTCTGATCGAGGGTGAGGTGGTGGCCGGTTCTCTCCGTGAGGTTTCCGCTCGATGCCAGGTGATCGCCCCAGTGACCTAGCTCTGCTTGACCAGTCTCTCCACCGCGCGGTGCCCGTTGCCATTGCTCGGCGCTGCGATCGAGGCGATCGAGCACCCGATCGACCAACCCGTACCCAACAGCTTCCTCGGCGGTCATCCACCGGTCGCGGTCGGTGTCCAACTCGATCTGCTCCCTGGACTGGCCGGTGTGCATCGCGAGAATGTCGAGCATCTGCTGCTTCATCCGGATCACCTCGCGGGCGTGGATCTCGATGTCGCTCGCCTGCCCTTGGAGCTGACCGGTGATCACCGGCTGGTGGATGAGGACCCGGCTGTGGGGGAGTGCGGCCCGCTTTCCAGGTGCGCCGCCGGCGAGGATGACCGCCCCGGCCGATGCCGCCAGACCCACACAGGTGGTGGCGACGTCGGGCCGAACGTGCTGCATGGCGTCGTAGATCGCCATCATCGCCGACATCTCGCCGCCGGGTGAGTTGACGTAGAGATTGATGTCCTTCTCTGGATCGTCGGCCTCGAGATGGAGCAGTTGGGCCACCACCAGGTTGGCGACCTGATCGTCGATTTCCGATCCGAGGAACACCACCCTCGATCCGAGGAGGCGGGAGTAGAGGTCGACGGCGCGCTCGCCGCGTGGCGTGTCCTCGATGACGGTGGGGACGAGCAGTTGGACCATCGGCGACCTCCTCGCGCAACCGTCGGTTGCGGTTCACCATATGACCTCCCGGTGCTAATCTGCAACCATGGAGTTGCAAGACGAGCCAAGGGTGGTGCGCCGTATCGAGATCGAGCTGGGGCCCGATCGGGTATGGGAGGTGGTGACCGGGTCGCTGGGCGACTGGCTCGGCGGTGACATCGAGATCGAGCTTCGGCCGGGGGCAAGATCCACTTCCGCTCGACGCAGCAGCGGGCGGGAGTCATCGAGGAGTTTGACCCGGGAAGGCGGCTGACCTGGCGCTGGTGGGAGGAAGGCGACGACGAGGGATAGACCGACACTGTGGTGGAACTGGCCATCGCTGGAACCGACCGGGGCAGCGTTGTCACCGTCACCGAGACTCGGTCTCCGGCTTGGAGCTGGGAGCTGATCGAGACGACCTGGATCGAACCGCCGCATCGGACCTCGGTGGGATCCTCGCCCTCGCCGGCCGATGAATGTCCAGGCGGTGTTCTCGGCTCTGGCCGATCCGACCCGACGGCTGGTCCTGCAGCGGGTGGCCCGAGCATGGAGATGTCACCGCCACCGAGCTGGCCGGCGAGCTTCCTGTGAGCCGGCAGGCCGTGGCCAAGCACCTAGATGCCCTCGACGCCGCCGGGCTGATCGATGGCCCGAGGAGGGGCGCCAGGTGCGGTTCCGGGTGACTCCCCAGCCGCTCACCGGCGCAGTGAGATGGATCCTCGAGGTCGGTTCGGAGTGGGACGAGCGGGTGACCGGCTGCGGTCTCTCTTCGAGGCCGAAGGCGGTTCTGGCGTCACCTGAGGGTGCCATGACCGCGTCCGAGTTTACGCCAAAAACGGGGTGCCTCTCGGGCGACCTGACGTCGAACGCTTCCCTATCCTCCCCGCACGCTGAGCGGAGGTGAGGGTGGCTGAGCCGCGGTCGAGCTCGACGGTGTTGTAAAGAGGTTCGGCGAGGTGGTGGCGGTGGAGGAGCTCGACCTCACCATCGTCGACGGCGAGTTCTTCTCGCTTCTGGGCCCTTCGGGATGCGGCAAGACCACCACCCTGCGGATGATCGCCGGGCTGGAGTTCCCCACCGCGGGGAGCATCCGGATCTACGGGACGAAATGGGCCTCCGCCCCCCCAATCAGCGCCCGGTCAACACCGTGTTCCAGAGCTACGCGCTCTTCCCCCACATGGACGTGGCGGAGAACATCGCCTTCGGGCTCGAGATGCGCAAGGTGCCGAAGGCGGAGATCGCCGAACGGGTGCCCCGGGCGATCGAGCTTGTCCGGCTCAGCGGCATGGAGGGGCGCAAGCCACGCCAGCTCTCCGGCGGGCAGCAGCAGCGAGTGGCGCTGGCACGGGCGCTGGTCAACGAGCCGCAAGGTGCTTCTGCTCGACGAGCCGCTGGGCGCACTCGACCTCAAACTGCGCCAGGCGATGCAGCTCGAGCTCAAGGACCTGCAGAGCGGGTCGGGATCACCTTCGTCTACGTGACCCACGATCAGGAGGAAGCGTTCACGATGTCAGACCGGATCGGGGTGATGAGCGAGGGCCGGATGCTCCAGGTGGGGCCGCCCGAGGAGATCTACGAGCAGCCGGTGGACCGGTTCGTGGCCGGCTTCATCGGCGAGACCAACTTCATCTCCGGGACGGTTGTCGAGGAGGGGCGGGTCCGATCGCCGGCGGGGTGGTGGTCGGGGCGTGACACCCAGCGCCCGGCGGGACCGATGTGACGCTCACGCTGCGTCCGGAGTGCGTCACGTCTACGGCTCGGACGACGGGGTACCCGCCGATCAGAAGCGGCTGGAGGGCACGGTACGGCGCCGTCTCTACTACGGCGACGCCCTCTACTACGAGATGGACCTCGATGTCGGGCGTGATCGTCGACGCCCGGATGGAGAACATCGGTCGGCGTTCCGCGCTACGAGGCGGGGACCGGGTGGTGATCGCCTTCGACAACGACGCCGCCGACGCCTTGAGACAGTGAGCAGGTCACCGAGCCGACGCCGGCGGTCACACCCGAGCTGGAGTCGGCCGCCGAGCGGGCCGAGGCGCGCCGCGGCTTCCTCCTGTCGCTGCCCGGCTGGGTCTACCTGGTGATCTTCTTCGCCATCCCCCTCGCGATCGTCGTCGTGTACTCCTTCGCCTCGCGCAGCTCCACCGGGCAGACCCTGCTCCAGGACTGGAACCTCGACTCTTACCAGCGGCTCTTCTCGAGCCAGGTCCTCGACATCGTGCTGCTGTCGCTGGTGATGGCGATCGCCACCACCGTGATCTGCCTGCTCCTCGGCTACCCGTTCGCCTACTACATCGCCACCCGGGGAATCGCGTGCGGAACGTCCTGCTGGTCCTGGTGCTGATCCCCTTCTGGTCGAACTTCCTGGTCCGCACCTATGCCTGGCGGGTGCTGCTCGGCTCCGAGGGCCCGATCTCGCAGATCACCCAAGCACTCGGGCTGGGCGAGACCCGACTGCTCTTCACCAACACCGCGGTGCTGGTGGGGCTGGTCTACGGGTATCTGCCCTTCATGATCCTCCCGCTGTACGCCGCGGTGGAGCGGATCGACTGGAGCCTGGTGGAGGCGGGGCGCGACCTGTACGCCTCGGGATGGCAGGCCTTCCGCCGCATCACCTGGCCGCTCTCCCGTCCCGGGGTGATAGCCGGGAGCGTGCTCGTCTTCATCCCCACGCTTGGCGCCTACGTCACCCCCGAGATCCTGGGCGGAGCCGGACCCCCTCGCTCGGCAGCTACATGGTCTCCCAGTTCCTCGCCGCCCGAAACTGGCCGTTTGGGTCCGCACTTGTCGGTGGCGGTGCTGGCGGTGATGCTGGGGGCGACCTCTGGTTACTTCCGCGCCGGGGGACCTGGAGCGCGGCGCTGATGGAGGGGACCCGGCCCGCGGGGCCGGCACAGACGTTGCTCGCCATCAACGCCTGGCTGGTGTTCCTCTTCCTCTACGCCCCGATCGTGGTGCTGATCGTCTTCTCGTTCAACGACAACCGCAACGTCGGGGTGTGGACCGAGCCGTCGCTGCGCTGGTACCAGGAGATGCTCCAGGACGAGAACGTCCGCGGTCGCTGCGCAACTCGCTGGTGGTGGCGCTGGTTTCGACGATGGTCTCCACCATCCTCGGCACCGCGGCCGGCCTGGCGCTGGAGCGGTTCCGGTTCCGCGGGCAGCGCACCTTCGACGGGCTGCTCTACCTCCCCATCATCATTCCGGACGTGACCATGGCGATCATGCTGCTGCTTGTTCTTCACCCAAGCCTTTGCCATCGTCAACGGGGCACTGGGCACTCGGCTCAACCTGGGGCTCGACCTCGATATCGCTGGCGCACATCGCCTTCAACATCTCTTTCGTCGCGGTGGTGGTCCGGGCACGGCTCGCCCAGATGGACGCGCACCTCGAGGAGGCGGCCTCCGACCTGTATGCCGGCCGATGGGCCGACCTTCCGCCGGGTGACCCTTCCGCTCATCATGCCCGGGGTGTCGGGCGGCGCCCTGCTGGCTCTGACCATCTCGCTCGACGATGTCGTGGTCACCAGCTTCGTCACCGGCCCGGGGTCGACCACCCTCCCGGTGTACGTGTTCGGGTTGGTGCGGCGCGGGGGTGTCGCCCCTGATCAACGCGGTATCCACGGTGATGCTGGTGGCATCGATGGTGCTCGTGCTGGTCTCGCTCGGTTTTCAGCGCCGGACCAGGCCACCGGCGGCGGTAGGACAGGAGGCGTCCCATGAGTCAGAACATCCCACTCGTTTCCTTTGGTCTCTATTGGCGGTGGTCGCCCTCGTGGTCGCCGCTTGCGGCGGTGACGGCGAGCGGTGGCGGCGGCACGACGGTGCGGGCGGCGGGGCCGGCACTGCTGCCGCCGGGCACGGGGAGCCTCCGGCCTGCAGCCGGCCAGACCGACGGCGATCTCAACCTCTACAACTGGTCCGAGTACATCGACCCCGAGTTGATCTCCGCCTTTGAGGAGGAGGCTGGGGTCGAGGTCACCGAGACCTTCTACGAGTCCAACGAGGCGATGCTCGCCCAGATCCAGGCGGGCGCCGTCTTCGACCTGATCGTCCCCTCGGATTACATGGTCGGGATCATGATCCAGGACGGCTTGCTGCTCCCGCTCGCGGAGGAGGCGATCCCGAACATCGATAACCTCGCCGAGGAATTCCAGGCGCCGCCGTTCGACCCGGAGCTGGCCTATTCGGCGGCCTACCAGTGGGGAACCACCGGGCTCGGGGTGGACACCGAGGTGGTCGGGACCGACTACCCGGAGAGCTGGGGGCTGGTGTTCGACCCAGCAGTCACCGAGCCCTACGCCGGCCAGATCTCGCTGCTCAACGACGCCCGGGAGACGATGGGGGCCGCCCTCAAGTACCTCGGCTACTCGCTCAACAGCGAGAGCCTGGAGGAGGTGGAGGAGGCGTCGAAGCTGATCAGCGAGAACATCGACCGCATCACCAAGTTCGACTCGGACCAGTACACCGACGACCTGGTCAACGGCGAGGTGGCGGTATCGCACGGCTACAGCGGGAACTTCTTCACCGCCTTCGCCGAGACCGACAACCCGGACCGTTATGCCTACGTCATCCCCGAGGAGGGGGCGACGCTGTGGGTGGACAACATGGCGATCCCTGCGGTGGCCGAGCACCCGTGCACGGCCCACGCCTTCATCGACTTCATCCTCGACGCCGAACGGGTGCCCAGCTGACCAACTTGAACTACTACTCCAGCCCCAACGATGCCTCCGCGGAGTTCATCCTCCCCGAGATCCTCGAAGACCCGAGCATCTATCCCCCAGAGGAGTCCGGACGCGGCTCGAGATCATCGGCAACACCGGAGAGTTCGAGATCGACTTCACCGACTACTTCGCCGCAGCAAGGGCTGAGGAACAAGTAGGAGACGGAAGGCGGAAGACGGAAGTGACTCCGTCCCGTGGGTGGAAGGGACCCGCTCCCCTCCCATTCTGTCCCCCCGAAGTGGGAAGTACCCCGCTGCGGAGCAGCGGGTAGGGGGCACCGAACCTCCAAGGTGCTCAGCCATCGACTCCGCTCGCTTGTTCCAGGGCGTCCAGGATGAAGTCGGTCTTGGCGTCGGTGTAGGCTACCGGTCGTCCTGCAGTGCGCTGCCAGAGCCATCTTGAGGCGGCGTATGCGGCCGCCCCTCGGGGTGGGCGCGGAGGTAGTCGCGGAACAGGAGGTGGTCCCGTTCCCAGGGGCGCCCCGATGCGCTCGAACATGGATCTGGACCACACGGGGGTGGGGCGGGCCGGTCGGAAGTAGCGGTGCAAGGTCGTCGCGGGAGCGGAGGGGGACCCCGGGCGACTCGATCGCGGGGACATACGACGCCTCGTCCTCGGGGTCGGGCACGCTCACCTGGATGTCGATCATCGGCTTGGCAGCCAACCCGGGCACGGAGGTGGAGCCGATGTGCTCGATGCGGGGTGCGGTCAGGTCCCAGCGCCGCGGCAAGGCGGCGACGCCATAACTCGAAGGTCTTGGGCCATGCCGCGTCGTAGGGGACGACCGCGATGGGAGTCCTCGAAGTCGGTCCCAGATCTCGATTCCGGGGAACTGGACGTCGAGCACCTCCGCTGCCAGCCGCGACCGGGTCGCCCGGTCGAGGTCGACGACACCGAGCCTTGCTGATGCGCCTCGAGCTCGTAACGGTCGACCAGCGTGGTTCGCCGTCCGAAATGCTCGAATAGCCGCCGCCAGACATAGGCGGGGTCACCAACGTCACCGGGATCGACCCCGATCTCGTCCAGCCTGGCGACGAGACCGGGATCCATTCCCGAAAGGCTAGGTGCGCTCAGCCCTGAGCGGAGCGGTCGGCGCACCGCGTCGCCTGTTGCGCACCACCAGCCAGACGATCCCGGCCGGGATGACGATGACGGCGAGCACGGGGAGCACGTAGAGACCGAACCAGATGACTCCGTCCTCGATCGTCTGGAAGGCTTCGGTCGTGTTGCGACCGCCTCCCGAACGGTCGCCTCCGGCTGCCAACCCTCGTCCACCACCGGGGCGACTATGGGGGATGGCTTCACGGTGACCGTGATGGTTGCAAGGGCAACCAGGTCATCGAGGAGCCTCTGTCGGCCGGCGATCAGCTCTATCTCTTCGCGGGTGCATCCGATCTCGTCGTAGACCTGGAGCAGCGCCGCCGGCTTGCCCGCGGCGTCCTGTCGGACCTCGGCGAGGAGAGCTCTCAATTCGGTCTCCAGAGCCTCGAGGTTGGTGAGACGGGCCTCTACGTCGACGTACTCCTCCGTGACATCCTGGGTGCCGACCTCGAGTTTGACCACCCGGTCGCCTAGCTCTTCGATCCTGTCAAGAAGGCCGGGGAGAACCTCGGCGGGTACGCGGACCGTGGCGCGCGACTACGGGCTGGTCCTTCTTGCCCTGGGGGTCGGAGATGGAGGCATCGGCCATGAACCCACCCGACCCCTCGACCGCGGTGACCAGAGCGTCATACGCACCGCGGGTGTCTTTCGCCTCGAGCTCGACCGTGGCATTGGTGATGACCTTCCGCCCAGTCTCGATGGCTGCCGACACCCCCAAGGGGTCGGTCGTGCCATCGACGTCCTGCTCTTGACCATCGGTCGGTGAGCCTGAGGCGGTGGCATCGGCGGCAATCGAAGTGACGTCGGTTGCGCCGCCCTGTTCCTCGACCGCACCGCTTCCGCCGCCGGCGCAGGCAGAAAGCACCATCGCCGCCAAGAGCACCGTCAGCGTGTTTCGTGTTCGCATACGGACCTCCACTTGTTTGATGGGCGTGGGCCCGAGCCTTGGACGAGTCGCCGAGGTCGGCCGGTTCCGGCGCCGCGGACGTCGTTTCCACGTGCAAAGATCAGGCGGCGGGAGGGACCTGGATGGACGAGATCGCACAACTAGAAACGGCGAAGCGCGGCTCTCGAAGGACAGCGGCCGGTGCTGGGAGACGACGTTGTAGCCACTGCCCTCCGTCCCATCGAGGAGAGACTCGCAACCCTCCGCTCGCTCGCCAGCGCCGAGCAGCGGAAGGTGGTGACTGTGCTCTTCGCTGACCTTGTCGGGTTCACCGCCATGACCGCCCGGCTCGATGCAGAGGATGTCGGCGGGATCGTCGACGACTACTTCCGTTTGTGGTCCCAGTCGATCGAACAGCACGGTGGTGTGGTCGAGAAGTTCATCGGTGACGCCGTCATGGCGGCGTTCGGGATCCCGGTGGCGGCCGAGGACGATGCCGTCCGGGCGGTGCCGGCCGCCCTCGAGATGCGTGATGCGCTGCACGGGCTCAACGACAAACTCGAGCAGGTCCATGACTTGCGGCTGGCGATGAGGGTGGGGATCACCGCAGGACCCGTCTTGGTCAGCTATGTCGGCGGACGCTCAGGACAGGACGTCGTTCTAGTCGGCGACACGGTGAACATGGCAAGCCGGCTCGAAACGGCGGCTCCGGAGGACAGCATCTTGATCTCCTCCGAGGTGCTCTCGTTGGTGCGTGACCGCTTCGAGGTCGAGCCGTTGGCGCCTCTCACCGTGAAGGGCAAGCGCGACCCTGTGCCTGCATACGAGGTCGTGGGGACCCGGAAGCCGGCGTTCGGCGGGGCGGAGGGGTCGGGGCCCATCGTTGGTCGGGAGGAGGAGTTGAACCGGCTCAACGCTCTGCTCGATGAGGTGATCGACAGCGGCAGCCCGGCATTAGCCGTGGTGGCGGGAGACGCTGGAATCGGTAAGTCACGCCTCCTCGTCGAGTTCGATCGGATGGTGGCCGACCGGGGCGAGCCGGTGATCCGGATGACCGGGAGGGCGACACGGGAAACGGCAGGGAGCGCGTTCGCCGTGCTTGCGTGCAGTCGTCTCCGAGCGTCTCGGCCTCTCCGAGAACAGCCCGGCGAGCGAGGTGAGCCAGCGTGTCCAGCGCGCCTTCGCCGGTGAGGGCTCCTCGGTGCGCGGCGCGCGGCTGGCGCAGTCCTCGGGTTGGCCACAGACTCCGCCGACCTCGACCCGAGGGAGGTGCGGGAGGGCGGCGCCGCCGACCTGATCGCCCTGCTCGAGGAACTTTCGGTCACGGCCCCTGTCGTCGTCCTCATCGAGGACGTCCATTGGGCGGACGACGCCTCTCTCGAAGTGATCGAGCAACTCTTGTCGTCCGGTGAGGGGGCCGGTGATCGGCGTGGTCGGGCTCAGGCCGAGTTCGACCAGCTACGACCACAATGGCGCTCTGAGTTGGCCGCGCTGTGGATCGACCTTGATCCGCTCGATGAGGAGGAGTCATTGCTTCTCCTGGCTAGGCAACTGGGCGACGCCGAGGTGGCACAAGAGGTGGCGGCCCGGATCCAGGGATCGGCGGAGGGAAACCCCTACTACCTGGAGGAAATCGCGCGGATGCTGATGGAGGAAGGGTTGGTCCGGCTCGAAGATGGCCGGGTGGTGGCCGACCGGTCCGCCCTGGAACGCGAGCACGTCCCGCTCACCCTGACCGGGGTCCTCCAGGCCCGCCTCGACACGATCACCTCGGGCGAGCGCCAGGTTGCCGACCGGGCGGCGGTGATTGGCCGCACCTTCTGGGAAAGGGCGATAGAGGCCATGGCCGACTTCGCAGTATCGGACGAGCTCGCAGGGCTGGAAGGGAAGGGCCTGGTCAGAGCGACGGAGCAGTCGTCTTTCGTCGACACACGCCAATTCGGTTTCGCCCACGGGTTGTTGCGTGACGTCACCTACGAGGCGTTGCTGCGAAGCAGACGCGCCGACTATCACGGTCGGGCAGCGCGTTGGTTGACCGAGGAAACCGAGGCTGCGGGTCGGGCCGAGGACTGGGCGGCAACCATCGCCTGGCACCACCAAGAAGCCGGAGATCCTGCGGAGGCTTCTGCCTGGTATCTCGTCGCCGGGCGGAGGGCGGCGGAGAGGTTCGCCAACGTCGATGCCCTTGGGCTGTTGCAGAAGGCCGCCGACCTGGCCCCGGAGACCGACCTTGCGCTGCGCTGGGACATAGCCGACCTCACCGAGCGCATCCACGACACCCTGGGCGAGCGCCCCCAGCAAGCAGCGGACCTGGACGTGATGGCTGCGATTGCCGAAGAGTCTGGGGAACCGTGGAGACAGGCCGAGTATTGGCTCCGCAAGGGCCATCGCTCCGAGCGGCTCGGGGAGTACGAGGAGGGACTCGCCGCCGGCGAGCAGGCTTGGCACTTCGCCGCTCTCATCGACGACACCGAGCGCCAGGTGCGGGCACTACGCACCGAGGGCGCGATCAAATGGCGTCAAGGCGACCTCGCCGGATCGCAGGAAGCGCTCGACCGCGGGATCGAATTGGCCGTGGCCGCCGGCTTGGCCGATTGGCACGGACGGCTCCACCGCAACTTGGGAATGGTCAAGGAGCACCTAGGTGACTACCCCGGTGCCGAGGCTGCATATCGGACAGCCCTCAACGGTGCACGCCAGCGAGGTGACCGGCGGGAGATCGCGCTAGGGCTGAACGACATCGGGATCGCCTCGTACTACCAGAACGATCTGGAGCGAGCCCGCCGTTTCGAGGAGGAGGCTCTGCGCATCCGGGTCGAGATGGGGGACCGACCGGGTGAGGCGCTTGTCCTGCACAACCTGGCTCTGACCACCGCCGCTCTTGGCGATGCCGCCGCCGCACGCGACATGTTCAAGCGCACCGGCCAAATCTGCGGGGTCACGGGCGATCGCGAAGGCGTCGCCGCCACCGACCAGGGAATAGGCATCATGGCGTTCCGTCTCGGGGATCACGCTGAGGCGGCGACGCTCATGCAGCGCGCCCGAGCCGGATTTCACGACCTCGGTGACACCCAGGGGGAGTGCCAGTGCATGGAGGAGCTGGGTTGGCAGGCGCTGGCCAGTGGGGAGGCAGCAAATGCCCTCGACATTGCTCGGGAGACGGTGACGCTTGCCGAGCAAGGCGATTTCGCACCAGAAGCAGCCAACGCGCGCCGGTTGATGGGAAGGGCGCTTGCGGCGATGGGTCGCCACAAGGAAGCGCTCAATGTGTTGCGACAAGCCGTGGCCGAGCTGGAGGAGGTTGGGAACGAGCCGTTCGCCGCCTCGGCACTCGCATGGGTCGCCGAGGAGCTTGTTGCCATCGGAGACATCAAGGCAGCATTGCCGCTTGCTGACGGCGCACTGACACGGCTTGTGGCCACACGGGGATGGGGCGCCGACGACCCGGTCGGGAGCGCTGGTTTCATGTGCCCGGGTCCTTCGACTGGGCGATCACGAACGTGCGGCGGATGCGATCAGAGAGGCGAACCGCATCATCGAAGAACGCGCTGCCATGATCGACGACATCGAGCAGCGGCACCGATACCGGACCGCGGTGCCCTCGCACGGTGAGCTGGCCCGCGTCGCCGCGATGATTCACCTCCCGGACTCCGACTGATCGGACCTAGTTCCGCCGACGCCGATAGGGTCGAGTCGTCCAGAGGAGAGGAGCAGCTATGCGCAGAATCAGCGTCGTCGTGACCATTTGTGCGCTTGCGATTGTTGCGGTTCGCTGGACCAGCCTCAGCCGCCCGGGAGAAGCCGGTCCGGTTCGCCACCTTCAACGCCTCGCTCAACCGCTCCGCCGAGGGCCAGCTGATCGCCGACCTGTCGACCCCCGACAACGTGCCAAGCGCAGGTGATCGCGGAGATAGTCCAGCGAACGCGGCCCGATGTCCTTCTCATCAACGAGTTCGACTTCGACGCAGCCGGCGAGGCCGCCGCCCTTTTCCAGTCCAACTACCTCTCGGTCGGTCACAACGGTGCCAGACCCATCCGGTACCGGTACAGGTATGTCGCACCTTCGAACACCGGTATCCCCTCCGGCTTCGACCTCAACAACGACGGCACGGTGGGTGGTCCCGATGATGCATTCGGTTTCGGTTTCTTCCCGGGCCAGTTCGGGATGGTGGTCTACTCGCGCTACCCCATCGTCTCCGACCGGACCTTCCAGAATTTCCTTTGGAGGGACATGCCGGGAGCGCTGCTCCCCAATGACCCGAGCACACCTGATCCCGCCGATTGGTACTCACCAGAGGAACTTGACGTGTTCCGTCTGTCCTCCAAGAGCCACTGGGATCTGGGGATTCGGATCGGTAACAGAGTCGTCCACTTCCTGGCAAGCCACCCGACTCCGCCCGTCTTCGACGGTGACGAAGATCGCAACGGGAGGCGAAACCATGACGAGATCAGGTTCTGGTCCGACTACGTGACACCGGCACGCAGCGGGTACGTGTACGACGACAGCGGGGCGAGCGGCGGGCTAGGCGCGGGCAACTCTTCGTGATCGCCGGCGACATGAATGCCGACCCATTCGATGGTGACAGCGTCGCTGGGGCGGCCCAACAGTTGCTGGAGAATCCCAGGGTCAACACCTCGAACACACCGTCGAGCGCAGGCGGTCCCGAACAGGCGCTCCTCCAGGGTGGCGTGAACCTCGAACATGAGGGCGACCCCGCCTTCGACACCGCCGACTTCGCCGAGCCACCCGGCAATCTGAGGGTCGACTACGTGCTCCCCTCCAAGGGGCTTCGCATCCTCGATAGCGGTGTCTTCTGGCCGACAACCGATGATCCACTCTTCAGCCTCGTCGGGACCTTCCCCTTCCCCAGCTCCGACCACCGTCTCGTCTGGGTCGACGTGGCAGATGCCCGGCAGATAGCAAGCGGAGCGCGCGACAGCGCAGTTGGGAGTTCGAGCCCCCCGGACCCGCTGCTGGCGCAGCGGGGTCGGAGACCCTGCCCCCCTCGGGCGACGGCCCCCAGTCCGTCTTCCGTCTGCCGTCTGCCGTCTTCCGTCTATCTGAGAGTGAACACCACCGTCTGCAGGTCGGTGAACTCCTCGATTCGCTGGCGGCCCCAACCGGTGTCGGTGCCGGCGGCGCCGCCAAACGGCTGGAATGTCTCCCAGAAGTCGGTCGAGTCGTTGACCACGACGGTTCCCGAGCGGATCCGATCGGCGTACCACCAGGCGCGCGACAGGCTCTCGGTGAACACCGCCGCCTGTAGCCCGAGGCGGCTCCTATTGGCCAGGGCGACTGCCTCATCGTCGTCCTCGACCGTGAGGATGGGGAGCACCGGACCAAAGGACTCCTCTTGCGAGATCATGCTCTCCTCAGGCACTCGGTCGACGACGGTGAACTCGTAGTAGAGGTCGGTGGGGTGCCCTGGTGCCCTCCCGCCACCTAGCAGGATCTCGGCGCCTCGGTCTCGAGCATCCTCGAGATGGCGGTCCATCTTCTCGGCGGTGGGGGCGTTGTTGAGCGGCCCCATCGTGGTGGCCGCGTCGAAGGGATCTCCCAGCCGCACCACGTCCGCAGCTTTGATCGTCGCCGCCACGAACTCGTCGTGGACCTCCTCGAGCACCACCACCCGCTCGGTGGCGCAGCACACCTGCCCGGCGTTGTAGTAGGCGCCATACACCGCCGCCTCGGCGGCGGCGGCGACATCGCCGTCAGCGGTGACGATGAGCGGTCCGTTGCCCGACATCTCCATGATCGAACGCTTCAGCCCCATCTGGGAGACGATGCGGCGACCGGTCTGCGACGACCCGGTGAACCCGATGGCGTCCACCCCAGGGTGGGTCACAAGCGCCTCACCAACGTCGCCACCGCCCGGGATCACGTTGATGGCCCCGGCGGGCGCCCCCGCTTCTTCGAACACCTTCGCCATCTCGAGCAGCGCCCAGCAAGTGAACTCGGGGGGCTTGACGATCATGGCGTTCCCGGTTGCCAGCCCTGGGCCGACGTACTCCATCGGGATCATCACCGGGAAGTTCCACGGGGTGATCGCCGCCCAAACGCCTACCGGGCGGCGCACGGTGAACATCCTCCGGTTCCGTTCCGTTGTCGGGATGAGGTCACCGCTCAGACGCTTGACGTCCTCGGCGGCGATCTGGAAGTAGTCCCCCGACTCGGCGATGTCGTCGATCGCCTCGGCGTGGAACGGCTTTCCCTGCTCGAGCGTGAGGATTCTGGCTACCTGGTCCACCCGCTCCTGCCACAGGTTGTATATGCGGAGGCACAGGTCTGCCCGCTCGAAAGCGGTCCAGTGCCTCATGTCGGCCGCAGCTTCCCTGGCGGAGGCGACCGCTCGGTCGATGTCGGCAGGCGAGGCTTTGGGGACCGTATAAATATGCTCCCCGGTCACCGGAGAGCGGACCTCGTAGGCGTTGTCCCCGGTTCCGTCGGTCCAGCCACCCGCGATGTAGAGCTGCAGATCGACCGCCACCGCCGTACCTCCTCGACCCCCTTTCTGCCTTCTGGATCCGCCAAGATACCGATGCTGGAACCGCAAGGGCGATGCCTACCGTTCCCTGGTGGTGAAGAACCCGACCGTCGTGTTCGCTCTCCTGCTGGTCGCGGCGTGTGGCGGTGGACAGGCAACTACCACTCTCGAGGCCACCGGTACCACGGTTCCTGCAGGGGCCACGACCTCGGTGGCCGCCTCCTCGTCTACGACCGCAGCGGCGGTGACCACAGTCTCGCCCCCGACGACTTTGGTAGCGACCACGACGTCGATGACGCCGGTGGGTGATCCTGCAGCAGTCCTTATCGGCAACTCATCGGGGATCTTCTTCGCCGAACCGGGTGAGGAACCAAAACCAATTGCCGACGGACCGGTGTTGGCGGTGCGCGACGACCTCGCCGGCGGTCTGGTGGTGCAATTCGCCGGGCCGGAGGGCCGTCCCGGGGTGGTATCGCACGTGCCCGCCCAGGGCGAGCCGTGGATACTCCTGTCTCCAAGGAGCGACGGCTGGGTGACTTTGGAAGATGTCGAGCACATACGGGGCAACCCGACCGTGGTCGCCATCGTGTGGACGCGGTTTGGCGATCCTGACGCTCAACGGGTGACTCTCGAAACCGTGGACCTCACCAACCGGGAGCGGCGGCAGGTGGCAGTCGTCGGTGGGCACAAATCTGCGGCGGGACCAGCAAGCGCTGACCCGGATGGATTTGTCGTAAACAGGTTTCGCGGCAGGAATGTCGTCGGTGGAATTTCTCGACCCCGACGGAGAAGTGCGCCGACCACCGTTCAACCCCAACCCGGCGTGCCAGGACGATGTCACCTGCCCCCGCTCGGTGGTGGCATCGGCGGACGGCCGGCTGCTCGCCTACCTGGTGACGGTCCCCGGCAAAGGCGTGGCCGACGGCGTCGACCTCGTCGTTGTCGACGCGACAACCGGTGAGGAGGTAGCCAGAGAGGGCATGCCTGTCGCCGGATTCGCCACGGTTGGGGTGGACATTGTGGGAGATCTCGTGCTGGTCAACCGTCTCGCCGCCGGCACCAGCGGAGAGCCGACCGAGCCGACCTTTCCCATGGTCTTCGATCTTGCCAGCGGAGAGCTCACCGAGGTCCCACTCGCCGGTGTCGGCTCGTTGGCCAGGAGCGTCCCCGAGGTCAGCGGAGCCTTGCGCTGACCAGCGGCCGACCCGGCTTCCTCGTTACCATCCTCTTCTGACCGCTAGGAGGCAGAAATGGGTTTCCAGGGCCCGGAGACGGCGAAGTGGTATCGGCGGGGGACCGAGTCGTTGGTCAAGGGGACGTCGAGCATGTTCCGCTATTGGAGCGACGACGACACCATGGTCATCGAGCGGGGCGAGGGCGGCGCCGTGTTCGACATGGACGGCAAGCGCTATGTCGACTACCAGCTCGGCTTCGGACCGGTGATCCTCGGTCACGGGCGAGCCGAGGTGGCTGCCGCCGTCGCCGAGGCCGCTGCCGACGGCACGACGTTCGCCCTGACCCAACGGCGTGAGATCGAGGCGGCCGAGGCATTCAAGAAGGCCGTGCCGTGGGTTGAGCATCTCCGGTTCACCAACACGGGTACCGAGGCCACGATGCACGCCATCCGTCTCGGCGCGCGGGTTCACGGACCGTGAGGTGGTGGTCAAGTTCGAGGGTCAATACCACGGGGTACACGACACGGTGATGTTCTCTACCGCAGGTGCGCCTCCCGGCCACCTCGGTGCCCGCACCGCACCGGTCCCCTGGCAGAACTCCTCGGGCATCCCCGAGGCGACCAGGACCACGGTGCGCACCATGCCATTCAACGACCTCGAGCTATTGGAGCGGCTCTTCGCCGACCAGGGCCGCAGGATCGCGGCGGTCATCGTCGAGCCGATATTGGGTAACGCATTCGGGATCATGCCTCAACCCGGGTTCCTCGAAGGATTGCGACGGCTTTGCGACGAGTACGGGTCGGTGCTGATTTTCGATGAGGTGAAGACCGGCTTCAGGGTCTCTCTCGGCGGGGCCCAGGAGTTGTTCGGTGTCACCCCCGACCTGGGCACCTTTGCCAAGGCGATGGGAAACGGGTTCCCGGTGGCGGCGGTCGCCGGACGCAGCCCGGTGATCGACGCACTCGGTGCGGGCGGGATCGGCCAGGCGGGTACCTACAGCGGCAATGGTGTCGCCGTGGCTGCAGCCAAGGCCACGATCGGCATCCTCTCAACCGGTGAGCCTTACGACAGGATCGACCAGGTGGGGACGGCATTGATGGAGGGGATCCGGAAGGTGCTCGCCGACCGCGGCGTGCCCGGGCACGTCACCGGCCACCCCGCGATGTTCTCCGTCTTCCTGGCCGAGGAAGAGCCCACCGAGTTCCGACACGCCGTGAATCACGACGAGCCGAGGTACGAGGAGATCTGCGCCGGGCTCATCCATCGTGGGGTGATGCCCTGCCCGGACGCCCTCGAGCCATGGTTCACCAGTTCGGCACACACCGACGAGGACGTGGCACTCACCCTTCAAGCCTTCGACGAGGCGCTGGCCGACACCGTTTCGTGAGCCGGATCGCCCTGCTCGGTGCCGGGATAATCGGGCGGGTCATCGCCCGTGACCTGGCCACATGGGATCGCCCCGAAGAGGTGGTGGTGGGTGACGTCGATGTGGAGAGGGCCAAGACGGCAGCCGGAGACCATGGCTTCGAGAGCGCCGAGGTGGACGTCCTCGACCCAGACTCCCTCGATGCATTCCTCGCCGGCGCCTCGGTGGTGGTGAACGCCGCCCAATACCACGTCAATCTCGCCGTCATGGAGGGGGCGCTCCGGTCGGACTGTCACTACCTCGACCTCGGCGGGCTGTTCCACACCACACGACGCCAGCTGGAGCTGGGGGAGCGGTTCGAGGAAGCCCGGCTCAGCGCGGTGCTCGGGATCGGTTCATGCCCCGGGATCGCCAACGTCCATGCCGGCGACCTGGGGGACAGGCTGGATCAGGTTCGCTCGGTCCGGATCTTCAACGGCGCCACCGTCGACCCCTCCGATCGGATCACCTGGCCGTACTCGCTCTGGACGATCCTCGATGAGGTCACCCAACGCCCGGTCGTTTTTCGCGACGGTGAGTTCCTCGAAGGGGAGCCGTTGTCCGAGGAGGAGTCCTTCCCGTTTCTCGAGCCGATCGGCCACGCCACCACCCACCTCTCGCTTCACTCCGAGGTAGCGACCATCCCGGTGAGCCTGGCGGCGAAGGGGATCGAGCGGTGTGAGTTCAAGATCCGGTTCTTCGGGCTGTCCGAGCCGGCCCTCCGCAAGCTCGCCTTCCTCGCCTCGATCGGTCTCGCCGACACCGACCCGAGGACCGTCGGGGAGGTCGAGGGCGTCGTCCCCCGCCGCCTCTTGGTCGACCTGCTCGAAGAGACCGCCCCACCTCCTCCCGACCACGCCGGGTTCAAGGACATCGCCACCGTGGCCGAGGGCACGGTCGACGGCGTACCCACCCGGCTCAGGCTGGACGCGACCGCATGGCCATCATCCGAACTCGGCGTCGGCGGGGGCACGGTCGCGGTGGCCGCCCCCCCGTCAGTGGCCGCCCGCTGGCTGGCCGACGACGCCCTTCGCCACGGTGTCCACCCTCCGGAGACCGTGATCGAACCAGGCCCCTTCTACGAGGAATTGGCGCGGCGGGGAATCACCACCACCCTCAGCGAGGAAACCGTCCTCGCTGGATAGGGAGACACCACCCGCCGCCCTTTCCTCTCCGTCCCCCCGCCCAAGGGGAGAGAATCTTTGCGAAGGGCGCCGCCCTTTCCTCCCCGTCCCCCCGCAGGGGGGAAGGGCCCCGCTGCGGAGCAGCGGGTAGGGGGGCTGCCGAATTCCCAACAGAGCTCGCCACCCGGCTTTCGCACCTATGGGAGTGAACCTTTCCCCCCTCCCCCGACGCCTCCGGCGTCGGGTACTCCCCCCGCCGGGGGAGAGAATCTTTGACTTTCCCACCAGTGATCGAAACCGGGCCCAAGCGGCGTCCTCTCGATTTGGAGGTCTGGCTACCCTCGTCTCGTCGCCTTGCCGTCTAGGGGGATAGCGCAATGGGAACCGCGATGACACTCGGGTTCCGGACCAGGACTCGCGTCATGACCCGCGTATTGATCGGGTCGTGCCTTCTCTCCACCGCGGCGTTCGTGCTCACCTACGTCCTCGCCGAGGACACGGAGCAGTACTTCGCCTGGACGGTGCAACCGCCGCTCAGCGCCGCCTTCTTCGGTGCCGGGTACGGGGCCGGTGCACTCCTCGCCGGGTTGTGCCTACGGGAGAGGTCCTGGGCGCGGATTCGGCCCGGGGTCCTCGCCATAATCATCTTCGCCACTCTCACGCTCCTCGTGACCTTGCTCCATCGTGACCGCTTCCACTTCGGGGTGGGCGGTTTTGCAGAAGGATCGGCATGGCTCTGGCTCGCCATTTACGTCGTGTTCCCTATCGCCGGGGTATATGCCCTGGTGACCGAGTGGCGGGCGCTGGGCAGCGACCCTCCCTATGCGGGACCTCTCCCTTCTGCGCTCCGGGGGATCCTCGCTATCCAGGCCGTGGTGCTTGGTCTGCTCGGCTTGGGACTTCTGCTCTTCCCCGAGCCAGTGGCCACGTTCTGGCCTTGGACGCTCACTCCCCTCACCGCTCGAGCGATCGGCGCATGGTTGCTCCCGATCGGGTTGGCCGGGGTGTGGGTGGCGTTCGAGAACGACCTGGGGCGGTCGCGGATCCTTTCCACCGTCTACGTCTTCTACGCCATTCCTCGTCATCGGTGCGCTGGCTCGTTTCCGGGAGGAGGTCGGACTGGAGCCACTCGTCGGCTTGGGCGCTGGGGGCGATGGTGGCGCTGATCCTGGTTACCGGGATTGCCGGGAGGGTGGCGGCGGCTCGCCTCCCCGCCGGTAGCTGATATCCCGCATGCTTGGGATCAAGGCTCTTCTAACCTGCCTCCCATGGACCTGACCCTCCGCCCCGTCACCGAGGATGAGCTTCCCGAATTCGCCCGCTGGGTGAGCCGCGCATTCCACGGCGACGTCAAGGACGAGGATCTCGAGGACTGGAAGATCTGGTTCGAGATCGAGCGCAGCCTGGCCGCCTTCGATGGCGACCGGATCGTCGGGACCGCAGGTGCCATAAGTTATGAGCTCACCGTGCCCGGAGGCAGTCTTCCCGCCGCCGGCGTGACCGTGGTCTCGGTGCGCTCCACCCACCGGCGACGCGGCGTGCTGTCGGCCATGATGCGCCACCAGCTCGACGACGTCCGTGACCGGGGTGAGCCGATCGCCATCCTCTGGGCTTCGGAGAGCATCATCTACGGCCGGTTCGGCTACGGGATGGCAGCTCCCGACGTGACGCTCGAGATCGAGCGTCGCCACGGCATGCTGGCGATGCCTTTCGAGTCCCCAGGCGAGATCCAACTGCTCGAGCGCGAAGAGGCCGAAAAGATCCTCCCCTCGTTGTACGAGGAACTCCGACCGACATACCCCGGGATGCTGGGAGAGGATCCGAGCCGCTGGCAGCTCATGTTCAACGATCGGGAGAGCCATCGCGACGGCATGAGCTCCAACCGGTACGTGTCCTATGAGGAAAACGGCGAGTCATTGGGCTTTCTCCGCTACCGGGCAAAAGGGGACTGGGACGAGGGTTTTGCCCGTGGAAAGGTGACCACCCCGCAACTCATGGCGCTGACGCCCAACGCGTACAAGGCGCTTTGGTCTCATCTGCTCAACCTCGACTTGGTGGAATCGATCGCCGCCTACCACCGACCCGCCACGGAGCCGCTGGGCATGATGCTCGCCGACCCTCGCCGGCTTCGGGCCAGGCTCAGCGATGGCCTCTGGCTGCGGATACTCGACGTGCCGACCGCTCTGGGGACCCGGCGCTACCGCCAGGCGGGGAGCCTCGTCCTCGAGGTGGCCGACCCGCTGGGATACGCAGCAGGCCGGTTCCGGTTGGAGGGTGACGTCGATGGAGCGGAGGTGACGAGCACCGATGCCGAGCCCGATCTCACCCTTGACGCCGCGGCGCTCGGTGCCGCCTACCTCGGGGGCACCAGGGTCATGGCTCTGGCCGAGGCTGGTCTGATCCAAGGCGAGGCGGAGGCAATCCGACGGGCCGACATCATGTTCGGTTGGGACCGACCCACCTGGGTTCCCTGGATCTTCTGACCGTACAGCCCGGTTAGCGTCGGGACCATGGCCAAGATCCACGGCGGTCAGATCGTCGCCCGGGCTCTGCGCGCCGAGGGCGTCGACGCCATCTTCACCCTCACCGGCGGGCACATCGTCCCCATCCTCGACGGGTGCGTCCAAGAGGGGATCCGGGTGGTTGATGTTCGCCACGAGCAGGCAGCGGCACACGCCGCCGAGGCCTATACCGCGCCTCACCGGGCGGCTCGGAGTGGCCGCGGTCACCGCCGGCCCCGGGGTGACCGATGCCATCACCGGGGTGGCAACCGCCTGGTATTCGCAAACGCCGATGCTGCTCCTCGGCGGCCGTCACCTTCTCCGTCAAGAGCTCAGGGGTGGGCTCCAGGAGATGGATCATCCCCGGCTATTTGGGGCCATCACCGCCTGGTCGGACACCTGCTGGCAGGTGGAGAGGCTGGCTGACCACATAGCGGTGGCGGCGCGTCACGCCTTTGCCGGTCGGGGAGCCCCCGTGTTCCTCGACATACCGATGGACGTCCAGTTCGACATGGTGGAGGAGACTGCGGTCAGTTGGCCGGCCCGATATCGGGCTTCCGACCGGAGTGGACTGGACCCGAACACGATCGATCAGATCGTCGATGCGCTGGCCGAGAGTCAGCGACCGATGGTGTTCGCCGGGGGAGGGTTGCGCGGTCCCGAGGTGGCGCGCCTGGTCGACCTGGTGGAGGCTCTCCAGGCGCCGGCTTTCCTCAACAGCCGGGCGAGAGGTGCCCTCCCGTACGGTCACCCGCTGCTGGGCAACCATGCCCGGTCGCTCGCCTTCTCGGGATGCGACCTGGTGCTTGCACTCGGGGTCGACTGGGACTTCCGCACTTCCTATGGGGACAAGATCGGTGCCGAGGCCGTGGTCATCCAGGTGGATGCCGACCCGGAGAAGATCGGGTGGAACCGGGCGGCGAACATCGGGTTGGTGGCCGACCCGGCTCGTGTCGCCGTCCAGCTGGCATCGGTCGCCGACCGCTATGCACGCGCCGAGACGCCGGGGTGGACCAAGGAAGTAATGGACGAGGAGGAAAGCCGGCAAGCCTCCGCCGAGGCCGAGGCGGCGTCGGACGACTCACCCATCCAACCGCAGCGCTTTGGTCGCGAGGTCGGTGCGTTCTTTGGCGCCGAATCGATCGTCGCCGTGGATGGTGGGGACATCGTCTCCACCACCGCCCGCTGGCTCCAGGTCTCCACTCCGGGTCACGTGCTCGACCCGGGCCCGTTCGGGACGCTTGGCACCGGCGTTCCGTACGCCATCGCCGCCAAGGTGGCCTACCCCGACAAGCTCGTCGGGATCGTGTTCGGCGACGGAGCCTTCGGCTTCAACGGGTTCGAATACGACACCCTGGTCCGCCTCGACCTCCCGGTGGTCGGGGTCTTGGGCAACGACGGAATGTGGAACAACATCCGGACCTTCCACCGAGCCATGTTCCCGGACAGGCCCGTCGCCTCGGAACTCGGCCGCCGCCCCTACCACGCGGTGGTAAATGCCCTGGGCGGTCACGGCGAGTTGGTCGAGGATCCCGCCGACCTCACCCCCGCCCTGGAGCGCGCCCGCGCCTCCGGCAAACCGTCACTGGTCGATGTCCACCTAGCCGAGACGATGCGCATGTCGAGCAACTACAGCCAGTAGCTCGCTGCGCTCGCAGTTGTGGTTTCCGCTCCGTCCCCCCGGAGGGGGGAAGGGCCCCGCTGCGGAGCAGCGGGTCGGAGGGGGGGCCCCGCTACGGGCCGATGGGGCTGGCGAACTCCCAAGGTGCGGAGCCGCCGGGCTCACAACAGCACGATGAGCGCAAAGCCGCCGAAGACGAAGCAGTAGATGGCGAAGGGCAGCAGGCCGACGGTCTGCAGGGCACGCAACAGCAGGGCGATGGCGAAGTAGCCCGAAATCGCTGCCACCACCATCGCGACCCAGACCTGCGAGGAGATACCGCCTTCGTTGACCAGATCGACAAACCCGTACAACACTGCGGCGGCGATGGTGGGGACCCCGAGGAGGAAGGAGAAGCGGGCCGCCTCCCCGGGGTGAGCCCTCTCCCTTCCCCAACGGTGATCGTGGTGCCCGACCGGGAGATCCCGGGGAGCAAGGCAACTAGCTGAACCATACCGACCAGGAAGGCGTCGAGCGGTCGCGCCTCCTCCAGCCGCATCCGCCCCGAGGTGAGACGGCTCCCCACCACGAGGATGAACCCGTTGACGATGAGCAGCGCCGCGGCCACCCAGGCGATCGCCTGCAGTTGCTCGACCGGGCCTTTCAATGCCAATGCGGCCACCGCAGGAAGGGTGCCGACCACGATCAAAAGGAGCATGCGACGGGCCACCGGATCCGAACGGAAGCGGAGCATGTGGAGCAGGTCCACCCGGAAATAGGCGACCACCGCCACCAGGGTCCCCAGATGGAGCACCGCGGTGGTGGCGAGATCGGGCGGCTCAAGACCGAGCAGCGCCGGGATCAAGACGAGGTGGCCGTCCGAGGAGATGGGAAGGAACTCGGTGATCCCTTGGACGAGCCCCCACACGATGGCTTGCAGCACGGGCCGGGGAGGTTAGCCCTCGACTGTCCTACCCGTCGTCGTTGCCGTGAGGACGCAGCCCCACGACGATCACGTCGCGGCCCAGATCCACGGCGTCGACCGCGCCGGTGGCGACGTTGAGTACCCGCACCTCAGGTCCTGGTCCGCCAACCACCAGGCGCCAAACATCCCACGACCAGTCGACCGAGGCGCTGGAGTCCATCGGTATCGACCACAGCCTCTCGGCTCGCATCGCCCAGACCTCGAGACGCGACCGCCTCCCGGGCGGTTCCAGGAGAAGCGCAATATGACGACTGTCGGGCGACCACCACGCCCGGGTGACATGGTCGGGCACCCAGGACAACTCGACCACGGTGGAGAGCATCGTGTCAGCGAAGGAGATCTCCCCCTCGCCGGCATCGAGCATCAGCCGGCCTCCGGGACCAACGTCATGGATCTCGGCGCCCTCCCGGGTCCACTCCGGAGCCCCTGCGAAGTCGAGCCGCTGAAGTCCTGCCTCGTCGCCAAGGATGAAGCCCCAACCTCCCCACCCCCGAAGCTGGGCGTCTCCCCCCAGCCGTGCCACCCGCCCGGTTCGGTCGTTTGCCCAGAGAACGGTTTTGTCCCCCACCTCCTCGGTCCAGGCGATGGCGCCGCCCACCCGATCGTGCCATGCGGCACTGCTCACGTTGCGGGCCACTATGGGAAGAAACCCGGAATTGCCCGCCCGGAGGACCCCGTCGTTGGACAGCAGGAACATGCTCGTCCCGGAGGCGTCGATGTCATAGGTGCCCGGGATGATCTCGAAGCGGCGGGTGGTGACTCCGCGGTCCCATGGCCACCTGAAGAACTCGAGGACGGCCGAGTTGCTCACGATGGCGACGAGGTCCGACCTCACGCCCGGGACCCTTCCGGCGAGACCGGGTCCGACGACGGTCCCGGCGGCGGTGGTGGCCACCGGCGGCGGAGGCTCCGGGTCGGTGCGACCCACGGTCGCCGGGTCCCATCTGGACACGACCAGAGCAACCAGGCCGACCACCGCGGCAACGGCCAGCAGCGGGAACAATGAGGGACGGGGCGGCCTTACCGGATCAGGCTCGACCCCGATGAGAGGAGGCGAGGTGGGTGCTGGCATTGGTGCCTTCTCCCGAGGCTATCCGACAGTGACCGGTATCAGGGCGTGAACCCACCCCCGATCAGCACCACGGCACGGCCGTCGGCCACGGCGGCCGCCGCCGGAGCAGCCTCCTCGGCTGGTACCGCTACGAGCCCAGTTGGCTCTCCTGGGTTGAGCGGATCCTCTGGCATGCCCGCCATGACCTCCCCTTCGACGACGCGAGGCTCGCCGTGAGCGCCCAGGCCTGGCAGCAGGACCAAACGCACCGCCCCACCGGGGAGGGCACCGGGAGGCAGCGGCACCTCGAGTGCCCACCAGTTGTCAGGTGGCTTGACCGAATCGGTACCGACCAGCGCCGGCGACAGGGGAGTGCCGGCTGGGATGTCTACCAGTGCCAATCCGTCCAGCTCGACGGGAGGAAGCACCCCTCCGGACACCTGCCGCCACTCCACGCTCTCCTCGTCAACGACACTGCCCGCGGCGAGATCGACCCTGGCGTAGGGATGGTCCACCTCCTGTCGCGGCCGGACCTCGATCCAGAGAGCCAGCCCCAGGATGGCAACCGCCCCAAGCCAACGCAGGTAGGGCGGGCGCGACAGCCAGAGCACCGCGGAAACGTATCGACAGTCGGTCCCCGAGGGAAGGGGTCAGCCGGTGGCGCCCTCGAGGGCGGTGGCGCAAGGACATTTCCTGCCGGTCCCCGACGCCCTCGGGATGAGCAGACGGACTGCCTCGCGCAGCGTTCCCAACGTCTCCTTGAACAACTCGAGCACGGCGTGGTGGGTGACCGCCTCGATCTCACCCTCGACCCCGACGTCGTAATCGGTGACCACCGCGATGTTGACGTAACAGATCTCCAACTCCCGGGCGAGGAGAGCCTCGGGAAGCTGGGTCATGTTGATCACCTTGAACCCGGACTGGGCGAACCAGCGGCTCTCGGCTCGGGTGGAGAACCGAGGCCCCTGGATGACGACCGTGGCGCCCCCGTCGTGGACGGTTGCCCCGGCATCACGACACGAGTCGAGCGCCAGCGGGCGCAACTCCGGGCAATAGGGATCGGCGAAGGCGACGTGGACCACTTCGGGACCGTCATAGAAGGTCGAGGGGCGGCCCCAGGTGCGATCGACCAGTTGGTCGGGGACCACCAGGTGGCCAGGGCCGTATTCGCTCACCAGGCTCCCAGCGGCACAGGGTCCGATGATGCGGTCGACCCCGAGCTCGCGCATCGCCCATAGGTTGGCCCGGTAGGGCACCAGGTGCGGCGGGTACTGGTGGTCATGGCCATGGCGGGGGATGAAGGCGACCTCCACCCCGTCAACCTCGCCGACGGTCGCCGGCGCCGAGGGAGGCCCATAGGGGGTGTCCACATCCACGGTGCGCGCCTCGTCGAGGAACTCGTAGAAGCCGGTCCCGCCGAATACGCCGATCATTCGTCGCTCTTATCGGATGAGCCAGAGGACGAGCCAGAGGATGATCCGGCCTCGGCGGCGGCTTTGGCGGTCTTGCCGTCGCTCTTGTCCTTCTCATTGTCCTTGTCCTTCTCCTTGTCCTTGTCCTTCTCCTTGGCACGGCTGACCGACGATGACTTCGAGCGGGAATCGGTGGAGTAGAAACCACTGCCCTTGAACACCACCCCGGCTGGATGGAACACCTTCTGAAGCGGGCCGCCGCACACTTCATGCTTCTTCAGCAGCTTCGCCGAGAACGGCTGGAAGATCTCAAACCGGTCCCCGCATTGTTTGCAGACGTACTCGTAGGTGGGCATACCGCCGTCGTGTTGACTGGGCCGGGAGGTTAGTGGTCGGTGTGCGCCGTCGAAGACGCCCACTTAGACTCGCCGACGTGCCCCCAACACCTCTAGCGCACCCGTGACCATTGAGGTAGCCGTCATCCCGGCCGCGGGACGGGGGACGAGGATGCGTCCCGCCACCCGGGTGGTCCCCAAGGCGCTGATCACTGTGATCGATCGCCCCGCCATCCAGTACGCCGTTGAGGAAGCGGCGCGGGCGGGTGCCACCGAGGCGGTGATCGTCGTCGATCTGGACGCCGGCCACCTCGTCCAGCAGCACTTTCTGATGGACGACAGGCTCCCCGGGTTGGAGCACGTCAAGGTGAGGCCCATCGTCCAGGAGGAGCCGCTCGGATTGGGTCACGCCGTGCTCGAGGCCCGCGAGGTGGTTCACGACCGGCCGTTCTTCTGCCTGCTCGCCGACAACATCGTCTACCCCGGCGCCGACGTGCTGCCCTCTTTGGCGGCTGCCTACGAGGGGAGCTCGGTGGTGTGCCTGCGGCGGCTTTCCGACGAGTTCCTCGATCGCTATGGGGTGATCGTCCCCGGAGAGGAACGATCGGAGTCGGTGATCGAGGTTCGCGGCGCCGTGGAGAAGCCGGGTCCCGCGGCTGCTCCGTCGCGCCTCGGTCTCATCGGCCGCTATCTGTTCACCGCCGAGATCTTCGAGGCCCTGACCAAGGTCGAGCCCGGCCACGGTGGCGAGATCCAGTTGACCGACGCCATCGACGCCTTGGGTCGTGCCAACCGCTGCCTCGGCTCGATCGCCGATGAGGACCTGCTCGATGTGGGTACGCCCTTCGGTTTGGCCGAGGCCACCGCGGTACTCGGAGCCGCCCACGACGAGTGGGGCGAGGACTTTCGCCGACTGGCGGCGACGGTCGCCAAGTGATGCGCCCCCTGCGCGATGCGCAGGCAACCGTGCTGTCGGCGATCCGGCGGCTTTCCGTTACCGAGGTCGAGTTGGGCGAGGCGCTCGGATTGGTGTTGGCCGAAGAGGTGCGAGCTCCGCACGATGTCCCTCCCTTCGCCAACTCGGCGATGGACGGGTACGCCGTCATCGCCGCCGACGTTGCGGCCGCTCCGGTGACGTTGCAGGTGGTCGAGGATGTGGCTGCCGGACGCGTCCCCACCTTGGAGGTGACACCGGGGAGTGCCATCAAGATCATGACCGGCGCCACCATCCCAGAGGGTGCCGACGCCGTGGTCCCCGTTGAGGTGACCCGTCAGGACGGCGATCGGGTCGAGATCCTTGAGGGGGTACTCAAAGGCGCCTCGGTGCGCGCCGCCGGGGGAGACATCGCCGCCGGCTCCACGGTGCTCCGCACCGGGGAGAGGATGGGGCCGGCCCACCTTGCGGTCCTTGCCTCCATCGGTGTAGGCCGGGTCAAGACCTACGCCCGCCCCAAGGTGGCGATCATGTCAACCGGCGACGAGTTGCGTCCCCCAGAAACCGCCGAGCTCGGTCCCGGTCTGATCCGCGACACCAACCGACCGCTCCTCGGCGCGCTGCTCGCTGAGATGGGCGTCGAGGTGATCGATCTCGGGATCATCCCCGACGACGAGGCGACGCTACGCACCGCGCTCCGCCGCGCCTCTTCCGAAGCGGACGCGGTAGTCACCTCGGGCGGGGTTTCGATGGGGGAGTACGACCTGGTCAAGCAGTTGGTTGGGGAGTTGGGGGGCATCGAGGTCTGGCAGACGGCGATGCAGCCGGCCAAGCCTTTCGCCTTCGGGCGGCTTGGGGGCACGCCCTTCTTCGGGCTCCCTGGCAACCCGGTATCGGTGATGGTCGCCTTCGAGCAGTTCGCCCGCCCGGCGCTGCTCAAGATGATGGGTTCGGAGAAACTGTTCCGGCCCCGTCTTGAAGGTGTCCTGGTGGGCGGTGCCGAGACCGACCCCGCCAAGACGGTCTTCCTCCGGGTCCGTACCTGGTGGGAGCAGGGCACCTTGTTTGCCGAGTCCTCCGGCGTCCAGTCATCCAACGTCCTCTCCGCCCTGGCCGCCGCCGACGCCTTCGCCGTGGTCCCCGAGGGAGTTTCCACCGTCCCCGACGGTGGCCCGGTGACCCTCGAGATGTTCCGTCAACCCGAGTCCCGCACCGCCACCGAGGCCCTGGCGCAATGAGAACTTCTTCTTCTCCGTCCCCCCGTAGGGGGGAAGGGCCCCGCTGCGGAGCAGTGGGTAGGGGGGCTGCCGAACTCCCAACGGTGCCCGACTCGAGGTCGGCCGTGACCTTCTCCCACCTCGACGAGCAGGGCCACGTTCATATGGTCGACGTCGGTGCCAAGGAGGTGACGGCTCGAACCGCGGTGGCAGAGGGTGTCCTGCGGATATCCCCCGAGACCCGCGACCAGCTCTTCTCGGGGACCCTTCCCAAGGGCGACGCCCTGGCGTCGGCGAGGGTCGCCGGGATCATGGGGGCCAAGCGGACATCCGAGCTGATCCCGCTGTGCCACCCGCTTCCGATCGACTCGGTCTCGATCGAGATCGAGCAGTGCGACGAGGGTGCCCGCCTCACGGCGACGGTCTCGACCACCGGCCGAACCGGCGTCGAGATGGAGGCACTGACCGCGGTGGCCGTGGCCGGGCTGTCTCTCTATGACATGGTCAAGTCGGTAGAGCGGGGAGCGGAACTAGGCTCGGTACATCTCGTGAGTAAATCGGGAGGGCGCTCAGGCCGCTGGGAGCGCGAAGTCCTCCCCAGCGAGAAGCTTGAACCGTAAACCGGGGCCTGGCTACGCTCCGCAAAACCAAGCGGGGCGGAGACCACTTGGAACCGGGAATCATCGTTTTGTTTGTCGTGCTGGCTGGCGTATGGGGCGCCTTCCTCTTCCCTGAGGTGTTCGCCAGCCGTAAAGAGGCGCCGCTCAACACGACCGAGGAGTTCGGTCGTTGGACCTCGAAGCTGGCGTCGGTGCAAGGTCGCACCGCTCGGCGGCGCAATCGCGCCGTGCTTGAGGTGAACCGCAACCGAGTGCTTGCCCGGCGGCGCATCATGCTGGTCTTGTTGCTCCTGGCGGCGGTGGGCACCTTGGTGGCCGCGCTGATGACCGGTTCAAGAACGCTCCTCTACGTCCACATAGCCATCGACGCCGCCGTGGCTTGCTACGTGGCGATGCTGGTCCAGATCAAACAGCGGCGCCGCATGGAGTTGGCACAGTTCGGCGAGCCCGAGGCGGCGGCCGACGAAACCTCCGCTCGGATCCGCGTCGTCGCCTCGCGCTGACCCGGTGCCATCTCCTGACCTGAGTTCGATCGAAGCTTCGGCTCGCGCCGACCTCGAGGCAGCCAATCGAGGGCGCGAAGTCGCCTTGGCCGACTGCCGAAGGATCATCCGTTGCTCCGCCAACGCCATACGAGCGATGCACCGCGACGAGTGGGGCCGCGCCGAGAAACTGATGAAGGAAGCGGAAGAGACCCTCGCCTCGATCCAAGCCAACCTGGCGTCTAGTCCCGAGGTGCTCCACGCCGGTTTCGTGGCCGACGCCGCCAAGGAATACGCCGAGGCCCGTCTCACTGCCGCGCTGGCTCGTGGGGCCGATCTCCCCACCCATCGCGATCTGGGGGTCGACGTGGCCCCCTATCCTCAACGGTCTCGGCGAAGCGGTCGGCGAGCTTCGCCGTCGTCTGCTCGACCGTCTGCGGGCCGGAGAGGTGAGCGAAGCAGAGGAGATCCTGGTGGCGATGGACGCAATAGTCGACCTGCTCGCCGGCCTCGACTTCCCCGACGGAATGACCGGAGGGTTGCGCCGTACCACCGACGTCGCCCGCGCCCTGGTCGAGCGCTCGTAGGTCTGATCTCACCACGACCGTCGTGCAGGAGAAGCTCCGGATCGAGCTGCAACAGCGGCTCTGGCAAGTCCAGCACTCGGGCACCAACCCCCGGTAAACTGACCGCCCCACATGGGGGTGTAGCTCAGCCCGGCAGAGCGCTTCCCTCGCACGGAAGAAGCCAGGGGTTCAAATCCCCTCACCTCCACCTAGGGCCTGGTCAGGTGCTTTCTGCATTGAAAGCGAACAGCTTGGGCCGCATTTGGGCCCGCGAGGGGATTCGGTTGGGCGATCGGATGCTGCGCCGCGGCGATCTGGCGAGAGTCAAGGTCGGCCAGGGACTCCTCATGGCATCGGCGGCGAGACCACAAGGATGCCTTTCGAGGATGCGGGTTCGCCCCATTGAGACAGGGGAAGGTACGCGTGACCGATGAACTTGCCACTGTGACCCCGTCCCATCGCACTCGACCCGGTAGGTTCTCCCAGTGACAACGATACGGGGCCATGCCATGTCGAGTCACTCATGCGACTTCAGACAATGGAGAAGGAAAAGCTTCTGGCCTTCTGCTGATCGTCCTCATTTGGGCGTGTGGAGGATCGCCTGAGTCGGGACAATCGGTGTCAACGACACCAACCACGATTGGAGCTTCGGCCTCGACCATCGGGTCTGCTCAAAAGTCCATCGGGTCCGTGACCATGGCGAGTGAAACGGCGTGCGTCCTTGACCTGGACAGCCCGCCGGAACCCGGCCCAGTTGAGATAGATGCCCGGAACGAGTTGCCGCCTCCGTATGCCGTGGCCTTTGACATGTTCAGCATCAACGAAGGCCACGCGTTCGACGAGTTCGTGGTAGATATGGACGCGATCCGCTTGCGACTGCAATCCGAACCGTATTCGGACGTGCTGGCAGATGGCTATCCCGCCTACGTCACCGCTTTTGATCAAGTCGAAGTGCGGACTGGTGAGTCCGGTCAACTGACCGGGACCCTCGCCGTCGGCACCTACGTGATCGAATGCACTTCGCCACTAGAGGTAGAGGGCGAGTTCCTACCGATTGCCGAGGCGGGTCCAATTGATGTATCCGAATGACCATCAAGTCGCTCGTCCCCGCTGTGGCTGCTGATCAAGCGCAGGATGTCATGCTGTGGTGGAAGCGACCGCCGTGAACACGATGCGCGCCTTGGGTGTGGCTTGGTCGCTCTCATCTGTCCCAGCAGTCAGCTAGAGGTGCCGAGTCAATGCGGCGCGGTCACTGATGAGCTTGCCAGGCTTCGTAGGCGTCCTGGACGTTCTTCTCGCCTGGGCCGTAGCCGTGGCGGGCGAGGAAGTTGACGACTGGCCCGTACTCCATCTCCCTGACCTTCGACTCGGCTCGTCTGTCATGGCCCTGCAGGAAGTAGGACCGGATCGACGTCTCTGCTCCACATCCGCAGAAGCATTCGCCCGTAGGGAAGATTCTCTGGCTCATTTTCGTTCCGCCTTGGCACCATTCCTTGACTTCATGCCAAGGATACCAGTCTTGGACTCGATCTATCCGACGGATCACAACCTCCAGCAACGCCATCGATTCGGGGCGTCCGGAGTCCGGACATGTGACCTGCGGCGATTCAGCAAGCCGGAGCTCTAGATCGGTTCTCATTCTTGGGCCGGGTTTGGGCCGGCCCAGATGCCTCTGTCCACTGCGAGGATGTGGGACATGCTTGACCATCTCTCCATCCAGTGCGAAGACGTCGAGGCCAGTGCGAGGTTCTACGACACAGTCCTCGCCCCCCTCGGTGGCCGAAGGATGATGGACCTCGGGAATGTGATCGGTTTCGGGGCGGCGTCGAAGCCCGAGTTCTGGCTCGGTCCCCACATGACCGGCGAGGGGTTCCGTGAGTCGCACATCGCGTTCGAGGCGCCCAACCGTGCGGCAGTGCGGGCGTTCTTCGAGGGGGCGGTGTCCACCGGCGCCGAAGTGCTGCACGAGCCACGAGTATGGCCCGAGTACCACCCGGACTACTTCGGCGGTTTCGTGCGCGATCCCGATGGCAACAACGTCGAAGCCGTTTGTCACCTACCCGAGTAGGCGATGGCGGCGAGTGCTTCGGGAAGGGCAGCCATAGGGACAGATCTTCGTGCATGTTGCCGCACCTGGAAACGGATGTGGGTCCGGCGCAGCTTCGTCGGCCCGGGCGATGCCGGCTCGTGTCAGGAAGGGGCGGAGGGCGGGGAGCGACAGGTCAAGCATGCAACCCCGCCTTGGGCCGCCGACAGGCGGCGGCGCGCGTTGACGCCGCCACTCTCGTCCGATCGCGAAACGCCGGGTGTACGGGATGGAAGGAGCTCAGCTGGGCGGTTGCAGCTGAGTGAGATCGGTTTTCATTCTTGGGCCGCGTTTGGGCCGCGACAGGTCGAGAAACAACGGGAAATGATGAGAGATGTTGAGAACTCGTTTCCCATGTTTGAGAGGCGGTTTCTGACTGTTTCCCTGGTCGAGGGATTCGCGCCGGTCTCTCGCCAGAAGAAGCCAGGGGTTCAAATCCCCTCCCCTCCACGTAAAAGGCCTGGTCAGCGGCCTTTCCGCCTGGGCTGAACGTCCTTGGGCCGCGTTTGGGCCGGGCAAGACATGTGGACAGTGACTTGGTTGGGCCGTCTGTTGGCCGCTCGAGTGAGGCCTGGTCAAGACACAACGGTCAGCCGAAACCTCGGCGGCAGATCTAGCTGCCATCGGCCTCTGCCCGGACGTGTGCGTCGCCTCGGAAAGTCCGCCTGTTCGGATCGGGTGTGGCGCGCACACCACGACATCACCTGTAGGCGATGCGCCGTACAGATGGTTGAACCTGGTCCGTCTCCGGTCGCCTTCATCATTGCGGGCAGTCAACCTTGAGATGCTCATGGCGGGGCATGGCCTGAACATAATGGCGCAATGGATTCACCCACGCCGCTGCGCATCGTCGACTATGACGTGAAGTGGTCCGATCGATTTGAGAAGGCGGGCAGGGCGCTACGGGAGCGACTCGGTGGTGCGGCGCTCCGAATCGATCACATCGGTTCAACCGCTGTGCCGGGTCTCGCGGCGAAGGACGTGATCGATATCCAAGTCACAGTTGCCGCTCTCGAGTCGGCGGATGCGTGGCCGGATGAATTGCTCCCTCGGCTGTTGAGAAGTCATCGAGGAGCTGCTTTCGATCACGTCCCACCTGGATTGACGGATGCGGTTGGCGAGTGGACGAAGCACTTCTGGTCTAGGCGTAGCTCGACGAACGTCCACGTGCGCGAGGAGGGGCGGCTGAACCAGAGGTACGCCCTCTTGTTTCGTGATTACTTGCGGGCCGACACGACCGCCGCCGGTGCCTACGGGATGGTGAAGCGGTCTCTTGCCGTAGCGGCTCCCGATAACTGGGATTTCGATTACGCCGTGAAGGATCCGGTATGCGACCTGATCATCGGGGGCGCGGAACAGTGGGCTCTTCGCACTGGGTGGATCGCTGGGCCGAGTGGGGCCTAGACGGTGATGTTGGATACAGCCGTCCAAAACACTCTGTGGGACGATTTCAAAATGAAGAGGCATTGCTGGCGTTCCTCGTCGCCGGCGCGCTCGGCTTCGTGTCGGGTTCGAGCGACCTTCGCGCTGGAGGAGGGGAAGCGTTTGCCATTGGTTACGACCGGCCGGCGATGGTGTCTCCCTGCCCGACCGAGTCGCCTGTTCCGCGACCCGGATGGGAATCTCCTATCGATCGTCGAGGAGGGCTCGTAGTCCTACCCGCGTTTGGGGCGGCGTGACGAGGTGGAGGGACCAGGTGATTGAGCCCGACCGCGGTCTTGCTTCCGAGCCGATCAGACAGGTTTGTCGACATCAAGGCCGGAGCCCAGGAACTCCAGGGCCTGATCGAGCTCTTGGCGGATGTCGCCCTCGCCTCCGCCTCTGGTCCACCGTTCCATGACCACCCGGAACCCGGCGACCACCACCGCGGCGATGAGCTCGGGCCGCTGGTCGGTTTTCTGATCGGTTCCCAGGCGGTCGGCGATCGCTCCGGCGAATGACTCCACCCACGACTGCTCGTGGAAGAGAACCAGCGTTTGCAGGGACGGCGTGGAGGCGACGAGGCGGGCGCGCGCCATGTGGAGTTCTTTCGCCTCCTCGAACTCGCTCGAGATCGCCATCAGCGCTGAGCGCAACCCGTCGACTAAAGACAGTTCGTGGGGGAGATTGGCAACCAGGTCGGCAACGTGGGCGCGGTCCTCCGCCGCATTGCCGAAGATCACCGCCTCCTTCGACGGGAAGTATCGAAAGAAGGTCCGCTCCGAGACGTCGGCGTGATCGGCGATCTCGGCAACGGACACGTCGTCGAATCCTCGCTCTTCGAACAGAGCGAAAGCCACCTCCATCAATCGGTCGCGGGTCTGCCGCTTCTTCCGCTCCCGCAATCCGACGGTGCTCGAGAGTCTCGCTCACATCGCCACGGTACCACGGTATGACAGTGACTGTCAATTGTCACAACTTGACATATGACAGTCATGCGACTAGATTTGCTCTCAACTGTCCGGAGGACCTCTTGACCCGTCTCGCCCGCTTCTCGTTGCGCCACCGCACGGTGACCCTCTTGATCGTCGCCTTGCTGATCGGCTTCGGCACCTATTCCGTCGCCCAGCTCAACCAAGAGCTGTTTCCTTCTTTGGAGATCCCCAATCTCATCGTCACCGGGACCCTTCCCGGTGCCGGGCCCAACGAGATCGCCGAGGACGTGGCCGCCCCCATCGAGGGGGTTTTCCTGGCCACCGACAACCTCGAGCACGTGCAGTCGACGAGCCTCGAGGGGTTCGTCATCGTCTCCGGCTCCTACGAGTTCGGCACCGATATGGATGCGGTGCAGTCCGACGTCCGCGAGCAGATCGCCGCGCTGCGGCTGCCTGAGGGCGCAGATACCAACATTCAACGGATTTCATTGGACGCGTTCCCGATCTACTCGGTGGCCGTTTCCGGTCCGGACGCAGTCGCCATCGAGGAATTCGTCACCACCTCGCTCGTCCCGGCGATCGATCGGGTCGGATCAGTCGCCAACGTGAATGTGGCAGGCGGCAACAACGAGGTCGTCTCGGTCACCCTCGATCCGGAGGCGATGTCACAGGCAGGGATCACCACCGGCAACGTGGTCTCCGCGCTGGGTGCCGCCGATATCTCGGTCCCGGTCGGCAGTGTCAGCGCCGACGGGTTCCAGCTTCCGGCCCGGGTCGTTTCCGGGGTGGAGGGGATCGAAGGATTGGAGCAGGTCCCCGTTCAGGGGATGGTCCCGGGTGGCGCCCCTATCCCACTGTCTCAGATTTCGACCGTGAGCATCGTGGAGAACGGCCTCGGGTCGACCATCAGCCGCCTCGACGGCCAGCCGGCGATGACTGTCGAGGTGATCCGGGCCCAAGGGGAGAACACCGTCGACACGGTCAACGAGGTGACCGCTGCCATCGAGGAGGTCCAGGTTCCGGAAGGGATCACCGTCACCGAGGTGATCAATCAGGCGCCGGAGATCCAGAACTCCGTCAGCGAGATGACCCGGGACGCGGTGATCGGGGGAATTCTCGCCATCCTGATGATCCTGATCTTTCTCCGCAGCATCAGGGGCACCGTCGTCTCCGGTGTCTCGATCCCACTCTCCCTGCTTGTTGCGTTCATCCTCATGAACCTGGAGGGGATCACCCTCAACATCCTGACCTTGGGCGCCCTGTCGGTTGCAATCGGCCGTGTCATCGATGACGCGATCGTGGTTCTGGAGAACATCCACCGCCTCCTCGACGAGGGCTATCAACGAAGTGAGGCGGTGCTCAAGGGAACAGAGCAGATGGTGCCCGCCATCACCGCCAGCACGATCACCACCGTCGCCGTCTTCCTTCCACTCGCCTTCATCGGCGGGCTGATCGGTGAGGTGTTCGTCGGATTCGCCCTGACAGTGACCTTCGCCCTCCTGGCGAGCCTGATCGTCGCGGTGACCGTGGTCCCGGTACTTGCGATCACCTTGCTCAAACGTTCTCATCGTCCCGCGGCCGGGTCGAAGGACGCCGAGGAGGAGCTGGGTGCGGACGACACCGCCCTCCGTCGCGTGTATCGCCGACCGCTGGCCTGGGCCCTCAACCATCGCTGGACGGTCGTGTTGGTCTCCTTCGTGCTGCTCATCTTCTCCTTTGCCACCCTGGCCACCGTGCCGGTGACTCTGTTCCCGTCCGAAGGGGCCACCTCGATGCAGGTCAGCCTGACCGGTGCCCCGGGCACCAGCCTCACCTCGATGTCGGACCAGGTGGCCGTCGTCGAGACCGGCCTCGTCGAAGTCGAGGGCGTGGAGCGGGTGGCCACGGTCGTCGGCTCTTCGGCCGACAACCCGTTCGGCGGCACTCACCGGTGGTGGAGGTGGGGACAACAGCGCGACCATCACCATCGATGTCGAGGAGGACGCAGATCTCGATGCGATGACCACCGAGATCGACGCCCTGATCGCCGAGTCGGGACTGATGGGATCGGTCGCCGAGCTCAGCGATTCGGCCGCATTCCTCGGAACGTCACTGACGGTCAATGTGACCGGCTCCGACTTCGAAGCGGTCGAGGAGGGCTCGACGACCGTCATGGAGGCGCTGGAGAACATCGACGGAGTTGAGGACATCACATCGAACCTCCTCGGGGAGCGACCCGAGATCGTGTTCACCGTGGACCAGGAAGCTGCGGCGGCCGCCGGCCTCAACGCGGCAACTCTCGCTTCCTCGGTGCGATCACTCCTGACCCCAATTCCGGCTACCACGGTATCTCTCGAGGGCGACGAGGTCAGCGTCGTCGTCAACACCGACCCGGCATCGATCGCCACCCCCGAGGCGCTTGCATCGTTGCCGGTTGCCCCCGGCATTCCTCTCGGCGACCTCGCCGAGATCTCCCAGGGTTCGAGCCCCATAGGGGTTACCGGTTTCGACGGGAACCGCTCCGCCGAGGTCTCCGCCGCCATCACTGATCCCAACTTCGGGGCGGTCAACATGGAGGTTCAGGCTGTGCTGGGCGAGCTCGCGCTCCCCGACGGGGTCGAAGCGAGCCTTGGTGGAGCGGCAGAGCAGCAGCAGGAGAGCTTCGCCGGAATCCTCACTGCGATGGTTATCGCCGTCGCTCTCGTCTACCTGTCGATGGTCGCCACGTTTGGAAGCCTCCTCACCCCCTTCGTGATCCTCCTCACGCTGCCCCTGGCAATGATCGGCGCCTTTCCTGCGCTGGCTCTCACCGGGCGGGAGCTGGGCCTGCCCGCGATGCTCGGGTTGCTGATGCTGATCGGGATCGTGGTCACCAATGCCATCGTCATGCTCGAGTTCGTCGAACGGCTCAAGAGAGAGGAGGGTCTCAGCACACTCGAGGCGTTGAAGCTGGGCGCGGAGACCCGGCTCCGCCCAATCCTGATGACGGCCCTGGTCACGATTCTGGCGCTCACCCCGCTGGCTCTTGGCTTGAGCGACGGTGCTCTGCTCTCGGCGAGTCTGGCGACGGTCGTGATCGGTGGGCTCGTGAGCTCGACCTTCCTCACACTGTTCGTCATTCCCTCGGTGTACAGCCTCTTCGACGGCTTGAAGGTGCGGTTCCGTCGTGACGAGCCGGACGCGACCCCCACGCCCGAGGAAGAGGGCCAACTCAGCCCGGTTTGACAACGGGAGAGGGCACGAGGGTCGTCAAGGTCGTAGCGGCTGATCACCCGGTCGAGGGGGTGGCGGGCGAGCGGCACCGCCTTGGCTCTCTCAATCTTGGGTCGAAGCTCAGTGCCCTCTCAGCACCCTGATCGTTCCTGTGCGTGCCGGTGTCGCGCCAGCATGAGGTTCCTGGTCACCTTTTAGCTCCCTCAACCCACGAGGACGGCAAGGGTGGCGAAGGCGGCGCCGATCAGGGCCGCGTAGAGGCTGATCTGGCTGCCGCGGCGCCGATCCTTGGCCCTGGCGTCTTGGTCGGTCACCTCATGGGTGGTGCCCACGGCACCGAAGTTGAACACGCCGGTCCGGGAGAAGCCTGCGCAGAAACGGAAGTGAGCCTGGAGGAAACCAGAGGCAGAGGCCATGGCGGGTAGGAAGAGGAGCAGTCTCCACCATGGGTTGACGTCGGTCCACACGAGGACGACAAACGCCACCACCGTGATGGCGAGGCCCACCCAACCGAGGTTGCGCCGACGGGTGATCTCCGCATGTCCGATGTTGCAGACCCCGGGGATGTACTCGGACTGAACCATGATCAGATCGCCAGCAACTGGATCACACCTACCACGGCGGCCAGGAGGGCCAAAAACAAGTCTGCGATGATGTTGCGCCGTTCATCGTTCGCTCGGGCTCTGAGCATCGCAGCGCCGATCATCAGCAGCGCCAGGCCGAAAGCTGCTGCAGCGGCAAGCCACCGAAGCCAGAAGCAGGCGAAGAGAGCCGATGGCGGCGGCGATCTCGGGGATGGCCACCAGCCGGTATCGCTCCCAGGGCCAGCCGATCGTCTCGGCGTTCTGGATCTGCATCTCGTGACGTCGGAGGATCATGACCCCGTGGAACAGGTAGATGAGCCCCAAGAGGACGGCGAGGACATTGGCGGCAATCTCCATATTTCCTCTTAGTCGAGCCCGCGGCTCACTGCGAGCTGTCTCATCGCGCGCTCTCATGCGTGTCGGCCCGGCTGATCTCGGTGCGGTTGTCTCTGGCTCGTGGCGGAGCCCTTCGAGTACGAAGTGGAGGTGTCGCCGCCAGCCCTGGGGCACCGCGTTCACGGTGCGCTCAAGCAAGCCGGCGTTAGCCATCAGGATCAGAACGACGTCTTCGGGCCGAAAGTCCCCCCGGAGGTCACCGCTGGCGATGGCACGATCGACCAGGGCGGTCAGGCCGGAGAGGGCCTCCTGCTGAAGGGCCTGCAATTCGGGTGAGGCGGGAAAGAGCATCGTCAGCAGGTCGGCGAGAGCGCGATTGTCAGCCTGCAACTGGCATAGGTGGGTGATGTGACCCTCGAAACCTCGCCACGGGTCATCGACCGTCGAGGGCGGCTTGGACTGCGGCGACGACCTCCCGCAAGGTCTCTTCGTAGATGGCAGCGACCAGTTCGCAGCGGGTCGGGAAGCGCCGGTAGAGAGTGGCGTTGCCGACATCGGCATGGCGCGCGATCTCGTCCATCGGGGCGTCGAGGCCACGCTCGGAGAAGACTTGACGCGCCGAATCGACGACCTGATCGCGGTTCCGTGCTGCGTCTGCTCTCAGCGAACTAGCTGACATGTCTTGGGGTCGCTCTCACTCATCGGGTGATAGGCTAGCCCATAACTGGAAAGTACTCCCCACTTAGAAGGACCTGACATGGCATTGGCATTGGCGGTGGCTGGTCGGGACAACCAGCCTGAAATACTTGAGGTCGAGGTACAGATCCTGGACCGGGCGAGGTGAAGATCGGCGTCGAGGCGGCATCGCTGAACGGGATGGACGCGATGGTGGCCGCCGGCTACCTGTGGGACATGATGCCGCACGAGTTCCCAGTGGTCATCGGACGCGACTTTGCTGGGCTCGTCAAAGAGGTCGGCGCCGACGTCGACGGTTTTGCAGTCGGTGACCGGGTTGCCGGGGTCATCACAGAGATGATGCTCGGAGTCGGCGCGATCGCAACCGAAGTGACGGTGCCCGCCGGCACCCTGACCCGTGTACCCGAAGAAGTCGACTCCGACCGCGGCCGCAGCGCTCGGTCTGGCGGCGGTAACCGCCGTCGACATGATCGACGCTCTGACGTTGACGGCCGAAGACGTGGTGCTCGTCTCGGGAGCGACCGGAGGCGTCGGGGTCTATACCGTCCAGTTGGCGAAAGCCACCGGGGCGACGGTGATCGCCACGGCTCGTCCGGGGGAAGCCACCGAGCTCGTTGAAGCGTCTTGGCGCCGACCACGTAGTGGATCACACCAAGGATCTGGGAAGCCAGCTCGAGCTCGTCGGCGACGGAACCGTGACCGCGATCGCCCATGCCACAGGAGATCCCGGGACGCTGGCAAGGGTGCTCGCACCGGGCGGGCGGATGGTGTCTGCCGTCGGCGCCACTGCTGAACAAGCCGGACGCGCCGATGTCGATGTGGCCGCCATCATGGCCGTCCCCTCCTAGGACAAGATGACACGTCTGTTCGAAGCGGTAGCGGACGGGAGCCTGCAGGTCCCAATTGCCAACACCTACCCGCTGGATGCAGCCGTCCAGGCACTTGCCGACTTCAACCAGCCCAAGGCAGGGAAGCTGGTCGTCACAACTGGCTGACTTGGCGGTACCGCCTACGTCGTGGCGACCACAACGCCGACATGAAGCCAAGGAATGCCGGGGGGAGTTGTCGCTGCGGAGAAGCCGCCAGCGCCCCCGATCCCGGCGGAGTCGGGCTGGTACCCCTCGACATTATGGGCCGGATGGCGTCTGTCCTCCGCTGAACCAGCCGCGCACCTTCTCCACGATGCGGCGTCGGCGCGCGCCCCCTGCTTGGGGTCGAAGAGGAACATGGCCCCGGCCCCGATCAGCAGCCCCAGCAGCAACCTCCCCCGCCGAGGGTTTGGCGGGTGGTATCCCGGAACGTTCTCGGCAATTGAGAGCCGGCATGTCCTCGAGCCGCTCGGTTAGGCCGCTGAGGAGCCGGTCGGCGTCCTGCCGCAACTGCTCCTTGTCGGGCAGGAACTCGGCGCCCTGTTCGCGCAGCTGCTCCATCCAGTCTCCCAATCGAGAGCCGAGACCGGCCGCCTCGGCCTTGATCCCTTCGAACGTAGTGGTCATGTCCTTCTCCTTACTCCTGAGAGCCGGTCTTACCCTCAGACAGTCACGCCCAATCGCAGAGCGAATGGTAGGTATGGCAAGCCCGCCAAAATCCGGCGGCGCTGCGCCTGCTCACCCTGTCCAAGTGCAGGAGGGCATCTCCTCAGCGCTACGCCTCGGCAGGGCATTCGCCATGGGGCAATGGGATAACTGAGAATGAGTATCGACTGGGTAAGGGGATCGCTGGATCTTCTCTGAGCGGAACGGGTGGAGGGGATGACCGTTGCCGCGGAGCTCCACGTCAACCACAGTGCCGAGCAGCATGGCCCAAAGGTCGCGCTCGGGGCGCGCCTATCCTTTGCTGGGTGACGCCCCTTCGGGGTTGGGTTGGCCGCGTCCTGGACCGGATCGCGAAGGTCGGCGCCGACCCTTTCGACGACCATGACACGAGCGTCCGTAAGGCGCTTCTCGTCCGGATCGCGCTCTTGATCCTGCCGATCTCGTTCCTGTGGGCCGGCCTGTACCTCGCGTTCGGTGCCTGGTCGGGCTCGGTGGCGCTCCTTTACGCTGCTGTCTCCATCGCGTCCCATCGCGATCTTCGCGCGGACGGCCAACTTTCGCCTTCTCCTGAATATCCAGCTCTGGGACATCCTGTTAGCGCCGACGCTGTCAATGATCGCCCTCGGCGGCTTCCTGCCCGGCGGCTCGCCGGGCATCTGGGGCATCCTCGCCCCACTCGGTGCGCTGGTCTTCGATGGTGTGCGTGCCGGCGTCCGGTGGTTCGTCGCCTTCGGCACGGTCTTCCTTGCGTCGGGGTTCATAGGGGTAGCGCTGGGCATTCCGTCCCCGCTGCCCGAGTGGTTCTCCAGCATGCTGCTTGCCCTTAACGTCGTCGTCGGCGGCACGATTTTCTTCACGCTGCTAGTGCTGTTCGCGAATCAGCGCGAGGAAGCGTTGACGGCCCTCCGGTCGGAGCAGCAGCGGTCCGAGGGCTTGCTCCTGAACATCCTTCCGGCCGCCATCGCCGAGCGCCTCAAGGGCGAGACGCGAACCATCGCGGATCAGTTCGCGGCCGCGTCGGTGCTGTTCGCGGATGTCGTCGACTTCACCGTGCGCTCAAAGGACCTGCCGGCTTCAGAGGTTGTCGGGCTGCTCGATCGACTGTTTAGTCATTTCGACACGCTCACTGAGAGGCACGGTCTGGAGAAGATCAAGACTGTCGGCGATGCCTACATGGTCGCGGCGGGCGTTCCGATTCCGAGCCTGGACCATGCGCAGCAGATCGGCCTGATGGCGCTTGACATGGTGGCGTCAACAGCGCCCAGCGGCATCTGCGGCGACCTCGACCTCCAGCTGCGGATCGGGATCAACTCGGGGCCGGTAGTGGCCGGCGTCATCGGGAGGCAAAAGTTCCTCTACGACCTCTGGGGCGACGCGGTGAACACCGCTTCACGGATGGAGTCTGGTGGCACGCCAGGTCGGATCCAGGTCACGCGGCCCACGTACGAGCTGCTGAAGGATGAGTTCGAGCTGGAGCCGCGCGGCACGATCGCGGTCAAGGGCAAGGGCGAAATGGAGACCTGGTACTTGCTGAGGGCCCGGCGACGAATCACCCCAACCGCCGGGGTGTGACTCTGGTGGAGGCCCGATGCCGGATGCCGCCGGCTGGACGGCGGCTGATCTGGCCAACGGGTTCGCCGTCGGCGGACTCACGGTCCGGGAAGCCCAGCGCCGGTAAGTGCCTTCGGTTACGACGGGTACCACGTGGTCATCGAGGTGCCCCAAGGCTGCTCCGACGCATTGGGTGGGCAAAACAACATCTTCCTCTCTCCAGGTGATGTGATGGAGGTCTGGCTTTTCGACACGGAGGGCGGCATTGTCATGGTCGATGCGAATTGGCACACGACCTCATTGGAGGAGAACCTGGCCGAGCTAAGGGCCGTGATCGAGACTCTGGTGCTCTCTCCTTAGTCGAGCGCCGTCCGAGCCCTGGTCGAGGTCTCCACGACCTGTGCAGACCCGGTTCATGATGGACAACGTGGCCCCGGTTGCTGGCTGACACTTTGGACGCCGCCCCGGTTCCTGGGCGGCACCCTGAGGTCCTCGGCTTTGGGCTTCACTTCTTCTTCGCTGGCGTTGTCGTGGGCGAGCTTTGCCATTTCGCTACGCCGACCCGCCGAAGAGAACCTGGTCTCGGCAAGCCTGCCATGGTGCGGCAGGGCGCGTCGTCCCGACGGTGCCGACCCCGGGACCCACCTCGGCGCTCTAAGTGGAACTGTGGTGGACCGTCGACGACCTGGGTCCGGGCGACGTCAGGCGGTGGGGTCGAGCGGTGGGTGCTCGAGGACGCGGGGCCGGTACTCGACCAGCTGGGTGCGGCCGTCGAAGGTGCGGTTGTCGATCATCTCGAGGGCGACGTCCGGGTAGCCGTCGTAGATGCGTTCTGCTCCCGTGGCGCCGGTGATCACCGGGAACATCACGACCCGGAAGCGATCAACGAGTCCGGCTCGCAGCAGCGACCGGCACAGGCTGATGCTGCCGATCGTGCTCAGGATGCCCGTGCGGCTCTGCTTCATCGCCCGGACGGTTTCGACCGCGTCGTCGCGCACAAGCGTGGAGTTGGCCCACGTGAGCGGCTCCTCGAGAGAGGAGGAGAACACCACCTTCGACGCTTGGGTGAGTTCGTCGACGGACGCCTCCTCCTCGGCGTGGACTCGTCCGTTCCCCCTGGGGTCTCCCCGGTGGCGAAGCCGTACATGAGTCGGTAGGTGTTCGCTCCCATCAGATAGGTGACCTCGGGTTGCTCGCCGAGCCAGGCGAGGTATTCGGGCCCTTCCAGACCCCACCATCCTGGCCAGCCCTCCGCCGACGCGTAACCGTCTAGGGAGGTGATGAAGTCGACGAGGAGTTCTGCCATGGTCTTCTCCTTGTCCTTGGATGTCAGATACCCGCCCAGCTTTTCTACCACGGCGGCATTGACTTGGACGAGCGCCGGGTCGAGAACTCATCGCTAGTGCGCCGCCGAGCGACGCTGCCGCCAGAGCCAACACCTGCGCACGGCAGTCAGGACAGGCGAGTGAAGCTCATGTCCATCCAGTGGGTCCAGCGGCGGGCTACTCCGAGGTGAACCCTCAGTTGGTACATCGTGGAGGTCGTGTCCTTGCCTAGTGGACCCTCATTTCCAGCCCGGCACGCGCCCCGCTTGCTCGATCCACTTGCGCATCTCAGGTCTCTGCGCCTCCTCCAAGGTCGCCAGCTTGACGTAGCGACTCCGGTCGGTGTCGCCTAGTGGCGGCTGAGGGTCGAAATCCGCGCCGCCGAAGAAGACGACATTCACCGAGACGTCGTAGGCGACCATCTCGACGATCCACCCAAGGTCCGGTAACCCGTAGTAAGCCTTCTTCCACTTGATGGCGTATTGAAGCCCGGAGATCATCTCGCGGATCAATCGTGCGACCCCCTTGACGATGGGCTGCAGATCCGGCATCACGGCTCCGGATCCAATCCTCGATCTCGGCGGGACTCTCCGATGGCACAGGCGGAATTCGGGTCGAATCTGGCTCGCGTGATTTCGCCATCGCACGTTCTCCTCTGTGACCTAACGACCCTGCGACTCAGCGGCGCTGACGCAACACTGCGCCGGCCGGGTCCGATTGCAGCCGCGAGTCACGGCATGAAAATACACGCGGGACTTTGGTGTCGACCCTCGATGGCACTGCCTCGGCGTGGTGAAAGTGAGACCGGGTTCTCATTCTTGGACCGCTGTCTGGGCCGTGAGAGGTCGAGAAACAATGAGAAACGATGTGAGACGTCGAGAACTCGTTTCTCCTGATCAGGTGCCCTCCGACTGTTTCCCCTGGGATGGCGCGTAGACTCCCTGCGGTGCCGGGGAGTTTCGTCGGGCGGCCCGACGAGGTCGGGGCGCTTCGTGAGGTCTGTGCAATTCCCGAGGACCGGGTCGCCGCGGCCCTGGTGGTTGGCGCGGCCGGGTCGGGGAAGAGTCGGCTTATCAGCGAGGTCGTCGCCACCCTGAGCGATCAGGAAGTCGTGACTGTGGGGGGCTATGAGCCCGAGCAGGGAATCGCCTTGTCGACGGCTCGTGGTCTGTTGGAAAGGGCGACCGCGTTGCCGGGCGGGGAGGCGGTGGATCGTCTCGCTTTCGGGGACACAGATGCGGGACCGGTCGAACCGGTCCGCCTCTTCGAAGCGACCCATCGCGTCTTGGGGCGCTGGGGCCGTTGACCATCTTCGTCGACGACCTGCAGTGGGCCGACGACCAATCGCTGGCGCTGCTCCACTACTTGCTGCGGGCTGCCGGCGGTGCAGGCCGATCGCTCAGCGTGGTGGCGGCGGCTCGACCGTCTCGCCGAGCCACGACCTTCGAGGAGGCGCTGACTGGGCTGCTCGACTCGAGCCGATTGGTGATGATCGAACTTCGCCCGCTCGATCGGGTCGCTGGGGTCACTTTGGCTGCGGAACTGACCGGCGGTGGACGAAGCCGCGGCCGTTCGGATCTGGGAGGCGGCGGCGGGGTCACCATTCTGGATTGAACTGCTCGCCGGCAGCGAGCAGCCGGAGCAGGATGTCCGGATCCTCGTCGAGAAGCGCCTGGGCGGCGCCGGTGGTGACGTCGCCAGCCTCTTGGCGATGCTTGCCGTGGCGGCGAGGCCGATGCCGCTCGATGTGCTGGCAGACCTCCTGGGCATGTCCCCCGGTCGCATCGAGGCCGCTGCCGATGACCTGCAGCGGCGACGCTTGGCGGTACAGGAAGGCCCGCTGTTGGCGACGGCCCACGACCTCATCCGAGAGGCAGTGGCGGCCGGAATACCCGACCTGCAGCGCCGCCGTCTCTATTCCCGTTTTGGGGAGTGGCTGGAAGCCACAGCAGGGAGCGACGATCGGCTGCTGCTCGACTCTCTCCAGCAGCTACGAGAGGGTGGTAGAGCCCCGGTCGACCTCGCGCTGCGGCTGGCGCAATCGCCCCGCCGCCGAACCTTGGGCCGGGAAGGGTTTCGCTCGCTGGCCGAGGTCGCAGATGACCTCCAGGCAGACCATCCCGACCGGTCTGCCCTTCTCAGCGCGCTGGCCTCACTGGCCCAAGATCTCGGTGATGACGATGCAGCGGCTCAGCGCTGGTCCGAGCTGTACCAACTCACAACGGGACCGGAGGCAGGATGGGCTGCGTTCCATGCCTGCCGGGCGATCCGGTCGGTGATGGCGGCGGGAGGCCGGGGGGAGCAGCGAGAGCAGGCGTGGCGCCACCTGAGGCAGGCGGCGGCAGCCAGCGGCGACGACCCGGTCCTTGCCGTCGAGATCCTCACCGAAACGGCCTTGCTCGAGCGCTTCGTGGAACGCCGACCCGACCGTGCCGCCGCGGCCGCCAATGAGGCCCGCCGAGCGTCGGCTGCGCTGGGCAACGGGATGGAGGTTCGACCGACCTTGCTTCGTCTGCTGAATGCACGCGTCCACCTCGCCATGGTGGATGACGTCCCCGAGGAGATTCTCTCTGGGGCCGATCAGTTGGCGGCGCTCGGTCGTGGGGTGGATGACGGGAGTTATCTCGATGGCCTGATCTACGGCGGAATTGCTCTGTCAATGCTGGGAGACATCGCCGCTTCGGAGGCCCGGCTGCGCCGGGCCCATGAGGAGGCGGACCGGCTTGTCGTGCCGCATGCCTCGCTCGAGGCCGCGGTCTTCTGGGGACGGGCGCTCACCGCGATGGGGCGCTTCGATGAGGCCGAGGAGTGCGCCGAGGAATGCCTCGCCCTTGGGAATCGTCTGAGCGGGTTCCATCCCGCCCGCTCGGTCACGGTGACGCTGGTACCGCTGCTCCAACTCAACCGAGGCGAGTGGCGGGCGGCTGTTGATCAGCTGGTTGCTGCGGCAACCGAGGAGCCCGAACCGCACTACCGGCTCTTCCCGGAGCTCGAGGTGGCCGTGGCGCTGTCCCGACTCGATCCCCGAGGCGGTACGGATGAGGTGCGCCGCATGGTCGCTTTGGCGCTTGCCGACGCTGAGACCGTGGGCTGCCGGCGTTGTGCGACCGATACCGCTTGCCGGGGAGCAGAGGCGTTGGCGCGGGTGGGAGACCTCGCCGTTGCCCGCTCACTCCTCGAGCAGTGCAACGTGCCGGGGGAGGGGACGGACAACCGCATTTACTACCAACGGGCCTGGGCGGCGTTGCTCACATCGTCTGGGGCTGAGGATGGAGTCGCCGCCTGGGACTGGGTCGTGGAAGAAACCGTGCGCCAAGGCCGCCATCTCGACGCGGTCTGGGCTCGCCTCGATCTGGGTGCCGCGCTGAGCGAACGGGATCGAAGTCGGGCAGCCGCGGTGCTCCGTCGGGCTGGCGCAGAGGCCGAGAAGTTGGGGGCGAGAACAGCACAACAACTCGCCGACCGACAGCTGCGCGCAATGGGGGTCCGTACCTGGACCCGCGGCCCTGCACCGGCCGAGTCCATCGGTTTGGCCGGTCTCAGCAGTCGAGAACAAGAGATCGCCCGCTTGGTGGCCCGGGGCGCGACCAATCCAGAAATCGCGGCCGAGCTATTCCTGTCCCGCAAGACCGTGGAGCGGCACGTCTCCAACATCCTCGCCAAGCTCGGCGTTCGCAACCGGGCCGAGCTGAGCACGGTGATCGGCAGCCAGCAGGTCGGTCGCTAGCGACGGCCGGACGCTCCTGACATTGAGGGAGCTCCCCGATGAACCGTGATCCGGTTCCCCATACCTTGGCTCATGGGCGTCAAGTCGAACGTCCCGGAAGCGAAGGGAGCTACCCATGGTCGAAGCCGCAAGCATCAGGTCCCAGCGGTCGGTTGGTCTTGTGCTGTCTGTGCTGGCTGCAGTGTTCGCAATCGTTCTTTTGGCGACTGCCAGCCCATCGGCGGTCACGTCGCCCACGAGGAACCTCGCGAGGCGATCGCTCACAAACAAGCGCTCAACCAGGAGCCGGCTGTGGCGGCGAGTGATCTGGCTCAGAGCGCCGAGGCCAACCGGGCGTTGAACGCGGCAATCACATCACCAGTGGTGCGGGGTGCGCTCGAGGAGAGCGCTTATGTCAACCGGGCGCTCAACCAGGAAGCCGGCTGCGGCGGCGAGTGATCTGGCTCGGAGCGCCGGGGCCAACCGGGCGTTGAACGCGGTTGTCACATCGCCGGTGGTGCGGGGTGCGCTCGAGGAGAGCGCTTATGTCAACCGGGCGCTCAACCAGCCCTGATCGTGCCACAGCGGTCTACGTCGACCACTCGCATGGTTGGACCATCCCGGCTCCCGACCTGTCTGCGACCGCGATCTCATGACCAACCGTTCAAATCCCCTCACGCCTGCCCTGCTCCAGGTGTCGGGACCGGCCGGGGGGCGACTTTTTGCTCGGCGATGAGCCTCCGGAAAATGTCGATCGATGCCGCCACGCCTTCGACGAGCGGTGTGTAGGTGACGTCGCCGAGAAGGCGGCGCAAACCTGAGTCGTCGAGGTGGGCGGGAAAGGGGAGGGCGACCTCCTCGTGGCCGATGGTGCCGGCGGACTCCGGGCACGCCGCCTCGATGGCGGCCACCACCTCGTGCATCGCCGCCGAGGGGCCGCCCAGGTTGAGTGCCTCCGCCCCATCGGGCCGTGCCAGCGCCGCAGCCACGAACAACCGGGCGACATCGGGCGCGTATTGGTACTGGCTAGACCCCCCAAGGGAGATGCGAAACGGGACCCCGGCGGCGGCGGCAACCATTGCCCACGTCGCCTCAGAGGTGAGACCTTGGTCGCGCCCGGGCCCGTAGATGGTGTGGGGGCGCAACCCAACCGACGCCAAACCGTGGTCGAGCGCATAGACCCGCGCCGCGTCCTCGCCGGCCTGCTTGTACACGCCGTAGATGGTCTCGGGGCCCCGGGGATCATCATCTCCCACCACATCTCCGTAGAGGTGGGCGGGGCCGAAGACCGCCACCGAACTGGCGTAGGCCACACCCTCCACCCGAGGGCTGGAGAGCGCCGCCTCGAAGACGTTGACCGTTCCGGTGACGTTGACCGCTGCTCCTCGCGGCGGGTCGGCACGGCAGAAGGGCACCTGCAGCGCCGCGAGGTGGATGATGTGAGTGATCCGCTCCTGCTCGACCACTCCGAGAACGGTGTCCGTGTCGGCGATGTCCCCCTGGACCAGACGGAGGTCGGGCAGTTCCTCGTCTGACAACAGCAGCCGCAACCGGTGGTCGTCGGTGGAGTAGTCGAAGGCCACAATGTCGGCGCCCTCGTCGACCAGGGCACGGGTGGTCCACGCCCCGAGACAACCCATCGCCCCAGTCACCAGGAAGCGCTCGCGCCCGGCCATCAACCCCCCCTCAGCACTCGATCGCGCCAACGAGCGGGCCCCTGGCCGATGACCCGCTCCAGGGCGATTGCCGGCCCGGTGAAGGGCAGGATCATTATGAGGATGAGGACCGACATGTGCCACCTGCGGTCTGGGCGCTTGCCGACTTCAACCAGCCCAAGGCAGGGAAGCTGGTCGTCACTAGAGATCAACTTTCTGGCGACTCGAGGAGCAGAGCGGGGAGATGCTCGCAGAGCCAGTCCATTACATCTTCGTGTGGCCATCCCAACTGGGTGGTGAATTGGTTGTAGGTGGCGTCGCCGTAGACAACGAGGAATATGTCGAGCAACCGGTCCCGTGGGAGGTCGGGCCGAAGGGTGCCCTTGGTGGCGAGGGCGTCGAGCACCTGACCAAAGCCCTCCCGGCGTAGCGACTCGTGGTGGTCGAAGATCTCACTGACTTCTTCATCGGTCCTGGCGGCAGCAGCGAGAACATCGCTGATGGTCGATGCCCGGGCGAATGCCGGCCCGGCTCCTCTTATGAAGATCTGAAGCGAGCGTGTCGGGTCGGGCTCGTCGAGCATCTCTTTCCACCAGGCTTGTTCCTGCGGCGTCGTCTCCTCGGGGCCCATCACCGCGGCGTCGATCACTGCGCTGATCAGCTTGACCTTGTTGTTGAAGGTGAAATAGATCGTCTGCGGAGAGACACCAGCCTGCTTGGCGATCGCATCGACGGTCGCCCCATGGAACCCCCGGCTGGTGAACATCTGGTGCGCCGCCTCGATGATCGTCAGGCGGGTCGCAGTCGATCGCTGCCGACGTTCCTTCTTTGCCTCACTCATTGAAGAGGACTTTACGAGAGAGCCACAATAGAGTAATACTCTAGTGTGACACTTCAAGAAGGAAGGAGAGAAGATGAGAGTGATCAGTCACCTCGACATCAGTCGCCCGGCCGCAGAGGTTTTCGCCTACGTGAGCGATCAATTGAACGCGCCGGAATGGCAGCAGGGCCTCGACGGGGTCCGTCGAACCACTGACGGTCCAATCGGTATTGGCACCAGGCACACCTTCGTCCGGCGATTGGGCCGTCGGCAGGTCACGGGGAGCAACGAGTACGTCGAGTATGAACCGGGTCGACGGGTGGTGTTCACCTTTACGTCCGATGGTCTCACCGGCAGGGGCTGGTATGAGGTGAACCCCCTCGGTACCGACCAGACCAGGCTCGATTCCGGAGTGGAGATCCGACTCCAAGGGCTGACTCGCCTCGCCTCGCCTCTGATCGCCGCAAGCATCCGAAAGGAGGACAGCGAGGATTCGGCGCGTCTCAAAGAGATCCTCGAGAAAACCAACCCGACGACGGATGGATGCACCATTTGACCAATGACCGGGCGGCCGGCATGACACTTCCAGCATCGGGTAACCGGGCGCCGCGTGGCGTCGCCCAGGCCGTCATCGGTGCCCGAGTAGTGCACGAGGGAGCAAGGCGATGACATCGACATCTGACCGAACGTCGCCCACGACACGCATGGACACGCCCTCGCGGCGGCCTTCGTCGGCCGCACGCTGGGCCGGCGGCGTGACCGTCGCCTACGCCGCGGCGTTTGGTTTGCCCACGATCCCCATCGCCGTTTTCGTGCTTCGCGAGCACCGGCTTCCTTGGCTGTGGGACCTGTTCCCGATGTACGGCGGCCCGTGGTGGGACGCGATGACCGATGAAGAGTTCGTAGCCACCCTGGGAGCGTTCCTCGCGGTCAACTCCGTGGTGGCTGCTGGTGGGGTTCTGCTGTGGTTCGGCCGGCGGGCCGGTGCCGTGATCGCCCTGGCGCCCCTGCCTGTCGAGTTCGCCTTCTGGCTGGGGTACGCGTTGCCGTTCCCGCCCCTCATTGCGCTGCTCCGTATAGCCCTGGTGGCGGCTGCATGGCGAAGTCTGCACTCGTCAGGCGATATGCCGTGATTTCGAAGACGGGCAGCCGACCTCGGCGGGAGAGCGCTGAGGTCGAGACAGCTACCGCTCCCGGACTGCGTAGGTCAGGTGGGTCACCCGCTGCGTCGGCTCCGCGCGGACCTGCTCCAGGGCCACGCGGCCCGCGTCCACGCCCTCGAACAGGCGGATTCCGGAGCCGAACAGCACGGGTGACAGCGCGATCGAGAACTCGTCGATCAGGCCGGCGTTCAGGTACTCCAGGATCGTTGCGCCGCCGCCCGCGATGCGGACGTCTCGGTCGCCGGCGGCCTCGCGGGCCTGGTCGAGCGCGGGCTCGATGCCGTCGTTGACGAAGTGGAAGGTGGTCCCGCCCGGCCGCTCCCAGGGGTCACGCTTCTCGTGCGTCACGACGAAGACCGGCGTGTGGAACGGCGCCTCCTCCGGCCACGCCTGCTCGCCGGCGTCGAACATGCGCTTGCCCATCACGCTCGCGCCGGTGCGCTCGAACGTCTCCCGCACGATGTCGTTGTCGCGCCCTTCCTCGCCGCCCTCGCCGAGCTTCAGGTTCTCCCGGAAGAACCGCAGCGGGAACAGCCACTGCTGCAGTTCCATCCACTGCTGCCCCATCAAGTCCTCGAGGGACTCGGGCGCGATGAAACCGTCCAGCGACATCGACACGCTGAAGAACACCTTCCCGGCCATCAGCCCTCAGCTCCCTTCCGAACGATCTCGGTGACGTAGGCAGCCAGGTTGCTCAGGGTCTGCTGGCCGCCCTCGATCGCGTCGGTACTTCTCGACCGCCTCGTCGCGCAGCTCCTTGGTGGGGAACACCGTGCGCATCTCGATCCGGGTCGCCGCGCCGTCGGGCGCGAACGTGAGGACCGACTCGAAGGCGTTCGGGTCGCCGCGGGACTCACCGTGCAGCAGCGCGATCCGCTCCGGCGGGGCGATCTCGGTCCAGGAGATCCACTCCTGGTAGTCCGTCCCGTCCGGTCCGTGCATCACGAAGTCCCACTCCCCGCCGACGCGGAACTCGAACGCCCGCGTGGTGGTGGTGAACCCCTCCGGTCCCCACCACCGCGACAGGTGCCGCACCTCGGTGAACGCCTCGAACACCAGCTCCCGTGGGGCGTTGATGACCCGGGAGATCACGATCTCGCGGTCGGCCGTCGCGGACTGCGCCGGCGCGTCCCGTCCTGTCGCTGCCATCGGTCACTCCTCCTGCCTTGCCTGCTTGAGGTCCTGCACGTACGCGTCCAGCCGGTCGAAGCTCTCGTTCCAGAACCGCTCGAACCCGCCGGTCCACTCGTGGACCGGCCGCAGCCCGCGGGCGTCAAGGCCGTACAGGCGCTGCTTGCCTGCCTTGCGGTCCCGCACCAGCCCGACCTCCCGGAGCACCCGCAGGTGTTTGGACGCCCCCGGCTGGGTCATCCCCAGCTCCTGGGCCAACTCGGTCACCGGCCGCTCACCCGCCCGCAGCAGCACCAGGATCTCCCGGCGCTGCGGCTCGGCGATCGCGTTGAAGACGTCCGACGTCGTCGCTGCTCGTGCCATGGCGCCATCATATGCCGATATCGGCATGCGTCAAGCCGGAGGAATCAGGCGGGTCTTGTCAGATGACGATCGTGACCCTCGTCATTCGCCGTTGTCGGCTGGGCGCAGCACTTCGAGCACTTCCTGCACTACTAGATCCGGCTGGTCCCAGAGCACATAGTCCATACCGGTCCCCTCGGCGACGACGGTGTGGGTATTGGTGGAGAGCCCGGCGTAGAACTCGAGCCCGTCCTGCCAGTAGTCGTTGATCGACCGGGCGGCGACGGCACCGGCGTATTCAACGAATCGGGGGTTGAGGTATACCGAGTTGGGGTCCTGCCCGATGACGGTGAGCGGTAGGTCGCCGAAACTGTCGAGGGACGCGGAGACGGTCGGGTCCAAGTCGAGCCATGTCGGATGGCCGCCCACTTCGAGACCGGCTTCGGCGAGCGTGGAATCGAGATGTGCGGCGAAGCCGACAGGCATCGGGTCGACCAACACCACACCAGCGACATCGTCTCGTCCGGATGCGAACAGACGGGTGGAGTGAACCCCGTCACTGGAGGAGACCAGGACGTAGGGACCCTGGATCCCGCTCGAGGTCAACGCCTCATCGAGGTCAGCGGCTCGCTTCGCCGGCGTCGCCTCACCTTCGACGTATCCATTCGCGCACACCAAGTGGCCGTTGGTGGACAGTTGCGCCTGGATCACCGACCACGAGCCGTAGTCGATCCAGTCGGATGGCTCGAGAATGATCGTGGGCGCACCGGCCTCACCACTGCCGGTGCAGAGGAAACGGTGAGGAAACCTGTTCCAGTCGTCATAGACGATTTCCGCTTGCTCGATCATCCCGGCAGAGGGGTCGAGGCGCACCAGCACCCCCGGGTGGTTGAGGACAACCCACAGCGATCCGTCTGCTTCGACGAGGCCGCCGGCCTTGCCCGGCATCGGGTAGTTGTGCGTCTCGCCGCTGACGGGATCCACCCGGAATACGAGGTGATCGGTGTGCGAGCTGACCCACAGCGATCCGTCGAACGTGGTCATCGAGTGGAGACCGAAGGTGAGACCCCCAAACGAGCTCAGCTCGCCCGTATCTCGGGTCGAAGGTGCTCAGATTGGTACCCCACGGGTAGTCGCCATCCATCAGCCACAGCCGACCACCAGCCTCGGTCACGCTGCGAACCCCCCAACCGTCGGCGGTGGCAAGTCCAGATTCGGTGGGGATGACAACCTGCCCGCGCGTTCCGTCCTCGGCGAGGCTGGAGATCAGACCAGTCTCCGGATCGTTCACCCACAGGTATCCCAGACCCTCGCCCTTGATCTCGCCGGTGCCGGCTGCCGCGATCTCACCGTCGGCGGAGACCCGATAGAGCTCTCCCTGATCATTGTTGATCCAGAGATTGTCCCCGAGCCACGCTCCGCCACCGGGCAGCCCGCCGATCGGTATCACTTTGTCGACAGCACCCGCGACCGGGTCGAACCGCAACAGCTCGCCGCCGTTGTCGTAGCTCATCAACCAGACATATCCGGATCCGACCACAACGCCCTCGACGTAGCGGTCGATCGGAAAGCTCGCCTCGACCTCACCCGAGACCGCCGAGATTCGTTGCAGCTCATTCGCCAATCCGGTCATCACCCAGATGGTGTCCCCATCGACGGCGAGGGTTTGGATCCCGCCCGACGCCAGCGGGACCACAGCATCGACACCAGGCAACTCGGCGATGCCATCGAAGCGGGGGTCGAACACCGACGGGGATCCCGGCGCAGCAGGATCGGCAGAGCGATCACGGCCACCACCGCGAACGAGGCCACGGCGATGAGCCAGGGGCGAGCCCGTGCGCCTGGGAGCAGGAACCAGCCGTGGAGACAGCCCAATCCTCTCGTCCACCTTGGCGCGGAGTCGCAACGCATCGGGCTCGATGCCACTCGCCGGGTCGGCTCGTTCCAGTTCGATCATGTCGGGGCTTCCTCTGCTTCGGTTGGTAACGGCGATGCATTGTTCAGAAGGTCGAATCGGCGCTTCAGCCGGGATCTGGCCCGATGAAGCCGCTGGTCCACGGCGTTCTCCTTGATGCCGAGCACGTAAGCGATGTCGCTTCGTGTCAGACCATCCCAGGACGACAGCCGCAGCAGTTCGCGGTCGGCCGAGCTCAACCGGTCGAGCGCCAGACAGCAGCAACTCGACCTCCCCGACGGGACTCGGCTCCACCATGGCTCGGTCGTGGCCCGTTCCCAAGGCAGCGAGTCGGGCCCTCAAGCTGGTCCGCCGCCGTCGGCTTCGGTATTGGTTCCCAACCACCCGGTAGGCGACACCGAACAGCCACGCTCGGCTTCGCTCACCCGTGGGCATCTTGTCGAGGCGACGCCAAGCAACGGCGAACACATCGGCGGCTGCGTCCTCAGCGTCAGATGGTCCTAGTCGCCGCAGGCAATACCGGTAGATCGCGTCATGATGTTCTTGGAACAGCGCATCGAACCGCAATTGCGGATCTGTCCGTTCGACCTGCGTATCGTTTGACATCTCGGTCACTGTGAAATGCTATGTGTCCGGGCCGGCACGCCGCCTTACACCTCCCATCCACCACCGGCATCAAACGTCGCCTACGAGATCGACAGCCGAGTCGGGGCACACGGACCGTGGGGGACACCCACGCCTCGGCGCACCATGTGCCAACGTCATGGGACGGGGAAATGTGTCCCTCAGGGCTCGCGTAGCCACCCACCTTTGGGTCAGGCGGCCGCTGGGACCAGTCGGAACACCTTGCGGGCGCCGGGCAGACCTTTCATTTCGTGCGTGCCTGCGTCCTCGAGAGTCAATCCTGAACCCTCGAGGAGGTCATGCGTGGTCGACGACACGAGGACTTCGTCCGGACCGGCGAGCGACATAACGCGAGCGGCCACGTGGACGGCCAGGCCGCGGGCATCGCTGCCTACGAACTCGACCTCGCCCGTGTGTACTCCTATTCGGATCGGCAGACCCATCTCGCCGGCGGAGCGCGCCATCGCCGCCGCGCTACGCACGGCCCGTGCTGCACCGTCGAACACGGCGAGGAAGCCGTCACCGGTCGTTTTCACCTCGCGTCCGTGAAAGGTATTCAGTTCGTCGCGGAGGCGGGTGTTGTGGGTCCGCAGGAGGTCACGCCAGGCCGGGTCGCCCATCCTCTGCAAGGTCGCCGTCGAGTCAACGACGTCTGTAAATAGGACTGTGACCAGGACCCCCTCGCCGGGTTCCTCCCGGGCGAGCCCGAAGGTGCGGGCGCTCGTCCATTCGACGGTCACCCATGGGTCGTCGCCCACGACCCAGGCATCGTGACCGGACGGGATCTCGAAAACGGACTCCGGCGGAATGTCGAGCGCCTGCCCGTCGTCCATGACGACGTGCATTGCGCCGGAGATCGAATAGCCAAGGTGGTGGAGCTGGCAGCTGGCCGTCCCGACGATTGCCGGCATGTCAGTCGACCAGCGCCAACCGGGCTCGTAGACGGCCCGACCGACCACCGACTCATCGAGCCTGACGACCTGGGCGTGTCCGTTGGGGAAGGTCCGAACCTCGGACGGCGTCGCGAAGCTCTTGAACTGCAGACGGGGCATGCGGGCCTTCTCTCTAGAGGTTCACCAGCGGGGTCGTTGTCCGGACGGACTCGACGACATCATGGATCGCCTGGCTCGCTATGGCGGGCGTCCTCCTCGTCTTCGATGAGCGAGTTGTGCGTCGCATCAGGGAGCACACGGTGAACGCTATTGGTCGATAGCGTCACCATTTCATCCTGTAGCGGCAGCCAACCGGCCTGAGCTTCTGCAGCAGCCGTGACGACGGTCAGCGGCCGGTCGGCCAGGCCAGCAATGAGAAAGGTCGCGGCTCAGACGTCGGCCGCCGCCTTCCGGGCGATTTCGAAGACTCGGACCGGTCGCTGGACGCCCTTTAGCGTCAATGTCTCCACCTCGGTGGCTTCGACCAGGTTGCGCATCGGGGCCAAGGTCCGATCGGTCACCAGGACCTGACCCGCCGAAGCCACCATCGACAACCTTGAGGCAACGTTGACGTGGTTGCCGATGACGGTGTACTCGATCCGGTCGGAGGACCCGATGTTGCCCACGGTGACATAACCGGTGCTGATGCCAATCCCGATGGTCAGGTCCTCCTCGAATTGGACCATCCACATGTCCCTGAGCCGATCGAGACTTCGTTGCATCTCGAAGGCTGAGGCGACCGCCCGCTCGGCGTGGTCCTCGAATGGCATGGGGTCGCCGAAGAACGCGAGGATCCCATCCCCCAGGTACTTGTCCAGGGTCCCGCCGTTGCTGAAGACGACGTCGGTCATGGCGCCGAAATACTGGTTGAGGGCGTCGACCAACTCCTCGGGTTCCATGCGCTCGGACATCTCGGTGAACCCACGAATGTCCGACACCAAAATCGAGAGATTGCGCCTGGTCGGAGCGAGGGTCACCCGCGACCCTTCGGTGAGGATGGCGTCGGCAACCTGGGGCGAGACGTAGCGGCGCAGCTCCTCGCTGCGGCGCAGCTGGATGAGCTGCTCCTCGATGGTCTTCTCCAAGCCCTGGTTGAGCGCGGTCAGCTCGTTGTAGAGGGTGGCGAGCCGGGAGCTAGTTCGGTTGAGGTTCGTGGTGAGCCGGCCGAACTCGTCGCGGTTGGGTACGTCAACTTGTTGGTCGAAGTCACCGTCGGCGATCCGGGCCAGCGCCACATCGATCTTGCGGACGGGACGGATCAACGACCAGGAGAGGACCGCCCCCAGGGCGAGGGCGGTAAACAGGCTGACCGCGGCGAAGATGGCGACGACGATGGTGAGCAGCTGGCGGTTGTCTCGGAACTCGTCCAGCTGCGCCGCCATCTGCTGAGAGGAGGCATCGATGAGGGCTTTGAGCTCCGTCTCCAGCTCGTGGGAGATGGCGTGCTCGGCGTTGATGTGGACGTCGAGTGCCTGGTCCAGATCTCCCGCCTCGTATAGCCCCCGTACCTCTTCTCCGGCGGCGGTAAAGCGGACGTTGATGCTGCGAAGGCGATCGGTGACTCCGGGATCGATCGGCGCACCGAGCGCATCGATCTGATCGACAACCTCAGCGAAGGTGACCTTGGTGGCTTCCACCGAATCGTTCCAAGAGTCCACCTCGGTGATGAGCGCCATGGCGCGTTGGTGACTCTGCGCCGTGACCGAGTAGATGGCCTGGCGAGCCAGGTCGGTCTGCGCCTGGAGGGCGACCAACTGGTCGACCTGCTGGTTCATCCCGGCGATGACGGCGATGCTCAGGATCCCCATCAGAAGCAGTAGGAGGGCGATGACGAGGAATCCTGCAAGCAGCTTGAGGTGGACGGTGGTCTTGAGCCGTGCCACCAGGTCAACCGACGGGCGCAAGAAGCCAGGGACCGACCCCAGATCACGCTCGGACACCGGGATGTCGCCAGGCCCGCTCTCGGCAGCTTCTTCGGACATGTGGATTCCTCTACCACTGGCGCGCGCTTGTTACGGACCGGTCCCCTGCGAGCCCGACGTAGGGTCGGGGTCCTACTCCAAACGCCAGACACCCTATCGTCTTGACGAAGGCGCCGCCGAATACCCCGCCATGTACGGCGTCAAGGCATCCCGCCGATCAGTCTCGTGCACATCATCACGAGCGCGAGAAACGCGAAATCACCTCTGCGTGATGCCACCAGTGGATGGTGAGCCAGATGCCGACGGCAGCGACGGCGGGTACCAGCAACACTTGCAGGGCGGATGGCTCGGGGACGCCCTCGGCGCCGGCGACGGCCATCAACCCGGGAACGGCGAAGGGGAACCAGCCACCCGTCCCGAAGAGGACCGCCACCTGGGTGATGGCGACGATGACGCCGAGGACGCCGATCGCGGGCAGATAGCCACGACCCAGGCTGGCCGCGTACGCCATGGTGAGAGCGAGCAGCCCTGCGGTGGTCGAGATCCCCAGAAGACGGGCAACCTCTGGCCCGATCACATGGGCTGTCAGCGGCCCGACCCCGCCGACGATTCCAAGCATGACGGTTACGAGGGACACGACCACCGAGAGGACGGCCATCCATGCGATGAGCACTGCGAACTTGGCCGCGGCGATCTTCCGGCGAGACACCGGGAGTGCGAACAGCGACGGAAACGTGCGGTCCGTGTGCTCTCTGCCGAATGCCCAGGCGACCACGATTCCGGCTCCGAGGAACACTGCCACGGCCGCGATCTGGTCGACGAGGCCGAGGTACCCGGCCCATCCCTCGTCGACGAGGAAGACGCGCGCCTTGTCAGCGAGTGCGCCGTTGCCACCGTTGAGCGCCACCGAGTAAAAGCTCATCCCCATGGCTGGCAGTAGCAATCCCAACAGGGAGGTGGCGCCCAGCGTCACCCGGGACCGGGCCAGCTTGTGCCATTCGACGCGGATGGCGCGTCTCATGCGTGCGCCTCTGCGTGCGCCAGGTCGTAGCCGTGGACCAGCTCGAAGAACTGCTGCTCCAAGTCGATACCGGCCGGGTCGAGTGTCCCTACGACGCGACCTCGGTGCAGCACCGTGATCCGGTGGGCAACACGGGCCAGTTGGTCGAGATGATGACTGGAGACGAGCACTGCGGCGTCCCGGGCGGCATATCGCTCGAGGAGGCCCCGGATGAAGACCACACCTGCGGGGTCGAGTGAGTTGGCCGGCTCGTCCAGGACCAGGACGGATGGCTCGTGGACGACGGCCGACGCCAGACCGAGACGCTGACGGTTACCCAGCGACAGGGTGGTCGCGGGCCTGTCAGCCCAATTACCGAGCTCGAAGTCGTCGATGGTGACGGCGACTGAGTCCGCAATGGAGCCGAAGGGGACATCGTGAAGGAGTGCGCTGGCGGTGATATTCCCCCGGACCGTGAGCTCGGGGTAGGCGAATGGTGCTTCGATGAGATGTCCCACCTTTCGCCACACATGACGGGGCGCTACGTGCGGGGCAAAGCCGAGGATGGTTGCTTGTCCGGCGCCGGGTCGCAGCATCCCGAGCAAGAGACGCATCAGCGTCGTCTTGCCGGAGCCGTTGAGACCCACGATGGCGTGGATCTCGCCGGGGTGGATTTCGAGATCGATGTCGTCGACGGCCAAATCTTCCCCGAAGGAGCGGCTCAGCTGTCTCGCCATCAGCGACGTCATGAGGCAACCTCGGCGGGGGCCAGAATTTCCATAGAGCGACGCACCCTCTCTCCGAGCGTCTCGCTGTCGTGGTGCTCCGCCCAGTCGAACAAAGCCGCGGTCAGAGAGCCGAGTACAGCCCCAGCAGCTACCTTCGCCTCAAGCGGGGCGACACCCGAGCCGGTCAGGGCCTCGACCATGACCTCCTCGGTCCTCCGGTTGTTCTCCCAAACCTTGGCCCGCAGCGACGGGTGTGAGGCAGCCAGCTCGATCCTGACCCGGGTCACTCCGTCGCCTGGTTCGTCCATGTCCTCCCAGGCCTCCAGCACGGCGCGACGTACCCGCTCCAAAGCGGGAAGGCGCCGATCCTGCCGAGCTACCACGGCACCGAGAACCGGGTCGTAGGGGTCATCGAGGACCACGGCCTCCTTGGTGGGAAAGTGACGGAAGAAGGTCATGTGAGAGAAGCCCGCGGCCCGCGCCACCTCCTCGACGGTGACACCGTCGAATCCCCGCTCCGAGAAGAGTCGAAGAGCATGCTCCTGGAGGAGCTGACGGGTGGCTGTGGCGCGGTCCATAAGGCGATGTTAGTCACTAACATAAAGTGGTCGAATTGCTTTCATTGACACCAGGAGGGAGGACCACCTCGGGAAGACCGGACCTCTGGCTGTATGAACGGCAGATCAGGCGGATTTGGGCCAGCTCAACCGCCGAACCCCAGTCCTCGTCGCGCAGCAGATATGCGATCAGGTCGGCCGCAGTATGTGACTTCCACCAATCCTGCAACCTGAGGGCGGTAGTTCACTGAACCATCTCCCGGGTGAAGCATTCGGTTGGGTGCGGTGCCGCTAGATGCTTGAGACTGTGGCCGTGTAATCAGGTCGCGTCGAATGGGCGGTCCTGTGATGATCGCGGCCATGGGCACGACCCGGCGAGCCGACATGTTCACCGCGGACGGCAAGCCGTCTGACGACGACCCGCGTGAGAACAGACCAAGGTTGGGCGACGAGCGCACCACACTGGTTGAAGCGCTGCGCTGTCAACGCCTCACATTGGAGCTGAAGTGCTCAGGTCTTGATGCCGAAGCCATGGCGCGGCGTTCCGTCGAGCCATCGACGATGTCGCTCCTGGGACTGGTGCGACACCTGGCCGAGATGGAGCGTGCGACGTTCCGGGTGATGTTGGCGGGACTGGACGTGCCCCGGCTGTTCTGCTCCGACACCGACCGTGACGGTGATTTCGATGGTGCTGTTCCCGACCCCCGGGTTGTTGCGGAGGCGTGGGACGCCTGGCGTGCGGAGGTGGATTTCGCCACGGGGTTCGTGGCCGAGGCGCCCAGTCTCGACATCACCGCCGACGACCCCCTGAATCAGCATGGCAGCGGCGGAGGGTCGATGTCCCTGCGCGAGGTCCTGGTCGGAACGATCGAGGAGTACGCCCGCCACATGGGTCACGCCGACCTGTTGCGTGAGCGGATTGACGGACGCATAGGCCAGTGATTCGGTCAACCCATACAAGTGTCGGTGGTCATGCTGGTCCTGCAGGCCCGATCGAGTCAGCGAACACCCGAATAGCGGCAATTCGGAGCTAGTCGAGTGGTTCGAGGTCGTCGGGGTGCCAAGTGCCGTTGATCCACGGTTCGAGGGGGCCGTACAAGCGAAGGATGGGGAACCAGCCGATGTCGGGCAGGGTGCGGATCCAGTTGGAATCCGTCCCTGGTGGCGGTTCAGGGCCGATGTACACGTCGACGGAACCGTCGTCGTTTTGGACGACGCCGGGCGAGTAGGTACTGAGGCTGGGGTACGCCTGGCCATTGGCAAGCATGGAGCGGGTCCACAGGTCGTAGACGACGACGGACCAGAAGTCCTTCGCCGGTATCGGCCCTGGGAGGTGGAGCCGGTACGTGCGGGCGGCGTCGATCCAGTCGCCATTCACGTCGCGGTACTCCCAGGTATAGGCGGAACCGACGCCGGGTTGGGTCCCGTGCATCGCCAGTGTTCGACCGGTACCAAACCACGCCATGCGGACCATCAGGTCCACCAGCGGATCGCCGTGCTCGTTCTCGAAGATGGGGTAGCCAGCGATAGTGCCGTACCAATGGCGATCTGAGGTTCGCCGGTACTCGTCCCGGGGCGCGTTGGCGATCGCGAACGCCATGTGGCTGGCGACCTGAGCGGCCTCGCCGAGGATGCTGCGCATCCGGTCGTCGGGTGCGAAAGCTGTCCCCTTCTGGATGCCGATCTGGGCGAGTTGGGCGCGTTCCTCGGCGCTGATCGCGTCGACTGGTTCGTAGTCGATGATCTCGGCGAGGTCCTCGAAATAACGGATGTCGGTGGGGTGGATCGTGTCGAACGGCTTGCCCGAGATGTCGTGGCGGGTGGTGGGTGGCGGATCGTCGGCCTTGGCGAGCGGACAGATGCCGGTCTGGTCGAGGGTGGCAATCCCCGTGGCAGGGTCTCCACCTGGGCCCATGAAGGCACGGATGACGAGCCAGATCCGATATGTCCTTGATCGGATCACCCCGACGAATTCGCCGGACGGTTCATCGCCTTCGTGGTCGGGTGGCAGAAACAGATAGCGCCCACCGGCGCCGTGGTCGGGTCCGGCGATGCCTAGGTCGCCTAGCGGTCGCATCCACATGTCGTTGGCCAGCCCGAGAACGCGTGGGCGGCACATCGACAACCAACGGTCCGCTGACATTGAGGTCGAGCATGGCGATTCCGTAGATCGTCTCGGAGTTGCCGGTCAACAGCAGACCGTTGGCGTCGAGGCGGAGCATTGCGAGTTGGTTCGGGCCGATGCCGAGGTCTCGCTCGAACCCGCGTTGGAAGCCCCACACTGCGGCACTCATCATGTGGCGCAGGAAGACCTCGCAGCCCCGCTGAAAGTCGAGCTGGTCATACAACCGCTGCAGAGTCGCCTCGGTCGGGTAGCCCTTCTCGAACTCGAGACGTCCGAGGAACGTCGAGTCGACGGACGAAGGCGGCGGTTCCGGAGCGGTGACCCGATGTACCTCGGTCGGACCTGTCGGTTCAAAAGGCACTCCCTCACCTCGCAATCGTCGATGTATCGGCATCACATACTGCACCCAGCCCCGGGGCCGACGATTCTGATGGATCGCGACACCGGCCGGCGCACCGGCAATTCGTTGGAGGGTAAAGACGAGCTAATCCGTCGATGACGATACAGGTCAATGTCGACACCAAACGCGAAGGCGTCGTGCGCAGGCTTATCGCCGCCTAGGCTCGGCTGGAGGCCGCCCGAACATGATTTGAACTTCTTCAGTGGTCGGGATGACTCTGCCGAGCGAGAGGGGAAGGCGCATGCCGTCCAGTCCGAACACGATCGTTTTGATTCATGGGTTCTGGGTCACGCCGAGGAGCTGGGAGCATTGGAAGGACCACTTTGAGGCGAAGGGCTTCACGGTCAAAACGCCCGCCTACCCGGGCTTCGACGTCGAGGTCGAAGCGCTCCGTGCGGACCCGACACCGATCGAGCAGCTCGAGGTCTCCGAGATCCTTGGTGAGCTCGAGGCGCTGATCAGCGAGCTCGACCGTCCGCCGATCATCATGGGTCATTCCGCGGGAGGTGCGTTCACCCAGATCCTGCTCGACCGGGGTTTCGGAGCCGTGGGTGTCGCCATCAACTCGGCGCCTACGGAGGGTGTCAAGGTGATTCCGCTCTCGGAGATCAAGTCGAGCTTCCCCATCTTGAAGAACCCCGCGAATCGGCACCGAGCTGTTGGGTTCACCCCGGAGCAGTGGCACTACGTGTTCGCGAACACCTTCAGTGAGGACGATTCGCTGGCGCTCTACGAGCGCTACCACATCCCCGCCTCCGGCAAGGTCTTCTGGGGGAGCGCTCTCGCGAACATCCATCCGGGCAAGGACGACACCTACGTCGACTACCACAACGACGCCCGGGCGCCGTTGCTTTTCGTGGCGGGGAGGGAGGACCACCTGTTCCCGCTGAAGGTGCCTCATTCGAACGCGAAGCACTACAAGTCCAAGACCGTGACCGAGGTCGTCGAGTTCGACGGTCCACACTTGCTGCCCGCGATCCCGGACTGGCGGGAAGTCGCGGACTACGCGCTCGATTGGGCGCTGCAGCACGCGATTTCGACCGAAGAACCAACCGCATAGCGATACACCGAGATTGCTGTCACCCCCACCGTCCGGTAGCTCGTTCGACCGCCGAGGAACGACATCGGAGGAGGAGCTTGCCGGCCTGAGCATCGACGAGGCTCGTGCGCGAGCGACCTCGAGGGGTGCATCGGGGGATGTGGTGTCCGCCGTTGAGGACGAGGCGATGGACCATCAGCGAGCGCCAGGCTGGTGGCCCCGTCGACGGGACCGCGGACATGGCTCGTTTCTCGACTCGCTGGGTCCGAGAAGTTGGCACGTTCCACCTCCCTAGGCTGACCTTGCATGGTCTATGTCCCGTCGGCCCAGCGTTACGAAGGAATGCGATACCGCCGGTGTGGGCGGAGCGGGCTCCTACTTCCTGTGATCTCCCTCGGGCTGTGGCACAACTTCGGGCATGATCGACCATTCGATACCCAGCAGACGATCTGCCGTCGTGCCTTCGACCTCGGGGTGACCCATTTCGACCTCGCCAACAACTACGGCCCGCCCTACGGCGCCGCCGAAGAGAATTTCGGCAGGCTCCTCGCCACCGACTTCAAGCCTTATCGCGACGAGTTGGTGATATCCACCAAAGCGGGATACGACATGTGGCCTGGCCCTTACGGCGAGTGGGGTTCCCGCAAGTACCTGCTTGCCTCGCTCGACCAGTCGCTGAGACGAATGGGCCTCGACTATGTCGACATCTTCTACTCGCACCGCTTCGACCCCGACACCCCGCTCGAAGAGACGATGGCGGCGTTGGCCTCAATCGTCGAGAGGGGCAAGGCGCTCTATGTCGGCATCTCGTCGTATTCATCAGCACGCACCGCCGAGGCAGCCAGGCTCCTCGCCGATCGTGGGGTCCAGCTGCTGATCCATCAGCCCTCCTATTCGATGCTCAACCGGTGGATCGAGCGGGACCGACTGCTCGACACCCTCGAGGAGGTGGGGGCAGGATGCATCGGCTTCTCGCCCCTCGCTCAGGGTCTGCTCACCGACCGGTACCTCGACGGGATCCCATCGGACTCCCGGGTTGCGACCGGAGGCGCCCTCTCACGCCAGATGATCACTGGCGACCGGCTCGCCACGGTGCGAGCGCTTGCGGAAGTTGCCTCCCAACGAGGCCAGAGCCTCGCCCAGCTTGCATTGGTGTGGGCGCTGCGTGATCCCCGGATGACGTCGCTTGTAATCGGCGCCAGCAGCGTCGCGCAGCTTGAGGCGAACTTGGCCGCACTCGACCGTGACCATCTGAGCGATGATGAGTTGCGGGCCATCGACCAGCATGCCTCGGAAGCTGGCATCAACCTGTGGGGAGCATCGAGCAGCGGTTGACGGCTGCGGGCTGAGCGCACCGAGTGCTGCTGTCTCCTCCGGTCATTGCCAGACGCGGTTGGCGTGAGTGCCCGCCGGGGCAGCCGTGATGGTGACGCGGTCGGCGATCCTCCCAAGTCCAGCCTTGAAGTCACTGAGTAAAGAAATCTTGACATGATGTCAACGTTGCTATACAGTCGCCCATGTAAAGAAAGTTTTACATAGGAGCCGGACAGCGATGTCATTCACAGAAAAGGGGATCTGGGTTTACGGGGTGGTCGCCGTCGTCACTTATGCGGTCTACCTGAGCATCATCCTCGGGCGGGCGGGAGACACTCCCGTGACCGAGGTGTCCTACGTATCGACGATGCTGTGGACCATCGGCATCGCCGTCGTCCTGTCGATCATCGGCCAGATCGCGGTGGCGATTGCGAAACCGAGCGAGGCCGACAAGAGCGACGTGCGGGACAGGGACATCAACCGTTTCGGCGAATACGTCGGCGGGATTGTCCTCGGCGTCGGCATGGTGGTGCCGTTGGGGCTGGCGATGGCCGAGTTCGATTATTTCTGGATCGCCAATGCCATGTACGCGGCATTTGTCCTGGCGTCGCTCGTCAGCGCGACCGTCAAGCTCGTCGCCTACCGCCGAGGTTTCTAAGCCGTGGGCAAGCCGACCAAGGTCACCAACTCGATCAGGTCGCTCAGATTTGCGCACGGCGAGATGACGCAGGCGGAATTGGCCGACCGAATCGGGGTGACCCGCCAGACCATCATCGCCATCGAGAAGGGCCGCTACTCGCCATCCCTCGAGATGGCATTCCAAATCGCCGGGGTGTTCGCCAGCCCGCTCGATGACGTTTTCCAGTACCCCGACCCCGATGCCTAAACGGCCCGGCAGAGCCCAAGGAGCACTACATCATGACCTCAAAGCAACCCGGGAGAGGGGAATCACCAATGATCGAACCACCCATCGAGCGCACCTCCGCTGCGAGGAAGGACCTATCGATGCCAAACGGCAACCGAGTAGCTCCCAAGCTGCCGCCTCGCTGGTTCATCCGCACCGCGTGGATTACGCACCGGGCCATCCATCGATCCACCGGTGGGCGGGTCGGACTCGCCTGGCCCAAGGTCGGTGACAAGCTCGGGTACCTGCGACTGACGACGACCGGTCGCCGCACCGGGCGCGAGCGAGCCGTCATCCTCGCCTACATCGAAGACGGCCCGAATCTCGTCACCTTGGCCATGAACGGCTGGGCGGATCCCGAGCCGGCCTGGTGGCTCAACCTCCAGGCGCACCCGGACGCCGCCGTCGAACTGAAACGCGGTTCTCGTGCGGTCCGCGGTCGAATCGCCCTAGGGGATGAGCGCCAACGCCTCTGGGCAACGATCCAGGGCCACACCGGCTCCGACAAGCACCTTGATGCCTACGCCACCCTGCGGTCCGGAGAGACGGCGGTCGTCGTCCTCGAGCCGCGGGATGACGATGCATGAGCGAGATGAGGACTCCACCTGCAACTTCCCGATGAGCTCGTGCAGCGATAGTGCAGTGACCCAGAAGTCTGGGGGGATGACGTCCCACGATTCGTCGCCGTCACCGCTCCAGGACGACGATGTGCGCATCGTGTTTTCGGCGGGCAGCGCAAGGTTGATTTTGGCCGGCACCGCAAACGTTTTGTCCTCTGCCGGACATGATGCAGTCTGATGAGCGGTTCGAATCGGCATTGGCCGGGGGCAGGTGAGACGGGCGTCGACCAAGGTCATCGGTGGAGCTTCGACTCCTTGTTCGAAGCCCATTGGCTTGACATCGCGTCGTACTGCTGCTGGCGAGCCGCTTCCTCGGCCGATGCCGAGGACGCCGTGGCAGAGGTATTCCTCGTCGCATGGCGCCGGATCCAAAAAGTACCGGCCGGCGACTTGGCCAGGGCATGGCTCTATGCCACGGCGCTGCCGAATTCTTGCCAACCAACGCCGGTCACGCGCCGAAGAGTTGCGCTCCAAGACCGGTTGACGGCCAACACCGTCATCGATTCGCCGCACACGGCGATGCCCAGCGCAGAGGAAGCCGCCGTGCACGAGGCGCTCGCCAAGCTCACCGACGGAGACCGGGAGGTGCTGCTCCTCATCGAGTGGGAAGGCCTCCGGATCGTTGAGCTTGCCGAGGTTCTCGGATGTCGCGTCGTCACCGCTCGCTGCCGCCTGTATCGAGCCCGCCGCCGGTTCCGTGAGGCCTTCGAGGGGCGCGTCGATACCGAGAGCGAGGCCGGGAAGTTGAACATGAAGTCGCCGCCGCTTTGGCATCTGGATGGCCGCTCGGGCGAGGGCTTTGAGGCTCATCCCCATCGATCGGAGACGACCCGATGATCGACGTCATTGTCACGATGAGTACGAAGGAGACGTCACAGTGAACGGAAACGAAAGCCTCGAGGCGCTTCGTCGCGCCAATCCGCGTCCACCACTCCCTATTCGACGAGACCGTCGAGCGGCTGACCGCGACCGCGGGCAACCCCGAGCGGCTGGTTCGGCCCGAGCAACCGTCTCGCCAGCCGGCGCGGCCGGTCGGCCGCACACGTCGAGCTCGACCGATCGCCGCGGTGTTGCTGACAGCGATCATCACCATCGCGATTCTCATGGTCGGAACACCGCTTGGACTGCAGACCGTATCTCCAGCAGCGGCTATGGAGCAGGCAGCCGCGCTGACCGCGACGGCGGCTGACGAATCCGGCAGGGTGACCGTGGAGATCACCCAGGACGGCGAACCATGGGTCGGCAAGAGCGTGCACTGGAACGGCAACGACCTTTTGGTAACGAACGACGAGCCGTCCCACCGCGGCAGGGGGCGCGACCTGCTCGTTGTCGACGGGGTCATGTACGCCCCCCAGCCCGAGCGACCCGGCGCATGGTTGGAGCTCGGCCCGCCCGAGAGCGTCGATCCCGACTCGGGGACCACCCCCGCCGAGTACCTCAGCGCAGTGCGGGAGGACGCCGGTGGTGAAACCGTGCGCCGAATCATCGACGCCATGACCGACCCGACAAGTACCCCCGCTGACGATGGGTCCACGATCTATCAGGGCCACATCCCGGCTGGCGCCCTCGCCCGTGAGACCGGAACCAAGGGCGGCACGGAGATCCGAGTCCTGCCATACGGTTATGTGGCGCACGACGAGGCGAGCAATCCCTCCTCGCAGGTGGCGATCACCATCACTGTCGGCCCAGACTCGAGGATCCAAGAGATCGCGGCTACTTGGGGCGGCGCCTCGAATTGGACCCTCCGGCTGACGTACTTCGATCTCGGATCGGCGCCTGCGCTGTCCAAGCCCGACAACGTCGAGCCGCTCCGTCGACCATAAGGATTAATCGGGCGGTTCGAGTTCCTAAACAGCCCCCCACGTAAGAGTGGTCTTGGCGCGGTCAGAAGACGGTATGGACGGGCCTGAGCGTCTCAGGGGAACCGGATCGTTTCGGCCCAGGCAGCCGGCTGGGTGCAAGCATGGGGGCAATTGTGAAGGCGATCGTGTATCAGCGGTACGGACCTCCCGACGTTCTCGAGATGCGCGACGTCGAGACCCCCGTTCCCGGCGACCGCGACCTTCTCATCAAGGTGGAGGCGGCGTCGGTGAACCGATCGGACTGGGAGGGTCTGATCGGCAAACCCCTCTACGCCAGGATGAACGGGCTGCGCCGACCCCACCAGCGCATCCTCGGTTCGGACGTCGCCGGCCGGGTGGAGGCGGTTGGGAGCGCCGTGGAGATGTTCCGACCCGGCGATGACGTGTTCGGCGACGTGATGTACCACGGGGGAAGCGCCTTCGCCGAGTACGTCACGGTCCCGGAGACGGCACCCATCGTTCACAAGCCGCCGGAGGTCACCTTCGCCGAAGCGTCCACTCTTCCCCAGGCCGCGGTCATCGCCCTCCAGGGCACGTCGGGAAGGATCGGGCCGGGGGACCGGATCCTCGTCAACGGCGCCGGTGGGGGAGTGGGCGCCTTCGCCGTACAGATGGCAAAGGCGGCGGGGGCAGAGGCGACCGGAGTCGACAACGGCTTCAAGCAGGACCACATGCGATCTCTTGGCTGCGACCACGTAATCGACTACACCGAGACGGATTACACGAATACCGGCGACCGCTACGACCTCATCCTCGACCTGGTCTGTGAGCGATCGACGTTCGCCATCCGCCGGGCGGTCGCTCCTGGAGGTCGCTACGCGGTGGTCGGCGGCTCCGTGCGGGCCATATTGTCGGCCGTGATCGTGGGCCGACTCCTGTCGACCGGTGGGCGGAGGATGGGTGTGCTCATGGTGCGCCCCAACAAAGAGGACCTGCACCGGGTCGCCAATATGGTCGTCGCCGGCGCGCTCCGCACCACTTTCGAGCGGACCTACCCGCTGAGCGGAGTTCCCGAGGCGCTACGCCACCTCGGAGAAGGCCGCGCCCTCGGAAAGCTGGTAATCGAAGTCGGTTCACCTCCACAGAATTCCACGACCACACCGCTTCCGTCCACCTAGATGACCTTTTGCTTGGGCGATGCTTGGCGAAGTCCGTGGCACCGGATCAAGCCATTGATCAGGATCGTGGCGGTAGTCGCGGGGTATTGATCTGCGTTGTCGTCGCGCTGCGGCTGTCAACTCGGCCGCCGAATCGCCACAGCGGCCGGAAAGGAGATAGCAGCAATGGAGACAAGAAGGTTGGGAGGTTTATGGCCGGTCAGTGCAATGACACTGGGCGGTGGCGGTATCGGGCAGGTCTGGGGTGAGACCAGCCGCGATGAGTCCGTGGCCACTGTGCGCGCTGCAGTCGACGGGGGGATATCGCTCATCGACGTCGCTCCGGGTTACGGCGACGGAGAAGCCGAAGTGGTGGTTGGACGAGCATTCGAGGGTGGCCTGCCCAATGGCGTTCGGCTGGTGACCAAGGTTCACGTCGGCCACGACCCGGCCGGCTTGGAGCAGAGGATGGTCGCGTCGCTGGATGCCAGCCTGACCCGGCTTGGGGTGGAGCGCGTCGACTTGTTGATACTCCACAGCCAGATCCAGCCCGTACCGGATGCGGAACGGGCCGAGTGGACGACGCCTCTTTCAGTGTTCGAGGAGGCAGCCCGCCCAGCCCTGCAGCACCTCGTGGACGATGGCCGTGTCGGGGCCTGGGGCATGACCGCGGTGCAATACCCGGACCTCCTCGACTCTGTGTTCACTGCGGACCCGGCGCCGCAGGTGGCGCAGATGGTGGCCAATCTCCTGGACTCTCCCGGCGATATGGCTTGGAGCGAGGTTCTCGGTGGGCCACGACCTCTGATCGAGATGGCCAAGCGGAACGGCATTGGGGTCATGGGCATCCGGGCGGTCCAAGCCGGTGCCCTCACAGACCGCCTCGACCGCGACCTGGCGCCGGAGCATCCTGCTCGGGTCGACTTCGAACGCGCCGCGCCTCTCCGTGATCTCGCCACCGAGGCCGGCGTGTCCGCCGCCTCTCTCGCCTACCGTTATGTGCTCGACATGGAAGGCGTGGACACCGTCGTGCTGGGGGTGAAGAACCGCACCGAGCTTGCCGAGTGCCTGTCGGCAGCCGAAGCGGGTCCGTTGCCGGCAGATGTCATCGCTGCCATCGACGAGCGGATGCGCGGAGATGGCATGGCTGAGCCAATCGGCTGACCAGCAGTGTTCTTTGTAGGCTGACCCACCGTTACAGCGAGACTGAAAGCCGGAACGAGATCGGTCTCGGTCCACTGCGAGACGTCCACTCGAACCGGCTCGTCCCAGGCGCGTCGGTCATGGCGACGCGGTGGAGTCGGGGACAACCGGCGGGATATTCTGGTTGAGGTGGAACAGGTTGTTCGGGTCGTAGCGACGTTTCACGGCCACCAGCCGATCCCAGGTCGGTGGCGGGTAAGCCTCCCGGATTCGGTCATGACCCTCATCTCCTAGAAACCCGCTATATGCGCCGCGGCTTTCGCGGCGAATCGCTGCTGTCAGGCGGTCCGCCCAGACCTCGTGCTCGCCCGCGGACTTGGGGCTCTCGTATAGAGCGGCGACGTTGACCAGGATCCGCCGTTGGCGGTGGGCGAAGGCGGTGTCCTCGGCCGGCACCCGTGCCATCGCCCCGCCAAGCACGCGGATCTGCGTCACCGCCATCGCCGCCGTGGATGATTCCAGCTCGCCAACGATCGTTTCGGCGACGGCGCTGTCGAGATCGTCGATGAACATGGTCCGTGCCGTGGCGAGCGGGTGGAACTCCTCCGCTCCCTCCTCCTCCATGAAGATCGCCGGATAGGGCATCGGTCGGACCATGTCTGCGATGGGTTCGTCCAGTCCTCGGAACGGTGCGATCGCTCGCTCTCCGGCCTCGACCGACCCGACGTTGACCAGCATGCCGAAGATGACCGGTCGGCCGAGCAGGTCCTCGGGTAGGAACGGCATCGGCGGCGCCGGCATGACGTTGGCGATCGTGGTCAGCTCCTCGGGCGCCGACTCAGCCGCAGCGACGAAGGACAGGATGTTTCGGGGGTCGCCGGGAGGATGAGCACCCCGCCGACCACGGAGCCGACCTCGTGAAGGCGGTAATGGAAACGCGTCACTACGCCGAAGTTGCCCCCACCGCCGCGGATCGCCCAGAAGAGGTCGGGGTGGTTCTCGGCGTCAATACGGCGTGTCTCACCGTCGGCGGTGACTATGTCAGCCCCCAGCAGGCTATCGATGGTGAGGCCGTGCTTCCGGGAGAGGAACCCGATTCCGCCCCCGAGGGTGATCCCACCGATCCCGACCGAGCCGGTGTCGCCGAACCCGGTGGCGAGCCCGTGGGCGTGAGCTGCCGCGGTGTACTCACCAGCGGTGAGCCCGGCCTGGGCCCAGGCGGTGCGGCCCTTGGGGTCGATGTCAAGCGCGTTCATTTCGGAGAGGTCGAGGACGATCCCCCCGTCGGACACGCCGTGTCCGGCGAGGCTGTGGCCGCCGCTTCGGACGGCCAGCTCGATGTCCGCTTCGGCCGCCATGGTCACCAGGCGCGACACATCGACGGCGTCGGCCGCCCTGACGATGGCGACGGGGCGCCGATCGAATCCGCCGTAGAACACGGTGCGGGCCGCGTCATAGGCGTCATCGCCTGGTCCGATGACGCGGCCGCTCACGTCTGCACGGAGCTGGGACATAGAGACGAGAACTGAGTTGGGTCTGGGATACGGACACGCGCTAAATCCTTCGTAGGTTCGAACTGTTGACTCGGAGTAGGCGAAGAACTCATCGTGTCGCGAGGGGAGGGCGGGAGAATCGGGCCGGGGTGGGATTCCGCTCGGTCCGGGGACGTAGGACCGCAGCCGGAACGTCGTCGACGAGACTCGGCCAACAGAGATCATTTTACTGCCTGCACCCGGGTGGGGTCAGGAGAATGGGCTGCTAGAGCTCTGCCAGGCGCCGCTCACCGAGCAAGGAGGCCAGCTTGGTGAGCATCATCTTCCCACGCTTGCCCACCCAGGTCGGTCGTCCCGGGAGGGTGAGGATCCTCGAGAACCAGGAGCCGCGTCCCCGTCCTCGCCATGGAACACGACGCTCAGATTTGACGAACAAGAGCCGCCCTGACCGGGGCTTCCGTCCCAGGCCCGCTGCTGGCCTGGGGGCCCGAGTTCGCCGCAGTATCGGATCCCTGGCAGGTGACTATCGGCGGTAGGATCGGATCCGGTGGAGCCCTTCGAGATCCACGCCGCAGACGCGGACTTAGCCGATCTCCATCAACGGCTGACGTCTGTGCGTTTGAGTCCTCCGCCGGCAGCCATGCCATGGGACTCCGGTGTTGATTACCAGTACCTGTCCCGGCTGATCGACTACTGGCGCAGTGGATTCGACTGGCGGCGTGTGGAGGAGCGGCTCAACGCCTACCCACAATTTCTGGCGAGCATCGGCGGCCAACGGGTGCACTTCGTGCACATTCGCGCCGACCGTGCCCGCATCCCGATCCGGTCCCGATGATTCTCAGTCACGGCTGGCCGTATTCCTTTGTCGAATTCCTCCCCATCCTTCCACTGCTCGCCGACCCGGTCGCGCACGGAGGCCAACAGGCAGACGCCTTTGATGTCGTCGTTCCCTCGCTCCCCGGATACGGATTCTCTGAGCCGTTCAAAGGCTCCTTCTTCACCGGGGATACGGTGGCGCGGTTGTGGCACCAGCTGATGACAGAGACCCTCGGGTACGGTCGCTACGCCACCTATGGGGAAGATATTGGCACCAGCGTCAGCGACTGGCTGGGGGCGCTCTTCCCTGAGTCCGTCCTTGGTCTCTTTGCCACCCATGCTGCTTTTCCGCCGCCGGATCGAAGCGGCGACCTGAGCGCTGCAGAGCAGCGGTTTGTGGACTGGCTCGCCGACGAATCGAAAACCGGACGTGGCTACAGCGCCATCCAGTCGACCCGCCCCGACACCCTGGCGGTCGCTCTCAACGACTCACCGGGCGGGCTCCTGGCCTGGTTGGTCGAGAAGTTCCGGGAGTGGAGCGGACCAGACTTCGAGCTTTCCTGGTCAATCGATGACATCCTGACAACCACCACCCTGTACTGGCTCACGAAGACCATCGGAACTTCGTTTCTCCCCTACTACCACGGCAAGCGCGAACCGACATTGCCCATGGTGTCGGTGCCGGTTGGTGTTTCGGTGCAGTGGAGGGAGCGAGGTTTCCCACGTGAGTACGCCGAGCGAACGTACACCGACATCCGGGTGTGGCGTGAGCTGCTCAGCGGTGGCCATTTCACCGCGAAGCAGTCTCCCGAGCTGGTGGCGGCTGACATGCGCGCCTTCTTCGCTTTGCTTCGCTAGCCAGGGAAGAGAGAGCGACGATGATCCCTGAGGAAACGCTCCTGGCTCCCTCGATGGTTGGTAGCGGAGCGGCGAGTTCCCGGTGGTCTCGGGAGCCAAGATGAAGCCGAGGGCGCGGCAGGCTGGATTTCGAGACCATCCCTCAGAGGTTGTTGACCTGTGGTTCCGGTAGTTCGGGTGGCACTCCGATCCGGGGGGCGGCAGAAGGTCCTCAGTTGGAGCCTCGACTCCTTGTTCGAAGCCCACAAGCTTGACATGGCGTCGTACTGCAGAGCCCCCGGATCCGGACGCCCGCACAGCGAACCCTGCCGGCTCCGCTACAAGCTGAAGTCGTCAGATCTTGAACACTGGCATCTCGACGCGCAATCATCAGGGGAATGAGATTGATCAACACGATCGATGATGTTCTGATCCCATGGCTCGGGAGGTGGAGCATCCCAGTGCTGCGGTTCTCGCTGGCGATTGTCTTCGTCTGGTTCGGAGCCCTCAAGATCATCGGAGGCTCGCCTGTGGTCGAGCTGGTCGCATCGACCGTGTACTGGGTCGACCCGGGATGGTTCGTCCCGGCGCTTGGCGTCGTCGAGGTGCTGGTGGGGCTGGGTCTCGCCACCCGGATTGGGCTGAGGCTGGTGTTGGCAGTCCTGGTCGTCCAACTGGTCGGAACCTTTCTCGTTTTCGTGTTTCAGCCCGACGTCGCCTTTCAGGGCGGCAACCCCCTCGTGTTGACCGTTGAGGGTGAATTCATCGTCAAGAACCTCGTCTTGGTTGCGGCGGCGATGGTCGTGGGGACACAGGTTGGCGGCAATCGGGAAGAGATCCCGACATCCGTTGGGTGACCCGGTTCCCTAAGTATTGAGATTGGGTGGCGCGGCAAGCCCTTGTTCTCATCGGATGAGCCGGTGCGGCCCGCGGTCGGAAGGCAGCGACTTCTTCGAGATCATCCTCACCGAGCAACGCTTGGAACAGGGAATGCCCCGATCTCGCTGCACGGCCAAGACCGCATCGGGTGAGCGCTGCAAGAACATGGCGATCGCAGGGAGAGACACCTGCTCTCGTCACACTCCCTCCTAGCTCGAATCGGCAATCGAGACGGTCGGGAGCACCTGGGTAACGAGCCCGTTTTCGGCGTCAGAGGCGGCGTCGTCATCGGTGTTCTCGATCCTCGGGGCCGCCTACAAAGAGGCACGAACGGAGGGCCGATGAGTTCGGGGCGTCGTGGACAAATGGCGATCGTTCAGAATCCAGCCCGACGGAGGAGAGGCGACAGGGGTTCGACGAATCCTGGAAGCGAGCAGAAGAGCCGAATGGTCGACTACGACACCGAGCTGAGACTCCACAACGAGCGTCTACGGGAGGCTTACGACATCGGTCCGAGCGATCGAGTCCTCGACATCGGATGTGGATCCGGCCAGACAACCCGTGAAGCGGCGCGTGTCGCCGCGGCCGGCCATGCCCATGGCGTCGACTCCTCGGCGGCGATGATCGAACGCGCCCGCCATCTCAGCGAGGAGGAGAGGATTCGCAACGTCACCTTCCAGCAAGCAGACGCCGCAGTGTGTCGCTTTCCCAACGAGCCGTTTGACGTCGCGATCAGTCGTTTCGGAACGATGTTCTTCACCGACCCGAAGGCCGCATTTGCCAACATCGGGCGAGGGCTGCGTCCCTCGGCGCGACTGGTGATGATGGTCTGGCAGGACCACGAACGTAACGAGTGGTCCGTAGCCATCGACCGGGCCCTGTCGGAGCCCGGAACAACAGTCCAGCCTTCGGAACATGGACCCGAGATCTTCTCCTTGGCTGATCCGGCCCATGTGGAGCGGATCCTCGACTACGCAGGATTCTCCAAGGTGACGTTCGACGAAGTCCACGAGCCGGTGTTCTACGGCCGGGACGGGGACGCAGCTCTCGACTTCGTCACTGGCTTTGAGAGCACTCGACAGGCGCTCGCCGGACTCGACCAGAGATCGGCGTCAGAAGCCGTTGAGCGACTTCGTCAGACTCTTTCCACCCACCAGACCGATGAGGGAGTGTGGTTGGATTCGCGGGCATGGATCGTCACCGCTCGGCGGCGATGACCACACGGGTCGCAATGCAACCAACAACCGGATCAGCCACCATTCGACGAGGCCTGTACCTCGCACCTTTCGACGAACTGGCTGAACCTCACGTGATGGCAGACCTCGCAGCCCATGCCGAAGGCTCGAGGCTGGGATGCCATATTCCTCTGGGACCGCATCCACTATCCACCCATAATCGTCCGGTAGCCGACGTATGGGTGATGCTCAGCGCCATGGCAGTCGCCACCCAGTCGATTCGCCTGGGACCCATGATCACCCCGCTCCTCGCAGACGTATCCAGAAAGTGGCACGAGAAACCGTCACCCTTGACCGCCTGAGCCGCGGACGACTGACGATGGGTGTCGGACTGGGGAACGTCGACGACTTCGAACCCTTCGGAGACGAAACGGATCCAGGTGCACGGGCGCGAATCTTGGATCGTGGACTCGACAGGCTCACCGGATACTGGGATGGAGGATTCCAGCCGCTCCTGGAACGCCTCCTCAACCGGATGGTGTTGACACTGCTCACCATCGGCCTCGGCGGCATTTCGGTTGCGTTGTTGACTTCGGAAGGCGGTCCCGAGGTTGCCGGCATCCAGGCTCGCATCTTCGACCTGTTTGGATGGGCGACGGCCGCGTTCGCCACCCTGCTCCTCCTCCGCATCCTCTTGGCTGTCCTCCGCTCAGATCGAGACCTCGAACGAGGATGACGAACCGCATGGCGGACCGCCCGCCGATAGACGTGCGGGTCCCAGACAAACCTCTTTCGCCATCCCGGACTGCGGCATCCGCAGGCCGGGTTGACAGGGTTACGGGAGGATGTGGTTCAGGACGCCGAGCGGATCCAGGCCTGTGGGTGTGCTGACCCGCCGTCGGTCGCCGCAGCCGCGGCCGAGGGTCTAGCTGTCCCGGGTGCAGGGTCGGTGTAGAAGCCGACCATATGGCCGTGGTCGTTCATCGGTTTTGCATACGTGGAAACCGATCCTGGGACGGCGATCCGCCTGAACTCCCCGTCTTCGTACCGGTAAGCGCGGAGAGTCACGAAGGTGCCATCCGGCCTTAGAAACGCAGCGGTCGCTGCGGTCTGACCGTGGTTGTTGAGCCCGAGGTGGATGGTCTGCACTCCGCCGGGCGCTGCCGGCAGTCGCCGGGGAAATATGCGGTTCGGTAGCGCTCGCCGTCGAAGACGAGGCCATGGATCGCACCTCGTACCAGCGTGGACTCTAGGAAGGTCGACCCACTGTCACCCGGGCCGGAGCGGCCGGTGCGCGTCGCTCAGATCCATTTTCGGAGCTTGGCGATTACGAGGGCGCCGGCGCCCAATACGAGCATGACCCCGATGACTATCCAGAAGTTCTCCGATGTGTCGAAGAATCCCATCTGGAAGTTCATCCCCATCACGCCGGCGACGACCACGGCTGGGAGCAGGACCGCAGAGAGGAGAGTGAGGGACTTCATCACCTCGTTGGTGCGCTGACCTACCCGCCCCAAGTAGATCTCGAGTGACCCGACCAGCAGGTCGCGGGCGTTCTCTACGGCGTCGATGGTGCGCTCCAACCGGTCGACCAGTCCCGGCCACGGCTCGCCGAGCTCCTCATGGAGGGCGAAGTCGGGTCGGGCCAGGGGGGCGAATGCGGCGCGGTGCGGTGCCAGCGATCTCCTGATCCGGGCGATCCGCTTCCGCAGCTCGACCATGTTGGGGAGAAACCCGTCGTTGATGCTTGAGTCGAGTGCCATCAGGTCGAGTTCGTCGATTCGTCTTTCCACTTGCTCGACTTGGAGTAGGTAGGAGTTGAGCACCGAGTCGACGATCGCCGCCAGGAAACCCGCCGAACCTAGGCCGCCGAGGCGGGTGTCGCCCTTCATGGCATCGACGAAGTTCGCCACCGGCGACAGGGGGGTGGCGGAGATGGTGACGACATAGCCTCTGCCGGCGATAAGGTCGAGTTTCTGCGGTTGGGTGGCCCCGTCGTCGGCTTCCTCCAGCACCTCCACGACGAGGTGGATGCAGTCCGGGTAGCGGTGGAGGTGAATGCTGTTGCCGTCGGAGTGCAGTTCTTCACGGAGTTGGTCGGGAAGGTCGAGAGCGTCGACCACGTTGTCGATTTCCGACCTGTCCGGTTTCGAGAGGTCGACCCACAGCAGGTGGTTGTCTTCCAGCGCCTGGTGGATCCCCGGCTCGACGTCCACGTTTCGGTCTAGCCCGTCGGCGTCAAACAGATGAGCTCGCAGCCAATCCGACCGCGACTTGGCCGGTGTGCTTGTTTCAGCTGGCGGAGCGTCCTGGGTTGGGTTCTCGAGCACCGAGAGCATGGTGGCATCAATCAGATCGCAACGCGGGCTGAGAGCAGCTTCGACGACGATCCCATTTGGGAACTCGACCGGCCCTTCGAGCTCAGGGCTGTACGTGCGCAACGGTTCCCAATTCTGCTGGGGGAGTCTCGCGAGCGGATTCCCCACGGTTCCCTGCGGCCACTCCCAAACCTTGTCCGTCGGGGACCCGTGCGGTTTTGATGTCCCGCTCCTCGCGGTCCAGGCCATCGATAGCGAGCATGAGCAAATCGAGTTGCTCATGTAGCACTGGCCGGCGCTCTGGAGGAGCGACCGAGAGGAGGTCTTGGATGGCGGCGACGAGGCGGCGGGTGACTTGGGGAGAACCAGCGCCGGCGAGGCGGATCTCATCGAACGCGAGATGCACATAGGCATCCCAGTCCATCGACGGGATCACCAGTCTGAGCTCACCTGTTTCGTCGTAATACCGACCATCTGGGAAGTCGCGCGCTGCTAGCTGGCGAAGACCGTCGTGGAGGCGGTCGAGCGCCTGGACCGCCGTCGTCGGATCGAGGAACGGCGACTCCGAAAGCCCTCGTTCAGCCATGTCCACGAGCATGCGGAAGCCATATGCCACGTCCTCGTCGAGCGTTCTCTCCAGACCTGATTTCAACCTCGCTCGAACCGCGTCGTGGTCGAGGCGGCGATAGTCACCGACGATGCGCACCAGGGGTGCTCCCGCAGGGACGAATCCCCCCAGGGCGGGAACTAGCTGGAGCACGCAGTCGGCGTCGGCCGCCAGGGCGATCAGACCGTCTCGATCTATCGCGGTGAGCACTCCCGACTTGCGGGCATCGATGACTCGGGGATCGACGGCCGCCACCCCGAGTTGGTCGGGGTAGGTCTCGTCGAGGAGTTGCCTGGTGTCGTTTCCTACCAGTTCGATCAACGCCGACACACGGAGTGAGCGGCCGATGTGATTCACATAGAGGACCAGCATCGCGATGCTCACGAGCACGAGCACATACCCGACGATGACGGCGATACCGGGTACTCGGCCTCCGTTATCGAAACTGACCTCGCGGATCGCCAGGATGGCATGGGCGAAGGTGGCGACGAAGAGACCAATGGCAACCTGGCTGGGACGGTCGCGCAGGAAGGTCTGCACGATGCGGGGCGAGAACTGACCCATTGCCAGTTGCACCACGACCATCGTGATGGTGAGAACGAGCGCGGCAAGTGAGACCATCGAGACGGCGATCGTCGTCAATATGCCCAGTGCTGCGTCGGGTCCGCCGGTCAGCCATTGGGGCACGACGCTGAAACCGAGGGCCCGGTCGATGGCCATTGTGCCGATGGAGAGAACTACGCCTGCGAAGACGCAAACGACCGGGATGAACCACAGGCTTGACCGGATGGAGGACGCGTTTCGTTTCTGACACGGGCCCCGTCCTACCCACGATCGGCGGTTGTCAACCACAAAGGGAGGTGGGGCATTGAACATCACCTTCAGCCCAGTCGGCGGAGGCGGCGAGTGTCCCCGAGTGCCGCATCAGTCGGCCCTTCCTCCTCAGATTTTCTGGCAGGGTTAAACCCGAATCATGCTCAGGCCCCCACGAAAGATGTTTTGCGTCGCTGCCGAAGCGGGAAGGACATGGTGTAAGCGATTCAAGGAGATCAGTATGAGTACTGATGCGACCCGCCTCAAGTTCGAGGGCAAGTGGGATCAGATGAAGGGGAAGGTCCAGGAGAAGTGGGGCGACCTCACCGACGACGATCTTGACCGCACCCAGGGTCAGTGGGACCAGCTAGTCGGCAAGATCAAGGAGCGGACCGGACAGACCGCAGAGGAGATCGAGGCTCAGCTCAATGAGATGAGCGACAGCTCCTTCTAGGTCCGAATGGCTAACTAACTCAGCGCCGGCCTCGCATCACCTTGCGGGGCCGGCGCTTTCGCGGAGGCCGGGAGCCTCGCTCCCGGCTCCATCCGAGTTCCCCCAGGCTCCAGCGCAACCTCTCACCTTGGGCCGCCGTTGGGCTGGCTGTTCCCGATGGGTGGCATGGGGGTGGAGTGGTGGTGGAAGCGAGCTTGTCCGAGCCGCCCCTAGCTGATCTTGCGCCGGTAGGCGGCCATGGCGAGGACGTAGGCGAGTACGAGGATGCCGATGCACCATGCGAGAGCGATCCAGATGTCGCTGCCGACCGGTTGTTGTGCAAACAGATCCTGGATCGTGTTGACGATCGAGGTGACCGGCTGGTTCTCAGCGAAGGCGCGCACGGGACCGGGCATGGTTTCCGTGGGTACGAACGCCGAACTGATGAACGGCAGGAAAATGAACGCGTAGGCGAATCCGCTGGATCCGTCCACGGACTTCGCTGATAGGCCGGCAAGGACTGCGATCCAGGTGAGTGCCAGGGTGAACAGCGCCAGAATTCCGGCAACAGCGAGCCATGCCAGTGGGCTTGCCGACGTGCGGAATCCCATGAGGAGAGCTATCAGCACGATGATCACGAGCGCGAGCCCGTTGGCAACCAGCGAGGTCAGAACATGTGCCCACAGCACGGACGATCGTTCGATCGGCATGGAATGGAATCGCTCGAAAATGCCGCTCGCCATATCGGTGAACAACCGAAGGGCGGTGTACGCGATGCCCGACGCGATCGCGATCAGCATGATTCCAGGCAGCAGGTAGTTGACGTAGTTGTCGGTGTCTGTCTGGATTGCGCCGCCGAACACGTAGACGAACAGCAGCATGATTGCGATCGGCGTGATTGCGGTCGTGATGATCGTGTCCGGACTGCGGGTGATGTGACGCATGGAGCGGCCCAGCAAAATGGCCGTGTCTCCGAAGAAGCGTGTGCTCATGACTGGTCCTTCCGTGACTCGTTCTCGCCGTCGTTCCCCACGAGCTTGAGGAAGATATCCTCCAGGGTCGGCTGCTTTTCGACGTACTCGACCTTGGCTGGTGGGAGTAGTTGCTTCAGCTCGGCGAGTGTGCCGTTCGCGATGATGCGCCCCTGATGAAGAATGGCGATCCGATCTGCGAGTTGCTCAGCCTCTTCGAGATACTGCGTGGTGAGCAGAACGGTGGTCCCCTGCTTGGCGAGCTCCTGAACGACCTGCCACACCTCGATGCGTCCTTCGGGGTCGAGCCCCGTGGTCGGCTCATCGAGGAAGATCACCTTCGGCTGCCCGATCAGGCTCATGGCGATGTCAAGACGACGGCGCATGCCTCCTGAATACGTAGACACCTTTCGCGAAGCTGCATCGGCGAGGTCGAAGCGTGCGAGAAGATCATCCGCCACCTGGCCGGGGTCATTGATGCGCCGCAACTTGGCAACCAGCACCAGGTTCTCCCGACCGGAGAGGATCTCATCGACCGCCGCGAACTGTCCGGTCAGACTGATGGATTCTCGAACTTGGATCGGGTGCGTTGCGACGTCGAATCCATAGACGGTGGCTGTGCCGGCGTCCGGCCTCAGCAGGGTGGACAGGATTCTCACCATCGTGGTCTTTCCTGCCCCGTTTGGGCCGAGAAGGGCGAAGATGCTGCCCGGCGCCACATCGAAGTTCACGCCGCGTAGTACGTGCAACTCTTTGTAGGACTTTTCCATGCTCTGCACGCGGATCGCCGGTTCGCGGTCCCGATTGGTGGTCGCCTCGGGGCTCATGGAGTTTCCTCTTCGCTCGTGATGCTCTCGATGGCATCGGTCAGCCGTTTCTGCTCCCTGGTTACCCACCCGCCCTTCGAGTAGTTCTGAAGGAACGCCTCGGCGAACTCCACGGGGTCCTCCCCGACGATCTCGCGGATCGGCGTTCCGTCCGCTGCAGCCCGCTCGAACAGATAGGCGAGGTCCTCGAACATCGAAGCCGCGCTGTCGCCGTCAGATGAACCGAAGAACATCAGGTACCTCTCCAGCGCATCGATCGCCGCGCGATAGTTCTCGGGAAGCTGTCGCGTGCGGGCTTTGTACTCCCGCCAACGCCGCTTGTCGCCGATCACCTTTGAGGTGAACTTCGAAATGGACATGGTCATTTGCCTCCTTCATGGAGCTGTTCCAAGCGTTCAGCGAGGAAGCTCCAGGTCCTCCAGAACTCGTCGAGGTATTCCCGTCCCTGAACGTTGAGCGAATACACCTTGCGCGGCGGCCCCTTCTCCGATGGGACCTTCTCCACGTCGACCAGGCCGCGCTGCTCGAACCTGACGAGAAGCGCGTAGACGGTGCCCTCAGCGATTGCGGAGAAGCCTTTCGCCCGGAGCAGCGCGGTGATTTCGTACCCGTACGCCGGCTTCCCGGTGAGGAGAGCAAGAACGATGCCCTCCAGCGTCCCTTTGAGCATCTCCGTCATCTGCTTGCCCATTGGACTCGCTCCTCCAGCTACTCAGTGATACTACCTACTGGTACATAGTAGCGCTAAGTAGCTGGAGCGCAAGCCTCACGATCGCAAGTCTTCTCGGGAAGAACCGACGGGTCAGGGCACGCCGTGACATGGTGGGGCCGGTGGGTCGGGACGCCAATTCTGGATTCGGTCTCGATCAGGGTCGTTGGCGGATGGAGTAGCTGACGAGCAGCTCGGCTAGCTCCTTGGGGCGGCTGAGCGCCACGCAGTGGCCGGCTGCAATCTCGTCGGGGGTGATGGCGAGACGATCGGCTACGACTTGGCGCATGAAGCGAGGTGGGAAGAAGCGGTCCTCTGTGCAGAGCACGAACCTCGTCGGGACCGTCGGCCACGCCCTCAGCGGCCAGGGGTTGAGCCCAGGAGTGGCCGACTGGGGGCGCTCCCTACTCATGGCCTCCTCTGCGAGGGCGCGGGGCACATCGTGATAGAAGACGACATAGGGGTCCTCACTACCGGTCCTGCCGCCGTCCCGAAGGGCCTGGGCCCGCACCGCCTGCTCCCACCCAGTGTTGGCGAACCACTCATCGGCTCGCTCGCCCGGTGCTGGGATCATCCCGGTCACCAGCACGAGCGCTTTGGCGGGGAGCCGATCTGCCACCAGCGGTGCAGTGAAACCGCCCGACGACTGACCAACGACGACCAGGTCGTCGCGATCACCGATGGCATCGACAACGGTGTCGGCATACTCGGTCAGACCGGCGGAGTCGTCGTCGCACGGGAGGTCGGGCGCCACCGTCTCATGACCGCGCTGCTGGAGCTCCCGCTCGACCAGATGCCAGTACCACCCCACGTCGCCTGCACCATGGATCAAGGCGAACGTCGCCATCGCGCAGCCTCCTCACCTGCTCGGCAGGCCAATGAGAGCCGTTGAAGTCGACTGGTAAATGCTGAACTGACGGCGCGGCACCGCCAAACTCATCGCGCCTGCCCACCTAGACATCGTGGCTGCAATCAGTCGAAGCGTGATGTCAAGCCACCCTGACCAGGCCGCGGGGGACGTCGTGCAGTGAGCGATGGCCGTCGTCGGTCACGACAACCAGGTGCCCGGTCTGTACCCCGGCTCGCTCATCGATAGTGATTACGTTGGGCTGGATGACCAGCGCCATCCCCGCCTCCAAGGTGAGATCGGGAACCGGCAGGTTGGGACGGCTCTTGCTCCCAAGTACCGGAGGCAGGTAGCCACCTCCATACCCGTGGACCAGGTCGTCGTAGGTGGTGAAGCCCATGTCCTCGATCACGGCGGATGCCTCGACCAGGTCGGCGGCGTGGGCTCCTGGGCGCACGACGGCGGCGATGGCATCGAAGGCGGCGTCTGCGGCCCGGTGAAGGTCGACGAATGTCGGGTTTGGGTCGGAGGCCACGGTGAAGCTGCGAAGCACTTGGCCCTCATACCCCCAGAACGAGGCGCTGATCTCGCAGAAGAGGATGTCGCCAGACTCCAACTTGCGAGTCGATTGGAACTGCGCCGGCACGCATTGGTCGGGATCGCTCATCGAGGTGGCACCGAAGTAATGGATGTGGTTGGTGCCACCCTGGGACAGGTACGCCTCTTCGACGATCGCCGCAACCTTCCGCTCGTCCATGCCCACCTCCACCCGATCGACGATGGCGTGGATGGCGAGGTCAGAGAGCCGAGCGGCCACCTCCATCCTCTCGATCTCCTCCGCTGATTTGACCAAGCGCAGCTCTTGGTACTCGCGGTCGAGTCCCACCAGTTCGCCCACCGACCCTGCCAGCCGGTGCTGATCGTTGAATCGCAGCGGTCCCAAGACCCCTACTCGCTGATCCCTTCGGCGACGCGCCGTCAGCACGTCATCGACCCGGGCGATCGTGGAAGGCCCACCCCATTCCACCTCACAACCGGACGCAATCCTCCGAGCGTTGGGGAGGTGGTTGTAATGCTGGACGAAGAGACGGAGCGGCTCTCCAGGTGTGAAGAGAAGGGCCGCTTCCCTGGTAACCGGCCACTCGGTGAGCCAGGGGATCGCCGACCCGGAGCGATCTGCGCCGTAGACGACCAAGTGGGAAACTCCGGCAGACCCCATCACCTCGGCGATCAAGTGCCGGCGTCGGGTCATCTCCTGGTCGCTGAACGTGGGGTAGAAGGTGTCGCCCATGGAGGGCGACGCTAGACACCCAATGCGCTCGAGGATCTGGTCCTGGGTCGCCGTCTCACAGGCATCAGGTGCACTTGACTTACTCCGACGCGACGGGCTCGGGCATCTTCTCGGCGTAGCTGCGGGAGATGTCCTTGTAGGGGCGAGAGTTGAGAGCGACGATCGTTGCCAGGAGCCCGATCGAACCAGCGACGATGAAGATCAGGGCCATACCGCGGTCGGGTCCGGTGCCAAACCAGCTTCCAATCGTCTCGGCCCCGGTGCCGTCGGTCATGAATGGGATCACCCACGCTTGGGCGATGGGCCCGATAACAAAGGCCGTGATCGGGCTGGCGGCGGTCTCGAGCGTCTGGGCAAAACCAAACACCCTGCCCTGTTCGTGATACGGCACGACTCTCTGGATGACGGTTTGCTCGGCAGCCTCCGCGAAGGGGATGCAGACCATGTAGAGAAGAAACCCAATCGCGAGGGGGAGGACCAGCGAACGAACGGGAAACAGGATGGTGATGCTCCACATCGCCACGTTGACGAGCAGCAACGTGCGTACGGGATTGAGGCCGAGCCCTCGTCGGGCTACGACGACCCCGCCAACGATGAACCCGAGGCTCGAAACGGCCAGAAGAACACCCCACGCCTCGACCGATACCAGTTCAAGCCCGTAGGGGTCCATCAGGGCCATGAACACCCCGCCAAGAAAATTGTTGAACATGCTGAAGAACAGCAAAGCCAGCAGTCCTGGCACCAGCCTCACCGCATCTATGGCGCCTCTGGCGTCGAACTTCGTCGGTCCTCCGGTGGCGCCACCGTCCTGGGTCTGCGGTGCCGAGTCGTTGTCGATATGGATGGTGGCGAGGTGGGCGCCGGCGATGACCGTCAACGAGACTGTGAGGACGAGGCAGGCACCCATCCCGAGTTGACCAATGGCGAGGCCGCTGAAGACCGAAGTGAGGGCGAAGGCCACCCCATTGGCTGTGCCGACGAGGCCGTTGGCCTTGTCATGACGATCGTCGGGAACGAGCAACGTCACCGTCGTCGACAGGGCCACGGCTCGTAGGTTCCCGACGATGGCCCCAGCGAGAGCGAAGGTGATGAATACCCATGCGAGGGGCTCGCTCAGTTGGGGAATCGAATCCTCGGGAGCAACCAGGTAAACGACGCCGGCGAGCGCGAAGAAGACGAGGGACGAGGCATTCGACAAGACGAATGAAGTCTTCCGTTTGTGCCGGTCGACGAAAGTCCCGAAAAAGATGCCGGAGGCAGCGAAAAGCAGCATGTATGCCCCGCCAACCACTGAGGTGGCGATGACTGATCGAGTCTCGAGGTATACCCAGAAGGTGAGCGCGAACCAGAGGAAGTTGTTGGTGGTGCTCGCAACCACGGTGTTCGCGACCAGCTGGTAGAAGCTTCTCACCGCGGCGCCTGCCGGTCGAGGAGGCCGGCGGCGGCCAGATCGCGTACGACGGAGTGGCTGTCGATCGTCCGCAACCTAGGGCCGCCTCGGGGCTTCAGGGTCAACGACCACCTCGCCTTGGGGGCCGCCGGTAACTCGGGCCGGCATCCACGGCACGGGTTTCTCGAAGCATGTGCGAGAGGGCCGGTTTGGGCCTCTGCTGCCGACTGCACGTTCTGCCTCCGTGTGTGATCGGTTCGGAATTTCCCATTCGGTCAGCCCTCTGCCAGAACCTCCCGAAGCTTGGCCGCGAATGCGTCCGGCTCGCCCATCTGGCCGTACTCGCCCCCAAAGAAGCCGCCGTGGTCGCCGGGGAAGACCACCGGCTCGGCGCCAAGGCGCTCGGCGACGGCGAACGCGCCGCGGCATGCCAACTCGCCATCCGATTCGGCGCCGGCGGCCATGACGATTCGGGTGGATGCGGCGCGCAGGGCATCGAAGTCGGGCTCGTACCCGATGGATCCGACGAGGGCCAAGCCCAAGAGCGGGTCGGTCCGAGACCCATCATCCTCGGTCGGGAGGCCAAACATTGCCGGGTCGGGCGCGGGCTGACGCGCGAAGTCAGCGGTGAACTCGCCGCGATGGCTGACGACGGCGATGAAATGGGCCATCCCCGCGCCCCATCCGCTCTGCCGATAGGTCTCGTTAACGGCGCGAGAGGCCGCAAGCGCCGCCTCCCGATCGGGGAGGAGTGTCGGTAGCGGCGGCTCGTGCGCCACGACCGTCCGCACATCCTCGGGATAATGGGCGACCAGCGCCAGCGCATTCACCGCGCCGCCGCTGCTGGCGAACAGGTCGACCGGTCCACCACCGAGTTCCTGGATGATCCGATGTATGTCGTCGGCGTGCTGCTCGGGCGTCGGCGGAGTGGTCGGCTCGGTCAGCTGGCTGCGCTCGCTTCCGCGTGGGTCGCAGGTGACCACGGCGCGGTCGTTGAAATGGCTCGCCAGGGTGCCGAAGCCGGCCGCTCCCATCGGTGAGGCGGTCAACAAGAGGGGGGTGGCATCCGGCAAGCCGCCGGGTCGGACGTCATAGGTCAGGGTTGCGCCCGGCACGGCCAGGCTGTGGCTTGTGATCTCGGTCAGGGTCATCGTGTTGTTCCTTCCATCTCAGGTCGCGACTCGGGACCGAGTGGTGCTCGTGGGTAGGCCGCAGCCGTTTGGCGGTGACTCCGTCATCGGTCAGCCCGGCGACGGCTGGCCGACGGCGTTCTCGGCGAGGATCGCGTCGATTTGGCCGACGGCCTCGGTCAGTCCCTGCTCCATGCCGAACGCAAGGAGTTGCTCCATCGCCTCGGTGCTCGGGAAGGTGCTCACGATCGACATCCGGGTCCGACCCGCGCCGACCTCTTCGATCGTGACGCGGAACTCGTTGGTCGGCATCTCGGTGTTCGGTGAGCCGTCCTCGTTGGCGAAGCCGTCGCGGACGGCGAGGGAGTGAGGGTGATCGACCTCCTGGACTTCCCAGTACCCGCGTGGCTGGTCGCCCTCGGGTCCGGTCATGTGGTATTCGACGCGGCCGCCCGGCTTGAGGTCATGCTTCGTGAAGGTGGCTGGGTAGGTAGGCGGGCCCCACCAGCGCTCGAGCTGGCGCGGGTCCGACCACAGCTGCCACACGCGCTCGGGTGAGGCATCGAACTCGGCGTCGAGGGTCAGGCTCAGGGCATCAGGGTCCTTGCGAACGGCGGTCACGGTCATCGGTCTTCCTCCCTCGTGTATTCGTTGACGAGCTGAGTCATGCGGCCAATCCGGCCACGCCACAGCTCCTCGTACCGGTCGAGGAGCCGGCGTGCGACGCGGAGCCCCTCAACATTGGTCCGGACGACCTTGCGTCGCCCGATGCGCTGCTTGGTTACCAGCCCGGCCCGCTCGAGGATGGCGACGTGCTTCTGCACCGCCGCAAAGCTCATCGGGTAGTGGCTGGTCAACTCGGCTATGCCCTCCTCGGAGTCGATGGCGCGGCGCACAATGTCGCGGCGGGTGTGGTCCGCCAGGGCGCCGAACATACGGTCGAAGTCGGGGGGGGCAATCTGCATTGATACAACCATACGGTTGTATGGCGGCTCTGTCAAGCAGAAGGTCGAGTGGTCAGGTCTGGTGGTGCACTGGGAGGTCGATGTCGTGCGCAGTCGCGCCCTACACCGCGCATACGAAGATGGGCGGATGACAGAACACGACTGGGTTGAGGTGTTCACGCAGACGTTCGAACAGCCCGAGTCGGCGGTGGAGGCTCGGATATGGGCGGATGTCTTGGGCGATGAGTATCCGGCCGAACTTGCCCCGTACAGCTACACGACTCGTAGTGAGTTGAGTTTCATAGCCGGTGCTCTCGCCGTGGGCAGCGGAGATGAGCTAATCGACATCGGCTGCGGCAAGGGCGGGCCTGGGCTTTGGGTCGCCGCTACTACGGGTGCACGCTACGTAGGCGTCGACATTGCGCCGTCGGCCCTCCTCGCCGTGACGCAACGGGCCGCGCGACTCGGGCTGAGTTCGCTGGTCCGCACGATCGAGGGGAGCTTCGATGCACTTCCCCTGGACGATGGCGAGGCCGGGGCGGTGATGAGCATCGACTCGCTGCTCTTCGCTCCCGACAAGAATGCGGCCGCCGCGGAGATGGCCCGCGTCCTGCGCCCAGGGGGTCGCCTCGTTGCGACAACCTGGGACTACCACACTCAACCCATTGGGCGACCGCCGCAGGTCTCCGACCACCGGCCGTTGCTCGCAGACGCCGGCCTGGATGTCGAGGTCTACGACGAGACGACCGACTGGGAGCAGCGTCAGCGAATCATCGCCGAAAGACTCTTGGAGAGCATCGATGAATTGGCCACCGAGAGCGGCGAAGATCCCGACTTGCTCCGACAGTGGATCGAGGAGATGGCGGCCACCCTGGAGACGATGTCGCGCCGGGTGCTCATCGTCGCCCGGCGACCCTGAGACCTCCGATCACCGCACCTGCGTACCGGGAAGTTGTTGGCGGGTCGCCTGACTAGCTTGGCCTCACGCCGCCGGGAGCAGATCGGGGCCGTGGCTGATGGTCAACTACGAGTGGACCGCGGTTGTCGTACGAGTATTCGCCTTCTCCATTCTTCCCGCGCTGCTCGCGGCTCTCCATGTCCGACTCGACTCCAGAGCGAAAGATCGCCTGTGGAAGGTAGAGGTGTACCTGATCTACCTCTTCATGGTGGGGGTTGGTGGCAGCGGACTCAGCGGCTTCTTCGGTCATGTGTTCACGCCCGATGCGGTTGCGGAGTCGATCGGCTGGCCGACGGGGAGTCCATTCCAGCAAGAAATGGGTTTCGCCAACCTCGCCCTAGGCGTCTTGGGCTTCATCGCGGCGGCGCGAAGGGACGGTTTCAGGGAGGCGACGGTGATCGCGGTCACCATCGTGGGGATCGGTGCGACCGTGGTCCACGCGATCGATATCGTCGAGGAAGGCAACTTGGCGCCGGGGAACTCGATCCAGAACGTGGCGAATCTCTTGAAGCCGTCCATATTGATCCCCCTGCTCATCGTCAGCCGACGATCTGAGCCCGACGGAGTTCTTGGCCCGTCATTCGATAGGTGGCGGATGAGAATCGTGGGAGCTGCAGGAATGGTCACTGCCGTAGTCGGGACCGGCTTTGGCATCGGTTCCTTCTTCGAACTCGCAGTGCCGGCGACACTGGTCGCGGCCTTTGTCGCGGCGGGAATCACTGCGCGCTCTGCAAGAGTTGCGACAAGCGGATGAGTGTTTCTCGGCTAGGGAAGATTCCCCAGAATTCAGGACCATCAGGCTGGAACTTGGGCCTGGATGCTGGCAGTCACTGAGGTGCACCGATTGACTACCTGATCGGCGACCAGTCCTCACCGGATCCTCACCAGACCCGCGTTTGAACAAACCCGATCCTCCCGAACGGTTGGCGAAGGGCTTGCGGGGCACCATCGGCTCAACGCACCGGCGTGTCGCGCCCTTGGTCATCGTTTCGCCCCGCACGTATGCTGCCGGCGGGAGCAGGTGTCCGATGAATCGAGTCTCGGAGGTGAGCCATGTTGCGCCGTCATCAAGAAGAGAACGCCCCACCAAACGTGTACCGAATGCGCGAGAAGATGGTTTCGATCGGTGACGACTACTGGATCGAGAACGGTGCCGGGGAGCGCACTTTCAAGGTCGATGGCAAGGCCTTTCGTGTACGCGACACACTGGTCATCGAGGACGTCGCGGGGCGTGAGGTCGCCACGCTGAGGGAGAAGATGGTCAGCGTCCGCGACAAGATGACGATCGAGCGTGGCGGGCAGCCACTGGCGACAGTCACAAAGGCAATGTTCACTCCGCTGCGGGAGCGCTTCGACATCGAATGCGCCAATGGTGTCAACTACGAGGTGAAGGGCAAGATCACCGACCATCAGTACGAGTTCGAGCGGGACGGCAACCAGGTCGCCAGCGTGTCGAAGAAGTGGTTCAGAGTCCGCGACTCCTACGGCGTCGAGATTGGTGCTGACGAGGACGTGGCGCTCCTCCTGGCTGCCACCGTGGCATTGGACCAGATGACGCACGACGTCGGCTGAGCCTTCAGGCGAGAACTCGACAGTCGAGCCGGTAATCGGGTCGGGATAGAGGGGACCGCCGGCCCGGAGTCTCCGGGGTCCCAGACTCAAGGATGGTGGTGACCACCGCGACGCCGCGACCCTTTTTTCTGCAGCAGCTGATCGCCTCATGGCAGTCGTAGGCTCTGACCATGTGGGACTGCGCCCAGTGCGGGGAGGGGAACCCTGAGGACGGGCGCTTTTGCAAACGGTGTGGCGCGCCGCGTGGCGACGAGGCAGGCCCGGGATTCGCAAGACCGTCACTGTGCTGTTCTGCGACCTCGTCGGATCGACCTCGCTCGGGGATCGATCCGAGCCTGAAGTGTTCCGGGAATTGATGAGCGGTTACCACCGAGAGCTACGCACGATCCTCGAACGCCATGGCGGCTCGGTCGAGAAGTTCATTGGCGATGCGGCCATGGCTGTGTTCGGTATTCCGCATGTTCAGGAGGATGACACGCTCCGAGCGACGCGTGCCGCAGCCGAGATCCTTGCTTCGGTCGGGCGGCTCGGACTCGAGGTCCGCATCGGCGTGAACACCGGCGAGGTCATTGCCGGCCAGGGTGAGACGCTCGTCATCGGCGACGCCGTGAACGTTGCCGCCAGATTGGAGCAGGCTGCATCCCCGGGGGAGGTGCTGCTCGGTGAGACAACGTATCGGCTGGTGCGTGACGCCGTTCGGGTCGAGCTCGCAGGTCCGTTCGCACTCAAGGGCAAGGCGGAACCTGTGGGAGCTTTCCGGTTGCTCGAGCTGCTACCCGAGGTCCCCGCCTTCGAGCGTCCTGTCGATGCCTCATTCATCGGACGCGAGGTCGAGCTCGAGATGCTCGAGGGTGCGCTGGCGCGGGCGATCGAAGAGCGATCGGCTCAGATGGCGACCATCGTTGGACCACCCGGCATCGGCAAGTCCCGGCTGGCACGCGAGCTGTTCAAGCGCTCGCCGGCGCGTGTTCTCGTCGGCCGCTGCTTGTCGTACGGCGAGGGCATCACCTATTGGCCACTCGCCGAAGTCCTCTCGCAGGTTGGTGATGTCCAGTCTGCGCTCGGGACGCAGAGCGATGCGGACCTCGCCGCCTCACGCATCGCAGTGGCGCAGGGAACGGCCGACGCGGCGGCCTCCCCCGTGGAGATCGCCTGGGGGTTCCGAAAGCTGTTCGAAGCGCTCGCTCGCGAGAAGCCGCTCATCGTTGCTCTGGACGACATCCACTGGGCAGAGCCGACGCTGCTCGACCTGATCGAGTACGTGGCGAATTTCGCCCACGACGCACCCCTGCTTCTCCTCTGCCTGGCTCGTCCCGACCTCTTCGAGCGTCGACATGGCTGGGCGACGCCGCAACCGAATAGGGCTTTGATCACGCTCGGTCCGCTCGAAGAGAAGAAGGTCGAGGCGCTCGTCGACGGGCTCGGCGATGTCTCCGAGGAGCTGAAGCTCCGGATCGTCGAGACAGCGGAAGGAAACCCGCTCTTCGTCGAGCAGCTTGTCGCGATGCAGGCAGAGGGCGGAGAGGGCGCACTCGAGGTCCCGCCCACCATTCAGGCGCTTCTCGCCGCCCGCATCGACCGACTCGAGCCCGAGGAACGGAGCGTGCTCGAGCACGCCGCGGTCGAGGGTCGAGTCTTTCACCGCGGGTCCGTCGCAGCCCTCCTGTCTGACGCAAGCCGCCCTGGCCTCGGCACGCACCTGATGACGCTTGTCCGGAAGGAGTTCATTCGCCCCGATCGCGAGCTGTTCGCAGGCGACGACGCCTTTCGTTTCTGTCACATCCTCATTCGCGATGCCGCATACGACGGAATCGCAAAGCACCAGCGTGCGGAGCTACACGAGCGGTTCGCTGACTGGCTGGAACAGGCGGCCGGCGACCGAGTGCGCGAGTTCGACGAAATCGTCGCGTACCACCTGGAACAGGCTTACCGGTATCGCGAGCAGCTCGGCTCGCGCGACGAACGGCAACTCGAGCTGGCAGTCCGGGCGGGCGGGCTTCTGGCCGCCGCAGGCGAGCGCGCCGCGCCACGCGATCCGGCCGGCGCGCTGAACCTGCTGGAACGCGGGATGGCTCTCCTTCCGGAGGGCCATCCCGAGCGGCCCAAGCTTCTGCTTGCGCTCGCCGCAGCCGCCCGGAACGTCGGCGACTTCGGACATGCCGGCGCCGTTTACGAGCGGGCGCTCGTTGAGGCTCGGGCGGCTGGAGACGAGCGGTTCGAATTGCGGATCGCGCTCGGCCTCGAAAGCCTGCGCTCCATGACCGATCCTGCATACCGGTTCGAGGGGCTTAGGCAGACAGCCGAGCGGGCGATCCCCGTGCTCGAACGCTACTCGGACGACGCCGGCCTCTTCCAGGCCTACAGTGCTCTCTGGAGGTACTACTCCATCGATGGCTGCCGCTTCGATGCTTCCGCCGAGGCAGCCAAACACGCGCTGGAGCATGCGCACAGGCTTGGTGACCGGCAACATATCGCCAGCGCCTTGAGCGACCTCGCATTGTCGATCGTCTTCGGTACTACTCCTGCGGACGTGGGGGCGCGCCGCTGCCGGGAGATGCTCGACGAGGTGGGCGACGCCGTCGTGCTACGGGCGGGGATCATGATCGTTCTCGCCGTCCTGGAGGCGATGCGCCGAGACTTCGACGAGGCGCGTTCGCTGAGCAGCTCTTCGATTGCGATGCTCGAGGAGTTCGGGCATACGTTTCACCGCGAACGCAGCAATGGAGGCGGGCCAAATCGAACTGCTCGCCGGCGATCCCGCTGCCGCCGAGGCAGATACTGCGCAGGGGAGTCGAGACGGTCGGCGCAACTGGCGAGACCATGCGGCTCTCCACGCTCGCAGGATTTCTGGCCGAAGCTCAGTACGCGCAAGGCGAAGTACGACTCCGCGGAAGAAGCGATCACGATGTGCGAGCAGTCAGCGTCGCCCGACGACCTGATGAGTCAGATCCTGGCGCGGAGGATGCGTGCTCAGCTACTCGCACGGCGGGGCGAGTTCGAGTCGGCGGAGCTCATCGCTCACGAAGCGGTGCGCCTGGTGGCGCCGAGCGACGACATCACCATGACGGCGGACACGTTCGCTGCGCTTGCGGAGGTCCTGCGGCTGGGTGGCAAGACAACGGAAGCGGCCGAAGCAATTCACCAAGCCATTCGGCTGCAGAAGCAGAAGGGCAACGCCGCTTCAGCCGTAGCACTCGAAGCGATCGCGGAAGAGCTGAGGGCATAGACCCTCGAACGTAGTTGAGGCTTGGCGCCCCAAACATCCTCGCCTTGCGTCTTGATAAGCGGGGTTCATCGTGATGGGAAGGGACTGACCGCCCTCGGTATTCGTCTCGGCCGCCGCGTGTGCTCCGCCGAGACAGGCTTTGCCGGATCGAGCCTGGATGTGAGCCGTATCCATGTCGCTGCTCTGGGACTATCTCGGTGGCGTCGTCTTGCTGGGCGTGGGGGATCCGATAGGTTGCGGGGCGATGTCGGACACAGGCCTGCCTCCGCCCACTGGACCGTACTTGGTCGGCCGCACCGCCTACCACTGGATCGACAGCGCACGCGTTGCGGTCTCTTCTCCGAACGCCGGCGAGAAAAGGGAGCTTGTCGTCTGGGTTTGGTACCCAGCGATGCCGAGCCCGGACTTACGACCTGCCGAATATCTACCCACGGGATGGGAGGGGGTCGCCCAGTTTCTGGGCTTCGAGGCCACGGCTGCCCGAAGTCATGCCTACACCGACGCTCCTTGCGCAACGGACCCAAGGACGTTCCCCGTTCTGGTCTTCTCACCAGCTGGTTTCCCACCTCTGGCGCTCGCCGCAATCCTCGAGGAGATCGCAAGTCACGGCTATGTCGTGGCTGGCGTCAACCACACCTACGAATCGGCGGTCACCGCCTTCCCCGACGGGCGTGTTGTACCTATGAACGCGGCCTGGATGCAGCCGACCCTCGGCCCATTCAGCGGCGCCCCCGAGGACACGTTTCGTGCTCGGGCCGCCATCGCAAACGACAAGACCGCCGATCTGAGCTTTGTCGTCGACCAGTTGGAAGTTCTCAACGCCGGTACGGATCGCCTCGGTGATCGACTCGACCTTGCTCGTTTAGGGCGTGTTCGGTCACTCGCTGGGCGGCAACGCCGCGCTGGAGTGCTGCCGGATGGACGACCGTTGCAAGGCGGCGGCGAACCTCGACGGCGCCAACTGGTCTGCGGTGGGCAGTGTGGGCCTGGCCCGCCCGGCGTTGCAGATCCTGGCCGACCACAGCGATGTGCACACTCCGTGCGAAGACCAGGTAAGCGCCGGGATCTACCCCACGGTGGAGTGGTGTGAGGCGGAGCGGTCGCTGATGGTGGAGGGCTGGCAGACGGCATATGAGCGGGCATCACCCGGCTACGGAGTCATGATCCGAGGGAGTGGGCATGTCAGCTTTATGGATGCAGTTTTCTTGCTCCCGGAAGCTGGGTCGCGGGCAGCGGGTCCTCTAGCTGCGGTTCGGATCGACAGCACGCGTGCTTGGCGGATCACGTGCGACTATCTGTTGGCTTTCTTCGCCAAGCACCTGGGTGGCGCCGACACCGGGCTCCTCGCCGGCCCAATCTCGGATTACCCGGAAGCGGAGTTCGGGGCGCCAGAGAGCCTGCTTCGGACCGCGCCGCCGAAGGGTGCAGCCCGCCAGACCCCGGGGAATGGCGAGCTAACGAAGGGGGGCTAGGGGGACAGGGTCCGTACGATGGCGAGGTGGGCCCGTCCTCGTCGTTCAGAACATGAGTGACTCCAGCCTGGGCTGGCTCGGTGAGGCGTTTCGGGCGGCAGGTGTGGAGATGACACGGGTGCGGGCCAACGAGGGCGCCGAGTTGCCCAGCGTCGACGAGGTGGTGGCGATCGTCGTCCTCGGCGGGATGCAAGGCGCCTACCAGGCGGACCGCTATCCATATCTAGACGACGAGATGCGCCTCATCCGCGAGGCCGCCTCGGCTGATTTGCCGACCCTCGGTATCTGCCTCGGTGCTCAGCTAATGGCGGCCGCGCTCGGGGGAACGAGCCTTTCCCTCCGAGGCGGTGGAGGTCGGTTGGCCGGATGTGGTCCTTACCGACGCCGGATCACAGGACCCGCTGATCCGCGAGTTGACCTGCCCTGTTCTGGTGTGGCATCACGACACCTTCGAGCTCCCACCCGACGCCGAGCTGCTCGGCGAGTACCCGGTACCCGCTCGCTTTCCGCGGGCTGCTCGGTCGGCGTCCAGTTCCATCCGGAGGCGTCACCGGAGGTCCTCGCCGAGTGGGTAAGCCGCACGCCGGAGGGCACCTTCGACGCCGATGGCATCAACCCTGAGATCTGGCTGCGCCAAGCCCGGGACATGTCCGACGAGGCCCGAGCCGTGTCGATGCGGTTCTTCGCAGCGTGGCTCGATGAGGTGGCCGACGCGGCGAGCTGAACGGGTCGTCGAGCTGAGCAGGTGACCCGAGTGCTACCATGTCGCACATGGAGAACATCGGTGTGCGAGAGCTTCGGCGGTACGCCAGCCGCTGGCTCGCGCGGGTGAGGGCGGGCGAAACATTCGTCGTAACCGATCGGGGCCGCCCCGTAGCACGGCTCTCTCCGTTCGAGGAGCCGGCCGGATACGACAGGCTGGTGGCCGAGGGGAGGATCGCACCTGGGGCCGGCCGCGGCCTGGTCGAGATGCTCACCGCGCTGGACGCCGACATCCCCCCCGACGAGGGACCCTCGGTGACCGAGGCTCTATTGGACCTGCGAACGGACGTGCGGTAGATGGCCATCTGGTACCTGGACACTTCTGCTTTGGCCAAGTTCGTCCGCCCCGAACCGGAAACGAAACCTCTGCGGCGGTGGCTTGCCTCCAGACGCTGGATCCTGTCTGACCTTCATCGCACCGAGCTGCTGCGCGCCGCCGCCCGGGCCGGAGGTCGAGCACCGGCGAGAGCCGAGCGGCTGCTCGCAGAAAGTGACGTGATCCGAGTCGACGCCGATGTGTTCGATCGAGCGGGACGACTCCTCCCTGTCGATCTCCGATCGCGGCGACGCCCTCCACCTCGCCGCAGCCCTCACCTTGGGACCTGATCTCGCCGGAATCGTCGTGTATGACGATCGGTTGCGATCGGCGGCCGTATCCGCGGCGATCGAGGTGGCTGCGCCCGGCACAGCCATCGACTGACGAGAGTCAATGGGCCTCGCAGGTGAGTCGGTGGCGAAAGAACAAGCGACAGGAGCCTCTACGTGAGGACGATCCCGAACGTCACCCTGAACAACGGCGTCGAGATGCCGATCCTCGGCTTCGGCGTCTTCCAGATCCCGCCCGGAGGAGACCGAGCGGGCCGTCGCGACGGCGCTCGAGGCCGGCTACCGGCACATCGACACCGCCGCCTCCTACGGCAACGAGGAGGCCGTCGGCCGGGCCATCGCAGGCAGCGGCATCCCCCGCGAGCGAGCTGTTCGTCACCACCAAGCTGTGGATCCAGGACCCCGGGCGAGGCCAACGCCAAGCGGGCCTTCGAGCAGTCGCTCGAGCGGCTCGGCCTCGACCACCTCGACCTGTACCTGATCCACCAGCCGCTCGGCGACTACTACAGCTCGTGGCGGGCGATGGAGGAGCTCCACGGCGAGGGCCGGGCCCGGGCGATCGGCGTCGTCCAACTTCTACCCCGACCGGCTCGTCGACCTCATCGAGCACAACGAGGTCACCCCGGCGGTCAACCAGATCGAGACCCACCCGTTCTTCCAGCGCACGACCGACCAGGAGCTCATGCGCGAGCACGGCGTGCAGATCGAGTCGTGGGGCCGTTCGCCGAGGGCAGCAACAACCTGTTCACCGACCCGATCCTGACCGACATCGGCGACGCGCACGGCAAGTCGGTCGCCCAGGTCGTGCTCCGCTGGCTCATCCAGCGCGACGTCGTCGTCATCCCGAAGTCGGTCCGCCGCGAGCGCATGGAGCAGAACTTCGACGTCTTCGACTTCGACCTCACCGACGACGAGATGGCGCGCATCGCCACCCTGGACACCGGGGCGTCGCTCGTTCTTCGACCACCGCGACCCGGCGATGGTCAGCTGGCTCAACAGCCGCCGAGACACCTGAACTTTCCCAGTACCGGCACGTCGGTTGACGCCCGATCGCTTCCCTTCGATATTTCTTCTCGGATTCGTCGTCAAGGGTCTAGATCCTGTCCCTTGCCTGACGTATGATCGAACACATGTTCGATACGGTGATTGAGTGCCCGCCGAGGAGCGTGCTACCCGATGGGTTGGCGGAGATGCCGCCCGGCCCCGAACTGGCGGCTGCTGTTGGCTGGTGTCGACCGGTCGGTGTTGAACGGTCACGAGATGGTGATCGTGCTCCAAGCGGGATCCCGGTTGGTGTCCCACTTCCAGGCAGGGATGTACGCCGACATGATGGAAGTGGCTCTCTCCCCACCGGGTGTCGCCTCCTCCCCTCCGCAGCGGGTGGAGCATTTGGACGAGGACTCCTCAGCAGAGATCGGAGCCGCTCTGCATCTCACACGGAGAGCCGCCGACATGCAACTGGGGGTCGCCTGTGACCTGGTGGAACGGCTCCCCGAGGTGTGGCAAGCGCTCTCCGCAGGTGCGATCGACCTCCCGAGGGCACGGGTGATCTGCGATCACACCGGTCACCTCACCGAAGAGCAAGCCCGCCACGCGGCCCGGGTGGCACTGGTGGAAGCACCGGGGGTGACCACCGGTCAACTGGCCGCCCGGCTGCGCCGCCTCACCGTGTCCATCGACCCCGAGGACTCCAGGCACCGTTATGAGACAGGTGTCGAGGAACGGAGAGTGGTCGGGGAAGCCAACCCTGATGGCACCGCCAACCTGCTGGCGTTCAACCTCCCAGCGGAATCGGTGGCCGCCATGCTGGAGCGGGTCAACCGAATGGCCAAGGCAGCCAACACCACGGGTGACGGGCGGAGTATCGACCAGATCAGAGCCGATGTGTTCTCCGACTTGGTCGCCGGCAGAGGACTGTCAGCTGCTCCCACCGGAGTGGTGGACATCACCGTCGACCTGGCCACGCTCACCGGATTGTCCGAGGTTCCCGGGGAGATACCGGGGTGGGGACCGGTAATCGCCGACATCGCCCGCCAAGTCGCCGTCGCCAACCAGGGTGGCCAGTGGCGGTTCACCGTCACCGACCCCGACAACGGACAAGTTGTGGGGAACGGGACCACCCGGAGACGACCCACAACTACCGAACGGCGCTACCTGCTGGCCCGGCAACCGGTGTGTGCCTTCTCCGGGTGCCGCATGCCCGCCCGGGACAGCGACCTCGACCACACCGTCGACTACGCCAAAGGCGGACGCACCCACCCCCACAACCTCGGACCCCTATGCCGCCACCACCACCGTCTGAAGCACGAGGCAGGCTGGCAACTCGAACAACCCACACCAGGAACGTTCACCTGGACAAGCCCACTCGGACACACCTACTTCTCATATCTTGTGGTTTCGCCAGTCACCGTGGACGCGACGACCGACAAGGCCATCCCATCAGGTCGCTTCCGGTGCACACGCAATGTCGGCGTTCGCAAATGGCGGCGGGTTTGATACGTTTCCTAGCGGGCGAGCGTGTTGAGGCGTTCTCCGGCGGTTCCGAGCCAATGCCCGAGATCACCAGTTCAGCCGTCACAATGATGGCGGCGGTCGGGGCCGATATTGTCGGTGGTTCCCCCAAGCCATTGACAGCTACGTCGTTGTTCGCCTCGACATACAGGATGCGACCTCCGGTGGCAGAGTTACGTGCGAAAGTTGCGTTGGGTGCCGGGGCCTGGAGCTGGCGGGCTAGCCGCTCGACGGGATGGAAGCGGCGGTGGGGAGCGGAGCCCTCTCGTTCGCTTCTTTGGATGCGCAGGCCACGCGTGCGGGGACCGTTTCGACCTTCCGCTCGCAGTCTTGGATCCTCGGCCGCGACATCAACCATCTGCCTGGAGGGTGCGCAGCGACAGGTCCACCGCATCTGTGTAGACGAGTTCCTCCCCAGTGGGCTGGAAGTCCACGAAGTTCCAGATCTCCGGGTCAAGTACGACTTCCTCCAACATTTCGCCGGACTCGACATCCCAAAGCCGGACCGAGCCGGGTGCGGACGTCCCCAGCACGCCGCTCTGGTTCAAATCGATGTCGATGACGAGGTCAGGGTGAGCTTCGATTTGGCGGATCATGGAGCGCCTTCGGTGTTCCCGATGAGGGCCTCGAAATCGAGCACTACGGCTGTACCGCCCTCGTTGCCGACCGCCAGGAATCTGCCCGTCGGATCGAACGCCAAGCGCAGGCTCTTTGGACCGGCTCAAGACCTGCCTACCGGGGATGATGTCGTGGATCTCAAGCCCCTCTTCGGCGATGACGGCGAGATAACGACCGGGTTCGGGTGCGCCCGCCGGGGTGAAGGCGGCGTCGTGGACGTAGCCGGCCTCGTCCGGGTCCGAAGGTTTGGTGGTCTCTGCTTGGTCGAGGACCACATCGTCCGTGCGCCACTTGATGACCTGGATGCGTGACTTCCCGCAGTCGGCCATCGCGACGAGAGAGCCGTCAGGGCTGAACGCCTGTGGCCCGGGCCGAACGCATGATGGGAGTTCCGACGTTTTGTCGAGGGTCGAGAGTTCGAAGACCCGGTTTATGTGGTCGAGGCCTGCCGCGGCCACAACGGTCCAGTCCGGACTCACGGCGTCTCCCTGGCTCCAGTGCAAGTCCTGGCCCGTCAGTGCTTGCAGCCGTCGCCCAGTGGTGAGATCGAACAGCCCAATACTGTTTGGTTCGGAGAAGAGACGACGGCCTGTGTTCCATCCGGTGATGTCTCGACGGCGAAGGGATGCCCGACATTTGCCGTTCCTTGCGCCAGATCAAGGATGACGTCTTCGGGCAGGGTCGAAGCCGGTGGACGAGCCGTGGTCGCGACTGTTGGGCCCTCGCTGGTGAGTACCGCATCGCCTGCGTCTCCGCCCGACTGTCCCTGACAGCCGGCCAAGAGCAGCGTGGTGATGATGAACCCCATCGTCGACCGGAGAGCGATGTTGGATCGCATGTGTGGTCTCCCTTGTTGGATCCCACAAAGTGGACGCCGACGCTATTGGAACGTCGTTGGGAGTCCATTGGAGATCACCGGTCGAGACATCGAAGAACGAAACCGCCCACCCCGACCTACACCTCTCCGAGATGATTCTCGGACGTCAGTTCGTCGGTATCGAAGCAGGAGGGTCGGAGGACGGCATCGCGGTTGGCGTACAAGGCTCGACTGATCGCCGACCAAGTGTCCAATCGTGCGGCTCAGATCACTCGCCGGACATGTCGACTTCCCCGATGACTTCGCCAGCGCCATGATCAGCACCGAATCGAGCGTCGACGGCCAAGTGCGAGCCTTTGGGCCCTCGGATACCAACGGTTACTTCGTCGATTGACTCTTTGGGTACTGAGCCGACCGTTGCTATGAACGTGTAGGTGCCCGGCTCGATCCAACGGAGTCCATCGGGGATGCTGTTTGCCAAAGTACAAGGGGTGCCTGGCTCGTTCGGACGACTTCGACAGTCCCAGAAGTTGACTGATCGTCGTTCGCTGGCGCGAATGGGTCGCCCTTTACGATCTCGATAAGGCTGCCGTCACGAGCCACGTTTGCGGCTACCTCGAAGCGCGGGATTGGGTGCTCGCCCAGTCAGCACGTTCATGGTATCGATGCGAAAATGGAGGTTCGTCTCACCAGGAGGCGCGGTCTCGATGCAACCGCCGTACGAGGCATCAGGGTTGATGCCCAGCAAATACACCTAAAGGAGTAGACCCAGCCGTCCTCGAGCTTTACGTTGGTCAGCCTGATCCTCCATGAGCCGGACGGGACGGCCGTGGTGGGCGTGGCCTCCACGGTTCGGTAACTGGCTTGGTGGTGGCGGTAGTGGTTCGTTCTTGTTGGGTGTGCTAGGGGTAGCGGCCTGTGGAGTCGTGGTGGCTGCTTGAGCGAGCACTGTTGTTGCCTCTCCCCTCGATTGCCCCTGACAACCGGCGAAGAGCAGCGCGCCGATGATGAAGCCGATCTTCGCCCGCGGAGTGGTATGAGGTCGCATGTGTGGCCGCCCTTGTTGGTCCCACTAAGTTGACGCCGACGCAATTGGAACGTTGTTGGGAATCCGTTGGAGATCGCCGCTTCAGGCGGACATCGAGCAACGACACGGATTTAGGAGCAGGCTTCTCCGGATGACGCTCGCATTCCTGGGAGTGAGGTCCCTGGTGACCCCGTTGCGAGCGAGTTCATCAATTCTCCGGTATCGAAGTAGAAGGGTCGGAGCACGGCACCGCGGTCGGCGTACAGGATATAGTCACCCTCTGGGCCAAAGACACTCACCGGCGGAAGGTTGCTGTTCACGTACGGCTCGGCGATCATGCGACCGTTGATGGCATCCCATAGCCGGATGGAATGGTCGGAGGTGGTAGCCGACACACCATCGGCGTTCGTCCTCACCCGCCACACCGCTCGTTGTGCGTGTTGGCATCGAAGATCAGGGCCTCCTCTGGGGTTGCGCCGTCGAGCAGGGCGGCAAAGTCGAGGACCCAGGCACTGCCGTCGATCTCCCCGCCGGCCAGGTAGCGGCCACTCGGGTCGAAGGCGACCGAGATGGTCAGCGGAAACACCGAGTCCACGACTTGTTCCCCGGTGGCCATGATCACGACCACCCCTTGGGTGCCAAGTCGCCGACGACTGCAACCAGGTACCGCCCTTCTTCGGCGGCGCCACCAGGGTTGAAGGTGGCTTCGTTGAGATAAGCCTTGCCGAGGTCGAGCACCGTATCGCCGTCGGCCCAGTCGATGACACGCGCCTGGCTGCCGTTACAGGCCGAGCTGAGGACGAGGAGCTTGCTATCGGGGCTGAACGCCTTTGGATAGGTGCAGTCGGGGATCGCGTCACAGGTTCGAACGTCTCCAGGTCACGCAGCCAACCAAGGCCTCCATCGAGGGACGATCGCCACGGACTTCCAGTCCAGGCTGACCGCGGCACCGTTGGAGATGTGCAGGCTCTGTCCGGCCAAGGAGTGCACCGCTCCGGTATCTACATCGATCACGTCGAAAGTCCCGGTGTCGGATTGAACGGCGAGCCGGCGGCCGTCGGCAGAAATATCTATGTGGAATGAGCCGGTGTGCGGCGGGCGTGGACAACGCCGGCGGCACCGTTTCCGTGGTGTCCCAGGTGCGGGCGGTGTCGCTCATACCGACGCTGTGGAGTCGTCCATCGGTGCCGAAGGCGAGATCGGACACCCAGCTTCCGTGACCGGCGAGCACGGTCTGTTCGGCCCCGTCACTAATGTCAGCAGCCTGATTCGTCCCTGGTTTCCCGAGATCGCCACCAGTCCGAGAGGAAACCGACCGGGGCGGTAAGACGGCGAGGGCCGGCGTCTCGAAGGGGGGCGACGCTTCCGGTGTGCCCACCCACTCTTGAGACCCGTTATCAACGGACCAGGCCCCCACGACTCCAGAGTCGTTGGCGACGGTCAGTCTCCCCGTGTCGCGGTCCACGACGATTTTCGTCGGCCTGAAGCCAGGAATCGGGATCCGGGACTGCTCGGTGCCGCCAGGTAGGTCGATGAAGGCGACGTCGTCACGGCCGGGACACGCCACGATCAGTGTCGAGTCGTCGAGGAAGGCCACGTCGCTAAACGATTCGTGCATCTGTGAGAGGACGAGGCGCGAGCTATTCGTGTCCCACACGGAGACCAAGTCGTCGCCGCCACCGTCGGTGGCGACAGTTGGCACCAGGCGCCCACTCGGAGACCCACACCCTGTCCGCGATCCGTTCCAGGGCGGTCCCGGCGGGCGGGGGAGGAACCGACCCACCTCGGTGCCGTTCGACGGGTCCCAGACCCACAAGGTCGGCATGTCGAGTCGGTCGCTCTTTCGTACGCGATGGCCAGGTATCCATCGGGGCCCCAGGCCAGAGAGCTGACCTCCCCGGGACCAGGCAACGACCGGAGAAGAGATCCGGTTTCGACATCCCATATGCGTGTCTCCCCGGTGGCTGCCGGAGGACCGGAGCGCACATCGGTGGCGAGCATCGCACCGTCGGGGCTCAGTTCGATATTGCGAATCCACCATCAAA
>CAVWWM010000030.1:0-42567 GCA_963758695.1 uncultured Actinomycetes bacterium
CGAACCGACACACACTCTCTTCCATGCGCCGTGGCCGGTTACCTTCCGATTTCCCGCACTCCAGCTAGCACCCTCTGGGCCGAAGACGCTCACCGGGGGCAAGATCGCGTTCGCGTAAGGCTCGGCGATCATGCGACCATTGATGGCATCCCAGAGCCGGATGGAGTGGCCGGAGGTGGTAGCCAACACACCATCGGCGTTCATCCTCACCCGCCACACCGACTCGTTGTGCGTTGTGGCGTCGAAGATGAGGGAGTCCTCCGGAGTTTCGCCGTCGAGCAGGGCGGCAAGGTCGAGGACCCAAGCGCTGCCATCGATCTCCCCGCCGGCCAGATAGCGACCACTCGGGTCGAAGGCGAGCGAGATGGTCAGCGGAAACACCGAGCCCATGACCTGTTCCCCGGTGGCCATGTCGTACATCACGACCTCTTCGGTACCCGGGGGGCCGGCGACGACTGCGACCAGGTACCGCCCCTCTTCGGCGGCCCCGCCGGGGCTGAAAGCGGCTTCGTTGAGATACGCCTCGCCGAGATCCAGCACCGTCTCACCGTCGCCCAGTCGATGACTCGGGCGTGGGTGCCGTCGCAATCCGAGCTGAGTACGAGGAGTCGGCTGTCGGGGCTGAAAGCCTTGGGATAGGTGCAGTCGGGGATCTGCGCCACAGGCTCGAACGTCTCCAGGTCACGCACCCAACCTGGCCCATCGTCCGACGGAAGGATCGCAACGGATTTCCAGTCCGGGACTCACCGCAGCGCCGTTGGAGATGTGCAGGCTCTGTCCGGCCAAGGAGTGCACCGCTCCGGTATCGACATCGATCATGTCGAAGTCCCGGTGTCGGATTGAACCGCGAGCCGGCGGCCATCGGCAGAAATATCTATGTGGAATGAGCCGGTGTGCGGCAGGGCGTGGACAACGCCGGTCGGGACCGCTTTCCGTGGTGTCCCAGGTGCGGGCGGTGTCGTTCATACCGACGCTGTGGAGTCGCCCATCGGTACCGAAGACGAGATCGGACACCCAGCTTCCGTAACCGGCGAGCACGGTCTGCTCGGACCCGTCACTCGATGCCAGCAGTCTGATTCGTCCCTGGTTTCCGGAGATCGCCACCAGTCCGAGGGGAAACCCGACCCGGGGCGGTAGGACGGCGAGGGCCGGCGTCTCGAAGGGGGGCTGACGCTTCCGGTGTGCCCACCCACTCTTGCGTTCCGTTATCAATTGACCAGGCCCCGACGACTCCGAAGTCGTTGGCGACGATCAGTCTCCCCGTGTCGTGGTCGACGGCGATTCTCCTGGGACCGAATCCCGGAATCGGTATCCGGGACTGCTCGGTGCCGCGTGGCAATGTCGAGGAAGGCGACGTCGTCACGGCCGGGACGCGCCACTAGCAGTGTCGCGTCATCGAGGAACGCCATGTCGCTGAGCCATTCGTGCGTCTGTGAGAGGACGAGACGCGAGCTATTCGTGTCCCACACGGAGACCATGTCGTGGCCGCCACCGTCGCTGGCGACCGCGGCTACCAGACCGCCACTCGGAGCCCACGCGGTGCGGGTTATCTCACCAAGGTGCGGTCGCGGCTGGATCGAGAGAGAACCGATTCACCTCGGTGCCGTTCGACGGGTCCCAGATCCACAAGGATCGGCCTGGCGAGTCGATCGATCGGCTTGTACGCGATTGCCAGGAAACCATCGGGGCCCCAGGCCAGGGAGCTGACCTCCCCGGGACCGGACAACGACCGGAGAAGGGAGCCGGTCTCGACGTCCCAGATGCGTGTCTCCCCGGTGGCTGCCGGCGGACCGGAGCGCATGTCGGTGGCGAGCATTGCACCGTCGGGGCTCAGCTCGATGTTGAGGAATCCGCCGTCGAATCGTTGCTCGAGCCGCGATGCCTGCACTGCGTTGTTCAGGGCTGCGATGGTCTCCATCGGAGGCTCGATGCCGATGGTGATGGCCCGATCGGCGGACTCCAGTCCGATCAAGGCTGCCAGTTCGGGGTCGTCGTCGACGACGACCATCGCCTCATTGGCGAGATTGTGCACTGCGGTGAGAGTCTCATCACGCACAGCTTGGCGGCGTTGAACCAAGGCCAGGCCGCCGAGGATTCCCACCGCGATCAGTCCGGCGCCCACGACGCCAAACCCAAGGCGTCGGCGGCGGCGGGCGACGGTTTGTTCCTCCCGGCGCATTGCGACACTGGCCTTCACATACTCGGTTTCATCACTCGAAGCCGTGATGCCAGCGTCGGCGATCCAGGCCTCAGCCTGCACGAGGCGGCCACCGCTGAGGAGGAAGCCGCGGTCCTTTCCCGAGTCGGTCCATTCGCGGGCGGCCATGTTGATGCGACGTCGAGTGGCCAGGTCTTCGCCCCGCTCCTCCACCCAGCCGGCGAGCCGCTCCCACTCCGACAGGAGAGCCTCGTGCGCAACCTCAACGGTTGGACCCCGTGTGATCGGGTGGTGATCGAACGACAGCAATCGGAAGGCACCGAACTCGTGAAGGACCTGGTCGAGGGCTCCGTGATCGACTCCGAGGCTCTTCAACTCGGTTTGGAGCACCCGTCGCCTGCCAACCGCACCGGTCTCGTCGACGGTCACCAGCCTCAGGAATACCTGTTCGGCTGCATCCCTGCCGCCGGGAGGCAAAGCCGCGAAGATCTCCTCGGCTCGCCGGCCCAGCGCCCCTTGGACACCACCGGTTGCGTTGTAGGCGTCGATGGTCAGCAGATCACCTTGGCGTGCAGCGAAGAGTTCGGTGAGCGCGTACTGGAGGAGCGGAAGCCCGCCGGGCTGGCCCTGGACGTCGCGGACGATCAGATTGACCAATCCCGGCTCGATTTCGATCCCGACCCTGCGTGCCGGTGCGGCCACAGCTTGGGCGAGACCTTCACGGGACGGCGGGCTGACCGTCACCAGCCCCGCCTTCAACGACTCTGCGAACCGTTCGTATTGGAGAGGCCGATCGAAGAAGTCGGCACGAACCGTCACCAGCACCCGTACCTGGCTCCGTTGGTCGGCAGCGACGACGGCCAGGCTCTCCAGGAACAGACGCCGCGTCTCCTCAGACTCGACCAGCGAGAAGACTTCCTCGAACTGATCGATGACCAGCACGAGATAGTTGTTGTCGGCGGGCAGGATCTGTTTGCAGACTCGGAGCAGGCCAAACTCATCTGCCACGAGATCGTCGATGAGGTCGGGTGGGTCCTCGATGGCCACCCGCCGCAGGGCCCCAGCGAGCTCCTCAAACGGGTGGGAGCCGGGGAACATGTCGGTGATCAGCCATCCCCCGGATCCGGCAAGGCCACCCGACCGAAGGGCTGGGATGAGACCGGCGCGGACCACCGACGACTTTCCGCTGCCCGAAGGACCAACGACTGCGACCAATCTGTTGTGCGCCATGGTGCGGAGAAGCTCATCGATGAGAGCGTCGCGACCGTGAAAGTCGACGGCATCGGTCTCGGTGAAGGCTCGCAACCCCTTGTAGGGGCTGGGCACTGGAGTGCGAGTGGTCACTCCATGTGGCCCATTGGCCAACGCCACCACATCTGCCCCGACCGCGCGACGCAGCGCACGGAGGAAATGTTGGGGTGTCGGAAACCGATTCGCCGGCTTGTCGTCGGTGGCCTGCACCAACACGGCACGCACTTCCGCGGTCAGTCCGGCCACGGACTGCCCGTCTTCGCTCGACATGCGGGAACCATTGGCGGCGCCGGTGAGCAGCTCCTCCGCCAGGGCGCCAAGACCGAAGACGTCGGACCGAGTGGTCAACGGCTCGCCGTGAACCACCTCGGGAGGCGGAGGCTCGTTGTCGTAGAGGCCAGCACTCTGGTGGTCGAAGGACCGGTGCGGAATCCCAAAGTTGGTCAGATAGGCGTTGCCTTCAACGTCGAGAAGGACGCTGGACGCCTTGATGTCGCCGTGCACGACACCATGACGGTGGGCATAGGAGACCGCCCCACCGATCTGATCGAGCAGGCGTAGGGCTGGGGCGAGATTCCATGCGCCTCGCTTCAGCGTGTCCGCCACGCTCCCTCCCCGGAGCAGAGGTAGGACGAGGAAGGCACCCTCCGGGCCCCGCCAGGCGTCGAGCAGCGTGACGATGTGGGGGTGCTCGAGCTGCGCCACCACCCGGGCGTCGGCTTCGAAGTCCCGAATGAAGTCGGGCCGGTTGACATGCTCGGGGCGGATGAACTTGACCGCCACTTCGCGGCCGACCGCCGGCTGATAGGCCCTGAAGACAACCCCCCGCCGGCCCAGCTCCGATCTGCTCCCTCAGCTCGTATCCGCGGACGCTCGAGCCCACAGTCGGAGCTGGTGCCGATCGGGTCCTGAGGAGCCGCCAACTCGCGGGGTGAATCGACCAGTGTGAGCCCGGGATCCTGAACGAGGACCCGTTGCTCGAGGTCCTGGAGCGCAGGGGAAGGGTTGATGCCCAACTCCTCGGCGAGGATGGAGCGGGTCCGTTGGAAGGCGCGAAGGGCGTCGGCCTGGCGACCGGCGCGGTAGAGGGCGAGCATCTGCAGTTCGGCCAATCGCTCACGGAAAGGATGCTCACGAACCAGCGTCTCCAATTCGCCCACGACCTTGCGATGGCCCCCGAGCGCCAGTTCGCCCTCGATGCGGTATTCGACCGCCACCATCCGAAGCTCATCCAGCGTTACGATCTCCGCCGCTAGGTCCGGTTCGCCGTTGAGGTCGCCATAGGCTTCTCCGACCCACAACGCGAGCCCTTCCTGTAGTAACCGGGAGCGCCGATCCTGGTTCGGGACCGATGAGGTCGCGAGCGGCGTCGACCAGACCCTCGAACCGGAGGGCGTCGAAGTTCTCCACGGTTGCGTCGACCCGGTAGCCGTCACCCGACCGCACCAGGCTCTCGCCCAGTTGACCGCGCAGATTCGACAGGTAGCTGTGCAGGGTCGTCCGGGCGGAATCGGGCGGATGTCCTGCCCAGACGGCCTCGATCAGCGCGTCACGCGACACCACTCGGTTGCACCTGGCGAGCAGCACCGCCAGGACCATTCGCTGGCGGCGCCCCCCGAGCTTGAGAGCTTCACCGTCCCGCACCACGCGAAGCGGGCCCAAGACGGAATATTCCACAACTGCAATGTTCGCAGATTCGGATTGGGCGCGCCTAAAGCTGGACATTCGTCAATAGCGTGGCGGCGGGGACTTGGAAGGCGCTTGGAACCCTCCGTTCCTACCTCCCCACGAAGAGGCGTTGACTGGTTTCCAATCGACGTCCCAATCCTTCGCAAGCGACACGGGTCACGCTGCCTTGATGAGAAACAGCGGATTCGGTCGTGGTTGCGTTGTGGTGCTCGTCATATCGTCGGTGGTGGCCAGCTGCGCCGGTCGTCCGCTCGAGAGCCTGACGCCGGAGGTCACCGTCGCGACCACCGAGGCGGTCAGCGAACCGACCCTGGCACCGCCTCCGACGACGGACCCGGTCACCGCCGATGCTGACGCCACCGACTCGGCCACTACCGACACGGCCAATACCGACTCGTTCCGCTCGACGTGGAGCACCGGTGCCGCCATCACATGGAGCAAGGTCATCCTCCCCGCCGACATCTACCCCCACCAGGAGTCGGGCAACAGGCTGCTGGGCACCAGCCGTGACCTCGAGACCGAGCGGAAGAGATGGTGGAAGTCTGACGACCACGGCCGCACCTGGGCCGAGATCCCCAACCCGACCCCGACCCTGCAGGATGAGCTCAGCCGTGCCCAAGCCGACGGTGTGCCCTGGGTGGCGGTGTCGCCCGACGGTGCGGGCACGTCAATGGGTCCGATCTCGCATCGCCAGGTGCTCGCCCGGGCCTGGTACGACGCACCCGGGGACCCGGCTCTCTACCGCCTCGACGGTGGGGAGTGGGAGCAGGTCGACCTGTCGTCGTTCGCTCCCAAGTCGATCCCCGGGCTGGGCCTGGTCGGATCCAGCTTCGCCGGTGGCGCCACGCTCGACACCGACACGTGGATCGTCCCCATGGAGAGCACGTTCAGGGTGCCCTGGAAGAAGTACTACGGAGACCAGGACGGTGCGGCGCACCATGGGAACCGCGCTCCCTGGCCGATCTGGGATTGGTCGACACAGAGGTTGGGGATCTTTCCGCCCGGGAAGATCAATACACCCATGGCGACGCTGAATGTTGACCTGCAGGACACTAACTCGCCGTACGCTCCCTCGATCGTCTTCCGTGACGCCGAGAGCGGCCAGGTGGTGCACAGGGTCGAGGCCAGCTTGCCCGGGTGGGAACCTGAGGCCCTGCTCACCGCTTTGCGGGGCTGGGGCCTCGATGACCTGGTCCTGATCGTCGGCAACGGCGACGACGTGGTCGCCATCCGTCCACCCTTCCCCATGGATGAAGAGTGGGGGGAGTCGGTGGTCGTCTTCAAGGACGCCTTCTACACCTATTCATATCAGCTGTCGACGGAATTCGAGACCCGCTACTCGGCGACTGCGGTCGGCTGTGGAGGTCCGAGGACGGTGTGCAATGGAGCCCGGTGCCGTTGCCCCGCACTCAACAGAACCACCCTGGATCAGGTCTCGCTCATCGCCGGCCCGAACGAGTTGATGATGACGGTCAACGAGCAGGATGGGGAATCGTTGTGGACCTCTATCAACGGCTCGCATTGGCAACAGGCTGACACCGACGCGGAGCAGCGAGATGATGTCATCTGGTGGGACCCGCTTCCCACCGAGTTCGGCTGGATCTGGGCAGGGCTCAGCAGCGGTTGGGTGTCCGAGGATGGACTGGACTGGGAGAGCATCGGTCTCCCCCCAGCAGGCGGCGACTTCCCAATGGTTCGGCTACTTCGGTGGCGTCTATTTCTTCTACCGGCGGCCCAGCGGAGGAGTCCGGGAAAAACGTGATCTGGGTCGGTCAGTACGAGACGGCGACGGATTCATCGGAACGGTGCTGCCGAGCACACCCCCCTCGACCGAGCCGCCGCCTTCGAGCCATCTTCGAGGTGACCGATTATCCGACCATGCCCACTCTTTGGGTTGGGGTGAGGGGCTCTATCGGCATTCCTCTGATGCCGACCGCCCTGAAATGCCAATCGAGCCGGGTGGTGATGTCGTGGATCTGGTCGGTGACGGCGTAGAAGGGCAGTTTGCTGCTCCACCCTTGCATTGGCGCACAGCCGAACTCGTGACTCTCGCCACGGCGCCGAATGCCCCGAGAGTTCTGCCTGCCTATATGTCGATGGGGTCAACCTGGCAGGTGACACCGTGTTCTATTCGGTGTGCTGTGAGCCGGCCACCGGCCAGTACTTTCTCCACGTCGTCGGGTCGGATCCTTGAGGCTCTCGATGATGAGCGAGGGCGTCGACTTGTCGATACGGGGGACGAGTCGAGGATCGGCAAGGTGGTCGATGTCGACATCGAGGGCTATCAACTGGTGGTGAACCTCTCTACCTCGCTGGTGGAGGTGATGAACCCCGCCGGCGAGGTGGTGAGGTCATTCGATACCGGGGACCCGACCATGCGGGTTTACGACGGAGCGTGGTCGGCGGACCGATCAGTCGTGGTGGTGGCGGCGTCCCGGCCGGACGGCACCCACGTGCTTTACGGTTTCCGCGCCGACAGGCCCGGGGCGGGGAGGGTCATCGCTGAGGCCGACAGGACTCCTTCAGGGGGCTGGTCATCGACGTCGAGGGGCGGTTGTGGTACGCCGCGCAAGACCGGGGGCTAGTGGCCGACCCGTTGACCGGTGAGATCTTGGAGGAGTTCGACTACGGGGGCAAGGTCGTCGACCAAAACATCGACCGGGCCGGTCATTGGCTCATCATCACGTTCGATGACGGAAGCGTCCAGTGGCGGTCGGTAGGCGGGGCGTTGAGAGGTGAACTCGCCGAGCCCGGGTCGGGGTACACCGCCGCCGACTGGTAACGGTCGACGCCACCGGCAACGACAGGATCCGTCTCAGCCGTCTAGTCGCGGCGAGTTCGGCTCCGTCGCTGATGGCCTTGTGGACGGCGCCGGGGGTGTCTACGTCAACTTCCTCGATTCCGACGACGACTCGGGTCGAGTCCGAGAGGCCTACGGCGATCACATCTACCGGCGACTCGCCGAGGTAAAGGCAAAGTACGACCCCGACAACGTGTTCCACCACAACAAGAACATCCCCCAGGTTGAGCGAGGTGGGGAGCGCGGTACCAGACCTGGCGGCGGCGTAGGGGCGTCGGGTGTCGATATCCTCGCTGGGTGGCGAATACCCCGCTGGCAGCAACTCCATCTTGCGCGGCGAGATAATGGAGGCCTTCCGGCTGGAGACGGTCACCGGACCGATCGGACTAGACGCCTTCACTCGGGCGCTGGCGCACGAGCACCTGTTCGCCGACTTCCTGGGCCCGGATCACCCGGACTACTGCCGGGTGGATTGGGAGGAGGTGCGGAAGGCTTGCGTCGAGGGCCTGGGGGAGGTGCGCGGCGAGGGGGTCCACCTACTGGTGGAATGCACTGGGATCGGCATCGGTCGCAATGTGGACCTGCTGAGCGCGGTGTCGGTGGAGACGTCGGTTTCAATCGTCTGTGCCACCGGGATCTACAAGGCGCTGCGACCCCCGGAACTCGCCGATGCCTCTCCCGAGGAACTGGCTGCGCTGTTCGCCGATGAGCTCACCGTCGGCATCGAAGACACCGGGGTACGGGCGGGGTTCATCAAACTGGCGACATCGGACTCCGGCCCCACCGAGGAGGAGACGACCATCCACCGAGCGGGTGCGATGGCGGCGGTCGAGACCGGTGCGGCTATCGCCCTGCACAGCCCCCTCGCCGGCGCCTTGCGGACCGTGCTCCGGACCCTGGAAGGCGAGGGATTCGAGCCGGGGCGCCTGGTCTGGGTCCACGCTCAGGAGTCCTCTCTCGCCGAGAACCTGGAGATGGCGTCACGCGGGGTCACAATTTCGCTGGACGCAATCGGCACCAGCGACGACATGGAGATGCTCAACCGAATCGAAGCGCTCGCTGAGGCCGACGGACAGGTGGTGTTGTCGAGTGACAACACCTTCGTGGTGCATCCCCCCGAACTCGCCTACGAGCGCGACATCACCTATCTCGATCGGACGTTCGCCGCAATGGTCGAGGCGCGTTGCGGCGCCGATTTCCTCGACGCGGTGCGGCGGGACAACGTGTTGCGTGCCTACGGGCATCCGGTCGCCACCAACAGGTGAATTGCTACTGAGCCGCCCAGTTCCCCCTTTGCCTTTACGCGGACTGCGTTGATCCTCTGAGAACCTTCCAATACTCGGCTCAGGAGGAAGGGCCCCGGCCAACTCAGGACGCTCGCCTCGCCGATGTCCAATCAAGCGATCAAGGCGATGCCCATTCCGAGAAGCCAAACGGACCAGGCAATGTAGAGAACCGGGATGGCGGCTCCGGCGAGACCCCATCCCCGCTCCTCGTTTGGACCGAGAAACTCGGCTGAGCCGATCATCAGCCCGGCGCCGATGACGATCCCCGGCCAGCCCAGCCACGTGGGAATGACAGCCGCCTGAATGACACCGATGCCGATCAATAAGGACCAGATACCGGTGAAGAGGTAGCCGAGGTGCTCGCCGACGCCGACTCCGAGGTACTGGTGGAGGGCACGGAAGACGGCGGCGTTCACTTCTCGCTGCTCGGGTCCGAGAGTCGGATCTGCATGGGCGCGCGCCAGCGCCGGCACGAGATACACCCACCGGAGGAGCCCAAGCATCTGCACCAGGCCGGCGAGGACACCAAAGGTCGTGGCCACCAGGACGACGCCCCCAAGCCCGAGCACCTGCCCGATGAGCACGGCCCCGGCAATCAGCAGAAGCCCCGACAGCATGAAGGTCCACCAGAGGATGATCAGCGACGAGCCACCAGCTCGAAACCGTTCGAGGATCTCGGCCGTCGGCCGGCGCAAGATGTCTGGGTAGTCGAACCGCTTGCCGAGCAGGGCGAAACAGACGTTGAACCACACGGGCGCAACGATCAAAAGGACACCGGCGACCATCTCGATGCTCATCGGGCAGTGAGGTTACGGAATCGGAACGAACCGCAGCCGAACTCATCCTCGTCATGATCGGGAAGGCTTGAGGTACCCGGCTATCTCGCCTGATCGATCAAACCGTGCTCGCCGACGAGACGCTGATTGGCTTTTGTGCCGGTCTCGACGACAAATTCGCTGCCAGCCTCCCACACCTGGCCGGGCGCCGGTGGCGGCTTCGACACCTAGGATCCGGCCTCCCGTGACCGAAGAATGGCGCCAACAGGTGGCCCGAAAGGCCGGAGTCGAACCTGACTATGTCGACCAGTTGGTTGCGATCGGGATATTGGGGTCCGGCAGGGAAGAGGGGCACCTAGCGGCTGACGCAAGGAAGGTGCGTTGGGTGCACGGCTTGGAGTTGGCCGGGGTGCCGCTCGATGGGATGGGGGCGGCGGTGCGGAGCGGAGCCCTCTCGTTCTCATTTCTGGAGGCGAATGCATTCGATCGATTCGGCGGCCTGAGTCCCACCACCTTTCGGCAGCTGAGCGAACGCACCGGCATCCCCCTCGAGCTGCTTACGGTGGTGCGCGAGGCCCTCGGTTTTGCCGAGCCACAACCGGACGAGCCGGTTCGCGACGACGAGTTGTCGGTTGTGCCGGTCATCGAACTCCAACTGTCGGTGGGCTTCCAGCCCGTAGTCATCGAGCGATGGCTCCGAGCCTGTGGCGACAGCTTGCGCCGGATCGCCGAGACCGAAGCGGAGTGGTATCGGACCGAAGTCGTCCAGCCACTTCTCGACACCGGGATGAAGGAAGGCGAGGTGCTGACGGAACAAGCCGACCTTGGGTCCCGTCTGGCACCGCTGACCGAGCAGGCGTTCCTCGCCATCTACCACGGTCAGCAGGAGCACGCCTGGAGCAAGAGGTTCGTTGAAGAGGTCGAGGCCGCCCTGGAAGGAGCCGGTCTCCACACCCGATTGCATCGTCCTCCCGCGGTGTGCTTCCTCGATGTAACCGGTTATACGCGGCTCACCGAAGAGCGGGGAGACGAGGCGGCGGCCGATCTGGCGGCGAGACTTGGCACCCTGGTCCGGCGCGCCTCCCAGGAACACGGGGGGCAGCCGGTGAAGTGGCTGGGAGACGGTGTGATGTTCTACTTTCCCGATCCGGGGGCCAGTGTCGTCGCCGCCCTGGACATGAGCGAGGGGATGGAGATGCACGCCCTTCCGCCCGCCCATGTCGGAATCCACGCCGGGCCTGTCGTCCTCCATCAGGGCGACTACTTCGGCCGCACGGTGAACGTCGCCGCTCGGATCGCCGACTACGCCAGGCCAAGCGAGGTTCTGGTGAGCCAGGAAGTGGTCGACGCCTCCGCGGGAGCGCCGGTGACCTTCTCCGAGGTCGGTGCCGTCGAGTTGAAAGGCGTGTCGGGCACGGTTCGTCTCCATGAGGCTCACCGTGTCGCCTGAGCGCTCGATTGGCGGGAAGGGGGCGAATGATGCGGCAAAAACGAGGCGGCGATTTCGCGCAACGGTGTCGGGTGCGATCGAGGTGCAAACGCAAAAAAGGTGGCTCGACCAGCACACGGACGTTCTCATGGGTAGCCTGTTCGCGATGCGGCCAGGTCGTCATACGCGAATTTCAGTCGCGCTTGGGGCGCTACTGGTTTTCGTCGCCGTGCTCTCCCCGCTTCCCGCGGCCGCGGCACCGCGCGAGTCCGAAGTTCCCGGCCCTAACCCGGACCTGACCAAGGCGTGCGGTCTCGACGTCCTGATGATCATCGATGAGTCAGGATCGATCGCGAACTCGGGTGCTACCAACGACGTAAGGGACGCCTTCCGCGCCTTTGTCGCCTTTGAAGAACACCGGGTCGAGGATGTCGGTGGCCGAGTTCAGCACCGTGGCCCGGCTCCCTTCGATCGGTGGCCTGCCGGCAGGGACATACGTCACACTCGACAACACCACCGAAGCCGGGTTCGAGACGTACATCCAGGGCTACAGCCCAAATGGCTGGACCAACTGGGAGGACGCCCTGCGGGTGGCTCGCTACCTCGCCCCCCGGCCCAACGCCGCAATCCCCCACCTCGTGGTGTTCCTGACGGACGGCGACCCCACCGCCGCCATCGACAACAACGACGTGACTCCGGAGGAGTACACGACGAAGGTACCGCTCGCCGAGAGCGAGGTGCGCAGCAACATAAGCGAGAGCACCGCGCTGCCCCCGGCGATCCCCAACGCCAATGCCATCAAGGTCGGGGGATTCACACATACTGGCGCTTGGGCGTGGGGGCGGCCCTCCAGAACCAACAGTCGGTGAACCGGCTCATCGATGTTTCCGGGCCGGACGTGTTCGACGGCACCGGCGAGTTCGATATCGCCACCGACGACGTCTTCCTCGAGGCGGACTTCGACGAGCTCGAGGACGCCCTGCGCAACGCCGCCTTCCAGCTGTGCGCCCCTTCGGTGACGGTGCGCAAGCTGTACGACCAGACCCCCGATCCGGACACGCTCGAGGATCGCCTTCCCGGGAGTCGGGTGGACGCTTGACCGGGACCGTCACCGCCCCGGCTCCCGGCACATTCGACTGGGTTCTGCCTGTCGGCGCCACCGGGGACACCGCCGAAGCCGTGACCGACGCCGCCGGGTTCGCCACGTTCCAGTGGACTCCCGACCAACCCCGACGGCGACTCGACCATCGTCGTCTCCGAGGACTCGCCGGCCAACCCTCCAGACCCGCCGGGCGGGACCTTCGTCAACCTGCCCGAAGAGACGGAGTGCACGTTCCGTACCCCCGACACCGACGATGCCCCGCTCGACATCGAGGTCGACCCGGCCGGTGGGTTCACCGCGGTCGTGCCCCCGGACTCGATCGTCACCTGCGTAATCGTCAACATCGCCACCCCGGAGCCGGCCCTCGACCTCGAGAAGTTCACCAACGGCGTCGACGCAGACGTCCCCACGGGGCCGCTGCTGGAGCTCGGTGACGAGGTGGAGTGGACCTACGAGGTGACCAACATCGGGAACGTCACGCTCTCCGATCTGACCATCACCGACACCGTCGAGCTGCCGACCCCGGGTCCGGGACCGACGGTCGACTGTCCCGACACGACGTTGGCGCCGGGCGACTCGGTGACCTGCACCGCCGACCCTGCCGTGGCCGAGGCCGGGCAGTACGCCAACACCTCGGTGGCCACCGCCGTAGACGGCTACGGCACCGAGGTGACCGACGACGATCCATCGCATTACTTCGGGCAGGTCACCTCGATCGAGGTGGTCAAGTTCACCAACGGCGAGGACGCCAACGAGCCCGACCGGACCCTTCATCGCCGAGGGGGATGACGTCACCTGGACCTACGAGGTGACCAACACCGGCAATACCCCGATCTCGGACGTCACGCTCACCGACGACGCCGGGACCGCCGGCGACATCGGCGACGACTTCGACCCCACTTTCACCGGAGGGGACACCAACGGCGACGGGCTGCTCGACGTCAGACGAGACCTGGCTCTACGAGGCCACCGGCACGGCCGCCGCTGGGCAGTACGCCAACGTGGGCAACGTCTCCGGGTTGACCCCGGGCGGCGACACGGTGCTGGACAACGACCCCTCGCACTACTTCGGGGTGGTCAGCGGCATCGACATAGAGAAGTACACCAACAGTGAGGACGCCGACGATCCCACTGGCCCGATCATCAAGGTCGGCGACCCGGTCAATTGGACCTATGTAGTCACCAACACCGGCAACCTGCCCCTGGGGAGCTATGTGGTCACTGACGACATCGAGGGGCAGGTGGGATGCCCGCGCATCATCCTCTTGCCGAGCGAGAGCATCACCTGCTTCACCAGCGGGATCGCCGAGGAGGGCCAGTACGAGAACATCGGCACGGTGACCGCCACCGACGTGCTCGGCCAGCCGTTGGAGGACGAGGACCCCTCGCATTACCTCGGGATCCTCCCGGCGATCGATCTCGTGAAGTTCACCAATGGTGAGGACGCCAACCTGCCCACCGGCCCGTTCATCGCCGAGGGGGGTGGCGTCACCTGGACCTACGAGGTGACCAACACCGGCTCCGCCCCGCTCACCGATCTCGTCGTGACCGACCCGCGGCTGGGGCCGGACGCCGAGGTGGTGACCTGTGAGGCCACCGAGCTCGACCCGGGGGAGTCCACGCTGTGCACCGCGACGGGCTCCGCCGAGTTGGGCCAGTACGCCAACACCGCGATCGCCGTCGCCGTCGACCCGTTCGGTGACCAGGTCGGCTCGCTCGACCCGTCGCACTACTTCGGCGCCGAGTCGGGGATCTCGCTGTTCAAGTACACCAACGGCATCGACGCCAACGAGCCTCCCGGCCCCAACATCCCCGAGGGTGACGAGGTGTTGTGGACCTACGACGTGGTCAATACCGGGCGAGACCCCGTTGAGCGAGATCGAGCTGGTCGACGACCAGCTGGGCCCGATCACCTGTCCCCAGGACACGCTCGCCGTCGGGGCCGAAATGCAGTGCACCGCCACCGGCACCGCCGAGCGGGGCCAGTACGCCAACACCGCCACCGTCACCGGTATCGACGCCGCGGAGAACACCGTGACCGACGAGGACCCGTCGCACTACTTCGGCTTCATCGTCGAGGTCGACATCGAGAAGTTCACCAACGGCGAGGACGCCGACGAGCCCACCGGGCCGCAGATCCCGGTAGGTGACCCGGTCACCTGGACCTACGAGGTCACCAACCCCGGTGATTTCCCCCTGGCGGACGTCGTGGTCACCGACGACCAGGGGGTGACGCCGGTGTTCCAGGGCGGTGACACCAACGGCGACGACCTGCTCGACCCGAGCGAGACCTGGCTGTACGAGGCCACCGGCACCGCCGAGCTCGGCCAGTACGCCAATGTCGGCACGGTAGAGGCCACCAACCCGGTGGAGGTCGAGTCGACGCTCACCGACAGCGATCCATCGCACTACATCGGGATCGACGTGGGGACCGCCACCTTGGGCGACACGGTGTGGCTCGACGAGAACGCCAACGGGGTCCAGGACGGCGGAGAGGTGGGGATCCCGGGGGCGCGGGTGACCGTGGCGGACGCTGCGGCGAGCACTGCGGCGCTCGCCGGCGACGCTCCAGGCCACAGAGGTACCTGTGACCGTGACCACCGGGCCAGACGGCGACTATCTGGTCACCGAGCTGTTGGCCGGCGACTACACCGTCACGATCGACCTCAACTCGGTCGATCCCGGTCTGAGCCTGACAACGCCGGGGTCGGTGACAGTCACGCTCGACGTCGGCGAGACCTTCCTCGACGCCGACTTCGGCCTGGTACAGCCCGATGCCAGCCGCAAGTGAACCCGGGGATCGAGGTGGTCAAGACCGCCACCCCCTTCCAGGTGCTGCCCGGCGGAACCGCCACGTACACCTACGCCGTTTCCAACACCGGCAACGTACCCCTTGCTGGCGTCCGCGGGAGCATTACCGACGATAAGTGCTCGCCGGTCTCCTACGTGTCAGGTGACCTCAACGACAACGGGCTGCTCGATGCAGCCGAGGACGGAGCGCGGCCGAGACCTGGATCTTCACCTGCTCCACCATCCTCACCGAGGACACCACCAATGTGGTGACGGTCGATGGCACGCCGGTCCTCCCCGATGGAACGCCGATCGGGGATCCGGTGTCGGCAAGCGACGAGGCCACGGTCGAAGTCATCGACGAACTGCCCGCAACCGGTGTCGCCCCGATCTGGATGGCCCTGGCGGGGCTGCTGGCAGCGGCGGGAGCCCTCATCCTGGTGGCCAACCCGAAGCGGTTGCGCTCGCAGTGACTGATTCCTTATTCACCTGATCCGGGCGGCTTGCCCGGATCTAGTGGTCGACAGCCAACCAGCCACGAACGTCTGACGGGGCTGCCCTGGGATGCGTCGTACGGCGACGGCCATGCCCCTTGGGATACCGGCCAGCCGCAGCCAGCAATAGTGCGTTTGGCAACCGAAGGTGGATTCGCCGGCGCGGTGCTCGATGTGGGCTGTGGGACCGGCGAGAACGCTCTTCACGTCGCATCTCTGGGATTGTCGGTTCTCGGTATCGACGTGGCCGAGACTGCGCTGGCGATCGCCCGAGCGAAGGCAGAAGACCGTGGGATCGAGGTTGAGTTCGCTGCGGCTGACGCGTTCCAACTAGAGGGCTTGGGGCGCAGATTTGAGACGGTGCTGGATTGCGGACTGTTTCACACCTTCGACGGCGACGAGCAACCAAGATACGTGGCGAGTTTGGCATCGGTGACCGAGCACGATGGAACCCTGTATGTGCTGTGCTTCAGCGACGATGGTTCCGACATCGGCCCTCACCCCATCGGTCAGGAAGAGCTGCGAGCGGCGTTCAACCCCAGCGATGGATGGAGTGTCTCCGCCATCGAACCAGACAGCCTTCAGACGAGATACCACGCCGACGGCGCCCCGGCCTGGTTGGCGACGATCAAACGGATCTGACTGCTGGAGTTGGTCGGCTTCCCCCGTGGGGACGGAAAGAAGTGGGGGGGACCTGTGAGCGCGGATCCGGGGGCCTATAGGCTCGTCGGGGCATCGATGAGCTACGACCAGACCGCCTCGGACGGGGCATCGAGCAATCGAAGGCTGTTGGCGATGCTCTTCGTCGACTTGGTCCGCTCGACCGATGTAGCGGCGTCGATGGGAGATGCGGGATGGGTGAGCGTGCTCGGCGCTTTCCGAACACAAGCGGAGACGACGATCGTCGGCCATCAGGGTCGGTTGATCAAGTGGATCGGGGACGGCTTCCTCGCCACGTTCGAAGTCCCCGCCGGGGCGGTGGGCTGCGGAATCCGACTTGTCGAGATGTCTCGCGAGATGGATCTCGAGGTCCGAGCGGGGGTCCACACGAGTGAGGTCGTGGTGGAAGGTGACGACATCGCCGGAATTGCGGTCCATATCGCCGCCCGCATCATGGCCCTTGCGAGCCCTTCTGAGGTCTTGGTGTCGCGGACCACCGTCGAGGTGACGGCGGGAACGGACCTTTGCTTACACGACACGCGGCGTACACCGCCTGAAGGGGATAGCCGGTGACTGGGATCTCTTTGCGGCCACAGACGCAAAGGAAGAGCCGTTGGCCGACATTCAGCCGACTGACCAGGTCGATGCCTTCTTCGAAGGCGAGACATTGGTGGAAAGAGACCGGGAACTGACGACTTTGCACGAGCGGCTGGACCGGATGATCGAGACAGAGCGCGGTTCTGTCATGGTCATCTCAGCGGAATCGGGTATGGGGAAGACGGCGCTCGTGCGGGCGTTTGCCGCTCTCAATGCGTCACGTGCCAGCTTCTATTTTGGCCAGAGCGACGACCTGATAGCTGCTCGCACCCTTGGCCCCGTTAGGGACATACTCCATGCTGCGGGGCTTGGATTGCCCAACGCTCCTTCCGCAGATCAGGTGAACGAACAGCTCGACAAGCTCGTGTCACGGTCCAAGCCCACGGTCGTCGTTATGGACGATCTTCATTGGGCGGACGACGGCACCTTGGATGCACTCCGACACCTTTACCACCGGCTGGACACGAGGCGATGCCGAACCATGCTGGTCATGACATTTCGTCCAGAGGACGTTCGCGAGGGCCATCCGCTCCGCCGGCTGCTCGCCTCGCTTCGAGGAAGACTGGTCGAAAGGATCGAGCTACAGCCGCTCTCGGTCGAGGGAATTGTCAGCCTGTCGGGGAGGTCCTTGGCTGACGCGCGAGATCTGGAGCGTTTGACGGGGGGGAATCCACTGTTCGTCACCGAGGTGATCGATTCAGGCGACCAGTCGGTCCCCGCTTCCGTCCGCGATGCGGTGATTGGACGGTTCGATCGTCTCTCCGATGGGTCCCAAAAGCTCGTCCGGTTCATGTCGGTGGTCCCTACAAAGGTGGAGCGTTGGCTGCTTGACGGGATAGTGAACGCGCCCGGCGGACTCACTGATCGAGGCTGAACGACAAGGAATCATCGTCGGGGACGGCAACTTCGCTTGGTTCCGACATGAACTCGTCCGTCGAGCCATAGAAGAGTCCCAGCCGACCATGGAACGGCTGGAGTGGAACAGGGTCGTACTCGGAAAGCTCCTCGAGAGGGGATCAGACGTGTCGCGGATCGTGCACCACGCCGCTATGGCCGAGGATGCCGACGTGCTGATCGAATGGGCTCCCAAGGCGGCCGACGCTGCCATTTCCGCCGGTTCCTACCGGCAGGCAGTCGACCATCTGCGTTTGGCGCTTGGCCACGCCGATCTGCTCGACAATTCCAAGCGGGCGCTGCTGTTGGGAGAGCTGTCCCACACCCTCTACCTTGTCAACCGGTTCGAGGAAGCGAACCGCAGGGCTCGGTCGGCAGTCGAAATCCTTGAGACTCAGAACGACCCCAGGGCCCTGGCCGCCTCTCTGATCAACCTTTCCCGAACCGCATTCTGGGCATCTGGCCCTTTCGAGGCGCGAACTGCTGGTCAGCGGGCATTGGATGTCGTCGCTTCCACAGACGACGTCGAGATGCAGGCTTTGGCCCACGCCATGCTCGCCCGGGCGCACTCCAACCTCGCCACGCTGGGGGTCGTCGCCGAGCCGAGCGCTCGTGCATTGGAACATGCACAGGCTGCGCTGGACTTGGCCGAGCGCCTCGATCGCGACGATCTGCGTACCCATGCTCTGAACTATCGGGGAACCGCCCGTCTGGCTCTCGGGGACATCGAGGGCGCCACCGACCTCGAGCTGTCTGTCGTATTGGCCTCGAAGCACCCACGGATTGAGTATGTGATGCGCGCCTATGTCAATGCCTCGGGCGGTGCCTACAGAGCCGGGCGGTTCGATGAAGCCATCAGATATATCGACGAAGCCAGGCGAGTCAGTGAAGGTCAGGGAGAGTTCTTCGCCGGTGAATATCGCATCGACCTCACCGAGGCCGCGGTCCTTGCCAGCAAAGGAGAGTGGTCTGGCGCGGTGACGCTCTTGACGGGCTTGTGGGAGCGTCCGGGAGAGCCTGGAATCATGAGACCGCTCGTCGGGATCCTGCTCGGTCGGCTTCTCGCCAGGCAGGGAGACGATCGGGGAGCCGAATATGTGGAAGAGGCCGCCCGCCTGGCGGCCGATGACGATGACATCCACCTAGTGGGACCGCTGGCCGCGGCCCAGATCGAGATCGCGTGGTTGGAGGGCAAACGGACGGTTCCTCGCCTGGCAGAGGTTGCGTTGAAGTCTGCCGTAGAGACACGACACACCACGACTTATGGCGAGATCGTCCGCTATTTGCAACGTATTGGAGCGCGAGAGACTCCTCATCAACCACTATTGAGCGTGCCAGAGCCGTGGGCTTCGGGATTGATGGGAGACGTTGCTCGTTCGGTCACCCACTGGAAACAGCTAGGCGAGCGCTACGAGGCTGCAGTCGAGACGGCGCTGGACGACGATCCCGCGGTTGCGTCCGACGGCAAGGCGGAGTTGGAACGGCTCGGAGCCAATGCCACCGTTCGCGCCATCGCCGGGTGACCGGGATACGGGCACACCAGGGGAGATTCGATGCATAATCCCTACTGGCGAGCCAGTGCCATCCGAATCTCGGCTTCGTGGTCCACGATGCTCTTGCCCGAGACGTCATAGACGACCTTCTCGATGGTTCCCCCAAATCCAAAGGGCGGCGTGTACTCATCCGTGACCGGGGCACCGGCATCGGCGCCGACGCTGACCCCCGACGCCAGACCCATCGAGAGAGGGATCGTCACCGGCAGTTCGCCTTTGCCGACGGGCTTGCCGTCGATGAACAACGTCAGGATGCCGGGAGATCCCTTTCCCTTCAGTGGCTCGGGTTTGCCGGTGGGGGCGAACTCGAAACTGAGGGCGTGCCGACCGGCGGGCACATTACGCCTCGAGGCTATCTGGAACCTCTGCTCGGCGACGTAGTTGTACGAATATCGAAGCTTGCCGTCCTGGACGAAGAAGGAGAACCCGCCGTCGACTCCGCCTTGCGACACGAGCACTCCGTCGGCGCCGCCCTTCGGAATGTCGACTAGTGCCGTCACGCGTGTGGGGTCGGTTGAGGATCCGAGGCGCCGCGTTCTGGGGCACCTCCTGGGTGCCCGGGTAATAGGTGTACCGGGTGCGGTCCACGGCAATCTGCGGCCGCTCCTCGGCAAACCGTTGCTGGCCCCGACCGTCCACGGGAAGGACGTTGTACTTGCCAGCCTCGACGTACCACTGGGCGATCATCTCGATGAGCCGAGCCCGCTCGTGGCCGGCGAGGTCGTGGTTCTCCGTCGCGTCTTCGGCAACGTGGTAGAGCTCCCATGCCGTGGCGTCGAGTTCGGTGAGTGTCTCTGCTGGGATCGGCGTACCGAATTGCCGCCCCGACTCGGTGAACGAAGTCCCCGGCCAAGGGCAGACCGCCCTCCAGCCGTCGTGATAGATCGCCCGGTGGCCCATCATCTCGAAGTATTGGGTCACATGCTTCGAGGGAACCCTCGGGTGGTCAAAAGTGTGGGCGAAGCTGAGGCCCTCGATTGGTGATTGGGCGACTCCGCGGATCGACCCGGGCGCCTCGATGCCGAGCGCATCGAGCACCGTCGGGACCAGATCGACGGCGTGGGCGAACTGGGTCCGCACCTCGCCTCTCGCCTTGATGCCCTTGGTCCACTGCACGATGAGCGGGTCGCTGACCCCACCCCGATAGGTCTCCCGCTTCCAACGCCGGAAGGGCGTGTTGCCGGCCCAAGTCCACCCCCACGGGTAATGGTTGAAGTATTTGGGGCCTCCGATCCCGTCGATTGCCGCGAGGTTCTGCTCGAGCGAGTCGGGGACGAAGTTGAAGAACTTGTTCTCGTTCACGGAACCGGTTGGGCCACCCTCTGCGCTGGCGCCGTTGTCCGAGATGAGCATGATCAGCGTGTTGTCGAGCTCACCTATCTCCCCGAGGAAGTCGAGCAGCCGGCCGATGTGATGGTCGGTGTGCTCGAGGAATCCGGCGAACACCTCCATCATGCGGGCATAGAGCCGCCGCTCATCCGCTGAGAGCGTGGCCCAGTCCTGGACGTCGGGGTCGTGACGCGATAGCTCGGAATCCTTGGGGACCAGCCCCATCTCTTTCTGTTTGGCGAACACCTTCTCCCGGTAGGCATCCCAGCCGTCGTCGAAGACACCCTTGTACTTGTCGCTCCACTCCTTGGGGACATGGTGCGGGGCATGTTGGGCCCCGGTGGCGAAGTAGAGGAAGAATGGCTTGTTGGGAGCGACCTGCTTGGCGTCGGCGATAAACGTGATCGCCTTGTCAGTGAGGTCCTCGGTGAGGTGGTAGCCCTCCTCGGGGGTGCGCTCCGGCTCCACTCGGTGGTTGTCGGCGGTCAGCTCGGGGTAGTACTGGTGGGTATCGCCGCCCATGAACCCGAAGTAGCGGTCGAAGCCGCGGCCCAGCGGCCAGCGATCATAAGGCCCCGCTGCCGAGATCTGGTCGGCCGGTGTGAGGTGCCATTTGCCGATGGCGTAGGTGTTGTACCCCTCCCCATGGAGGATCTCGGACAAGAAGCCGTTCTCGAACGGGATGTTGCCGTTGGCGCCCGGGTAGCCGGTCGAGGCTTCGGTGATGCACGCCATGGCATTGGAGTGGTGGTTGCGGCCGGTGAGGATGCACGATCGCGTCGGTGAGCAGAGCGCAGTGGTGTGCATGTTCGAGTAGCGGATGCCACCCTCGGCTAGGCGGTCGATGTTGGGTGTCGAGATAGGGCTGCCATAGCAGCCGAGCTGACCAAACCCCGTGTCGTCGAGGACGATGAACAGAACGTTCGGAGCCCCCTGGTGGGCACGGAGTGGCTCGGGCCAGGCCGGCTGCGAAACATCGAAAGTTCGCCCGACCACTCCGGAGAACGCGCTCCCCGGTCTGTACTCCTTGAGGGCCATTTTGATCCCCTAGTCGCTCGCCACACCGATAGAGCGAGAACCTAACAAGCCCAATCAGTGGATCGATCGCGAAGGCCGTTGACAACCTCTTCCGTGTGGACGAAGTCTTCGTGGATCTCGGCTTCGTCGACGTTGCTCAGATCAGTCGATCGAGCGTCGTCGAGAACGGAGAAGGCGTGTGGCAGGTCCCCGGTTCGTGCCGCGAGTTCCGCCGCATAGAGGTGTGCGCGTGCACGTTCGATCGCGGGGGCGCCGGGGTGACGATCGAGTCCGGCGGTGAGAACCGCCAGCGCCCGCACCTCATCGCCGTGGGCGTCGCCGAGCCGTGCGGCGTTCTCGATGACCTGGGCGAGACCCGTGGCCCGGGCCGGTTTCTCATCGCCCACTTGGGAGAGCCGTAACCAGTTTCCTCCGGTGTCGACGACGGTGAAGCCGCGGAACGTGCCCTGGCGCTTGCGCGGTCGGAGGATGCGAGGGATGCCGGTCGTCAGCAGCTTTCCGTACCGATGTCGGAACCCGGCAGCGAAGTCGCGGTACCAGCCGTCGAGGTCATCCACCATGAGGATGACGCTGGAATAGGACTCGGCCGGGATCGAACCCGTCCATACCGAACAGGCCGATTTCGATTCCCGAGCGCTGGACAGAGCCGTACGGGTTCGGGCGAACTTGTCGGTAGGTCCGCTGGAAACCGAGGGCCTCGTAGAACTCGAGCGCTTCGTCGAGATCAGGGCACGGGAGCAGAGGTATGGCGAATCCCGCGGGCATGGCGGTCCTCCTTCAGGCGCTAGTGGTATGAAACTGGCACCTTCGGTGCCGGAGCGCCGGACTTACTCCAGATGTGGCTTGACGACTTCGGCACCCAGCGGCCAGCCGCTCCACCGCGTGAGCCGCTGACGCGCTCGGGCTCGGCGACGATGGCGTTGATCCCTGGCGCCGCCGAACCCGGCATTACATGAGTGGTTGGCCATCTGCAGGATCTGCTTCCTCTCACGAAACTCGGCGTCTTCGGGTTGACTGTTAGGCGATGGACGACAGGACGATTCTGGGTCGCAGCGGCCTGAGCGTGCCCCGACTCGGGGTGGGGGCAATGACCTGGGGGGAGCCACGAGGGATCGCCCGTTTCCACATGGCCCAGATCGCCTATGGCGGCGCCCATGGATACGAAGAAGAGAAACAGGCCGTGGAGGTCAGCCTGGAGGCGGGGGTCGACCTGTTCGACACGGCCGCCATGTACAGCGGTGGAGCCTCGGAGCGGCGTCTCGGTGAGCTGGCCGCGGGTCGAGATGTGTTGATCGCCTCCAAGTTCCCGTCTGGATTCCGCCTGCGTGTCGAGGATTTCCCTCAAGAGCTTGAAGCGAGTCTCAGCCGCCTTGGACGGTCCAGCATCGACCTCTACCAACATCACTTCCCGAGGAGATCAGTGTCGATCCCGGAACTCATGGAGCAGCTGGCGGACGCGGTCGAAGCCGGCAAGGTGAACGCGGTTGGGGTCAGCAACTATTCAGCCGACCAGATGCGTCAAGCCCACGCCGCACTCACAGACCGTGGGATCCCTCTCGCATCCAATCAGGTCGAGTACTCGCTTCTCCACCGTCAACCGGAGTCCAACGGTGTTCTCGACGCTTGCCGGCAGCTTGGGGTCACTCTCATCGCGTACACCCCCCTGGCCGGAGGTTTGCTTACCGGTAAGTACTCCACAAAGAACCGACCGGCCGGTCTCTTTCGACGGGTGCTGCCCCGCTACCGTCGCAAAGGCCTCGAGGCCATCGAACCGGTGGTCGCGCTCCTCGAAGGGATCGGCCAGCGTTATTCCAAGACCCCGAGTCAGGTGGCCCTGCGCTGGCTGATCGAGAACCCGGTGGTGTTGCCCATCCCTGGCGCCAAGAATGGCAAGCAGGCAACGGCCAACGCCGGCGCCCTGACCTTCTCGCTGACCTCCGAAGAAATCGACACCCTCAACAATGCAACCCTTGCCTGGAGGACATGATCGAAGTCGGTGCGCCTCAGCTCGGCGACAAACGACCCCAGGCGTGCCTCATCCCGATGATTCGCAGTTGAGCTCGCTCAGCACACTTGTCCAGGCCTGCTGGAACTCGGTACGAGCTTGCTCCACGTCTGCTCCGGCGTCGGCCAAGGTCGAGTCGGCCGGAATGTCGGCGACGGCACTCTGGAATTCATCGAAAGCGCTCCGCAATGACGACCTGACTTCATCCCCGAGATTCGCTTCGGAGTCCTGGACCGCCGCCACCTGAGACTCGAGTTGGGACAACCCCTCCTGAACGTCGCCCACGGTGGCGGTCGCCGGGTCCACCGAGGATCCAGCGATCTGATCCACGGTGGAGTCGAGCGCAGTCAGATCAGTGCAGAGTTCCTGTGATGCGTCGGCAACCGAGCCACCGCAGGCCGATCCCATGACCAGCGCCGCGGTCAGTGCCGAGCCGAGGACGATACGACGTGACATCTCTTCTCCTGGTCGAGTGGTGCCGACCGGCGCCCACAAGGGATCCGGAGCGTAGCCACCTCACTCGGAGCCCTCGCTCGCTGCCAGGGTCGTGTCCAGTGCATGCCCATGCCTGCAGAAGTGTCAGCCGTCGATGCTGAAAACCTGCCAGGACTCGGGGACACCCTTCAATGGGTGGATCCCGGCGTCGATGAAGGAGAAGCCCGCCCCTGCGACGAGATCCTTGACCGTTCGAGACACCACGACCTTGCCCGGTTGGGCGAGGGCCATGACGCGAGCCGCGATATGGACGCCGAGTCCGCCGATCTCGTCACCATGCTGCTCGATCTCGCCGGTATGCAGCCCGGCCCGGATCTCGATCCCAAGACCTCGTAGCGCATCCCGAGTCGCCAGAGCGGACCGGATGGCCCGGGCGGGCCCGTCGAACGTCGCCACGATCCCGTCTCCTGTGGTTTGGATCAGCCGGCCGTGGTACCGGGCGAGTTGGCGGGCACTGACCAAGTCGTGCAGCTCCAGTAGCTCCCTCCAGCGGCGGTCGCCAAGGTTGGCCGCTTGCTCGGTGGACCCCACTATGTCGGTGAAGAGCACAGTGGCCAGCACTCGGTCGGGATCGGCGCTGCCCTTGGTGCCGGTGAGGAACTCCTCCACCTCGTCGACGAAACCGTCAACATCACCGAACCCCAGCCCGTAGTCCCCTCCGGGAAGCTCCACAAAGCGCGCTCCATTGATGTGCTCGGCGAGGTAGCGACCGTTCTCAATCGGAACCAACGCATTGTCTCGTCGGTGCAGCACCAAGGTGGGCGCCTGGATCAACGCCAGCGCCGGACGGACGTCGATCTCGAAGAGGGTCCGGAGCACTGCGCCGGCGGTGGCCGGGCTGGCCGACAATCGTAGGAAACGGGCCCAATTCTCCTGGCTCGCCGGGTCGTCCGCCAGACTCGGGTTGGTGGCGACCGCCAAACTCGACCCGCCCCATCCCTGCTCGACCATTTGGATCAGCGCCTCTTGGACCCCTGAGGGAACTCCGGTCGGGTAGTCCATCGCTTGTGACATCCGGGCAGTGGAATTGGCCAACACCAACGAGGTCACCCGCTCGGGATAGGTGGCAGCAAAGAGGGCAGCCATCATCCCGCCGTCGGCTGCGCCGATGACCGCAGCTTGGGCGATACCCACCGCGTCCATCACGGTGCGGACGTCGTCCATCCACTCCTCTAACGGCGGCATGGCTCCGGGAGGAGCCGGATCGGAGAGCCCGATGCCGTACTTGTCGAACGAGACGAGCCGGCTGAAGGCGCCGAGGCGATTGAGCAGATGGGCGAAACCTGAGATCTCCCAGCGCTGCCTCGAGGTGGCTGAACCAGATCGAGACCAGCACCACATCGAGGGGACCATTGCCAGTCACCTGATAGGCGATGTGGACGTCGCCCCGGGTGGCGTAGCGCGTCTCGGGAAGCACGCCTCGCAGCATATGACGCACTCTGAGATTCGCCGGAGAAAGACTGTGACAGCGACCAAAGAGATCCTGTCCCCGTGATCGCCGACGCCTCAGCTCAGCTGTCGCCGGTCGATGACGCTACTCACGAATTGGACATCACCAGATTCATGCGCAGATAGTCATTGATCCTGAGAAATGACGGAGGGCGCTTTGTGTCGGGCGCGAGGGATCGGGCCGCCTCCTCATCGGAGATGAGTCTCGGCCGGTCCAAGTCGTAGGTTCGGTCACCGATGGTGAGGTGCGCCTGACCGGCAGCCAGGATGTTCTGAACCCAGTCGCAGCCGACTCCGTAGTTGACGATGAAGATGTATCCGTTTTCGACGGAGTGGGCGTCCAAGGGGGTCTTGTAGGGCTTGCCCGATCTGCGCCCCACGTGTGACAACACCGGCTTCTTTCCCCGCCTGATCTCGAGCGGATTGAAGACTCTCCGGTTGATCCGTCCCAGCCATCTGGGCAACGACATCAGGGGATCACCACCGACTTGCCCCGAGCGTGCCCTTCACCTTGATAGTGCAAGGCCTCGACGGCTTCGTCCAAGGAGAACCGGCGATCCATCACCGGTGTCACCGTGCCCGATTCGACCATCTGCTTGAGGGTGAGGAGGTCGTCGGTGCTCTGCCTGGCGGTCTTACCACCGACGAAGGTCCGCCCGTCCGGAATTGCCCGAAGAGCCGACCAGATGATCCGTCGCACCGGGCCGAACCACTTGTGCATCGGTCCCGTGATCGACACGTGCGTGCCATTGGCGGCAATCACGCGACGGCATTCGGCATAGGGTCGCATGCCGGCGTTGTCGAACAGAAGGTCGTGTGGGCCCGCCACCTTGGTGAAGTCTTCCTGGGTGTAATCGATGACGTGGTCGGCTCCCAGCGTTTGGGTGATCTCCATCTTGCCCGTGCTGCAGGTCGCGGTGATCTTCGATGCTCCCAGGGCCCTGGCGATCTGGACTGCGAAAGTGCCCACCCCACCGGAGGCTCCGTTGATCAGCACGCTCTGACCGGGTTGCAATTTTCCCCAATTTCTCAAGCCCTGAAGTGCGGTCAGGGCGGCGACGCCCAGCGTGGCCGACTCTTCGAGGCCGAGGTTGATCGGTTTGGGGGCCACCTTGTCGGCCGCCACCGCTACGTACTGGGCGAATCCGCCGCCCGGGATGTGGGCGAAGACCTCGTCACCCGGCGAGAAACCGACCACGTTTCCGCCCACCGCCTCGATCGTGCCCGAGATATCGGCGCCGGGAACATGTCGCGATGGTCTGCGAATCCCGTCCGAGATGCGGGCGAGGAACGGCGTGCCGGTGATCAGGCGCCAGTCGAGGGCGTTGACCGATGCCGCGTGAACCCTGATGAGAACACCGTTTTCATCGGGAACTGGCCGCTCGACCTCTGTCATCCGGAGTACGTCTCGGGGGAGCCCGTAGTCGGTGTAGACCATTGCTCGCATCGTCTGGGTGGCGGGGCGGGTTTGCGGCGTGGTCGGGGAGTGCATGTGTTCCTTCTCTCGTACGCTGTAAGGAACCTAGACCATACGCCGTAAGGCTGTCAAGTCGATTCTTACCTTGTACGATTGGCGAAATGGTTGCCGAGACCGAGAGGACTACCAAGCTCCGATCCCCCCTCAGCCGGGAGCGGATCCTGAGAGCCGCCGTCGGAATTGCCGACCAGGCTGGCCTTCAGTCGCTCACGATGCGTGGCCTTGCCGAGTCGTTGGACGTCGAGGCGATGTCTCTTTACTACCACGTGGCGAACAAGGAAGCCCTACTCGACGGGGTCGCACAAAGTGTGGTGGATGAGGTCAACCATGAGGTATCGGAACACGATCCGGCGACCGGCCCCGACGATTGGAAGGAGGTGGTGCGGACTCGCATCCTTGCGGCGCGGACCGTCATGCTCCGGCACAAGTGGGCGCCGGCACTGCTCGAGTCGCGGACGGCGACAAACCCCGCCGTGCTCCGGTACTACCACGGTCTGTTGGAGGTCTTCCGCGCCGGAGGGATCAGCTACGACCTGGCCCATCATGCGTTGCACGCGCTGGGAAGCCGAGCTCTCGGGTTCTCCCAGGAGTTGTTCGACCCGGCACCCGGAAGTGACGACGAGGAGCTCAGCACCGAGATGATGGAGAAGATGGCCACCGAACTCCCGCTGCTCGTCGAGATGTTGGCTGAGATCACGCACGAGGGACCAGAGACCACGATCGGGTGGTGTGACGACCAGACCGAGTTCGAATTCGGGCTCGACCTGATCCTGGATGGTCTAGATCGGCGCCGTCAGATCGTTTGACGACACCCTCCTTACGTCGACGACGCGGAGGGACCGCGGCTCAGCGGTCGCTCACGATCCTTCGAGCCAGTCTGTCCCGTCGTTGTCGACGATTTGGTTCAGCTGTCGTTGCGTGAAGGGGTATCGGGTGAGCGTCTTCAGAGCCTCTTGCGGTGTCTGCTCGGGTTGAAACTGGAAGTAATCGGAGCCGAAGAGCATGTTTCCGATACCCCACTTCTCGAGTCGCCACACGATTAGCTCGCGCTGTGACCTCGGTGAATCCTGGAAATACTTCAAGCACGCACTCAGGTCAACCCACGCGTTACTGGTGTACGCGGCACCGGTCACTCGCCTGATCACTTCTATTGCATCCATATCGGAACGTCCGGCGCAATGGGCGTGCGCTACGCGGAGTGATGGGTGGGAGCCGAGAATCCCGGCCAGATTGCGATATCCGATCGTGCTCAACGGGAAGCCGGAGAAGTCGGCGGCGTGCATCGTCACTGGGGCGTTCCTCGCCTCCGCCTCGTCAAAGACGGCCGAGAGCAAAGCCACCTGTTCATCGTCGGTCATGTCGATCCCCGAGCCCTCCATGTGGATCTTGACCCCAACCATCCCGGGAAGGTCCAGGCAGCGCCCCACCTCGGCGACAGCGCTGTCGAACAATGGATTGATGCCACAGAATCCAATGAGACGGTTTGGGAACTTCGCAACCTCCGCCGCTACGAAGTCGTTCTCGGGCGCCATGTTGAAGTCGTCGGTGAAGCCGACTGGCCAACCGAAGTACCCGCCGGAAAGAACCACCGCCTGGTCGACGTTGCCCTCGTCGAGTTGGGCGATGAGATCCTCGGCTAAGGCAGGCCCACTACCGCCGAATACGTCAGCGAGGGTCTGGCTCGCCAGATGGGCGTGAACATCGATCTTCGCGCCGTTCCACTCGGAGTCTGCCATGATTTAGGTCGGTGGATGCCGCCGGGATCTGGGCTTCGCTAGCACCGGCGGAGAATGTGCTGCTCCCTTGCCCACAAGCGCTAGCAGTGATGATCACGAGGGCGACCGCGGTCAGCTGGATCGGACGGAGGCTGGAGGTTGACGAAGCCGAGCCATCCGGTTTCATGTGGTCCCCCTTCGGACGATTCGAGCGGCCAACTCGCTGACCACTCCCCGAGATCTCGAGGATAGGTGGATCGGGCCGACCTTGCGCCCGTGAGCTCCGATCCGGGCGGTCTGCAGGAGCGGCTTGACTACCCGCGTGCCGTGAAGGTGACGATCTGGGGGATTGCGCGGTGAGTCGTCGGGGATTCGCCGCTCTCTGCAAGCGCGGCTCAAATCGGGTTGTGGGGCGAGGCCCTGCACTCAAGCAAAGAAGTCGATGATGGCTTGGGTGTCGTCTGAGAACGCCCAGCGCTCGGTCACCTGCCCGTCGGCATTGACGTGGTAGATCTCCGCCGTCCGATAGGTGAGCGAATCGTCGCCTTTGGTCGCGGTGTTGTTGCCGAGAGCGATCATGTGGTCGTCGTTGGCGACGACATCATGAAGATCCACCGTGATTGCGTAGTCGCTGAGGCTCTGGATCCTTTCAATGAGCGCCTGCTTGCCGCGCACCGGCTCGGGGGCACCGATCTCCCACCACACGATGTCATCAGCGATGGCGTCTGCCATAGGTGAAATGTCTCCGGCGTTCATCGCCGCTGCGACCTGGCGATAGCGAGCGGCGTTGGGATGATCGGCCATGTTCTGCGCCTCCTTCGAGCACGAACCCTGAGCTAAACCAGTTCGACCCTACGCTCATCCACGATGCCCAAAGAAGGGTCGAGCCCGCAGTGCTGCTCATCATCAGCTCTGCCAGGGGTTTCGGCCGGCGGCGCAAAAGGCGTCGCTGAAGGGATCCTGGTGCGACTGCTCCCACCGCTCCAAGGTGTCGAGGTACGACAGGACGATCCGCCATTTGTCCCGAAACGTGAGCTCGAAGCTGCCCGCTACCCGCTCGGTGCCGGCGCCGAGGTCCATCGCTGCTGTCCACGCCACGTGGTAGGAGCGTCGGCCGGGCTGGTCAGGACCGCATGTGCCAACGCCAGCAGGCGTACGTCCCCTGATCCCTGCCCATCCGAGTACGCCGGGTCGAAGGCACCGAGCATCTCATCAAGCTGGGCCCGGTACTCGGATTCGCCGACCAGCTCCACTATTTGGTCGGCGTCGCTAAGCCCGTGGCCTTCGAGAACGTCGTCGGTGTCGCAACCCGGGAAGTTCTCCAATGCGACGTCTGCGCACACGATCCTGTCTACCCGGCTCAGCCCGAGCAGCCGGTTCACATCTCCGGCAGCAAGGGCGTTGCCCACCTCGGCGGCGACCGCACAGAAGGACTCATCTGCCACCGGGCAACCCGAGGGATCGAAGACCGTCGTGGTCGGTGCGGCTTGTATGGACGTGGTCGCCGGCTCCGCCCCACCCGAGCACGCCGTGGCAATCACCATGAGCAGCAGGGTGAGACCGATTGCTTTCCTCACGATCGCATTTTGGCGATTTCGTTCGTCGAGACGACGGCCGGAACCGACCGTTCCAACGATGAAGATCCGATCGGCCTGTTGAGGTTCGAATGAACCGACCACGCGAGCCCGATCTCGTGGGGGTGGAGCGGAGGAGTGGGTCTGTAGGGTGCGCCGATGGCATCCGCGAGGACGCTGCTGCGGTCGGTGCCTCGCCAGGTCCTAGCCGGGTTGGTGGTCGGGGTAATGGGAGTCTCGCTCACCATCTCGTTCGCCGCCGTGATGTTCTCCGGAGAGCTCGAAGGCGAACTGTGGCGCGGGACGGGGTGGGCCCTCGCCGGCCTGGTGGTGATCAGCAGCATCGCCGCCATCACGAGCTCATTCCGGGGGCTGGCGGCAGGGCCCCAAGACGCCCCGGCGGTCATCCTCGGGGCTGCAGGAGCAGCGCTCGTGGCGACCAGCGAGAACCCGGTGGAATCACTGGCAGCATTCACCATCGTCGCTTCGGCGGTCACCGGGCTGCTCCTCCTGGGCATGGGCTACTTCAAGTTGGGCAACCTGGTGAGGTACGTGCCTTTCCCCGTCGTCGCCGGCTTTCTGGGTGGCACCGGTGTTGTGCTCGCGATCGGGGGAATCGAGTTGTTGCAGAGGGGTCGAGCCAGCGAGCTCGCTCTTCTGGTGGTCCCGGGGGTCGTGTTGGGTCTGGTCCTCGCTTGGCTGGGACGGAGGGAATCAACGCCCGCGATGTCGCTGGCGGTGATCGCCGTCGGGTTCGTCGGTTTTCACATCGCGACCGCGATCGCAGGCATCGACCGGGCTGAGGGAATCTCCCGCGGGCTTCTCCTCGGTCCCTTCCCGGAAGGCCGCATGGCCGACCTCGGTGTCGTCACCGAGCTGTGGTCTGCGGACTGGGGAGCGATTCTCACTCAGCTCCCTGCCGTCGTGGCGATGGCGATCATCGTTCCGCTTGCCCTCCTCCTCAACACCGGTGCCTTGGAGCACGCCTTCAAGATGGACATCGACGTCGACCGAGAATTGATGGCCACTGGGGCCGGTGTGGCGGCCGCAGCCCCTCTGGCCGGGATGCCCGGCTACGCCTTCCTCGGCGTCACAGTCCTTGGTCGGCGCATCGGTGGCGCTAGTCGGATCCCGCCGCTGGTCGCCGCCGGAGTGGCTGCCACCGTGCTCGCCCTTGGTGCCGATGTCATCAGCACCGTGCCCGTCTTCATCCCCGCCGGGCTGTTGCTGGCCCTCGGTTTCGATTTCATCCTGACCTGGGTGTGGGACGTTCGACGCCGAGTCGCGCCTCTCGAGTACGTCCTCATCATCGCCATCATCGTGACCGTGGCAATAGCCGGGTTCCTCTCGGGCGTCGCCCTTGGAGTAATCGCCGCCACCGTCCTCTTCGTGGTCCGCTACAGCCGTACTCCCGCGGTGCGGTCGCTATGCCACGGTCAAAGATCGGAGGAGCAACGTACAACGCAGCGCGGCCGACGAGTCGATGCTCACCGAGGTCGGCGACCGGATCGTCCTCATCGAACTGCAGGGCTTCCTGTTCTTCGGCAAGACGGAGCAGATCGTCCGCTCGGTGCACGAGATGCCGGCGCTGCAATCGGGAGTCGACGTCCTCGTCGTCGACTTTCACCGGGTCACCGGAATGGACTCGTCGGCTGGGGCGTCCTTCGATCGACTGATCCGATTCACCGGGGACCTGGGGATCGAGGTCGTGTTCTGCGGCGCCAGTAACGATGTCCTGACCGCGATCCAACAGACGATCGGTCACAGGTCGATCCGTCACGAGGTCGATCAGGACCGAGCTTTGGAGGTTTGCGAGGTCCATCTTCTTGCGTCGGTCCGCTCGAGCGATGCGGGGGAGCAAGGCATCGCGGAGATGGCGGAGTGGGCCGAGGTCCCCTCTGCGACGCTGCCTGCTGGATCGTTCATCGTCACCGAGGGAGAACGCGATCCCGGCATCTTCTATCTCGAGTCGGGTCGTGCCCTGGTCACCCCCGACACGGCAGATCCGGGTGAACACCGCCACGCCGTTCTCCTGCCGGGATCGGTCATCGGCGAGCTCAGCCACCTCACCGGTCAGCCGGCGATGGCGAGCGTGATATGCGACACCGTGTGCGTCGTGCGGCACATGCCAAAACAGTGGCTGAACGACCTTGCAGCCCAAGATCCGTCGCGGGCACTGGAGCTGCACCAAATGATCGCGAGACGTCTCGCCGAGAAGCTCGCCGCGGCCAACCGCACCATCCGCTCGCTGGAATAGCTACGCATGGGCGGGCCGGGATCATCATGGGTCAGGATCGTGGTCCAAGTGGCGACGGCTGCGGTGGTCGGCCCATGACGCCAACGCCAAGAGCGTATAGACGATCGAGAGACTGATCGGGACCCATCGCTGCTCCGCTTCGGTGATCGGTATCAGCACGGCGCACACGATGGCGGCACCGAGAAAGAACAGGGCGCGCCGGTCCATCAGCCGAATGCTGCCACGATCAGATAGGTGACGGTGGCGATCAGCCAGGCGCCCGGGATGGTGAGGATCCACGCCCAGACGACATTCCCGGCGACTCCCCAGCGAACGGCCGACATGCGGCGACTGGCGCCGACGCCGACGATGGCACCGGTGATGGTGTGGGTGGTGGACACTGGAATGCCCGAGGCCGAGGCGAAGAACAAAGTGGATGCGGCGCCCAACTCAGCTGCCATGCCACCGACCGGTTGGAGGCGGGTGATCTTCGATCCCATCGTCTTGACGATCCGCCAGCCGCCGGTGAGCGTCCCCAAAGCGATCGCCAGATGCGCGGATAGCACGACCCAGAGAGGCACGTCTGAACCCGTTGGCAAGTAGTCCGCCGATATCAGCAGGGCGAGGATCACCCCCATCGTCTTTTGCGCGTCATTGCCACCGTGACCGAGGCTGAACGCCGCTGCGGAGAAGAGCTGACCAATCCGGAAGCCCCGGTTGAGCCGTTCGGTGTTCTGGTAGCGGTGCACCGCCCACATCAACCCGATCGTGAGGAGCAGACCCAAGGCAAGCCCGAGCAGCGGAGACAAAATGATGAACACACCGATGGTGCGCAGGCCCGATGCGATGAGCACGTCAAAGCCGGCGCTGGCGACGGCCGCACCGGCGATCCCTCCGATCAGCGCGTGTGATGAGCTCGTCGGCAGCCCGAGATAGAACGTGATCAGGTTCCAGCCGATGGCCCCGATCAATCCCGAGAAGATGACAGCGATCGTGAGCGCCTCGGGCTCGACCACCCCGGTGGCGATCGTGGCGGCGACGACGGTGCCGAACACCAGAAATGCAACGAAGTTGAAGAACGCCGCCCAGATCACGGCCAATCGGGGGGACAAGACCCGGGTCGAAACCACGGTGGCGATCGAATTGGCGGCGTCGTGGAAGCCGTTGACGAAGTCGAAGGCGAGCGCGATCAGGATGACGACGACGACCACGAACTCGTCCATGCTCAGGCGTGCTTCAGGACGATGCCCTCGATGACGTCGGAGGCGTCTTCGAGCGAATCGAGCGCATCCTCCAAAGCCTCCACGACGTCCTTCCAATAGAGCACGGCCGAGGCTTTGAGCTCGCCCGAATAGAGCCGTGCAAGCGCCATCCGGAACACTGTGTCGCCCTCGGACTCCAGACGGTCGACCGCATCGAGATGAGGGCCAGTTCCCTTCATCGACTGCAGACGCTTGACGAGGGCGACCGTCGAGTCGGCCATCTGGACGAGCAGATCAGCCTGCATCTTCAGCTCTGGCATCGCGGCGACGTCGCGGGTCCCCAGTTCGAGTCGGTAGCCGACCTCCATGACATCGTCGACGACATCGTCCAGTTGCTCGGCCAGGGCGTGAATGTCCTCACGATCGAACGGTGTGACGAAGGACGTGTTGAGTCGCCGCAAGATGTCCCTGATCAACTGGTCACCGCGCTGTTCGCACGCGACGACGGCTTCGAGACCGTCCTCTCGTCCGTCGAGTAACTCTTGCAGGCGCCTTGCGCATTCGGCAACGTTCTCCGCAGCATCGTTGAATAGCTGGAAGAACCGATCGTCGGCCGGAAGCAGACGGAACCGCACGAAACCAGCACGCTAGCGGTCGAGCAGCCTGCCTTCGTGCGAATCGCTCACCTCGTCGGCACGTCAAATTCTTCGATGAAGCTCATTGTGCTGAAGGCCAGGTTCGTCTGGGACTGCTCATGGTCAGAGGAAGGCGATCGGGGGAGCGGCTCACGGAATTTCTTGTAAGTCATGCCGTCGGCGATACCGTCCGGGCAGGTACCTCCCACTAGCGAGCCGGTACCGAGGCAGCGGTACTCGCCGCGGCAAACGGCTGGTCGAGTCCCTCGGTCAACGGCGCTAAATCCTGATCGAAGTTCGTGGTTACTAACTCTATCTAGATAGACTGCTGAGAGTGAAGCGTGACAGGCGCCCCTCCCCACAGACGATTGCCTTGCTCCTAGCCCTCGCCGAGGAGCCGTCGCGTTGGAGGCATGGCTACGACCTGTGCCGATCACTTGGGCTGAAGGCAGGCACCGTGTACCCGATCCTGATCCGACTCGCCGAGCGGGGGCAGGTGGAAACCGAGTGGGAGCGGGATGTTCCGTCAGGTCGCCCGCCCCGGCACTTGTACCGACTTTCCTCCCAGGGTGCCGAGCTTGTCACCCACCTCCGCCGCCATGACCTGGATGCCCGTGGGGTGTCGTTCGACACACCGTCTCCTACGTTGGGAGGAGCGAATTGAATCGGGCGCAGGTGACCCGCATGGCTGTGGTAGCGGTGTGCAGCTTCACTCCGGCCGCGTTGTGGGCTGTGACCTTTTCTCCACCAGACGCCGCCGAGCGGATCCCACAGTTCATCCTCGCTGCTCTCGTCGTGGGTACTCCGATGGCGATTGCGGCCGCCCTCATCGTCCACCGATTTCGCGCCGATCCGGTTGGGCGAGATTGGCCTGAGCGCATCCTCGACGATTCCACGGCAGGCCTTCAGACTCCGGCGCCGATTGGGGAGCTGCGCTGCGCGCCGAGTTGGCCAGCCTCGATGGCCGGTCGGCACGGCGCCGATTCGCCATCGGCTGCGCCAGACCAGCAATCGGCCTTGGGACTCGCCATTGGCTGCGACTCGTGGTGGTCGGCTCGATGGTCCTCTTCGCAGCGGGCACGTTCGTGGTGTCACGCGCCTCGCTGGCGGGCGGCAGAGGCGGGATCATGGGATTCACCCTCCTCATGCCGGTGGTCGTGTTGTTCGCACTGGCCCTTGTAATGGCACTGATCACGCGCTCGTTCTTCACCGGGGTTGTAATCGGATGGGTTGCTCTGCTCGCCGGCCTTGCCGGCATGCTCGCGGTGTCGATGGTTGAAGCGAGTTACTGGCACGATGTCGCCGGTGTCTACCTCCTCGACGGTGACGCTCCGAAAGTGGCAATCGATCGCGTCGACGCGGTCCTCGATCCGGCTTCGCCCCAATTCGTTGTCCTGCATCTTTTGTTCTGGATTCCCTGGCCGGTGCTCGGCGCCGCGGCCGGCTCGTCGAGGCGGATGGGGGAGAGACTGAACCTGGAGGGGGGAAAGGCCCCACTGGGTAGCGGCGGGTAGGGGGCCTGCCGAACTCCCCATGGTGACGAACCAACCCCTCCGCTCGCTCGGCTCGCGCCCTTCCCCCTCGCCGGGGGAGGCAGCCGGCCCAACACTCAGTTCGGGCGGGGGATGAGTTCGACCTGGACGGGCCGGCCGATCCTGGCCGACTCGACGCAGGCAGTGGCGGCGGCCACCGTCGCGTAGCCATCCCAAGTGGAGGGGCCAACAGGTCGGGGTGACGAAAGGGAGGCGATCCACGCTTGCATCTCCCTTCGGTATGCGGTTTGGAACCAGTCGAGCCAATCGGCCGGTACCGTGGGGTCGTCGGTTCCGCTGGTGATGGACTGCCGACGATCCCCCGTCATTGCGGTGCGCACCATTCCGCTCTCGCCGGTCGCTTCCACCTGGACCTCGTAGCCGTATTCAGAGGCCAGGTCGAGGGCGATGGTTCCCAGCGCCGAATCCATTCGGCAGGTGATCGTGGCCAACCGGATCAAATCGACGCCTTCTTGGGCGGCGATGGTCTGCACCACCACTTCCTCGATCTCCTGGCCGGTCGAGGAACCTCAGGGTATGCAAGTCGTGGACGGCGGATCGGACGAAAGCGTCCGTGGGGGTTGCCCCAGCTCCGACGTTGGCGTGGGTGCAACGGATCAGGATCGGCCGGCCGATGGCGCCTCGTTCTATCTGGGTCCGCAGCGCCTCGTGCTCCGGATCGAACTCGCGCATGAATCCCACCTGGATCAGCCGGCGGCCGGTGGCAGCCTCCGTCTCCATGACCAGTTGGGCGTCATGTGTGGTCTCGGCCAATGGCTTCTCGACCAATACCCGCTTGCCCGCCTCGATGCAGGCCATGGCGTAGTCGGCATGGGTGTGGTCGGGGGATGCGATGACGATTCCATCGATCGACGGATCGGCGATCAGAAGGTATGGGTCTTCGGTAACCGCCGATGCAGGCCCTGCGACCTCCGATGCCCGGGCGAGGTCGACATCGGTGATGGTGACCTCGATGCCCTCGATCGAACGGAGGTTCTCAATATGGCGGCTGCCCATCCCGCCGGCGCCGATGACTCCGATGTGCATATGTGGCTCTGATTACCGCACCAGACGCGTAGAAAAGCAAGGCGACGGGCAATTTTTGAGACCGGCAGCGCGCTCCGAACGTGAGACGGCATTTCGCAAAATCGGGGTCTCTCAGCGACGCCAATTCCGAAACCACCGTGTATCGTCGACGACCGACGGCATAGCGGGGTCGGGGCGGCCAGAGCCCCGGATAGGCCAGTCGCCCTCGCCTCCGAGGTGCCGCCCAAAGAAACGGTGCGGACTGTGATCTTGGGACTCCTCATCCGAGGAGCAGAAGAGGCGAAGGAGGCGACGTGTCGAAGAGGAATCGAACGGCCTGGGCATTCATGGCCGTATTCGCCTTGTTGGTGGTCGCCTGCGGACCTTCCGACTCGGCCGATACCACTGCGGCTGGTGGGACCGCTACCACTGCGGCTGGTGGGACCGCTACCACTGCGGCTGGTGGGACCGCTACCACTGCTGCCGGCGGGACTGAGACGACCGCAGGAGCATCTGCCGGTGGCGACGTGGTCTTCTGGACCAGCCATGGAGAGCCCGATTTGACGTCTCTGCAGAACATCACGGATAACTTCAATGCACTGGGAGGCACCCAGGTCGAGTTGGTGCAGGTGACCGGAGCCGAGACCGAGGCCACCCAGCTGATCACCGCGGTTCGAGGTGGCACCGGCCCCGACGTCTACTTGCTGGACCGCTTCACCGTCGCCCAGCGGGCGGCTGACGGGCTGATCGAGGATCTCACCCAGTACTCCGATGATCCCCTGGCCGGCCACATCCAGTTCGCCGCCGACGAGGCGAGCTACAACGGGGTGCCCTACGCGGTCCCGTCCGACACCGACACCAGGGCCTTGTACTACAACCGCGGGATGCTCGAAGAGGCCGGCGTCGACACGGCACCGCTCGACCCGGCCAACGGCCCCATCACCTGGGACCAGTTGAAGGAGATGGCCAACGCGTTGAACGTCGAGGAAGGCGGGAACTACACCCGCCTGGGAATCGTCCCGGCGCAGACGTGGGCGGGCAGCCAGGCGTGGCACTACACCTACGGGTTCTCGTGGGGCGCCGACTTCTACGACGAGGAGGCCTGCCAGGTCACACCCACCGACCCAGCCAACGTAGAGGCCTGGCAGTACGTCTACGACTGGTGGACCGAGCTTGGCGTGGACAAGGTGGCGGCCTTCTCGGCTTCCGACCAGGTGGCTGACCTCCCGCCGGCGCAGGAGCCGTTCTTCACGGAGCGGGTCGGCTTTCTCATCACCGGGGACTGGAACATCGCCAACATGGCGCAATACGCCCCTGACATGGATTACGGAATCACCATGCTCCCGGTCCCGGACGCGGGGATGGAGTCTTCGACCTGGGCGGGCGGCTGGTCGGTGGTGATCCCTGAAGGGGCCAAGAACCCGGAGGGCGGTTGGGAGTTCATCGAGTACATCGCCGGCGAGGAGGGTCAGAGGACCTACGCCTCGGAGACCAGCCACCTCCCCACAATCGAGACCTTGTTAGCCGAGGAAGGCCTGCTCGATGAGCAGCATCAGTTCTTCGCCGATCTGCTGCCCTCAGCCTATAACCGGCCACCGCTGCCGGTGGGGGCGCTGTACTGGGACGAGTTGTCCGCCGCTTGGAGCGCCAACTATCTCAACGAGGCGCAGCCGGGCGAGGCACTGCAGGCGGTGCAGGACAGAGTGCAGGCGCAGCTCGATCCCTTCTGCGGCGGCTGAGCGACGAGAGGCCGAGAAGAAATAGGAGGGTTGGAGGCAGGACGACACGGCCGGGAGCCGCCGTCCGCTCCCGGCCAGTCGAGGGCTGACGGAGAGGACTAATTGGCGACAGCGACCGAGACGGCAGCAGCGCCACCGGAGAACCGAATCCGCGCTGCACAAGACGGAGCGGCGGAACCTCAAGACCGGGCTGCTCTTCATCAGCCCGTGGATCCTCGGCTTCCTGGCTTTTATGGCCTACCCGATCTACTACACAATCCGTATCAGCTTCACCCGGTACTCCGGTTTCGGTGAGCCGAAATGGATCGGACTGGGCAACTACGAGCGGATGCTCACCGACGACCTCTTCTGGAAATCGCTCTACAACACTCTCTATTACACATTGCTGGCGGTGCCGATCGGCGTGGCCGTGGCGATGGGGCTAGCCATAGCCATGAACCGCCCGTTGCCGGAGGTGCGCATCTACCGATCCTCACTGTGCTGCCCTCGGTGATGCCGTTTTTCGCCCTCTCCTTCATTTTCCTCGCCCTGTTCGACCCGGTGACAGGGATCTTCAATCGGTTCATGGGTATCTTCGGCGTTCCCAAGATCAACTGGTTCGGTGACCCTGCCACAGCCAAGCTGGGCCTGGTGATGCTCGCCCAGTTCGGCGCCGGTCAGATCGCCATGATCTTCCTGGCCGGGCTGAAAGGCATCCCGATCACCCTCTACGAGGCCGCCGATGATCGACGGCGCCGGCGTCTGGAACAAATTCTGGAACATCACGCTGCCGATGATGACCCCGATCATCCTCTACGACATGATCCTCGGGCTGAGCCTGGGGTTACAGGTCTTCACCCAGGCCTACATCATCGGCAACTCGGTGGGGGATCCGGCTCAATCCCTCCTCTTCTACGTGCACTACCTCTATCTCAACGCTTTTCGCTACAGCAAGATGGGGTATGCCTCCGCCATCGCCTGGGTGCTGTTCATCATCACCTTCCTGCTGGCGATGGTGGTGTTCCGCTGGTCGCGGCGGTGGGTCCACTACGAGACGGTGGGATAATGGGCGACATCGGCAAGATCGAGACGCCGCCTGGCGCACTCGAGGAGTGAGGGGGCGTCGGGGCGGAAGGCCAGGGGGGTAGGTGTCCCGGGTCGTGCTCATCGTCGTCTCGTCCTGTTCGTCTTTCCCTTCTATTGGATGGTCGCCACCGCGCTCAAGACCACCGAGGAGATGGGCGCCTCCCCCCCGACCTTCTTCCCGCACGAGTTGGTCTGGTCGAACTTCGGGACTGCGGTGAGTCCATCCCGTTTTGGCCGTACTTCCGCAACACCTCATCATCACCGCCTTGACCGTGTCGGCTCGGTCATCTCCAACCCCATCATCGCCTACGGTTTCTCGCGGATCGACTGGCCCGGGCGGGACAAGGTCTTCTACATCGTGCTGGCTACGGTCTTCATCCCCTTCCCGGTGTTGATCGTGGCCCTTTTCGACATCTTTGCCCGACTGGGGTGGATAAACACCTTTCTGCCACTGATCGTGCCGATGTTCTTCGGCTCGGCCTTCTGGATATTCCTCATGCGCCAATTCCTGATGCAGATCCCCCACGAGATCTCGGATGCGGCGCGCATCGATGGCGCCTGCGAGTTCCGGATCTTCTTCCGGGTGATCATGCCACGGCCCTGCCTGCCATCGGGGTGGTAGGCATCTTCGCCGTGCTGCACGCCTGGAACGACTTCCTCGGCCCGCTGATCTATTTGCAGCAGGAGGCCAAGTACACCCTGGCCATCGGGCTGAATTTCTTCCATTCGGCGCCAACGTCCAGTTCAACCTGCTGATGGCGGCCACGACCCTGGTGGTGATCCCGATCGTCATCTTCTTCTTCCTGTTTCAGAGGATGCTGGTCGAGGGGATCACCCTGGGGAGCGTCAAGTAGCCGTGCTCTTCAGTCGCTCCACCCGTCTCAACCCGCGGCTGCAGATGGCGTGGACCAGATAGGCGGCGCCACTCGGCACAACCATCAGGGTGACGGGAAGCCGGACGGCGAGGAAGCCCATCGCCGCCAGCACCGCTATTGCGGCAATAGAGGTGTGCAGTTGACTCATCGAGATCAGAAACGAATTGCGGATCAGCGTCTTCCAATCGCCTCATACTCGACCATCACCGGGAAGAGGTATACCGAGGTGAGGGCGAAGGCGATGGCGATGATCGATATAAATACGAAGACTGGCAGTTGCGCGGCTCCAGGCAACTGTCCGGATCAGCCGGTAGTCGAGCATGAGCACCACGGAGTGACAGCCACATCAGACCGACGCCGAACGCCTGGCGAAAGTTGGCCCGAAAGTGGCGGACGAAGTGAGAAAGACGTTCGGCACATCTCCCCGGCGCCACTCCCTCACCACCCCGAACATGGCGGCGGTGGCGGGAATGAACGTCACCAACAGCAAAGAGGTGACGGCCCAGGCCAGGTTGAGCAGAATCAGTCTGGTGAACCCAAGCGCCAACCGATAGGCCCGGCTCTCGAGCATTTCCATCGCGCGCCATGGTACGTACGGCCCGCCGAGAAAATGGCACCTGAGGAAGTTCGATGACCATCGTCGCCGCCGAGTCCACAGATCTGTTCACCGGCTCACGGGATCGCCCGCTCCAGGTGGTGCGGGTACCTTTCTCCGCCAACCTAGGGATCCGCACTTCTGCGGGTGGAAGGGGACCGGCTGCACGACGCCCGGCCGGTCGATGTTCCTGCCACTCCGGCGAGCGGAGGTCGTGGTCGAGGTGCCGGTCGCCGTGATGGCGCATGCCGCCGGGGGAGCAGATCCCGGCCGAGGCGGTGTTGGAGGCCGCGGGTCAGACCGAGGCCGGCTTTCCTTCGACCTCGTGGTCGAGGAGCCCGGTTGGACGGTGTTCATGATCCCCCATTTCCATTACGACCCGGTGTGGTGGAATACCCAGGCCGCCTACACCGAGAGCTGGGTGAAGACGGACAGCGTTGGGAAGCAGGACTACCAGTCACCGGGCTTCCCGCTGGTGGCGGCCCACCTCGATGCCGCCCGCCGCGACCCTGACTATGCCTTCGTGCTCGCCGAGCTGGACTATCTCAAGCCGTACTGGGATGCGCCCCCGAGGACCGCGCCTACATGCGACAACTGCTCGACGAGGGGCGGCTCGAGTTGGTGGGGGGCACCTACAACGAGCCCAATACCAATCTCACTGCTGCCGAGACCACGATCCGCAACCTGGTCTACGGGGTGTGCTATCAGCGCGACGTGCATGGGGCAACCCGCCACCGCCTGGCAGCTCGACGCCTTTGGCCACGATCCGCAGTTCCCCGGGTTTGCCGCCTCCGCCGGCCTCACCTCGAGCTCGTGGGCCCGCGGCCCTTTCCATGCCTGGGGGCCCACCGGATGCCGCCCACCCCCGACCTGGCCTGCTCGGAGACCCGATCGGACGGCCGCCCCGTGTCCAATTCCCCACCGAGTTCGAGTGGATGGCGCCGAGCGGGGCCAAGCTGCTCACCTGTTACATGGCGGACCACTACTCGTCTGGTTGGTGGATGGACGCCGCTCCCGACCTGGCGCAAGGCGGAGGCGGAGACCTACGCCTGCTACCTCAAGCTCAAGGCGCTGGCTTCCACCAAGAACGTTCTGTTGCCG
>CAVWWM010000031.1:0-168690 GCA_963758695.1 uncultured Actinomycetes bacterium
GCGCCGTGCGCAAGGCGCCGCTCTGGCTTGGCCCAACCGCGTTCGAGGTACCGGGCTATCACTAATTTTCCGTTAGCTGCTCGCGGTCACTAGCGAACCGTTGCGAACGCAAAAACCCTTGTCAACACAGGCGTTGTACCGCTACAACTCCTAACCAGAGTTCGCAGATGTTCGCGAAAGTTCGTGACTAGGTGTCGCTGGAGAGTGACTAGGATGCGGATAACTCAAAGCTGGTGGACGGCATCGGGCTCGATACCGACCGAGTGGAGTGGGACGACGACGCGCCTGGGCTCGGCATCCGCGTCCAATCCGGCAAGCGAAGCTGGGTCGTCCGATATCGCGTCGCGGGCGTGGCTCGCCAGAAATCACTCCCGGCAAATTGCCGCTGAAGCTGGCCCGGCTCCGAGCTGCGGAGATCCGTTCCGGCGCTGCCGGTGGCGTGGATGTAGTCGCAGTTGGCCGCGCGGCGGCGGTTAAGTCCCGCAAGGATGCGGAGGACGCCAAGGCAAGATCGCTGGGCGCGGTGGCCGAAGCCTACCTGACCGATGCCGAGAAGCGCTTGCGATTGGCGTCGTTGCGGGTAGCGAGAATGTATCTGCGTGGCCAGTGGCGACCCCTTCACGATCGTCCGGCCGACGAACTGACGCGCCGCGAGATCGTCGCCGTGCTGGAGCCGTACGCTGGCCGCAGGACCGCGATCCAGCTCCTGCGTCATTTGAGCGCGTGTCTTTCATGGGAGTCGAGCGCGGGCTCCTAGAGCGGCATGCGGCGACCGGGATCAAGCCGCCAGCCGAAGCGGCGAGCCGTGACCGCGTGCTGAGCGCGGCTGAGCTGCGGGCCATTTGGCTGGCCGCCGATGCCGCGCCCGGTACCAGCTTCTTCGGCGATGTGGTGAAGTTGCTGCTGTTCACGGCCCAGCGTCGCGGCGAAGTCGGCGGTATGTGCTGGTCGGAAATCGACCTCGACCGTGAGCTTTGGATCCTGCCCGCCGAGCGCTGCAAGAACGACCGCCTGCATTCGGTGCCTTTGTCGCCGCAGGCCGTGGCGATCCTTCGCAAGCGATACGAATCCAGCCGCATCCATGTGTTCGGTCCGAAGGATACCGGCGTGCTGGTGTGGCAAGACTGCAGGGACAGTTTCGCTAAACCGCTCGGCCTGCCTCATTGGACACTGCACGACCTGCGCCGCACCGCAGTAACCGGCATGGCCGAGATAGGTATTCAACCGCACATTATTGAGGCCATCGTCAATCATGTCAGTGGACACAAAGCGGGCGTGGCCGGCACCTATAATAGAGCGCTGTATTCGCAGGAGAAGCGTGCGGCGCTTCAACGGTGGGCCGACCATGTCGAGCGCGTCGTCACCGGTGAGGCCAACGCCAATATCGTGGCGTTTGGCCGATGAGTGAGCCTTTGGAGGATGCGGCGACGATCGCCTGGGAAGGCGCTTTCGCCGAGACCGGCAACCCCATATACGCGATGCTGGGCGCCTTGGACGGCTGGAGAAAAGACCAACGCCCGCCGGAATGGGCGGAGGTGAACTCGCACGGATCGCGCGAGCAATACTCAGCATCAACTCCGATTACCATAACAGTGCGCGCCGGCCCGACGACGCGGAGCAAGCGTTGACCAAGGTCGCAGGAGCGATTGGCCTAAGTTGTCCAGGTTGGAATGCCTTCGTCGCCGCTGCTGCAGACAATACTGATACATGGACGGCTCTGGACTTCAATTATGCCAAGAGGTTCGAGTCAAAGGAGCACTTCAGGGCCGAGCTAGTTGCAACTTGGAATAAGCTGTCGGTTTCGGCCGTCCGGCGTCGCCGCGCCCGAGCACGTAAGCTCAAGCTCAGTCAGGATTAGCGTAACCTACCGCCTAGGCTACGCGTCTAGGCCATTGTGGCGCGTAGCGGCCCTATACGTATTGTTGCGAACCATCGCGCGCCGACGTGGCGGCGAGTGAATGCGATGGTGAAAGCGCATGAAGCCAAAATCGCTCCCAGTCGGGATTGAGCCCGAGTGGATCACGGTCTCGCAGACGCGGCGCGTCACGAACCTTGGTAAGACCAAGATCTTTGAGCTGATCGCTGCCGGCACGTTCGAAAGCATCAAGGTTGTAAAGCGGCGGTTGATCCGCCTTCGGTCGGCCCGCAACCTCGGTGGCAAGGCGGCCTGATCCATGCCCCACAACGCAGAACGCCGCCCCGGCGGGGGCTACGCTGCGGAGGTTCGCCGGCCGCGAAACCTGCCGCAGCGTAGCCCCACCGATCGGGATAATCCAGACCCGATCGTCACCCGTGACCGGCTGGCCGCTGGGGGCGCCTTTACCGACCGGGGCGATCAAGCATGAACGCCGACCTGGTGCCCGATCCCAAGGCCGCGATTGCCTTCCTCGAGCTGCTGCACCCCGGTGGCCCATGGATCCTGACCGCGATCGCGCCAGATGGGCCGACGACCACCGAGACATTCTACCAGGCCCACGCAGTCACAGCCTGGATCACGCGGCAGAACCCCAACCGCAACATCTACTGGATGCCTGCCGAGGCGACCGGCACGCTGCGCAAGAAGGCCACCAAGGATGACGTGGCGCGGACGCATCCCCTGTGGGCCGACATCGACGGCGTGGCCGATCTGCGGCCAATTGAACGGACAAGTGCCGCCGCCGACGACGATCGTCGCAAGTGGCGGCGGGTTCAACCTCTATTGGGCACTGGCCGAGCCGATCGAAGACAAGGCCGAGATCGAGGCCCGCAACCGCTGGCTCGCGAAGCAACTCGACGCCGATGCAGTGCTGGAATTGCGATCGGATCCTGCGCGTGCCCGGCACGATCAACTGGCCGGGCAAGAAAAAGAAGAAGCAATGGCCGTGTGCCCGTCCTGGCTCGTTGCATCGAGCACCATCCCGATCGCATCTATGATTTCGACGACTTCGGGCGGATCGAAGGCGAGCCAAGGAAGGTGCCGGCGAGCGGGTCGACCTCGGCGACGACATCCAGCTACTAACCCTGGACGACCTGCCGGCCGAGCTTCGCGAGAAGCTGCCCGTCTGGGCACGGCGCCTGATCCGGGAAGGGCCAGAGGCCGAGGAATATCGCGACGACCGCTCCAAGGCTATTTGGGCCGTCGTGTGTGCGCTCGTGCGCGCGGATGCCTCCGACGATCAGATCGCCGGTATCCTGCTCAACCCCGATCTGCCGATCCATGCTCACGTCGCCGACCAGAAAGGCCATGGGCCGCGCGCGTATGTGGCACGCCAGATCGAGCGGGCTCGCGAGCCGGTCGAAGAGGAAGAGAAGAAACCCGCCGGCGGGGAAGGCACTGCGCACCCGGAATTGCCCTTGGCCCCCAGTAGCATGGCTGACCTCGCCGGACGGCCGCTGCCGATCCGGCGCTATATCTGGAACCAGTGGATCCCCGCGGCGGCTTCCGTCTCAAACACCAGGAAACCGGCACCTATGGCGACCACCTCGCCAGGGAAATGCGCCGCGGCCAAGCTTGCCAAGCCTTCCTTGACGCGCTCGACACCCTGACCGGGCAGCACCGCGGCACCGCGCATGGCGAATGCGCCCGAAACTTCGCCCCGAAGGTAGTCAAAGCTGCCGGGCTAGCCGAGGGCTTCACGGCCAAGGATCTGACGGCCGCGATGCACGACCTGTTCCGGGATGGCCGCATCAAGGCCAACATGCCCCTCTCATTCCGGGACGCATACCGGCGCGCAGTCTTCGGGATCGCACAATGCTAGCCCAGAGCATTGCTGCAGCGACCTCCCCGCCAAAGGCGTGCAGCGCACGCCCCCCTACACTACGTGTAGTAGGGGGGCTACGCTGCCAAGCTGGCTCACGCCGGTGCAGCAATGCCAACGCTGCATGTTTTGGGCATTGCTGCACCCCGATGATTGAGCTGCGCCCCTACCAGCACGAAGGCATCGCGGCTTGCCGGGAAGCGATGCGTGCCGCCCGCCGGGTGCTGTACGTGGCGCCGACCGGCTCGGGCAAAACGGTCCTGTTCGCCGCCATCGCCGCTTCGGTGGCCACCAAGGGCAAGCGGGCGATCATCCTCGTGCACCGCCGCGAGCTGGTCCGGCAGACCGCAGAGAAGCTGGCCGGCTTCGGCGTCGCCTGCGGCTACATCGTCGCCGGCAAGGCCGCGAACCTCGAGCCGCTGATCACCGTCGCCGCCGTCCAGACCCTATCCGTCCGCCCGCGCTGGTGCTCGAGTACGACCTGGTCGTGATCGACGAGGCCCACCATGCCGTTGCCGGCACCTGGGGCAAGGTGCTGGAGCGCCTGCCGGCTGCCCGGGTGCTGGGCGTCACGGCCACCCCTGAGCGCCTGGACGGGTGCGGCCTGCGCGACGTGTTCGACGTGCTGGTGCCGGGCCCCACGGTCAAGGAGCTGGTCGCAGCCGGGTACCTCGCCCCGTCCGTTTGCTATGCCCGCCCCGGTGCCGAGAACGCCCTCCGCTCGCTGCGGCGCGTCGGCGGGGACTACAGCGCCGCGGCTGCCGCGAAGTTGATGATGGAGGCTGCCGGTCACCGGAGCCGCCATCGCGGACTATCGCGACCTCGGCGACGGGCGGCCCGCCTTCGCGTTCTGCTGCACCGTGGCCCACGCCGAGGCCGTGGCGCAAGCGTTCAACGAGGCTGGCATCCCAGCCGCATCGGTCGACGGCACCATGCGCCATCCGAACGCGACGGTATCCTGGCCGCCTTCGCTGCCGGCGAGCTGGCGTGCTTTCCAGCTGCGAGCTGCTGTCCGAGGGGTTCGACGCGCCGGAAGCAGCCGTGGCGATCCTGCTCCGGCCGACCCTGAGCCGCGCCCTCTTCCGGCAACAAGTTGGCCGGGTGCTGCGCCCCAAGGCTGACGGCGCCAGGCGCTGGTGTTCGACTATGGCGGCAACCTGAAGCGCCACGGGCTGCCCGAGATGGAGCCGCGCTGGACGCTGGACGGGAAGCCGAAGGGTCCGCCTGGCGAAGCACCGGTGAAGACCTGCCAGGCCTGCGGAGCTGCCATGCGCATTTGCCGAGCGTGTCTGCCCAGCCTGCGGCTACTGCCCGCCGGTCGGGACGATCGACGAGGATCTGACCGGTGCACTTCGGCAGATCGACGAGCAGATGATCATGGAGGCGATGATGGCAGAGCGCCCTTACCGCGAGCTGCTCGGCTTGGCACGCAGCCGCGCGCACCTGCAGCTCATCGCCACGGCCCGCGGCTACAAGCGAGGCTGGGTCTGGCACACGGCCCGCGAGCTGGGTCTGTCATGAAGCGAAACCTGGGAGATCATCTGATGGCGCCCACCCGCGTGGTCCTGTCGCGTCGCCGCGGCTGGCGGCTGCCGCCTGGTGCCAAGAGCGTGGCCAAGCCGACGCGCTGGGCAAATCCCTGCGCCCCCAAGGTGCGCTCGCCGGTCAACGATGCGGAGGCAGTGCGGCTCTACCGCGTGTGGTTGGCCGAGCGGCTGGCGGCTAATTGCGCCTTCCTCGAGCCACTGCGCGAGGCGACCGGGCTGAGCTTGCTGGTGCCCGTACCGCCTGCCTTGCCATGTCGACGTGCTGATCGAGGTGCTCGAGAAATCGCCCGGTGACTGAATCCGCTGCGCTCTATCGCGGGGCGTGCCGCCTACTGGGCTTGGCCAAGGCTGCCGGCTGGAAAATCAGCCGCACGACTGGCGGCTGCTGGGCAAGCGCACCCTGATCGAAGACCTCGGCCTCGAGGCTCTCCGACTCCCATTCGGTCCCGACCATGAGAGTGAAGGAGACGGAGTATTCCGGGGTGACAACGATCTCACGACCGGACAGGACGACGTCGTCATCGTGCTCGACCACGCGACCCAGCCCGATCCCGTGGACGTCGGTCCTTTGCCAGGCGAGGAAGCGAGGGTATGTCACTCGGACCAGTTTGCCCCTGAACGGGTGACTACGGCGACGACGCCGACCCGTTTGTCGCCGCTCTCAGAAGAGGGCGGTGGCGAGCTTCTTTCGATAGTCGGCGGTTAGGGGGTGGTCGGGACCGAGCACGTTGAAGAGGTCGAGCATGCTCTGCCTGGCCTCGTCGGCCGCTTCGCCCTTCGCCTCGACTATCGACAGCAGAAGTTCGAGAGCGTCGGCCGGCCGCCCCTGCGCTGCGAGCCCACGCCCCGCCTCCAATTTCACCTCGTCACTTGCGTCCGGCTGTCTGGCCCGATCGAGCAGAGTGTCGAGGTCCTCGGCCCCACCTGCTTGGAGCCGGGCGACCGCTGTCAGTTGGGTCACCTCGGGCGTGGGGGAGAGTCGTTCTAGGACCTCCTCAGCCTCCGCGGGCTTGGTGTCGGCCAGAAGGAGCGAGGCCAGCGAGGTCCCGGCCTCGATGTGACCGGGCTCGGACTCCAGGGCGGCACGAAGCAACGTCTCGGCTCCCGCGGTGTCTCCATCGAGCGCCAGTTGTTGTGCCTGGTCCACCGCCTTGTCGACCTCGCTCGGGAGGAGTTGCTCGACCCACTGGCGCACTGCCTGCTCGGGGAGCGCTCCGGTGAACCGTGACACCGGTTCACCGTTGCGAAAGGCGACCACGGTGGGGATCCCCTGCACCCCGAACCGCATCGAGAGTTGCTGGTTGGTGTCGACGTCGACCTTGGCCAGTTCGACGGCGCCTCCTTGGTCCTCGACGGCCCGCTCCAGTGCCGGGCCGAGCACCTTGCAAGGGCCGCACCACTCCGCCCAGAAATCGACCACCACCGGGACCTGCCGGGAGCGCTCCTCGACCTCGAGCGAGAACCCGGCCTGGTCGACGTCCTTCACGTACTGCATAACCCAACCTCTCTGGCGATCCTGTCCTTTTCAACGTACCGCCGCGCTTTCGGCTTCCCCGGCAAAGTGCCGACTGCCCCGGCTCCGCATCTAACGTTGTCCCCGCAGCCACATGGAGGATGCATGGACCATTATGGGGAGCCCTTTGGTCGGGTGCTCACCGCCATGATCACCCCATTCACCGACGAGGGGGCAGTGGATCACGAACGGGCGTGGAGGCTCGCCCGATTCCTCGTGGCCAACGGGTCTGATGGGCTCGTGGTCAGTGGCACCACGGGTGAGTCGCCCACCCTGTCGGGTGACGAGAAGGTGGCGCTGTACCGGACGGTGGTCGAGGCAGTGGGGGAGCGCACCCACGTCATCGCCGGCACCGGCACCTACAACACCGCAGAGTCGATCCACCTCTCAGAACGGGCGGCGGCGGCCGGCGTGAACGGGATCATGGCGGTGACTCCCTATTACTCGAAGCCGCCGCAGGCGGGCCTGATTGCCCAGTTCCGTGCCATCGCCGATGCGACCGATCTCCCCGTCATCCTCTACAACATCCCGGGGAGGACGGGCGGCTGATCGAGATCTCCACCCTGGCCGCCCTGGCCGAGCACCCGCGGATCGTGGCGGTGAAGGACGCGGTGGAGGATGCTCAGTTCACGGCGCGCACCGTGTCCGAGATCGGCGATGGGATGGCGGTGTATTCGGGGCAGGACAGCATCACGCTGCCTCTCATGACGGTCGGCGCCGTCGGCGTGGTCTCGGTGGCATCGCACCTCGCCGGCCCGCAGGTGGCGGCGATGGTCGGGGCGGCTGCGTCGGGTGACATCCCCGAGGCGCAGCGGCTCCATCTCGGACTGCTTCCGCTGTTCGACTCGCTCTTGTCGAGCCAAATCCCATCCCGGTCAAGGCCGCAATGGCGGCCCTGTGGGAGCCGGTTGGTGAGCCGCGGCTGCCGCTCGTCCCGGCCCGTCCCGAGACCGTGGGGTTGGTCAAGGAGGCGTTGGGGAAGGCGCAGGCCCTATGAGGCAGACACCGTGAAGGCAGTCGTAGTGAGTGCAGGCGGGCTCGTGTGAACGGATCCAGGTCCGATCCCCCCGCAGGGGGTCCGCCACCGGAGTTGGACGGGGTTCGGGTCACTTTTCTCGGTGGTCTCGGCGAGATCGGGCGCAACTGCGCCGCCATCGAAGTCGGTGGTCAGATCGCCCTGGTCGACTGCGGGTTGATGTTTCCCGAGGAGGACATGCTCGGTGTTGACCTCGTCTTCCCCGACTGGAGTTGGCTGGCGCACCGTCGTGAGGACGTGCGCTGCGTGGTGATCACCCACGCCCACGAGGACCACATAGGCGCGCTCGCCTACTTCCTCAGGGAGATAGAGGTCCCCGTCTATGGCACCCAGTTATCTCTGGAGGTGGCCAGGGGGAGAATCGAGGAGCTCGGCGTCGAGGTGGACCTTCGGCCGATGGTGGAGCTCGAGTGGGTCGAGGAAGGGCCACTTCGCTTCATGCTGGTGGCGGTGACGCACAGCGTCCCCAGGGGGTGTGCCGTGGTGTTCGACACCGACCAGGGAGCGTTGGTCCACTCCGGCGACTTCAAGCTCGACCCCACCCCGATCGACGGGAGGGTGACCGATCTCCGTACCTTCGCCGACCTGGGAAGGAAAGGGGTCCGGCTGCTCCTCTCCGACAGCACCAACGCCGAGCGGCCCGGGTTCGTCCCATCTGAGCGATCTCTTGCCGAGCCGATCAGGCACATCGTTGAGCAGGCACCGGGTCGGGTGGTCGCCGCCTGCTTCTCGTCGCACGTTCATCGCGTCCAACAGATCGCCGACGCCGGGTTGGCGGCGGGGCGAGACATCGCCATCTTCGGCCGCTCGATGAGGAGGATCACCGGTGTCGGGGCGGAGTTGGGGGAGTTGAGGATTCCGGCCGACCGGCAGCGCGACATCGCCGACCTGGGCGACCTGCCCGCCGACCGCCAGATGCTGATCACCACTGGGAGTCAGGGTGAGCCGTTCGCCGCTCTCTCGCTGATGGCCTCGGGGCGGCACAAGTGGATCGAGTTGCGGCCAGAAGACACGGTCCTGATCAGCGCCACCCCTGTGCCGGGCAACGAGACAGCCGTCTCGAGGGTCATTTCCCGGCTGCTGCGCAGCGGCGCAACCGTCTTCCACGGGCGCAACGCCGAGGTGCACGTCTCGGGCACGCCGCCCGGGACGAATTGGCGACCTTCATGAATGTGGTTCGGCCTCGGTGATGGTCCCCATACACGGTGAGTACCGGCACCTGCGAGCCCACGCAGAACTGGCGCAGACCGCAGGGGTGCCCGAGGTCCACGTTCTCGAGGACGGCGACTCGATCGTCCTGCGCGACGATGAGACCATCGTGGAGCGGAGGGCGGTCCCCGCCGGGTACGTCTATCTCGACGGGTCCGAGATGGGTGACGTGCGCGATGCGGTGCTGCGTGACCGCAGCCACCTCGCCGACGAGGGGGTGGTGGTGGTTACCGTCGGGGTGCGCCTCGCCACCGGCGAGATCGTGCTCGGCCCCGAACTCGACAGCCACGGCTTCGTCACTGACCCCGAGCAGCTACTAGAGGCGGCGGGGGTCAAGGTGGCGGACACCGTTGCCGAACTGGTGGCCGCCGGTCCCACCGATCCCTCCGAGCTCCAGCAGGCCATCCGCCGCACCGTGTCGCAATTCCTCAAAGCCGAGACCCGCCGCCGCCCAGTGGTTTTGCCGGTGGTACTCGAGGTTTAGGACCCACACAACCGCTCGGCCTCTGCATTTTCTTGCGTCTTCCGTCTTCCGTCTTCCGTCTGCCGTATCCCGCCCCGGTCTAGCCTCCACACATGGTGGCCGTGGTGGGATCGACCGGCACCGTCCTCGACGGGATCGGCAACACCCCCTCGTCGAGTTGGATGGGCTCTGGGTCAAGCTCGAGTTCCTCAACCCATCGGGTTCGGTCAAGGCGCGCATTGCCCGCTACATGGTTGAACGGGCCGAGGAAACCGGGCTGCTCCATCCGGGCGACACCATCGTCGAGGCGTCGAGCGGCAACACGGGCAACGCCCTCTCCATGGTGGCTGCGGTCAAGGGGTACCGGATGGTCGTGGTCATGCCGCGCGGGCTGAGCTCGGAGCGGGTGGCAATCTCGCGGCTTCGGCGCCGACCTCGAGCTCATCGGGGACTTCCACGTGAACGAGGCCTCTCCCGCGCGGCAGAACTGGCCGAGCAGGACGGGTGGTGGGGGCCCAAGCAGTTCGACTCGGAATGGAACGTAGAGGAGAACCGGCTCTGGCTGGGACGCGAGATCCTCGAGGGCCTACCACGTCCCCCCGACGCTCTCGTCATGGGGATCGGCACCGGCGGAACTCTGATCGGGGTCGGTCAGGCGATGCGCGCCGTCAACCCAGAGGTGGTGCTGGTCGGGGTCGAGCCCGACGAATCGTGCACCTTCCTCTGCGGCGAAATCGGGCATCACGCCATCGAGGGCATCGCCGACGGGTTCGTCCCGGGGATCATGGCCAGACACGGGACCATGGTCGACGAGTTCGTCCCGGTGGAGAGCGACGAGGCGTTGGAGGCGATGAAGTACCTGGCCCGCCGTCATGGGATGTTCGTCGGCCCTTCGTCCGGCGCCAACTACGTGGCGGCGCAGCACTTCCGGGAGCGGCAGCCTTCGCTCGGCACCGTCGTCACCCTCTTCTGCGACGAAGGCGAGAAGTACATCTCGGACCATTTCTAGACGCCCGACGGCTTCGCCGCCGGGGCGAGGGTGACGGCCGACCTGCGGTCGTCCGTCAGATTGGAAGGTGCGGCTTCGCCGCCTGGCTTAGCTACCCCCCTCGGGCACCCCCCCCAAAGAGCAAGGTCGGGGACTCGGTGTCTTCACTTCCCGTCTTCCGTCTTCCGTCTTCCGCCTTCCGTCTTGTTCTGGCTGCCGTCTGCCGTCTCGCCGTCCTTTCCAGGTCTTCCGTCTTCCGTCTTCCGCCTTCCGTCTGGTTTCCCCCACTAGTCTTCCCCAATGCCCAAGCGGACACCCACCCGCCGGGGCGTAGCGGGGCGGAGTCGGGTGTCCACCAAACGCAAGGCCGGGGCGCGCCCGGTTGCCAAGAAGACGGTGCGACGGACCCCCGCCGCCTTGTTCGTGGCGTTTCGGGAACGGGTCCGTAACCGCTTCGGGCGACAGGCCGACGACATCTGGGGCGTGGTGCTCATCGTCGTGGCCGTGTTGATCGGTCTCGCCTTCATCCGTCATGCCGGGCCGGTGGGTCGGGGGATCGTGTCTGTCCTGAGCGTTCTCGTCGGCGTGTGGGCCTATGCCGTTCCCGTGGCAATCGCGGTACTCGGGGTGCTCTTGATCGCAGGCCGCCGTCGCGACGACTACGGGCGTATCGCCGCCGGGCTGCTGCTCACCTTTGTTGGCACGCTCGGCATCTTCCATCTGATGACGGGAGCGATCTCGCTGTCCGCCGGTATCGAGGCCGTATCGCAGCGTGGCGGGGCGGTCGGGTCGCTGATGGCGTTCCCGCTGCGACGGCTCGTCGGTCAGTGGGGCGCGGGGGTGGTGCTAGTGGCGGTGAGCGCCATAGGGATCCTCGCCGTCGCCCGCAGTTCGATACGCGAATTCGCTCTCGGCTTCGTCGAGTTGGTGCGGCGAGTCCGTCGCTGGGCGCGAGCCACGGTGCCGGTACCCCAACAGACGACCCACGACAAGGGCAAGCACCGCGTTGTGCAGACCGCTCCGACCGCTCCCACCCGGCCGAAGCGGCAGGCGCCTGCGAACCGGGAGAGCAAGGAGCGACCCCCGGCCGACACGCCACCGCGGCGGCCAAGCGATGCCGACGGCTACCACCTTCCACCGCTCGACCTGCTGGCGCTGGGCGGAGGCGAGGAGCAGAGCAGACGCTCACTCGAGGAGACCGCCCGGGTGCTGGAGGACACGCTGGTGCAGCACGGCGTGGATGCACGGCTCACCAAGATCGTCCCCGGGCCGACGGTGACCCGCTACGAGATCGAACTGGCGCCGGGGGTGAAGGTCAACCGGGTCACCGGACTCTCCCACGACATCGCATATGCCCTGGCGACTCCGGACGTCCGGTTGCTGGCGCCCATCCCCGGGCGGAGCGCCATCGGGGTCGAGGTACCCAACCGCAAGCGGCGGCTGGTGACGCTGGGTGATGTCCTCCGCAGCAGCGAGGCCGCCGGAGCCACCCATCCACTCGAGGTCGGCTTGGGGATGGACATCAGCGGGAGGCCGCGGCTGCTCAACCTCTCCGAACTGCCCCACCTTCTGATCGCCGGTGCCACCGGGGCGGGGAAGTCGTCGTGCATCAACTCGATCGTTACGTCGATACTGGTGCGGACCAGCCCTGAGGACGTCCGACTGATCATGGTGGACCCCAAGCGGGTCGAGCTTGGCCAGTACAACGGCGTACCCCACCTCCTCACCAAGGTGATCACAAACCCCAAGAAGGCGGCCGATGCCCTGAAGTGGGCGGTGGCCGAGATGGATCGCCGCTATGACCTGATCGCCGACGCCAGGGCGCGCGACATCATCGGTTACCGGGAGAAGTGGGACTCCGACCAGATCGACCACGACCGGTTCGACCGTTTCCCCTACATCGTTGTGGTCGTGGACGAACTCAACGACCTGATGATGGTGGCCGGCCGCGAGGTCGAAGAGGCGATCGTCCGTATCGCCCAGATGGCCCGGGCGGTGGGAATCCACCTCGTCATCGCCACCCAGCGCCCATCAGTCGACGTGATCACCGGCGTCATCAAGGCCAACATCCCGAGCCGGCTCGCTTTCTCCGTGGCCTCGCAGACCGACAGCCGGGTGATCATCGACGGGATCGGCGCCGACAAACTGATCGGGATGGGCGACATGCTGGTGATAACCGCCAAGGAGCCCCGACCGGCCCGGATCCAGGGGGCATGGGTTTCCGAGGAAGAGGTCCACGAGGTCGTCGAGTGGGTGAAGAACCAACGCGAGGCGCTCTACCAGGACCACGTCATCGAGGAAGCCGCTGCCGAGGCCCGGGCCCAGGCCGCCGCCGAGGATGACGACGAGGACGCCGAACTGATCCGTCAGGCGACCGAGTTGGTGGTCCGCTCCCAGCTCGGTTCCACATCGATGCTGCAGCGCAAGTTGCGGGTCGGTTTCGCCCGAGCGGGACGGATCATGGACATCCTGGAGCAGCGGGGAGTGGTCGGCCCGTCGGAGGGCTCCAAGGCGCGTGCCGTGCTGATGACCACCGAAGAGCTCGAGGACGCCCGGTCCCGCCAGGACGCCTAACAACCCGTTTTGGCGTCACTCGAGGGGGAATGGCCGCGTTTGATGACGCCAAAATCGGGTTGAGGTGACCCACGACCAGCCCAACGGTACGCTCCTGCGGCCATGCTCCAGCTTCTCGACCCGGCCGGTCGAGCTGCTCGGCGACGCTCCGGTGGACCTCGACGAGACCCGCCGGCTCTACGCCTCCATGGTTGAGGCACGCCTCTACGACCGGAAGTGCACCGCGCTCCAGAAGCAGGGGAGGCTGGCGACGTACGCGCCGTTCGAGGGTCAGGAGGCTGCCCAGATCGGGGCGGCGGCGGCACTTCGCTCCGACGACTGGATGGTGGCCACCTACCGCGACGCGGCCCTCATGTGGATGCACGGATACACCTGGGAGGCGCCTCGTACTGGGGCGCACCGGCGACGAGCGGGGCGGGCTCTCCGCCCGAAGGGGTCAACATCATGCCCCCTTCGATCACGGTCGGGGCCCACATGCTCCACGCCGTCGGCCTGGCATGGGGGGAGCGCGTGCTGGGGAGCGATCGGATCGCCCTGACATCTTTCGGAGACGGTGCCACGTCGGAGGGCGACTTCCACGAGGCGATGAACTTCGCCGCCGTCTTCAGCACCGCCACGGTTTTTCTCTGTCAAAACAACCAATACGCCATCTCGCTGGGCCGGGCGACGCAAACACGGGCGGAGACGATCGCCGACAAGGCCGTCGCCTATGGGATGCCGGGGGATCAGGTGGACGGCAACGACCTGTTTGCAGTACTCGCCGCCACGAGAGCGGCGGTGGCGAGTGCGAGGAACGGCGCCGGGCCAACCCTCATCGAGGCGGTGACCTACCGGATGGGACCGCACACCACGGCCGACGATCCGGGTCGCTATAGACCCGCCGAGGAGGTGGAGCAATGGCGGGAGCACGACCCGCTTGAGCGGGTCCGCCTCTACCTGGTGGCGCAGGATCAGTGGGACGAGGAGTGGCAGAGAGAGTTGGACAGCGACCGCATCGGAGCGGATCGAGCGAGCTGTGGACACCGCCGAGGGCCTTGAGCCCCTGCCTGCGAGCGATCCATTCGATCGTATGTTCGCCAGCGCCGGCCCGCTCCTCGCAGAGCAGCGCGACGAGGCCGCGTTGATGCCGGTGCTCACCCTGGCACAGGCAATCACCGACGCCCTCGATTGCGCCCTCAAGGAAGACGAGCGCGTGATCCTCCTCGGGGAGGACGTGGGGCGCACCGGCGGTGTTTTCCGTGTCACCGACGGGCTCATCGAGCGTTATGGCTCGGAGCGGGTGGTCGACACGCCGGTTGCCGAGTCGGGGATCGTGGGGACCGCTTTCGGTATGGCCGTCGCCGGGCTCCACCCCGTGGCCGAGATCCAGTTCATGGGATTCTCCTACCCGGGGTTCGACCAGGTGATCAGCCACGTGTCACGCATCCGCAACCGCAGCCGGCACCGTTTCACCGCCCCACTGGTGATCCGCATCCCCTATGGCGGCGGGATCGGCGCCGCCGAGCACCACTCCGAGTCGGCCGAGGCCATCTATGTGCATACCCCCGGGCTCAAAGTGGTGGTCCCGGCGACACCGCATGACGCCAAGGGTTTGTTGCTCGCCGCGATCGAGGACCCGGACCCTGTGATCTTCCTCGAGCCGATAAGGCTGTACCGGGCGGTCAAGGAGGAGGTCCCCGACGGGGCCTTCACGGTGCCCATCGGACCCGCCCGAATGGAGCGGTTCGGGACCGACCTGACCCTGGTGGGGTGGGGAGCGATGCTGCGCGAAGTTCGACTTGCCGCCGATCAGCTTGGAGGCGAAGGGGTGTCGGTCGAGGTGATCGACCTCCGCACCTTGGCCCCGCTCGACGCCGACTCTCTGGTGGGATCCGCCGAGAAAACCGGCCGGGTCGTCGTCGTCCACGAGGCGCCTCGCACCGCGGGCGTCGGAGCCGAAGTGGCGGCGCTCATCCAGGAGAAGGCCCTGTATTCGCTCCTGGCACCCGTGCAGCGGGTGACCGGTTGGGACACGGTGTTCCCGTTGAAGCGCACCGAGCACGTCTACCTTCCAGACGTGGAGCGAATCGTGACAGCGGCAAGACGGACCCTGGAGGGCTGAGTTGGCGTACGAGTTCCGGCTCCCCGATATCGGCGAGGGGCTCACCGAGGCCGAGGTGGTGAGGTGGCTGGTAGATGTCGGGTCCGAGGTTGACCTGGATCAACCCCTGGTCGAGGTGGAGACGGACAAGGCGGTGGTGGAGATTCCGTCCCCGAAGGGGTCGTCCTCCACCACGGCTCCCCGGTTGGAGCCGTGCTGGAGGTCGGAGCGGTGCTGGCGGTGATCGGTGAGGCGGGGGAGAAGTGGGGCGAGGGCGGTGGCCACACGCCAGCCGAGAAGCCCGTGGTTACGGAGCCAAATGAGATCGCCCCGCCGGTCGGCGCGCCGATCGTGGGCAGCATCTCCGAGGAGGCGGAAGTGCTTGGCGCGACGGCTGCGTCGGAGTCGGCGCGGCCCCAGGCGCTCCCGCTGGTTCGGAAGCTGGCTCGAGAATTGGGGGTAGATCTGGCCGCAGTCGCCGGCAGTGGGCCGGGGGGAGGGTGACCCGCGACGACGTCGTCTCAGCCTCCCAGCCCGACGGGTCCACAGGGGAGGGTGGCGACGAGCGGGTCAGGTTGAGCAAGCTGCGCCGCACAATCGCCGAGCGGATGACACAGTCTTGGCGGGAGATCCCCCACGTCACCACCTTCGATCAGGTAGACGCTGGCCGTCTGTTGGCGGCGCGTCGGGCGCTGGCCGAGCGGCACCAGCGGTCGATGCCGATCGAGGCGTTGGTGGCCAAGGCGGTGTTGCCGGTGCTGGCTTCGTTCCCCGAATTCAACGCCACCTTGGAGGGCGATGAGCTGATCCTCCACAGTCGCTACGACCTGGGGTTCGCCGTCGACACGCCCGATGGCCTGGTCGTGGCGCGATGCCAGGATGCAAACAAGCTCGGGCTGATGGATCTGGCTAGCGAGGTCTCCCGGCTGGCCGAGGGTGCCAAGGCGCGCACGCTCCGTCCCGACGAGCTGACCGGGCAGACCTTCAGCATCTCCAACATCGGCGCAGTCGGCGGAGGGTTCGGCACGCCGATCATCCCCTACGGCACCACCGCCATCCTCTCCGTCGGTCGGGCTCAGGATCAGCCTGTCGTCCGAGATGGCGCCATCGTGGTGACACCGATGATCCCCCTGTCGCTTTCTTACGACCACCGGGTCATCGACGGCGGCCTTGGCCGCCGCTTCATGGCCCAGTTGATCGAGAACCTGGAGGAGCCGGCGCTCTTCCTGGCGGGGTGAGGGTGCGGAGTGGCCGACGCCGTCAATGCCGCGCTTGCCCGGGCCGACCGTGCTGTCTACGAGCGACAGCCCGAGCGTCTCGACTCGTTCTGGGACGATGCCGAGGAATGGTGCGAGCAGTAACGGGAGGCGAGGTTTGGACCCCGGCGGTTGTACACAGCCGGCTCATATCGTCGCCTCCCGGACTGATGCCGGTTCGGGTCGAGAACGACGAGTTCCACCCCTCGGCGGGCGGCCGGCGAGCTGAGCGAGGACCGGGCCGGCGACGGCGAGCAGCATCACGAAAGCGGCTGTGAGGGCGTTCAGGTCGGCGGCGACTGCGGTGCCCGTGGCGAGAGCAGCGATGACCAGAGAGAACTCACCGTGGGCGATGAGCATCACCCCGGCCCGGTTCTGACCACGCGCCGCCACGCCCGCCCGTCTTGCCGCCGTCCGCCCCGAGAGCCACTTGGCCAGACCCACGACGAGGGCAAGAGCGAGAGCCGGTAGCAGTACGGGTGGGATCGCCGCAGGGTCGGTCTGCAAACCGAAGAAGACGAAGAACACGGCGGCGAAGAGGTTCTGCAGCGGGACCAGCATTGGTCGCACCTTGTCCGCTGCCGGGCCGGAGAGGACGATCCCCACCAGAAAAGCCCCCACCGCCGATGACAAGTTGATCAACTGGGCTAGCCCGGCGACCAACAGGGTGATCCCAAAGACGGTGAGCAACAGGGCCTCGTCGTTGTGGTGGAAGGCGAGGTCGCTCAGCCGGGCGCTCGCCCGGTAGGCGATGAAGAGCACCGCCGCCACCAGCCCCAGTGCCAGGGCAACTGATCCCACGATCCCGAAAGCGTCGCCCCCCACGGTGAGCACCGCCACCACCGGGAGGAACACCGCCATCACGAGATCCTCGAACACCAGAACGGAGAGCACGGTCGGGGTCTCCCGGTTCCCCAGCCAGCCCAAGTCGGTGAGGAGCTTGGCCACCATCCCCGATGAGGAGATGTAGGTGATGCCCCCAAGGAGCACCGCCGGGACGACTCCCCATCCGAGGAGCAGCCCGGCGATGAAACCAGGTGGGAAGCAGAGGGCGAGATCGATCAGCCCGGCGGGCGCCACGGAGCGCAGATTCCCCACCAGTTCCTCGGCCGAGTACTCGAGACCGAGCATGAAGAGAAGCAGGACCACACCGATCTCGGCACCTACCTCGATGAACTCCTCCGAGGTGACCAGAGGCACGATGCCGCCCTCCCCGAGGACCAGACCGGCAATCAGGTAGAAGGGGATCGGTGAGAGCCCGATGCGGGCACCGAGCCGGGCGAGCAGGGCGAGGACGAGGGTGACCCCGCCGAGCTCGATCAGCAGGAGGGCGAGGTGGGGCACCGCTCAGCCGGTGGCGATGATCTCGATGACCTGCTCGATGCCGTCGACTGTTCCAACGACGAGCATGGTGTCGCCGGCTTCGAGGGCGAAGTCGGGAGCGGGCGCCGGGAAAGCCGTTCTATCGCGGAGAACCGCCACAACCGATACCCCGGTCCGGGTTCGGATCCGGGCGTCGCCGATCGTCTTCCCGGCGTATGGGGATCGTGGCTCGAGGCGGAGCCAATCGATCGCCAGTCCCTCCACCTCTTGGTGGAGGCTCTCCAACTCACGCACCAACTGTGATCCGCCAAGGATGTCAGCCAGAGCGTTGCTCTCGTCCTCATCGAGCTGGACCGAGGCGCGGCAAAGGTCAGGGTCCTCGGCATCGTTCACGTACAGCCGCGTCGACCGGTGCGGTGTCGGATCACCCCGATCCGGTGCCCCGACTCGGTGTTCAGCTCGAACCGTTTCCCCACTCCGGGGAGGGCGGTCTCCTCGATCCTGCTCACCTAAACCTCACCTGGTGGCACCCTACCGCAACTAGGTGACAGCCTCTAACCTCGGAAACCATGGCTGATGCACCGCCGTTGGTAAGACCCCGCCAGGGCCGGGTGATCGCCGGGGTTTGCGCCGGTCTGGCGCAGCGATTCGGGTGGGACACGACGTTGGTGAGGGTGATCTTCATCCTCTCGATGTTCCTCCCCGGCCCCCAGGTCCTGATCTACATCGTCCTCTGGGTGGCAATGCCGCCGGAGTGAAGGGCCTTCGCCGTGACCTCTCGCGTCGCTCAAACGTGCCTTTGGACGAACTCGTAGATCTCTGCCATCTCGATCTGGGGGATCGGAGAAGCGGTGAGGGCGGTGACGACATTGCTCTGAGCCCGGGATGAGGCCCAGACACGCCCGGCCCATCGCTCGGTCAATTCGGTGGCGAGCGTCATGCAACAGCCCGGTTCGGGGCACCCCGAGCGGGTGTGTCTGTCGGTCTCACGCCCCCTGAAGAAACGGGCGTGATCGAAGTCGGTGCCCAGAGTGATCCCCTGGTGGGGAGTGCGGTCTGCGGGAATGTGGGTGGAGCACCAGAAGCTGCCCACCGGGGTGTCGGTGTACTGGAAGTGCACGCCGAACTTGTCCTCCGAGCCGAAGACCTCTCGCGCTCCCCAATGCCGGCAGGCACGTTGTCCCTCCACGCCGCCGTACGCATCGTGGACGAAGGGGAATCCGTCGTTCTCGTACCCCTTCCAGATGAGACCGTCCTCGTCGGCGTTGATGAAGTGGGTCGGTATCCCCAGGTGGTGGGTGGCGAGGTTGGTGAATCGGCGCGCCGCGGTCTCGTATGAGACGTAGAAAACCTCCTTGAGGTCCTCGACGGCGAGGTCCCGGCGGCGGCGGGCGTCCTCCAGGAAGGGCACGGCGGCGCTCTCGGGGATCAGCGCCGCCGCGGCGAAGTAGCTGCACTCCATCCGCTGCCTCAGAAAGGTGGCGAAGTCGCCTGGGGTCTGGTGGCCGAGGGCCACGTGCCCCAGCGTCTGCAGCACCACCGAGCGGGCGGCGCGGGTGCGGAGGGCGTCGCGCTGCGGGATGTAGACACGGCCGTTGGCCATGTCCACCACCGAGCGCACCGACCGCGGCAGGTCGGCGGCGAGTTTGACCGAGAACCCGAAGGCGGCCGCCAGGTCCTTGAGATGTCGGGGAGATAGGGCGCCGCTCCCCGGGTACCCGGCCGAGGCGAGGGCCTTGGCCGCAACCTCCTCCACCTCGGCCAGATAGCCGTCGTGGGCTCTGGCGTCGGCGAGCATCGTGGCCGCGGCGACCCTGACCTCCTCCTGGGTCTCGGGGCGGACCCGGACGCGTTCCTGGAGAGCCCTATAGAGAGCCACCAGATGGGCCATGGCGTCGTCGGGAACCCGAACCCCCGGCTTGAGATAGGGGAGGCCGAGCGATTGATAAAGGGGGTCTTGCTGGATCCTCTCCACCTCGATCTCGAGTTCGGCGCGCCTGCTGGGGGGCGAATCCTCCAAGAGGACGTGGGGGTCCACCTCGAGCGCTTCGGCCAGGGCGGTGATCGTCTCCGGCTTCACCCGCCGCTTGCCGTTCTCCACCATCGAGAGAAAGGAAGCGGGGCGACCCAGCCTTAGGCCCAACTGCTCCAAGGTCAGGTCGCGGGTGCGCCGCAGGTGCCTGATCCTCTGCCCAAAAACCAGCCGGTCGGCCGGTAACTCCACCACGCACCTCCTGTGAAGATCAGCACAACTTCTGCCGAAGACTAATGGATGAGGATAGACGAAGGCGGAACTTTTCACTACCGTCCGCCCATGAGTGTCATCGAGGTGACGCGGCGACCGGGTAGACCGAGTGGAGGAGGTGCTCACCGCCGAGGCTCTTTTCCTGGTCGAGCAGTTGCACCAGTCCTTTGAATCCACTCGCCTGTCGTTGCTCGACGAGAGGGCGAAGCGACAGAGGGCCATCGACGGCGGCGAGCTCCCCTCATTTCTCCCCGAGACGAGCGACATCCGATCGGGCGAGTGGCAGGTTGCGCCGGCCCCCTCCGACCTCGCCGACCGACGGGTCGAGATCACCGGCCCGGTGGAGCGCAAGATGATGATCAACGCGCTCAACTCGGGGGCCAAGGTCTTCATGGCCGACTTCGAGGACTCGCTCGCTCCGACGTGGCAGAACGTCATCGAGGGCCAGGTCAACCTGGTCGATGCCTGGGACCGCACCCTCTCGCTTCGACACCGCCGAGAAGAGCTACCGGCTCGATGAGACGCTGGCCACGTCGTTGGTTCGCCCCCGGGGATGGCACCTCACCGAGCGCCATGTCAGGTCGGCGGCTCACCGGTGTCGGCAAGCCTCTTCGACTTCGGGATCTACATGGCCAACTGTGCCCGAAGGGCGGTGGAACGTGGGAGCGGTCCCTACTTCTACTTGCCCAAGCTGGAGGGCCATCTCGAGGCGCGGCTGTGGAACGATGTCTTCCTCGCCGCTCAGGATGCGCTCGGGCTCCCGCCGGGCACGATCAGGGCCACGGTGCTCATCGAGACGGTCCTCGCCGCCTTCGAGATGGACGAGATCCTCTGGGAGTTGCGCGAGCCACTCCGCCGGGCTCAACGTCGGGCGCTGGGACTACATCTTCTCGGTGATCAAGAAGTTCCGGAACCTCCCCGGGTTCGTTCTTCCAGATCGCGCCCAGGTCACCATGACCGTCCCGTTCATGCGCGCCTACACCGAGTTGCTGGTCAAGACCTGTCACCACCGCGCCGCCCATGCCATCGGCGGGATGGCGGCGTTCGTGCCCAACCGGGGGGACCCGGAAGTCACCGACCAGGCGATCGCCAAGGTACGAGAGGACAAGAGCCGAGAGGCGGGTGATGGGTGCGACGGGACATGGGTGGCCCATCCCGACCTCGTCCCGGTTGCGCTCGAGGTGTTCGATGCCGTGCTCGGTGATCGTCCCAACCAGATCGATCGGAAGCGCCCCGATGTGGAGACCGACTCGGCGGCACTCGTCAGGCGTCGAGGTTCCCGGTGGGACGGTCACCGATGCCGGTCTCCGGACCAACGTCGACGTCGCCATCCGCTACCTGGCATCCTGGCTATCCGGGACCGGGGCCGCGGCGATCTTCAACCTCATGGAGGACGCCGCCACCGCCGAGATCTGCCGGTCGCAGGTGTGGCAATGGGTCCGCGCCGGCGTTTCCACAGAGGACGGCGACGCTGATCACCGCCGAGCGGGTGCGCCAGGCGATCACTGCGGTGGACGAATCCCTCCGCCGTGACCTTGGCGACCAGAAATATGAGATCGGCCGCTTCCCCGAAGCGGAGGACCTTTTCGCCAGGGTGGCCCTGGCAGAGGAGTTCCCCGAATTCCTCACCCTCCCCGCCTACGAGATGATCGATTGATACCGGAGCCGAGCAATGAGCCAGGAACAGCAGCGGAGGCGACTAGAGACCGAGTGGGCCACCAACCCGCGCTGGGACGGGGTCACCCGCGATTACTCGGCCGCCGACGTGGTGCGGCTCCGTGGGTCGATAGCCGAGGATCACACCATCAGCCGGCTTATGGCGGAGAAGCTCTGGGGGATGCTCGCCAGCCGGGGATTACGTACACGCCCTCGGCGCCATGAGCGGGGGGCAAGCGGTGCAGATGGTCAAGGCCGGGCTCGAGGCGATCTATCTCTCCGGCTGGCAGGTGGCGGGAGACGCCAACCTGGCAGACCAGGTCTACCCCGACCAGAGCCTCTACCCGGCCAACTCGGCACCGGCGCTGGTGCGGCGGATCGTCAACGCGCTTCGCCGTGCCGACCAGGTCCATTGGGCGGAAGGCGACCACGCCATCGACTGGATGGTCCCCATCGTCGCCGATGGCGAGGCCGGCTTCGGCGGAGCGCTCAACGTCTTCGAGCTGACCAAGTCGTTCATCGAGGCGGGGGCGGCCGGCGTCCACTACGAGGACCAACTCTCCTCGGAGAAGAAGTGCGGGCACATGGGCGGCAAGGTTCTCGTTCCCACCGCCCAGCATGTCAGAGCGCTGACCGCCGCCCGGCTCGCCGCCGACGTCAGCGGGGTGCCGACCTCGTCGTCGCCCGCACCGACGCCAACTCGGCGACCCTGCTCACCAGCGACATCGACCCGGCAGACCGCCCGTTCTGCACCGGGGTGCGAACCGATGAGGGGTTCTTCGAGGTGGAGGCGGGTCTCGATCAGGCCATCGCCCGCGGTCTCGCCTACGCCCCATACGCCGACCTGTTGTGGTGCGAGACGGCACACCCCGATCTCGACGAGGCGGCCAGGTTCGCCACCGCCGTCCATGCCGAGTTCCCCGACAAGATGCTCGCCTACAACTGCTCCCCGTCGTTCAACTGGCGGCGTCACCTCGACGATGAAGAGATCGCCCGCTTCCAGAAGGAGCTCGGTGCCATCGGGTACAAGTTCCAGTTCATCACCCTCGCCGGGTTCCACGCCCTCAATGCGTCGATGTTCGAACTGGCAACGGGGTACAGCCGGGAAGGGATGCCGGCCTACGTCCGGCTCCAGGAGCGGGAGTTTGCCCTCGAGCCGGCCGGATACACCGCCACCCGGCACCAGAGGGAGGTCGGGGCGGGGTACTTCGACCAGGTGGCGACGGTGATCGCCACCGGCAAGGCGTCGACGCTCGCTCTTGCAGGGTCGACCGAAGAGGAGCAGTTCGGGGTAGTTTGAGGGAAGGGGAGGCTGTTATGTCGAACATCGTCCACATCGTCGGGACCGGCACCATCGGGGAGCCGCTCATCGGGCTTCTCGCCGATGATCGCGAGGCCTTCGGGATCGATGAGGTGACCTTCCACAAGCGGACGCCACTCATCACCGAACGGGGGAAGGTCAACGACCTGGTCCGGCGGGGCGCCGCCTTGGTGGTCGATGACGACAAGCGGGCAACCTTCGAGGAGTTGGGTCACGTCCCCAAGTGGGAGTCGCGCGAGGCGATCGCCAGGGCCAGGGTCGTCATCGACTGCACCCCGGTCGGAAACGAGAACAAGGCCGAGTTCTACGAGTCGGCCTCTGGGCCGATGGGTTTCATGGCACAAGGATCCGAGTTCGGATTCGGCAAGATGTACGCCAGAGGGATCAACGACGAGGCGCTGGTCCACGGCGAGGATCGATTCCTCCAGATCGTCTCCTGCAACACGCACAACATCGCCGTGCTCATCAAGACGCTGGGGATGGACGAGGACGGGACCAACCATCTGGTCGATGGCCGCTTCCTGTGCATCCGTCGCTCCAACGACATCAGCCAGGACAGCGGATTTGCCCCCAGTCCCTCGGTGGAGCGGCACAAAGACAAGCGGTTTGGCACCCACCACGCCCGCGACGCCCATGAGCTGTTCTACACGATGGGTCAGGACCTCGACCTCTATTCGAGCGCTCTCAAGCTCAACACCCAGTACATGCACGCCATCCACTTCAGCCTGACCCTCGATCAGGAGATGACGCTCGAGGAGGCGAAGGAACGGTTGTTCGCCAACAAGCGGGTGGCGGTCACCTACAAGCAGTCGGCCAATGCGGTCTTCTCCTTTGGCCGCGACCACGGCTACTTCGGACGGATCCTCAGCCAGACAGTGGTGGCGCTGGAGACGCTGGCGGTGCGCAATGGCAACGAGTTGGTCGGGTTCTGTTTCACACCCCAGGACGGCAACCCGCTGCTCTCGACGGTCGCCGCCATGCTCTGGTACCTCCACCCTGACGAGGTCGACGATCGGATGGACGTGCTCCGCCCCTACCTCTTCCAGGAGGTTTGAGCGGCCGAGGCGGAAGACGGAAGTTCCCCGAAGAAGGCGGACCCTCCGCACGCCGGCATCAAATCGCGCTTTTCCGGAACCTCTCTGACATCGATCGGCGTCCAAGCCAGCGTCGACCTACCAGAGAGGCATCATGACCAAACCGAGAATCCCCTTGCTCGCCTTCCCCGCCCTGGCACTGGCGCTGTTCGCCTTGGCTGCCTGCACCGTTCCCGCCGCACAGGCGCAGGTCACCGAAGAGGCGACGACAGACAGCACGCAGGGGATAGCCGTCACCGGTACCGGTTCTTCGCGTGGCACCCCCGATGTGATGCTCGTCAACCTTGGGGTTTCGGTGGTCGCTGATCAGGTCGGCCAAGGCACCACGGAGGCATCGCAGTTGGCCGCCGATGTGATTGCCGCGGTGCGAGGTCAGGGTGTGGCCAAAGAAGACATCCAGACCACCGACTACTCGATCTACCCCGAGTACGACTACTCCGGTGATCGTGAGCGGATCGTCGGCTACCGGGTGACCAACATGATGCAGGTGACAGTGCGCGACATCGACAAGAGCGGAGCCATCATCGATGCCGCCACCACCGCAGGTGGCGACGCCAGCCAAGTGGGCGGCGTCAGCCTGGTGATCGAGGACGACGCAGGCATGATCCAGCAGGCCAGAGAGAGCGCCTGGGAAGATGCCACGGCCAAGGCGGAGCAGCTGGCGGAGCTCGCCGGGGTGACGCTTGGCGAACCCGTCTCGATCATGGAGACGACCGACTCCCTGCCCCCTGCCGTCCCGTACGCCGAAGAGGCCGCCCTGGACGCCGCCCGGACGCCGATCGAACCGGGCCGGCAGAATGTCGAGGTGACGGTGAAGGTCGTGTACTCGATCGGGGGGTGACGACACCCCGGGGGTTACCATCGGCTCCACCGCGTGAATTAATCACCCGGCGGAGCCGATGATGTTTTCAGCCATGCTCACCTTCTTCTCCCGCGCCGCAGAGACGCTCGACGACGGTCTCACCGGTTTCACCGGGTTTGCCGCCGATGTGATCGTTTCGATCGGCGAGATCGGGGTTGGACTTCTCACTTTCGTGGAGACGGTCATACCTCCGATCCCGAGCGAGATCGTGCTCTCGCTCTCCGGGTATCTCGCTGAGCGTGGGCGGATGAGTCTCCTCGGTGTCATCGTGGCGGCGACGCTGGGCGGCGTCCTCGGTGCGCTGCTGCTCTACGCCCTTGGCGCCTGGTTTGGCGAGACCCGAGCCAAGATGCTCATGGCCAAGCTTCCTCTGGTCGACCTCACCGACATGGAGACCGCCTCCGCATGGTTCCAGCGGCACGGGCCTTCGGTGGTGTTCTTCGGGCGGTTCGTCCCGATAGTGCGCAGCCTGGTGTCGCTCCCGGCCGGGGCGCAGCGGATGCCGCTGTGGCGCTTTGTCGGACTGACGACTCTCGGCAGCGTCATCTGGAACACGCTCCTCGTCGGCGCCGGGTACCTGCTGGGCACCCAGTACGAGCGCATAGAGGGGTATCTCCGCTACCTCGATTATGTGGTGGTGCTCGCCGTGGTCGTCGTGGTCGGCTGGCTGATCATCCGCAAGCAACGCCAGCGAAGGGTGACGACGGGCGGGTGATGTTTGACGGCGCCCAATACGTGACTGCTACCGGGCCATATGGCAGACTCGCTGCCGTCCCGTCCGCCTGGAGCGAACCTGCCCGCCGCATCGATATTCCTGCTTCTCGCCGGCCTCGCCGCCGGTCCGCTCGCCACCGGCGAGGCGCCATCCTCGGCTGACGATCAACGGTTCGTCTCGGTGCTCGTCGGGGCGGATCGTGTCGCCGATGGCGCAGTGGATCCGGCGGTGGCGCTTCGCCCGCCTTCTCTCCGGTCAGGAGACACCGGGCGGTGGGTGAGGCGTCTGCAAAGCGAGCTGACACGGCTCAATCTCTATCGGGGCAAGATCGATGGTGACTACGGAACCGAGACCGCATACGCCGTGATGGCGTACCACAAGGTGGCAGGGCTCGATCCGGCATACGAGTGGCGCGGTGAGGACTGGGACCTCCTGGCGACCTGGAGGGTGGAGGGAATCCTCGAGCGCCACCCCGAGGAGCCGCACCGGGTGGAAGTGGATATCGGTCGCCAGGTCCTCCACATCATCCGTGATGGCCGGATCATGGCGACCATCCCGGTGAGCACGGCAAACGGCGCCACCTACTTCTCCGAGGGTGCCGGCGGTCAATACGTCGCGGCACACACACCGCGGGGCGATTTCAATATCAACCGGCGAATCGACGGGTGGAGGTTCAACTACCTCGGCGGGCTTTACAAGCCGTGGTACTTCACCGAGGCATACGCCATCCACGGCTCTAACAGCGTGCCCTCATATCCGGCATCACACGGTTGCGTCCGCATCCCCAACTGGGAGGCTGACCGTCTGGTCAATTGGCTCTACATCGGTATCCCGGTGCACACCTGGGACCTGTAGGGGAAGCCGGACGGAAGACGATCCGACTCCGTCCCCCCGAAGGGGGGAAGGGACCCGCTGCGGAGCAGCGGGTAGGGGGAACACCAAGCTCCCAACGGCGTCCAAACCGAGGCTCACGCCCCACTTGGGAATGAACCGTTCCCCCCTCCCCCGACGCCTCCGGCGTCGGGTACTCCCCCCGCCGGGGGGAGAGAGAATCATTGCTCGTGATTCGATAGACCTATTGAGGCATCGTGTCTCAGGTGCCGGGTCGCGGGGGCCGATGACGTGTTTGGGGCCAGCCGGCCTTCTATCGCCCACCGGACGGTCTGCAAATGTCGCAACCCGACTTCGATTCCATCGCCTCCCGCCTTCGGGCGAGCCACGGGCTCACCAGCCTGGGCAACGGGAATATCGGGGGGACGATGCACGGGCTGGTGGTACGTGTGCGACGGGGGAGGGGCACCGTGTATGCCGTCGATGTGTCGGTCGATGCCGGGTCCCAACAGGCTCCCAGGGCGCGCCGGTCGTTGGAGCACCGCGTGTTCGGACTGCCCTCGGAGGTAGCCGTGGAGATCGGGGGGAAGGGTCCGATCATCCGAGCACGGGTCACCGATCCCGGGTCGAAGCTCGATTCCCTGGCCATGGTCGGTGCGATAGAGGCGCTGGTCAACGCGGTCTCGCTCGCCGTCAACACCGAGCCGGCAGTGACCGGTCGCCATCACCGTCGTGTACCCGCCTTGAACTCGGCGGTCAGCGAAACCTGAGCTCGATTGGTGCCTCCTTGGGCACCAATGCACACTGAGCGTCGATGGGTGACCACCACCTCCATCTCCATCCCCATGAGCCTGCTCACGGCGGACCGCCACCCGGGTGCTACCCGGACGGGCTGATCGAGGCCTATGTCGAGGCAGCGGCGTTGCGAGGGGTGGACGAGATCGGCTTCACCGAGCATCTCTACCGCTGCGTCGAGTCCGAGCCGGCCCTGGGAAGATGGTGGGAGCGCGAGCCTGATAGCCGCCTCGCCGACCACACAAGGGAGTTTGTCGAGCGGGACCGCAACCTGAGGCTGGACAGCTATGTGCAAGCGGTCCAAGGCGCCAAGGACCGCGGTCTACCGGTCGCTCTCGGCCTCGAGGTGGACTTCTTTCCGGACACCATCGGGGCGGTGCTCGAACTCATCGCCCCATACCCGTGGGACTTCCTCATCGGGTCGGTGCATTGGATCGGGGGGTGGGCGGTGGACACCGCCGAGGTGACCGACGAGTTCGACAAGCGCGGCGTCCGCCGCGCCTGGGAGCAGTATTTCGAGTTGGAGGCAGCCCTGGCGGCTTCCGGTTCGGTGGATGTGCTGGCCCATGTGGACGTGTGCAAGAAGTACGGGCACCGCCCGGAGCGAGAGCCGCTTGACCTGTACCGCGCCGTGGTCGATGCGGCATCGGCCTCGGGGACTGCGGTGGAGGTGTCGAGCCAGGGGTTGCGCAAGCCGGTTGGCGAGGTGTATCCCGCCCCTTCATTCCTCGAAATGTTCAACCGGGCGGGGGTGCCGATCACGCTGGCCAGCGACGGCCATGCCCCTGCCGAGGCGGCATGGGGACACGACGAGGTCGTGGCTGCGGCCCGCGCCGCCGGGTACACGAGCAGCCTTCGGTTCAAAGCCCGCGGTCGCTGGGAAGTCCCGTTGCGGTGAAATGGCCGAGAAGTGCTTCAAGAGGCCGGCAGGCATACCATCGGGGCGGTGAGCGGTAGGCCCGTGACGGTGATGGAACGGGGTGTGTCGGCGTGGCGGTCCGCTACGTGATCCACGACGAGCATCCATTTCGGCCAACCGATCTTGGCGATCCGGCAAGGCGCCTCCGCGGGAGGATCGCAGCGGGGGTGACCGTGGTCACCTCAGGGGGTCCCTCCGAGCGTTCCGGCTCCACCGTCGCTTCGATCCTGGTGGTCGAGGGGGCGCCGGCCCGTTTGGTCCTCTCCCTCGCCGAGGGGAGCGATGTGCTCGAGGTGATCAGACAGACCAACAGGTTCGTGGTGCACGTCCTCGCCGCCGGGGACAGGGCGCTCTCCGACCGGTTCGCCCTTGTCGCGCCGAGCCCGGGTGGGCTGTTCGCCGGGGTCGTAGTCGAGGACGCCGGCTGGGGTCCCGAGCTGGCGGTTGCCGGGACGAGGGGCAGGGCCACGTTGGAGAGAGTGGAGCGGGTCGGCTACCAACAACTGGTGGTGGCCACGCTCGACGAGGTGGCCCTCGACGACCTCGATCGCCCGCTCATCTGGTTTCGGGGCCGCTACTTGGGTGTTCCCTGATGGCGGGCACCGGATGATCGTCGAGGTCATCGCCGTCGGGACCGAGTTGCTGCTCGGCCAGATCGTCAACAGCAACGCCGCCTTCATCGGCCGGGCGCTGGCCGACGCCGGACTCGACGCCCATGTCCAGGTGACGGTGGGCGACAACCTCGACCGGGTCGCCTCGACCATCCGCCAGGCGTTGGAACGGGCGGACGCCACGATCATCACCGGTGGGATCGGCCCAACCCAGGACGACCTGACCCGGGAAGCGATCTGTGCCGCAACTGGTCGCGAAATGTGCTTCTCCGAGGACTACGCCGCCGAGTTGCGGCGACGTTTCGCCTCCTCGGGGCGGGTGATGCCGGAGAACAACCTCCGCCAGGCGGAGTACCCCGCCGGCGCCACCCTCCTTCCAAACCCCAAGGGAAGTGCGCCCGGTATCAGGCTGGACCATGGCGGACGCCTCATATATGCGGTCCCCGGCGTCCCCGCCGAGATGGAGTTGCTCGTGCAGTCGGAGGTGATACCCGACCTGCGGCTGGCTGCGGGCATCGACGAGGTGTTGGAGAGCAGAGTGCTCCGCACCTGGGGGATGTCCGAGTCCCAGGTCGCCGAACTGCTCGACGACCTCTACAGGGCCACCACCAACCCTTCGGTCGCCTTCCTGGCATCGGCGGGCGAGATCAAGGTTCGGATCAGCGCCAAGGCAGGCTCCCGTCAGGCTGCGGCGGCGTTGATCGCACCGGTCGAGGATGAAATTCGCTCCCGCCTTGGCAGCGTCGTCTTCGGAGCCGATGAGGACACCATCGAGGAGGTCCTCCTCCGCTCGTTGGGCGTTGCCGGATGGTCGATCGCCACCGCCGAGTCGGTGACGGGTGGGCTGGTGGCGGCACGGCTCACCGACATCGCCGGTGCCTCTGCGGTGTTCCGTGGGTCGGTCGTCGCCTACACGGCCGAGGTCAAGCAGCGCCTCCTGAGCGTCCCGGTCGAAATGATTTCCGAGCACGGCGTGGTGAGCGAACCGGTCGCCGAGGCGATGGCATTGGGGGTGGCGCATCTGCTCGGAGCGGATGTGGCCGTCGGCCTCACCGGTTCTGCCGGGCCGGACCCATTGGAGCAGGACGTCGGGACAGTGGTCATCGGGGTCACCACACCCGAGGGATCGGCGGCACGCACCATGCGGTTGCCGGGCGATCGGGAACGGGTCCGGGCATATGCTTCCACGGCCGCTCTGCATCTGGTGCGCCGGGCGGTGGCGGGGGAGTGGTGGACCCGGTAGGACGGCTCTTCATCGCCGTCCCGCTCGAAGATGATGCCCGGCACGCGGTTGCCACCCGACTCGGAGAGGGCTCTGCGCTGCCGGGCAGTGTGGTGCCGCCCACCAACTGGCACCTCACTCTCCGTTTCCTCGGAAATGTGGACCCCGTCGCATACGACCGAATGCTGGAGGCGCTCGACCGAGCACATCTCGGTCGAGCGTTCCGAATCGCCTTCGGGAGGCTTGGCGCCTTCCCCCGCGCCTCCCGGGCCACCGTGCTCTGGGTTGCCGTCGACGAAGGGGCAGAGCGGCTATCGGAGTTGGCGGCACTGGTGGAGAATGCCTTGGCTGAAGCGGAGATCCCACCCGATGATCGCCCCTTCGCTCCGCATCTCACGCTGAGCAGGCTCCGTCCTCCGCAGGACGTGCGGCCGCTGGTCGAGGCCATGCCTCCGCTCGCGGTGCGTCAGATGGTGACCAGGGTGGTGGTCTACCGCAGTCATCTCGGCGGCCGCCGCCCGGCCCGCTACGAGGAACTGGAGAGCTTCCCGCTTCGGTAGGAGCAGGCGTCTCCGTCTTCCGCCTTCCGCCTTCCGTCTTGATTCAGAAGGCTTCCCCCCGAACACTCGTTCGACTATCGTGCAAGACGAATCACATCACTGTCGTTTGTCGTATGGACCCGGTACGTTGACGCACTGGACGGAAATCGCAGGGCGGGACCGGCCAACGAAGGGAGCGGACCGTGGACCGTGACAAGAGCCTGGAGATGGCGAGATCGCAGATCGAACGGCAGTTCGGCAAGGGCGCGATCATGAAGCTCGGCGAGACAGCCAACCAGCGGATGGAAACCATCGGCACCGGTGCTCTGGCACTCGACCTCGCCCTCGGGGTGGGTGGGGTTCCCCGGGGTCGGGTAGTGGAGATCTTCGGTCCGGAGAGCTGGGGAAGACCAGCCTGGCGCTCCACGTCGTGGCCGAAGCACAGCGCAACGGCGGGCTGGCCGCCTTCATCGATGCCGAGCACGCCCTCGACCCCGTCTACGTCAAAGCCATCGGGGTGGACATCGACGAACTGCTCATCTCCCAGCCCGACACGGGTGAGCAGGCGCTGGAGATAGCCGACATGCTGATCCGTTCCGGTGCACTCGACGTCATCGTGATCGACTCGGTTGCCGCCCTGGTGCCGCGGGCCGAGATCGAGGGTGAGATGGGAGACACCCACGTCGGTCTCCAAGCCCGGCTGATGTCTCAGGCTCTGCGGAAGCTCACCGCCAACCTGAGCCGCTCGCGCACCACCGCGATCTTCATCAACCAGCTCCGGGAGAAGATAGGGGTCATGTTCGGATGCATGAGCTATCAGACGAGGGTGACGCTGGCAGATGGAACCCAGGAGAAAATCGGCAAGATCGTCAACCAGCGGCTTCCGGTTGAGGTACTGACTTACGACCCCGAAGAGGGTCGATTGGTGCCTAGGCGGGTCACCAACTGGTTCGACAACGGAAAGACCGATGAGTTCCTTCAATTCACCGTCGCCAAGGCCGGCGGCAATGGTCGCTCGCAGTTCGCCTGCACCCCCAACCACCTGATCCGGACGCCAGGGGGGTGGCGCCAAGCCGAAGACCTCGCAGTGGGTGACCATGTGATGCAAGCGGTCCCACAACGTCTCTCGGATCAGCAGTGGGAGGTCGTGCTCGGTGGCTTGATGGGCGATTCCGCCCTCTCGCCGTCCCGGAGCGGGCACGGAGCCAGGTTGCGGTGGGGTCACGGCAAGGCACAGACGGCATATGGCGAATGGAAGGCGTCGCTCTTCGGAAACCTCTCCATCTCTCGGAGCGGTAATGATCGGGGAGCAACTTTCTGGGATATGCAGCCTCTCCCCGAGTTGGCCGAACTGCGACACGCCGTCTATCAGGGCGGTAAGAAGGTGCTCAGCTGGGATTACCTCAAGGCGCTGACCCCGCTTTCGCTCGCCGTCTGGTACATGGACGATGCCGGCTTCACGGTGCGGTCCAAGGGTCTGCAGGAACGGACACGGGGTGGGAGCGGGCGAGCCGAGATCTGCATCGAAGCCCTCGAACCGACTTCCCGTTTGCGTCTGGCTGAGTACCTGGCCGACACCTGGGGTGTGGAGAGCAAGCTCATGACACGGGCGGGAAAGTCCGTGCTGCAGTTTCCCACGCAGCAGACGGCGAAACTCCAAGAACTGATCGCCGGCTACGTCCACCCCAGCATGGACTACAAGCTGCTACCCCGTTTCCGGGGTCGCTTCGGAGTGGCGCCTTCCTTCGCACCGCCCGGTAGAGAACTAGTGCCCATGCCTATCGTCTCCATCGAGCGGAAACCGCCCAACGGTGGAGCGACGCATCGCTTCGACATCGAGGTGGAGGGGTCACACAACTACCTCGTCGACGGGGTCATGGTGCACAACTCACCCGAAGTCACCCCGGGAGGGCGGGCTCTCAAGTTCTACGCCAGCGTTCGGATCGATATCAGGCGGATCGAGTCGATCAAGGACGGCCAGGACGCCGTCGGCAACCGGGTCAGGGCCAAGGTGGTGAAGAACAAGTGCGCCGCTCCCTTCCGTCAGGCCGAGTTCGACATCATGTTCGGTGAGGGGATATCCCGTGAGGGGAGCCTGATCGACGTCGCTGTCGATCTGGGGGTGGTTCGCAAGAGCGGCGCCTGGTTCACCTTTGACGACGACCAACTTGGGCAGGGTCGGGAGAACGCCAAGCGGTTCCTCCGGGAGAACCCCGAGGTATCGGTTCAGCTCCAGCAGAAGGTGTTGGAGATGGTGGGGCTGGACCGGTCAGGGGACGAGACGGTCGAAGAGGTGGAACGGGTCGAACGGGTCGAAGAGGTCGAAGCTCCCCCCGAGATCTAGACCGAGTCATCGGAGATCGTCGGTCGGTGTCGTTCCCGACCGGCGATCCCCGGCCATCCCATTGTCGGGGTCGCCACGTGGGGTACCATGTGAGCCAAGAGGCACAACCACACTTGACCGGGCGAATGGGAAAAAACCGAAACAACAAGATCCCGAGTAACGGACGGAGGTTCCCGCCGAGACGCTGAGCGGGCCTGCGATCGTGGGAGTGCGGACGTGCCGAACCGTCAGGTTCGGCTCGTCGCTGTTCCAGGGGATCGTGAAGGGCAGCCGAGATGGAATGGATCATTGGCGGCATTGCCGCAGTCGTCTTGGGGGTGGTGGGATTCGTAGTCGGCTCGATGGTCGGACGGGACCGGGCGCGGCGCAATCGGGAGGGAGCCGCGGCTACCGCCGAAGAGGTGCTCGCGTCGGCGCGTCTCGAGGCGCAGCGGGTACTTGCCAAGGCCGACGAGGAGGGCCGAGTTCGTGCTGAGAGCTACCGCGAACGCGAGGAAGCATCTCTAGAGATGCGGCGGGTCGAGGTGCAAGCAGGCGAGGAGCGCCTTGCCTCTCGGGAGCGAACCCTCGAGCAAAGGGCGAGCAACCTCGCACAACGTGAGCAGTTCCTGATCCACCGCGAGCAAGAAGTTGCCGAGCTTCGAGTTGAGGTCGAGGCTCAGGGTGAGGAGGCACGGGAGTCGTTGGCCCGGGTCGCCAACCTGGACGTGGCGGCGGCCAAGCGCGAGCTGTTGGAGCAGGTCGAGGCCGACGCCAAGCGCGACGCCATGGTTTTGGTACGCGATACCGAGATCCGAGCGCGCGAGGAAGCCGACAGGCGGGCCCGTCGCATCCTGGCCACGGCTGTCCAGCGGCTGGCGTCGGAAGTTGTGACCGAAACGACGGTCGCCACAGTCGAGCTTCCTTCTGACGACATGAAGGGCCGGATCATCGGGCGCGAGGGTCGGAACATCCGTGCTTTCGAGGCGGTGACGGGGGTCAACCTCATCGTCGACGACACCCCCGAAGCCGTCTCGGTTGCCTCGTTCGACCCGGTGCGGCGCGAGGTTGCCCGGATCGCACTGGAAAAGCTCGTTGCAGACGGGCGAATCCATCCGGCTTCTATCGAGGAGGCCTTCGAGAAGGCGAGCGCCGAGGTCGAGGCGAGCGTGCGTGATGCCGGGGAGTGGGCGCTTCTCGAGGTCGGGATCTCGAAGATGCACCCGGAGTTGGTGACGCTTCTCGGCCGGCTCCGCTACCGGACCTCGTACGGGCAGAACGTCCTCAACCACCTCGTCGAATCGGCCCATATCGGGGGAATGCTCGCCTCCGAGCTGGGGCTCGAGGCGACACCGATCAAGCGGGCATCATTGCTCCACGACATCGGCAAGGCGGTGACCCACGAAGTCGAGGGATCGCACGCCCTGATCGGCGCAGAGATCGCAAGACGGTTTGGCGAGGATCCCGCCATCGTCCACGGGATCGAGGCCCACCACAACGAGGTGGAGCCGCGCACCCTGTTGGCCGTGCTGGTCCAGGCCGCCGATGCTGTGTCGGCAGCCCGCCCCGGTGCGCGCCGCGAGGCACTCGAGTCATACGTTCGCCGATTGGAGCGACTCGAGAACCTGGTGTGGGACTTCGAGGGAGTGGAGAAGGTGTTCGCGCTCCAGGCCGGGCGGGAAGTTCGTGTCGTGGTAGACCCCGGCCGGGTCGACGACCTCGGCGCCGCCGATCTCGCTCGCCGGATCGCCAAGCGGCTCGAGGAGGACCTCCAATACCCCGGCCAGATCCTGGTGACGGTGATTCGCGAGCTGCCGCGTCACCGACTATGCCCGGTAACCATGACGTCGTCGATCACGCTGTCTCCTCCTGTTCGCCGAGAGCGGAGGGTGCCCCAGCGGGTTGGAAGTAGATACTTCCTGCGCACCTTCGGCTGTCAGATGAACGAGCACGACAGTGAGCGGGTGGCCGGTCTGTTTGCCGCCGACGGAATGATCCCAGCCGACCAGCTCGACCAGGCCGATGTGGTCTTCATCAACACCTGCACCATCCGGGAGAACGCCGACAACCGGTTATACGGTCACCTGGGCCACCTCAAGGTGCTCAAGCAGGAGCGCCCGGACGTTCTCCTCGTCGTCGCCGGGTGTGCCGCTCAGAAGGATCGGGAGTTGGTCAGAACCAGGGCGCCTTGGGTCGATGTCGTCCTAGGAACCCACAACCTCGACCGAGTGCTCGACCTCCTCGACCATGCAGAGCAGTGGGGGCCGGTGGTCGAGGTCGTCGACGAGCTTCAGGCCATGCCCTCATCTCTCCCGGCTCGCCGCGAGGTTGCCCACTCCGCATGGGTCACCATCCAGGTCGGGTGCAACAACACCTGCACCTTCTGCATCGTCCCCGCCGTTCGAGGACGAGAAATCAGTCGCCGGCCCGGAGACATCATCCGTGAGGTCGAGCAACTCGCCGACGACGGCGTGGTCGAGGTCACCCTCCTCGGGCAGAACGTCAACACCTACGGCCGCGACCTCGCCATAGACGGGCGGCGGCGCCCGATCTTTGCCGACTTGTTGCGGCGTGTCGGGGCGGTGGACGGGATCCGCCGGGTCAGGTTCACCAGCCCGCACCCCGCCGACTTCCGCCAAGACGTGGCCGAGGCGATGGCGGAGACGCCTGCGGTGTGCGAGCAACTCCATCTCCCACTCCAGAGCGGTAGCGACCGGGTGCTGGCCAAGATGCACCGCGGCTACACGGCCGACCGTTATCTCGACAAGCTCGCTTTGGCGAGACGGACAATTCCCGGGCTGGCGGTCTCGACGGACCTCATCGTTGGTTTCCCCGGCGAGACCGAGGAGGACTTCGCCAGCACGCTCGAAGTGGTGGCTGAGGCGCGGTACGACCAGGCGTTCATGTTCCTCTTCTCGGCCAGGCCCGGGACGGCGGCCGCCGCCATGATCGAGGATGCGGTGCCGGCTCCAGTGGCACAGGAGCGGTTCGAGCGTCTAGCCGAGCTGCAAAACCGGATCTCCTTGGAGCGAAACCAGGAGCAGGTGGGCAAGGTGCTGGAGGTCCTCACCGAGGGACCCTCGCGCAAGGACCCAGAGGTGGCAGCGACAAGGGCCCGAAGCGGCAAGTTGGTGCACGTCGCGGGTCGGTTGGATGCCGGGGAGTTCCTCGAGGCGGCCGTGGTGACGGCGGCGCCGCACCACCTCGTGGGGCGGAGGGTCGCCTGACCCGGTTGCTCGCAGTCCTCGGCCCTACCTCGTCGGGCAAGAGCGCTCTCGCCATCAGGCTCGCCACCGACCTGGGGGGGTCGGTCCTCTCGGTGGACTCCATGCAGGTCTATCGCGGGATGGACATCGGCACCGCCAAGCCCTCTCTGCAAGACAGGGCGGGGGTCGCCCACCACATGGTCGACATAGTGGAGCCGGAGGAGCGCTACACGGTCGCTCGGTTCCAACGGGATGCTCGGGAGGTTATGGCCTCGGCTGTGGGACCGATCGTCATCACCGGTGGCTCGGGTCTCCACTTCCGTTCGGTGGTCGACCCGCTCCGGTTCCCCGGTGAGGACCCGGATCTGCGTGACGCCATCGCAGCGCTTCCCGCCGCCGAGGTCGAGACGCGGCTGCTCGAGATAGACCCCGACGCGGCGGTTCATGTTGACTTGGCCGACCCGCGCCGGGTGGCGCGGGCGCTCGAGGTGGCGATGATCGAAGATCACAGCCCCACGACACGTGCTGCTTCCCCCCAGCGGGAAGCAATCGTCCGCTACCAACCGGAATTTCCGTTTGCCGCTATCGCGGTGGATCCCGGCCCTCTTCTCCGGGAGAGGGTGGCTGCTCGCCTTCGGGGCATGGTGGCCGCCGGCCTCGTCGACGAGGTCGCCGCTCTGGCACCCCGGCTCGGACCGACCGCGGGGGCGGCCGTGGGTTACCGCCAACTCCTCCCCGTGGTGGCGGGCGAGCGGCCACTGAGTGAAGGGCTGACCCTGGCGGAGCGGGCCACGATGAAGCTGGCGAAGCGCCAGCGGACGTTCTTCAAGCGTGATCCGAGGATCAGATGGCTCGATTGGTCGGACGATCCCGACGAGGTCTATCGAGCAGTCCGGCACGCCCTGATCGAGGAGTCGGCGTGGAGTTCGTGAAGATGGAGGGACTCGGGAACGACTTCGTCGTGCTCGAAGGTCCGGTCGAACTCAGCGGGGACGACGTATCTCGCATTTGCGACCGGAGAAGAGGGATTGGGGCGGACGGCGTCCTCGTTGCCGAGAAACTGGGACCGCAGCGGGTTGCCATGGCCTATTGGAATGCCGACGGCGGGGCGGCCGAGATGTGCGGCAACGGCCTGCGATGCGTTGCCCGCTACGCCGTCGACCGGGGATGGACGGATGGTGGCACCTTTGTGGTGGAGACCCCAGTCGGACCGAGGCAGGCCATGGTCGACGGCGATGACATCACCGTGGAACTGGGGCCTTTCGAACTGGCTGGTTCATCGGTGATAGTTGGCGGGTTGGAATTGGTTTCCGTCTCGGTGGGGAACCCACATGCCGTGACAATGGTCACCGACCCGGCCGAGGCACCGGTTTCCGAACAGGGGAGGGTGATCGAGCATCACCATTTGTTCCCCGCGGGTACCAATGTCGAGTTCGCCTCGGTCCGGGATCCCGAAACCATCCAGCTACGGGTGTGGGAGCGGGGTGTCGGGGAGACACTGGCTTGCGGCAGCGGTGCGGCCGCCGCGGTCGCCGTGGCGAGGCAACGCGGCGAGGTGGGGGACCGGGTCACCGTGCAGCTCCCCGGTGGGTCGCTTCTCGTGGAGCTTCGGGGAGGAGACGCCTGGCTCACCGGCCCGGCGAACACGGTCTATCGGGGGACCCTGCCCGACTGAATGCTCAACGGACCCTTCTGAGCACGGCGACGACCTTGCCCAGTACCTCGACACCGCCGTCGAAGACCATCGGCGGATAGTCGGGGTTCTCCGACACGAGCTGGATCGATCCGTCCTGGCGATGTAGCCGCTTGATCGTGGCCTCCTCGCCGTCGACCATCGCCGCCACGATCTCGCCGTTGTCGGCGTCTGGCTGCGACCTCACGACGACGAGGTCACCGTCGAGTATCCCGGCACCGACCATCGAGTCGCCCTTGACCGTGAGCAGGAAAACGGGCCCGGTGCCAACTATGTCCACGGGGAGCGGGACGATGTCCTCGATGGACTCCTCGGCCAGGATCGGTGTCCCAGCCGCGATCCGTCCCACCCAAGGAACCTGTCGGACGCGGTCTCCACCCGGCGGGACCGCCGCTGGCTTGAGGTCGAGGACCTCGATGGCTCGCGGTTTCGACGGATCGCGCCGCACCAGACCGGCGGCGACGAGCGCAGTGAGGTGGCTGTGCACCGTCGACGGCGAACTGAGGCCAAGCGCCTCGCCGATTTCCCGCACCGATGGCGGGTAGCCACGCTGCGAAACGGTCGTCTTGATCAGATCCAGAACCTGCTGCTGGCGCCCGCTGAGCGCCCGACCCTCATGCACCACGGTGGCCCTCCGAACGTCTGTTCCGGGCACGCTACCTCGCAGAGGCCCCTCAGGGCAAACACCTGTTCGATAAACTTGGCTCTTGACATCGAACAGGTGTTCGGGCATAGTGGACCCCATGCATCGAACATCCGTTCGCCCCGGCGTCTGGGAAGCCGCACCTACCGCAGGGCGGCGGAGTTCGAGCATCCACTCCTGCAGGCAGACAGGAGCAGGTGGGAGCGACCCGGAGCAGCGGGGCGAGGCAGGCCTAACAAGAAGTCGCCATCACGCTCTGTCCAGAGTGCTGATCTCCGTCACGGCGATGATGGTCCTTGTTCTCGCGCTCGCCTCCGGGGTCGCTGCCCGCGATTCCGCCAACGGTTCGATGGCGGTCGTGGTCGGCCCGGGTGACACCTTGTGGGATCTCGCCATCCAGGCCACGCCGCCGGGAGGAGATGTGCGGGCGACCGTGTTCGAAATACGGGAGAACAACGGTCTCACCCGGTCGGAGCTCCGACCCGGACAGAAGCTGACGATCCCAGCAGCTCCCTAGTAGGCACGGATCACTGCAGGATTGGGATCGCCCCTTCGGTACCGGGCCAGACACGGCCCGAGAGCGCGCCAACGGCCGCCCGGCCTCCGTCGGAGCCATGCGCTGCGGTGTCGGCCAGAGCCATCAGGGTGGTGCGCAATGCACTGGCGGGAGGTTCCCAGTCCAAGTCGATTGCATGCGCCAGGTCCAGGCCGTGGATGGTCAACTCGACCACTCTCGTGACGAGATACTCATCGAGCGCGATCAGTCCATATGGCGTGGCAATTGCAGGAAACGGAGCCTCGAGGGAGTCGAAGGCCTGGACCGAAGCCTGTAATGCCTCATCGAAGGCCGAGGAGATCGAGGCGATGCCCCCGAACTCTTCCAACTGATCACGCGCCCGCTGCGCGACCGCGGCCCGTCCGTCCTCGCCACCCGACAGGTATGAGGCGAAGTAGGCGCCCGCGTCGACGAGCATCGGGAGGTCGGTCGGGGCATCGGCAGCGAGATAGACGGCGGGTGATCCTGCCACCCGTACCAGGTGACCCCCGAGCTCGCCGACGTTCCACGATCCCAGGGCCGGCTCATCCCATCGGCCCTCTGCCGCGGCGAGCCCGACAGCCGCCGCGGCACCACAAGCGGCGAACACATCACGTATGTCCCCCCAGGTAGTCACGGGTACCCTCCCTCCAATGCTGTGCCCAGTGTGCGCCGCCGACGGTACCCGGGTGATCGACAGCAGACCGGCGGATGCGGGGGCGACCATCCGACGAAGACGCGCCTGCCCGGTTTGCGGTCACCGCTTCACCACCTATGAGCGTCCCGAGGCGGTCGTCATGGTCCTCAAGCGCAGCGGGCGTGTGGAGCCCTTCCAACCGGCCAAGCTGCGCGCCGGGTTGGAGCGGTCGTTGGCTGGCCGCCCAGTGGCACCCGGGACGCTCGACCACATCGTCGACGAACTGGAGATGTTGGCCCTGAACGAGGCCCCGCAGGTGACGAGTGAGCGGTTGGGTCGTGAGGCGCTTGCCCGACTACGGGTGCTCGACGAAGTCGCCTACCTCCGCTTCGCCAGCGTGTACAAGAGCTTCCGGGACGCCACCGACTTCCAGACGCGAGCTGACCGAACTTGAGGTCGAACAGATGGGGAGTGCTCAGGTCGAGGGCTGATGGAGCTGACGGGCGAGGTCGCGCAGCTGGTGGGCGAGATCAAATGATCGTCGGTGTGCCCAACCGTCGAGTTCCCGCAAGGGGTCGGCGAGGTCCGATCGCAGCTGGTTCACCTTCCCGTGCAATTGGTGGATGAGGTTCGATGTCTGTTCGGGATTGTCGGCGCGCAGCGCGGCGAGATATCGCCCCTGCCACCCATCGAAGTAGTCGAGCAAGCTTATCGCTTGGAGGCGATGGCCTTTGAGTGCAGGGTCGCGGGGGACCGAGGAGAGAACCTCGCCGGTCCGGGTGCCGGCCTCCGCCAGCCGGGTTTCGAGTGGGCGAAGGTCGCGTGGTGAAGCCGAGACGGGGAGTCGAGGGAGCACGAATGTCTGGCGCAGCCCGGCCCGGTAGGCGAGCGCCACGGTCAACCGCTCTTCGATTCGATTGGTCGCCCGGGCCAATCTGGCGGCGGTCCGTCTGGGGGCCCGCAGGGCATCCGTTGGCTCGTTGGACGAGAAGGGGGCCGCCCAGGGGAGTGGACGGTTGGCTTCGAGGGACAGTGCCCTCGAGGCGCTCCCCAGGTCAACCAGCGTCCCCGACGAGGAAATGAGGCGCTCTTGGCGGGCCTCGGGGTTGGTGACCGGGCCTAAAGCCCTCATCAGCCGAGGAAGGCTTCGGCCCAGTTGACTCGCCGCAACGGCCAGGTCGCTTCGCATGTCGTCGGCGTGCCTCGCCGGGACATCGACCAGCCACTTCGCTCCGGTCAACAGCGCCAGGCAGATTCCGGTGGCAATGAGGAGCAGCGGCCACCGGCGGCTCTTTCGGTCCTCCAGCCCAGCGACCGGTCGTGGCTTCCAACCCTCCATTGGAGTCCCGTCCTTGGTGGACTCGAGGAGGCGTGCCACAAGCACGCTGGTCGACAACGCCGGCGTGTGTCCGTTGGATGCTTGAAGGACCCTGGGCGGCGCGGGTGGGTCAAGTGGCGCCGGTCGAATCGGCCCCTCTGGTGCCACCGCTGGCGGCACAGGTGGACTTCCCGACAGAAGCGCCGACGGGACCGGCACGGATGGTGCTTCCGCCGGAGCGGATTTGCCGGATGGCGGCAGATGAGGTCCGGTTAGCGATGTCGGCGGCTCGGCCATGCCGAGCAGCTCGAGCAGAGGTGAGCCGACCCCGTTGCGGCGCGAAATGGGGGCAGCGGGGTGGGAGGGACGCGTGCGGAGAGGCGAGGAAGGATTCGGATCGACCGGGGGGCGCTCGCCGTTGAGCGGCCATCTCGTTCTCTTGGGATCCTCGGGCCGGCGGGCCACCTCTGGGGCTGGGGGACGTTCTGGCCCGGGTGGGCGATGCCGTCCCTCACTCGGTGATGTCTCCGAGGAGACAAGCGACCGGCGGACTTGGCGCAAGGCGACCACGAGGGTCGAGCCCGAATCGGAGCGGGAGGCGTGCCGTCCTGGCTCTCGCCGGTGGAGCGGAGTGTTGACCTGGTGACCCGCTAAACAGGCGCCTTGGCGCACGGTGACGTGGGTGCGGCACTCAGTACAGTACGCCTGTGGCACGGGCCAACTCCTGGGTCGGCTCCGCCCGTAACGCCCCGTTGCTACTCCGCCATGGAGATTACCTTCAAGAAGCTCGACAATGAACTACCGACCCCGGCAGCGCGCCCATGCCGGTGATGCCGGTATCGACCTCTACGGCCGAGTCGATGTCACCATGGCGCCGGGGGAGCGGGTCGCCGTGCCCACGGGGATCGTCGTCGCCATCCCCGACGGCTTCGCAGGGTTGGTCCTCCCACGCAGCGGTTTGGCGTTGCGCCACGGGGTGGGTGTGGTCAATGGTCCCGGGTTGATCGACCCCGGGTATCGAGGCGAGGTTCAGGTGCTGCTGGTCAACCATGGAGCGGAGTCGGTGCAATTGCGGCGTGGCGACCGCATAGCTCAACTGGTGGTTGTAGCCGTCCCCGAAATCGTGCTCGTCGAGTCCTCCGAACTGCCGGAGTCGGAGCGGGGGGAGGGTGGTTTCGGCTCGACAGGGGCTTGATCGTCCGCTGGAACGTCTAGGGCCGTTGGGTATGATGGTCGCCGCGCGGAAGTAGCTCAGTTGGTAGAGCGCAACCTTGCCAAGGTTGAGGTCGCGGGTTCGAGCCCCGTCTTCCGCTCCCGGCCGGGGTGCCTCCCGGGTGTCGTTCCGTGATCTCCCGCCCGGTCCGACCATGCCGGTCCGCGGGGGCAGGGCGACGTGGCCGAGTGGTTAGGCACGGGTCTGCAAAACCCGTTACCCGGGTTCGATTCCCGGCGTCGCCTCTGATTTCCCCTCCTTGTGGCGCTCAGCGCCGCGCAATCGACCTCGCATCAGAACGAGAGCGTGCGACCATCGGGGCCCGCAGAGGAGAGTGTTGAGATGGTGCATTCCAATGTCCGTGCCGAGTCTGGCGGGTCTGATCACGACCAAGTCCGGCTGGGCGAGCTGGTGGATGGGATCGCCGCCGAGGTGGGCCTGTCAGGTCTGATCCGGGTCGACCTCGATGGCAGCCTCGCCGTGCAACGGGCATACGGCCTGGCGCACCGTAGTCTCGGCGTCCCGACGACGGTCGACACGCAGTTCGCCATCGCCAGCGGCTCGAAGAGCCTCACTGCGCTGGCGGTGATGAGCCTCGTCGAGCGTGGCGAGCTCAGCTTGGACACGACGGCCCGGTCGCTGCTCGGCACTGACCTGCCGTTGATCGACGACCGGGTCACCGTCGAGCAACTCCTCGCTCACCGGTCGGGAATCGGTGACTACCTCGACGAGGACGAGGTGAGCGACGACAACGACTACGTGCTGACTGTGCCGGTCCACGAGCTGGCGACGACAGAGCAGTTCCTCGCCGTGTTGGACGGTCACCCGATGAAGTTCGAACCCGGTGAGCGGTTCAACTACTGCAATGGCGGCTACCTGGTGCTGGCTTTGCTTGCCGAGCGGGCATCTGGGGTCCAGTTCCATGATCTCGTCGACCAGCGCGTGTGCCGGCCGGCCGGCATGACCGACACGTCGTTCCTGCGTTCAGACGAACTGCCCGGCCGGGCCGCGCTTGGCTACCTCGACGACGAGGGGTTGCGCAGCAACGTCCTGCACCTCCCGGTGCGGGGCAACGGAGACGGTGGGATCTACACCACGGCTGCGGACGTCCACGCCTTTTGGGGCGCCCTGTTCGCTGGGCGGATCGTCTCCCCGGACACCGTTGCGGAGATGGTGCGCTCGCGCAGCGAGGTGCCGGAGATGTCGATGACTTACGGGCTCGGCTTCTGGCTCGGCGACAAAACCGGCACGGTGTCGATGGTCGGGGGCGACGCCGGCGTTGGTTTCATCTCCACCCACCACCACGATCACCGGTCCACCTCCACCGTATTTTGCAACCAGACTCGGGGGGCATGGCCGGTCAGTCAGCGCCTCGACCAACTGCTCGAGCCATCGACCTGACGACCGATAGCCGTCTGCCTGGGGTTCTGACAACGCCCGGAGGACGCAGCGAAGTCCCCCACCGGACTCGATTCCCTGCGTTGCCTCGGTAGGTACACTCGGCCGCGCTCTGGGGCCCTTAGCTCAGGGGGAGAGCGCTTCCCTGACACGGAAGAGGTCAGTGGTTCAAATCCACTAGGGCCCACCGACAAGTACCGCTTTGGTGTCCGTTTCAGATGCGGACATGTTTGCGACAATGTCGCCGATCGGTGCTGTATCGCGAACGACATGAGAACCGCGAGTCTTTTCAAGGCGTCGCCGTTGATGCCGTCGGTCTTACCATATTGGATTGCGTCCAGTCGGATGCTGAAGGCGGTTGAAGCGAAGATGGCAATTGCCGGTGGATATGGCACAATGCGACACCTTCGATCGAAAGGAACCGATCATGGCAATGAGCCAGGCCCACAAAGAAGCGCTAGCTCAGGGGCGGCGTGAATCCAAGGCGATTAGCAATTACCTCGGAGCGATCCAGTCCAGGAAGCCTGGGCGGAAGGTGACCCGAGAGAGCCTTGAAACCCGTCTCGCCGGGATCGACGACCGGATCGCAGCCGAGCAGAACCCGCTGAAGCGGGTCGAATTGGTCCAGTCGAAGCTCGACTCGCAAAAGGCTCTCCAGCTGATGGGTGAGTCGCAGGACGAGGGAGAAGTCGAGCAGGGATTCATCGAGAACGCTGCTGCTTACTCCGATCGCAAGGGAATCACCTACGGTGCCTGGCGTGAGGCCGGCGTGCCCGCCGCGATACTCAAGAAGGCCGGTATCGCCCGTACCAGGGGCTGACCGCTTCCACTCCCGGGATGCCTCCGCTTGAGGCATCCCGGCTATTCATAACCGAGTTTGTCCAGCCTTTGATCGTCGATTCCGAGATGGTGGGCGAGTTCGTGTAGCACGGTGCGCCGTATCTCTTCCTCGAGTTCGACTCGCTCCAATTGCAGATCGAGGTGGGGCTGGCGAAAGATTGTGATGCGATCGGGCATGGCGCCCCAATAGTCGCCGGCCCGTTCGGCCAGAGACACACCTTCGTAGATCCCGAGCAGCCCTTCGCCTTCTGGATCCTGTTCTGGGGAGGGGTGCTCTTCGACTACTACAACGAGGTTGTCGATTTGATCGATGACCCATTCCGGCAGGTCATCGAGAACCCGGTCGACGACATGCTCGAAATGCCTCCGGTTCATGGATCCATTCAACCCGAAGTCCGGTCAACCCGAAGTCCGGTGGTGAGTGCCACGGCTAGAATCATCGCGCAGGGGCGCTTAGCTCAGCGGGAGAGCGCTGCCTTCACACGGCAGAGGTCACTGGTTCGATCCCAGTAGCGCCCACCAGACATCGGCCACGTTGCTTCTTCGTCACGTATCCAAAGCCGGTATCGGTGCGCATAGCGACACCATCTCGGGCAACGTCGGAAACGACGACCTATACGGCGAGGACGGCCCCGACGAGCTCCATGGCGACGGCGGCTCCGACGACGTCATCGCCGGCTCCGGAGCCGACGACCTGGGCGGTGGCTCTGGTTCCCCCGACTATTGCGATGGGGGAGACGGAAGCGACACCCACTTGGGTGGCTGCGAGGACCGCGACAGCATCCCGTAGCCGGTCGGGTTGGGGAGGCGGCGCAGTGCCGCCTCCCCACCTGGTTAGGTGTTCAGAAAGTGGCAGCTTGGAAGAGCTGCCACTTTCCGTTGATGAGGATGAGCCCGCGACCCGGTGGGACGTCTGGCGGCATGGCCGGTAGCGGGCGGTGCCAAAGGTCGCCGTCGGCGCTCGATGCGGCGCCGAGGAGAATTCCGGAGCCGCTCCGTCGAGCCATCTGGGTCCAGTGGCCATAGGCAAGTCGGAGCGAATCGGCTCTGCCGGCCACCACCACCCTCAGATGGTCGAGACGATCTGCGAGCAGCCGGGCCAGCGCTCCGCTCGGGTCATCGATCATCTCGACATCGTCAACGAAGAGGATTTGCGGACCGCTCGCCGACCGGATGCGGCCGCAGAGAACCTCAGCATCACTCGGAGCGGTAACCGCAGTCCCGGATAGCTCGAGCAGAGGTGAACGGTCCAAGGCGATCGTTTCGACCGTCGCACCGGACGAGCCGACCATCTGAGCGATGGTCATGAGGACCGTACTCCTACCCGATTTCGGTGGGCCGGCGACGAGCACAGGCTCGCCACCTGCCAGGTCTAGGTTCACCGCCGCCAAGGAGTCGTCCCCGATTCCGACCGGCACCAGCCATTCGCTGCCATCGAATCTCATTCGGTCGATCAACTCGCCGGCCGAGACGCGAGGGGAGCACTCCGATCGGAGCGGGCGGACGCATGCAAGGGGGAGCGGCTTCGCCAACAGCTGCGACCTCATCCTTCAGCGGGCCGTCGATGGAGGCGACCTGCAACTCACATCCGGTCTGGGCGTCGATCGCCCTCCCGGGTGGCACTCGTCCTGCCGGTGGCCGCAACCCGAACGCGGCGTAGTCGTACGGGTCCGCCAAGCGGAACACCAACCGGTCGGTTACCAAGCCGGCGACCGATGCCGGTATAGCACCGGGCCGGTCGGCGGTGGCGATCACCGTCACACCGAACCCAGGGCCATCGGCCATCAGCCTGGTCAGGGTTTCCTTCCAGACGAGGTCAGCCGGGGAGTCGTAGGCGCTACTAAACCCTTGAAACCCGTCCAGCAACAGGATGATCCGGCTCGGACCACCTCCTGGCTCACCCGGTCGCGGCTCGCCCGACGCAGCGGTACCACGTCGACGCTCGACTTCGGCCCGCAGGTGACGGAGCAGCCGGGTCTGCCGTTCACGCTCGGAGGCGCCGATGACGGCGCCGATGTGGGGAAGAACAGCCAGCGGCCCGAGGGCCTGGCTGTCGAAGTCGAGCACGTAGATATGGAGGCTGTCCGGGTGGCAGTTCGCCGCCAGCGACAGCGCCACACTGACAAGAGCGGTGGTGGTCCCCGAACCACGCGTCCCGTAGAGGAGCAGTGACGAGGTGATTTGGTGCGCCACGGAAACGGTGCGCTGCCGATGAGGCTCGTCGACCAGGGCGTAGCAACCTGGGTCGAGCAGATGGCGATCGATGTAATCGGGCAGGGGTGGCGGCCACGGCCTGCGGGGAGGCTGGTAGCTGGTGGCTGCGACCTTGATGGCCGTCGCCAACCGGTCGAGATCTGTCGGGCCGTCCTGAGTCGTCTGTGACGGTTCCGGTGGCGGCTCGGAGAAGGTGAACGATCTCACCCGCGGTCCTGCCTCGGTTGTTGCGTTCGAGGCTGTGATCAGCGCCGATTGGAAGGCGACGCGGTCCGCCGGACCCAACCGGAGAAACGCCCGCCCCGGGGTGTGTCTGCTCAGGAAGGCCGCGTCTGGAGAACCAAGAACGTCTGCGGAGTCGGCCTGGTCGTGAACCCGCAACACGATCCGGATGTTGGTGTTCGCCTTGATCCCCTCGCTGACCACCCCGGCGGGCCGTTGCGTGGCGAGGAGAAGGTGGACGCCAAGGCTCCGACCCCGCTGGGCGATGTCGAGTAGGGCCTTCATGAAATCGGGAAGCTCGGCGGCGAGGGCGGCGAACTCATCGATTACAACCAGGAGGCTTGGCAGCGGCTCGGGATGACCGGCCGCCCGGTAGGTAACGAGATCGGCGGCGCCGACACGGCGCAGCCTCTCCTCCCGGTGGCGCAACTCTGCCTCGAGACAGATGAGCGCCCTCCCCGCCAGGCGCTCATCGAGGTCGGTGACCAGCCCAACCGTATGAGGGAGGTCGGCGCAGGCGTCGAAGGCGCTTCCTCCCTTGTAGTCCACCAATACGAACACGAGATGATCCGGGTCGACTGCAGCGGCCAGCGACATCACGATGGCGCGGAGCAACTCGCTCTTTCCGGAGCCGGTGGTCCCTGCCACCAGCCCGTGCGGCCCATCGGTCACCAGGTCGACGACGAGCGGGCCGTCCTCGGAAACCCCGACGGTGGCGGCGAGTCGTGGTCCGCTGCCTGCTGTCGCCCAGCGGGCTGATATGACTTCCGGCGTCGGCTCCCCGATCCCGATCAGTTCCAGGAGGCGCACAAGATCGGGCAGCCCTGCTGTCCCATCCTCGACCTCGGGATCGGACAGCCCGGCAAGGGCTCGTGCCGCCTCCTCGGCGACGTCGGCCGACATACCTGCGGCGAGAGCCACTTCACCCACAGGGCCGCCCGACTTGGCACACCGGCCTCCGACTCCGCTCAACTCGACAATGGTCGAACATCGCGCCGGGAGGTGGCGGCACTCATCCGTCAGGAACAACAGCGCCGACCGGGGTGTGATGGCGCGCCGTGCCTCGGCGGGCAACGGTCCTGCGATGTCGACCAAAACGAGGTTGATTGGCATCTTGACATCCGGGAGGCCGACCGGCCCCCTCGCCGGCAGCTTCGGCACTGCCGGATACGGCAGAGGCTCGATGTCTTGGCCGAGGAGGGTGTGGCCTCGGCGGTGAGGGAGCCACTTGAGCCACTCCCAACGCTCCACCCGGTCGGGTGTGGCGATCAGCGTCACCGCCAGATCGGCTGGGCCGTGGAGGACCACCGCCTGTGCGACCAACCCGGTGCCGACCCGCAGCGCGGACGAGTCAGGCCCGACGATGCCCGCCCCAGAGCCGGGTTCCAGTCGAATGGCGATCGGCACAAGCGGGAGGTGCGAACAATCCTCGACCACTGCTGCGATCTCGGGCGCGGTCGATCCGACCACTGCGGGCTCGGTCGGGGGCGTCCAGCGACGCGGGCCGAGACCGACGGAGAGGCAGAGGAAGTCTTCGTCACCGCGGCGGCGTTCCCATACCGTTGGCTGGCCGGTGGTAGCACGCTCGACGATCTCGGCCGGATCCGGATGCAGCGCCCGGATCCGATCTGTCTCGGCGACAGCGGTCGAGCCAAGTCGCACCCGCAGGCGGTGGAGGTCGGACTCGAATCCTGCCGCCTCTGCCGATCGCCGGCGCCGATGCCCGGTCCGGTCTTCTGCCCACTGGGCTAGAAGCATCAGCGGACCGACCAAAGCGAACACCGCCATCAGCGGGTTGAGGAATGCCGCCATGACACCGCCCATGGCGACCGGGGCGAGCAGGGCCGCCCAACCGATCCGTGGCCGTGGTGAGGCGGGCGGGGGCGAGCCGGGGAGCGGGGTTGTCTGCGGCGGAGCGGGAGACGATGGCCGCGGGGGACGGCTGAGGGGTCCACGCCCCGGCTTGCCATTCCTCAGTGGCGAGATACGGAGGCCAAACCGGCCGATCATCACAGGCTCTCCCTTGCGGACCCTGTGGGGCGCGGTCGGTGACGCGGACATTGCGTCCCAGATGCGGACCGAGCCGCCGCCACCTACATCGAGTCGGGCGATGGGCACCCCGGCATCGAGCACGAGCCTGTCGTCTTGTTCGCCCAACGTGTGGCTACCCGGGGGGAGAGCCAGGCTCCGGCCCGCGTCGGGGCCGGCGACCACATGGACTTCCGCGACTTGGTGAGATGCATCGCCGCGGGGAAGCGGCTCGACCCCGAGCATCGACCCAGGTCGGACATTCGACAGTAGAAGCCCCCCATCCACCGGCTCCCCGTCGAGTTCCAAGGCCCATCGCGGGTCGACCTTGCCGAAGGCGGTGAAAAGGAGGTCGCCGACGGTGTCATGCAGGCTCGCCATCACTTCGAGGTCGTGGCGCTTGCCTGACAGGGTGACGTTTAGCCGGAGCGTCACACTCCTCGCCTATGGCTCGAGCAGCCAGGCCTCGGCGACCATGGCTCTGGCTCGTTGCCTCAGCGTCTCGGAGGCGGCGAGACAGATGATGTCCCACGCTCGGAGCGAGGTGTGCAATCGGTCGGCCGCCGGCCCCGACCACGCTGCGCCTGCCTGCGATCTGATCGTGGCGAATGGCTGTTCTATGGCCGATGCCAGGACATGGAACCGTCCTGCCGCCTGCTGGAGGAGGTCGGCTCGCTCCACCATGTCACCCAGTGGCCACTGCGATCGCCTCACGCCGGTTGGCCACCACGTTGGCGTTCTCCGCCAAGGCTTCAGCCAGTCGGTTGAGGGCGGGGACGAACTCACCGCTCCACGCGGTGCGGAATCGCTCGGCCGCAGGACCTGTCCAGGCAGTCGAACCAAGGGTGCCGGTTATCCGCGATTGCAGTTGCCTCACCGCCTCGTTCTCCTCGGTGAAGCGGCGTTGCAACTGGTCGAGTTGCTCCAGGTTGGCTCCGAACATGTCGCTCATCTCGCCTCCTTTGGGCTGCGATGGAACGTAAACAAACGCCAACTACCCTGTCAAGGGTCTTGGCGTCGCCGGCAGGTGGGGCGAGGCATTTGGCCCATGAGGATGCGGCCCAATGCGAGAGGTGCCAGCAGCGGGAGCACAGGCGCACTGATGGCAACCAGGAGCCGGTCCAGCGGTGATGGCGCCCACATGGTCACCTCTTCCTCGCGACCGGCGGCGATCAGCGCAACATTGTGGAGCGATTCGGTCCCGCCGCCGAGGTACTGGTCGAGCCCATGTCCGGTCGCTCCTCCAGTGGCAAACCTGCCGGCTCCGAACTCAGGGTCGGTCGGGTCGCTGCCATGGATGCTCTCGGGGACCGCCCCGATGGGGTCGCCGGATGCCCTGGCTGCCCATACCGACCCAACAGGCCCCAGTTCTCCAGCCTGTGACACTCCGGCGCCGGGGCTGCCAAGCAACACGGCCACCGCCTCGATCGCCTTGGCCCCGAGGGCGGCGCCAACCGCCACCGAGCCGTAAGAGTGGCCGACCAGCACGATCCGGCTCGCTGGGCGGATGGTGCCGTCCGCCAGGGCCGCAAGGGCGGGCACAGCATCACAGGCCGCTTCGATATCGATTCCTGCCGGGATCAGCCCGTCGGGAGAGTCGTACCCGAGCCATGCCACCACCGCGACCTCGTGGTCGGCCAAGGACGCCACCTCGGCGGCGAGACGCGAAGCGGCCTCGCTGAGTTGCTCGACGTTGGCAACGTCGGAGCCGACACCTGGAATCACCACCACCACGGTCTCCGCCCGCTCGAGGTCGCCGAACACCTCGATCATCCGTCCGTCGGCACCCGGTTGAAAGAGTAGGAGTTGGCGATCCAGCCACCGCCTCAACCGGTCGACCCTGGCCCGAAGGTCGGACTCGATGCGACCGAGGGCCACTCTGGTCGGTAGCGGCAGACGCGGATCGCCTCGAGCTGCGGAGAGACGCTGCAATGAGGCGCTGTGCCGGAGCAATGTCGAGCGCGATGAGTCGGCGGTTGGCCCGAAATCGTGCCGCCGGTGGTGCTCCATCGAGCCTTCCCACCACCGCAGGGAAACGGTCGGCGAGACGGTCTGCCTCTTCCGCCGACCGTCCCTTGAACCAGAGACGCCAGCCGGCAGCGTCGAGTCCAACGCCCAACGCCTCGCTGAACCTTGCCTCCAACTCCGTCTGGGGCCGACCTCCGCCGTCGAGCGGGGTTGGAACCGTGACACGCCAGGGCGGAGGGACTGTCGCCCATGATCGTTCTATGGAGCCGGCTCGGCGCACGAGGTCGGCAGCGCTGGCTCTCGCCTGGGCGGCCACGGCAACGAGAGCTTCGAGCGAGGAACTGATGTCCCCGGAGAGCGGTACCGCCTGCGCCGCTCTGACGGACGCTTCGAGCCGTCCGGCCGCCTCCTCCAACCCGGCGGCGATGAGGGCTACGAGGCGCGGGTCGATGGTGACGATCACATTGCGGAACGTATGTCAGATGCCCACGCTCGTCAACGTTGCGGTGCGGTAGTCCAGAGTGAAAACCGGAAAGGAGTGGCAGGACTGTGGCGAGGGGAGAACGTTGCAGGACGAGGACCGGCAACGTACCGTGCCACCGATTGTGTGGTCACGACGACGCTGGCTCCTGTCGCTTGCGGCGCTCAGCGTCCTCTTGGTCTGCTGCACCGACAACCCCGCTCCAAGCGGCGAGACGTTGCCACCCCCTGGCACCACGGTGGCTGCAGAGACCCCGGCCGGGGTCCCGCTCACCGTCGCTGTGCCCGCACTCCCTGCTCCTGGATCGTCGCTCGGGACGATGGCGACCTCGGGTCGAATCGCCTGGGGGATGGTCCTCGACGGACTTACCGCGATCGGCGCCGACGGGTCGCCTCAGCCTGCCCTCGCCGCCAGTTGGGAAGCCGTTGATGACAACACCTGGCGCTTCCAGCTTCGGCCGGGCGTCGTGTTCCAGGACGGCACCGCACTCGACGGGGAGATCGCTGCCGCCTCTCTCCGGGTCGCCCTCGACGATCTGAAGCAAGGACCAGACCCGTTGAGTCGGGTGGCTCGGGCGATCAACCGGGTCTCCGCTCTGGAGGGTGCTGTGGAGGTCGGCACCAGAGGACCGCAGGCCCTGATCCCCGCTCTGCTGGCATCGGCATACATCGTGGCTCCCAGTTCATTGGAAGGGATCGGCTCCGGGGACGAAGCCCCGTTCGGCACAGGTCCCTACCAGGTCGCCGTCTGGCGGGGCCGGCGGACGCAACTGGTGCGGTGGAACGGGTCGTGGAGGGGCGTCCCCCGTTACGACCCGGTCGCGCTCGTCGTCGTCCCTACGGCGCCGGGGCGGGCAGAAGCACTGCTCAACGGAGCAGCCGACGTTGCGCTCGGCCTACCGGTTGACCTGGACCCCGGAGGGGCAGGGGTGACGACGGCAGCGGTGGGGACCAGCGAAGTCCTCTCAGTCACGTTCGTCGATGGGAGCGGGCCCACCGACTCCCCCCTGGTGCGACAGGCCATGAACCTTGCGGTGGACAAGGACGCAATCTCATACGCGTTGCGCGGCGACCTGGAGGACGCCTCGATGTGGGCACCCGCCGGTGTGGTCGGCTATGACGCGGAGCGGATCCCATGGGGCTTCGACCTCGACCGGGCGGTGAGCCTCCTGGACCAGGCGGGATACCCCGACGGCTTCAACTTCTCCATGGAGGTCGTCGAGGGCCGCGTGGCCGGTGACGGTGACGTGTACGCCGCGGTGGAGGGCTACCTGGAACTCGCCGGGATAACAGTTGATCGAACCGTGATCGACCTCCCGGCTTGGAGGGCCCGATTGGAAAATTCCAACTGGCGGGGCGACGGGTTCTCATTGACATGGAGCGCAGGCCCGCTCGCCGATGGCGCTGTCCCCTTTGGCCTCATCGGTTGCGGTGCGCCCCGACCCGTTGCCTGCCATCCGGACACCAGGGAGTCGCTGCGGGTGGTCCGGACGACGGCGGACCCGGAGGAACGGCAGGAGGCGCTCGGCTCGGTGCTCGATGCCACCGCCGAGGACCCGCCGGCGTTGTTCCTCACAGAGCCGGTCGAGGTGTGGGGATGGGGTCAGGCGGTCGATGGGATCGGGTACCGAAACGGCGAATTGGTCCTCGACGGCTGACGCCTTCGTATCACGCCGGTGGCGGCACGCTCCGCTTCGGTATGGGTGAACACGAACACATCTGGGTGCTGTGCCCCTCAAGCGGATGCTCGTATGACGCCGTGCTGTCGGGACGCCAAGCGCTCCCCTCCACGGACGGTCCAATCGAGCACGCCAAGGTGAGCTGCGCCGCCGGTCATCAGTTCTTCATGCCGACCGACCGACTGACAAATTCGATCGATGTGCTCCGCGCCGACCGCTCCCGCACGCTCTGAACGAACAGCGGCCCATCTAGCCATCACGCCGTAACGCTGGTCAGTCAGCCGGGTCGATTGACCCCGACGGCCGACCCGAGATGATCATCCAGGATCGACCACACCTCTGGTTGGGCAAGGGTGCGCCTGAAGGAGACAAGCGATCGGACAAACGACGGGACTGCGGCGTCGGGGGCCATCACGTTGGGCCGCATAGCCGCAAGCACACTCGTCGGCGGACGGAAGACGAGCACCTCGACCTCGGCCACGCGGCACGCAACGATGCGATCTCGGCGGCAAGCGCCGTGGTCCCGACCCGATCGAACATCCGCTCATGGAACCATGCGCCGCTCCGCTCCTCCTCTGCTGCCATCGGTGCCAGGACTATGACGACGTCGAGCGGGTCGGCGCTACCGAGCAGCAGGTCGGCGTGCGTGCCTGAGAGGATCCCGCCATCCACGTAGTCGCGTCCGTTGATGCGGTGCGGGCAGAAGAAGAGCGGAACCGCCGACGAGGCGGCGACGGCGTCGGCGAGGGTCACGTCGGGTGCGCCCTCGGTGCCAAAGGCGACCCGCTGGCGGGCGCCGAGATCATATGCGGTGGCGATTGTCGGCCGGTCGGGCCAGTGCAAAGCGGATTCACCCACCTGCTCGGTGAGCCAGCGCCCCACGCCGGCCGGATCGAACCGGGCGGGCGACCCGAGTATCAGCGACACCCGGGGCGTCGCAGCCCGGGGACGATTCCGTGCCTGAGCCACCGGCCCAGATAGGCGGTCCGGCCCACCTCGCCATTGCTGGGGCGGCGGAACACGTGGCTACGCAACCGATTGGTGACATCGTCCCGGGTGTCGTGCGGCTGGACCAGCGTGTCCAGATTCAAGTTCCCGCAACGCAGCACGGCGCCCACGAAGGCGCCACCCGAGGTCCCGACCACGACGTCGGCGTCATTGGGGTGCCACCCGGTGGCGAGTTCGAGTGCCATCAATCCCGCTATCTGGTAGGCGGCGCCGGTGATCCCGCCGCCCCCCAAGACGAGCCCTACTCTCGCCACGGTCCCGAGAATACCTTCATGCCCTCCCATCGGCGGTGAGCGCCGCCAACCTGAGCGCCGGTGCCCGACACGCCGTTGGGTGCGGGTCCTGCCAAAGCTGGCTCACTACCGTGCCATCCATGCAGTTTCGGCCGGTCGAGGTGCCAGGCGACCTCGCCTCCCTGCAGGAGCTGTTCGAATTGTGCCGGACGGCCGACGGCCATTGGCCGCTGGGCGAGCACAAGTACCTCGATCTCGTCGCCGGGGGTGAGGGCGACGGGGTGGGGTTGGTGGGGGACGAGGAAGGGAAGATTCTCGCCTATACCCACCTCACGCCGAGCCGGGAACCGGGCCGGTGGACGTTCGAGATGGCGGTCCACCCTCTTCACCGCACGATCGCCGTAGTGGAGGAGACAGCGAGGACGGCGATGGGCACGGCGGCGAAGCACGGTGCTGCTGGGCTCAGAGTCTGGGTCTTCCGCCCGGCCTTGGCCGAGGTCCTTCACCAACTCGGTTTCGAGGAGGAGCGCGAGCTCCGACAGCTTCGTAGGTCGCTTCCGCCCGAGGAACGCCCCAGCTTCCCGCCTGGTATCTCGGTTGCCGGCTTCAGGGTCGAGACCGACGAAGAGCCCTGGCTCGATCTCAACAACCGCGTCTTCGCCGGTCACCCCGAGAACGGCGCCTGGGACCATGAGGTGGTCGCCGATCGGCTCGCCGCCCCATGGTTCGACCCACAAGGCTTCAAGCTCGCCTGGCAGGGCGACGAATTGGTCGGCTTCTGTTGGACCAAACTCCACGGCGACGACCTGGGTGAGATCTACATCGTCGGCGTTGCGCCAGAGCTTCAAGGCACGGGATTGGGGAGGGCGCTCACCCTCGAGGGGCTCTGGGACCTCGCCGACCGGCAAGGCGCCACCACCGCCATGCTCTATGTGGACGCCGCCAACTCCGGGGGTCTCAAGCTCTATGAGCGACTCGGGTTCTACCTCGACCATGTCGACCGCGCCCTCGTGCTCCGATGGTGACGGCGCCACCATCTGAGGGAAACGTGTCCTAGCGGAGAACGAGCGGGCCAAAACGGCGTCCACACGAAGGGCAGAGGGGGTCTTCCTCGGTGGTGGGTGCCTCACACCACGGACATGGCAGGTCGGGCACATCCTCGTGGCCGATCGTCGCTGGCTCAGGGTGGAACTCGGGCTCGGGTGAGCGCCTCATCCTCACGGCCAGCATCACGGCTCCCGCCGCCGCCATCGCCACGACCACCGTCTCCACGACCTGTCTCCTCCTTGTGGATTTGCCCGTCGGTGCACCGGGCAACTCACCCGCGGCACCGTAACGCCACCCTCGTCAACAACCGCGGATTTCGCGATCCGGCCACGGAGAAACCAAGGATCGAACGGGGAAGCGGCCGGTACGCTAACCGGCCCGAGCACGAGCAGGCCCATCCGAACATGTCGATCGAACTGATCCTCCCCGATGGATCACGGCAACAGCACCCCGACGGCGCAACCGGCCACGACGTCGCCGCCGGGATCGGCGCGGGCCTCGCCCGCGCCGCGGTGGCGGCCCGGCTCGATGGCCGGCTGCTCGACCTGAACCGCGCCCTGCCGGGTGGAGGGCCATTCGAGGTGGTGGTGGCGGGCAGCGACGAGGGGAGGGAGGTGATCCGCCATTCGACCGCCCATGTGCTCGCCCAGGCGGTGCTCGACCTCCACGAGGGAGCCCATTTCGCCATCGGCCCTCCGATCGAGGACGGGTTCTATTACGACTTCGACATCGGGCGGCCCTTCACACCCGACGACCTCGCCGAGATCGATCGCCGGATGAGCGAGATCATCGCCGAGGACCAGCCATTCCTCCGCGAGGAACTGGGCCGAGACGAGGCACTCGACGTGTTCGCCGGGCAGCCCTTCAAGAGGGAGATCATCGAGGCCGTTGATCCGGGGGAAGTGGGTGGCGGTGAGGTCGTCTCGGTTTACCGCAACGACGGGTTCGTCGACCTGTGCCGGGGGCCGCACCTGCCTTCAACAGGACGCATCCCGGCCTTTGCCCTGCTCCGCACAGCGGGTGCCTATTGGCGTGGGGACGAACACCGACAACAGCTGCAGCGGATCTACGGCACCGCGTGGGAATCGAAGCAGGCACTCGACGACCATCTGCATCGGCTCGAGGAAGCCGAGTTGAGGGATCACCGCAGGCTGGGCCCGGAGTTGCGGCTCTACGCCTTCCCCCGAGAGTTGGGTCAGGGATTGGCCGTATGGCTCCCCAACGGCGGGATGGTCCGCAAGGTGATGGAGGACCACAGCCGCCGGCTCCACGAACGGTTCGGGTTCCAGTTCGTGATCTCCCCGCATGTGGCGCGTTCAGAGCTATGGCATACATCCGGGCATCTCGACTACTACGCCGAGAACATGTACCCGGGGATGGAGGTCGACGACGGGGTGGAGTACCGGGTCAAGCCGATGAATTGCCCCTTCCACGTGCTCATCTACCGCAGCCAGGGGCACTCCTACCGCGACCTTCCAGTGCGGCTGTCGGAGCTCGGCGCGGTGTACCGGAAGGAGCGCTCCGGCGTGCTCCACGGGCTGCTGCGGGCGAGGGGCTTCACACAGGATGACTCGCACACCTTCTGCCGCCGCGACCAGGTGGGGGCCGAGCTCGACCTGCACCTCGAGTTCGTCCTCACATGGCTGCGCCATTTCGGGTTCGAGGAGTTCGAGGCGGACCTCTCGACACACGATCCGGAGAAGGCGATGGGCGACATCGCGCTTTGGGAAGAGGCGACCGCTGCCCTGCGCGCCTCGCTCGATGCCCGCGGTGTGCCCTACCGGGTGGCGGAGGGCGAGGCCGCGTTCTACGGGCCGAAGATCGACGTCCATGTCAAGGATGCCATCGGCAGGCGCTGGCAGATGTCCACCATCCAACTCGACTTCTTCTTCCCCGAGCGCTTCGACTTGGACTACGCCACATCGGAAAACCTCCGCGACCGTCCGGTGATGATCCACTGCGCCAAGGCGGGCTCGTTGGAGAGGTTCGTCGGGGTGCTGGTCGAGCACTACGCGGGTGCTTTCCCTATGTGGCTGGCACCAGTGCAGGCGACAGTGGTCCCGGTGGCCGACCGGCATCTGGACTACGCCGCAAAGGTGGCCGAGCGGCTCCGCGGCGAGGGTCTGCGGGTCGAGGTCGACGGCGCCGACGACACGGTTGGCGAGAAGATCCGACGTGCTCTCACTTCTCACCACCCCGCGGTGCTCGTTGTCGGCGATCGAGACGTCGAGGCGGGGACCGTCGGCTTACGTCGCCGCGGTGACGAACACGAGCGCCGCGGACTGGCGCTCGACGAAGCGGTCTCGGAACTGGTTGCCGAGGCGGTCGCTCCGACGTGAGTCGACTCCGCTGACGATGCGAGAGATCCCAGAGGATGTGGCGCGACAGGCCGGTGTTCCCGAAGACCTCGACTCGGGTGCGGCCGGCCCTTACGCGTTCCCAAGCCCGCTGAGGCGACGCACCGCCGCCTGGGTCTATCTCGCCGCCGCAGCGCTCGCCGCCCTCTCCGTGGTCTGGCTTGGCGCAGCGATGTGGTGGGTCGCGGCATTTCTGATGGCGCTGGCCGTGTATCACCTCTTCGCCGCATGGGACCTCAGGGTGGGCGATCGCGTCGCCCTCGACACGGCGGGTCGGGAGGTGTCGTTTGCCGTGGGCCACGCCGCAGCCGGGGTGGGTTTCATCGGCTGGCGGGCACGGCCGGTGTGGAACGTGATGGTGTACTCAGCCGACGAGCCGCCGGCGTGGCGCGCCCTCGTCCAGGTCGACGGGGTGACCGGCGAGGTCCTCACCGTCACCGAGGAACCGCTGATGCAATCCGTTCCCTCAGAGGGGGGAAGCGGGTAGGAGGCTGCCGAACCTCCCTACGGTTCGGAACTCACCTCACCACCCGGTAGTCAACGAAGGTGGCGAGCGGTGTCTGACGGACGCCGAGATGCTCCAACTCCAGCGACCGATCGAACCCTTCGAAGAGCCGCTTTCCCGCCCCGAGCGTGACCGGCGCGATGATGATGCTCAACTCGTCCACCAGGCCGGCCGCCAGCGCCTGACGGATGACATCACCACCACCCATGAGGTTCACGTCCTTGCCGTCGGCGGCGGCCTTGGCCCGCTCGATCGCCTCCTCCAATCCGCCGGCGAACTCCATCCTGTCGGGCAGGTCTCTATCGGCGTGGTGGGTCACGATGAAGAACGGCAGTTCCCACGGGTTGGTGTCGCCCCAGCGTTCTGCTGCCTCGTAGGTCCAGCGGCCGGCGACCACCGCACCAACGCGCTCAATCGCATTCTCCAGCCAGCCCCCGTCATCGCTGTCAGAACCGGTGGGTTCGCGGTCATAGCTCCAGGGTCCGCCGAATACCCAATAGTGGAGCCGCTCACCATCCACCCCGAGGCCCTGGCCGGGGCCGTCCTCGGGGCCGGCGTAGTAGCCGTCCACCGATGTCGTGATCGATGCCAAGACTTTGCTCATTGAGAACCTCCTCTCGGTCTTGATGACGATCGAATGCCGCCAAAGTCATCGCTGGGTGCGAGTTCAGCGCCCGTCGGTGTTCCGAGATTGGGGTCCGAGATTGGGGTCCCAGATTGGAGTGTGGGTCAGCGGTCCGAGAGCGGGACGTAATCGCGCTCGATGACCCCGGTGTACACCTGGCGGGGTCGGCCGATCCTGGTGTGCGGGTCGGCAGCCGACTCGCGGAACTGGGCGATCCACCCTGGCATCCGCCCGATTGCGAAGAGCACCGGGAACATCTCGATCGGAAAACCGAGCGCCCGGTAGATGATCCCCGAGTAGAAGTCCACGTTGGGGTATAGCTTCCGCTCGACGAAGTATTCGTCGGTCAGAGCGACCTGCTCCAACTCCATCGCCAGGTCGAGGAGCGGATCGTCGACGTCGAGTTGGTCGAGCACCTCGAGCGCCGTCTTCTTGATGATGGTGGCCCGTGGGTCGAAGTTCTTGTACACCCGGTGGCCGAACCCCATCAGCCGGAATGGATCGCTGCGGTCCTTTGCCCTCGCCACAAAACGTGAGATGTCGCCGCCACCTTCGTGCATCTCCTGCAGCATCTCGACGACTTCCTGATTGGCGCCACCATGAAGCGGGCCGGACAACGCATGGATCCCGGCAGCGACCGCCGAGAAGAGGTTGGCGCCGCCCGAGCCGACGAGCCGAACGGTCGAGGCAGAGCAATTCTGCTCGTGGTCTGCGTGGAGCACGAAGAGCAGGTCGAGCGCCTTGGCGATCGTCGGGTCGATCTTGATGTCCACCGGGGGGATCGAGAACATCATCGCCAGGAAGTTGGTGGCGTAGTCGACGTCGTTGCGGGGATAGACGTATGGCTGGTGGACGCTGTACTTGTAGGCCCACGCCGACATGGTGATCGACTTGGCGATGAGCCTTCTGGCGCTCAGGTCGAGCGCCTCCTCATCGTGTGGGTCGAGGGCGTCCGGGTAGTACGTGGCCAGCGCGGAGACCGCCGATGCGAGCACCTGCATCGGATGGGCGTCGTGGGGGAACGCCTCGAAGAGGTACTTCATGTCCTCCCGAAGGAGTGTGTGACGGGTGATCGAATCCTCCCACTCGGCGAGTCCATCGGGGGTGGGCAGGTCGCCGTACGACAGGAGGTAGGCGATCTCGAGGAAGGTGGATTGCTCGGCCAGTTGCTCGATGGGGTAGCCGCGGTAGCGGAGCACACCGGTCTCCCCGTCGAGCAGGGTGATCGAGCTGCGCGTCTCGGCGGTGTTCCCGTAACCGGGGTCGAACGTCACCACCCCCGTCTCCGCTCGCAGCTTGGAGATATCGAGCGCACCGCCTCCGTCGCTGCCTTCGAGGAGCGGGAGGGCGAGTTCCTTGCCGTCGATGCTCAGACGGGCGGCGCCGTCGTCGTTCTCGGCGCTCATCGCTCCCCATCCTGACGGGCTGCCTGGCTGGCGTTGATCACCTTCTGTGCCTCGTTGCTCGGCATCTCGGCGTAATGGTCGAATTCGATCTCGTAGACACCCCGACCATGGGTCATCGAACGGAGGTCGATGGCATACCGCTGAACCTCACCCATGGGCATCTCGGCTGTCACCACCCGCATCGTCGCGTCTGAGTCCATCCCGAGGACCTTGCCACGGCGGGCGTTGATGTCGCCCATCACGTCGCCCATGTGCTCTTCGGGGACGGTGATGCGAAGCCGCATGATGGGTTCGAGCAAGACCACTCCGAGATCGGGGGCCGCGGTACGCAGCGCTTGTATCCCCGCCATGCGAAATGAAAGCTCGTCGGAGTCGACCGAGTGGTACTTGCCGTCGAACACGGCAGCGCGCACGTCCGTCACCGGGTATCCGGCGAGAATCCCCCGGTCCAACGCCTCCTGGATGCCCCTGTCCACCGCCGGGATGAACTGGCGCGGAATGGAGCCTCCCTTGACGGCGTCGACGAACTCATAGCCGCTGCCCCTTTCACGAGGCTCGAACTTGACGAAGGCGACCCCGAACTGACCTCTGCCACCGGTCTGCTTCTTGTGCTTCCCTTCGGCTTGACCGGGCCGGGTGATCGCCTCGCGGTAGGGGACTTTGGGGGTGGCGGTGTCCACCGACACTCCGAACTTGCGTGCTATCCGGGCAAGGGTGACCTCGAGATGCGAATCGCCCAGACCTGTGAGCAGCGTCTCCCGTGTCTCCGGGCGCCGCTCCACTTGGAGGGTGGGGTCCTCCTCCAGTATCCGCTGCAGGGCGGTGGAGAGCTTTTCCTCGTCCTGCGAGGTATGGGGGTTGACCGCCACCGCCATTACCGGGGCGGGATAGGCCACAGGGACAATCACGGCGTTCGACCCCGCGCTGCGTAGGGTGTCTCCGGCATGTGCCGCCTCGAACTTGGCGATGGCGGCGATGTCTCCGGCCGGGACCTCCTTGGCCTCGTTGTGCTCCTTGCCCTGCATGAAGAACAGGTTGTGCATCCGCCCCCGCACTCCACGGCCCGCAACCTCCAGCTCGTCATCGAGTCGTAGCGTGCCGGTGAAGACCCGGAAGAATGAGATCCTGCCGACATACGGGTCGGAGAGCGTCTTGAAGACATAAGCCACGATTGGGCCGGCGGTCCCCAGCTCTCCCAGTTCACCGTCCTGAAGGGGAGGAGCGGCGTGCTCGAGCGGTCTCGGCCCGAAGTCGATGATGAACTCGGCTAGGGCGTCGATCCCCACCAATTGGGTCGCCGAGCCGCAGAGCACCGGGAAGATCTCGCCTTCGAGCATCCCGTTGTGGACGGCCGTGACTATCTGCTCGGCGTTGGGCTCCTCACCCTCGAAGTACGCTTCGAGCATGGCGTCGTCGGTCTCGACGACCGCCTCGACCAGGGCCTGGCGAACGTCGGCGGCCTGCTCGCCGTCGCCGCCGTCACTGAGGCTGCCATGAGGGTCACCCGCGGTGTACCGGTAGGTGCGGTTGGACACCACTCGGGTGATTCCCTCGAGCGCGGCCTCGGCGCCGACCGGGACCTGAACCGGGGCGATCCGCTTTCCGAATGCCTCCCGCAGCTCGTCGAGTGTCCTCGCGAAGTTGGCGCGCTCCCTGTCGAGCTTGTTTACGAAGACGGCTCGGGGAATTCCCTCCTCGCCTGCCACCCGCCAGAGGATCTCGGTCTGGACCTCGACCCCGTCGACCGCCGAGACCACGAAGAGCGCCAGATCAGCCGCCCGCAGCGCCGCCCTAGCCTCTCCCACGAAGTCGGCATACCCCGGTGTGTCGAGGAGATTGATCTTGTGGTCTTTCCATGGGAGGGAGGCGACGCCGAGCGAAAGGGAGATGCCACGCTCCACTTCCTCTGGCTCATGATCCATGACGGTGTTGCCGTCTTCGACCCGACCCACCCGTGTGGTTGACCCGGCCGCAAAGAGGAGCGCCTCGGCGAGCGATGTCTTCCCGCTCCCTCCGTGGCCGACCAGGACCACGTTGCGGATGCGTTCGGGGACCACCGGACCTCCTCTTCGGTCGTCGTCGGGCGAGTGTAGTGAGAAGGGTTTGGGCCCATTTCCTGTGGTACGTTTCCCGCCTCCAAGGGAGCATCAGCGTTGATCGAGATGAGAGTTCGAGGGTCGGTGGAACGGGTCACCGATCCGATCGGCCGTTTCCTGGGTCGCCTCGGTTTCACCCCGACATCGCTGACCTTGATCGGCTTGGCCCTCTCATTGATCGGGGCGGCGCTGATCGCCACCGGCCGTCTCGTTCTGGGCGGTTGGATAGCTGCGGCGGGCGCCATCCTCGACGGTCTCGACGGGGCGGTGGCCCGAGCCACCGGCAGGGCTGGTCCGAGCGGGGCCCTTGTGGACACCGTGGCCGACCGCATCGGCGAGATCGCCATCTTCTCGGCCCTTGCCTATGCGTTGGCGGACACCCCGCTGTATGTGCTCCTCTGCGGGCTCAGCCTGGGCGGATCGCTGCTGGTTCCCTTCATCCGGGCCAAGGCCGAGGGATTGGGAGTCGAGGGGCGGGGGGGCTTGATGGGTCGGTCCGAGCGTGTGATCCTCTTCACGGCAGGCCTCGTCTTCGGGTTCGTCGGGCCGATGCTCTGGGCGATGACCGCCCTCACCTGGATCACGGTGGGTCAACGGTTCGTCCTCACCTGGCAGCGGCTCCGCCAGGAGGACTGAAGCGGACACCGCAGCCGACAACGAAACGACGCGCCCCCGTGTGGTAGCGCCGCCGGTGCGACGGCGGTCTGCGGCTGTCGTCGACACCCTGTCTTACTGGCTGTTGCGGCTCGGCTCGGCTGTCATCGCGGTCTTTCCGGAGCGGGGAGCCATCCAGATCGGGGAGTGGGCCGGCCGGATTTGGCATCTCACCGACTCGAAGCGACGGAACATGGCCCGCCGGCACATGACCCGTGTCCTTGGTCCCGATGATGATGTGGACACGGCGACGCGGAGCGTCTTCGCCGCCTACGGGCGCTACTGGGCCGAGGTTCTCTGGGTCCGTGAGAAGAGAGTCCCGGCCATGGCGGCGGCCGTGGAGACCGTTGGACTGGAGTACCTCGAGCAAGCCCGCGACGAGGGCGCCGGACTCATCTACGCCGTCCCCCATGTGGGGAACTGGGAGGTGGCGGCGACGGCGTCGGTCGGCGTCGGCATTCCGGTCATGGCCGTGGCCGAGTCGCTGAGCAACCGCCGTCTCTCGTCCTGGTTCGTTGGCCTGCGCGCGTCCTTCGGGATCGAGGCGGTGCTGGCCGAACCGGGACGCTCGTTGATGAAGGACCTGCAGGGCATGGTGGACCGCAACGGCGCTGCCGCCCTGCTGTGCGACCGCGACCTGCGAGGGTCGCGGCGTGCCGGTGGAGTTCTTTGGCGAGAAGACCACCCTTCCCGCCGGCCCGGTGTCGCTGGCGATGCGGAGCGGAGCGGCCCTCATACCCATTGCCTGTTTCTTCCTCGAAGGCCCCGGCCATCGGTTGGTCGTTCTGCCTCCGATTCGCCTCCCCGAGGAGGGCACCCGTTCCGAACGGATCGCAGCGGGCACCCAATTGGTCGCTGCTGCCCTCGAGGAACTGATCCGAATGGATCCTTTGCAATGGCACCTGCTCCAACCCAACTGGCCTTCGGACCGGCTCTGACTCAGCGGGCCGCCCGAAGCGCTGTCCGGTACACATCGAGGTAGCGGGGAACCACCACCGACCAGTCGAACTCTGCCGCCCGCTCCCGCCATCGCCCCGGATCCTCCGGAGCCGCCAGGGCGGTCACCAGCGCACCGGCCAGCGCCTCGGGGTCACCGGGTGGGACGAGGTCACCAAGCCCTCCGAGGACCTCCCTAAAGCCGGGTAGGTCCGATGCGACCACTCGGCATCCGGCCGCCATCGCTTCCACCAACGTGATCCCAAAGCTCTCACCGCCCAGGTTTGGTGCGCAGAACACTGCGGCTCCGGCCAGCACAGCCATCTTGTCGGCATCGGGGATACGGCCGAGGAAACGGACCCCAGGGCGATCGGTCCTATCGGTCCCGATCACCACCAACTCGGCGTCCGGGGCCGCGGCCACCACCCCGGGCCAGGCCTCCAAGAGCACGTCCAGTCCCTTGCGTGCATCATCCCTCCCCACGAACGCCACCCGTGTCGCCACCCTGTCCATATCGGGGACGGTTCCCACCTCGACCGCGTTCGGGATCACTGTTACCTCGTCGAACAATGGCTCCACCGCTGCTGCCGCCACCCGGCTGACCGCGGTCACCGCAGCCAACCGGCGCCGGATTCCGAGCACTGGGCCCGCGATCCGGTAGGACCGCCTGATCAGGTCGCTCGGGTCGGCGTGGAAGGTGCCGACTATCGGGACGATGGCCGCCAAAGCCGACCACGAGACCAGCGGCATCAACGGTTCGTGGACATGGACCAGGTCGGCACCAGAGATGGCGCGCCGCACCCGGCCTGGCACGCCGGGGGAGAGAGCAACGGGCACGCTGGACCGATTGGCGGGGACGGTGATCGTGGATCCCACCAGGCGCGCACGTTCGGGGCCTGTGCGACCGGGGGCGACCAGCCAAGCGGCGTGACCCTCGCCGCGCAGCCGCTCGACCAACCCGATGGTCTGTGCCTGCACGCCCCCGAAGCGGTCGAGCGCGTATGGGCACACCACTGCGATGTTCATGGCGGCGATTCTGCCTGGTCACACATCCCAGCGGGTCGCTCCCGGAGTCCCAGACGGAAGACGGAAGACGGAAGACGGAAGCCAGAGGTGAGGCAAACGTCGCATTGGAGGATCGCCCGATCCGGGACGGGCAATGGCCTCACGGGGCTCGGTCCGGTGAGTGGTAGGTGTGTCCGAGTGGGCTTGTCCAGGTGAACGTGCCTGGTGTGGGTTGCTCGAGTTTCCACCCCGCTTGATGCTTCAGACGGTGGTGGTGCCGGCATAGGGGTCCGAGGTTGTGGGGGTGGGTGCGTCCGCCTTTGGCGTAGTCGACGGTGTGGTCGAGGTCGCTGTCCCGGGCGGGCATACGGCACCCGGGGAAGACACACACCGGTTGCCGGGCCAGCAGGTAACGCCGTTCGGTGGTCGTGGGTCGTCTCCGGGTGGTCCCGTTCCCCACCACTTGTCCGTTGTCGGGGTCGGTGACGGTGAACCGCCACTGGCCACCCTGGTTGGCGACGGCGACTTGGCGGGCGATGTCGGCGATGACCGGTCCCCACCCCGGTATCTCCCCGGGAACCTCGGATAGTCCGGTGAGCGTGGCCAGGTCGACGGTGATGTCCACCGAACCGGCGGGAGGGCTGGGAGCAGTGCCTCTCCCACCGAGGTCGGAGAACACGTCGGCTCTGATCTGGTCGATGCTGCGCGCATCACCTGAGGTGTTGGCACCTCGGCCATTCGGTTGACCCGCTCCAGCATGGCGGCCACCGATTCCGCTGGGAGGTTGAACGCCAGAAGGTTGGCGGTGCCATCAGGGTTGGCTTCCCCGACCACCCGCCGTTCCTCGACACCTGTCTCGTAACGGTGTTTGGAGTCTTCGGGGTCGATCGACACGGTGAGGCGGCGTAGCCGGGCGGCCAGTTGACCGGTGGTCAACCCCGGTGCTTCCACCAGTGCCACCCGGGCGACGTGGCGGGCTTGGCTCCTCTGTGAGGTGACCGGTGTGATCGCAGATCACCCTTGCCCTCGGGAGGTCGATCGCACCGGTGGAGAGGGCTTGCCACACCTGGGGGAGCCGTTCCACCAGGTCACAGGCGATGCTCAGTTGCATGTCGGCGGCTCTCCGTGTGAGGTGGAGAGCGGCTCCGATCTCTGCTGAGGAGTCCTCGTCCAAATGCTCGATCCGCTCCGGAGCGGGAGGAGGCGTCACCGGCTGGGGAGAGAGCCACTTCCATCATGTCGGCGTACATCTCCGCCTGGTCGTGGGAGACAAGACGTGATCGGGCTTGGAGCACGATCACCATCTCGTGACCGTTCAACACCGACCGGTCGACACCAGCCAGCACAGCAGCCAGTTCGGGACCGGGAGCCATCTCCGCCAGCCCTTCGGGGAGGACGCTCCTCGGCGGGCAATCTGTGACCGTATCGAACATGTGTTCGATTGTATGTCAGGCGAGGGACCAGATCTAGACCCTTGTGGCCAGATCGGCCAAAAATTTGCCCAGCGGAGAGCGGCCGTCGGTCACCCGAGTTGGGCTGCCGTAGAATGCCGGGCATGGACATGGAACGCGGAACGGACCGGGTCAAACGTGGGTTGGCCGAGATGCTCAAGGGCGGGGTGATCATGGACGTGGTCACCGCTGATCAGGCCAAGATCGCCGAAGAGGCCGGCGCCGTAGCGGTGATGGCTCTCGAGCGCGTCCCCGCCGACATCCGCAAAGAAGGCGGTGTCGCCCGGATGGCCGACCCCGAGAAGGTCGTCGAGATCATGGAGGCCGTCACCATCCCGGTTATGGCCAAGTGCCGGATCGGCCACTTCGTCGAGGCTCAGGTGCTCCAGTCGCTCGGCGTGGACTACATCGACGAGAGCGAGGTCCTCACCCCGGCCGATGAGGAACACCATGTCGACAAGTGGGCCTTCACCACGCCGTTTGTCTGCGGTGCGCGCAACCTCGGCGAGGCGCTGCGCCGCATCGGCGAGGGGGCGGCGATGATCCGCACCAAGGGCGAGGCGGGTACCGGGAACGTCGTCGAGGCAGTGCGCCACATGCGGACCGTGACCGATGAGATCGGTCGCCTCGGAACCCTCGACCCGGGGCAGCTCATGGCCGCGGCGCGCGACCTGGCGGCACCGTTCGAGTTGGTGCGCGAGGTGGCAGAGACCGGGATGCTCCCCGTGGTCAACTTTGCTGCCGGCGGTATCGCCAGTCCTTCCGATGCTGCGTTGATGATGCAGCTCGGTTGCGATGGTGTGTTCGTCGGCTCGGGGATCTTCAAGAGCTCGGATCCGGCGCAGTATGCCCGCGCCATCGTCGAAGCCACCACCTACCACATGGACCCCGATGTTCTCGCCAAGGTCTCCCGCGGGCTGGGCGAGGCGATGCCCGGCATCGAGATCGGGACCCTGACGGAGGCGCAGCGGCTGCAACAGCGCGGGTGGTGATCCTCGGGGAGGGACATTGACCCGGGTCGGCGTTCTCGCTCTCCAGGGTGATGTCCGCGAGCACCGCCAACTGCTGGAAGCGGTGGGCGCTTCGGTCACCGAGGTGCGACGCCCATCCGATCTCGACGGGATCGACGCCATAGTCATCCCCGGCGGTGAGTCGACCACCATCGGCCGCCTGGCAACGATCTTCGGGTTGCTCGATCCACTGGAGAAGGCGATAGCTGATGGCCTACCCGCCTACGGCTCTTGTGCAGGAATGATTCTCCTGGCCAACGGCACCACCGGCGACCCTCAACCTCAGCTTGGTGCGATGGATGTCGTGGTCGAGCGCAACGCATTCGGCCGGCAGAACGAGTCGTTCGAGATCGATCTCGACATCACCGGGTTGGATGCTCCATTCCACGCCGTCTTCATCAGGGCGCCTTGGGTGACGTCGATCGGAGACGGGGTCGAGGTGCTCGCCGAGGTGGATGGGCACCCGGTGATGATCAGGCAGGGCAACGTGATCGCCACCTCCTTCCACCCGGAACTGACGGGGGACGACCGCATCCATAGACTGGTGCTCGACCTGACACGAGCCGGGCCGGCAGACCCCGACGGCACGTCTCCACCCTCCGATTGAAGGTTTCATGTCCGGACACTCCAAGTGGTCGACGATCAAGCACAAGAAGGCGGCACAGGACGCCAGGAGGGGCAAGCTGTTCGCCAAGTTGGTGCGCGCCATCGAGGTGGCGGCGCGCCAGGGTGGTGGTGACCCCGCCGGTAACGCCACCCTCGCCCAGGCGATCGACAAGGCGCGGAGCAGCTCGCTGCCCTTGGACAACATCGAACGCGCCATCAAGCGGGGCACGGGTGACGTCGAGGGCGCCCACTACGAGGAGATCTGGTACGAGGGATACGGCCCCGGCGGGGTGGCGCTGTATGTGCTCGCCCTCACCGACAACCGCAACCGGGCCGGGTCCGACATCCGCGCCGCCTTCACCCGCAACGGGGGCAATTTGGGCGAGCCGGGATCGGTCGCCTATCTCTTCGAGCAGAAGGGGTATCTCCTGGTCGAAGGTGATGAGGACGAGGTGATGATGGCGGCGCTCGACGCCGGCGCCGAGGACATCAAGCCATCCGGCGACGGCCAGTTCGAGGTGATCACCGCCCCCAACGACCTGGGGACGGTTCGAGAGGCTTTGCAGGATGGCGGAATGGCCGTCGAAGATTCCGAAGTGACCCAGCTACCACGATCCAGCATCGCAGTGGATCGAGCGATGGCACCAAGGGTGCTTCGTCTGGTCGATGCGCTCGAGGACCTCGACGACGTCCAAGAGGTCCACGCCAATTTCGATATAGACGAGCGTGTACTCGCCGAGCTTGGGTAGTGGATTTGAGACCGAGTACTTGGTACTCAGTACTTAGTACTTAGAACGAACTTTCCGATCCGGTCCGTAAGCAGTTGCCACAAGGGCATCGGCAGGTCGTGGCCCATCTTCTCCACCATCATCAGCTCGGCACCTGGGATCAGTTCTGCGGTGCGCCGGCCGGCGGATGGTGGGATCAGGGGGTCGGCCTCACCGTGGATCACCAGCGTGGGGACCGTTAGCCGGAGTAGCGCTTCCTCTCTCGCCCCCGAGGCGAGGATCGCACACATCTGACGGGCGGTCCCCATCGGGTAGGGCCCGCCCCTTTCCGAGGCGGCCCGCTCGTAGCCGAGCACGGCACCCTCGTCGAAGAACTCGCCGGCGAGCACCCGGCCCGACGCAAGCGAGGCTTCGACGGCGGCGGCCCGGTCGTCGGGTCTTGGGGTGAAGAGCAGTGCCACCGCCTCGGGCGCAGCCTCGGCGAAGGCCATCAGGTCCGGTGACGACATCATCGAAATGAGCGTGATCGTCCGCTCGGAGTGCTCGATGGCGAATGTCTGGGCGATCATGCCACCGAGGGAAACCCCCACGATGTGTGCGGTGTCGATCTCGAGGTGGTCGAGCAGACCGGCCACGTCGCCCGCCAGGTCGGTCAGCGTGTAGGCGCTAGCCACCGGATCACCGAGCACCGCCGCTTGGAGTGCGCCGACGACGTCCACCGGCGCGTCGTCGAGCCGTGTCGACAAACCGCAATCTCGGTTGTCGAACCTGATGACGAACAACCCGTGGTCGGCCAGCATCGCGCAGAAGTTGGCGTGCCAGGCGATCATCTGGGTGCCCAAACCCATCACGAGGACCAGCGCCGGGTCGCCGGGGTCGCCGAACGTGTCGTACTCCAACTCGATCCCTGTTTTCAGTTCGGCCCGCGGCATCCCGGCGATCATGCCAGACGACCGATCCAACCGATCGCGTCGCTGCTCCGAATGACCCACTGTCCGACCGGTGACCCGGCGCGCAGGGTTTCGCCGAACCGATCTGGTCCGGGCATCGCCAAGGGGGCCGGCGCCGGCCGCTCGGCGGTTCTCCGGACCGGGCCCGCATCGAACGGTGCGGAGATACCAGAAGGAGCAGACCATGTTGCGAATGTGGCTCATCGCCATCGCCGCCCTGGCCTCGCTGCTGGCGGCACTGCCGGTGGCAGCTCAGGACCAAGCGGCAACCATCTATGCCGTTAGCGGCCGGAACCGGCTGGTGACCTTTAGCGCCGATGCACCTGGAACCATCCTCAACGATGTACGGGTAACCGGCCTCGACAAGGGCGACCGTCTCGTGGGGATCGATGTCCGTCCCGCCGACGGCATGCTCTATGGAGTAGGCGTCGACCGCGGTACCGTTCGGTATACCGGATCGATCCTGCGACCGGCCAGGCGACCCTGGTTGCGCCCATATCGGAGACGCTTTCCGGGCGGAGCTTCGGGGTCGACTTCAACCCCGTGGTCGACAGGCTGCGGGTGGTGAGCGACGCTCGCCAGAACCTCCGCATCGTCCCCGACACCGGTGTCGCCAGCGTCGACGGGATGTTGTCGTTCAACAGCTACCGCACCCCGAACGTGGTTGGCGCGGCTTACACCAACAGCTTCGCCGGTACGACCTCGACCCAGCTGTTCAACATCGAGTCACGGCTCGACCTGGTCACGCTGCAGAACCCACCGAACGACGGGACCCTGGCGCTGATCGGGTTCATTGGCCCCGACACGAGCGACCGGGTCGGGTTCGACATCCTCACCACGCTCGACGCGGCGGGGAGCCCGAGCAACGTTGCGTACGCCACGATCAACACCGGTGGCGACACCCGGCTGGTGACCGTGGATCTGGCCAGCGGAGCAACTACCGACCTGGGAGCGGTGGGCACCGATGCCAAAGTGCAAGGGATGGCGGTCAACAGCTAGACCTGCAAGCCTCTACCCCGTAATGCCCGGTGCCGCTGGCACCGGGCATTACAGTCGTACAGGTGTTCGTCTTGGGGATCGATCCCGGTCTCACCACCACCGGGTATGCGGCCGTCGCCGGCGGCCCCTCCGGGCCTCGTGCGGTGGCTGCCGGGGTGATCCGGACCGACCCCGCTGCCTCGATCGGGACTCGACTGGTCGAGTTGCACCACGACCTGTGCGAGATCCTTGCCGAGCACAAACCGCAGGTCGTCGCGATCGAACAGGTTTTCGTCAATCTCAACCGGGTGACCGCCACCTCGGTGGGACGAGCGGCCGGGGTGGCCATCCTGGCGGCGACACAGGCGGGAGCAGAGGTGGTCGAATACCCCCCGACCAAGGTGAAGCTGGCGGTGACCGGCGACGGCGCCGCCGACAAGCGGCAGGTCACGGCGATGGTGACGCGGCGACTCGGGCTGGCTACCCCTCCGCACCCGGCCGACGCCGCAGACGCCCTAGCCGTTGCTCTTTGCCATCTCCAGGCGGCCCGATGGCCCAAGCCATCCGCCAAGGAGGCCTCGTGATCGGGCGTCTCCGCGGGACCTTGGTGGCGACCAGAGAGGGTTACCTGGTCCTCGACGTCGCCGGGGTGGGTTACGAGGTGGCGGTGACACCTCGCACCGTCGGAGAATTGCCGCCAGTGGGCGAGGAGGTGGTGCTCCACACCCACCTCCACTTGCGCGACGACGGAATGGCCCTTTACGGGTTCACCTCGGAGAGCGAGAGACAGCTCTTCCGGATGCTGATCACTGCGTCCGGCGTCGGGCCAAAGATGGCGCTTGGCGTCCTCGGGTCGAGCACCGCCGACGAGTTGCGGAGGATCATCGTCACCGAGGACGTGGACTCCCTCACCCTGGTGCCGGGGATCGGAAAGCGCACCGCACAGAAGCTGATCCTCGACCTGCGGCCCAAGCTCGCCGAAGGCGACGGTGATCTGATCGGGTCGTCTTCCTCGCCGAGTCGGGTCAGGGAGGCGCTCGAATCACTCGGGTTTGGCAGCGCCGAGATCGCCGAAGTGCTTCCCTCGGTCGACGACTCCGTGCCGGTTGAGGAACAGGTGCGGACCGCGCTCCGCATGCTGGGGAGGCGCTGAGTTGCGCGAGGAGGGACTGCTCGCCGGCGCCGCCGAGCCGCTCGACTCCGAGGTGGAGATATCGCTCCGTCCCCGTCACCTCGATGAATTCGTAGGGCAGGAACGCCTCAAGGAGAGACTCCGCATCGCCATCGAGGCGGCTCGGATGCTGGGGCGGCCGCTCGACCACGTTCTCTTTTCAGGCCCGCCCGGGCTGGGTAAGACGACACTCGCCGGGATCCTGGCGGCCGAGACGTCCACCCGACTCCGCATCACGTCGGGCCCGGCGCTGGAGCGACCCGCCGACCTTGCCGCCATTGTCTCCAACCTCGATGACGGCGATGTCTTCTTCATCGACGAGATCCACCGGCTTCCTCGGGCGGTCGAGGAAGTTCTCTACCCGGCCATGGAGGACTTCCAGCTGGACATCGTCGTGGGCAAGGGGGCTTCTGCGCAGTCCATCCGGATCGACCTGGCCCGGTTCACGCTGGTCGGGGCAACGACACGCATGGGGAAGGTGACGGCGCCGCTGCGAGACCGGTTCGGGATCTCAGACAAGCTCGAGTACTACCAGTCCGAGGAGCTCGAGCAGATACTTGGCCGCGCTTCAGGGATCCTCGACGCCGACCTCACCCCTGAGGGAGCGGAGGTGCTCGGTACGAGGAGCCGGGGCACCCCGCGTATCGCCATCCGCCTTCTCGCCCGGGTGCGCGACTATGCCGTCGCCCGCGCCGACGGGGTGGTGGACCGTGAGACCGCCGAAACCGCGCTGGCCGTGTACGAGGTTGATCATCTCGGTCTCGACAAGGTGGACCGCGCAATCCTCGAGGCTCTCGTGGTCCGGTTCTCCGGGCGCCCGGTCGGCTTGTCCACCCTGGCGACAGCCGTTTCGGAGGAACCGGAAACGGTGGAGGACGCCTACGAGCCCTATCTGTTGCAGATCGGGATGCTGCAGCGCACCCCACGCGGCAGGGTCGCCACCCCGTCAGCATGGAACCACCTCGGGCTGACGCCGCCGGCCGACCCGCAGGCGACTCTGCTCTGATTCCTACCCTCATCGGGTGCGCACCGCAGAGCTCGACTACGAGCTACCCGAGACGGCAATCGCCCAACAACCGGTCGAGCCGCGCCACGCGTCGCGGCTGCTCGACACCCGGGACCTGACCGACCACACGTTCATCGATCTGCCCGGCTTGCTCGAGCCCGGCGACTTGATCGTGGTGAACGCCAGCAGGGTCCGCCGGGCGCGACTCCGGGGGACGAGGGAGGGGAGCGGTGGGTCGGTGGAGGCGCTGCTCTTGGAGCGAGTCGGGGAGCGGCGCTTTTCCGCTTTGGTGCGTCCCGCCCGCCGGCTGCGATCGGGCAGCGTCCTCCGGTTCGGCACGGTGGAAGGCACGGTCCTTACCGACCCGATCGATGGGAAGGTCGAGTTGGAGATAGGCGGGAGCGGAGACGTCGAAGAGGCGATCGAGACAATCGGGGACGTGCCACTCCCTCCGTACATCAAGGCACCGATCGACGACCCGGCCAGGTACCAGACCATCTACGCCGACAGGCCGGGTTCGGCCGCCGCCCCAACCGCCGGTCTCCATGTCAGCGAGGAGGTGTTGGTGGGTCTGACAGCCAGGGAGATAGGGGTCGCCGCCGTCGACCTCGAGGTCGGCCTCGACACCTTTCGGCCCATCGCCACCGACGATGTGGGTGAACACATCATCCACCGCGAGCGCTACCGAATGTCCGAGGACACCGCTGCCCGGATCGAAGCAACCAGGGAGGGAGGGGGCAGGGTGGTGTCCCTCGGGACCACTGTTGTGCGTGTCCTCGAGACCACCGGTGTGCCGGGTGGCAGGGTCGAGCCGGGGGAGGGCACCACCGGCTTGTTCATCGTGCCCGGGTTCTCCTTCAGGGTGACCGATCTGTTGGTGACCAACTTCCACATGCCGCGCAGCACGCTGATCGCCCTGGTTGCCGCCTTCATGGGACCCGGATGGCGCAGCGCCTACACCACGGCGCTGGGGCAGGGTTACCGCTTTCTTTCCTTCGGCGATGCGATGTTGGCGTCGAGGTGGGCTGATGACGGGGGCGGGAAGTGACCGCACCCGTGTGGTGGGAGGAGGCGGCACGCGACGGAGTGGCCCGGTCGGGTCTACTCCACACGCCGCACGGGACGGTGCCGACCCCCGCCTTCATGCCGGTGGGGACGAGGGCCTCGGTTCGGGCGGTCGGTCCCGCCGATCTGCGGGCGGTCGGCACCGACATCGTCCTCGCCAATGCCTTCCACCTGATGCTGCGCCCCGGTGACGAGTTGGTCGCCGGGTTGGGCGGGCTCCACGGGTTCATGGGTTGGGATGGACCGATCCTGACCGACTCGGGCGGGTTCCAGGTGTTCTCGCTCGGCCCGAAGGTCGACGAGACGGGTGCCCGTTTCCGGTCTCCTTACGACGGTAGCTGGCTGCAACTCACCCCCGAGAGGGCGGTCGAGATGCAGGAACGGCTCGGATCGGACATCGCCATGGTGCTCGATGTCTGTCTCGCCCTCCCCGCACCGGCCCCGGATGTGCGAGCAGCGATGGAGCGCACGCTGCGATGGAGCGAGCGCGGGTTGGCCGCCCACCGCCGGCCCGATCAGGCGCTGTTCGGGATCGTCCAAGGGGGGACCGATCAGGCGCTCCGCGGCGCCAGTGCCCGGGCCACGGCCGCGCTCGATGTGCCCGGCTTCGGCATAGGCGGACTGTCTGTCGGGGAGTCGCCCGAGGAGAGGCGGTTGGCGCTGGAAGTCACCGTGGCCGAGCTTCCACCTGGAAAGGTGCGCTACGTCATGGGTCTGGGCGACCCGGTCGGTGTGCTCGACGCCGTTGCTCTTGGGGCGGACCTCTTCGACTGTGTATGGCCGACCCGGCTCGCTCGTCACGGCAAGATCCTCACCGCCGACGGCGACTATCACCTCAAGGCGGCCAGGTTCGCCGCCGACCCATCCCCGCTCCATCCCGAATGCGGCTGTTCCACCTGTGACGTGCATTCCCGCGCCTATCTGCGTCATCTCCACATGACCGGCGAACTGCTGGCACACAACCTGCTCACTGTCCACAACCTGCACTACACGCTGCAATTGATCGCCGCCACGCGCGAAAGCCATCGAAGAACGCCGATTTGGGGAACACCGCCGGACGGTGACGGCCAGGCGACTTTCGCCGCAACCACACGACGAGTAACCTCTCGCCCGGCCCACCTAGCGTGGACCCTACCCACGTCACGCATCCCAGGCTTGTGTGCCGGTGTGGGTACCGACCCAAGAAAGAAGGCAGCACGATGATCTTGGCGCAGGAAGCCGCAACCGGTGGCTCTCCGCTGGGTCTGATCCTCCCTCTGGTCCTGTTTGTCGGGATCTTCTACTTCCTCATCCTGCGGCCGCAACGCCAGCGGGCGAAGCAGCAGCAGGAGCTGATGTCCTCGATCGGGCTCGGCGACGAGGTACGGACCATCGGTGGCATCATTGGCCGCATCATCTCGATGGACGACGAAAACGTCGTTCTCGAGGTCGAGGAGGGGCGGTTGAAGGTGGCGCGACGCGCCGTTGCGACCAAGACCACTGTGCCCGAACCGCCGACGACGTCGCCCGAATCAGACATCTGACCCCAAGGTGCGTCGCCGGCTGATCACCGTCATCATCGTCCTCCTGGTGTCCTGGGGGGGGTTGGCGGTCACCCTGGCGATGGGGGTGACACCTCGGCTCGGGCTCGACCTCCAAGGCGGGACATCGGTGATCCTCACCGCCCCTGCCGGCACCGACCCCGAAGTGGTCGATGTGGCGGTGGAGATCATGAGGAGCCGGATCGAGGACTTCGGAGTCCAGGAACCGGAGATCTCGGTGACCAGCGACCGGACGGTCCTCGTCCAACTGCCCGGTGTCACCAACCCGGAGCGGGCGCTCGACGCAATCGGTCAGACAGGCGAGCTCAGCTTCCGCCCGGTGGAAGAGGTCTTCGGTGCCGACCAGAACCCATTCGCCCCTCCCACCACGACGACTGCGCCCCCCACCGGACCCACCACCACCCGGCCGGGGACGCCGACAACGGACCTGGGAGCCACCACAACCTCGGCCCCCGAAGCGACATCGACCACCGCACCAGAAGTCACATCGACGACCGCAGCCAGCCTCGGGGTCCCGGCTGGGTTCCAGGCGACCACCACCACTGTTGCGGCGACGACAACCTCCACCAACCGGACCACCACAACCAGTGCCGGGTCTTCGACCACAACCGCCACCACGCCGGCGACCATCCCAGAAGGGGTCGACCCCGATACCGGGCTCACCATCGACGACGACCCCGGAGCAGAGGCCTGGCTTCCCCAGATCGCTCCCGAGGTGGGAAACGTTGCGATCTACCACGTAGGCCCCGCCGGCCTCCTCGGCTCGGACGTGGCCGACGCCATCCCCGGGTTCCAGGGAACAGGTGCTACCCAGGGTGGCTGGGTCGTCCAGCTGGACCTCACCGCCGAAGGCGCCGACCAGTTCGCCGAGATGACCAAGCAGGCGGCGGCCTTTCCCCAATTGGACCCGCGCCGGCAGATAGCCATCGTCCTCGACGGTGAGGTGATCTCGGCACCCGAGGTGAGTCTCGACGTCGACCCGGCCACCGGAATCACCGGCGGAGAAGCAATCATCACCGTCGGCGGTGACGACCCCGCCGCCGCCGAGCAGGAGGCCCAGGACCTGGCCGTCGTGCTCCGCTACGGATCGCTCCCCGTCGCCTTCGAGCAGTCATCGGTCCAAACGGTGTCGGCGACGCTGGGGACCGATTCGCTGCGGGCCGGCCTCATCGCAGGTTTGGTGGGTCTGGCTGTGGTGGCGCTCTACATCCTCATCTACTACCGGGCTCTTGGGCTCGTCGGAGTCATCGGGCTCAGCGTCTTCGGATCGCTCCTCCTCACCATCTTCTCGCTGCTCGGCACCTACCGCGGCTTGACCCTCACCCTCGCCGGCGTTACCGGGATCGTCATCTCGATCGGGATAACGGCCGACTCGTACATCGTCCTCTTCGAACGGATCAAAGACGAGGTCCGCAGCGGACGGACCGCCCGCTCGGCCGTCGAGGAAGGCTTTCGCCGCGCCTTCCGTACCGTGATCACCGCCGACACGGTGTCGCTGATCGGCGCCGTCCTCCTCTACTTCCTCGCTATCGGGCCGGTGCGGGGCTTCGCCCTGGCGCTCGGTATCGCGACCTTGCTCGACATCGTGGTCGCCTTCCTCTACACACGGAATGCGACCGTGCTGTTATCCGCCACCGATCTGGGACGCAACGACGTGGTTGGAATCCGTGCCACCGCCGGGTTCGAGGCGGGAGGCAGTATCTGATGGGGATTCGGACCTGATGGGGCTCTGGCGAAAGCTCTACCGGGGTGAGACGACTTTCGACTTCGTCGGATCGAGGCGTCGTTGGTGGACGATCTCTGGCGTTCTCCTCGGAGTCTCGCTCCTGGCATTGATCATCTTCGGGCTCGAACTGAGTGTTGACTTCACCGGGGGTCTGGTGGTGACCGTCCCCAACCCGGCCGGGGCTGAGGTTGAAGATGTCAGGGAGGCCATCGACCCACTCGGCGCCAGCGACGCCCGGATCCAGGAAGTCTCCGGTGGCGAGTCGATACGGATCCAGACCGGCTTCATCGACGACCCAGCCCCGCTGGTCGAGGCTGCATCGGAGGTCACCGGTGCCGAGCCCGGTGAGGCGAACGTCGAGTCGGTCGGCCCTACTTTTGGTGCGCAGATAGCGCAGAGGGCTCTCATCGCCCTGGTCGTCTTCATCGGGGCGGTGATCCTCTACATCGGGTGGAGGCTCGAGTTCAAGATGGGAGTCACCGCCATCGCCGCCCTCGTCCACGATCTGATCGTGACCGTCGGCATCTACGCCCTCTTCGGGATCGACGTGACTCCGGCGACGGTGGTGTCGATCCTCACCATCCTCGGCTATTCGCTCTACGACTCGGTCGTGGTCTTCGACCAGATCAAGGAGAACGAGCGCGAGCTTCACGACCGGGCCACTTACAGCGACATCGTCAACGTTTCGATGAACCAGGTGTTGATGAGGTCCATCAACACATCGCTCACCAGCCTCATCCCCATCGCCAGCCTCCTCGTCGTCGGCGGGGTCGTCCTCGGGGCGACACCACTAAACGACTTCTCGCTCGCCCTGTTCATCGGGATCGCCGTCGGTACCTACTCGTCGATCGGTGTGGCGGGACCGCTGCTGGCGGCGTGGAAGGAAGGCGAGGAGAGCTGGACCAGGACGCGCCGCCGCCTCGAGCTGAAGGAGACTGCGTTGCCACGTCCCGCCGGTGCCACACCAACTCCGCCCGGGCCGACGGTTCGCCCGCCCTCGGGGTCGGGTGCCGCTCCGCGCCCCCCTCGCAAGAGGAAGCGGTGAACGTCGGTCGGCCGATCGGCCCGGCCGTACACTGATGGGGTGGACATCGAAGCGCTACGTTCCCTCGTCCGTGACGTGCCCGACTTCCCCGAGCCTGGGATCGTTTTCAAGGACATAACCCCGGTGCTGGCCGACCCGGCGGCGCTCCTCGGACTGATAGACGCCACCGTGGCTCCGTTCGCCGATGCCGGTGTGACCAAGGTGGCTGGTATCGAGGCGCGCGGTTTCATCCTCGCCAGCCCCGCTGCCACCCGTCTCGGCGCCGGGTTCGTTCCGCTGCGCAAGCCGGGCAAGCTCCCCTGGACGGTGGTTCGCGAGGAGTACAGCCTCGAGTACGGGACCGACGCTCTCGAGATCCACCAGGACGCCGTCACCCCCGAGGATCGGGTGCTCGTGGTCGACGACGTAATCGCCACCGGCGGCACGGCGCGGGCTGCAGTCAGGCTCTTGGACAAGCTGGGGGCAAATGTCGTTGGGGTCTCGGTGTTCGTCGAGTTGGCGTTCCTCGCCGGAAAGGAGCAACTCGACGGCGTGCCGCTCCATGCCTTGGTGGTCTATGACTGACCTGGCGCATCGCGACGCTGCGATCGCCGAGTTGGGACCGGTGCTGCGCCCCTACCACGAGCACCATCCCGAAGCCCCGGACACCGCCATCCTCGATGCCTATCGGCTGGCCGAGCGCATGCACCGCGGCCAGTTCCGCAAGTCGGGGGAGCCCTTCATAGTCCACCCCATCGCGGTTACGGCGGTGCTGGCCGACTATGGGTTGGACGTCGAGACGCTGGTCGCTGCGCTGCTCCACGACACGGTCGAGGACACCGACCTCACTCTCGACGAGGTGAGACAGCGCTTCGGAGAACAGGTGGCCCTGATGATCGATGGGGTCACCAAGCTCGATCGGATCAAGTTCGGCTCCCAGGAGGAAGCACAGGCGGCGACGATCCGCAAGATGGTGGTGGCGATGGCCCAGGATGTCCGCGTCCTGCTCATCAAGCTCGCCGACAGGCTCCACAACCTGCGGACCATCTCTGCCCTCAGACCGGAGAAGCAGCAGCGGATCGCCAAGGAGACACTCGAGGTGTATGCCCCGCTGGCTCACCGGCTGGGGATGGAGGAGGTGAAGCACGAGATGGAGGACCGTTGCTTCGCCGTCCTCCAGCCGCTCCGGTACGAAGAGATCCAGCAACAGCTCGCCGCGAGGACCCCGGAGCGGGACGCCTATCTGGAAAAGGTGATGACCGAGGTGCGGGGGGCGCTGCAAGATGCCGGGGTCGATGCGACGGTGACCGGGCGACCGAAGCACCCGTATTCGATCTACCGCAAGATGGTCGCCATTGGCCAGGCATTCTCCGAGATCCACGACATCATCGGGATCCGGATCACCACCGAGGAAATGCGCGACTGCTACGCCGCGCTCGGCGTCATCCACGCCATGTGGCCCCCGGTCCAAGGGCGCTTCAAGGACTACATCGCCATGCCCAAGTTCAACCTCTATCAGAGCCTCCACACCACCGTGATCGGGTCCGATGGCCGTCCCCTCGAGGTGCAGATCCGCACCAGGGAGATGAACCGCCGCGCCGAGTCGGGGATCGCCGCCCACTGGCGATACAAGGAGGGGGGCGGAGCGGCCGACCTCCAGTGGATGGCGGATGTGCGCTTCCTCCACGAGGAGTACCGCGACCCCAACGAGTTCCTCGCCGGCCTCAAGCTCGATCTCTACCAGGATGAGGTGTTCGTCCTCACACCGGCGGGCGACGTCCGCACTCTCCCCCGTGGGGCGACCCCGGTCGACTTCGCATACACGATCCACACCGAGGTGGGGAACCGCTGTGTGGGTGCTCGGGTCAACGGGAGGCTGGTCTCGCTCGGAACCCGGCTCGAGTCGGGCGACATCGTCGAGATCCTCACCTCCAAGTCACCCGATGCGGGCCCAAGCCGCGACTGGCTCGGGTTTGTCCGCACCTCTCGAGCTCGGGCCAAGATCAAGCAGTGGTTCTCCAAGGAGAGGCGCGAGGTCGCAGTCGCCGAGGGTCGTGATCAGATCGCGGCGGCTCTCCGCAAGGAGGGGCTCGGGCTGAGCGCTGCCGAACGCGACCGGCAACTCGAATCGGTGTCCACCGAGATGGGGTTGAGGGACCTCGACGCCCTATTCGCCGCAGTGGGGGAGAGCTCGACCTCCGCCGCCACCGTCGTCGCCCGGATCGTCCGCAACGTGCGTCCCCAGCTAGAAGGTGACGAGGCCCTGCCCGAGACGCCGACCAGCCGACGGACGGCCCCGAGTGGAGCCGGGATAGTCGTCGAGGGCTACGAAGGGATGTGGGTGCGGGTCGCTCGCTGCTGTGCGCCGGTCCCTGGCGATGACATCGTCGGCTTTGTCACCGTTGGGAGGGGGGTATCGGTCCACCGCTCCGACTGCACGAACATCGCGGCGATGGGTGCGCACCGCGAGCGGATGATCGATGTCTCCTGGGCCCCCGACCGGGTGGGCTCCTTCACCATCTGGGTCCAGGTGGAGGCGCTCGATAGGACACGGCTGCTGCGCGATGTGACCTCGGCAATATCGGACCAGGGGGGCAACATCGTCGCCTCCTCGTCCGCAACCGGTCGCGACCGGGTAGCCGTGCTCCGCTACGAGATCGAGCTATCCGATCCCGGCCAGGTACCGCGACTGCTCGAGGAGTTGCGCCGGGTCGAGGGTGCCTACGACGCATACCGTCTCGTACCTCGGGCGGGTGGGACGGACTGAACTCGGACGGCAGACGTCAGACGGGGCGAAGACGGCGGACGGCAGACGGCAGACGGCAGCCAGAAGGGCTGAAGGCGCATGTTGATTGAGTCGACACCTCTATGGCTGGCGGCGACCAACACGTGGGTTGTCGCTCGGGAGAGGGGTGCGACAGCGATCGTGGTGGACGCGCCACCCGATCCGACGGGGGTGGTCCGGCTGCTGGCGCGGCACGATTTGGCGGTCACGGCGCTGCTGGTGACCCACGGTCACATCGACCACGTCGGCGGCGCCGGGCCCGTGGCCCGATCGACCGGCGCCGTCGCATACATCCATCCCGATGACGACTTTCTCACCCTCGACCCGGACCGACAGTTGCGGGGCATGTTGGGGATGGTCCCCGACCAGGACTTCGCCCCGCCCGAGACCTACGAGCACCTGAAGCACGGCCAGGTGCTCGACCTCTGCGGGATCACCTTCGAGGTGCGTCATACGCCCGGGCACACTCCCGGCCATTGCTGCTTCCTCGTCGAGGAGGAAGCGATCCTGTTCTCAGGTGATCAACTCTTTGCCGGGAGCATCGGCCGCACCGATCTGCCCGGCGGAGACTTCGACCAATTGGTTGTCAGCATGCGGGAAAGAGTTCTCGACCTCCCCGACGACGTAAGGGTCCTCCCCGGCCACGGCCCGGAGACCACGATCGGATGGGAGAGACGCACCAATCCATTCCGCCATGAGTGGGAGCCGCCGCGGTGACCACATTGATCGAAGGAGCTCAGCCATGGCAGCCAGTGTTCGTTATATCGTCAGTGATGTCGGAGCGGCCATCGAGTTCTACCGCGATGTCCTGGGGTTCGAGTTGGAAATGAACCCCGCTCCTGGGTTTGCAGGACTCAGCCGCGGTGATCTGCAACTCTTCTTGAACGCTCCGGGAACGGGCAGTGCCGGCAAGGCTGGTGGAAACCCCGAGCCAGGGGGCTGGAATAGATTCCAGATCGAAGTCGGGGATCTCGACAGCTTCATGGATGATCTGCGGAAGCGGGGTGCGTCTTTTCGAGGTGAGGTCGCCGAAGGTAGAGGTGGGCGCCAGATTCTCGTCGAGGATCCGTCGGGCAATGTCGTCGAATTGTTCGAACCAGCCTCGGACTGAAGGTCGGCCGTCTGGCGGCCGTTTCGGTTATTTCTGCCGTCTGCCGTCTGCCGTCTGCCGTCAGCCTCTCACTACCCTCCGGCACCCATGACGATCCGTGGCCCGAAGGGGACCGACGACATCTTTCCTCCTGTCTCGCGCACCTGGGCGCGGGTTCTACGAACCTGGGACGACCTAGTCGCTCGGTACGGGTACGAGCAGGCGATGGTCCCCCTGTTCGAGCCGACCGACCTGTTTGCCCGCGGGGTGGGGGAGACCACCGAGGTGGTCTCCAAGCAGATGTATACGTTCGACGACCGGAGCGGGCGCTCCCTCACCCTCCGGCCCGAGGGGACGGCCGGGATCGTCAGGGCATACATCCAGGCGGGTAGTCCGGGAACGATGAAACTCTCGTACTCGGGGCCGATGTTCCGCTACGAGCAGCCCCAGGCAGGCCGCCGCCGTCAGTTCTGGCAGACCGGCGTGGAGTACCTCGACGTCACCTCACCGTGGTCGGATGCGGAGGTGATCGAGGTCGGTTATCGATTCCTCGAGGAGATAGGTCTGGCACCGATCACGGTGTTGCTCAACACGCTTGGCGACCACCAGGATCGGCCCGCCTACCTGGAGACGCTCCGGGATTGGCTCCGGGAGCGCTCCGCCGACCTGAGCGAGGAGGCGCGGCGTCGTGTGGAAACCAACCCGATGCGCGTGCTCGACTCCAAGGAGGATGCCGAGTTGGTGGCGGGGGCACCCACTCCGGATGCGTTCGTGTCTGCAGCCGCGGCCGAGCATCACAGCCAGGTGATAGAGGCGCTCGATGCCGCTGGGATTCAACACCGTGCCGAGCCGCATCTTGTCCGGGGGCTCGACTACTACACCAGAACCGCCTTCGAGTATGTGGTCGAGGGTTATGAGGCTGCACAGGCGTCGCTGGGGGGCGGCGGGCGGTACGACGGGCTGGCCGAGGCCCTCGGCGGGCGTCCCACTCCGAGCGTGGGGCTCGCGATGGGTATCGACCGGATCATCCTCGCCTTGGCGGGGTCGGACGAGGCGTTGCCACTAGACGTATTCGTGGTCCTCGCCGATCCGAACCTGCAAACAGAGGCGGTGCGGCTGGTTGGCCGGCTGCGGCGCGGTGGCGTCGCCGCCGACCTCGACGTCGAACCGGGGTCGGTGAAGGCGCAGTTCCGCCACGCAGGAGGCCGGGCCCGCTACGCCGCCGTCGTCGGCGAGGAATGGGCGGCGGGCAAGGTGGTGGTGCGCGACCTCGGCAGCGGCGAGCAGCAACTGGTCGATCTCGATGACCTCGACGAATGGGTCACCCCGTCGTGAGCAACCCCTTCCGGAGCGACCGGGCGCGGCGTTCTGGGCGTCGACGACGAGGGCAGAAAGGTTCGCCTCGCCGGCTGGGTCTCCCGGAGGCGGGACCACGGCGGGATCGCCTTCCTCGACATGCGTGACGCCACCGGGATCGTCCAGGTCGTGGTCGATCCGACGGCGGTGCCCTCCGTCCACGATGTCCGCTCCGAGTGGTGCCTCAGCATCGAAGGAACGGTCCGCCGTCGTCCGGAGGGCACAGTCAATCCCGATCTCCCCACCGGAGAGGTCGAGGTCGCCGGGGACTCGCTCACAGTGCTCAGCCCCGCAGACGGTCTTCCCTTCCAACTCGACGATCGCGCCGAGATCGAGGAGAGGACCAGGCTCGAGTTCCGTTACCTCGACCTGCGCCGCCCCCGGATGGCAGCCAACCTGGTAGCGCGCTCACGGGCGGTGGCTGCGATCAGACGCTCGCTAGACGATCTCGGCTTTCTCGAGGTCGAGACACCGACGCTGATCCGGTCCACACCCGAAGGTGCCCGCGATCTCCTCGTCCCCAGCCGCCACCAGCCGGGGAGTTTCTTCGCCCTCCCCCAATCCCCCCAGCTCTTCAAACAGTTGCTGATGGTCTCCGGGGTTGAGCGGTACTTCCAGATCGCCCGCTGCTACCGCGACGAGGATTTCCGCTCCGACCGTCAGGTCGAGTTCACCCAGCTCGATCTGGAGGGGTCTTTCTGGGAGGAGCCCGAAATCCAAACTGCTATCGAGTCGGCAGTGGCCGCTGCCATCGAGGCAGTGCGCGGTGTCCCTCCAGCGCTGCCGTTACCCCGCATGACGTGGTCCGACGCAATGGATCGCTTCGGGACCGACAAGCCCGACCTCAGGTTCGGGATGGAGTTGGTCGACCTGTCGCCAGCTTTCGCCGGGACAGAGTTCGTCGGCTTCGGCAACGTCATCGAGAAAGGGGGATCTGTCGTGGGGCTCGACGCCGGTGCCCTCTCTTTGTCCAGGTCCGGGCTCGACGCGCTCGTCGCCCGGGCGAAGGAGCTTGGGGCGTCAGGTCTGGTGTGGATGGTGGTGGAGGACGGTGGGGGAGTTCGCTCACCCGTCGCCAAGTTCCTGGCGGAGGGAGAGATCGCCGGCGTCGTCGATGCCCTCGGTGCAGCCGCCGGTGACACGCTGCTGCTGGTGGCGGACGTCAAGCGGCGCCGGGCCCAGGCGGTGCTCGGCCAGTTGCGGATCGAGTTGGGCCGACCCGAAGGTCACGACGAGCTCTGTCTTTTCTGTGGGTCACCGACTTTCCCGCCTTCGAGGAGACGGCATCGGGGCAGTTGGCGCCGTCACACCACCCCTTCACAGCCCCGGTGGATGTCGCCGAGATGGAGGAGCGACCCGAAGAGGCGGTGTCCCGGGCGTACGACCTGGTGGTGAACGGGATCGAACTCGGGTCGGGGAGCATCCGGATCCATGACCCCGAGGTGCAGCGGCGCGTGTTCGAGATTCTCGGAATCTCGTCGGAGCAAGCGGAGCGTCGTTTCGGGTGGTTCCTTCGGGCGTTGCGCTACGGCGCTCCGCCGCACGGCGGTTTCGCCTTCGGGATCGACCGACTGGTGGCGGTGTTGCGTGACGAGCCCAACATCCGGGAGGTGATGCCGTTCCCCAAGACGCAAACCGGCTCCGACCCGCTGACCGGGGCGCCCACGCCGGTCGATGAAGAGCAACTCGCCGAACTCGGCATCAAGTGCCCGAGTTCCGAGGAGGAATGACCCGATGAACGACCTCATCTCGATGCTCGACGACGCCGGCACGGTCATCGCCGTGGTCGGCGCCACCGACAACCCGGCCAAGTACGGGTCGGTGATCTACCGGGACATGAAGAGGAAGGGGTACCGGGTGCTCGGCGTCAACCCAAACCGGGAGACGGTCGACGGTGACAAGGCCTATCCGGACCTGACATCTCTCCCCGAGCCACCCGACATCATCGATCTGGTCGTCCCCGGTTGGATCGGAATCGATGTAGCCCGCGAGGCGCTGGAACTGGGCCACAAGGGAGTCTGGGTGCAGCCCGGCGCCGACTCACCCCAGTTGGTCGATTTCCTTCAGCAGAACGGATTCAACTATCTGGCCGACGCCTGCATCATGGTCGAGTCTCGGCGCATGAATAGGTGAGTCGCCGTCACTAGCTTGACCTGATGGCCGACCTGTTCTCCGAGCAGCGCGCAGTCCGGAGGATGGAGGCGGCTCCGCTGGCGGCGCGCATGCGTCCCCACAATCTCGATGAGGTGGTCGGCCAACCCGCACTTCTCGGGCCGGGGGCCGCCTTCCGCAGGCTGGTCGAGTCGGGCCGCCCGCTATCGATGATCCTCTGGGGACCGCCGGGAACAGGGAAGACCACCCTGGCGCGCCTCGTCGCCGAGCAGAGCGACGCCATCTTCGAGACCCTCTCGGCGACCTCGGCCGGGGTCAAGGACGTTCGCGAGGTCCTGGCTGCGGCAAAGCACCGCCTCGAGGAAGATGGACGGCGCACGGTCCTCTTCATCGACGAGATCCACCGGTTCACCAAGAGCCAGCAGGACGCCCTGCTCCCATCGGTCGAAGATGGGATCGTGGTGCTGGTGGGAGCCACGACCGAGAACCCGTTCTTCGAGGTGAACTCGCCGCTCGATTTCCCGCTCCAGCCTGTTCCGACTCGAGCCGCTCGGCCCCGAGGAAGTGGCCACCATCATCGAGAGGGCGTTGGGGGATGTGGAGAGGGGTCTGGGTGACGCCGGTCTCGGCATCGAGTCGGAGGCGCTGACGACGCTCTCGGACCGCGGTCGGAGGCGACGCCAGGCTGGCGCTCAACGCCCTCGAGGTGGCTTCGATGCTCGCCGGATCCCGCCAGGCGAAGTCGATTGGTACCGAGGACGTCGATGAGGCGCTGCGACGAAGGGTGGTCCGCTACGACAAGACCGGCGACCAGCACTACGACATCATCTCGGCCTTCATCAAGAGCCTCCGGGGCTCCGACCCGGACGCGACTCTCTATTGGCTCATGACGATGCTCGAGGCGGGTGAGGATCCCGAGTTCATCGCCCGCAGGATGGTGATTCTCGCCTCAGAGGACGTCGGGATGGCCGATCCTCTCTCGCTGCAGATCGCAGTCGCAGCGTTCCAGGCGCTCCAATTCGTCGGGCTCCCCGAAGCCGCCTATGCGCTCAGCCACGCCGCGGTGCATCTCGCCCTGGCACCCAAATCGAACTCGATTGCTGACGCCATGAGTGCGGCCCGCGAAGCCGTGGCCGCCACACCGGGTGCCCAGGTTCCACCCCATCTCCGGGGGACCGGATACTGGGGGGCGCGCAAGCTGGGACACGGTGTTGGTTACCTCTACCCCCATGACTTCCCCGGTCATGTGATCGACCAGGGCTACCTCCCAGAAGGCTCGGAAACCACGGTGCTCTACAAGCCCACGGGCCAGGGCGCCGAGGCCGGAGCGGCAGAGCGGCTTGCTCGGATCGACCAGGTGCTCGGCAAACCGCCCCGTCAGGAAGAGGAGCCGGACCGCTGACCAGGCAGGGCTCATGAGCAGGTCCCACAGGGGTCCCATGGGTGGTAGAACCGGGGCAACGGTGTCTACCGAAGTCCAACCGTCGGGCGCCGCCCTCCGCTGGGGGTCATGGCCACTTCGGGGAGTGGCCTGGGCCCACGCCCAGGCGCGGACGGCGCTGCGAAGGGTGGGGCTCGTGGTGGGGGGTTTCGGGACCTTGCTGCGCGAGGCGGCGGCGGGCGTGCTCTTCGTCGCGCTGTGGATGGTGACCTTCGGGCTGATGTGGGGAATGGTCGCCGTCCTCCTCGGGGCTCTCTTCGAGCAGGTAGCCGAGATGCTCCCGCCGGGTGAAGGCATCGAGGTCGAGCCGCGACTGGCCGTGTGGCTCTGGGCGGGGTTCCTCTTTGCCTATCCGGTGCGCTGGTTGGTGCTTCGGCTCCTGGCTCTGCGCCGTCCCGCGGCGAGGGCAGCCATGGGCCAGATGCTGTCGGGTCCGCTCCGTGTCTGGCGGGAACGCTGGCGCGCCGCTGGAGCGGACCGGACCATCGACGGTGCCACCGCATCTGGGATCAACGCCGCCCTCGTGGCCCAGATGCGACGGGACGAGATCACCCTCGACGATGAGCGCCGGATCTGGCTCTCGGGACGGCGCCGCAGCGGAGAACGCCACGAACCGGCGAGACGCGCTCCCACCGCCCCGCCCCCGCCGGTACCACGAGCCCGCTCCGCCGGATGGGCATTCGGGCCACCCATCGAGCTACCCGAAGGGCCGCTATTCACCATCGAGCCCTTCCTCGGATATCGGCGCTGGGTGGTGCGTCCGAGCAGCGTCGTCGGCGGGAGCGCGGGGGAACCGGTCCTCGGCAGTGCGATCGTGGACCACCTCTGGCTCGAACCGGAGGTTGCCGCCCGGTGCTGGCCGGGAAGGCGGAGCCGGTTCGACCCGCTCACCCCGAGCACGCATACCGCGCCATCGCTCGACTGCCGCTGTGGGATCTATGCGCTGCGGGACCCGGCAGGAGTGGACTGGCCGCTCGATGCCGCTTTGTGCGTTGAGGGCGCTGTCGAGCTTTTTGGGACTGTGCTCGAGGGGGAGCGAGGCTTCCGGGCACAGCGCGCCCGGATTGTCGGGCCGTTAGAGGTGCGATCCGTGTGCGAGCACGGCCTGAGACGACGGGCGGTGCGCGAGCTCTGCTCAGCGCCGCCGATGGTGGGCGTGATCAGGTCGGATCGGTACGCGCTGGCCTGTGAGCGCCACGCGGCGACACTCCTCGCCGGGAGCGGGGAGCCGGTCGAGCTTTCGGCGCTTGTCGCAATGGTGGCGTCGAGGCTGGAGATGAGATATCGGGTACCCGTGGTCGGCGAAGGAGGCAACTGGGCATGGACATAGGTCCGATCAAGCGTGTCTGGGAGGTCGAACCGGTGGAGGCACCAGCGGAGCCCACCTGGGTCGAGCCGGCCCCTTCGGAGCCTGAGCCGAGCGCGCCTCCCGAGCCGGAACCAAGCGAGCCGGTCGAGCCGAGCGAACCGGTCGAGCCGAGCGAGCCGTCGAAACCTGCCCCCGAGCGGGAGCCGGTGCCCACCGCCCCCGGTCCGCCTCCCGACTGAACTCGGGCCGAGATGGTCCGGGGCGGGGCTCCGGTCGCCTCCTAGGCTGCGGCCGTGGACCCCGCCCTCACCGAGGACCTCGTCTCCACGGGCATTCTCGTCGTAGCCACCCTTGTGCTGTGGGTGGTCATCCGTCGAGTCGGAAGGGCGGCGCTGCTGCGGGTTGCATCGCGTAGCGGAAAGCCTGACGCCCCGGCTCGGGCCATGACACTTTGGGGACTGCTCAGCCGGCTGCTGCTCGTCGCCCTGGGCGTGTTCTTCGCCTTTACGGCGGCCGCCATCTGGGGAGTCCCGCTCGGTGGGCTGGTGGCCGTGGGTTCGGCGGTGGGGGTGGCCCTCGGGTTGGGTGCTCAGACCCTGGTCAGGGACATAATCGGCGGGTTCTTCATTTTGGCTGAGGGTCAATATGTGATTGGGGACGTGGTCACCATCAGCAATGTCACCGGCGAGGTGCAGCAGGTCCGGCCCAGGGTGACCGTGCTGCGTGATATCGATGGCAACGTGTACTACGTCCCCAACGGCTCGATCGTCGTCTCCACCAATCAGAGCCAGGAATACGCCGACGTCGTTTTCGACATCGGCGTCGCCTACGACACCGATTTGGACCGCGTCCTCGCACTTGTCAAAGAGGAACTCGATGCATTCACCGCCGACCCGGAATGGGCAGACAAGTTCATGGAGGAGGCAAGAGTGCTCGGCGTCGAGGGCTTGACCGAGACCACCATGGTGGTGCGCAGCGTGGTCAAGGCACATCCCACCGAGCGCTGGACGGTGAGGCGCGAGGGCTACCGACGGCTCAAGCTGGCGCTCGATAGGGCCGGGGTGCCCATCCACTCCATTTGATGGGCCGGTAGCCTCGCCGACGTGTTGCGAAGATTCTGGTGGTTCGGTGCCGGGATGGCGGCCGGGGCGGGGAGCATGATGGTGGTGGTGCGCTCGGTATGGCGCCGCCGCCCGCCTACCGCCACCGAGCTCGCCCAGGGGGCCGCTCTCACTCTGGCCGACGCACTCTCCCTCGGCGGGAGGATGCTGCGCCGCCCGTCAGCCACCGAAAGCGGTTAACGGGGAGCGCCACGCCGGGCCACCGGTAACCTGTCGCCTCCCATGCAGAGCAGCGAGATCCGCCAGAAGTTCCTCGACTTCTTTTCCGAGCGCGGCCACGAGGTCCGACCGTCGGCGTCGTTGATCCCGGTCGACCCGACCCTGCTCCTCACCAACGCCGGGATGGTCCCCTTCAAGCCGTACTTCCTCGGGGAGGAGCCGGCGCCATTCGATCGGGCGGTGTCGGCGCAGAAGGTGGCGCGCACCGTGGACATCGAGGTGGTGGGCACGACCGTTCGCCATTTCACCTTCTTCGAGATGCTTGGGAACTTCAGCTTTGGGGACTACTTCAAGGAAAAGGCCATCCCCTGGGCGTATGAGTTCAGCACCGAACACCTCAATCTCGATCCCGACCGCATCTGGTTCACCATCCACGAGAGCGATGACGAGGCAGCGGCAATCTGGCTCGACGAGGTGGGAGTCGATCCGAAGCGGTTACAGCGAAGGGACAGGGACAACTTCTGGCAGATGGGGGTCCCCGGCCCGTGCGGACCATCCTCGGAGATCTTCTACGACCGTGGACCCGAATACGGCCCGGACGGTGGCCCAGTGGTCGACGAAGAGAGGTTCTGCGAGTTCTGGAACCTGGTCTTCATGCAGTTCGTCCAGGATGAGCCGTACCACGTGGTCGGCGATCTGCCGGCGCGGAGCATCGACACGGGGATGGGTCTGGAACGGGTTGCCATGCTGCTCCAGGGAGTGGCGAGCGTGTTCGAGACCGATCTTGTCTGGCCCGTTCTCCAGGCAGGGGCGTCGTACACCGGTGCCCGTTACGGCGAATCCCCCGAGGTGGACGTTGCACTTCGGATCCTGGCCGACCACGGCCGGTCGGTCACCATGCTCATCGCCGACGGCGTGGTCCCGTCGAACGACGGCAGGGGATACGTCCTGCGCAGGATCCTCCGCCGTGCGGTGAGGCACGCCTGGCGGCTCGGCGGCGAGGGCTTGGTGATGCCTCGCCTGGTGCGGGCAACCGTCGACGCCCTGAGGGCCGGGCACCCCGGGCTGGCTCACAGCGAGCCCTTCATCGTCGATGTCGTGGAGCGGGAGGAGGCGCGCTTCCGGCGCACGCTCGAGTCGGGGAGCGAGCTGTTGGATGCCGAGCTCGATCGGCTCGAACCGGGCGAGGAGGTCTCTGGAGCGACCGCCTTCAAACTCCACGACACATACGGGTTCCCCGTCGAGGTGACGACCGAGATCGCTGCGGAGCGGGGATTGGGGGTGGACTTCGCCGGGTTCGACCTCGAGATGCGGGCTCAACGGGAGCGCGCCCGAGCTTCCTGGAAGGGAGGCGCCGTCTCCGAGGTTGCCGACACCTACCGCCGGCTCCTCGACGAAACCGGGCCCACCGAGTTCCTCGGCTACCGCGACGAGGCGGCCCCGGGTCGGATCCTCACGCTACTCCGTCAGGGTGAGGCAGTGGAGCGGGCCGCGGAAGGCGACGAGGTCGAGGTCTTCGTCAACAGGACGCCGTTCTATGCCGAAGCCGGGGGCCAGGTCGGCGATACAGGGCTGATCGAGACCGAGACCGGAGCGCTCCAAGTGACCGACACCCAGGGGCCGGTCCCTGCGCTCCACGGGCATCGGGCGAAGGTCATCCGTGGTTTCGTCCAGGTCGGCCAGGAGGCGCAGCTTTCTATCGACAGCCCGCGGCGCGAGCGGATCCGCAAGAGCCACACCGGGACCCACATCCTCCATTGGTCGTTGCGCGACGTGCTCGGTGACCATGTCCGCCAGGCGGGGTCGTTGGTCGAAGCCGGTCGGCTGCGTTTCGACTTCAGCCACTTCAAGGCGCTAGACCCGGCGGAGCTGGCCGAGGTGGAGCTGAGGGCAAACCGGCGGACCGTCGAGAACGCCGTCGTATCCGACCGGGTCACCAGCAAGAAGGAGGCGGAGGAGATGGGTGCCCTCGCCTTCTTCGGGGACAAGTACGGCGAACAGGTCCGCGTGGTGCGGATCGGCGACTACTCGATCGAGTTGTGCGGCGGAACCCACACACCGAGCGCCGGGCAGGTCGGACCGGTACTCGTGATCGGCGAGTCATCGATCGGTTCCAACCTGCGGCGGATCGAGGCGCTCTCCGGCGACGCCGCCTACGACCACATGATCGGTGTCAGGCACGCTCTCTCCGAGGCGGGGGCACTTCTCCGGGCGCGGCCCGATGAGGTACCTCAACGGATTCGGGCTCTGCAGGAGCGAGCCCGTCAGCTCGAGGAGCAGCTCGGGTCGATGGCCGACAGGGAGCGGGCCGAGGACGCGGCTTCACTGGCGGCGGGGGCCGAGATCGTGGGGGAGAGGCAGTTGGTGGTGGCCGAGCGCGAGCTCGACCCGGCGAGCCTCCGTTCCCTGGCGCTGGCGGTGAGGGACCGACTCCGTTCCGGAGCGGTGGTGCTTGGCAGCAGGCACAACGGGAAGGGGGCGATCGTGGCTGTCGTCACGACCGATCTGACCGCAGGCGGGCTGTCGGCCGCCGACCTCGCTGCGGCCGGCGCCGGGCTGCTCGGCGGTGGTGGCAGCAGGGACCCCGAGCTTTCCCAGGCCGGTGGGCCGCATGGCGAGAAGCTGGCCGAGGCGCTAGAGGCGGCGCGTGACGCCGCCGGGAGGGTCCTGATCTCGTGAGTCCAGCAATGGCTCCGCCAAGAGGCGCGGGAGTCGCCCCGGCTCGCTGATGGGGCGGATACTCGGGCTCGACCCGGGCAGCCACCGGATCGGCGTCGCGCTGTCCGACCCACGACACATCATCGCCCAGCCACTCGAAGTGATCGCCGTTGGCGACTTCGAAGACCGGCTCAAAGCCATCGTTGCCGAGCACGGGGTGGTGCGGGTGGTGGTAGGGCTCCCCATCTCGCTCTCTGGCAGGGAAGGGAAGGCCGCAGAGAGCGCCAGGCGGCTGGCGGAGCGGGTCGGAGCAATCACCGGGCTCGAGGTGGACCTGTGCGACGAGCGCTTCACCACCCGTACCGCCGAGGAGGTTCTTGTCTCCGGTGGGGTGCAGAGACGTGCACGTCGTGACATGGTGGATAAAGTGGCCGCCTCCGTGATGCTGCAGCACTACCTGGACGCGTCCCGACCAGGTCGGACCGGACCCGAGAGCAGCCAGAAAAGCTCACCATGACACTTGGACATCCACCGGACATAGAAACCGAGCCCACGCCGTCCGAACCGGCGCCGTCGGGGCTGCGCCGGATCATCGGCGTGATCGTCGCCCTTGCCGCGATGGCGGCAGTCGTGCTGCTCGGGGCACCATTTCTTGCCCGTCTCGTCGGGGGACCCGGAGCGACGAGCACCACTCTCGCCCCTCCGGGGCAGGAAGTGACCTTCGCCGTCAACCCCGGCTCGAGTGCCGCATCCATCGGTACCCGGCTCGAAGCTGCCGGCGTGGTCTCCGCAGACGAGTTCTCTGCGGCGGTGGCCGACGCCAACGCCGCCGAAGCTCTTCAGGCCGGCGAATACCAGCTCGAGACAGGCATGAACGCCGACGAAGTCGTGACGGTGCTCCGTGAAGGCCCTCAATTGGGCCCCACCACACGAGTGACCATCCCGGAGGGCCTGCGCGTCGCCGAAATTCTCGACCTTCTCGCCGAGGAACTCGGGTTGCCCCGTGAAGATCTGGAGCAGGCACTGCTCGACGGGGCGGTGACCACGGAGCTTGCAGCGGGAGACACGCCCGACACGATCGAGGGATGGGAAGGGCTGCTGTTCCCCGCCACATATGAAATTCCCCAGGATGCCGACGCCGCCGCCGCCCTCCAGATGTTGTCGGACACCGCAGCCGACCGGGTAGACGAAGTCGATTGGTCGGCTCTCGAAGCCGCCGGGCTCAGTAGGTACGAAGGGCTGGTGATCGCCTCGCTGGTCGAGGCGGAGGCACGTGTCGACGGGGACCGGCGCCGCATCTCGAGCGTCATCCGCAACCGACTCGATGAAGAGATGCGGCTCGACATCGATGCAACGGTCCTCTATGCCCTCGGGAAAAGGGGCGGACTCACCTCGGAGGATCTCGAGGTGGACTCCCCCTACAACACCCGGGTGGTGGCAGGTCTGCCGCCCACCCCGATAGCCGCGCCCGGCTCCGCCTCGCTCGCTGCGGCGGCGCGTCCGGCCAACACCGACTACCTCTACTACGTCGTGACCGACAAGCGCGGGCGCCACGCCTTCACAAACAATTACGACGAATTCCTCGCCCTCAAGACACAGGCACAAGAAGACGGGCTGATCCCATAGCGGAGCAAGACGGCGCCGGTGGACCATCCTCCTGGATGCGACTGGCGGTGCTCGGCGACCCGGTGTCGCACTCGCTCTCCCCGGCGATCCACACCGCAGCTCTATCGGCCACCGGAATCGCCGGTGAGTACACCGCGCGGCGGGTGGACGCCGAGGGGATGCGCCGGGCCGTCGCCGAGATACGCGATGGCGAGCTCTTCGGTGCCAACATCACCATGCCCCACAAGGGCCTGGCCGCCGAGCTGGCCGACCGTCTCGAGCCGCGAGCGATGCGGGCACGATCGGTGAACACGCTCTGGAGCGAGGAGGGGTCTGTGCTGGGAGACAGCACCGACATCGACGGTGTGATCACCGCCTGGCGGTGGGCTGGGCTCCCAGAGAACACCCCCGTACTGATACTCGGGTCGGGCGGCGCGGCAGCTGCCGCCATCCTGGCCCTCGAGGACCGAGACCTGACCGTCGCGGCGCGAAGACCGGATCGGGCCCGGGATCTCTTGGCTGCCCTGGCCGTCGATGCCCAGGTCTCGGCCCTGGACGTTCCCTGTCCGGGCGCGGTTGTGGTCAACGCCACCCCCATTGGGATGCACGGGGAGCCGCTCCCCGAGGAGGTTGTCAGCGCCGGGTCGGGTCTGTTGGACATGGCGTACGGGTCGGGGCCGACACCTGCGGTCAGACTCGCCCGCCAACTCGGGTTGCCGGTGGCCGAGGGCCCGGACATGCTTCTCGCCCAAGCGGCGGCGAGCTTCACCATCTGGACAGGAATCGACCCGCCCCTCGAGGAGATGCGTCGGGCGCTCGTGGCCGGAATCACAGAGGGCGGGGAATGACCATCCTGGTGGTGGTCGCGGCATTCGCCGGGATCGGCGCCGGATGGCTTGCCTCGGCTGTGGCCCACCGCGTTCCGCTCGACCAGGAGTTGGGTCCGCCCTGGGTGCGGTGCCCGCATTGCGAGGCGGCGGCTACCGGGCTCGACCGATTCCCGCTGATCTCATATCTGCGCCTTGGTGGCAGGTGCCGGTCCTGTGGGGCCGCCTTCGGTCTTCGTTACCCGGTGGTCGAGGTGGTAACCGGTGCGCTGTTCGCAGGGGCGGCGCTCTTGATCGGATACCGGTGGATTCTGCCGGCCTATCTCTGGTTCGTTGCGGTGACGATGACGCTTGTGCTCACCGATCTAGATCACCAGCGGATCCCAAACCGCATCCTCTACCCGGGCGCCGCCATCGGCGTCGTACTGCTCACCGCGGGCGCTGCCGGCGACGGGCTCATCGGTGCCATCCCCGCAGCGCTGCTCGGCGGCGTCATCTACCTGGTGGTGATGCTGCTTCTGTCGCTCCTCACCAGGGGCGGTTTTGGGATGGGGGACGTCAAGCTCGCCTTCCTGCTCGGAGTCTTCCTCAGCTACCCGGGGTGGCCATATCTGGTTTGGGGGGCGGCGCTCGGGTTCCTCATCGGGTCGGTCGCCGCCGTGGTGCTGCTGGTCACGAAGCGGAGGGGACGGCGCGATCCCTTCCCCTTTGGTCCGGCGATGGTGGTGGGTGCCTGGTTGGCGCTGCCGTTGGCGCCGTGGCTGACGACACTGGCTGCCGGCGGCTGAGTCAACCGATTTCGATGGCCAGATCCTCGACGGCGAGGTCGGCGATTAGACGTGAATCGCGGATCATGGCGTCCTCGAGACGGACGCCTTCGGGTAGGCCGGGGAGTGCCAACCGGACCGGCCCGAGACCGAGCATTTCGAGCTGATCGGCCGTCACCAATATCTCGCCATCGACAACCTCGATGGCGGCGTCCACCCCGATCGCGGGGAGCGCCTCGAGCTCGAGGCGCAACCGGTCGCCTTCCAGCGAGGCGGAAACCGGCAGGTCGAAGGTTTCAACCACCTCGGCCAACTGGTCAGAGGTCATCACCAACCGCCCGCTTCCGCCCTCGGCGACAGCAGTTCCCTCGCCATCGATCAGGTCGAGAGGGTCGAATGTGATATCGGTCAGGGTCAGGTCGATCCGCTCGACCGGGTAGCCCTGAAGTCGGAAGGTGGTGCCGCTCAACTCGACCTCGGGAATCCGACCGCTGACGGCGCCCACGATCAGCGGTGCACCTCCGAAGGACACCTCGGGGCGCTCGTCGAGGGCGAACTCCCGCCTTGTCGCCCGGGCCACGGCATCCTCGGCGGTGGGACGCACCCAGATCTCGACCGCGGCGAGCAACAGGGCGGCGAGGGCGAGCAGGGCCAACAACCAACGGAGCACGGGACCGGCACGGTACTGCCGAGCGGACCCGAAACTCTCTCGGGTAAGGGGTCTCGACATCCGTGCCGATAGCATCCGGGCCATGATCCGGTTCATAACAGCGGGCGAGTCCCACGGTCCCGCCCTCGTCGCCGTGGTTGAAGGTCTTCCCTCCGGCCTCACCTTCTCCCGCGACGAGCTCGCCGACGAACTGGCGAGGCGCCGTCTCGGCTTCGGCCGCGGCGCCCGGCAGCGGATCGAGCGCGATGAGGTGGAGGTGCTCGGAGGGATCAGGCACGGACGGACGCTGGGGAGCCCGGTGGCGGTCGTGATCCGCAACACCGAGTGGCCCCGCTGGCAGGAAGAGATGGGTCCCGACCCCGGTGAGCCGAAGCGGGCGATGACCACACCGCGGCCCGGACACGCCGACCTCGTCGGGATGATCAAGTACGACACCCACGACGCCAGGGACATCCTGGAGCGTGCATCGGCGCGCGAGACGGCCGCTCGCACCATCGTCGGCTATTTGTGCAAGCGGCTGCTCGCCGAGTTGGACGTGGCGATCCTCAGCCACGTCGTTGCCATCGGAAAGGTCGAGGCACCATCCAGTCCGCTTCCCACACCGGCCGATCTCGTCGCCATCGACGAGTCGCCGGTACGGGTGTTCCACGCCGAGGTCGAAGAGGCGATGATCGCCGAGGTGCAGTCGGCCAAGGACGACCGCGACACCCTTGGTGGCGTCGTCGAGGTCCTCGCCTACGGCGTGCCCCCCGGTGTCGGCAGCCACGTCCACTGGGACCGCAAGCTCGACGCCCGTCTAGCCGAGGCGCTCATGTCGATCCAGGCGATCAAGGCGGTCGAGATCGGCGACGGGTTGGAGTCATCGAGGCGGCGCGGCTCTGTGGCGCACGACGAGATCTTCTGGTCCGAAGGCGGATTCACCCGCCAGACCGATCGCGCCGGTGGGACCGAGGGTGGGATGACCACCGGACAGCCTCTCCGGGTCCGGGCGGCGATGAAGCCCATCTCCACGGTCTTGAAGTCGCTCCGTTCGGTGGACGTGGTCAGCAAGGAGGAGGAGAGGGCCTTCTTCGAGCGCTCCGACACCTGCGCCGTCCCCGCTGCCGGCGTGGTGGCCGAGCAGATGGTGGCTTTCGTAATCGCCGATGAGATGGTGCGGATGCTTGGTGGCGACACCGTCTCCGACCTGCGGACCGCGGCCGAGGCATACCGCCGGCGTGTCCAAAGCTTCTGACAAACCCGTTTTGGCGTCACCTGAGGCGCTATCACCCCGTTCAGTGACGCCAAAGCATCTCCGGCTGGTCGAATTGCTCGAGGTGAGGGTCGACGCTCACAAGGATGCGACGAGCGATCAGGTGAAGACCACGGGGCAAAGCCTCGACAACGAGATGGACAAGGTGGTGTGGTGCTGGACCGGATCCTGATCACCGAAGGCGAAGCGGTGGTGGGTCGAGGCGTGGTCGATGGGCCGATCCTCCCCGAACGCCCTGGGCGCGACAAGGCGGCGGTGCTCACCCAACCCGGAGCGGTCATCCACGCCCAGCGGGTGGTCGGATCGCTGTCGGCCGCCGGGGTCGAGGCCGACATGCGGGTCCTTCCCGACAGGGACGCAGCGAAGTCGATCGATGTGCTCGCCGAGGTGTATCGGTGGCTGGCCGAAATCGGGGTCGGTCGGCACGACACCATCGTCGGTGTTGGGGGCGGAGCAGTGACCGACCTCGCGGGGTTTGCTGCCGCTACCTGGCTGCGCGGTGTCGAGTCCGTCCTGGTCCCCACGACACTGCTCGCCGCAGTGGACGCCTCGATCGGTGGCAAGACAGGCATCAACATCGGTGGGAAGAACCTGGTGGGCGCCTTCTGGCATCCGGCGGTGGTTCTGGTCGACATCGACGTGTTGGATCGGCTTCCCGAGGCGGTGAGGCGCGAGGGGCTGGCGGAGGCGTTGAAGGCGGGGCTGATCGCCGACCCAGATCTCGTCGACCTGTTCGAAGAGCACGGTGAGGCTGCGCCTCTCGATCTGGTCGTGCCGGCAGCAATCAGGGTGAAGGCGAATGTGGTGCTGGCGGACCCACGGGAGAGCGGGCGGCGCGCCATCCTCAACTACGGGCACACCATCGGCCACGGCATAGAGATCGCCGCCGGGATGAGCCACGGTCATGCGGTGGCGGTGGGGATGGTGGCTGCCGCTCGGGCATCGGCGCTCAGGTTCGGTTTCTCCGAGGAAACCCGCCAGAACGACCTGATCGCATCGCTCGGCCTGCCTACCTCGTCCCCACCGGTGGACGCATCCTCGGTACGCCGTCTGCTCCAACAGGACAAGAAGCGTGACGCCGTCGGTCTGCGGATGGTCCTGCTCCACGAGATCGGCCATCCCGAGGTGACCCACGTTGCCCCCGAACTCGTTGACGAAGCCCTGGCCGCAGTAGGGGTCGCTTGAGTCCTCCACCCACCGTCTACTGTCCAAGGACCATGCGCCGTCCGCCGTCCGCCGTCCGCCGTCCATGATTTCCACCAACGACATCCGACCGGGCATGGCGCTCGACCTCCCCGACGGCCTCTTCCAGGTGGTCGACTGGGAACACGTCAAGCCCGGCAAGGGCCGTGCCTTCGTCCGGATGCGGATCAAGAGTCTCACCACCGGCCAGGTACTCGACAAGACCTTCCGAGCCGACGAGGACGTGCCGCGGGCCATAATCGAGCGCAAAGACCACCAGTACCTGTACCGCGACGATCTCGGCTTCCACTTCATGGACCTGGAGAGCTTCAGCCAGTTCGCCATCCCGGCCGGTGAGGTGGGCGGGATGTCCGACTATCTCATCGAGGGGATGACCGCGGTTCTGGCGATGCACGATGGGCGGCCGATTGGTGTCGAACTGCCGGCTGCGGTGGAACTCGAGGTCACCCACGCCGAACCGGGGGTAAAAGGCGACCGCGTCTCCGGTGCGACCAAGCAGGTCACGGTCGCAACCGGGCTGGTGGTGCAGGTGCCACTCTTCGTCGAGCAGGGGGACACCATCAGGGTGGATACCCGCACCGGCGATTACCTCACCCGGGTGTGAACCGGCCTCGATCGGGCCCCGAGGCGCGTGAACTGGCGCTCGAGGCGCTCTACCAAGCCGACCAGCGCGGTCTCTCACCGGACGAGGCGACCGCCGGTCTCCCGGGAAGGGCGGCCCGCATGGTGAAGGGCGTGCTCGAGCAGCAACGCGAGCTCGACCAGGCGATCGACCGCGCCTCGGTCGGCTGGAAGGTGGAGCGGATGCCGGTGGTGGACAGGGCGGTGCTCCGCCTCGCCCTCTACGAGCTGCGCTACGAGCCGTCCACACCTATGCCAGTTGTCATCGATGAGGCGGTCGAGCTGGCAAAGACCTACTCCACCGAGCGAAGCGGCCGCTTTGTCAACGGCGTCCTCTCCAAGCTGGCCACCGAGGAGCGCGCTGCGGACCCGATTTCCGACCCCTCCGAAACGACCTAGAGCACCTTTAGGGGTAGGGGACGCAAAGGAAGGCGCAGTGGGGGCCCTTCTTCCCTGCGGGGGATGGAATTCTCCTCGCCGTCTGCCGTCTGCCGTCTGCCGTCTGCCGTCTGCCGTCTGCCGTCTGCCGTCTGCCGTCGACTCCATGTCCTGCTACGGTCCAACCGCCCTTTAAGCCCGGTCCTGTGAGGCCGGAAAGGAGATGGCCATGACCAGGGTCATGGAAGAAGGTGATGTACGGCGCGCTCTGCGCCGGATCGCCCACGAGATCGTGGAGCGCAACCGGGGTGGCGACGACGTCGTTCTGGTCGGCATCCACACGCTGGGGGTCCCGCTCGCCGAGGCGATCGCCGCCGCCATCGACGAGTTCGAAGCGGTCAAGGTCCCCGTGGGCGAGCTCGACATCGGTCTCTATAGGGACGACCTCCACCGCCGTCCGATCCATCGTCTCGGCAGGACCATGGTCCCCGTCGACGTGACCGGGCAGACGGTGGTCCTGGTCGACGACGTGCTTCACACCGGCCGTACGGTGAGAGCGGCGCTCGATGCGCTGCTCGACCTGGGGAGACCCGAGCGAATCGAGCTGGCCGTGCTGGTGGACCGAGGTCACCGACAGCTGCCCCTGCGAGCCGACTACGTGGGGAAGAACCTCCCCACATCGAGCGACGAGCGTGTCGTGGTCCGCTTCGGGGGCGACGACGGGGTCTGGATCGAGCACGTATGACCACGACCCACCTCCTCACCCTCGACGGCATGGAACGGTCCGACATCGAAGATCTGCTCGATCTGGCCGACGAGTTCGTCGAAGTGCTCGCCCGCGATATCCCAAAGGTGCCCGCCTTGCGCGGGAAGATCGTGGCGACCCTCTTCTTCGAGCCGTCGACCCGCACCCGACTGTCGTTCGAAGCGGCGGCCAAGGCGCTTTCCGCCGACACGATGAGCTTCGCCCCGGGCACATCGGCCGTCACCAAAGGGGAGAGCCTCAAGGACACAGTGCAGACGCTGGAGGCGATGGGTGCCGACTTGATGGTTGTGCGCCACGAGGCGACCGGGGCAGCGTGGAGGGTCGCCTCATGGGTCGAGGTCCCCGTTGTCAACGGCGGCGATGGCGCCCACCAGCATCCCACCCAGGGACTGCTCGATGCCCTCACCCTTCGGCACCGTTTTGGCAAGCTCGACGGGCTCCAGATGGCGGTGGTGGGGGACATACGACATTCGCGGGTGGCTCGGTCGCTTATCACCGCCTGCACCACGCTCGGCGCCCGGGTCACCCTGGTTGGGCCCCCCACGCTGCTCCCGCTCGATATGACCGGGTGGCCGGTCGAGTCTTCGGGGTCGCTCGACGACGTGATCGGTGATCTCGACGCCATCTACATGTTGCGCGTCCAGGCGGAGCGCGGGGGCGCGTCGATGTTCCCCTCTCTCCCCGAATACGTCGCCAGGTTCGGGATGGACCGGGCGCGTTTCGAACGCCTCCGCCCCGATGCTGTGGTGCTACATCCCGGCCCGATCAACCGCGGGGTCGAACTCTCCCCGGACGTGGCGGACGACCAGCGCTCGCTGATCCTTCCCCAGGTTGCGAACGGGGTGGCGGTGCGGATGGCGGTGCTCTTCCGGTTGCTGGGGGACAACAGTGGCTGATCTGGTGTTGCAAGGAGGGACAGTCTTTGGGCCAGATGGCGCCGTCACCGCCGACGTCGCCGTCACCGGGACCAAAGTGAGCGCCGTTGAACCCGGTATCGACTCTGAAAATGCCATCGATGTCAGCGGGTGCTGGGTGGGCCCCGGGCTGGTCGACCTCCATGCCCATCTCCGCCAGCCGGGCCAGGAATGGAAGGAAGACATCGCCTCGGGATCGGCCGCCGCCGCCGCCGGGGGGTTCACCGCCCTGGTGGCGATGCCCAACACCGACCCCCCGATCGACGCAGGTCACCTCGCCCGCTACGTGGAGGAACGAGGGCGACACGCAGGATTGGCAGAGGTGATGCCGGCAGGCTCGATCACGCTAGGGCGGCGGGGCGAGGCATTGGCGCATCTCGATGAACTGTGGGAGGCCGGAGTCCGCGTCTTCACCGATGACGGGGACACGGTGGGCGATGCCGGGTTACTGCGCCGTGCCATGGAGTATCTCGGTTCGCTGGGCACCGGAGAAGACTCAGCCGTGGTGGCGCAGCATGCCGAGGACGCCGGGCTCTCGAGGGGCGGTCACATGCACGAGGGCTCGGTGTCGTCGCGTCTCGGGATGCGGGCAATACCGGGTCTGGCCGAGGAGGTGGTCATCCGGCGGGACCTGGCCCTGGTGGAGCTCACCAATTGCCGTTACCACTGCCAGCACGTCTCCACCGCCGTCGCAGTCGAGCTGGTCAGGGAGGCGAAGCGGGCGGGTCTTCCGGTGACCGCCGAGGTCACCCCGCACCATCTCGCCCTCGAACACGGGGCTGTGCTCTCGATGGACCCCCGCTTCAAGATGTACCCACCGCTCCGTACCGCCGAGGACGCCGCCGCTCTGCGCGAAGCGCTGGCCGACGGCACCATCGACGCAGTCGCCACCGATCACGCCCCCCACGCCTCGCACGAGACGGAGGTGCCATTCGAGGAGTCACCACGGGGTGTCATCGGTTTGGAAACCGCCGCCGCCGCAGTGCTCACCGCGACCGATCTCGACCCGGTGACCTTCTTCGAGCGGCTGTCGGTGGCACCGGCGCGGATCGCAGGATTGGCCGAGCAAGGAAGGTGGGTGGAGCCGGGGGCCCCGGCCAACCTGGTGGTCATCGACCCCGAGTCGACCTGGACTGTCGATCGGTTCAAATCGAAGGCGCGCAACTCGCCATTCCTCGGCACCGAATTGCGGGGCGTTGTCCTGGTGACCCTCTTCAAGGGCCGATTGACCTTCCAAACGGAGCGTGCCCTGTGATGACTGGCCGTCCGCCCTCCGCCGACGCGGGCCTCCTCGTCACCGCCGACGGCACACTGTTTGCCGGGACCGCGGTCGGCGCACCCGGTGTGGCTGTGGGGGAAGTGGTCTTCAACACCTCCATGACCGGCTACCAGGAGGTTCTCAGCGACCCGTCCTACGCCGGGCAGGTGGTGGTAATGACCATGCCGCACATCGGCAACTACGGGGTCAACGCAGAGGACGACCAGGCAGCGCGCCCGCTGGCCACTGCCCTGGTGACCAGATCGATCTCGCGGTACCACGCCTCATGGCGGGCCGAAGGCGGGCTTGGTGAGTGGCTGGCGGAGCGCGGCGTGGTCGCCCTCACCGATGTGGACACGAGACGGCTCACCAGGCACATCCGCAGCGAAGGGGCAATGCCGGTGGCGGTGGGGAGCGGCGTGGATGCGGCCGAGTTGGCGACGATCGCCGCCGAGGCGCCCGCTATGGCCGGGCAGGAACTGGCGACGACCGCCGGTTCCCTCGCCGGTTACCGCGTTGAGCCGAAGGGTGTCCAGATCGGGCAGGTGGTAGCGGTTGACCTGGGGATGAAACGGGCCATCATCGATCAGTTGACCGACCGCGGCCTGGCGGTCGAGGTGGTCCCAGCAGCGGCCACCGCAGCGGACATCCTCGCCATGCGTCCCGATGGCGTTTTCATCTCCAACGGGCCGGGTGACCCCGAGCCGCTCGCCGGTGCCGTTTCGACGATCGGGGGACTGCTCGGCGAGGTGCCGGTGTTCGGGATATGCCTTGGACACCAGGTGCTCGGTCTGGCGATCGGAGCCCGGACCTTCAAGCTCCCCTTCGGCCACCACGGTGGCAACCACCCAGTGCGGAGGCTCGACGACGGCGCTGTCGAGGTGACATCGCAGAACCATGGCTTCGCCGTCGACCTGTGGTCGTTGGCCGGGCGGGAGGCTCCCGAGAGAAGGGGTCTTCCCACCGCCGATCTGCTGCCGGACGAAGTGATGAGCCAGGTCGGCAGGGTCCGTCCTACCCACCAGAATCTCAACGACGGGACTCTCGAGGGGCTCGCTTGTATCGACCTGCCCGCCTTCTCGGTGCAGTACCACCCCGAGGCCGCCCCCGGCCCACACGATGCCCGCTACCTGTTCGATGAGTTCATAGAACTCATGGGGCTTCGTGAGAGACGGCAGACGACAGACGGCAGACGGCAGCCAGAGGTCGATCCTGAGGTCGGTGATCGCGATGCCCCTTAGACGGGACATCCACTCCATCCTGCTGATCGGATCGGGGCCGATCGTGATCGGGCAGGCTTGCGAGTTCGACTATTCGGGGACGCAGGCAGCAAAGGTGTTGCGGCACAGCGGGTACCGGGTCGTCCTGGTCAACTCGAACCCGGCCACGATCATGACCGACCCGGAGTTCGCCGATGCCACATACATCGAGCCGATCACCCCGGAGGTGGTGGAGCGGATCATCGAGCGGGAACGGCCCGATGCGCTCCTTCCCACGCTCGGCGGGCAGACCGCTCTCAACTGCACGGTCGACCTGGCGAGGTCAGGTGCGCTCGACCGGTACGAGGTTGAAGTTCTCGGCGCCAGCATCGACGCCATCGACGCCGCCGAGGACAGGGGCCGGTTCAAGCAGGTGATGGAGGCCGCCGGGCTGGAGACCCCGAGAGCGGTGTACGCCCGCTCCATGGCCGAGGCGGTGCGGGGGGCGCGCCAGATCGGCTACCCGGTGATGATCAGGCCGTCGTTCATCCTCGGGGGCGGGGGGACCGGAGTGGCCGCCGACGAGGAGCAGTTTCTCGAGATGGCGCGTCACGGGCTCGCCACATCACCGGTCAGCGAGATCCTGGTCGAGGAGTCGGTGGTCGGCTGGAAGGAGTTCGAGCTCGAGGTGATGAGGGATCGGGCCGACAACGCCGTCATCGTCTGCTCGATCGAGAACCTCGACCCGATGGGGGTCCACACCGGCGACTCGATCACGGTCGCCCCCATCCAGACGCTCTCCGACCCGGAATATCAGGCGATGCGCGACGAGGCGATCACCTGCCTGCGCGCCATAGGGGTGGAGACCGGTGGGTCGAACGTCCAGTTCGCCGTCGACCCGGCGACGGGGCGGCGGCTCGTGATCGAGGTCAACCCGAGAGTGTCACGATCTTCGGCTCTCGCCTCGAAGGCCACCGGCTTCCCCATCGCCAAGATCGCCGCCCTGCTCGCGGTGGGATGCACTCTCGATGAGATCACCAATGACATCACCGGTGCCACCCCGGCGTCGTTCGAACCGGCGCTCGACTACGTGGTGGTCAAGGTGCCGCGGTTCGACTTCGCCAAGTTCCCGGCGGCGCTGCCGGTGCTCGGGACGACGATGCGGTCGGTGGGGGAGGCGATGGCGATCGGGAGGACCTTCCCCGAGGCGCTGCAGAAGGCGCTGCGGAGTCTGGAGACAGGGCGCGCCGGGCTCAACGCCGATCCGGGCGAGGATGCGCTGGTCTCGGTGGATGAGACCGCCCTGGACGAGGCGATCGCCACCCCAACTCCCGACCGGGTGTTTGCTGTCGGGGAAGCGCTGCGGCGGGGCCGCATCGTCGAAGACGTGGCGGCGGCGAGCGGGTACGACCCCTGGTTCGTCTACCAGATGGGCGAGATCGTTGGGCTGCGTGCCTCTCTCGAGGAGTCGTCCCCCGACCTCGACCTGGTCGCCGAGGCAAAGCGTGTCGGGTTCTCCGACCGGCAACTCGCCCACATCTGGAAGACGAACGAAGAGGCGATCGCCGAGATGCGGCGCTCGGCGGGTATCGAGCCGACCTTCAAGACCGTCGACACCTGCGCCGCCGAGTTCGAGGCATTCACCCCCTACATGTACAGCACATACGAAGAGGAGGACGAGGTCCCGCCGTCGGACCGCCCCCGGGTGATGGTGCTCGGCTCGGGACCGAACCGGATCGGACAGGGGATCGAGTTCGACTACTGCTGCGTCCACGCCGCCTTCGCCCTCAGGGAAGCCGGGTACGAGACGATCATGGTCAACTGCAACCCCGAGACCGTTTCCACCGACTACGACACCTCCGACCGGCTCTATTTCGAGCCGCTCACCGCAGAGGACGTGCTCGAAGTGGCGAGGGTGGAGCAACCCGATGCGGTGGTGGTGCAACTGGGGGGGCAGACCCCGCTCAAGCTGGCGAGACGCCTGGAAGCGGCCGGGCTGACCATTGCCGGCACCTCGCCCGAGTCGATCGACATCGCCGAGGACCGGGAGCGCTTCGCCGAGTTGTGCCGCGAGCTAGGAGTCAGGCAGCCACCGCACGGGACTGCGCTGAGCCGCTTCCAGGCGGAGGAGGTGATCGACCGCATCGGTTTCCCGGTGCTGGTCCGACCCTCATACGTCCTGGGAGGAAGGGCGATGCGGGTGGTTTACAGCTACGACGAACTGGCCGACGCCCTCACTGAGATCGAGCGGGAGTCCGAGCTCGAGTTCGGCGATGCCCCGCTGCTGATCGACCGATTCCTCGAGGCTGCCACCGAGGTCGATGTGGATGCCGTATTCGACGGCCACGAGCTTCTGGTGGGCGGGGTGATGGAGCACGTGGAGGAGGCAGGGATCCACTCCGGGGACTCCGCCTGCATCGTCCCCCCGCCGACGCTCTCCGAGGAAGCGCACAAGTCGATCCTGCGGGCAACCGAGGACCTGGCCCGGGCGCTTGAAGTGAGAGGTTTGATCAACATCCAGTTCGCCGTGAAAGGTGACGACGCCTTCGTGCTCGAAGCCAACCCGAGGGCTTCGCGCACCGTCCCCTTCATCTCCAAGGCGAGCGGGATACCACTGGCCAAGGTGGCGGCGAGGGTGATGCTCGGCGCCTCGCTCGCCGAGCTGAGGACCGACGGGGTGCTCCCCGAGGCGACATCGGAGCGGTTCGTGGCGGTCAAGGAAGCGGTAATGCCCTGGGACCGGTTCCCCGAGCAGGACAGCGTGTTGGGACCCGAGATGCGGGCCACCGGCGAGGTGATGGGAGTGGGAGCCGACGCCGGTGTGGCATACGCCAAGGCGCTGCTCGGTGCCGGCCACCGGCTTCCATCGGGTGGGACCGTCCTCATCACGCTGAGCGACCGGGACAAGCCGATGGGTCTGGCGGTGGCGCAGGCCTTCACCATGCTCGGGTTCCGCGTCCTAGCCACCCGCGGCACCGCCCGCTACCTGTCTCACCACGCCGTCCCAGCAGAACTGGTCAACAAGGTGGGGGAGGGCACCAGGGACACAGTGGGGCGGATCGAGGCGGGGGAGGTCGACCTGGTGATCAACACCCCCCGCGGTGGCCGGGCACGGAGCGATGGCCGGGTCATCCGCCACGCCGCCCGAAGCCGCAAGGTGCCCTGTGTCACCACCATCCAAGGCGCCCTCGCCGTCGCCCGCAGCCTTCGCGCCGGGAACGACACGATCACGGCGCCGAAGAGCCTGCAGGAGTGGCTGGCCGGGAGTGACTAGACGGCAGACGGCAGACGGCAGGCAAACCGACTCTGGTCTTCGACGAGTCCCGGCCCGCCTCGGCCCCAGTCACCCCCTCCGCTCACTTCGCTCGCGCCTCCCCCTCACCGTGGGAGGCAGCGCTACCACCACATGGACCTGACCGCCCGGCTGGGCCCGATCACTTTGCGGTCCCCGTTGATCGCGGCGTCGGGGACGGTGGGTGCGGTGGGTGATTGGGTGAAGGTAGGGGCGCCGGAGGCGTTCGGGGCGGCGGTGGCGAAGTCGGTGAGCGCCGACCCGTGGCCGGGTCGACCTCCGCCACGGCTGGCGCCGGTCGGGGCCGGGATGCTCAACGGTATCGGGATCCAGAACCCGGGGATCGAAGCCTGGGCTGCGGAGCACGGTGGCAACCTCGTTGAGTTGGGGGTGCCGGTGTGGGGGTCGGCGGTGGGGCGCTCACCCGAGGAATACGCCGTCGTGGCCAAAGGACTGGCCGAATCCGGTGCCGGCGCCATCGAGGTCAACCTCTCCTGCCCCAACCTCGAGGATGGCCGGATGTTCGCCCTCGACGCCGGTGCCACCGCACGGGTGGTCAGCGCCGCCCGCTCGGCGGTGGAGGTGCCGCTGGGCGCCAAGCTCTCACCCAATGCCGATGACATCGCAGATGTGGCCCGGGCGGCGGTCGAATCTGGCGCCGATTGGCTGGTTCTCACCAACACGGTTTGGGGGGCCGCCATCGACCTGGACACCCGGAAACCGGTCCTGTCCGGGGGGATCGGGGGCTACTCCGGCCCACCGCTCAAGCCGATCGCGCTCCGTTGCGTGCTCGAGGTCAACAAGGCCCTCCCCGCGGTTCCCATCGTCGGGTGCGGCGGGGTGACAACCGGGCGTGATGTTGTCGAGTACCTCATGGCCGGCGCCAAAGCCGTCGCCATCGGGACCGCGAACCTGGCGGAGCCCGCAGCGGGCCGGCGGATCCTGGCCGAGTTAGAGGGTTGGTGCCGTCGCCACGATGTGTCCAGCGTCGGTGAACTGGTGGGAACGGCGCGGTGACCAGGTCAGCCCTGCCGCTTGCGTCGGCTGGCGAGGAAGCCGGCGATGCCGATCGCCAGGATCCCGGCAAGGGTGGCGCCTGCCACCAGCCAAGGTGGGCTCTCGCTTGGGGCGGCAATCGCGGCGGCTTCGGTGGTTGGCATGGCGGTGGCGTGGACGGTAACTCGGCCATGCACCAATGACCGAGGTGCCATCCAACCCGCTGCTTGTGGCGCTCGACATGTCATCGGCCGAGGCTGCCGTGAGGACGGCGTCGGACCTGGTTGACGTTGTCGGGGGGTTCAAGATCGGTATGGAACTGTTCACCGGACCGGGCCCGGGGACGGTGGCGCTGGTAGGCGATCTCGGCGCACCGGTTTTCGTCGACGTGAAGTTGCATGACATCCCCACGACTGTGAGGCGGGCCGCCCGCAATCTGGGTGCCATGGGTGCTCGCTGGGTGTCGGTCCACGCCTCGGGCGGCGCGGAGATGCTATCGGCGGCAGTCGCCGGGTTGGCCGAGGGTGCCGCCGGACGCCCCGCAGGCGTGCTCGCCGTGACCGTGCTCACCAGCCTCGACGACAAATCCTTGGCCGAGGTCGGCGTCGGCACCACGACCGCTGCCCACACGGTTCGCCTTGCCCGGCTCGCCGAGGCCGCGGGATGCGAAGGGGTGGTGACCTCGCCGCGCGAGCTCGTCGCTGTGGGAGCGGCCACCCCCTCGCTGCTCAGGGTGACGCCGGGCATACGGCCGGTGGGTGTGACCACCGACGACCAGAGACGTCACACCTCGCCCGCCGATGCCATACGCCATGGCGCCGACCTGCTCGTCGTCGGGCGCCCGGTGACCAAGTCATCCGACCCCAAGGCGGCGGCGGTGGCGATCGTGGCGGAGTGCGCCACGGTGCCCCGCGCCGGTCGCGCGCCGGTTGGTAGAGTCGCCGAGGTGGGCGAGGAAGGGAAAGGCGATGCCACCTCCTGAGCTAACCGACGAGCAGCGGACAGAAGCGCTGGCCAAAGCGGCCCGGGCTCGCAAGGATCGAGCAGAAGTCAAGGAGCTCCTCAAGATGGGCTCACTCGACTTCGCAGGTCTGTTGGGAAGGGCCGATGGCGACGACATCATCGCCGGACTCAAGGTGTCCGCGGCGCTCTCATCGATGCCTGGGACCGGAAAGGTGAAGGCCAAGAGGATCATGGAGGCCCACGGCATCGCCGACAACCGCCGGCTGCGCGGGCTCGGAGAGAGGCAGCGCGCCGCCCTGCTCGCCGAGTTCAGCTGAACTCAAGTCCCGGCGGGTCGGCTATCCCCACTTCGAACCCGCCGGGTGCCGGCAGTGCTGAATCGTCCGGGGGCCCGGGGCGGCTCATCGTCATCAGCGGGCCATCGGGCGTGGGCAAGAGCACCATCGTCGCCATGGTCGCCCAGCGGCATCCCGTGGTCTTCTCGGTATCCGCCACCACCCGGCCCGCACGTCCCGGTGAGCGCCACGGCATTGATTACCTGTTCGTCACCACCGACCAGTTCGCCGACCTCCGCGACCGTGGCGAGCTACTCGAATGGGCCGAGTACAACGGCCGTCTATATGGGACCCCGATATCGCCCGTGGAGGAGGCGCTGAGCCGGGGCAAGAGCGTTCTCCTCGACATAGAGGTCCAGGGAGCGCTCCAGGTGAAGCAGTTGTACCCCGATGCGGTGACCATCTTCGTAGCACCACCGTCGCTCGACGACCTGCGCCGACGGCTGGAGGGCAGAGGCGACACCTCGCCGGACGACATCGCTGGGCGGATCGAGATAGCCCGCTGGCAGCTGCAGATGGCGGGCCGTGTGTTCGACCATCTGGTGGTCAACGATCGGGTGGAGCGGGCGGTCGACGAGATTCTGCGTATACTGACGGTTCCCGACAAACCCGAGAGATGATAGAACCTGCCATCGAACGGGCCTTGGAGCACGTCGGAGACCGCTTCGCACTCGTTGTGGTCACCGCACGCCGAGCCCGTCAGATCAACGCCTACTACAACCAACTCGGCGAGGGGCTGGGCACCTACGTGCCGCCCCAGGTCCACTCGTTGTCGCGCAAGCCCGAGACGCTTGCCCTCGAGGAGATCGTCGCCGGCAAGCTCAGCGTCGAGCACCGCGACCCCGAGTAAGGGCATGCTGCCGGGTCGCCGGATCCTGCTCGGCGTCACCGGTGGGATCGCGGCATACAAAGCGGTGATCCTGGCGCGGCGTCTGGTCGACGCCGGCGCCGACGTCAAGGTGATGATGACCCGCAGCGCCGGCGAGTTCGTAGGCGCTCGCAGTTTCGCCGCCGTCACCAAGCATCCCGTCGCCGAGGACCTGTTCGCCGCGGGGGCGGTGAGCCCGCACACCGAATTGGCCGAATGGGCCGACCTGATCGTGATCGCCCCGGCTACGACCGCGCTGCTCGGCCGTCTTGCCGCAGGGATAAGCGACGACCTGGTGACTGCCACGCTGATGGCGGCCCGGTCGCCCGTCGTGCTGGCCCCGGCGATGCACACCGAGATGTGGGAGCACCCCGCCACCAGGCGGGCGGTGGCTCAACTGACCGCCGACGGCCATCATCTGGTCGGACCGGCGTCGGGGTCACTCGCCGGCGGAGACGAGGGCCCCGGCCGGATGGTGGAACCGGAGGAAATCCTCGCCGAGGTGGTTCGAGTACTCGGGGACGGGCCTCTATCCGGGGTGCGTGTGCTGGTCACCGCAGGTGGAACCAGGGAGCCCATCGATCCCGTGCGCTACGTGGGTAACCGGTCCTCGGGGAGGATGGGCCACACCATCGCCGGCGAGGCATCCCGCCGCGGCGCCGACGTCGTCCTGGTCACGACCGCCTCTCTCGACCTCCCTCGAGGTGTCGAGGTGGTGGCGGTGGAGACAGCCGAGGAGATGGCCGATGCGGTGTGGGGGCGTGCCGGCGACATGGATGTGGTGGTGATGGCGGCGGCCGTGGCCGACTTCCGCCCCAAGGAGCAGGCATCCACCAAGCTGAGCAGGGGAGACGGGCCGCCCGACATCGTCCTCGAGCCGACTCCCGACATCTTGGGAGGGGTGGCCGAGATAGAGCCGCGCCCATTCCTGGTGGGGTTCTCTGCCGAGACAGGGTCGCTCGATCGGGCATTGGAGAAGGCGAAGCGCAAGGGGAGCGACCTCACGGTGGCCAACGACGTAACCAAGTCCGGGTCCGGGTTCGGATCCGACACAAACGAGGTGGCCCTGATCGGATCGGACGGCACCATCGAGCACTGGCCGCTGCTGACCAAGCAGGAGGTTGCCTCCCGGCTGTGGGACAGGGTGGGCGCCGAGGTGACCGGCGCCGATTAGCGGTTCGCCGCCATCCGGTTCTTATACTCGACCGCCATGTCCAGTTGGCTCTTCACCTCTGAATCCGTCACCGAGGGTCACCCCGACAAGGTCGCAGACAGGATCTCGGACTCGGTACTCGACGCTGTGCTCGCCCAGGACCCCATGGGGCGGGTGGCCTGCGAAACCCTGGTCACCACCGGTTTGGTGGTGGTGGCGGGCGAAATCACCACATCTGCGAAGGTGGACCTCGAGGCGATCGCCAGGGAGGCGATCCACCAGGTCGGCTACGACGGGTTCGATCCCACATTTGCCGCCGAGACTGTGAAGGTGGACGTCGTCGCCCATGCGCAAAGCCCGGACATCGCCGACGGTGTGGTCGAGTCCTGGGAACACCGCAACGGCTCCACCGACCCGCTCGACGAGCTCGGCGCAGGGGACCAGGGGCTCGTCTTCGGTTTCGCCGTGGACGAGACACCCGAATTGATGCCGCTTCCCATCCAACTGGCCCACCGGCTGGCAGAGCGGCTCGCCGAAGTGAGGCGTGACGGGACCATGCCGTGCCTTCGCCCCGACGGGAAGACGCAGGTGACGGTCATCTACGAGGGCGACCGACCCGTCGCCATCAAGCGGGTGCTCATGTCGTCCCAGCACGTACCGGAGATCGACCTCGAGGCCGGTCTGGCGCCCGACCTGTGGAAGCAGGTGGTCACCGAGGTGGTCCCCTCAGAGTTGCTCGACGGGGTCGATCCCGACCACGACTTCCTGGTCAACCCGACCGGGAGGTTCGAGATCGGCGGGCCCAATGGGGACACCGGTCTCACCGGGCGCAAGATCATCGTCGACACATACGGCGGTTATGCGCGGCACGGCGGTGGGGCCTTCAGCGGCAAGGACCCAACCAAGGTCGATCGCTCCGCTGCCTATGCAGCCCGCCATGCCGCCAAGAACGTCGTTGCCGCCGGGCTGGCCACGCGCTGCGAGCTCCAGGTTGCCTACGCCATCGGTGTCGCTCAGCCAATGTCGGTCCACATCGAGACCTTCGGGACCGAGATGGTGGATCCACACCGGTTGGGCAACGCGGTGCGAGAGGTCTTCGACTTCCGTCCGTCGGCCATCTTGGAGCGCTTCGGGCTGAGAAGGCCCATATACACGCCGACCTCGGCGTACGGGCATTTCGGTCGTCCCGGGTTCCCCTGGGAAGACACCGGGGCCGCTGCCGAACTGGCCCTGGCCGCCTCTCGCTGACGACAGTCGCTCAGGTCGTCCCCGATCTGCCCACCTTTGCGGTGGACGCCGGCTTCGCCTACTCCGTACCCGATCGGCTCGAGGACACCATCGCCGTCGGGTCTCTAGTGCGGGTGCCGCTGGGGGGACGGGTGGTCCGTGGGTTCGTCATCGCGCTGCGAAAGGGGACGGCCGAGGGGTTGCGTGAGGTCCGAGCGGTGTCGGGGGCCCAGCCGGTGTTTCACTCGGCCCTGCTCCAAACGCTTCGCTGGGGGGCGCAGCACTATGTCGCCCCGCTTTCTGTGCTCCTCGGCCGCGCCGGTCCGCCCAGCCTGCCGGTATCAGAGGGCAAGAGAGAGGCTGTGGGCGAACTCGCACCGGGCTTCCTCGACGATCGAGCGAGAAGGGCGGCGGCCGGCGAGCGCGTCCGGAGCACGTACGCATTGGTGCCATCTGACCCGGCGGCATCGCTCGCAGCCACCGCGGCACCGCTGCTCGCCGCGGGCAGGTCGGTGCTGGTGGTCGCTCCCACCGGGACAGAGGTTGAGGGTATTGCTTCGGGGATGCGTGGACTCCTCGGCGAAGTGGTCGTCGACGTGCTTCCCGACCACGGCGACCGGTTGGTCACCAGGGCTTGGTCGCAGGCATGCGGCCACCCGGGAACGCTGCTCGTCGGCACCCATCGCACAGCCCTCTGGCCGATCGCAGAATTGGGCCTCGCCGTCCTGGTCGACGAGGGAAGACGGGCCATGAAGGACCGCCAGACTCCCACTCTCCATGCCCGGGATCTGCTGCGGACCTGCGCCGCGGTCGAGCGATTCTGGGTGCTCATGGTGGGAAGGGTCCCGAGCTGTGAGGCGCTCGATGCCGGGTCGGAAGTGGTGAGGGAACCGGGGGCGCGGCGCGCCTGGCCGCTGGTGGAGATCGTGGACCGCACCGAGGACCCCCCGGGAAGGGGTGTGCTCGGGGAGCGGGCCAGGGCGGCATTGCGGGGTATCGCCACATCCGGGGGGAAGTCGTTCGTCTTCACCCACCGCGCCGGTTACGCCCCGGCGATGCGGTGTGTCCGGTGTCGGTTGGTCCGCCAGTGTGCGGTGTGCGGGTCGAGGCCCGACCCGGGCGACAACTGCTCGCGATGTGGAGCCGTGCTCGGCCCATGCGCTAGCTGCGGCGGCGACCGGTTCGAGCCTCTCGGCGCCGGGGTCGGCCGGGTGACCGAAGAGCTTGGTCGCGGTACTGGGACCCGATGCGGTGGGAGCACCACACAGCGCCGCTCCCGTTTGGGTTGGGACCGAGCGCCATCTCCCCGGGCTGCCCATGGTCGATCTGGCGGTGGCGATCGACGTGGACGGCCTGATGCTGGGCACCAGCTATAGAGCGGGAGAGGAGGCGCTTCGCATCCTGGCGCGCCTGGCAGCCACGGTCCCCTCGGGCCGGGGACGCCGGATGCTCGCCCAGACATCCAGGCCAAGTGCCCCCCTGCTCGAGGCGTTGCGTCGAGGCGACCCTATGCCCTACCTGGGCCGAGAACTCGAGGCGCGGGCCGAACTCGGGTTCCCCCCTGCCGCTGAGCTGCTCGCCGTTGAACTCCGGGGAGACGGTGCCGCCGCAGAAGATGCAAATCTGCGGGGTGCCGCCGGTCCCGAGGTGTCGATCCTCGGACCGGCGCCGGCGGGGGAGGGGCAGCGATGGCTGGGGCGGGGACCAGATCTCACCCGGTTCCGCCAGGCATTGCGGCCCGTGGTGGAGCGATGGCGCCAATCGGGGATGACCGTGCGGGTGGACGCCGATCCGCTCGATCTGTGAGCAGTACCCTCCCCCGGCCACCGATGACGGAGCCATCGCCGTTGGGAGATTCGCCAGCCCCCCTACCCGCTGCTCCGCAGCGGGCCCCTTCCCCCCTCCGCGGGGACCGATTCTCACCGCCAGCCCCGCCATTCGTTGCTCCGCAGCGGGCCGCTTTCCCCCTCCGGGGGGACGGATTCAAACGGACGGCCCAATGACCCTCTTTCCGATCCGCACCTTTGGCGATCCGGTGCTCAACACGAGGGCGGAGCCAGTGACCGAGTTCGACGATCAGCTCAAAAGGCTGGTAGACGACATGATCGACACCATGTACGAGGCTCCGGGGGTTGGTCTGGCGGCGCCTCAGATCGGGGTCTCGAAGCGGATCTTCGTCTTCGACGCCAACGACGAAACGGGAGCCCACGTCGTGATCAACCCACAGTTGGTCGACACTGGGGGGACGTGGGAACTCGAAGAGGGATGTCTGTCGGTGCCGGGGTACTGGTGGGATATCACCCGCCCTGGATACGCCGAGGTGCGCGGTTTGGACACCGAAGGGAACCCGGTCGAGTACGCCGGCGACGATCTGTTGGGCCGGGTCCTGCAGCACGAGTTCGACCACCTCGAAGGCACGCTCCTCCTGGCCAGGCTCGGCCGCAGACAGCGCAAGCAGGCGCTCAAGCAGCTACGCGAGGAGGCCCTCGGCCTCCCCACGCCGGAATGACCCTCCTGCGACCGCGATGAGCCGTGCTCTCTTGTTGGGGACACCGGAGGCTGCCCTCCCGGCACTGCGGATCCTCGAGCCGCTGGTCGAGCTTGTTGCCGTGGTCACCCGCCCAGATCGGCCCCGTGGCCGATCGGGACGTCCCCGGCCCTCGCCGGTCAAGGATGCGGCGTTGGAGCGAGGCCTCGAGGTCCTCCAGCCCGAAACGACTGGCGAGCTCGATGCCATGGTGAGCGGGTTGGCGCCGCTCGATATTGCCGTTGTTGTCGCCTTCGGGATGCTGGTGCCCGCCACGACGTTGCGCCGCCCTCACCGTGGATTCGTCAACATCCACTTCTCACTGCTGCCCCGATGGCGGGGTGCGGCCCCGGTGGAGAGGGCGATCCTGGCTGGGGACGAGAGCACCGGTGTGACCCTTATGGTGCTCGACGAGGGTCTGGACACCGGACCCGTCCTGGCGGTCGAGGCGACTCCGATCGGCCCCAATGAGAATCGGGCCGATCTCACCGACCGGCTCGCCACCCTGGGGGCAGGTTTGCTGGCGGACACCCTGCCCGGGTTTCTCGCCGGCGAGATCCGCCCCGACCCACAGGCTGACGACGGTGTCACCGCTGCCCCGAGGCTCGAACCAAACGACAGGTGGCTCGATCCGGGCGGCTCGGCGGTGGACCTGCTGCGAAGGGTTCGAGCGATGGCGCCCCGCCCGGGGGCATATGCCATGACCGCAGGGAGCCGGATCCAGATCCTCGGGGCGCGTCAGGCCGAGGACTCCGGCATCGCCGCCGGAAAGGTCGTCGCCGAGGGCGAAAGGGTGCTGCTCGGCGCTGGTGATGGGGCGATCGAACTCGAAGTGGTGAAGCCCGAGGGACGCTCACCGATGGCGGCATCGGCCTGGGTGCGGGGTCTGCGGCGACATCCGGTGATGCTCCAAGCCCCAACGGGTTGAAAGTCTCCGGTCCTCAGAGCAGCACCTGCTCATAAACTCGGATCGTGGTCAAGATCGCCCCATCGATCCTCGCTGCCGATTTCACCAGGCTGGGTGAGGTCGTGGCGCAGGTCGAGCCGGTGGTCGATCTGCTCCACATTGACGTGATGGACGGACACTTCGTGCCCAACATCTCCCTAGGGATGCCGGTTATAGCATCGTTGCGCAAGACATCCCGCCTCCTCTTCGACTGCCATCTCATGGTCACCAACCCCGAGGCACATCTCGAGCACCTCGCAGAAGCGGGAGCCGATCTCGTCACCATCCATATCGAGGCGGTGCCCGATCCGACGCGGCTGGCCAAGGAGGCGTCGGGGCTCGGTCTCGACTTCGGGCTGGTCCTCAACCCGGACACAGTTTTCGAGGCAGCCGAGCCCTATATCGAGCTGGCCTCGGTCTTGCTGGTGATGTCGGTTGAGCCCGGGTTCGGCGGGCAGCGGTTTCTCGAGAATGTGCTTCCCAAGATCGAGACCGCCAGAGGCCGCATCGACGCCCTTGCGCTCTCGACCGAGATCGAGGTCGACGGCGGGATCACAAACGAAGTGGCGGGAGCGCTGTGCTCCGCCGGCGCCGACATCCTCGTGGCAGGCACAGCCGTGTTCGGGGCAGACGACCCGGTGGCGGCGGTGGAGGCATTGCGCGCGGCTGCAGGAGGTGCCGGTTGACCGAAACCGTCCTCGTGGTGGACGATGACCACGCGCTCCGTCTTCTGGTCAGGCTCCGTTTGGAGGAGGCCGGGTTCGGGGTGGAGGAGGCAACCAACGGGGAGGACGCGCTCGGCAGGGTGCTCAAGACCCCCGTCGACCTGATCCTGCTCGACGTGGTGATGCCCCACCTCGATGGGCTCACCACGCTCCGCCGTCTGAGGACATCGCCCGCTGGAGCCAACATCCCGATCATCCTCGTGACCGGCAAGGCTGAGCTCGGTGACCGCCTCCAAGGGTTGGAACTGGGTGCCGACGACTTCATTTCCAAGCCGTTCGAGGTAGAGGAGTTGGTGGCTCGGGTGCGCACCGTGCTGAGGCGCTCCCAGCAGATGCGCGATGTGTCGCCACTCACCGGGCTGCCGGGCAACTTCCGGATCGCCGCCGAGTTGGAGGCTCGGGTGAAATCGGGGGAGCCCCTCGCCTTGGTCCACGGCGACCTCGACAACTTCAAGGCGTTCAACGACCACTACGGGTTCATGCGGGGGGATCAGGTGATCACCTTCTGCGCCCGTTCGATGCTCGACGCCGCTGCCGAGACCGGGGACCCCACCGCATTCGTCGGTCACATCGGGGGAGACGATTTCGTGGCTCTGATGAACCCCGACGTCGCCGAGACCTTCTGCCGGAACTCGATCAGGAGCTTCGATGCCGGTGTCCTTGCCCTGTACGACACGGTGGACGCCATCAAGGGGTACATCGAGGTGACCGACCGTCGCGGCGAGCGGCATGCCTATCCGATCGTCTCGGTGTCGATGGGCGTGGCCACCAATCAACAGAGGACCATCGAGACTCATTGGGAGGCATCGGCGATCGCAGTCGAGATGAAGGAGTTCGCCAAGCAACGCCCCGGGTCGAGCTTCGAGGTGGACCGGCGCACCACATGACCGTGGGCCGATCAGCCGGCAAGCGCCGGAAAGCAGCCGGCCCCAAAACAGCCGGCCCCAAAACAGCCGACATGGAGCACGCCGCTCTGATGGAGCGGGCGATCGAAGCCGCCCGCCGCTACCGGCCCCACCCCAATCCTCGTGTCGGAGCGGTGGTGGCTGGAAACGATGGCGACGTGCTGGCGATCTCGGGCCACGCCGGCCCCGGAAACCCGCATGCCGAAGCCGAGGCGCTCGCCGTGGCCGGCACCGCAGCCGAAGGTGGCACTTTGGTGGTCACGCTCGAGCCCTGTACCCATCATGGCCGGAGGCCTCCCTGTGTCGATGCAGTTCTCGCCTCCGGGGTGAGCCGCGTCGTCGTTGGTGCCATCGACCCCGACCGGCGGGTGGCGGGTGGAGGCGTTCGCCGGCTCATCGAGGCGGGTCTCGATGTCCAGGTGGGCGTGCCAGGCATCGACGCAGAGGAAATCGACCCCGGATATTTCCACCATCGGCGGACTGGACGGCCGCTCGTCACCCTCAAGCTCGCCACCACCCTCGATGGGCAGGTGGCCGCTGCCAACGGGGAATCCCAATGGATCACGTCGGTTGAGGCACGCGCCGACGCCCACCTCCTCCGTGCCTCGTCCGACGCCATCCTTGTCGGCGCCGGGACCGCGCTGACCGACAACCCAGAGCTGACTGTCCGTCTCGACGGGTACGACGGCCCCCAACCTCGGCCGGTGGTGATGACCGGTCGGCGCGGGCTCCCCGACGACCTGGTCCTGTTGGATCGAGACCCGGTCATCCTCGCTCCACGTCCGGTCGGGCTGCCCGGTGTCGTCTTGGTGGTTCCTGACGCGGCCGGTGAGCAGGTGGACCCGGAGACCGCCATGGCCGAACTGGGTGGCCTCGGGATCGTCGACCTGCTGGTCGAGGGCGGCCCGAAGCTGGCGGGAACGCTGTGGGAGGCCGAGTTGGTGGACCGCTTGGTGATCTATCTCGGAGCGCGCCTCGGCGGTGGGGTTGGTCGTCCGGCTTTCGATGGGGTCCTGGCGACGCTCGCCGACGCCCGACCTCTCCGCATCACCGCGGTAAGGCGGGTAGGCCCCGACATCAGGGTGGATGCTTCGCCGGCCTGAACACCCCTCTGATCTGGGGTATCGCCTGCGGCAACTGCGGGTCAATACACTCATCGACATGTTCACCGGGATCGTCGAGCGGCTGGGCGACGTCGAATCGGTCGAACGCGGCCGGGCTCTCTCCGACTGCACATCGCAGCCGGGCCGATCGGTGATTCGCTTGCGGTTGGTGATTCGGTGGCCGTCAACGGGGTCTGTCTCACCGCGGTCGAAGTCGGTCCGGAGCGATTCGCCGCCGATGTCGTCGACGAGACCATCGATCGGACCAACCTCGGTGATCTCGAACCGGGTGACCAGGTGAACCTGGAATTGCCGATGATGGTGACGGGCCGGCTCGATGGACATCTGGTCCAGGGTCATGTGGACGGGGCGGCCGATGTGGCCTCGATCACCGGGGAAGGCGACGGTGTCAGGATGAGGGTGGCGCTCCCCGAGCACCTGGAGCGCTATGTCGTCGAGAAGGGATCGATCACCATCGACGGGGTGAGCCTCACAGCGGCCGCCGTCGGCGAGGGTTGGCTGGAAGTGGCGTTGATCCCACACACCCTCGAGGTCACCACCCTGGGCCAGCGCTTCCCGGGCCATCGGGTGAACCTCGAAGTCGACATTCTCGCCAAATACGTGGAGCGTCTACTCGAAGCGGTTCACCTCTCGCCGCCTGCGGAGTCGGCAACGGGTCTGAGCAGCGAGTCATCCAGGAGCAGGGCACACCCACGAGCCAGAACCTCGAACAACGGCCGGAGGCCGCCATATGAGCTTCGCACCGGTCGAAGAACTGATCGAGGCCGTGGCGCGCGGCGAATTGGTGGTCATGGTCGACGATGCCGACCGAGAGAACGAAGGCGACCTGATCATCGCCGCCGACGCCGTCACCGAGCAGCAACTCGGGTTCATGATCCGCCACACCTCGGGGATCATCTGCCTGCCCATGCTGGGCGAGCGCCTCGACCAACTCCGGCTGCCGATGATGGTGACGGTCAACACCGATGTCCGCCGCACCGCATTCACCATCTCGATCGATGCCCGCGAGGGGACCACCACCGGGATCTCGGCGGCCGACCGGGTTCGAACCATCCGGGCGGCCATCGACCCGGAGACCAGCCACGACGACCTCAACCGTCCGGGCCATATCTTCCCCCTCCGGTACGAGTCGGGAGGAGTACTGCGGCGCGCCGGGCACACCGAGGCTGCGGTGGACCTGGCGACCATGGCGGGTCGTTACCCGGCAGCGGTGTTGGCAGAGGTGATCAATGACGATGGGACCGTGGCACGGCTGGGGGACATCGAGCTCTTCGCCAAGCAACACGACATCCTCATAGGGACCATCGCCGACCTCATCGCCCACCGCAGGCGTCACGAGCGGCTCGTCGAGCGGGTGGCCGAGGGAAAGCTCCCCACCCCGTCCGGTGATTTCCGGGCAGTGGGATACCGGTCCTTCGACGGCAGGGAGCACCTCGCTCTGGTGATGGGGGATGTCGGCTGGGAAGGACGGTGTCCTGGTGAGGGCCCACTCCGAGTGCCTCACCGGAGACGTGTTCACCAGCCTGCGTTGCGATTGCGGTTTTCAGCTCGAGTCGGCCATGGAGACCATCGGGCAGGCCGGTGAGGGGGTCGTTGTCTACATCCGGGGTCACGAGGGCAGGGGGATCGGGCTCCTCCACAAGCTGGCCGCCTACAACCTCCAGGACAACGGGAGGGACACGGTCGAGGCGAATCTCGAGTTGGGCCTTCCTGCCGATGCCCGCGACTACGGGATAGGGGCCCAGATCCTCGCCGACCTCGGGATCACGACGATGCGGCTCCTCACCAACAACCCGGCCAAGCGAGCCGGGATAGAGGGATACGGGCTCTCCATCGTTGAGCGCGTCCCGATCCGGTCCCGGCCCAACGACCACAACCGCCGCTATCTGGAGACCAAGGCCGACAAGATGGGTCACGACATCGTCCCCGAGGACGAGACCGCGCCGGCCGATGCAGGTGAGTGAGATCGATCCCGACCCCGATGGCGCCGGGCTCCGCATCGGGATCGCCGTCTCGACCTACAACGCGGTGTTCACCGACGGTCTGCTGGCGGGGGCTATCGCTGCGCTCGAGGGCAGTGGTGTCGAGGAGGTGACCGTGCCTCAGGGTTCCCGGAGCCCTCGAGCTCCCGGTGGCCGCACTTGCTCTTGCCCGGTCGGGGTGCCACGGCGTGGTGGCTGTGGGCACGGTTATCAAGGGTGACACCGACCATTACGACGTGGTCGTCAATGAGTCGGCGGCGGGGCTCACCGCCGCCTCGCTCAACACTGGCATCCCGGTGACCAATGCAGTGCTCGCCGTTCACGAGGCGGCGCATGCCCGGGAGCGGAGTCTTCCGGGGGCAGGCAACAAGGGGTTCGAGGCGGCAACCGCCGCGGTCTCGATGGCAGCGGCGTTCGCGGGCTTGGGGCCGCTTCGCACCCATGACCGGCCCGCCCGTATACTGGTCAGCACAAATCAGCGAAGCGGAGGCAGCTGTCTCCCACCCGGCCATCATCGATGAGCCGAGGTTCCAGGACATGAGGCGTTCCAACGGGCGCCACTGTTCCCATGAATGGCAGCAGGCTCCGGTTTGCTGCCTTTTGCATTCCACGAAGGAGGAAGGCGCATCGCAGAGCCACGCGTAAACGACTACATCCGGGCTTCCGAGGTCCGGTTGGTCGCACCCGACGGAACACAGATCGGGATCAAGAAGCTGCAGGAAGCCATTTGGCTGGCGGAGCAACTCGGGCTGGACCTGGTGGAGGTGGCGCCCAATGCCAACCCACCGGTTGCCAGGTTGATGGACTACGGGAAGTTCAAGTACGAGCAGTCGGTGCGCGACCGGGAAGCTCGGAAGAAGCAGACCCGTACCGTGATCAAAGAGCTCCGTATGAAGCCGCGGATCGGACCACACGACTATGACATCCTCCGCCGCCGCGCCGAGACCTTCCTCGGTGAGGGTGACAAGGTGAGGGTGACCGTCCGATTCCGGGGGCGCGAGAACACTCGCCCCGAGATGGGTCTGCGGTTGATGGAGCGGCTCAGCAGCGACGTGGCGGAGATGGCCACAGTGGAACAAGCGCCACAGGTGGATGGGCGCTCGATGACGATGACACTGGCGCCGAGTCGACGTGCCGGACGGATGGGCGAGACGCCTGCCGTCAACGGCGAGGAGCCAGCCGTCATCGGTGAGGAGCCGCCGTCAACGGCGAGGAGCCAGCCGTCATCGGCGAGGAGCTGGCAGACAATGGTGAAGAGCCCGCCGTCATCGGCGAAAAGCCGGCAGACAATGGTGAAGAGCCGACCGAATGAGGATCTGAAATGCCGAAGATGAAGACCCACCGAGGGATAGCCAAGCGAATCAAGGTGACCGGCTCGGGTGAGCTGCGCCGCGCTCAGGCGGGGCGTGGCCATCTCAAGCTGGCCAAGGGACGGCAGCGGTTCCGCCGGCTGAGCGGCACCACGTCGCTCCCTCCCGGCGACCGCCGGCGCGCCCGTCGCATGCTGGGCATCTGAGCCGGAAGGAGAACACCCATGGCCCGTGTGAAGCGAGCCGTACACGCCAAGAAGAAGCACCGCGCCGTCCTCGAACAGGCCAAGGGGTTCAAGGGGGCGCGCAGCCGGAGGTTCCGTACCGCCAACGAGCAACTCATGCACGCCCAACAGGACGCATACCGCGACCGCCGGGCACGCAAGGGTGACTTCCGCCGCCTCTGGATCATCCGGATCAACGCCGCCGCCCGCGAGCACGGGGTTTCCTACTCGCAGCTGATCGCCGGGCTAAAGGCCGCCGAGATCGAGGTCGACCGAAAGATGCTGGCCGACATGGCCGTTCGCGACCCCGAGGCGTTCAAGGGCGTCGTCGAGTTGGCGATGGCAGACCGCGGCTAGCCGCCCCCCGATCCACTCGCCGCGCAACCCCCGCGTTGCGGAGGCGGCCAGGCTCCATCGCTCCGCGGAGAGGGCGGCGACCGGTCTGACGCTGGTAGAAGGCCCGCATCTTCTCGGTGAGGCGGTGTCTGCCAATGCGGATGTGCGCACCGTTTTCGCCACCGACCCGGAGACCCCTGTGCCCGAAGGAGTTGATCTGGTCGTCGTCGCCGATGGAGCGCTGGATCGCCTCTCGGCACAAAGTCGCCGCGCGGGCCGGTGGCAGTGGTGGGCATTCCCCGGTCGGCGGAAGTGACCACCGACCAGGCTCTGGTCTTGTATGGACTGACCGACCCGGGAAATGTCGGCAGCCTGATCCGCACCGCTGCCGCCTTTGGCGCAGGTGTCATCGCCGGGCCGGGGACTGCCGATCCCTGGTCACCGAAGACGATTCGCGCCGCGGCAGGCGGGCATTTCCACACCACCATCGAGTTGGCCCCCGATCTCGACCCCTTGGCGCTCATGGCGCGCCACTGGACGATCGTCTCCACGGTTGTGTCGGGGGGCGTCCACCCAGATGAGTTGGAGCCAGGACGACACGCGGTGCTGATCGGAGACGAGGCCCATGGGCTCCCGCCCGAAGTGGCGGCGTCCGGGCAGGCTGTGACCATCCCCATGCCAGGCGGCACCGAGAGCCTCAACGCCGCCGTGGCGGGCGCGGTGCTGCTCTTCGCACTGACGAAAAGGGCTGGGGGCGCCGACGACACCCTTGGCTAACCTCCCGGCCCGATGTCCAAGATCGATCTGATCGTCTCCGGCGCCGAAGAGCTCATCGCCGTCGCCACCACACTCGACCAACTCGAGGAGGTCGAGTCACAACTGGTGGGGCGCCGTTCTGAGCTTGCCGAGCTGAGGAGGACCCTCGGGTCCCGGCCGGCGGAGGAGAGGCGCACCCTCGGCGGGGAGATCAACGAGGCGCAGCGGCGGGTGGAGGATTTGGTGGGCGCCCGTCGCAAAGAGCTGGATGCGGAGGCTGAGGACCGCCTGCTCGCTTCGGACCGGGCGGACATCACCCTGCCTGCGGTCGAACTCGTTCGCGGGACTCATCACCTCATCACGCAGTCGATGGCCGAGATCTGCGAGATCTTCCGCGCCATCGGATACCAGGTGGTCACCGGTCCCGAGGTCGAGACCGTCCGGTACAACTTCGACGCTCTCAACCACGTGCCCCACCACCCGGCGCGTCTACCCAGCGACACTCTCTATTTGGAGCCGTGGGACGGCAGGGGCAGAACCGGCGAGGAGGCCTTGCTGCTCCGCACCCACACCTCGCCGATGCAGGCCCGGGTCATGGAGCGCCAGCCGCCTCCGGTTTACGTCGTCGTTCCGGGGAGGACCTACCGGCCCGACCCGTGGGACGCCACCCACGCACCGGTGTTCCACCAGGTCGAGGGTCTTGCGGTAGCCGAGGACATCACCTTTGGTGACCTCAAGGGGACGCTGGAGCACTTCGCCCGGGAGATGTTTGGGCCGACCGTGAGGACGAGGTTCAGCCCCGACTTCTTTCCTTTCACCGAGCCGTCGGCGCAGATGGCGGTGAGCTGGCGCGACGATTGGCTCGAGCTGCTCGGCTGCGGGATGGTGGATCCCAACGTGTTCGAGGCTGTCGGGTACGACCCGACGCAGGTCTCGGGATTCGCTTTTGGCGTCGGTGCCGACCGGGTCGCCATGGTGCGCCACGGCATCGATGACATTCGACTTCTCTACGAGAACGATCTGCGGGTGCTGAGGCAGTTCCGATGAGGTTGGTCCGATGAGGTTGGTCCGATGAGGCAGTTCCGATGAGGCTGGCATGAAGGTACCCCTGAGCTGGCTGGCCGAGTTCGTCGATCTGCCGACCTCCGATCCGGCGATGATTGCCGCGGTCCTCGGGTCCCTTGGTCACGAGGTCGAGGGGTGGGAGACCATCAGCCCGAGCTTCACCGGCGTTGTGGTGGGGCGCGTCGACACCGTGGCCCAGCACCCGGACGCCGACCGGGTCCGGCTCACCCAGGTGGACGACGGCACCGGCGAGCTGGTCGAGGTTGTGTGCGGTGCCTGGAACTTCGAGGCGGGCGACGTGGTGGCCTTCGCCCGGGTGGGTGCCCGGCTGAACCCTCGTGGCGAACCGATGGAGATCGGGGAGCGGGCGGTCAGGGGAGTGGTCTCGCACGGGATGATCTGCTCCGCCTCGGAGCTGGGGCTGGGCGAGGACCACACCGGGATCCTCGTGCTCGACCGGCTGGGTGTGGCCGGGCCTGACGACATCGGCCGCGACCTCGAAGCGGTCCTCCCGCTGAGTGACGTCGTTCTCGACATCACAATCACCCCCAATCGTCCCGATGCCATGTCGGTCCTCGGGATCGCCCGCGAACTGGGCGCCTTCTACGAGCTACCGGTGCGTCACCCCGATACCACTGTCGAGGAGACCGGGACTGAGAACGACATCGTGGTGCAGGTGGAAGATCCGGTGGGGTGCCCCCGCTTCGTGGCGCGCCAGGTGTCAGAGGTCACCATCGGCCCCAGCCCGCTGCCCATGCAGCTTCGTCTCCGAGCCGCCGGGATCCGTCCCATCTCCAACGTGGTGGATGTCAGCAACTATGTGATGGTTGAGATGGGGCACCCCATTCATACCTTCGACCTGGAGCGGATCGCCGAGGGGAAGCTGATCATTCGTCGCGCCCATGCCGGCGAGCAACTCCGCACCCTCGATGGAGTCGACCGCGAACTGCTCGCCGAGGACATCGTCGTTGCCGACCCGTCCGGGGCCGTCGCCCTGGCGGGGGTGATGGGCGGCGAGTCCACCGAGGTCAGCGAGACCACCAGCCAGGTGCTGGTCGAGGCGGCCAACTGGGATCCAGCGAGCGTGCTCGCCACCGCCCACCGTCTTGGTCTCCGCTCCGAGGCATCCGCAAGGTTCGAGCGGGGAGTCGACCCCGGTCTCTCCGGAGCGGCCGCGACGCGAGCCGCCGCAATGGTGGCAGCGCTCGGTGGCGGGCAGGTCCACAAGGGAGCGGTCGATGTCTACCCGGCGCCCGCCGAGAAGGGCGCGTCGAGCTTCCCCTGTCCGAGGTCGAGCGGCTTCTCGGTTCCGGTTTCGACGAAACGACTGTCTCCCAACTACTCACCAGGCTCGGGTTCGAGGTGGCGACTCAGGACGATGAGCCCCTCGAGGTGCTCGTCCCTACCCGGCGCCCGGATGTGACCCGGCCGGTGGACCTGATCGAAGAGGTCGCCAGGCTCTATGGATACGACCGGATCCCATCGCGGGTGCGGATGGGCTCCGACGGCACCATCGCCCCGGAGCAGCGTGCCGAACGTGCCGTGCGCGAGGCAATGGTCGGGGCGGGGTACTCCGAGGCGCAATCGATGAGCTTCTTTGCCCCCGAAGACCTCGACCTGCTCCGGCTCCCTGGTGACGATCCGGGACGGGATGCGATCAGTGTGTCCAACCCGCTCCGTGAAGAGGAGAGCCTGCTGCGGACCACGCTCCTCCCCGGTCTCCTCAGAGCAGCGGCGGGGAACATCGATAGGGGCGGGCGCGATGTGGCGCTCTTCGAGATCGGCAAGGTCTTCCACCCCACACCATCAGCGCTCGATCCACTGCTCCCCGAGCAGCCCGACCACCTGGCGTTCGTCGCCGTCGGAGAGCGGGGGAATCCAGGGATCCTGGGCGCTCGGCGCGTGGTCGATGGCTATGAGGCGACTGCACTGGTGAGGCTGTTGGGCGAGGTGCGCGGCCTCGATCTGAGGGTGTACCCCGGCGAGAAGTCGCCTTTCCACCCCGGCCGGTCGGGAATGGTGCTGCACGACAAGGAGGTGATCGGGTGGGTCGGCGAGCTCCACCCGGGAGTGAGCGGTGATTTCGGGCTCCCCGGACGGGTCGCTGCTGGTGAGCTCGATCTGGCTCCACTACTGGCTGTCGGTGGTGTCTGGCAGCTGCGCGCCGTGTCACCCTTTCCACCGGTCAAGCTCGACCTGGCCTTTGATGTCGGGCCGGAGGTTCTCACCGCCGACCTGCTCGACCGGCTGGGCGATGCGGTCGGCGATGTGCTCGAAGCGCACGAGGTTTTCGACGTCTTCGTCGGGCCGGGGATGGAAGAGGGCCGGCGGAGCATCGCGGTCCGTTTGACCCTGCGCGACCCCGATCGGACGCTGCGCGACGAGGACGTGACGCCGCTGCTACGCGAGGCGGTGGCGACGGTGGAGGGCAACCTCGACGTTCGGCTGCGCGGTTCGGTGTGACCGACCCGCTCGACACAGTTCCACCTCCTAGATGAACGCAGTACTCGAGCTGCTCGACCGGCCGGTATTGGAGGTGGCACCGTTGCTCCTGGGTTGGCGGTTGCGGACCGAGGTCGATGGCGAGGCCACCGAGATCGAGTTGTGCGAGGTCGAGGCTTATGCCGGTGCCGCCGATCCTGCCAGTCACACATTCCGCGGGCCTACCAGGCGGAACCACTCGATGTTCGCTGGAGCGGGGACGCTCTACGTCTACCGCTCTTATGGGGTCCATTGGTGCGCCAACATCGTCACCGGCTCTCCCGGCTCAGGCGAGGCTGTGCTACTCAGAGGTGGTGTTCCCACCGAGGGAGCCGAGGTGATGATCCGGCGTCGGGGGCGCTCGGCGCCGCTTGCCATCGGACCGGGCAACCTCTGCCAGGCCCTGGCCATCGACGCTGGGCACGACGGCACCAGCGTGCTCGACGGCCCGGTCCGGCTCTCGTCGGGGACCCCTCCCGCCCTGGTGCATGCCACCCCGCGGGTCGGGATCTCGGTGGCCACGGAACACCCCTGGCGCTTCGTGACAACGACACCCCAGGCTTGATGCCGCGGGAATTCTGAGAGGTCACGGCCGCAATCAGGACGGCGGGGCCGCCGTTGGGGCGACCGGTTGCAGGGCTACCCTCCCCGATCCATGCCCGACCCCGCCCAACAGCTGCAGCGCCTGATGCTCAACGTCGACCGGGTCGCCCCCGAGGAAGAGTTGTCCGGGCGCTTGGCCGAAGGAGAACCGCTCCGGGTCAAGCTGGGTCTCGACCCTACCGCCCCTTCGGTGACCCTGGGGTGGGCGGTGGTGCTGCGGAAGCTGAGGCACTTTCAGGAGCTCGGCCATATCGCAGTGCTCATCGTCGGCGACTTCACCGCCCAGGTGGGCGACCCCAGCCTCAAGGCTGAGACGAGGCAGCGACTCACCGCAGAGGAGGTGCGGGGCTATGCCGAGTCGGTCCTCGGTGGCTTCTCGCGTCCTCATGCCCGAACGTCTCGAGATCAGGTGGAATTCGGAGTGGCTCGCCTCCATGGACATGGAGCACGTCCTCGAACTCACCTCTGCGACCACCGTCGCCCAGATGCTGGAGAGGGCGGACTTCGCCGAGAGGATGGCCGAGCAGCGGTCGATCTCGGTGCTCGAGTTCCTCTATCCCCTCCTCCAGGGTTACGACTCGGTGGCGGTCGAGGCGGATGTCGAGCTGGGTGGTTCCGACCAGCTATGGAACCTTCTCATGGGGAGGGCGGTGCAGCAGCGTTATGGGATGCGGCCCCAGGTGGCGATGACGATGCCCCTCCTCCTCGGCACCGACGGGGTGAACAAGATGTCGCAGTCGCTCGACAACTATGTGGCGGTGGATGATCCGCCCGGCGACATGTTCGGCAAGGTGATGAGCATCCCAGACGACCTGATGCCGCAGTGGTACCGGCTCGCCACCGAGCTCCCAGCCGACGAGACAGAAGCCGTCGTTACCGGCCTGGCAGAGGGCTCGGTGCATCCCGTCGAGGCGAAACGGAGGTTGGGCAGAGAAGTGGTCGCTCTCTACTGGGGCGACGAGGCGGCGCTCGAGGCTGAGGCGGCATTTGACCGAGTGTTCCGAGACCACAAGGCACCGGAGGAGGTACCCGAGCATGTCCTCCCCGGGGCCGACCCCGTCCACCTCCCCGGAGTAATGCTCGATGCCGGGTTGGTGGCCTCGACCTCCGAGGCGCGGCGGCTCATCGCACAGGGTGCGGTCAGGCTCGACGGGACCCGGTTGACCGAAGAAGATGTTTCCCGCGCCTCATTGCTAGGAGCCCTGGTCCAAGTGGGGAAGCGGCGCTTCGTCCGTTTCGTCTGACGCCCGCTGGAAACCCTCGGCGATGATCGCCGCCCGAGCCCGGGCACCCCTCAGACCGACGCTGACATGGCCACCCTGGAGCCAGCGGAGCTTTGACCCCGACCAGTGATGATGAAGCGCCTCGACTGCCTGGGCGGGGACGTAGGCATCCCCGGTTGCCGCGGCCAGCAACGCTACGGCGGTGTGGGGTGGGGGCGTGATCCTCAAGACCGACGCCCAGTCGAGAACCTCGGCCAGCCTCTCCCTGGCACCAAGCCCACCGAGTGCCTCCCAATCGACAGCAGCGCTCAGCACGCCCTCGGTGTATGCGGCAGCGGGGGAGTGGGCTGCCGCCATCGGGATCGACGCGAGCGGGCCGGAGGAAAGCGCACTGACCAAGGCGGCGATGGTGCCGCCCATGCTGAATCCGGAGACCCCGACCTGCTCGACCCCCTGCTCGCGCAGTGCGACGACGAGCGCTCGACCTTCCGCAACCGCGGCGCGACCCATCACGAGCAGGTTGGCGACGGTGGTGACCGGCCGTCTTCCGCCGTCGAGAGGTCGGCGCCGCCCATAGAACGGGTTCTCGAGGATGAGGGTGGCGATGTCGTGCTCGGCGAGCCGGCGCCCGAGCCGCATCCTCGTCTCGTAGCCATGGTCGTTGTGGGCGGCGAAAAGGATGACGACACGACGTGGTCCCACTGAGGGGGAGACGAGTTGCAACACCGCCCTGCGACTCTCCGTCGGCAGGTCGGGGTCGGGGCTGGGAAACCACCCGGTACGCGCCACCAATCCGCCCATCTCCCCCCGCCACGACGACCACGCCATCTCGATCTCCGGCGTTGGGCCGGGGTGTCGCACACCCTCGCCCACCCTGTCGAGAAGATCCGGGTCGCCCCAGCCGCTCGGGAAGAGCCTGGGATAGCGTCGCCCGCTCCTCATTTGGGCGGCGCCTACCCGATCTAGCCAGTGGGCCTTCAGACCAAACCTCCCGTATCGGCCGACGCGTCGAGCACGATCACGTGAGTGGCTACGCCGTGGCTGAGTACGGCGAATGACCTGGCGAACACTGGAGGGCGACGGTAGCAAGGGGGCGTGCCGGAATAGCTCCAGCACCTGGGACGTTCATGCGTGTGCGGTCCGCCTACCTCTCATCGAGATGTCGGCTGCCCACGCGGGAACTTGACACCGAAGGGGTCGCGGCTACAGTTCCCAGACCGGCGGCATTCGCCGTTGGTAATCATGCCCGAAGGCGGAGCGGGACGCCGTGTGTCCACGGAGTGCCCACGCCGCCATCGGGATGGCTGGCGGGTGATAGAATCTATCGTTTGCCCGCCGGCCACCTGTGGTCGCGTGACCGCAGGGGAGTCGAGCAAGAGCTCCGGGCTCCTTGACAACTCAACAACGTGCCAAAAGCCAGTAACAGCCCACCACGGCCGGGTCGAGGAATCGATCTGGGCGCTGGTGGAAACGTACTCGCAGAAAGCGCCCGAGGGACCTTGTCGTGTCAAGCGGCGAGGGTCTGGAGGCGTGCCAAGCGAACTCGATATAGACAGGACTGCGGCGTCGCCCTTGGGCGGTGCCACACGAATGTACGTTGGAGAGTTTGATCCTGGCTCAGGACGAACGCTGGCGGCGTGCCTAATGCATGCAAGTCGAGCGACGCACGAGGGCGGGTAACCAAACTCGTGACGGAGCGGCGAACGGGTGAGTAACACGTGAGCAACCTGCCCCGAAGACCGGGATAGCCCGGGGAAACCCGGATTAATACCGGATATCCTCTCTGGATCGCATGATCCGCCGAGGAAATGGATTCCGCTTCGGGATGGGCTCGCGACCTATCAGCTTGTTGGTGAGGTAACGGCTCACCAAGGCATCGACGGGTAGCTGGTCTGAGAGGACGACCAGCCACACTGGGACTGAGACACGGCCCAGACTCCTACGGGAGGCAGCAGCAGGGAATCTTGCGCAATGGGCGAAAGCCTGACGCAGCGACGCCGCGTGGGGGATGAAGGCCTTCGGGTTGTAAACCCCTTTCAGGAGGGACGATAATGACGGTACCTCCAGAAGAAGCCCCGGCCAACTACGTGCCAGCAGCCGCGGTAATACGTAGGGGGCAAGCGTTGTCCGGATTTATTGGGCGTAAAGAGCTCGTAGGCGGCTCAGCAAGTCGGTCGTGAAAACCCGGGGCTCAACCCCGGGAGGCCGGTCGATACTGCTGTGGCTAGGGTCCGGTAGAGGAGAGTGGAATTCCCGGTGTAGCGGTGGAATGCGCAGATATCGGGAGGAACACCAGTAGCGAAGGCGGCTCTCTGGGCCGGCACCGACGCTGAGGAGCGAAAGCTAGGGGAGCAAACAGGATTAGATACCCTGGTAGTCCTAGCCGTAAACGTTGGGCACTAGGTGTGGCGGTCTGACCAACGACTGCCGTGCCGTAGCTAACGCATTAAGTGCCCCGCCTGGGGAGTACGGTCGCAAGGCTAAAACTCAAAGGAATTGACGGGGACCCGCACAAGCGGCGGAGCATGCGGCTTAATTCGATGGTACCCGAAGAACCTTACCTGGGCTTGACATCATGGGAAAAGCCGTGGAAACACGGTGTGCGGAAGCGTCCATGACAGGTGGTGCATGGCTGTCGTCAGCTCGTGTCGTGAGATGTTGGGTTAAGTCCCGCAACGAGCGCAACCCCTGTCCTATGTTGCCAGCGGATTATGCCGGGGACTCATAGGAGACTGCCGGGGACAACTCGGAGGAAGGTGGGGATGACGTCAAGTCCTCATGCCCCTTATGCCCAGGGCTGCACGCATGCTACAATGGTCGGTACAACGGGCTGCGATCCCGCGAGGGTGAGCGAATCCCACAAAGCCGGCCTCAGTTCGGATCGGAGTCTGCAACTCGACTCCGTGAAGTTGGAGTCGCTAGTAATCGTGGATCAGCAAAGCCGCGGTGAATGCGTTCTCGGGTCTTGTACACACCGCCCGTCAAGTCAAGAAAGTCGGGAACACCCGAAGTCAGTGGCCCAACCCTTTTTGGGAGGGAGCTGCCGAAGGTGGGTTCGGCGATCGGGACTAAGTCGTAACAAGGTAGCCGTACGGGAACGTGCGGCTGGATCACCTCCTTTCTAAGGAGCAACAAAGGGCTCGCCCAAGTGGCGGGCTCCAGGCGCTCTTAGGTTGGTCTACTGGCTACTCGATCATCGTCCAATCCTCCGGGGTTGTGCGTGAACTCGAGCTGTTTTGACCAAAGCCCCTCGGGGCCGCGGACAGAGCGGTGCGAATTCTCCCTCCGGTGTGGAGGACGGTGGTCGGGCGCGTTGTTGAGTCGTGAGGGAGTCCGGCCGGCCAGCTAAATGGTCGGCCTTCCTTCGACGGCACCTTGAGAACTGCATAGCGAGCACGTCGCTTTGGATTCAATATGTCCAAGCTACTAAGGGTCCACGGTGGATGCCTTGGCGCTAGGAGCCGATGAAGGACGTAGCAGGCTGCGATATGCCCCGGGAAGCTGTCAAGCGAGCACTGATCCGGGGATGTCCTAATGGGGAAACCCGGCTGGGGTCATGCCCAGTCACTCCGGTCTGAATATATAGGGCCGGTAGAGGCAACCAGGGGAATTGAAACATCTCAGTACCCTGAGGAGAGGAAAGCAATTGCGACTCCCTGAGTAGCGGCGAGCGAAACGGGAAGAGCCTAAACCAGCGTGGTGTGATAGCCCGGTGGCGTTGCCACGCTGGGGTCGAGGGACCTGCCTGACGGTGCACCGGCACTGTCGAGAAGTTACCAAACCGGCGGCTAGTCGAACCTGGATGGAAAGCCAGGCCATAGGAGGTAAGAGCCCTGTAGACGAAAGCCGACCGGCCTTCTGGCGGTGTTCCCAAGTAACACGGGGGATATCCCGTGTGAATCTGCGAGAACCACCTCGTAAGGCTAAGTACTACCTAGCGACCGATAGCGGACCAGTACCGTGAGGGAAAGGTGAAAAGTACCCCGGTGAGGGGGGTGAAATAGTACCTGAAACCGCGGACCTACAAGCAGTGGGAGGGGGCTTCGGCTCCTGACCGCGTGCCTTTTGAAGAATGAGCCGGCGAGTTAGCGATACGTGGCAAGGTTAAGGCGTTGAGCCGTAGCCGCAGCGAAAGCGAGTCTTAATAGGGCGTACAGTCGCGTGTCCTAGACCCGAAGCCGAGTGATCTATCCATGGGCAGGGTGAAGCGAGGGTAAGACCTCGTGGAGGCCCGAACCCACCAAGGTTGAAAACTTGGGGGATGACCTGTGGATAGGGGTGAAAGGCCAAGCAAACTCGGTGATAGCTGGTTCTCCCCGAAATGCCTTTAGGGGCAGCGTCGTGCGTTTCGCCATGGGGGTAGAGCACTGATTGGGCTAGGGGGCCAACAAGCTTACCGAACTCAGTCAAACTCCGAATCCCATGGCGTTAGAGCGCGGCAGTGAGACTGCGGGGGATGAGCTTCGTAGTCGAGAGGGAAACAACCCAGACCGCCAGCTAAGGTCCCAAAGTCTGGACTAAGTGGGAAACGATGTGGAGTTGCACAAACAGCCAGTAGGTTGGCTTAGAAGCAGCCATCCTTGAAAGAGTGCGTAATAGCTCACTGGTCGAGTGATTCTGCGCGGAAGATGTAACGGGGCTTAAGTCCAGCACCGAAGCTGCGGGATTCCGTCATACAGCTCGGCCCGTACCCCTTGTGGGTGCGGGTCTAGGCGACGGGATCGGTAGGGGAGCGTCGAGCAGCCGCTGAAGCGGCAGCGTGAGCTAGCCGTGGAGGCTGTTCGAGTGCGAATGCCGGCATGAGTAGCGAAAGAGGAGTGAGAATCTCCTCCGCCGAATGTCCAAGGGTTCCTGGGGAAGGTTCGTCCGCCCAGGGTTAGTCGGGACCTAAGGCGAGGCCGAGAGGCGTAGTCGATGGATAACGGGTTGATATTCCCGTACCACCGAACGCGCGACCAGGCTGAACCTGGTGTGCTAAGGAAAGCCCTTCGGGGCCTACCGACCCCACCGGTATTAGGCCAGCGATGAGGTGACACGGAAGGGTAAGCGGACCCGGGCGTCGGTTGACCCGGGGTAAGCGTGTAGGGCGAGGTCCAGGCAAATCCGGACCTCATTAAGCCTGAGGCGTGATGCCGAGCCGCTCTAGGCGAAGCCGCTGAACGCCCATGCCGTCGAGAAAACCCTCTAGCGAGTTCGTTCGGTGCCCGTACCCCAAACCGACACAGGTGGACAGGTAGAGAATACCAAGGCGAGCGAGAGAACCCTGGTTAAGGAATTCGGCAAATTTGCCCCGTAACTTCGGGAGAAGGGGCGCCCCGGTAAGGTGTAGGACTTCGCGTCCGAAGCCTGAGGGGGCCGCAGTGACCAGGCCCAAGCGACTGTTTACTAAAAACACAGCAGCGTGCTAAGTCGCAAGACGACGTATACGCTGTGACGCCTGCCCGGTGCCGGAAGGTTAAGAGGAGAGGTTAGTCCCCTCGGGGACGAAGCTTTGAATCCAAGCCCCGGTAAACGGCGGCGGTAACTATAACCGTCCTAAGGTAGAAGGAAGGCCCCTGAGGCAGGGGTCGCTGCCCCTCCCGCCGGCGACGGCGGTGAGTGCAGCTGGCTATATGCTGGAAAACCCGGTGTATCCGTTCGGTACTCGTTGGCAAGTCATGCCTGGATGAAACATCCACGGTGTGAGCACCAGCAGTGACAATCCGACGGCGGGTGGCTCTAAACGAGTCACGCCGGAAGATCAGCAGGAAAGACTCAGATAACATCTGAGAATCCTCAGAGACCATACGCCAGCCATCTCGAGTTGATCGAGATGAAGAGATGGTCCGGACCTCACGGCGACGTGAGGAGATCGGCAGAAATGACCGATCCGTCCGTTCTAGGAGTCGTGCCCTTGAGCGGTTGTAACAGATCAAGCGAAATTCCTTGTCGGGTAAGTTCCGACCTGCACGAATGGCGTAACGACTTGGGCACTGTCTCAACCAGGGACTCGGTGAAATTGCACTGTGAGTAAAGATGCTCACTACCTGCGACAGGACGGAAAGACCCCGGAACCTTTACTGCAGCTTGACATTGGAGTCTGGCATGTGATGTGTAGGATAGGTGGGAGACTGGGAAGCGCGGGCGCCAGCTCGTGTGGAGTCACCCTTGAAATACCACCCTTCTCATGACGGGCTTCTAACCTCGATCCGTTATCCGGATTAGGGACAGTGTCTGGCGGGCAGTTTCACTGGGGCGGTGGCCTCCTAAACGGTAACGGAGGCGCCCAAAGGTTCCCTCAGCCTGGTCGGCAATCAGGCGTTGAGTGTAAAGGCACAAGGGAGCTTGACTGCGAGACCTACAAGTCGAGCAGGGACGAAAGTCGGGCTTAGTGATCCCATGGTGGCACGTGGGTGCGCCATGGCTCAACGGCTAAAAGGTACTCCGGGGATAACAGGCTCATTGCGCCCAAGAGTCCATATCGACGGCGCAGTTTGGCACCTCGATGTCGGCTCGTCGCATCCTGGGGCTGAAGCATGTCCCAAGGGTCGGGCTGTTCGCCCGTTAAAGCGGCACGCGAGCTGGGTTTAGAACGTCGTGAGACAGTTCGGTCCCTATCCGTCGCAGGCGCAGGAAACTTGAGAGGAGCTGTCCCTAGTACGAGAGGACCGGGATGGACGTACCTCTGGTGTGCCAGTTGTCCTGCCAAGGGCACGGCTGGTTGGCTACGTACGGACGGGATAAGCGCTGAAGGCATCTAAGTGCGAAGCCCACCTCGAGATCAGGTTTCCCACGGGGTTAACCCGGTAAGGCTCCTGGTAGATGACCAGGTCGATAGGCCGGAGGTGTAAGCGCAGTAATGTGCTCAGCCGACCGGTACTAATCAGCCGAGGGCTTGTACTGAATCCAAAAACACGTGCTCGCTATGGAGTGCTCGGGGTGCCGGGCACGCTCGGTTTCGTCCGGTGGCGATAGCGGCGGGGAACCACCCGTTCCCATTCCGAACACGGAAGTTAAGCCCGCCAGCGCCGATGGTACTTGGGGCTCACGCCCCTGGGAGAGTAGGTCACCGCCGGGCGTCTTTTCGGTGGGGGTCGCCGATTGGCGGCCCCCACGACGCGTTCGAGGAGAGAACCCCACATGTCTGATCGTCGTCAGCCTCCCCGACGGGGTGCATATGGCGACGATCGGAGGGATCAACGCCGCGACACCCGCGGCGAGCCGCCCCGCAAGCCGGTCCAGCTTCAAAAGGGTGGTGCCGAGCTGCCACGCTGGGTGCGTGAAGAACTGGTCCGGGTCACCCCGAAGGACCGTCGCGACGCCGCCCTCCAACTCCTCACCTCCGCTGCCGTTGCCTTCTCCGAGGGCCGGTTCCGTGCCGCTATGTCGAAACTGCTCGAGACGAAGAGTCTCTCGCCGCGCACCGCCACGGTGCGCGAGTTGCTCGGATTGAGTGCCTATCGCACCGGACAGTGGAAGATCGCCCTCAGCGAGCTGCGCACCTTTCGCCGGCTCACCGGCGATACCACCCACATGCCGGTGGAGATGGACTCGCTTCGTGCATTGGGCCGGGCCGAGGATGTGACCAAGGCATGGGAGCTGTGGCGTGAGCTCGGAGGTTCCCGTCAGACCGAAGACGAGGCCCGCGTCGTTTACGCATCGTTCCTGCTCGACCAGGGTGATGCTCGCAAGGCGTGGTCGGTGATCAAGCCGGGCAAGCTCGTCGCCCAGCCCGGTGAATCCGAGCTTCGGCGCTGGTACGTGGCCGCCAGGGTGGCGGCGGCGCTCGACGACCGTGATGCCGGCCGCAAGCTCATGCGGGCCGTGGAGAAGGCCGATCCGGCATTCCCTGGGTTGGACGAACTCGAGCAACAGCTCGCCTGAGCAATGGCCACGGCGACCACGGCATACGACTCGGTCCGCTACGCATCGGCCAACCGTTGGGACCCACGGCATCTGGCCACGCTTCGCCGGCTGCTGGCTCCCACTCCGGGCATGCGGCTCCTCGAGGTGGGGTGCGGTCGGGGACATCTCCTCCGCCGGGTCCAGGACCAGGGGATCGACGCCATCGGGATCGACGTCAACCCGGAGGCAGCGGCAATCGCGGTTACCCGCAACGTCCGTTCGATGAGCGCCACAGATCTCGAGTTTCCCGACGCATCCTTTGACCAGGTGTACTCGATGCACGCCATCGAGCACATCCCCGATGCCGAGGGTGCCATCGCCGAGATGAGCCGGGTCGTCCGACCTGGCGGGAGCGTGATGCTCGTCTACCCGGCCGAGCCGGTGCGCGGCCTCTACGCCGTTCCCAGCGCCGTCATCCTCCACGGCAACCCTCTCCGGGCCCGCGAGGTTCACTGCCACCGGTTCACCCCCCGCCGGCTGACCAAGCTGGCCCAGACCGCCGGGTTGGCCGAGGTGATCAGCGAGTTTCACCTCCTGTCGAGCCCCGAATTCGCCACGCTGCTGGTCCGGCCGGGGCGGAGGTAGCCTCGACCGCGTGCCACGGGCTCTCCAACTGACCGAGATCGGACCTGAGCCATCTCTTGCCCTCATCGAGGTTCCAGACCCCGTTCCCGAGCATGGGAGGACGCTGGTCACCTTCGCCGCCGCAGAGGTGGCTCCGATCGACGTCCAGATCGCCACGGGCAAGATCCCGGGGATTCCCTCGCCGCCGCTCATGCCCGGCGGAACCGCCGCCGGCATCGTGCTCGAGTCGGAGATCCACCCAGCGGGGACGCCGGTGTATGTGTCGGGTGGCCCACACGGGATGGGGACGCGGACACCGGGGACCTTCGCCGAGGTGGTCAACGCATCCGACGATGCCGTGGTCCCGCTCCCCGCCGGGCTCGACCCTGAGATCGCCGCTGCTGGTGTCTCCTCCGCGACGGCTGCCCGGTACGCCCTGGTCGACCATGCCAATGTGCAAGAGGGCGAGGTCGTCCTCGTGCTGGGTGCAACCGGCGCCGTCGGATCTGCCGCCATCCAGCTGGCAATCGCGCTGGGTGCGCGGGTGCTCGCAGCTGCCAGGAAGCCGGACCGTGTGCATACCGGGCCCGGTGTCCACGCCATTTCGTTCGACGGGTTCGCCGATGCGGTCTCGGAAGCAACAGAAGGTGTTGGAGTCGCCGCCATCGTCGACACAGTCGGTGGCCCCTACATGGAGGAGTCGATCCGCTCCGGTGGACCGCGCTGCCGCCATGTGGTCCTCGGCTACACGGCGGGCACCGACAGCACGGTCAACCTTCCGCTGATGTCGGTCAAGGAGCACCGTCTACTCGGGATGAACACCAACCGCCCGACGCCGGAGCGCCGTGCCCAATTGATGGCCGAGGTGCTCGAAGACCTGGCGATGGGGCGGGTCGGGCCCCGGATCGGCGAGAGGTTCCCCCTATCCGCCGCACCCGATGCTTACAAGGCCGACGGCGGCGCCGGTCGGGTCCTGCTCGTGGCGGGTTAGCCACCCGTCCCCCGCCCGAGGGCCGGCGCATCCGCACCGGCCCAACGAGCAGCGCTTGTCACCACTTATGGGCGACGTCGATGACCAGCCTCGCCCCGTCACCGGGGCCGTCCAAGACGAACGCCCGGAAGGGGAGCCGGCCCCGCACCCCAAGCGCCACTTGGATCTGGCCCTCGAAGGTCCCCATGAAGGCCACCTGACGGAAGGTCCTGAAGCCGCCAACGTTGATGGCATGCAGGCGATCATCCGGGTTGTAGGTCGGGCGCATCTCATCGTCGTGGGCCGGGGCGTTGACCTGGATCGACAGGATCGCACCACCGGCGATGGGGATGGTCTCCCCGGTCTCGATGTCGGGCACCGACGGCACATACGCCACCCGGTAGCCGATGGCTTTGTCGGCCGACCGTCCCTGCGGGTCGGCACCCAGGTCCACCACGATCCGGTCGAAGCACTCATGCCTACCGGCTCTGAGGTTCTCCACCGGGGCGGTGGTGTAGGTGTTGACCCTGTGCTTCTCGGGCAGCGATCCCCACACGAGTCCGCAGTAGGGCTGGGTACCTGCCTGGGCCGGGACCGTTGCCAACGTCAGAGCAACAACCAACCCCAGGAGCGTTGTCCTTGCGAGTCGTCGCATCGCTTTCTCCTTTCGTGGCGACTCACCGTCAACCATGGGGCACGCGGGTAACCGTGGCGTTGCACCGACGTAACGGAAGGGTCACAGCCGTTTTTGGCGTCACTCAGCGGGGCGATTGCCCGTCAAGTGACGCCAAAGCGTTCTCGGACAAAGACCGCGACCTGAGAGTTCCGGGTATGGGTCACCGGGGCGTAGGGGGATGTAGGCCTTCTCGTCGAAGCCGATCAATTCCGCGGGTGATGGAGCCATTCCTGCGGGGAGGCCATCGAGGATCCATGACTCGGGTACTGGCAGACAAACGCACGCTTCGCCCGTCACCGAAAGGACCGGCGATGACGGGCCAGTCGTCCGCCCCGCCATGGAGAACGAGGTCGGGCCGGTAGGCGGCGTCGGATTTTGTGTCCTCACGCCAGATCGGTCTGTCCGAAAACCAGGCGACGGCGAGGGCTCCCCGGTTAGAGAAGGTGTCGATCCGCAGGTAGCCGGCTGGGAGAAAGGCGTAACCGCCGGCAGCGTGCACGACCCCGCTCACCGAGATCGCCCCATCGAGAACGAGGAATTCCTCGTCTGCGGGATACCAGCCCGGTTGTGGGCGGCGAAAACCCGGAGGGAATCGAACGGCGGACCACGAGGCGCCCCTTTCGTCGGTCGCCAGTCGCCTGATGGCGACGGCCGGTCGCCCCCCCGGCATCTCATAGCGCCGAAGAGTGTCGTCCGGGAACAGCACCTGGTTACTCATCGAAAATGATCTTCGCGTTCTGATCGGGCAGTCCGAGTGGCACCCCGATGATCAGTCGATCTCGACACGCTGCTCGATCAACCCCCGTGCGATCACGATCTTCATCATGTCGTTGGTTCCTTCACCGATCGACATCAACGGGGCATCCCGGTAGAGGCGCTCGATGTCCAACTCCTTCGAGTACCCCATCCCGCCGTGAATACGCATCGAGTCGAGCGAATTGGATATGGCCGACTCCGAGGCGAAGTATTTGGCCATGCCCGCCTGGAGGTCCACCCTCGTTCCCTCGTCGGCTTGCGCCGCCGCCCACCAGGTCAACAGCCGCGAGGCCTGAACCCGGGTCGCCATCTCCGCCAGCTTCAGTTGGATGGCCTGAAAGTCGGAGATCGGCTGACCGAAGGCTCTCCGATTCGTCGCATAGGCGAGGGCCTGGTCGTACGCCTCCTGGGCGATTCCCACCGAACGGGCCGCCACGTTGATGCGTCCGATCTCCAGACCGGAGAGGACCTGCTGCAAGCCGCGTCCTTCGACCCCTCCGAGGAGCATTTCCACCGGGACCCGAACGTCGTCAAGCCGCACCTCGCAGCTCTCGGTCCCCTTGTACCCCAACTTCTCCATGTCGCGCGAGACGTCGAATCCCGGTGATCCCGCCTCCACCAACAGCACGCTCATCCCAGCGTGTGCCGGCTGGGCGCGAGGGGTCGGTCTTCACCAGCACCGGGAGAGGATCGGCGTGGCGTGCGTTGGTGATCCAGATCTTGGTGCCGCGGATCACATAATCATCACCGTCTCGCCAGGCACGGGTTTCGATGCCCTGGAGATCCGTCCCGCGTTCGGCTCGGTCAGGCCGATTCCGGTGCGGCGGACTCCCGTGGCGAGATCCGGCAGGAACCGTCGCTTCTGCTCGTCGGTGCCGTGACGTGCGATCATCCAAGAGGCCAGAGAGTGGCTCCCGATGATCCCCGCGATGCCCATCCAGGCACGCGAGATCTCTTCGAAGACGATGGCCAGCGACACCATGTCCGCATCCATCCCGCCGTACTGCTCGGGAATGGTGAGACCGAACAGTCCCATCACCTTCATCTTGTCGACGATCTCCGTTCGGATATCTGCCCGACTGCTCCCACTCCCTGGCCACTGGACGGATCTCACGGTTAACGAAATCCCGTACCGTCGAGCGAAAGAGAAGCTGGTCGTCGCTCAAGTTGAAGTCCATGAATGCTCCTATCGGATGGGGCGAAACACAGGTAGCTGGCGATCGTCGATGCGCCGCCATTCGACCCGAACCGCCATGTCACACGCCGGATCCGGGGTGTCCACCAGCCGGGTTAGCAACAGCGGACCCTCCTCGAGCCTGACCAGAGCGATCGTGTACGGGGTTGAGAACCGGTCGCGATCGGGGGAGCGGTGCACCTCCGTGAACGAGTACACGGTGCCCTTGCCGGATGCCTCCACCATTTCGAGGTCGCTGCTTCCGCAGGTGATGCACGAGTGGACGCGGGTAGTGCTGATAGGTCGAACACCGCTGGCACCGCTGCACCACCAGTCGGCCGTTGTCGGCCTCGTCGAGCCAGATCTCTGCTTCTGAAGAAGGCGTGGTTCGTCCGTCCCTCAACGGTCCACTCCCAACACAACGGTGGCGTGGGTCGAGAAGATGCCCCCGGTGCCGTGTGCCAGGGCCAATTCGACGTCCGGCACCTGTCCGTTGGCCGGCTTCCCCGCGCAGCTGGCGCACGGCTTCGATGACGAGGAATATTCCGAACATCCCAGGATGGGTATATGAGAGGCCTCCCCCCGAGGTGTTGAGAGCAAAATCGCCACCGGGCCGGATACGGCCATCGGCCACGAAGGCCCCCGCCTCCCCCTTACCGCAGAATCCGAGCGCCTCGAGGGTCAGCAAGACGGTGATGGTGAAGGAGTCGTACACCTCGACCACGTCGATGTCCTCTGGGCTCACTCCCGCTGCGGCGAAAGCCCGACCGCCTGAGACCGATGCGCCGGTAGCCGTCAGGTCCGTGACCTGGCTCATGCCGACATGACTCGACAGCTCGCCGTAACCGAGAATGACCGCAGGTGGACGCAGCAGTTGTCTGGAGCGCTCCAGCGTCGTCGAGCACGAGGGCACCGCCACCATCGGTAACCAGACAGCAGTCGAGAGCACGAAGCGGCGAACTCACCACAGGCGATGACACCACCTCGTTGGTGGTGAGCATGCCCTGGCCGTATCGATACGCCACCGGGTTCAGTAGCGCCCAATCCCGGGCCGCAACGGCCACCTCCGCCAACTGCTCGGGACGCGTTCCGAACTCGTGCATGTGGCGCTGGGCGGCCATGGCGTAGAACGAGATCGGGTTGAGCGGTCCGTACGGCGCCTCGAAGATGCCCTCCGGGGTGTGGCTCTCGATCACGCCTCCCAACCGGCGGGTGTGCGCGCTCCTCTGGTTGGACCCGTAGGAGACGACGATCACCTCCGCCGCGCCACAAGCGATCGCCTCCGCGGCCCGACCCACGAACAACTCGTAGGAGGACCCTCCTGCCATGGTCGAGTCGGTCCAAGTGGGATGGATCCCCAAGTACTCGCCAATCGAGGATGCGGAGAAGCGCGACACCCCGTTGGTCGCTAACCCATCCACGTCTGACAGGGTCAGCCCTGCATCGGCCAGTGCCCTGGTAACCGCTTGTGTTTGCAACTCGAATATCGAAGAGTTTGTGATTCCGAGGTCGGACTCGGCCACTCCGACGATGGCAACCCGGCGGTCCACCGGCATTCTCAACGGATCCGATCGGGTTGTCGCCGCCAACAGCAGGTGCCGGGGTGGCGGCCGTGAATCATTGCGGCGTCCAAACAGCGCTCGTCCCTGTGACAGCCAGCCGATCGCCGACACGCACTTCTTGGGCGACGGTGACGAGGAGTCCACTCGCTTCATCTGCGACCCTTTGGATCTTGCCGGTGACCCGCACGGTGTCTCCGGCGAACACCATCGACCGATACCGCAACGCCATCGACCGGATCCTCGCACCGGGGCCGAAGTGATCCATCACCTGTTCTGCGAGGAGGGCGCCCAACATCTGGCCGTCGACGACCGGGGCTGGGAGATTCTGGCTTGCCACATAGGCGGCGTCATAGTGGATCCTGTGCCAATCCCATGTGGCGCCTCCGTAGGCGACAAGCCGGGGTAGATCCATCGAGCGCTCGATGCTGTCGATCTCCTGATCGGCCGACGGCATCACATTTCCTGGTGGATGGTGATCTCGCGGTTCACCGCAAGGAGATCGCCCATCTGGTTGGTGTAGCGCGCCTCCGACGTGACGAGGAGGAGCGCCGCCCCGCTCGACGAGGTTCGCTCTTCGATTCCGCTCACGGTCCACGTCGCCGTGATCACGTCCGACGGGTAGACCGGCCGCGCGAACTCGTATTCGTTCGCCCCGCGGATCAGCCGGGTCCCAGGCACTTCAATCTTCCACGTGTGGCCGAGATAGCCGTCGGCGTCCGGTGATCCGGTCATCTGCTGAGCGGTCTCGCACACCATGGTCGGGGGCGCGATCACGTCGTCGTAACCATGCTCCCGGGCGAACTCGGGATCGGTGTACAGGGGGTTGTCGTCTCCGATGGCCATGGCGAAGTAGCGGATCGATGCACGCCCAAGTTCTTCCGGAGCGGTGTAGGTCACGGTCTGCCCAATGAGCGCCTCGATTTCGGAAGTCAGCAGACGACCCATCACCGGGCTACCGCGGGCATTGCAATGGCGAAGGGATCCACCTCGATCAGGAAGTCGCGACGAAGCAACGAGTGGCATACGACTCCGGTGGATGCCGGCCAAGGCGCGCTGAGAAGCGACTTGCGTACTCCGGCAACCTCCCGGTAGCGGGCAAGCCCATCAGGAGTCACGTACTCGACGGTCTTGACCAGATCAGACGGACTCATGCCCGCGGCGTCGAGAACCCGCACGATGTTGCTGTAGGTGTATTCGGCCTGCGCTGCGACGTCCCCGGGATGGAGCGCCCTCTCCGTCTCAGGATCGAGCGCGGCCTGCCCAGACATGAAGAGGTTGTCGCCGGCACGGACAGCAGGGGAGTAGGTCAGCTTGGCATATCGTTCCCATCCGGGGTTTACGCCCTCGATCGGAACGTCAGAGGCGATGAAGTCGTAAGAGATCAATACCCGGTCGTCGGCGGCCACACGGTCCTGGAGGATCCCGGCGGCGCCTGGGTAGACCGGGCCGAGGTACTCACGGCGGACATCCCCGGTCCCCTTGTAGTCATGAAGACCATCGGGGTGGATCATCTCGAGGGTTTTCACGACGCGATCCATGCCGAGGCCGCACGCGGCGAGCCATGTCGCAGCATTTTCGAAGATCTGCCGGGTCTGCGCCACGACGTCTCCGTCTCCTACGAGCTCGCCGTCGGCGTCATACGGGTGGATGGTCGACAGATAAACGACGTCGCCGACCGCTCGGGCTGGAGCAAACGCTGCTCGTCCGTCGGAGCCGACTCGGTACGCCGTGCCGCTCTCCCGCGAAGCCGTCACCTCGATCTCGATCAACGCGGCTGGACGAAGGAGGCGATGGACCACCACCGTGTTCACCGCTGGCTCCGCATCTCCGAGCACATCGGATCTGACCCGCTCAGATTCGGCGTGATCATCGATCCCCTCGACAGTTACGTGCTCCACCACTCTGACGACGTCGCCGAGCGAGAATCCGGCACCACCGAGGATCGCCTCGATCTTCTTCCATGCGGTGATCGCCTGCTCGGCCATGCCCCCGTCCACGACGATTCGGCCCTGGCTTGGGTCGTACCTCGATGCCGAGTGGCCCGAGAGCAAGGCGAGCCCACCGAGGTCAAGGCCGAGCGAAAAGCTGTACCCGGAGTAGTCGAACCATGGAAAGTCGTCGGGGGTGATCGCCCGCTTTGCTCGCTTCATCGTGCAGTCGGTGGGGACGGGGCGGCCGCGGCCAGGAGGTCGCCGAGGTCGTCGATCGAGCGCGGCTCGAGCAGACCCTTGGCCAGCCGATCGGCGTCAGAGACGTCTCCGCAGTTTGCGTGGAATTTCTCGAGCAGCGCTTCGTCGCTCAGTGGAGAAGTTGGACCTCCCGAGCTGGATTCGACCTCGCCGATCACGACATCACCCGAGGTGAGACGGATGGACACCCGCCCTGGCGCCTCGGCGGGCGGAGGTCCGAATCGGTACGGGACCACGGTGACCCGCTCGGCCAGGGCGACGACGTCAGGTCGCTCGATTCGGTCGGGTGCGAAGGTCGCCACGTTGATCGAGCCATCGATGAGCATCGCGGCCACATCCCAGGGCAGTGCGAACTTTGCCTCGTACGGAGTGCGGGGGGAGACCTTGGTCGGACGAGGCTCGGCGACGACCGGAACACTCGCTTCGGGCAGATGGACCTCGATCGTCTCCGCCTCGCCGTGCGGGACATCGGTGAGGGTGGCAGCCACCGCGTCGAGAGTGGCGTGAGTCAGTTGACATACGGGATATGGCTTCACGGTGATCCGGCCGATCTCCCAGGTCGAGCCGAGATCGTCCGTGACCGATCCTGCGTCGAGTCGCAGATCGGCGAAGCCCCGGTATACGCCGAGATCACCTTCCAGAATCGACGCCGGGCCTTGAGCGCCCTCGGCAGCGAGTCGGGCCGCGGCAATTCCTGCCATGGATGCCCACCCTGGGTGGATCTGTTTGGTCGAGGATCCGGCGCTGAGGAACTCGAGCGACCCGGAGGCAAAGGATCCGGCGATCCCGAGAGCCTGAACCGCTTGGGAGTGCGTGAGTCCCTGTATCCGCGATGCCACCAGGGCGGCAGCGAACACGCCGCAAATCGATGTGGCATGGAACCCCCGGGCGTGGAATCCGTGCGGGGCGGCGCGCCCGATGCGAATTACGGACTCATAGCCGGCGATCACCGCCGGCAGCAGGTCCTCGAGGTCGGAGTCGGAGGCCTCGGCACAAGCGAATGCGGCGGGGAGCACAACCGCGCTCGGATGGACCAGGGCGGCGGCGTGAGTGTCGTCGAAGTCGAGTGCGTGGACGAGCGTGCCGTTGGCGAACGCAGCTCCCCCAGGGTCATGGCGGTGGGTTGTCCCGATGACGGTGGCTGGGCCGTCAGAAGAGGTGAGCGCCTCGGCGAAGGGTGCCGCTCGGAGTCGCTGTGCGGCGATGGCGCAACCGGTCGCGTCGAGCATGTGACGACCAGCCGCGCGGACGACGTCGTCCGGGAGCATCCGGAGTGTGAGAGACCAGGCCCAATCAACCAGCGTCTCGGTGATGGAGGTCATCCCGGTCCCTCGACATCACCGAATGCCCCAGCTGCCGCAAGTTGGTCCATGCGGGCACGGTCATAGCCGAGCAGGCCAGAGAGCACATGCTCGGCGTCCTCATGGCGGCGGGGCGCCCGTCGGTGCCCTGGGCCGGCATCACCTACCTTCACCGGGCTCGAAAGCGACCTCACCGCGCCGAACATGGGATGGTCGGTTTCGACTATGAGCTGCCGTGCCAGTGTCTGCGGGTCGGTCATCGCCTCGGCCACATCCTGAACGGGTCCCGTCGGAACTCCGGCGTTTCGCAGCGCACCGATCCATTCCGCTGCCGGACGGGTTGCGAAAACCTGGTCCAACAAGCCGATCAACTCCTCCCGGTGGGCGGCGCGGGCGGAGAAGCTCTCGAATCGGGCGTCCGTCGCCAATCCCGGATTGCCGATGACCTCGGCGACTCGAACCCAGAATTTCTCCTTGGCGCATCCAACCAGGAACCATCCGAGATCCGATCCTCGGAACAACTGGAATGGGACGAGCGATGGATGCGCCGAGCGCGCCGTCCGCTCTGGCTCCCAGCCGCGATTGAGGTGCCAGGTGGCCGGGTAGGTCAACAAGCTGACGGCGACGTCGTAGAGACTTATATCGCAGTCCATGCCCACACCGTCGCGTCGGGCGGCGTGCACACCGGCAAGTAGCGCCAGAGCACCGACGAAGCCCCCCGAGTAGTCGACGAGAGACAGACCCGACTTTGTCGGGGGTCCATCTGGATCGCCTGTGAGCGACATCCATCCCGCCAGCCCCTGGAGGATGTAGTCGTAGCCCGGTTCCGCAGCCCGCGGTCCCGTCATCCCGAACCCCGAGATCGAGACGCACACAACCCTTGGATTCACTTCTCGGAGGTCCTCGAAGCGGATTCGGAGCTTGGCCGGCACGTCCCCTCGGAGGTTTGAGTACACCGCATCGGAAACACGGACGAGTTCCTCGAAGACGGCGCGCCCTTGCGGGTTGGAAAGATCGAGGCTGAGGCTTCGCTTGTTGCGGTTGAACGTCTCGAAGAAGAGGCTGTCCTCGCCCTCCTGGAACGGAGGGACGTAGCGTCCGACATCGCCGCCAAATCGTGGATCTTCGATCTTGATCACCTCGGCCCCGAGATCCGCCAAATGAAGAGACCCGAACGGTCCTGCGCCGTACTGCTCAACCGCGACGATTCGGAGATCCTCGAGGGGCCTCACCGGCGCCCGCTTCGGTCGATCTTCTCGTAGGTGGCGCGCAGGTGGACGAGGTGGGCGGACATCTCCTGAGCGGCGGCTCGTTCGTCGCCGGCCGCGATCGCATCTGCGATGCTCCGATGTTCGACATCCACCCGCCGCCAGAATCGCGCCGGGGCCGCATCACGCAGAAAGCGGGTCTGGAGAACTACGAACAACGGCCTGGTCATGACCTCGAGCAGGCGGTTGCCCGAGGCCTCGAGGACGATGGCGTGGAAGGTCCTGTTGACCTCGAAGCTGCGACTCTCCAGAACACGGCGCGGCTCGGGCAGAGCTGCATCGAGGCGCACCAGTTGCTCTTCTGTTCGTCTGACAGCCGCCAGACGAGCTGCAGGAACCTCGAGCAACTCACGAGCTTCGAGAAGCTCGGTGACGGTGATGGCATCGGAGCCGGTGAGAAGCTCGAGCCCAGTGCCGAGCGTGTCTGCCACCTGGCCTGGGTGCGGCTGGCGAACGAAAGTGCCACCGGTGACGCCCCTCGTCGTTTCGACCATGTTCTCCGATGCAAGCGAGCGCAAAGCCTCCCGGACGGTGCTGCGAGAAACGCCGAATTGGTCCGCCAGCACGGCCTCGACGGGAAGACGCTCGCCGGGTGTGAGCTCGCCGCTGAGGATCAGATGGCGCAGCCGATCGGCGACCTGGCGGTAGGCAGGGCCTTCGACGGCGGTCGACCCGGGCACAGCAATAGTCTAAAGGTCAGACAAATGACCGATCGGGCCGGACTCACCCTCCGACGGTGATGGGGGAGTCACGCCAAGCACCCAACACCTGGTCGGATTCGACGACCCATCCAAATCCGAATCCGATGGTGCCTAGGGCCATCCGATGACGGTCTTCATCGAGTTCGCCGGTCGCATCTGAGACGACGAACACGCGATAGTCACGCTGGCTGGCGTCGCGAGCCGTCGTCTCCACGCACATGTTGGTGGTCACCCCGCACATCACCAGTCGCTCGATGCTGAGGCTGGTGAGTATGGGTTCGAGGCCGGTTCCATAGAAGGCGCTGTACCGGTTCTTTTCGACCACGAAGTCGCCTGGCTCGGGTGCGAGCTCGTCGACGATGTCGGCGTCCCAGGTACCGGCGGCCAAGGACTTGGTGTCGGCCAGAGCGGGGAGAATTTCCTGTACCAGGACTCCGCCGTCTCGGTAGTCGGCGCGATACACGTAGCGGGTGAAGACGACCGGGACGTCCGCGGTACGCGCAGCTTCGACGAGGGTCCGGCAGCCGGCGATGGCCGCATTCGTCATCGAGACGTCTAGCCCCAGTTGAGCGAAAGATCCCTCGGGATGGCAGAAGCCGTTCTGCATGTCGATGACCAACAGGGCCGTGCGGTCGACGCCAAGAGTTGTCGGCATGAGTCCTCCCAGAAAGAGTGTCGGCGAGGCTAGGCACATGATGCAGCGAACGCACCGAAATGTCCGACGTTTAGCCTGACTGTATTGCCCTAGGAGGTTTCACATGGCCGTCACCCAGACCGTTCTCGGTCGGTTCTTCGAAGACTTCGCGGTCGGCGACGTATATCGCCACCCGCTGGGACGCACCATCACCGACGCCGACAACGTGTGGTTCACGCTCCTGACCATGAATACCAACCCGCACCACTTCGACTACGAGAAGTCCAAGGGAAGTGAATTCGGCCGACCTATCGTGAACTCGGGGCTCACAGTGGCAATCGTGCTCGGCCTATCCGTTATCGACACCAGCCAGCAGGCATTCGCCAACCTGGGTTGGGATCACATTTCGCTCGAGCATCCCGTCTTCGTCGGGGACACGATCTACGCCGAGAGCCGGGTGCTCGAAGCCAGGGAATCCAAGAGCAGGCCACATGCAGGGGTTGTCAAGGTCTTCACCCGCGGCCTCAACCAGGACGGGGTGGCGGTGATCACATGGGAGCGGTCGTTCTTCGTCTACAAGCGGGGTGCTCCAGGCACATCCACCGGATTCCCCGAGCCGGCTACCCCAATCGAGGACGTTTCGTGAAAGTAGGGGTAGGTCCATGGGGTGCCGATATCGCTGAACTGGCCGCTGCTGCCGCCTCGGCCGAGGCGGCCGGCTTCCACTCGGCATGGATACCCGAACTCCATCGGAGCCCGTTTGTCCCTCTGGCAGCTATGGCTGCTGAAACCCAGCGGATCACGCTGGGGACCGGCATCGCACTCGCCTTCGTCCGCAGCCCGATGGTCACTGCACTCGAGGCTATGGATCTCGACGAGTTGTGCGGCGGCAGGTTCGTTCTCGGTCTCGGCACCGGGGTACCCAGGCTCAACATCGATTGGCACAACATCGATCCGGGACGACCTGCTCCCCACCTTCGAGAGACGGTCGATCTGATCCGGCGCATCGTTGCCGAGACCGACGCGGGCGAGTCGATCGAGTTCGAAGGATCTCACGAGCGGTTGCGCCTCGTTGGCTACCAGCGACCGGTTTTCCGTGAGCGTGCGGTGATCCCCATCTACCTGGCCGCAATGGGTCCCGTCCTGACCCGGCTGGCGGGGGAGATTGCCGACGGTTGGGTGGCCCACGAGCTCGGATCCCCGGAGTATCTGGAGCGGGTGATCCTCCCCAACCTCGCCGCCGGGCTTGGTCGGGGTGGGAAGGACAGAGATTCCATCACCGTGGTCGCCTCGGGTTGCTGCGTTGTCGACGACGATGGGACTGTCGCCCGACGCCAAACCGCTGGTCTGGTTGCTTTCTACGCATCGGTCCGCACCTACACCGACTTTTTCGCATGGCACGGGTTCGAGCAGGAGGCGCGGATCGTCCAGCAGTTGTTCCGCCAGGGCAAAGTGGACGAGATGGTCGAATCGGTGCCCGATGAGATGATCGATGCGCTCACCCTGTCGGGAACTCCTGACGAGGTGCGCTCCAAGCTGGGCCGATACGAGGGTTTGGCCGATGTCGTGAAGGTGTCACCGCCGACCCATTTCGTCGACGAGGCCACCACGCGTGATGCACAGCGCTCGATCTTCGAGTTGCTCGCCCGATGAGGAGGTGGTGATGGAGACGATGGACCTCGAGGTGTCACAAAGAGTTGCGCGGCTCACCTTCACCCGGCCCGACCGGCTCAACAGCATCACGGAGGAAGTGATCGACGACCTGGACCGGGCGGTTGATGAAGTCGAAGCGGACGAGGAAATCCGTGTGCTGGTGATTCGGGGAAGCGGCAAAGCGTTCTCTGTCGGTCTGGATCTGGACCTGCTGCGCCGGGCGTTCGATGATGCCGGCTACTTCGAATCGGTCATTCGCAAGTTCAACGACGTGCTCACTGCGCTTCGACCAGATCGAGGCTCCGGTGATTGCGTCGGTCAACGGACTTGCCCGTGCCGGTGGTTTCGAGCTGATGCTCGCCGCGGACCTGAGCGTGGTGGTCGACGAGGCTCGGATCGGCGACAACCACACCCAGGTCGGGGTGATGCCCGGTGGCGGCTCGACCCAACGGCTTCCGCGTCTGATTGGGGAGCAACGGGCCAAGGCGATCATCTTCACCGCCGAGTGGATGAGCGGTGCCGAGGCCGCCGAAGCCGGCATCGCCCTCAGATCGTGTCCGCTCGATCGGCTCGACGACGAGGTGTCTTCTCTCTGTGATCAGCTCGTCGACAAGCCAAGGGGAGTTCACGGTGCGGTGAAGAGGGCGATGCGGATCGGTAGAGGCCTGCCGATCGATCAGGGGATCAGCGCAGAGATCGCAGAGTTCAAGCGCTGGGTGTTGGGCGGCGACGAAGCGCGCGAGGGTTTCCTTGCCTCGATGGAGCGCAGATCACCACGCTGGCGGTGACCGCGCCCTCAGCCGGGGGATTCGGCTCATGGTCATCAACCTTGACCGGGGAATTGTCTGATCTTTATGCTGGCCCGCCCCGGGGCGTCGCCCGGCCGAGATGGAGGTGGGCATGCGCAAGGTCCTGATCCTGGTCGTGGCACTATCGATGCTTGTCGTGGCATGTGGGGACGGCGGCGGTGGGGCTGACACCACTACAGCCGGCGGAAGCGCCACCACGACGGAGGGCGCTGACACCACTGTGGCAGGTGGCACCGACACGACCGCCTCGGCGACGACCGCCGCGCCAAGTGACACGACGGCGGCAGCAGGCGGCGAGCCCACAGGCGATCCCATCAAGATCGGAGCTGTTCTCGGGATCTCGGGGCGCTTTGCTTTTGTCGGCGCTCCCCAGCAGAACGCATTGCTTATGGCCCAAGAAGAGATGAACTCTGCCGGCGGGATCGCGGGTCGCCCGGTCGAATTCGTCATCTATGACGATGAGGTCGACGAGACCAAGACCGTCCCCCTGACAAACCGGCTCATCGGTGAGGACGGTGTCATTGCCGTGATCGGCCCTTCGATCACGATTCCCGCTCTGGCCGTCGGACCCATTTTCGAACACGAGCAGGTCCCGAACGTCACCCTCACCAGCCGCGCCATCTGGGAGGAGGAAGGGCTCGAATACGTGTACCAGACGACTCCCCGCGAGGAGATCGAGGTCCTTTCGATCCTCAGCTTCATCCAAGAGGATCTCGGTGTGACCAAGATCGGTGTTCTCTATGACGCCCAGCCATACGGCACAGGGAACCTGGCTCACATCGAACACTTCGCCCCAGAGCTCGGACTCGAGGTGGTGGCCACGGAATCGATAGAGAGTGCCGACACCGATGCGGTCGGTCAGTTGGAGCGGCTGCGTGATGCCGGTGCAGAGGTGCTGATCATCTGGGTCGGCGATCCCGCCGCCAGCTCGGCCGCAAAAGGCCTGGAACAGCTGGGTTGGGATGTCCCCACCATCGGCTCGTCCGCCATCGCCGGACCGACCTTCATCGAACTGGGCGGTGCTGCTGCGGAGGGCGTCTATTCGAACACGACCTACAACTACGGAGAGCCGCCGCCCAACCAGGCGGGATTCCTCTCCAGCTACACCGAGCAGTTCGATGGTCCTCCTACGCAGTTTGCGGCATTCGCCTACGACGCGGCGTACGCCCTGAAATCGGCCATCGAGCTGACCGGCGGTGACACCGAGGGCGCAGCCATCATCCAAGCGCTGCAGGACATCGAACCGTTGGAAGGCGTGACCGCTACCTATGACTTCACGGCTGAGGACCACAACGGCCTCGGGCTCGGTGCGCTGTTCTATATCGTCCAAGTCCAGGACGGTGAATACACGGTTGTCGCCGACACGCGTGAATACGATGTGAGCGTGGACGGGTGAGCTCGGGGAGGGGAGCCGCCCTCCGCTGAGCATCGCCCATGAACATCGGTCAGCTCCTTTCCCAGGGCCTCACGTTCGGAGCGATATACGCCGCGATCGCCCTTGGATACCACCTGATCCACGTCTCCTCAGGGGTGCTCAACTTTGCACTGGGAGAGCAGCTCGCCGTGGCGGGGCTGATATGCCTCACTTTCCTGGACGCCGGCCTTCCTCTCCCTCTTGCAATAGTCGCCGCCGTTGTGGTCGGGACCCTCCTCGGTGCCGCTTACGATCGCCTCGCCTTGGCGCCATCGAAACGGATGGGCCCAACAGGGCCGATCATCGCTTCCATCGGTGTCGCCCTCATCTACACGCACGGCCGAACCCTGGTGTGGGGTCCCAACCCCCGCGACTTTCCACCTTTCACTGGGTCGGCGAACGAGACGGTGGAGTTCCTCGGCGCCAGGTGGCTCATCCAGTCTTTTTGGGTGATCGGCATCGCCCTTGGGGTCGCGTTGCTGATTTTCTGGTTCCTCCGATGGACCTCGTACGGGCGTGCCTGGCGTGCGACTGCGGAAAGCTCGCTGGGCGCACGTCTCTCGGGGATCGACCCGGCGGCGGTTGAAACCTGGTCTGTGGCGGCCGTTTCGGCGATGCTGACCCTGGTTGGTATCGCCGCCGCTCCAATCGTTCTGGCCGGCGGCTTCTTTGGGATTGCCTACGGGGTCAAGGGTTTCGCAGCTGCGATCCTCGGTGGCTTCGACTCGACGCCCGGGGTACTTGTGGGGGGACTGATGGTCGGACTGGTTGACAGCTTCCTCATCGGGACATTCGGGCGGGAGTGGTCCGACATCATCCTTTTCCTGCTCCTAATCGTGACTCTCATCGTGCGACCCACGGGGCTACTTGGACGTCCCGAGTTGTCCAGGGCATGAGAGAAATGACGAGCACTCGGGGAGGGCTTCGGCACTTCGTCGGTCCGCTCGTTCTGGCGCTGGTCGGAATCCTGTTCGCGCTCGCCACGACTTCTACCTACAGGTTCAACCTGGCCACGTTGGGTGCGATATACGCCATCGCGGCAATCGGACTGAACCTGTTGTTCGGGGGCGCCGGACAGATCTCGCTCGGTCACGCCGGTTTCATCGGGATCGGCGCCTGGGTGGTCGGATCACTTACCGCCCAACAAGGCTGGCCGTGGCCCATCGCCGCCGTGCTGGCCATGCTGCTCGCGGGGGTCGTCGGAGTGGTGCTCGGGTACGCCGCTCTCCGCATAGCCGGCCACTACCTGGCCCTGGCAACGCTTGCGTTCGGGTTTCTCTTTGTCGAGGTCATGGACACGCTTCTCAGCGCCGGCATCTACGGGATACCGCCGATCGGCCTGCTCGGGTTCGAGCTATCCGGCTTTCGGGAGCAATTTCTCGCCATTTGGGCGGTGACCATCCTGGTCTATGCCTTCGCCATTGCATTCACCCGCTCACGGGTCGGCAGATCGTTGGCTGCAATGCGTGACGATCCGCTGGCGGCGGCTTCGTGCGGGGTCGACATACCTCGAGCGAAAATCACGGTCTTCACCGCATCGGCCGTCCTTGGGGGCCTGGCCGGGGCGCTCTTCGCCCCGTATCAGGCGTCGGTGACCGATGAGTCCTTCGGGTTCCTGGTCTCCGTGAACCTGTTGATCATGATCGTGATCGGAGGTCTGGGATCGCCGCTGGGCGCAATTGTCGGGGCGCTCTTCCTTGTGGTGATCCCCGAGCTGGGACGCGAGTTCGAAGATGTCAGGCTGCTCCTCTACGGAGTCGTCCTCATTGCCGCCGTCGTTCTCTTTCCTGAGGGTCTGGCGGGGGCAGGGAGGCGAATGCGGCGGGGGTGGAGGGGACGAAGACCCAATCCGGTGAAAGGATGACCGCTCCGCTGCTCTCGGCGCAGCGCTTGCTGCGGAGGTTTGGGGGACTGATTGCGGTTAACGAGGTCGACTTGGAAGTCGAGCCTGGCGAGATCCAACTCGTCATTGGTCCAAATGGCGCCGGGAAGACCACTTTCTTCAACCTCGTGTCCGGAGTGGACAGGCCGGATGGCGGAACCGTGACCGTGGACGGGGTGGATCTCACCGGTAGGCCGGCGCACGTCTTTGCCGCAGCCGGTTTGATGCGCACCTTTCAACACGCTCGCCCTTTCAAGGGGCTCGATCTTGTCGAGAACGTGATGGTTGGCGGCCACTCGCGCACCGCGGCCGGGTCGCTCCGTGGCACCTTCCGCACGCCCGCTGCCCGTCGCGAGGAGAAGGAGCTGCGGCAGGAAGCCCACCGACTCCTCGGGGAAGTGGGTCTCGACAAGACCAACCGCCTGGCGGGCGAGCTGACACTCGCCGAGGAGCGGCGTCTCGAGCTGGCACGTTGCCTGGCCGGCGAACCCCGCCTGCTCCTCCTCGACGAGCCGGCGGCGGGGCTCGGCGACGAGGAGGCGGAAGAGGTAGCTGCGTTGGTGAAACGCATCCGGGATGAGCGGGGCGTTGCGGTGATCCTGATCGAGCACCACATCGAGCTGGCACTGTCGGTGGCCGAACAGGTCTCGGTCCTCGATTTCGGACGGGTCATTGCAAGAGGTTCCCCCGAGGCGGTGCGCAACGATCCCAAGGTGATCGAGGCATACATAGGGGCTGCAACATGAGCAGCCCAACCCTTCTTTCGGTCGAGGACGTCGTCGTTGCCTACGGGAACGTCGTTGCCGTCCGAAAGGCGTCGCTCCAGGTCACAGAGGGCACCATGACCACCCTCCTCGGGCCCAACGGTGCGGGGAAATCGACGCTCATCGGTGCGGTGTGCGGGTTGGAGCGTCCCCGCTCGGGTGTCGTGCTCCTCGATGGTGTCGACGTCACGGGTCGATCTGCTCACCGGATGGCGCGCTCGGGGGTGCGACTCGTCCCCAGACGCGCGCCATCTTCCCGGAGATGACGGTGCGGGAGAATCTCCTCGTCGGTGCGGGTCGTCTCGGCCGTGACCTCGTCTCCCCTCGGCTCGAAGGGATGGGCGAGATCTTCCCCGTGCTGGCTGTTCGTCAGGGTCAGCGGGCAGGGACGCTGTCAGGTGGCGAGCAACAGATGTTGGCTATCGCCAGGGCTCTGATCGCCGAGCCCCGTCTTCTGGTGCTGGACGAGCCATCGATGGGTCTGGCGCCGCTGATCATCGGCCAGATAGTCGAGGCCCTGGTGGCGCTGCGGGATTCCGGCACGACGATCCTCGTTGCAGAGCAGAACGCACGACCTGTGCTTCCTGTGTGCGATCAGGCGGTTCTCCTCGTTCGAGGTCGGGTGGTGCGCACCGGGACCGGGGCCGAGCTCACCACGATTCTCGAGGGGGGGTACTTCGGGGTGGGCACCGGGCCATGAGAGGGCACGAGGCGCTCGCATCGGCTCTTGCACGCGAAGGGACAGAGGTCGTCTTCGGTGTGATGGGCGACGGCAACATGCTTCTGGTGGGGGACTTGGTCGAGCGGCACGGGGTCAGGTTCGTCGCAGCCCGTCACGAGGCCGGGGCGGTGGCCATGGCGGACGGGTATGCAAGGAGCACCGGCCGTCCCGGGATCTGCACGGTCACACACGGTCCCGGTCTGACCCAATGCGGAACGCCGTTGACAGTGGCCCGGCTCGCTCGTTCCCCCGTGTTGGTGGTCGCCGGAGACACCCCGGCGTCAGCGCGGCTGCATGTACAGAACATCGACCAGTCGGTCTTCGCCTCGGCGACGACCGGCCGCCACGTGGCGGTGCGCTCCAACGAGGCGCTCGGCGAGGATGTGTGGCTGTCCTTCCGTCATCTCCGAACTGGCAGAGGACCGGTCGTCCTCAGCGCACCAGTGGACATCCAGGAAGCAGAGATGCCTCGCGAGTGGCAGTCCGGCGACTCGGGCTCGTCGTTGGCTGGCTTTCAGCGTCGCCTCCCCGACCCGGTTCTGCTCGACGAACTCGTCGCCAGGGTCGCTGCGGCGCAGCGGCCGGTGCTGATAGCGGGGCGGGGAGCGATCGGCTCGGGGGAGGCCGTCACCCGGCTTGCGGACCGAGTCGGGGCGCTGCTCGCCACCACGCTGCCCGCCAAGGGCCTCTTCACCGGGAGCCCGCGCACCTCGGGGTTGCCGGCGGATTCTCCTCCGAAAGAGCAAGGTCCTGTCTGGGCGAGGCCGATCTGGTGGTGGCCTTCGGGGCGAGTCTGAGCCGATTCACGGCCGATCACGGCAAGCTCTTTCCAAAGGCTTTCGTCGCCCAGGTGGAATTGGACGCAGAGGTCGTGGGCGACCCGGTAGCGACAGATCTGGTCGTGCTCGGCGATGCCGGCCTGGTCGCAGCCGAACTGACCGAGCAGGTTGCAACCCGTTCAGGATGGGACCTTGCCTCACTCCCGGGCATACCGGCCTATTGGAATCGAGCGGACTATGTGATCGACGACCCGCTCGGCCTCGACCCCCGCCAAGTGCTCGATGTCGCCGATGGTGCACTGCCGTCGGAGCGGGTCGTGGTGGTTGGAATCGGTCACTACTCGGGAATGGGTGCACTCGGGTTGGCTTGCCCCCCGGGTGGCCTGGTCCTTCCCTGGGAACTCGGAGCGGTGGGGATGGCTCTCGGGGTGGGGCTCGGCGGGCTATCGGCCGTCCCGACCGGTTGGTGGTGGTTGTCGAGGGTGACGGCGGCATCCTCATGTCGCTGCCCGAGGTGGAAACCGCCGCTCGCGAGGGCATACCGGTGGTGGTGCTTGTTCTCGACGATTCGGCATATGGTGCCGAATTGCACCAGTTGGTGGCGATGGGGCGCGACCCGAGCCTCGCCCGCTTCTCCAATCCTGACCTCGCGGAGGTGGCCCGCTCGCTCGGGTGCGAGGGTCACCGGCCGGAGAGCATCGAGCAGCTCGGTGAGGCTCTCGGCCGCATCGGTCGGCCGCTTGGCCCCGTGGTCGTCGCAGTGCCCATCAGCCAAAGGGTCGTGCATCACGAGGTGTTTGCTGCCCTCCGACCGTGATGGTCACTGCTGCTCTTGTCCTTGGACGAGAGCGCAGAGCATGGTGACGCGACAGGACAGGATCTCCTCGCCGTCCTGGTTTGTGGCCCGCCAATGGATGTCCAACGTGCCCCTATCTGGCCGCCTGGCAATCCGCCGATCGAGTACCTGCATCTGTAGGGCGATCCTGTCGCCCACGATCGCCGGCTTGACGAACCTCACCTCGTCCATGGCAACTAGCGCCAACACGGAGTCGTCGAATGCCCCGCTCTTCTCGGCAAGCCCGCCGAGGAGGAGCAATGTCCACTCACCTGGGACCGGCGGCCCTCCGAAGCCGAGGCGTTGGGCGTGTTCGCGGTCGGTGAAGAGGGGATGGTCGTACCCACCAAGCGTTCTCACCGCCTCGGCGTGCTCCTCGGTGATAGTCACCTCGGGGGTATGGATCATCGTGCCCGGTGCGAGTCGGTCGAAGGTTGTCATCTGACGCATCCTCTCGGAATGCAGGATCGGGTCCAAAGTAACGTGCGCTGCCTGAGCACCTGCTCGGGTCTTCAACAGATGCGAAGGGGAGGCTGCATTGGCCATCCGCGGTGCGCAGATGAACATCGCAAACGGAATTCGTGAGTTCGCCCGGGCCACACCGCGCGCTCCGGCTGTGATAGACGGTGAGCGAATCCTCGAATATGCCGCCCTCGACGACAGGTCCAGTCGCCTGGCGAATTCGCTTCTCGCTACGGGTCTCAATCCGGGCGACCGAGTCGCGTTGCTCTCGGGGAACCGTCTCGAGTACCCCGAGGTAGCCGCAGCCCTGGCAAAGGCTGGGTTGCCGATGGTCCCGCTCAATCCGCGCTCGGCACCACCCGAGATCGAATTCATCTTGGGTCACTCCGGTGCGGCCGCCCTGATCATCGACGACGCGCTGGCGGAGACCGCGGCTCCCGGCGTGGATCGGCACGGGATCCGAAACGTCCTGTCCATTGACGGCACGAGCCTGGGACCCTCCTACGAGCGGGCGATCGAAGATGCGCGTCCGGTCGATCCCAAGGTGGAGGTCGACGAGACCGAGCACTTCGCAATCGCCTACACCTCGGGCACCACCGGTGACCCGAAGGGGGTCATGATCAGCCATCGGTCGCGGGCACTGGTCTTCATGGCCGCCGCGTTGGAGTGGGGCATGGGACCGGGACGGCGCACGATCGCGGTCGCACCCATGTACCACGGAGCGGGGTTCGCCTTCGCCTACGTTGCCGTGTTCACCGGCGGAACCGTGTCGATGTTGCGTGCCTTCGACCCGGAGAAGGTGCTGGCCATGGTGGAGCGGGATCGGGCGGAGTCGGTGTTCCTCGTTCCAACCCATGCTCAGATGATCCGGTCCCTGGGAGAGGAGGCGATACATGCCTTCGACCTCTCCTCGTGGGATGTCGTCTACTTCAACGCTGCCCCGTTGCCCCAGGAGCTCAAGGTATGGGTGCTGGACACGTTCGACTGGCTGAAGCTCCACGAGGTCTATGGGTCGACCGAGGGTGGAGTTGTCACCGATCTCCGCCCCCCCGATGCGGTACGGAAGGAGCGATGCGTCGGTCAGCCTTGGTTCATGACCGAGGTGCGCGTGTGGTCGACGACGCAGGCAACCCCGTCGAACCGGGAGCTGTGGGAGAGTTGTACAGCCGCTCTCCCTATCTGATGAACGGCTACTGGCAGAACCCGGGCGCAACTGAAGCTTGCACCACATCGGATGGATTCCTGAGCGCAGGCGACCTAGCAGTGGTCGACGACGAGCAGTTCATCTACATCGTCGACCGGAAGAAGGACATGATCATCTCGGGTGGAGCGAACGTCTATCCGCGGGAAATCGAGGAGGTGCTGCTCACCCACCCGACGATCGTCGATGCCGCGGTCGTTGGTCTTCCGGACGAGCAGTGGGGGGAGAGAGTCGCAGCTGCGGTGGCGCTGGCGCCGGGTGCTGCGCTCGATGAGGCGGGTGTGGAGAGTCTGCTGCGCGCTCAGCTCGCCGGCTACAAGATCCCACGCGAGTACCGCGTGGTCGATGCCCTCCCCCGAAACGCCGGGGGGAAGGTGGTGAAACGCAAGCTCCGTGAGGACTGGGAGGATGACCTGCCCGTCGGCTGACGCGCCTTTAGCACCAGGGAGCCAAATTTGAGGCGAAGCAAGGTGGTCGAAATAGGAAGCCGCCTCGACCAGATGATCGCCGACGAGGAGCAGCGGTTCCTGGAGCGGTCGCCGCGGGCGGTTGCCGCCCATCGGGAGGCGTCGGTTCACCTGGCGGGCGGGGTGGCGTCGAGCCTCCAGGTCACCGAGCCGAGCCCGGTTTGGGCCAGCCACGGGAAGGGGTCGCGGCTGACCGACCTGGACGGCAACGAGTACGTCGACCTCAACAATGGGTACGGGGCGCTGGTGGTGGGGCACGCGCACCCCGAAGTCGTCGCCGCCGTTGAGGAACGGCTCAATCGCGGGTCACACTTCGCCCAACCCACCACCGAGGTGGCCGAGGTCGCCGGGGAGCTATCGGACTCGTTTCGGGCTACCGCTGTGGCGGTTTGGCAGCTCGGGTACCGAGGCGACCATGGACGCCGTCCACCTGATGAGGGCGCACACCGGTCGGGACCTCATCGTCAAGGTCGAGGGTGCCTACCACGGCCACCACGACACCGTGCGGGCCGGGCCGGGGGTGCCCGATGCGATGGGCACTCACTCTCGAAGTGCGCTGGAACCACCCCGACGACCTGGATCGGGTCTTCGTCGAGCACGGGGACCGAATCGCCGGGGTGTTGGTCGAGCCGGTCCTGACAGCCTGCGGGCTGGTCCCTCCCGATTCCCGGCTACCTCGAGCACGTCCGGGGGCTGACCAGGAGCCACGGGGCGCTGCTCGCCTTCGACGAGGTGAAGACCGGACTCACCGTCGGGCCCGGCGGGGCAACGAGGTTGTTGGGCATCGAGCCCGATCTGGTGTGCCTGGCCAAGTCGCTCGGGGGAGGGCTGCCCGCCGGAGCAACAGGCGGGACCGAGGAGGTGATGGATCAGATCGTTTCCGGCGACTACCTCCAACTGGGGACGTTCAACGGCAATCCGCTCTCGATGGCGGCGACCCAGGCGGTGCTGCGCGTGCTGGACGATGAGGCCTACCAGCACCTCGACCGGCTGGCGGAAGACGGATAGACGACGGACTCGGCCGAGGAGATCGAAGCTTGGGACCTGCCGGCGCAGGTCGCGGTTCTGGGGGCTAGGGGATCGATCACCTTCCGCAGCGAGCCCGTCCTCGAGTACCGCGACTTCCTCGAGATCGACGAGAGGTACCACCGCGCCGCCTGGCTCCACATGTACAACCGAGGGGTGTTCCTCCTGCCGTGGGGCCGCGGGCTGCAATGGCTGCTCTCGGTGCAGCACGACGCCGCCGACGCCGACCGTTTCGTCGAGGCGTTTGCAGGGTTCGGCGCCGCTCTCCGGGGTTGAGGCTCACCAGGGGCGGCGTGCCACCAATTCCTCGACGGTTTCGAGGGGAAGGGCGTGGGCGGTGCGGCCCAGGTAACCGGTCATGGTCTCGGCGGCGCACAGCGCGTTGAGAATCGCCTCCTCGGTGGCGTCCGCCGCCGCGGCAAACATGACGTCCATCTCACCGTGGGGGAGCATCACCAAGTCGTAGCCGGACCTTCTCATCTGCCGGGAGCGAGTTGCCGGTGGCGAAGGCGATGAAGAGGTCACCGCTTCCGTTGTGCCCGTAACCCCCGACCCGGGCCAGCCCGACGGTTGCCCGTCTGGCCAGCCGGCGGCACTGCACCGGCAGCAGCGGGGCGTCGGTGGCGAGTACCACGATGATCGAGCCCTGGTCGGAGTAGGCCAGCGGGGTGTGCTCCTCCCCGATGACCCGACCGAGCGGCAAACCGTCGATGCGAAGCGACTCCCGGTCGCCGTAGTTGGCCTGAACCAGGGCGCCGACCGTGAAGCTCCCCGCCGGTGTCACCACCACCCGCGAGGACGTGCCGATGCCTCCCTTGAAGTCGTGGCAGATCATCCCGGTCCCGCCACCTACATTGCCCTCCTCCACCGGCCCCGGAGCCGCCGAGTCGAGCGCCGCCCTGGCGTGCTCCGCTGTGAGAGGGAAGGACCCGGCATCGCTCAGCCATCCATCAAAAGTCTCCGCCACTACCGGCAGGTGGAAGGGGTCGGGATACCCTGCTTCGACCCCGAAGGCCACCAGCGCATCGCGCACCAGCCCCACCTGATGGGTGTTGGTGATCCCGATCGCCGAGCCGAGCATCCCCGATTCCTCCAGCCAGGGCAGCCCGGTCATCTCCCCGTTTCCGTTGAAGATGTGGTGCCCGGCGAAGGCGTAGTCCTCCCAGATCCGGTTCTCCCGCGGCACCACCATGGTCACCCCGGTGCGGGCCACCGATGGCTCGTCATGGATCACCGTGGTGTGTCCCACCCAGACACCAGGGACGTCGGTGATGGCGTTGTGCTCGCCGGTGGGGAGGTCGCCGATCTCGACGCCGAGATGGCGGATTCTGGGGCGGCTCGTCATCAGCGGCTGTTGAGCAAACAGGCGGCGAGATGGTCGGTGCCCACCACCTCGAGCGGGGGGTCGACGATGGGGCACTGGTCGAAAGGCGCGGGGGCAGCGGGGATGGAACCGGCAACCGGGGGCGATTCGTGACGGGTCGGGGGTCTCGCCGGCGAGCACGATGGGACGGGTCCTCCTGGCCGGGTCCGGGTACCGGCACCACCGACAAGAGCGCCTCGGTGTACGGGTGGCGGGGCGATGTCAGCACCTCCGTGGTGGGACCGATCTCCACCACCCGGCCCAGGTACATCACCGCAACACGGTGGCTGTAGGCGGCCACCGTGGAGAGGTCGTGGGTGATCATGAGCACCGCGATCGCCCTGCTCTGATGCGAGCCGGGCCAGCAGGTTGAGGATCTCGGCCCGGATGGAGACGTCGAGCATCGACACCGGCTCGTCCGCCACCAGGACCTGAGGCTCGAGCGCCAGGGCGGCCGCGATCGACCACGCGCTGCCTCTGCCCGCCCGACAGCTGGTGGGGATGGCGGTCCCAGTAGACGTCGGGTGGGCTCAAACCGGCTTGCGCCAGCGCCCGCTCCACCCGGTGACGCTCGTCGGCCCGATCGGTGGCCACCTTGTGCACCCGTAGCGGCTCGGCGACGATGTCGGCCACCCGCATGCGGGGGTTGAGCGACTCGTACGGGTCCTGGAAGATCATCTGCAGTCTTCGCCGCTTGGCCCGCATGGCGTTCTTGTCGAGCACGGCGAGGTCGTCGCCGGCAACCACTACCCGCCCTCTCGTCGGCTGGAGCAGCCCGAGTATCAGGTTCGCCGTCGTGGTCTTCCCGCACCCCGACTCGCCGACCACGGCCAGCACCTCCCCGGAGCCACGGAGAAGCTCACTCCGTCGACGGCGCGCACCACACGGGCGGGGCGGCGGCGGAGGCCGTCGAACATCCGGCGACTTGCGGCGAATTGGACGGCGATGTCCTCCACCTCGAGCACCGGCTGACGCTCAGACATCGTCGCCCTCTCCCACCGGCTGCAGCGGCGCCTCGAGCAGGAAGCACGATGCGGCACTTTCTTCGCCCGCCCAGTAGAGCGGTGGCCGCTCGGTGCGGCATCGGTCGAACACGAACGGGCAGCGAGGGGCGAACCGGCAACCCGGGGGCAGCTCGGTGAGGCGAGGCGGGGCACCCGGGATCGCCACCAGCGGCCGGTCGGGGTGATCCATGTCGGGAAACGCCTCGAGCAGCAGTTGGGTATAGGGGTGGCTGGGTGAGGCGAACACCTCAGTGATCGGGCCCTGCTCGGCGACCACCCCCCCGTACATCACCACCACGCGGTCGCAGGTCTGCGCCACCACGCCCAGGTCGTGGGTGACGACGATCATGCTCATGTCCATCTCGTCGACCAGCTCGGCGAGCAGTTCGAGGATCTGCGCCTGGATCATCACGTCGAGGGCGGTGGTGGGCTCGTCGGCGATTATCAGAGCCGGTTCGCAAGCCAAGGCCAGGGCGATCATCGCCCGCTGTCTCATCCCCCCCGACAAGGTGTGCGGATAGTCGTTGACCCGCTCGGACCCGATGCCGACCCGTTGGAGCAGCCGTTCCGCCCTCTCGTCGGCGGCCGCCTGGCTCACCGAAGGCTCGTGAAGCCGGATCGCCTCGGTGATCTGGTCTCCCACCCGCCGCACCGGGTTGAGGGCGTTCATCGCCCCTTGGAACACCACCGCAAGCCGTTTCCACCGTAGGTCCCGCAGCTCGTCGGCCTCGAGCCGGGCGAGATCCATCCCCTCGAAGAAGACCTCGCCGGCGGTGACCCGCCCGGACGGGGGGAGGAGTCGGAGGGCGCCCATCACCGCGGTCGTCTTGCCACAACCCGATTCGCCCACCAACCCGAGCACCTCGCCCCGGCGTAGTTCGAACCCGACGTCCTCGACTGCGGTGAGCACACCGCTCGGCGAGTCGTAACCGACGGAGAGACCCCGCACCGACAGCCAGCAACTCGGGCTTGGGCGGGGGCAGAGCGGGTGGCAGGTCCTTGAGCGGCCTCTCCTTCTCGAGGTGATGACGGGTCAGCTTGGGATTGAGCAGCTCCTCGAGTGCCGTCCCGAACAGGGTGGTGCCCAGCACCACCCAGACGATGGCCAGCCCCGGCGGGAGCAGCGCCCACCACGCGCCGGCAGACACCGCGCCGCGGGTGAAGGCGATGTTGAGCATCTCGCCCCACGAGATCAGGAGTGGGTCCCCGAGCCCGAGGAAGGCGAGCGTCGACTCGGAGAGGATCGAGAGCGAGATGACCAGCACCGTGTTGGCCAGCATCAGCGGGAGCACGAGCGGGAAGACGTGCCGCGAGAGAATGTGGAAGTCGGAGGCCCCCACCGCCCTTGCCCGCCTCACGTAACCCCTCTCCCGCACCGAGAGGGTCTGCGACCGGACCAGGCGGGCAGTCGTGGTCCAGCCGAGCAACCCGATCACGAGGATGATGTTCCCCAGGCTGGGACCGATAACGGCCACGATCACGATCAGCAGCGCCAGGTCGGGTATCACCAGGAAGAAGTCGGTGAACCTCATGATGACGCCGCCCAGCTTGCGGTAGTACCCGGCGATCAGACCCAGCGCCCCGCCCACAACCAACGCGATGAAGGCGGCGGCAAACCCGACGATGAACGAGACCCGCGACCCGTAGACCAGGGCGGAGAAGACGTCCTTGCCGCCGTCGTCGGTCCCCAGCCAGTGGAGGGCGGAAGGGGGCTGGTAGATGTCCATGGATGGTGACCCGTACGTTGGCGTACGGGTCGTATGGGGCTATCAGCGGGGCGAATATCGCCACGATGACGGTGAGCAGGACCATGGCCATACCCACGATCCCCATCGGGCTGAGCTGGAACCGGCGCACCGCTAGGCCTCCTCGATCCGCGGGTCGAGCCAGCCATAGATCAGCTCGGCGAAGAGGTTGGCCACCACGACGCTTATTGCCAGCAGCAGGAAGGCGCCCTGGAGAACCGGATAGTCGCGTTGATCAACCGCCTGCACGGTGAGCAGGCCCAGGCCGGGCCATGAGAACACTGTCTCCACCTGGATCGCACCGGACACGGCGAACCCGATGTTGAGGGCGATGATGGTGACCATGGGGAGCATGGCGTTCCTCAGGGCGTGGTCCTTGATGATCTGGAAGGTGGACAGTCCCTTCGCCTTGGCGGTGAGGATGTAGTCCTCGGAGAAGCACGTCGACCACCGAGCTGCGCATGATCAGCATGTACTCACCCACCAGCACCAGGGTCAGGGTCAGGGTCGGCAGAAACAGGTGGCTGACCACATCCCCGATCTGATTCCAGAGGTCGGTGAAGGACGCCCCGATCGTGACCCGCCCAGCCACCGGGAGACCGAGCCAGCGCGATCCCACATACAGCAGGACGATCCCCAGAAAGAACGTGGGGAGAGACCACATGAACAGCGAGAACCCGAGCGCCCCGACATCGAGCTTGGTGCCGCGCCGCCATGCCGCAAGCAACCCCAGGAGGATCCCGAGGACTATCGCAATGAGCTCGGCGGGGAGCACCAGCCAGATCGTGTTGACCAGAGCCTGACCCAGGAGATCGGCGACCGACTGATCCTGGAAGGCGTAGGAGACCCCCAGGTCGCCACTCGCCAGCGCACCGAAGTAGGCGAAGAACTGGGTGTCGAACGGGTTCCCCCCGTCGAGATCGAGGAACTGCGGCTTGTCCAGCCCGAAGCGCTCCCGCAGCGCCTCGACCGACTCCTCGGTGAGCCTGGGGTCGCGCGCCCCGGAGCGGGCCGGGTCGCCGGGGAGCACCCGGAAGAGAAAGAAGTTGAAGACGATGACCACGAGCACGGTCACGATGGCCCATCCCACTTTGTGGAGGACGTAGCGACTGCGGCCCATCAGACGGCAGACGGCAGACGGCAGACGGCAGCCAGAGCAGGATCAACCGACCCGGCGTTACCCATTACCCGTCACCCATGACCATCACCGATCACCCCGCGGGCCTAACCACCGTCAACGAGGTCGGATCCTCGAGCGCGAGGCGGGTCGCCGAATCCTGCCAGCCGGTGAAGGTGTCGTTGCGGTACGCCTGCACCGTCTGGTCGTAGTAGGGGATGATGTAGGGGAGATCCCGCATCAGGATTTCCTGCATCTCCCAGATGATCTGGCGGCGGGCCTCGGGGTCGGTCTCGATCCCCTGGTCGGCGTATAGCTGGTCGTACTCCTCGTTGCAGTAGCCCGTTTCCGACAACCCGGTGTCCAACTCATCGCACAACACGATGCCCAACAGGAAGGCCGGGTCGGGATCCCCTCCCCAGCTCCAACGGATGATGTCGAAGTCGAATGCGGGACAGCACACCGAGGTCAGAGTGTCGCCGTCGAGTCCCTGGATCTGTAGGGCCACGCCAATCTCCGCCCACCATCCCGAAAGGAGCTCCGCTTCGCGGGGGGCGGTGTCGGCGTCGGTGTTGAAATTGAATCTGAAGGTGAGGTCGTCGCAGTCCTGATCGGGGAGGCATTCGCGCACGCCGTCGCCGTCCTCGTCGGCGTACCCCGCTTCGTCAAGGATCCGGTTTGCCTCGGCGATGTCGAATGCGTAGTCCTGCAATTCAGAGTTGAAGTACGGCCCGTAACCGGGAGCTAGGAGGGAGAGGCCGGGCGTCCCGAGTCCGAGCTGGACCACGTCGATCATCTGCTGCTTGTCGACCGCATGGGCCAGGGCGGTGCGCACCGCCAGGTCACGCAGCGCCGGGTGGCCGCTGCAGACGCCGTCCTCGGGGCATCGCTCCGGTTCGACCAGGTTGAAGAAGATGTCGACCAGGCTGGGCGCCAGGGGCTCTCCGCTCACGACCGTGATGTTGGGGTCGTTGCGCAGCGTGGCGACCGCCGTCTTCGGGAACTCGGTGATCATGTCCGCTCTGACCGGTGGTCAGCGCCGAGACCCGGGCGTCGGCGTTCTGGATCGTCTGGAAGATCACCTCATCGACATTGGGCGGTGCCCCAAAGTAGTCATCGTTGGCCTCCAGCCGGACGAACTCGCCCTGCCGGTATTCCGCCAGCTTGAACGGCCCCGATCCGATCATCTCGGCGTTGTCGAAGGCGACCGGATCCTCGACCTCCTCCCAGATCGCCTTGGGCACGACGTACATGAACACCATGCGCGACTCGAAGTTGCCCACCGGGTTGGTCAAGGTGATGGTGACCGTCTGCTCGTCGGGCGCCTCGATTCTCCTGAATACGTCTCCGTAGGCGGAGAGATAAGCCCAGTCCTCGTGGTCCCGCCACAACTCGAGCGAGTACTTGACGTCCTCGGCGGTGAGCGGCGTTCCGTCGTGGAAGGTGGCTCCTTCCACCAGGTCGAGCGTCCAGGTGAGCCCGTCATCGGACACCGACCACTCCTCGGCCAGTTCGGGAACGTAGTTGCCGTCGAGGTCGATGGTTATCGGTGTGTCGTAGACCAACTCGTACATGATGTAGCCCTCGGCGAGCAGGCCGAGGCCCGGGTTGAGGCTGTCGGGGGAGCCGCCATAGCCGATGCGCACCGTGCCCCCGGTTGCGCCGCTTGCAGATGCGGTGGTGTCGCTCGGTTCTCCGGTGGTCCCGCCGGTCGCGGTCGTCTGCGTTGCCGGCGCGGTCCATCGCCCGTGGTCGTCGCGGTGGTATCCCCCCGGTACCGCATGCAGCCAGCAGGGCGAGCAGCGCCCCCATCGTGGTGAGCCGCCTTGTCATGGATCGTCCCTTCCCCCGCAGCGGCGGGTGCTACATCAGATACCAGTCGAGAAGCGCTCCAGCCTCCGGTAGAAGTCCACTTGCGGGGCAGCTCGGAGCAGCCCGTGCCCCTCGGTGGGATAGGTCACGTACTCGTACGTCTTGCCGAGCTTGTCGAGGTGTTCGACCAGTTCCTCGGACTGCTTGAGATGGACCCGCTCATCCTGCTCGCCGTGGGCGATGAGCAGCGGCCGCTCCACCTGAGAGAGGTGGTGCACCGGCGAGCCGGCCGGTAGGCGTCGCGGTTGTCCCCGGGATGGCCCATCATCCGCTCCAGGTCCTCGGCCCCGCCACAGTAGCCCTGGGCCCATGAGGTGAGGATGTTGCAGTCGCCGTACTTGAGCACCCCGCAAGCGAAGCGGTGCTCTGGGTCCATGGCCAGCGAGCAAAGCGCCATGTAGGACCCGTAGCTGGCGCCGAATATCCCGATGCGGCGGGGATCGACCCAATCGAGCGAGGCGAGGAAGTCGTAGGCGGCAAGACAGTCCTCGGTGTCCCTGACCCCCCACACGCCGTGGTTGGCCCGCTCGAACTCGATGCCGTACCCGGTGCTTCCCCTGAAGTTGATCGCCAGCCAGGCGTACCCCTTCTCGACGAAGTACTGGGCGTGACCGTCCCACTCGTCGCCGTACACCGAGGTCGGGCCACCGTGGGGGTAGACGATGGCGGCCACCTGCTTGTCCTCGGCTGCGGCCGGCTTGAAGAGGAACGCCGGGATCTCGAGGCCATCGAACGACTTGTAGCTGACCACCTCGGGGACGACGTGTGGAGCGGCCATCACCGCCGCCGGTGCCGGTTGCAGCAGCGTGGCGATCGACCCGTCCTGATCGACCCGTACGATGCGCGGCGGGGTGCGTTGGTCCTCGTGGAGCGCGACGAGACTGCCGTCAGCCGTCCACGATGGGTCGCTCCACGTTCCCCCGACACCGATCACCGTGACCTCGCCGGAGGCGGCATCCACTCTGACCAGGTCGGAGACCCCGGAGTTGTGCCTGGCTCGCCAAGAGCGAGCCACCATCGGGGTGCCAGGCAAGCTGACTGAAGTCGCCCTGGTCTTCGGTGAGCTGCGTCGCCCCGACCCATCGGCGCCATCAGATGGACCTGGTTCCACCCCGGCTGTTCGGACACGAAGGCGATGGTCGAACCGTCCGGGCTGATAACGGCGCCGCGTTCCTGGTAGCCCGGGGTGCCGCTAAGGCGTCGGGACTCACCGTCTGCCAACTCGACCCGCCAGATGTCGCTTCGCTTTCGGTCGGATGGCGGGTAGAAGGTGAACACCGCCCACGACCGGTCCGGCGAGAGCG
>CAVWWM010000032.1:0-35839 GCA_963758695.1 uncultured Actinomycetes bacterium
ATTGCGGTCAGGATCTGTCGGAATCCGCGCCGGAACCTACCTCGATCAGCGAGGAGGAGCCTCCCGCACGGTCGGCTGAGCTGCGGCTGGTCTCAGTCCTCTTCTGCGACTTGGTCGGCTCCACCTCGATGGCGGAGCAACGGGACGACGACGAGTTCCGTGAGTTGCTCGACGGCTATTACGAGGTGGCCAAGAGGGTGGTGGCCCGCTACGGCGGGACGATCCAGAAGTTCATCGGCGACGCCGTGGTGGCGGTCTGGGGAACCCAGCAGGCACTCGAGGACGACGCCGGCCGGACGGTCCGTGCCGCATTGGAGCTGGTCGATTCGGTGGCAGGCTACGGGCAGCGGGTCGGCCAGCCGACGCTGGCGGCCCGTGCTGGGGTGGTGACGGGGAGGGCGGCGGCGGTGGACGATCCCGATGTCCTCGTGGTCGGCGACCGGGTCAACACCGCCTCCCGGGTGCAGTCGTCGGCAAAGGCCGGCCAAGTGCTGGTCGATGATGTCACCTTCGAGGCAACACGTTCTTCGGTCGCCTATGCCGACGCCGGCACCTTCGAGTTGAGGGGGAAGACCGAGAGCGAACACCTGTGGCGGGTGGAGAGCGTGGTGGCCGGAACAGCAGGTCTGGACCGACTGGATGGCCTGGAAGCCCGCTTCGTCGGTCGCGAATCCGAGCTCCGTCTGGTCAAGGAGCTGTTTCACACTGCTGCCGAGCGGAGCTCGGCCCGCTTGGTGTCGGTGGTGGGACCGGCTGGTAGTGGCAAGTCCCGGCTCCGTTCCGAGTTCTACCGCTACATAGACGGATTGGTCGACATCACCTACTGGCATGCGGGACGCTGCGTGCACTACGGCGAGGGTGTGGCTTTCTGGGCGTTGGCGGAGATGGTGCGGCAACGCTTTGGCGTCGCAGAGGACGACGACTCCGCCACGGCCGCTGACAAGCTCACCGAAGGTCTCGCCGAGTTGATCTCCGATCCGGGGGATCGGGAGTTCCTCAAGCCGCGGCTATCTCACCTCCTCGGTGTGGGTGGCGGTGAGCGCTCCCGCGACGACCTCTTCGCCGGGTGGCGGCTCCTATTCGAGCGGCTGGCCGAACAGGACCCGGTAGTCCTTGCCGTCGAGGATCTCCAGTTCGCCGACGAGGGGTTCCTCGATTTCCTCGAGTCGATTCTCGACTGGTCGGCGAAGTACCCGATCCTGATCCTGACGCTGTCCCGTCCCGAGTTGGTGGACCTCCGTCCGGCATGGGGTCAGCGCCGCGGAGTGACCACCATCAACCTCGAGCCGCTCGATACCGAGTCGATGGCCACCCTCCTCTCTGACCTCGTGGAGGACCTGCCATCGGACCTGGTCAACCGGATCGTGAACCGCTCCGACGGGGTTCCCCTCTACGCGGTCGAGACGATCCGCAGCCTGGTCGACCGCGATCTGGTGCAGCCCCGCGGCGGCAGCTACCACCTGGTGGGCGAAGTGGATCGGCTGCAGGTGCCCGCCACGTTGACCGCGCTCCTTGCCGCTCGGCTCGACGCACTCGAACCCGAGGAACGGTCGCTGGTCAAGGACCTGTCGGTACTAGGAGCCAGTTTCCCCAGGGGATCGGTGGGTGGGGTGACCGCCATCGACCCCGACCGCCTGGAACAACTCATCGGATCGTTGGTGGAGAAGGAGATCCTGGCGGTGCGGAGCGACCGGCTCTCCCCCGAGCGTGGGCAACTCCAGTTCACCCAGAATCTTCTCCGCTCCGTCGCCTACGACACCCTGACCCGGCGGGAGAAGAGGATCCGCCACCTGGCAGCCGCCACCCAATTGCGCTCCGAGTTCCCCGACGATGGTGCCGAGGTCGCCGACCTCATCGCTGCCCACTACCAGTCGGCCCTCGACCTGGTCCCCGACGCCCCGGACTCCGCCACCGTCCGCAGCGAAGCCGCAATCGCCTACCGCAGGGCTGGTGACAGGTCGGCCGACCTCGGGGCTCCCGGCGCTGCCTTTGCCGCCTACAGCAAGGCGGCACTCCTGCTCGAAGGCACCGGCAACGACCTGGATGTCGTGGCTGCCGCCGGGAGAATGGCCGCCAGGTCCGGCGATTGGGCAACCGCGACCGACCTGCTCGGCCAAGCAGCGGCCCGGCTCGAGAAAGAAGGGCGAGACGACGACGCCAGGGCTCTCGTGGCCGAATTGGTCTTGGTGTACGAGCAGTGGGGTCACCAAGAGGAGGCGCGTCGCTTGGCACAGGATGCGCTTGACCGAACCCCGCCCGACGCAGCCGGCCCGGGGACCGCCGCTCTGCTGCAGCGGGTTGGAAAGTCCCTCAACTTCCGGGGGCAGCATCAAGCCGCCGCCCCCGTCATCGAGCGGGCCATCGGCATCTCTGCATCACTCAACGACCCCAAACTCCTCGCAGGTGCACTCGATGCAGAGGCGGGCCGGTTGTGGTTCTCCGGCCAGTTGGTGATTTCGCGCCTGGTTGCTGAGGAGGCGGCCGAAGTGTCGCGGACCAGCGGCCATCTCGACCGCCTCATAGCTCACCTGAGCAACCTGGGGGACACGTTGTTGAATTCGGACCTGCCGGCGGTCGACGTGCTCCGCGAGTCTGTCGACATCGCTCGGCGGTTGGGTGACCGACTCGGGTTGTCGATCGCCTCCACGAACCTGGTCAATGCGTTGTTGTTCAATGGCGAATGGGACGAGGCAATGACGGTGTGCAGCCAGATCGTGGAGGACGAAGCCGACTACGAAGGATCGGGCGCCGGGGGTCTCTACGATCGCCTGGCCCTGATCCACGCCCGTCGCGGGAACCTCACGGTCGCCAGGGAGAACTTTGAGCGCGCCGGGCAGTTGCTCGCCCCGGAGGACATTCAGGATGCGGGAATCCACGCCGCGGCCGGTGCCACCCTCAAACTGGCCGAAGGGGACAACGCCGGGGTTGTCGGCGATATCGAGCACATCGCGACCCAGGGGGCGACGGTCGGGTGGTCGGGTGAGGCCGTCCGCCAGTTGTGGCCCGATGCCGCCGAGGCGGCCTTACGTGGTGAGGACCTCGAGTCGGTGGAACGCCTGGTGACCATGCTCCGAGCACGACCTCCGGGATCCGTGTCTCCGTTCCTCCAGGCCCAGTTGACGCGGACAATTGCGCGCCTGGCGGCAGCGAAAGGGGAGCACGAAGCTGTGGAAGCGGACCTCCGCCAGGCGATCGAGCGGTTCGTCGGCATGGGCTACCCCTACTGGGAGGCGATGGCTCGCCTCGACCTGGCCAACTGGCTGATCGACCAGGGACGCACCGAGGAAGCCGAGTCGATGGCCGAAGCTGCCGCTGCGATCTTCGAGCGGCTTGGCGCAGCACCCGACCTGGAACGAGCGCGCCGCCTCGGCGCCTCAGCGGTGGTTGCCTGACGGCGGACGGCGGACGGCAGCCAATCCAACACTCCCCCCGCTTTGTCACATCCGGGCAACGCAACGAATCCGTCGCCAATCAGCGCTGCTGAGGTGACCTATCGGAGGACGAAAACGCTCGCCACGGCGACGGCTGCACCGATCAGGGACGCGTGGAGGGTGATCTGGCTCCCCGCGCGTCGGTCTGCAGCCCGGGCCTCTTCGTCGTCGATCTGCTCCGCTTGACCCAGGGTGCTGAAGTTGAAGATGCCCCGCCGGGCGAAGCCTGCACAGAAGCGGAGCCTCGCTTGGAGGAAGCCGGAGGCAGATGCCGCTGCAGGGAAGAACAACAACAGCCGCCACCATGGATTCACCCCGGACGCAACCAAGACGGCGAATGCGACCGCGGTGATCACCAAACCAATCCAGCCGGCATATCGCCGGCGCCGGATTTCCTCGGCCCCGATATTGCAGACGCCTGGTTCGTATCCCGTCTGGGTCATGTCGGCCAGCGATCTGAGCGTGTTCGTTCCGAGATCGATGCCTATGCCCTCTCCGGCTGCCGTCTGCCGTCTGCCGTCTGCCGTCCCTCATTTGATCTGCACTCTTGACACTAGCGTCGTTAGTCGCATAATTTAACCAAGATCTCTTGCTTTTAGAAAGGAACCTCGTGATGAGACGCGGCCTGCTGGGTCTGATGCTTTTGGCCTTGCTTGGACTCACAGTGGTCCCCGCCCAGGCGGCCACCTGCTCGCTGGTCTCGAGGTACACCATCACCGAGTTGGAGGGCATCGGAAGCACCTTCCACATAACGAGAGCCGTCGCCATCGGCCCCGATGGGAGCGCCGCAGGGTCCAGCCTCGACGACTCGCTGGTGTCCCATGCGGTGAAGTGGGATGCGTCGGGCAACCCCACGGTGCTCTCCTCATCCAACAGCGAGGCCTTCGGCATCTCATCCAACGGCATGGTCGCCGGGTGGCAGGCTGGGCGCCGTGGCGCCCAGGCGGTGACGTGGTCTCCGACACGCGTCCTGCGACTCCCCCGCGGCGCCACATCCGGTAGAGCGGTCGACGTAAACACATCCAGTGTCGCTGTCGGCTGGACAAACGATTCGATCGGCGACACCGATGCGACGCGCTGGGACGGCACCAGGCCGACCAGCCTGGTATCTGGTCCGGGTGCCCCTTCGACCAGCCTGGCGACGGCGGTCAACGAAGCCGGGACGATCGTCGGTCGGGGCGATTTCGGCACAGCCCCGTTCCGGCGCGCCCTTCGCTGGCAGGGAACGGCGAGGAGCACCCTCCGGACTCTCGGTGGTGGGTCCGACGCGGCGACAGGCATCAGCGAGTCGGGGTTGGTGACCGGCGGCAGCCTTTCACCGGCAGACTCCAAGTTCCACGCGGTCCTCTGGCAGGGGAACACCATCACCGATCTCGGGCTCTTCGGGACCCATCCCACCAGCGGATACGGGGTCAACGACTGTGGAACCGTGGTCGGCGATTCGGTGGTAGACGTGGGTCAGGACATCATCGAGGCGGTGATCTGGCAGAACGGCAGCCCCGCGGTCGCATTGGAGTCGATGCTCCCCGCTGGCCACGGTTGGGACCTGCACACTGCTCAGGCGATCAACAACTCAGGGCAGGTCGTCGGGTACGGCTTCCGCGGCAACATGAGCGGGCTCCGGTCGTTCCTCCTCACCCCCGCCTCGTAGAACAGTTTCCGGCGGCGCCCGGAGTCAGCGTGGGACCGTTGTGTAGGTAGCTTTTCGGAGGTGGATTCCGACCTGCATCTCACGCCCGAAGAGCTCGAGTTGGCGAGCTCCAACCTCCGAGAGGTCCCGTCATGACGGTACGTTCACCCGGTGGCTTCACCATCGCCGCCTTCGTGGCGACCGTCATCTTGGGTGGGGCCAACTTCTTGGTGGTCAGGATCAGCAACCAGGAGCTTCCGCCGCTGTGGGGTGCTGGGCTCCGATTCAGCCTCGCGGCCGCGCTCTTCGTCCTGATCGCTTTCGGCCTGCGCCTCCGCTGGCCGCGGGGCCGCCAGCTCATGCTCACCACCCTCTACGGCTTCCTCAGCTTCACAATCTCCTATGCGCTCGTCTACTGGGCGCTGACCAGTCTGACTGCGGGGGTTACCACCGTGGTCCTCGCCACCGTCCCGCTGGTCACTTTGCTGCTGGCGGTGGCACATAGCCTCGAGACATTGCGTTGGCGGGCCGTCGTCGGATCGCTGCTGGCTGTCGCCGGCGTTGCATGGATGTTCGTAGGTCCACAGAACCTCGAGCTGCCGGTCATTCCGGTCCTAGCCGTATTTGGAGCTGCGCTGTCGATCGGCGAGAGCGTGATACTGGGGAAGAAGGTGTCGGGAAGTCATCCAGCGGTGGTCAACGCCGTCGCCATGACGGTCGGGGCGCTCGGTCTGCTCGGCCTCTCCGCCGCCGTAGGCGAGCATTGGGCGCTTCCACGCCAGCCCGAGGTGATCTGGTCGCTCGTCTATCTGGTGACACTTGGATCCGTTGGGCTCTTCGTCCTCATCCTGCTCGTGGTCCGCCGATGGACCGCCTCGGCGACCTCATATGCATTCGTGCTGTTTCCGGTGGTGACTCTGGCATTGGGAGCCTGGCTTGCCGACGAACCGGTGACCGCCGACAGCCTCGTGGGTACCGCACTGGTGATGGCCGGGGTCTGGTTCGGTGCCCTCTCATCGGGTGCGCGCCGGCCGATCCGTGCCGATGACGAGCAGCCAGCGCCCATGGCCTGATCGGCCCAAATCGCCGCCCGGTCCATCGCACGAGTTTCACGCCCGGAAACGGCGGGTATCGCGGAGAATGTCGTTACCACAAGAACGAGGTGGCAAATTGGCTGTCCCGCTGTTCCTCTCAGCCTCGACGCTGATCGGCGACCCGGTCATGAATTCCAGCGGAGAGAAGGTCGGAGATCTCAAGGAGATCATGCTCGACGTGTCCTCGGGGCGTATCGCCTATGGCGTCATGTCTTTCGGCGGCTTCCTCGGGATCGGTCAGAAGCTCTTTGCTCTCCCATGGGCGGCGGTGACCGTCAACACAGACGATCACGCTGTTGTAGTGGACGTCACCAAGGAGCAATTGGAGAACGCCCCTGGATTCGATCCCGAGAACTGGCCGCTGCCCCATGACACCGGATGGGTCGGCGACGTCTACGAGTACTACGGGCGCGAGCCGTACTGGGAAGCGCCACTTACCTGACTGGTCTGACCGCCCCCAAATCCGGGCGGTAGCGTTCGCCGATGACAAGATTCGTAGTCGATTGTGGTGTCGTCCTTCACTTGGCCAGTGAGGAGATAGACGTGTCGGCGGAGCACAAGCTTCTTGCGCCGACGCTGTTGCGCTCCCAGGTGCTTTCGGCCATGCACGAGGCCGTTTACCGGGGCGAGGTCCCGCAGGATGCCGCTCTCGATCGGCTCTCTCGCATCTGGGGAATGTCGATACGCCTCCTCGGTGACGCCGTGCTCCGACGCCGAGCGTGGGATATAGCCGAGCGGCTGGATTGGGCCGAGACCTACGACGCCGAGTACGTGGCACTCACTCAGCTGCAGGCAGACGCATTCGTGACTCTCGACGAGGCACTGGCCCGTCAAGTGGAGGGGCTTGTCACCACGGCCAAGGTCGAAGCACTTCGTACGGCTTGAGCAGGACCTGTCTCCCCCACATCGCGACGTGCGCACTGCTCCCAATATGCAGACCGGCCGCGACCTGGTCAGGAACGCTGGGTGACCTTGCCGCCCGTGACAAGAGAGAGCGCCGGAACCAGCCATGGCGTGTATGCGGTCGGTCGGGTGGCGAGGTCGGCAGCGAGATCGGCCAGCGTGACCCAGCGCCAATCCGATACCTCGACGGGATCGGGATCGGGATCGCCATCGTGCCGTCCGATGAGGACATGGTCGACCTCGTGCTCCACTAATCCGCTGGCGACATCCTCGGCTCGGTAGCTGAAGGTACCGGCCGGCCGTATATCCGCCTCGATTCCCATTTCCTCTCCGAGCCGCCGCCTCGCCGCATCGGCCGGCGCCTCGCCCGGCATGGGATGAGTACAGCAGGTGTTCGACCAGAGCCCACCGAAGTGGTACTTGCGCGGCGATCGTCGCTGGAGCAACACCCTCCCCACATCGTCGAACAAGAAGACCGAGATGGCGAGGTGGAGCATCCCGGGCGCCCGGTGCACTTCGAGCTTGTCGGCGGTGCCGGTAGGGCTCCCATCCACGTCGACGAGAACGACCTGATCCACGAGAAGAGTCTGCCATTCGTCACCGAGGCGCACGGCAGGCGCAATCGACCGGAATATTGGTATCCGTATTGCGTAGTCTCGGTCTGTCGGGGGATGAGCATCACAACGGCCAGGCCGGCCATTGCCTCCAGAGCCGAGGTGGAGTTGGAGCCGAGCGACTATCTCGATTTCGATCTGATGATCGAGGCAGGCGATGGCGGCTATACGGCGCGGGTCGTCGAATCACCCGCCGGCGAGGCCAGGGGGGAGTTCGCCAAGCCATTCACCGATCTCGAGCTTGAAAACTTCGTCCTGAACGTGGGACAGACGAGGCGGGGGGTCAGACGGGTTGGTTCCCCCCAGTGGGATGCCGCCCTGCGGTTCGGGACGAAGCTCTACGACACCGTATTTGCCGGTGACATCGGGACCGCCTTCCAGGTGAGCCTCAACGAAGCGCAGGACGATGGCAAGGGTCTCCGGGTCCGCCTGCGTCTCTCGGCGGTGCCCGAACTTGCGTCGGTCCCCTGGGAATATCTCTACTCGGATTCGCTGGGCAGTTTCCTGAGCTTGCTGACCGACACGCCATTGGTGCGTTTCATCGATCTTCCTCATCCGATCGAGACCCTCTCGGTCACAACCCCCCTGAACGTGTTGGTTGTGGTGTCGAATCCGACTGACATCGCGGTGCTCGACGTTGCCCAGGAACAGGAGCGGCTGCAACAGGCGCTGGCCAGGCCGATCGATGAGGGACAGATCCGGGTCCGATTTCTCGACGATGCGCGGCTCACCAGCTTGCGCGATGCCCTGAGTGACAACGACGTCCACATCCTCCACTTCATCGGGCATGGCGGATTCGACGGCAAGGAGGGTGTGCTCGCTTTCGAGAACGACGCGGGGACGAGCCGGATGGTCACTGCCGCCACGCTGGCCATGCTCCTGCAGAACTTCAACGCGCTCCGCCTGGTGCTCCTCAACGCCTGCGAGGGGGCACGCAACTCCGCACAGGATCCTTTTGCCGGTGTTGCCCAGGCCCTGGTGAGAGGTCGCATCCCCGCGGTGATCGCCATGCAGTTCGAGATCACCGACGGCGCGGCGATCGCCTTCTGCAACGAGTTCTACAAGGCCGTCGCCAAGGGCCAACCGATCGATTCGGCATGCAGCCGGGCCCGCCTTGCCCTCCTCGGCGAAGGAAACGACGTGGAGTGGGGAACCCCCGTGCTCTACCTGCGGGCACCCAACGGTCGAGTGTTCGATGTTGCCGCCAGGGCTGTCGCCGAACTTCCACCTGAGGCGGTCTCAACTGCGGAGCAAGCCGCACAGCCCGATCGGGACGTCGAGGTGCCAGAAAGCCGGGCCGCGTCGGGCACCGACCCCGGCGGCGAAGCGACACCGGCAGTGGCGACAGACGAACCCCTCTCCGGCGAAGCAACGCCACAACCGGCAGCGGCGGACGATTCCGCGCCAATCGAAGGAACACCCCTACCAACGACCGAGGACGTCGCAGTCGTCGAGAGGCCACCGCCGGCTGATTCGGTCGAGGACTTGGAGCAGCCGGTTCCACCCTGGAAGGTGGCCCGGCTGCTTGCCATGGCCAAGGCAGCTCTCGAGTCCGGGAAGAAGGACGAGGCCCACTCCGCCGTCGCCCAGGTTCTGCAGATCGAACCGGACAACGAAGAGGCACGCCGCATCGAGAAACGGCTTCAGAGGAGATGGCCCCTCGTGGCTGGAGGCGTGGCTGCCGTCTTGTTGGTGTTGGTGGGCTTCTTCGCTTTACGCCCCGACCCCGGTCCACCAACCGACAGCACCTTCGCCATCGAGACCACCGTGCCGTCATCGATCGCCACTGAGTCAGGCATCGTGCTGGCCACCGATCCGCTCACCATCGATGGCGACGACACCGATTGGGCGGCATTACCCGGATCGGTCATCGAAGCCGACGCCTTCCATTGTGGGACCGAGCTCTGGTCAGGCCCCGGCGACTACGCGGCGGATTGGCGCCTTGCCTTCGATGACGAGAACCTGTACCTGCAGGCGACCGTCACCGACGACGTCGCCGTCCGTAATGCCGTGTCAACCGGTGGTATGAGGGTCGGCGACACTATCACGGTCTCGTTGGGAACCGGATCAGGTGAACGAGATCAGGCGTTGATCGCCGACGATTTCGCCACCTGCCCAGAGCGCGGCGCCAGCCGGGATGATCCCGGCCCCGGTGAGCCGGGCGTTCCGATCGAGTCAGATTTCCACTTGGCATTCATCCCTGCTGAGGACGGAGTAGCCGTGTGGTTCGTCCACGGGAACGGGCAGGGGCCTTTCGACGACGCCGACTCCATCGACTCGAGTGTCATCACGGCTGCCGCGACCGAATTGGGCGAAGGAAGTTTCCTGCTCGAGGCCGCCGTGCCCTGGGGGTCGGTCGGGCTCGCGGCAGCTCCTCCACAACTGGGGGTGAGGCTCGAGGGTCGTGACGAGGACGAGGGGTTTCAGGGGCAACGCGACACCTTCATCTCCAACGCCCCAGGAAGCGTGACCAACAACACCCTCACGTGGGCGACATTGCAACTGGAGGACTAGCCCCGTCGCGGTCGCGCCGACTTTGAGATTCCCGAGGTCTCCGTGGTGCTGCAGCTCAGTACTCCTTGGGTGGCCGGCGAGGGGATTCAGGCACTTGGCTCGGTGGCCAGGAAGAGCCGCCACGATCCGGGCACCCCCTTGAGCTCGTGTTCTGAATGATCTTCGAACACGATCTCGGACCCGGCGAGAAGGTCCTTCACCGTGCTCGTAACAAGTACTTCGCTGTCACCGGCGAGCGCCGTAACCCTGGCTGCGATATGGACGGCGAGACCTCCGAGCTTCGGGCCGCGCACCTCGACTTCACCGGTGTGGACGCCGGCGCGGATCTGCAAACCAATTTCGGGCATGGCGTCGACCATCGCCATTGCATAACGGACCGCGGCGACGGGACGATCGAACGAGGCAAAGAACCCGTCTCCGGTGGTTTCGACCTCTCGACCTCCGAAGCGCTCCAGCAGCGCTCGACCCACATCAAAGTGCTGGTCGAGCAGATCCCGCCATCTGCGGTCGCCCACCTCGGCGGCGAGGGTGGTCGAGTTGACGATGTCGGTGAATAGCAGCGTGGTGAGGATCCGGTCGGGATCTGCTCCGGTCCGCGTCCCGACAAGGAATTCCTCGATCTCGTCTTGGAGACGGTCGATCCCCTCCGAGAAAACGAGGTGATCGGTTCCGGGCAGCTCGACGAACCTCGCTCCCTCGATTGCCGCAGCGGCGCGACGCGAGTCCTCCAGGGGCACGATCTGGTTGCCTGTTCGGTTGAGGACAAGGGTGGGCTTGCGGATCGTCGAGAGCATGTCGCCCAGGTCGGCCTCCATAGTTTGTCTGTAGTAGTGCCCCATGACGCCGGGACGAACGGCGTACCGCTGAAGCCTTGCCAAATGCCGGTCGAACGCCGCATCACCCACCCGGCTCGGCGCCAACATCTCCACGCCGCTGGTGCCGGCCACCGCGTCTTTCTCGATCATTTCGATCACCGCGTCGATCGACTCCATGGGCATCCCTCCCGCCATGGAGTGGGCTTTGGTCAGCGTGAACAGAATCAGCGACCTACACAGGTCAGGATGCTGCGCTGCGAGAAGCAGTGCGATGATCGTGCCGTCGTTAATTCCGATCAGGACCGCTTCCGGTGACCCCGCAGCCCGCATCACGGCCATGGCATCCCCGACCTGCTCGTCGAGACTTGGGAGTTGATTCGGCGGCACCGGGTCGGATAGCCCGGTCCCCCGCCGGTCGAAATGAATGAGGCGGCCGAAGGAGCTCAGCCGTCGGAGAAGACGGGCGAAGTCGGGGAAGTCCCAGACTGCCTCGACGTGGTGTACCCAGGTATCGATGAGGAGGAGGTCCAAGTCACCTTCGCCGACGACCTGATAGGCAAGATGCAGGTCGCCGTTTTGGGCGTATTGGGTCTGCGGTGTCTCCCCCATCTGATGAAAGAGTAGAGGCCGCTCGAGCCCGGGCTTTGCTGCCTTTCTGCTTGGCCCAAGCCAGCCTCTCGCAGCAGGAGATGTCCTGGGAACCAGAAAGCGGTCAAAGAGCGTATTGCCTGTCGTCTCCCGGTCAGCGATTCACCGCAGGTGTTGACACCCCTCACTTAGAAACCAGAGATCTGCGGAAACGCCCACAAGCCGGCAGTCGAGGAGGACGACCATGCGCAGGGGCTTGCTACGTACCACGCTCGTTGGTCTTGTTCTGGCAGCAATCAGCGGGAATCCGGTAGCCGCCCTTGCGGACGGAATACATCCAGCCTTCCAGGTCGACCCCCCCACCTACGAGGTCGAAGACCTGGGCACCCTTCCGGGTGACTCTTCCAGCGTCGCCATGGGCATCAACGACGCCGGCGACGTGGTCGGCTGGTCGCTCGGCCCAACCGGTACCCGGGCCTTCCTGTACACGGATGAGACCGGGATGATCGAGCTGCCTGGACCGGCTGGCAGGCCCAGGACATACGCCCGCACGATCAGCGACACCGGATTCGTGGCCGGCACGGCAATGACGAGCACACCGACCGACATCGGCCACGCCGTCAGATGGGAGGACGGGGTCCCCCTCGACCTCGGCACGCTCGGGACCGGCAGCTTCAGCGAAGCACGCGGGATCAACGCTGCGGGCGTGACCGTCGGGTACTCCTACACCGACGGGGGTACCTTTCCCATCCACGCCTTCAAGTTCGACGAATTGTCAGGCCTCGTCGACCTCACACCGGCGAGCGACGGGCAGGCCCAAGCGATAAACGACGTCGGTCAGATCACCGGGTGGCGCAACACCCGGGCCTTTCGGATCAGCGGGAACACATTCACCGATCTCGGAGTGCCGGCAGGGTTCCTGCACAGCTGGGGCTATGCCATCAACGACTCCGGCCAGGTGGCGGGCCATGTGACGAGCGCCACCGGGAACGTCGAGCGGATCTTCCGCTACAGCGACGGCGTCGGAATGGTGATCCTCGGTGGGACTGGCAGCTTCAACCGGGCGTCTGGGATCAACAATGCGGGTGACGTTGTCGGTCAGAGGCTATCGGCGGGCTTCGTCTTCACCGACGCCGACGGGATGCGATCGCTTAACTCGCTCATCGATCCGTCACTCGGATGGTTCATCTTCGGTGGCGGCGACATCAACAATGCCGGTCAGATCGCGGCCTGGGCCTCGGGCCCGCCGGGCCACCGTGCCTTGCGCCTCACACCTGTCGGTGACGAAATCGACCCGCCGGCGGCTCCATCGGGGCTCATCGGAACCGTCCTCTCGCCCACAAGCGTCCGGCTCAACTGGACCGACAACTCCAACAGCGAGACCGGGTTCAACGTGCATCGCGCCTTGGGTCCACACGGGCAGTTCGTCCAGGTGGCTCAGGTCGGCCAAAACACGACCACATACACCGACACCACCGTCTTGGCTCGCCGGTTGTACCGCTACCGGGTCCAGGCCTTCAACAGCGCCGGTGCATCGGCCTGGTCGAACACAATCCGGGTGCGGCCCGGTTGATCACTTGCCGCCGCCCCGTGGAGACTCCGCCGGAGGCGCCTCGGCGGAAAGTGGGTTGTAGTCGAATCCTGCTGACCGGGTGATCACTCACTAGCGCCCGGCATCGCCGGGCCGAAGATTGACACGTCGCTCGACGACGAGTGTCATGCCCAGGCGTGACCGGCAGGCTTGCCCGCCCCCTCATCGTCGCCGGTGCCGTAGGCCTCCTCTTGGGACTGCTGTCGATCGCCGGCGACACACCGTCGCCCTACCTGTGGTGGCGAGCGTTCACGGTCCTCGGCAACATCGCCGCTCCCTGGACCGTTGCCGCCTTCCTTGTGGGGCACAACGCCAAGGCGCCCGGTCCGGGCGCCCTCGCCGGTGCGGTGGCGATGGTGGTCGGGATCGTCGTCTATTACCTCTATTACTTTTCCGGGGCGATCCGGTGGCCTCCACCGCGAACATCGGCCTTGCGGCTTCGATCTGGCTAGGCGTCGCCCTGATATCCGGCCCGGTGCTGGGCCTATGCGGCGGCCGGGTGGGCATGAGCGACGCCCGTCCACCCCCGTGGGCGGTAGTGGTGCCGTCGGCGGTGCTGCTCTCAGAGGCGGTGTGGGTAGCCATCACCTGGCGGGTCTGGGTAGTGCCCAATCCCCAAGACTCCGTCGAGTTGGCGGTGGTGGTGGTCATCGCCCTGCTGGCGTTTGCGCTCCCCTGGCTCACGCTTCGAGGCACGGACCGGCTCGCCGTCGCCTACCTTGCCGTGCTCGCCCTGTCGGGTTCGGGGCGCTGGCAGGCCTGCAGTGGATCCTCCTCCAGCGGTAGGCCAGAGCAGGCCGCCGAGGCATGGGGCCAGAACATGACCCTCAGCGCTCCCCGAGGTGGTCGCGCCAGGAATGACCCGGCCGATAGCCCAACAGCTGGCACGCGCCTTGTCGATGGCGAGCAGCGTCTCGAATCCACTGATTGCCCTACGTACCGGGATCTCCGGGTAGACCTCATCGACGAGGTCGGCGCTGGGACGGTTCATGACGGTGTCCGTCCGCGGCCACGATGAAGACCTCCGCTCCCGAGATCTCGGATTCCAAAGCGAGCCGCACCGAGGCAGCGACATCTCTGGCGTCGACATAACCCCACAGGTTCCACTTTCGCAGCGTGGGGTCATCCCAGAAATCGGGGAACCCGTCGTAATCGGCCGGTTCCATGATGTTTGAGAATCGCAGCCCGACGAAGGGCACGCTCGAAGCGGCGATTGAACTGTGCTGCCATGTGCTCGCCGAGCAACTTGGAGAGTGCGTAGGAAGACTGGGGGAAGGGCGTCTGCCCCTCGTCCACCGGTACATAGTCAGGCTGCTCGTCTTCGAAGGGCAATCCGAGGACGGTCTCGCTCGATGCCCAGACGATCCGACGCAAGCCAAGCGAACACGCAGCCGAGAACACGTTAAATGTGCTCATGGTGTTGATCTGGAAGGTCTCTGTCTCGGTACGGAGGCCCGGCGCCGGGATTGCCGCCAGGTGTACGACTGTATCGGCGCCATGAAGGCACTCGAAAACCTCGCCCAGGTCGGTGAGGTCGACGGCAAGGAAAGGAGACGCGGGATCGGAGCTGGGTACGAGGTCCACGTTGACCACGTCGTAGCCGGTGTCGACCAACTCCCGCGTTACGGCCCGTCCCGCTTTCCCCGACCCACCGGTGACGACGACCCTGTCCATTGAACCTCCTCGATGCACCCCTGGCCGATAGCCGGCCTCTGCACATTGGGGCGCGACCGCCACAGGACGATACTGCGGGGCTCCGATGCTGCTCCACCTGGACACCGACTTTGCCGGGGACACCGATGATGCCTGCGCGCTCGCCATGGTCCTCGGTTGGCCCGACACCGAGGTCGTCGGCATCACCACCACTGCCGACCCCGAGGGACTCCGCGCCGGCTATTTGGCGCACTTCCTCGGGTTGGCCGGTCGCGCGGATATCCCTGTTGCAGCCGGCGCTGCGGTCTCTCTGACCACCGGTCGGACGATGGGTGGTCTTCCCGACCATGAGCGGTACTGGCGCGAGCCCGTCGCCGCACAACCATCGCCACCGGGTTCAGCATTGGACCTGCTCGCGCAGAGCATCGAGCGCAACGCGACCGTGGTGGCCATCGGTCCGTATACCAACCTGGCTCTTCTCGAGCAGGCTCGCCCGGGCAGTCTCGACCAAGTCCCGGTGGTTGTGATGGGAGGTTGGGTTCGGCCGCCCGATGAGGGCCTGCCCCATTGGGGGCCCGAAGCCGATTGGAACGTCCAATGCGACACCGGTGCGGCGCTGGTGGTGGCTCACCTCGACCGGCTCACGATGGTCCCCCTTCACGCCACACTTGGAGCGCACCTGCGCACCAGAGACCTGCCCCGCCTGGCTGCCTCGGGGCCGATGGGTGAACTGCTCGCCCACCAAGCACGGGCCTACGGGGAGGACAACGAGATGGACCGAACTTGCTCGGGCCCACACCTCCCTGCCCGACGACCTGCTCAACTTCCACCACGACCCAGTCGCATGCGCCGTTGCCCTGGGATGGTCGGGTGCCGTGATCGAGGAGGTCCGGATCGAACCGGTTTTCCGAGGCGAAGTGCTCCAGTTTCAAGCGGTGGGCGGGGGTCCGACCCGGCTCGTTGTTGCACTCGATGGCGATGCCTTCACCGGGACCTGGCTTTCTACAGTGGCGATGACGGATCTTGAGGTGGGACCACAACGCCGCCCTTTTGCAGGATCGGTGGTGATGGGCGAGGCAGTCGCCTGCACGACCGACCAGACGGTGCTGGGCGAGGGCCCCCGATGGGACGCCCGCCGCGACGAGTTGCTTTGGGTGGACATCCTGGCCGGCCGCGTCTACCGCCACCGAATCGGCGACAACGGTGACCTGATCGAGGTCGATCGCTATCAGGTATCGGGAACAGTCGGTGCGGTGGCGCCGGTGGAGGGGGACGATGGTTGGCTGCTGGCGGCCGATCGGCGCTTTCTCCACCTATCCCCCGATGGCAAGGTCCGCTCGCTCACCGAAGATGTGGCCGCGGTCGGGACGCGCATGAACGACGCCGCATGCGACCCACAGGGCCGGTTCTGGGCGGGTACCAAAGCCGACCAGGTGGGTGGCGCCGCCCTCTATAGGTTCGACGGTGACGGGCACACCGAAATGGTCCGCGACGGCATGACGATCTCGAATGGTCTGGACTGGAGCCCCGACGGCGCCACCATGTATCTCGCCGACAGCGGGACGCGCACCATCCACGCCTTTGCCTTCGAACCCGAAAGCGGCACGATCTCCGATGAACGCGTCCTTGTCGAGGTACCCAAGACTGTCGGTGCTCCTGATGGCCTGACCGTCGACACCGCGGGCGATCTCTGGGTGGCGATCTGGGGCGGCTGGCAAGTCCGTCGATACTCACCGGACGGCGTGCTGAGACAGGAGCTTCCCATTCCCGCCGAACAGACCTCGGCGTGCGCCTTTGCCGGGGCCGGGCTGCACCGGCTCTACGTCACCTCGGCAACCGAGGACTGGAGCGAGGAACAAAGGCGATCTCAGCCTGGAGCCGGGCTCGTATACCGGCTGGACACCGATGCAACCGGCGTGCCCGCTAGGGCCTTCCGTCCCAACCTCGGGTGGTGGGCGACAGCCGGTGTCGAGAGCGGCGGGTAGGTTGACCGCTGGCTTAAACCGAAGAGGGAAATGGCAAACAAACCGAACATCCTCGTTCTCTGGGGCGACGACGTCGGGTGGTGGAACGTCAGCGCCTACAACCACGGGTCGATGGGTTACCGGACACCAAACATCGACCGCATTGGTCGCGAAGGAGCCATGTTCACCGACTGGTACGGCCAGCAGAGCTGCACCGCGGGTCGAGCCGCGTTCATCACGGGCCAATCGCCGATCCGGACCGGTTTGACAAAGGTCGGATTGCCTGGCGCCAAGGAGGGCCTGAGCGATCTCGATCCGACGATCGCCGATCTCATCAAAGAGCATGGTTACGCAACCGGCATGGATCAGGTTCAACGACCGGCTGGAAAGAACTAACTGGTCCGGCTGAATCGCAAGGAGGCGCGCTTATGCCTGACCTGGCGGAACCACTCGAGTCGTGGAACGACACACCAACAAAGGCGGCGATAGTCGATTTCGTCGAGTTGGTGGCAGCGAATGTCCCCGATGATGAGCGGGTTGCCGTCTTTGACAACGATGGCACGCTCTGGTGCGAGAAACCGATGCCAATCGAGTTGGGCTTCATCCTGAAACGTCTCGCCGAGATGGCCGAGAAGGATGACTCGCTGCGTGAGCGCCAGCCGTGGAAAGCGGCGTCCGAGTCGGACTTCGACTGGCTGGGCGGGGTGATCACCAAGCATTACGCCGGTGATGACACCGACGTCAGGATCCTCATGGGCGGCCTCCTGCAGGCCTTCGCCGGGTGGACCGTCGATGAATATCAGTCGTCGGCGCAAAGCTATTTGCACGACTGCGAGCATCCGAGCCTGGGTCGGATCTTTCGCGACTGCGGTTATCTGCCGATGGTCGAGTTGTTGCGCTACCTGGAGGCCAACGGCTTCGCCAACTACATCGCCTCGGGAGGCGACCGGGACTTTATGCGGCCGGTGACAGGACCGATCTACGGCATTCCGCCGGAACGCGTCGTGGGCAGTTCTAACAGTCTGCGGTACGTGGACGACGAAGACGGTGGATCGATTGTCTACCTCGCAGAACCGGATGTGTTCGACGATGGCCCAGTGAAGCCGGTTCGGATCTGGAGCAGGATCGGCCGCCGTCCCATCGTCGCCGGCGGCAACTCAAATGGCGACATTCCGATGTTGCGTTACGCCGGGGGCCCCGACCGACCCGCCTTGCGCCTGCTGGTCCTCCACGACGACCCTGGGCGCGAGTTCGACTACGTCACCGGGGCCGAAGACGCGATCAAACGCGCCGGCGACGAGAGCTGGACTGTGGTCAGCGTCAAGAACGACTGGAGCCGTGTCTTCGCAGATGCGTGAGGGCAGCGCAGCGTCGCTCAAGACTCGATTCCAATCGAATCTCATTGGTACCGAGCCAGAAACTCTGCGATGACGGAGAGGACCCGGTCGGTTTGTTCGAGATAGGAGAAGTGGCCACAGCCGTCGAGCTCGACCAGTCGAGACCCGGGAATCGCCGCCGCAATTTCCCGTGCAACATCGATTGGGATCAGGTCGTATTCACTATGAATCAAGAGCGCGGGAACATCAAGTAGTCGCAGCAGCGGTATCAGGTCGTAATCCTCGGAAGACCAAGTCTGCTCGTACAGACGATGCTCGATAGCTCTCGCCGCGACGACGCTCTCCTTGGTGAAGTTCACCCGGAAACGAGGAATCACATCGTCGAGGAGTTCCGGATCGAGCGTCGTAGCGAAGTGGATGCGGTAATACTCAGCCTCGGCGTCAATGTCGCCTTGTACGAAAGCCGGGGTCGAAGCGATCTTTCTCATCCGGTCGGACTGCTCGGGAGACCGCCGCTCTCGTAGGTGTCGGCGGACCTCGAGGATGCCGGCGTTCGACGCAGGCGCGGTGTTCATCAGGATGAGATGTGTCACCCGTTCCGGATGGCGGATGGCGTACTCCATCGCCAGAACCCCGCCCCATGAGTGCCCGAGAACGGCCACCGCATCGAGCCCGGTCCACTCGCGGACTCGATCGAGGTCTTCGATCTCACCAGCCAAGGTGACATCGTCGGCACCTTCCCCCGAAAACGACCTGCCGCGTCCCCGCTGGTCGTAGTAAATGAGTCGGACCGACTCGGCCAACCGATCCAACTCGGGCAAGAAGTACTCGTGATCGAAATCGGGCCCCCCGTGAAGCACGATGATCGGAACGCCGCGCCCGATGTCGCGCACGTACAGGTTGGCTAGCCCGCTGCGTACGAGTGACTCCCGGGGCATGGGTTGCTCTGTTGGAGTCAGCATCAGTCGACTATCTCAACCGACCAAACGCGGCAAGCCCGGGTGCGCACACCCAAGACTGCCCACTATGGCTCACCTAGAACCTGTAGTCGAACAGCGAAATTTCTCTAGAGCAAACACGCGCAACTATTTCCTCTTCCTCTTCTCCCATTATCTCGCTGTAGTGTCGCGAGTCAACGCGGCAGCTCGCTTTGGTTCTCGGCAGCTCAACGCCTGGTGTGAGGTCGAGCAAGGCCCTGATATCTTCGACTTCCGACTTCAAGTCCTCGTAGCGGCCTACATGGTCAACAGCGACATCCCCCCCGATGCTGTAGATACCGAAGTTCGATAACGAGTCTGCGTCGATCGTGTTTAAAAAGCTCAGCAGAGACGGACGAGGCTCCTGGCCGCGAGTCCGCCAGAAGTACAACGACACCGCCTTGTCCCAAGGGTTCCGTTCGAAACAGAATTTGTAGTACTTGGTCCAAATGGACCCGTCGATCAAAGATCGTATGTTCTCTGCTGTCATGTGGTTGTAGAAGAAATCGGCGTTACTTGACGTAAGCCGGCCAATCCACTCGCGAGCGCCTCCAGACCGCCTTATCTTGAAGTTCTGCGGCCCCCGGGCTCGAAGCAGTTCGTCTTCGGCAGAGATCGGCGTGATGATGTCTCGATCGCCGCAGACCTCCGAAAACGAGATCTCGAGGCTCGTGCCTGCGGTCTTCCGAGTCTTCAGAAAGATGAACTCGTGTTCGTGACAGATGATCATCTCATCCCCCTCCGGCTCACCCCCCGCGGCCGCCCGTGTCGGGCCCAGGACCGCGATGCCCATCACCGAACGATACTTGGCGGCGCTCACAGAAGTCCCCCGCACAGCCGGCATAGCAATCGCCGCTCAAAGTTCGCTCAAACCCGGACCGCCTATTCTGAGGAGGACCTACACATGCGGAGGGAGCAGCAATGCGCAAGGTCGTGCACTTCGAGATCCCAGCGGACGACTTGGCCCGGGCCAAGGAGTTCTACGGGTCCGTATTCGAGTGGCAGTTGGAGGAGATGGAGGGGATGGATTACACGTCGGTGACGACCGTGCCGGTCGATGACCAACAGATGCCAACCGAGCCCGGTGCGATCAATGGTGGGCTCATCAACCGGTCGGAGGAGTTGTCGGTCCCGGTGCTCACCGTCGACGTCGACTCGATCGACGAGACCCTGAAGAGCGTCGAAGCCGCCGGTGGAAGTGTTGTTCGGAGTCGGACCGCGATTCCCGGCATGGGTGCGTACGCCTACCTCCGTGACCCCGAGGGCAACGTCGTCGGGCTCTGGGAGACAACGGGGTGAACTGCGAGGCAGGTGGTTATTGGCCCGCCGAGAGCCCAAGCGGCTTCGCCCCACCGGAGATCGGCCAACCGCTTGACGCCACCGCGGGACCGTCGTAGCGTCGCTGACGATGCCTTGGTCGATGTGTCGCTGCGTGTGTGCTCGCTCTCGGGCGAACTCGACACGCATGGCCCGCTGCTTGCGCTCCTGAGACGCCACCGCCCGAGAGTCCCTCACCCCGCGTCTTGTCCTTCACCATCAAGGAGAGCTCGTGAGCGTCACCGATACCCTGCTCGAGAACAACGCGGCCTACGCCTCAACCTTCACCGGACCCCTTCCCCTCCCGCCGGCCAAGAAGGTCGCCGTGCTGGCGTGCATGGACGCCCGCCTCAACCCGTACGGCGCGCTCGGTCTCCAGGAAGGTGATGCGCATGTCATCCGGAATGCCGGAGGAGTGGTAACCGACGACGAGATCCGATCGCTGGCGATCTCACAGCGTCTACTCGGCACCGAGGAGATCATCCTCATCCATCACACCGACTGCGGCATGCTCACCTTCACCGAAGACGGGTTCGGGCAGTCGATCCAGGATGACGTGGGGATCAGGCCGCCGTGGTCCGCCGAATGCTTCGACGATGTCGACGAGGACGTCCGCCAGTCGATCGCCCGGATCAAGGACAGCCCATTCATTCCCAAAAAAGAAAGTGTGCGCGGTTTCGTCTTCGACGTCGCAACCGGCCGAGCTGCGCGAGGTCACGTGAGGCTCTCGGGCATCGCCTGTGAACTGAAGGTCTCCTGCTTCTCGGCCACGACGATATGAAAGCGCGAGAAGCTTGTCTCGTCGTTGATGATCAACCCCGCCTGGCTGCATAGCTCCTCCAGCCCGGCCCGAGTGTCGACCACATTGCCCCAGGTCAACTCGTACCACTGTGCCAAGGCAGCGAAGCGCGTTGGCATTGTCCGTAGCGCATCGTCGGTGACCGGGTACACCTCGTCGAAGATTAGGAAGTAACCACCCGGCTTGAGTGCTCGCGCAACCGCGGCGAACGCCGCCGGCTTCAGCTCAGGAGCGATCTCGTGAACGACCAGGAAGCTGGTCGCAACATCGAATCCGCCTTCCTCCCCGAGTTGGTCCGCGCTCAATACCCTCGCCTCGCAGCGGTCGGCCAGCCCGTGGTCGGATATGAGGCGGCGCGCCAACTCGACCGAGTACGGCTCAACATCGATGCCGAGACAGCTGACCTGTGGAAACCGCTCAGCGATCTGCACCAACGCCCAACCCCCACCGCAACCAACGTCGAGAACTCTGCCGCCTTGCTCGAGCCGGTCGCCGAGGCGGGACAACCTTGGCAAGACCAGATCGAGGAATATGCGCGGAAGCGTTTTGAGCCCCTCGGCGACCTCACGCATGAAGGGCTCATCGTGCTCTTGGTAGGGCGTCGTGGACCCTTCCCGAAAATGACGCGCATAGTTGGCGTAATCCTTGCCCACCTCCATGTGCACACCGGCAGCGCCGCCGAGGTAAAAGCTCGAATCAGGGTCGCCGAGTATCTGGTCGAAATGCGCCGACATCCGCCAACCGGGACCCTCTCGTTCAAGCAATTCGAAGGCAAAGGCGGTACGACAGAGCACGTCGGTATAGAACGCGTCGGTGCCGATGCTGCTAGCCAGCCCATCGGATGTGAGGCCCGGACTCTGGGTCAGCGCTGCCCATGCACCCAGCTCGCGTCCGATGTCGACCATATGCGTTGCGTGGTATCCCCCGATTAGGTCGTAGAGCTTGCTGACCTGATCGGCCAACGTCGGATCCGTCGAGCTCGGCTCAGCCAGTCATCCATCCCTCCCAGTCCAGCGAGAGCTCGGACAAGCATCGTCACGCATGAGCCCTAGCGGTAAAGGTCCGTGCGCCGGAGCTGCAGCGTCGGCTCGTGCTGTCGCTCTGTCTCCATCACCGAGAAGTCGAGGTCGGCGACAATCGCGCCTTCCTCCTCATCGGCCTCCGCAAGTACCTCGCCTCGGGGATCGGCGATCAGCGAGCCACCGCAGAAGCCATGTCGTGTCAGGTTGGCCGCAACCACGAACAGTTGGTTGTCCTGGGCTCGGGCTCGGGTGCGAAGCGTGAGCAGGTGGCGGTAGCCATCGCCAACGGCCGACGGGATTGCGATCACCGACGCCCCGTCCAGAGCGAGACTGGAGGTGATCTCCGGAAAGGCGTGCTCGAAGCAGATCTCAACGCCGAGGCGGCCGAAAGAACTCGAGATGGTCATCAAATGATCGCCGGCGCCAAAGTGCTCCACTTCGGTCGGGTACAGGTGGGTTTTGCGGTAGGGCGACACTGCGCCATCGGGTTGGACGGTCACGACCGTGTCGTAGATGGCTCCATCCGTCCCCGCTTCGAGGATGCCCGTCATCAGCACCGCTCCGCGATCGGCCGCCAGGGGACGTAGGGCCGATACCGTCGGGCCTTCCACCGGTTCGGCCAACTCGCGCCCGACGCGAGCGAATCCATCGAGGTCGTAACCAGTGATCACCGTTTCGGGAGCTACGACCAGGTCGAGACCCTCGTCCAAGCTCTGGATGGCGCGGACGAGGCGTGCCCGGTTCGCCTCGACCTCACCGAATGGCGCGGCGAGTTGCAGTGCTGCTACCCGCATGGTCGGTCGATGTTTCGCGTCGGCTGCCACGTATTGCCTCCCCTTGCCTCTTCGCTCCGGCCAAGGCTATGCGATGACCGATCGAGACATCGCGGCGCAGGCCGGCACCCCTTGCCCAATGCGCGACAATTCGGATATACACGGTTGAGAAGGGGTCAAGGTGAGCCGCCACAACGCGACGATCACGTTGGGGCCATCCGATGACCGACCACCACGGCCGAGGGCGGCGGGGTGGGTCCCAGCCGCCCTCCTAGTCCTGGTGTTGGTTCTCGTCTGGGCGATCCCGTCTCAGTCGCCCCGGGTGAATCCAACGAACGAGGTCGATCGGCCGCTGCCCGCTGTCGATCCTCCGTCGATCGCGGTCGATCCCCGGTCATCGGAGGCGACGATGTCGGCTGATTGGCTACTGCTCGACCGCGGATCGCTCTCGCCTCGTTGGCCGGCTGTGATCGCCTGGACCGACGAGGAGCTCGTGATCTGGGGAGGCACCGTTTTCAGAGGAGCGCGAGATCTCAGCGACGGTGCGGCCTACAACCCGGCAACCGACTCTTGGAGACAGCTCGATTCGAGCCCGTTGGGAACGGTCCGTCAGGCGCAATGGTTGTGGACCGGCAGCGAGCTTGTCGTGCGGTCGACCGACGGAGTGACCACCGAGGATGTGGCGGCGGCCTGGGATCCGGCCCGGAACAGCTGGCGCCCGCTACCCGATTGGCCGTTACGGGGGAGGTCCTCGGACACGTTGGTTTGGACCGGCTCCACGATCATCGATGTGGCCGCTTCCACGGCTATTGATCTCGGCTCCGGCGACACCCGAGCAATCGCCAGGGTTCGCCATACCAAGCGGCTAGTTCGACGATATGGACGGGCGACGAGGTGCTGGTGCTCCCCGGTGGGGCCTACGACCCGATGGCCGACGCATGGCGACCGCTGTCCCGCGGTCCGTTGGGGCGTAGCAGCACTGCCGCTGCCTGGCTCGAGAACCGCTGCCGTCGTGGTCGACTCTGAGCTCAACTCCGCCGAGTACCACCCAGCCACCGACTCCTGGTCTTCCCTGCCAGACCTCCCACTGACATCTTTGGGTTGTGATCCCCGTATCCACGCGGCCTGGCGAACCGTCATCGCCGAGATGTGCGGCAACATCGCCCTGCTGGACGCTGACGGAGGGACGTGGATCCCCCTGGCGCCGCCCAGGTCGGTGGAAACCAACACGGTGGTTGCCGGAGGAGACCAACTCTTCGAATGGGGGGAGGGCTTCTATCTCCTACGTCACTGGCTTCTGGCCGGCGCTCAGCCGACGCGTCTCATGATCGGCTCGACGACATTGGACGTTCCGACTGGTTGGCTCGTGCGCCGGGCCGACCTCGTCGCACCCGATCACATCGAGATCGCTTTGGGCGGTCCAGCGGGTGAGACCTGCACTGCATTCTCGTCTCGCCGTGGTGCCAGACCCGCGTCCCCCGCCGGGGGCGTGTCAATGAAGTGGCGCGTCTCGGACCGTGAGGTCTTCCAGCTCTCCTGTGAGCCCGCATCAGCCGCCAAATCCCTCGTCGCAGGTGTCGTGGTTCCCAACCCATAGGGCGGGCGAGCAACGCGGGGGTACTTCCCAACCCAGGGTTGGCAGCTACCGCCTGGGTACTTCCCAATCCTGGGTTGGCATCAGACGACCAAGGGTGGTGGGCCGGCTCGGGTGCCGAGAAGCTCCCACAGCCGGTAGGGGGCTGCGTCCTCGATGAACCCGTAGGGGTAGTCGGGAAGCCCCGGTGCTGCTACTTCGTCGAGGCGCTTCCCCTCCTCCGGTGTCAGCCTCCACTCGAGGGCGGCGAGGTTCTCGTCGAGCTGTGCGACGGTGCGGGCTCCGAGGATCACCGAGGCCACGCTGGGTCGGCGGCGCAACCAGTTGAGGGCAACCTGGGCATGTGGGACTCCACGCGCAGAAGCGATTGCTCCCACCTCATCGAGTATCCGCCAGGTCCGATCGTTGTTGCGGATGGCATAGGCCTCCACTCCCCGCGCCGGGTTGTCGCCGAGCCTGGTGGCTCCAGACGGGAACTGGTCGGGACTGTATTTCCCGGCAAGCCAACCGCCGCCCAGGGGGGACCACGGCAGTAAGCCGATCCCTTCCTCGACACACTGCGGGATCAGCTCCCATTCGATATGCCGGTCGAGCAGGTTGTATTGCGCCTGGAAGGACACGATCGGTGGCGCCCCCATGTGGCGGGCGGTGAGCAGGTACCGCTGCAGTTGCCATCCGGTGACGTTGGAGACACCGACGTAGCGCACCTTGCCCGCCCGGACCATGTCGTGAAGAGTGGCCAGGGTCTCCTCGAGTGGCGAGGACGAGTCCCAGCAGTGGATCTGGTAGAGGTCGATCACGTCGATCCCGAGCCGATGAAGGCTGGCATCCAATGCCCGAGTGAGATGGCGACGGCCCGCTCCCCTATCACCGGCGTCGGGACCGGTGGAGAAGAAGGCCTTGGTGGCGATGACGAGGTGGTCTGAGGTCGGAACGGGAAGCAAGCCAGCGGCCGATGAACTGCTCGGACCGGCCCTGGGCATAGGCGTCGGCGGTGTCGATAAAGGTGCCGCCCGCCTCTACGAAGCGATCGAGCATGGCGTGCGACTCCGGCTCGTCCGACTCGTCGCCAAAGGTCATGGTTCCCATGGAGAACACGCTTACTTGGAGGCCTGAACCGCCGAGACGCCGCCGCTCCATTTCGTTCCCGCGGCCCTCATCAGACCGGGTATCAGCCGGATTCTCCGGGTCTGTACCGACGTGCTCGGTAGTGGTGCCTGCGCTCATCGGATTACCTCCGGTTCAATGACGGTGAAAGAAGTCTGGGAGTCGTGGGTCTCCGGGATGCTCCCATCCCGGCTCGATCGAGGCGAGCTCCCGGCGCCTGTCCTCGAGCCAACTCTCGAACGCCCGGCCCCGCGCATCGCTGAGCAGGTCGGCTTCGATCTCGGAGCGGACCGCCTCGAATGGCACGGTCTTGGCGGGAATTACCGCCACCACAACTGCGACATGCCAGCCGAAATCAGTTTGGATGGGGCCGATTGCGCTCCCCTCGCGGCAGGCAAAGACCGCCTCCTCGAAGAGCCCAACCAACTCCCCACGCCCCAGTTCTCCGATTCTGCCGCCACTGTGTCGCGTGCCGGCATCGATCGACCACTCGGCGGCCAGAGAGGCGATGTCCTCACCGGCGTCGAGTCTCTCCCGAACGGCGCCGGCGGTGGCGGCGTCAGCGGTAAGCACATGGCTGACAAGCCGTCGCTCTTCTCTGCGGAATCGATCCAGGTTGCGCTGGTAATAGCTCGCCACATCGTCGTCGTCGACAACGACACCCGATGTCACCCGTTCGAACACCGCGCGAGCCGCAGTTTCGAGCCGTGCCGCGAGGTCGGGATCCGACCCGTTGCTCGTGGGAGAGGCCAGGTCGAACGGTCTGGAGGCGTCGAGGTCAGCCCCTGCTTCACCCCACACCAGCGCCTCGGTCACCAACAGGTGTGCCATCCAGCGCCTCCAACGCCGGTCCTCCGCCCCGGCGGCGGGGAGCCAGTCGGCCATGGGGCCTCGGGCCACTGCGGCGAGCCGCGCCTCGACCATCTCTGCCTCGATTGGCCGCCCCCCACCGTCGCCACGATGGCTGTACCTGATGGTGTACCCGTCACTCTCCGCTCCCGATCACCACACGGACAGTCTCGGTGTAGTGGATTCTCCCGAAGTACATCACCTTCACCAGCGCCCAGTACTCGGCGGCCCTAGCACCATGCGGAGGCCTGACCGTGAACGCCAGGTCCTTCTCCTCACCTCCGCCGAGGGCGAAACCCATTGTCCACGGAGTGATCATCTCCCAGGTATCGAATGGGCTGATCACCTGGAGCTCTCCCCGCACCTCGTCGAGCGTGCCGTTGCGCAGGCCGACAAAGATCTCACCTGACTCCCCAGGGTTGAGATGGAGATCCTCGCGGTGGAGTTCTACCTCGAGATCACCTCGCAGCTCAGGTAGAGCCTGCCGAGGCGATTCAACAACGGCCTTGCCGGTAGCGGGATCGATCCTCAGTTCGCTCTCGTTCTCGGGGGCCGCCAACGGCTCCTCGCTCCGGTATTCCACGGTCACCACATCCTCGTGGACCTGTCCACCATCGTCCCCGATCCGGGCTGCAACGAAGTAGCGCCCCGGCGCAGAGTCCACCGCTGGGGTGACCTCGACCGAAAACTCGAGGTGCGCTCCCGGTGCCAGGCGGAACATCCTCTGTGCCGGCTCTGCCGACCACCCCGGAGGCAGTCGGAACTCGACCTCGTCCGGCGACAGGAATGTCGGTCCGCTCCGAAGCCACCGCCACGTCGACGCTGAAGGGACCGCTCGATCCGCATACCGCGAGGCGAGACCCGCACCGTGACCGGCTGGTACCCAAGCGGCGCCGCTCCCTTGTTGTGCAGCCAATAGGCGGCGAAAACCGGCTGTGCGGGCTCAGTGCGGGGACCGAGATGGGCGAGCTCGGAAACCGGCGGACCGGCGGAGTTTCCGGGGACCGCTCCGACCCCGCTGATCTCGAATCCGCCGAGCGAAACGTTTACGTCCCTCCGGTCCGCTCGGGAGTGGGTCGCCTGGCTCCTCGAGCACATCCGTGCGAAAGGCTCCAGATAGCGGGGTAAAAGCGCGCACCGTCGCTTCGGTGGGCCGGCCACCCGACTCCTGGAGCCGCACCAGCAAGCCCTGTCCCGGATCGTGATCGGCGCCGGCCTGACTGGCGATAGGGTTCCCCAGCGGCTTGAGGGCGCTCAGCAGCACCGAGGCTGGCTCGATCTGGAGGAAGCTCGCCTCTCGGGCAGATCTCCTTGATGGGACTCGATCTCGATCACATGGAAGGTTCGGTTGTAGGCCTGCGCCATGCCCGGCATTCCGGCCGACCGCCAATCGCCGGCGAAACCGGTCAGGGCGTATTCGAAGGTATGGCTCCAGCGCTGGAACTGGAAGTTGCCACCGTCGGGGAGGGTGCGCCTCGGGGGGTCGATCCAGATGCCCGAAGGCCAACCGCTACACGACCGCATCAGCGAGAGATGGAGGGCGCCATATGGGTCCACGTTGAACCCGGGGTTTCCCCGGTTCATCACAGCCACGCCGTAGTCCACGACCCGACCGGTCCCGACACCGCCCTCACCCACCTCGTCGACGGTCACGCTGCCATCACCCAGGTCGTCGAGCAGCTGGCGAACCGCTGCCACGGTCGCTTCCGGGGAGTCACCGGCGACGATGAGGGCCGGCAGCGCCCGCGGGCCACGCAGGTCCGGGTTGGCCGACCACACCTTTTGCAGTGGAGCCTCGGCGGACACCCAGACCCGCGCCGAACCGCCCTCGGAAACCGGCGGCGCTGCAGCAGAGCGGAGGCCGGGATCGGCCGAATCGAGCACGGCAGAACTGAAGCGATTCATGGTCGGGGCCTCCAACGCTGATCCGGGCGTCGGGGAGGTTCGAGTCGAGGTCGATCAGTCCGTAGCGGCCGTCGTCATCCGTCGAGACGGTGGATGTCACCCCCTGGCTGACCAGCGCCGCGGCCAATTCGTCGCCGAGCTCGCCCCAATCGCCCCCGCCGGGCATCACCACCTCGGCGACCGAGATGGCCCGCGCCGATCCTCGCCCAGCTCGACCTCAAGCATCTGCTCAGCCCGAACCAGTCGTAGGCGGGGTAGTCGAGGGTGAAGGGAACTTCGGCGACATCCACCGAGGGGAACCCGAAGGTCCGGCCCACCACCGCCCCAGCCACACCCGATACCGGCATCGCCCCCTCGACGTCCACCGGGAACCTGACCCTGAAGAGCGTGTCCTCACCGGCGAACCCATCCAGGTGGGTGCGGAACTCGATGCGGTCCAGGCCATTCCAAAGCGTGGTCTCCTGGGTGAAGCGACAGCCAAGCGCCGTGCCCCTGACCATGATCCGTTCTCCTATCGAAGACCGTTCGAGCGCGACCTCGGCACGGGAGGCCGCCGTCCCCTCGCTCTGCCGTCGGGGACGAGGTGCCACGGTCCCTCGCCGTAGTAGGGGTGCGGCGGATATTCGCCATAGGCCAGCAACTCGTTACCGACTTCACCGGCGGAGAGCAGCTCGCTGGTCGGCGACCTTGTCGAAGACCGGACGAGGGCGCCTCCCCGTTCCGGGTCGGCCTCGACCTGGTACCGGTCGCTCTCGGCGATGATGCCGTCTGGGGCGACCAGCCAGGTCGGTGACGGCTCGTCGGCGGGCAGCAGCCGGTAGGTCCGATAACCCAGCGAGGGAACGTCGCAGGCGAGGAATGCGATCGTGGCTTCGGTCGAGCGAACCGTCGGGATGTCGTGACTAGCGACTCCACCACGAGGTCGAGCCGCTGACCCCGATCCATCTCGCAGCTCGATCGCGGCCGCCTCCCTCGCTCGAACTCGACCCGGAGCCGCGCCAGGTCGGTGCGACTTGATGCGGACGGGTTGAACACCGCCACCGCCCGACCCTCCCCGGTGGTGTCGATTCGGCTCCGATGTGCTCCAGCGCGGCATCGAGCACCCCCCGTCCCAGCTCCCATGCCTCGCGCCATCCACCGAGCAGATCGAGATAGACCTGATCGGACTCGCTTCCGGTTATCCCGTCGTGGTGTGCGTTGAAGAGCAGCTGCCGCCACGCCTTGTCGATGGCTTCGGTGGGGTAGCGGGCGCCGTCGAGCGAGGCGATGGTGGCGAAGGCTTCGGCGTCGAGCAGGACGTTCTCCGCCAGACGGTTCGCTTGCTTGGTGTCGATGAAGGAGACGTCCTTCCCGGTGTAGAGCGGGTTCATGTCCCGGGTCTGGCTGCGGAGGTGGATTCCTCCCGAGCCGCCTCCGCGCGCACCGCGGCGAAGAAGCGCCGGGGGGTGGTCACCACGTAGTGGGGCGACACGTAGCGGCTGTTCCAGTCGCGGGCGATCTCGGTCACCCATTTGTTGGGCGGGGTGTAGTCACTACCCGACCGGGAACAGCACGTTCTTGGTGGAGGCCAGCGCCTTGAGCTTGAGGTAGCAGGCGTAGGTCTCCGCCTCCGCCTGCGCCAGGTCGGGAGCGGCATCCATCCACCAACCAGACGAGTAGTGGTCCGCCATGTAACAGGTGAGCAGCTTGGCCCCGCTCGGCGCCATCCACTCGAACTCCGTGGGGAATTGGACCCGGGGAGGTTCATCCGACCGGGTCTCCGATCGGACCAGCTCGGGGGTCGGCGGCATCCGGTAGGGGCCCCACGCATGGAAGGGGCCGCGGGCCCACGAGCTCGAGGTGAGGCCGGCGGAGGCGGCGAGACCCGGGGAACTGCGGGTCGTGGCCAAAGGCGTCGAGCTGCCAGGCGGTTGCGGGCTCGCCGCCCATGCACGTCGCGCTGGTAGGAAACGCCGTAGACCAGGTTGCGGATCGTGGTCTCGGAAGCGGTGAGATTGGTATTGGGCTCGTTGTAGGTGCCGCCCACCAGCTCCAGCCGTCCCTCATCGAGCAACTGCTTCATGTAGGCACGATCCTCGGGATGGGCGTCCCAGTAGGGCTTGAGGTAGTCGAACTCGGCGAGGACGAAGGCATAGTCGGGGTCGCGCCGGGCAGCATCGAGGTGCGCTGCCACTAGCGGGAACCCCGGTGACTGGAATCCTGCTTCCCAATCGCCACTGACCCTTGACCCAGGTCTCGGTGTAGGCGGCCTGGGTGTTCCACCACACCGGGTCGTAATGGAAATGGGGGATCATGAACACGGTCCAACCCGGCTCTTCGACCACGAAGTTGAAGGAATGCCGAGCTGATCTGACCCGATGGCCTCCAACACGGCCTCCGCGGGGAGTTGCTCTCCCTTGGCGGCATCGGCATCGGCGGCGACCGATACTTCAACGACGAATGTCCGCATCACCGATCGAGACGTCGACCGGCTGCGGCGTCGAGAGCCGATCCCCTTCCACCCTGAGAAATGCGGACTCCTCAATTGGTGGAGAAACGGAAACCCGCACCACCTGTAGCGGGACATCCCGGAGCCGGTGAAGAGATCGGTGGACTGGGCGGCTATGATGCTCATCGAACCTCCTCCAGGTGCCAGTCCCGACGGGCCGCACGTACCATGGCGACAAGCATGGACATGTTTGAGAGCCGCGCCTACCGGGTGGCGCTTGGCTTCAGCAGACTGATTCTGCTCAACCTGGCCTGGGCGTCAGCCTCTCTGCCCGTGGTGACGTTCATTCCCGCCACCGCCGCCATGTTCGGGGTGGTCCGGGAGTGGCGCCGGGGGGACGAGCCAAGCATCTTTCCCAGCTTCGTGCGCCACCTTCGGGCCAACTTTCGCCAGGCGTTCGGCGTCGGTCTCATGTGGCTGGTCACTGCGGTGGTGCTCATCGTCGATTACCGACTGGTCGGACAGTTGCCGGGACCCGCGCAGTTGCCATTCTTCGTGTTGACCTCGATCATCGCAATCGCCTTCGCTATGACCTCGGTGTATCTCTTCCCTGTGATGGTCGAGTATCAGGCGGATTGGAAGACACTGATCCGCAATTCCTTTCTGATCTCGTTCAGTCAATTTCACACCTCCATCGCCGCCCTCGCGATCTGGCTGGCGGTGGGATTTCTCGGCTTCCGGCTTCCCCTCACTCTTATAATTGTGCCGAGCGGGGTCGCTTATCTGGTCCACGCAATCTGCAGCCGCGGGTTGAGACGGGTGGAGCGAATGAAGAGCACGGCTACTTGACGCTTCCCAGGGTGATCCCCTCGACCAGCATCCTCTGAAACAGGAAGAAGAAGATGACAATCGGGATCACCACCAGGGTGGTGGCCGCCATCAGCAGGTTGAACTGGACGTTGTGCGCCGAACGGAAGAAATTGAGCCCGATGGCCAGGGTGTACTTGGCCTCCTGCTGCAAATAGATCAGCGGGCCGAGGAAGTCGTTCCAGGCGTGCAGCACGGCGAAGACCCCTACCACCCCGACGGCAGGCAGGGCGAGTGGCATGATCACCCGGAAGAAGATCTGCAACTCGGAGGCGCCATCGATGCGGGCCGCATCCGAGAGCTCATGGGGGATCTGCATCAGGAATTGGCGCATCAGGAATATCCAGAAGGCCGACCCGAAGAAGAAGGGCACGATCAGTGGGAGAAAGGTGTTTACCCACCCCAGTCGGGCAAAGATGTCGAAAAGGGCCACGATCAACACCGGGAAGGGGATGAACACCGTGGCCAGCACGATGTAGAAGACCTTGTCCCGCCCCGGCCAGTCGATCCGCGAGAAACCGTAGGCGATGAAGGGGTTGGAGATCACCGATGCCAACACGGTGAAGGCGGTGATGATGAGGGTGTTGCGGAAGAAGGTCCAAAACGGGATGGCATTCACCGCAGTCGCGAAGTTCGACCAGACCAACTCATGCGGGAAGAAGGTCGGGGGGGAGGCACCCATCTCCTCGGTGGTCTTGAGCGCGGTGGCCACCATCCAATAGAAGGGAAAGACGAACAGGATCGAGAGTACGATGAGCACCACCCGGGACACCCATACCCCCCTGGCCTTCCGCCCCGACGTCCCCTCTACTTCCTCTAGTGCGCCAGGCGGCGTCTCGATCATGCCGATGTCGCTCATTATCCCACCGTCTCGTAGTGGACCCAGCGCTGCGACCAGCGGAACACCCCGAACGCCAGCAGGAAGGTGATGATGAACAGCACCCAGGAGAGGGCGGCGGCATATCCCATCTGGCTGTAGCGAAAAGCGTTGAGATAGAGGTAGTTCACGTAGGTGAGGAGGGATTGAGCCGGATCCCCCACCGAGTTGCCGATGATGAAGGCCTGGGTGAAGACCTGTAGCCCCAGGCTCAGCCCGAGGATGATGTCGTAGAGGATGATCGGGGTCATCATCGGTAGCGTGATGTTCCAGAATTTGTTCATAGCGCCGGCGCCGTCGATCTCGGCGGCTTCATAGAGGGTGATCGGGATGCCTTTCAGCCCGGCGAGGAAGATGATGGCGATCTGACCGGCGCCGAGCTGGGCGAGCATCACCAGCCCCAGCTTGGCTGTGGCAGGGTCACCGAACCAGTTGATCGACGGAACTCCGAAGATACCCATGAACCGATTGACGATCCCTGTCACCGGGTCGAACAGGGCGAGGAAAATGAACGACACCGCGAACAACGGCAACACCGAGGGCAGCACCAGTGAGGATCGGTAGATGCCCACCTCCCGCAACGGGCGGTTCATGGCTATGGCTAGCACCATCGCCACAGCCACGCCGATCGGCACCGCCAGCAATGTGTAATAGAGAGTGTTGTAGAGCGATTTCCAGAAGAGGGTGTCGGTGAGCATCCGCTCGTAGTTGTCCAGTCCGATCCAGAGCGGCTCTCCGAAACCGGAGAAGCGGGTGAAGCTGATACGGATTGTGTAGTAGACCGGGTACGCAATAAAAGCCAGGAAGCCGAGGATCCACGGGCTGATGAAGAGCAGCCCGGTCTTGAGGTTCCGCCGTCCGTCTTGGTCCAGCGCGGAGTCTGGTCTTCGGGTGGCGCTGCTGCCGTCTCGGTCGCTGTCGCCAATTAGATCCTCCCCGTCCCTCGACTGGCCGGGAGCCGACTGGCGGCTCCCGGCCTTGTCGTCCTGCCTCCTACCCTCCTATTTCTTCTCGGTCCTCTCGTCCTCAGCCGCCGCAGAAGGGATCGAGCTGCGCCTGCACTCTGTCCTGCACCGCCTGCAGTGCCTCGCCCGGCTGCGCCTCGTTGAGATAGTTGGCGCTCCAAGCGGCGGACAACTCGTCCCAGTACAGCGCCCCCACCGGCAGCGGTGGCCGGTTATTGGCTGAGGGCAGCAGATCGGCGAAGAACTGATGCTGCTCATCGAGCAGGCCTTCCTCGGCTAACAAGGTCTCGATTGTGGGGAGGTGGCTGGTCTCCGAGGCGTAGGTCCTCTGACCCTCCTCGCCGGCGATGTACTGCATGAACTCCCAGCCGCCCTCCGGGTTCTTGGCCCCTTCCGGGATCACCACCGACCAGCCGCCCGCCCAGGTCGAAGACTCCATCCCCGCGTCCGGGACCGGGAGCATGGTGATTCCGTAATCCATGTCAGGGGCGTATTGCGCCATGTTGGCGATGTTCCAGTCCCCGGTGATGAGAAAGCCGACCCGCTCCGTGAAGAACGGCTCCTGCGCCGGCGGGAGGTCAGCCACCTGGTCGGAAGCCGAGAAGGCCGCCACCTTGTCCACGCCAAGCTCGGTCCACCAGTCGTAGACGTACTGCCAGGCCTCTACGTTGGCTGGGTCGGTGGGTGTGACCTGGCAGGCCTCCTCGTCGTAGAAGTCGGCGCCCCACGAGAACCCGTAGGTGTAGTGCCACGCCTGGCTGCCCGCCCAAGTCTGCGCCGGGACGATTCCCAGGCGGGTGTAGTTCCCGCCTTCCTCGACGTTCAACTCGTTGGCCATCTCCTTCAACTGGTCCCAGGTGATGGGGCCGTTGGCCGGGTCGAGCGGTGCCGTGTCGATGCCGGCCTCTTCGAGCATCCCACGGTTGTAGTACAAGGCCCTGGTGTCGGTGTCGGACGGGACCGCGTAGGGCACCCCGTTGTAGCTCGCCTCGTCGGCGGCGAACTGGATGTGGCCGGCCAGGGGATCATCGGAGTAACTGGGTGAGATCCTCGATCAGCCCGTCAGCCGCCCGCTGGGCGACGGTGAAGCGGTCCAGCAAGTAGACGTCGGGGCCGGTGCCACCTCGAACCGCGGTGATCAGCTGGGTGGCCTCGGTCTCGGCTCCGGTCACCTGCACCAACTCGACCTGGGTTCCTCCCAGTGCGTTGAAGTTGTCCGTGATATTCCGGAGAGACATCAAATCGGGCTCTCCATGGCTCGTCCAGAAAACCACGTCGCCCCCGGCAGATGCCCCGGCGGTGGTCTCTGTCCCGGCCGCAGCCGTGGTTCGGTCCCGCCAGCAGCAGTGGTGTCGGTACCACCGCGCCGTGGTCGTCGCGTCCACCCGCCGCCGTGGTGTCCGCCGTGTCTGATCGGGCCGCAGGCGACCACCAGTAAGGCGAATACGGCCAGAAAAGCCCAGGCCATTCGATTCCTTTTCGACACGTCGCCTCCTTAGCCTCTTTGGGCGCCCGGGTGAGGAACTCAGCCCAGTCCGGCGATTCAATGGGCGGCAAGCCCGGAGGCGAGGCGACCGGCCCAATCCGGGGCTCTGGCCGCCCCGACCCCGCTATGCCGTCGACCGTCGACCATACACCCTCGGCGTCATCGACGGCGCCCCTGACATGGCCTGTTTCACGCACACCGGAACTTTCTACCTTCGACGTAACAGGCGCCCTCGACCTGCTCGACGTCCCGATGGCCTTGCGTGATGCACGCTTCGTGCAGTAATCAGGGCCTGAAATGCACATCGGAGTCATCGGCGCCGGCGGGATGGGTGCCCGCCATATCGAAAACCTCCGCTCGATCAAGGACATCGAGGTCACCATCACCGATGTTGACCTCGCCTGCATCGAGGTCGCCGGGCCCGCATCAGCGGTCACCGACGACCCATACCTTCTGATCGCCGATCCGTCGATCGTTGGAATAGTCATCGCATCACCCGACCACACATGCCGACTACGCCATCGCGTGCATCGAGGCTGGCAAGCGGGTTTGGTCGAGAAGCCTGTAGCCGAGACCACCTATGACGCCCAACTGGTCATGGAGACGGAGGCTGCCACCGGTCGCCGGCTGGTCCAGGTGGGCTTCATGCGCGAGTTCGATCCGGAGCACGAGGTGCTGCGGACCCAGATAGAAAGAGGCGCCATCGGCCGGCCGATGCTGATCCGTTGCACCCACGCCA